>CBDICC010000023.1:0-34321 GCA_965277185.1 Cytophagales bacterium | reverse complement strand
CTGACACAGATCAATGCGATATGCACAAAGAAGGTCGCAAAAGAATAATCTAGTAAGTTCTCTGCATTCAAAGTGGAAAAAGATCCGTCAAGAATGATTCTATACAAATAGAGCAGTATAAATCCGCTCGCAAAAATTAAAATATAAAACACACTATGACCTGGACCAACTCTAATCTGCTTAATAAATTGAACCAATTGTCTTTTTAACAAGTTTGTATGCAATGCAAAAATACATATCACCAATAAATTAAGGTACAAATCATAAATCGACTTCCCCATCCCAGACGAAGTGAAAAATTGGACGGTAAAGTCAATCCCTAAATAGTCGATGTAATCCGTTAAATACCATTCTACAAACCTAACTACCAACAGAATCGAAATCGGTGCGAAAAAACGGATGCTAAAACCTTTATTTCGTACCCATGCACGAGTTAAATCATACAATAACCACAGCAATAAGGCAAATACACTAAACAAATACAAATCTCGACGCACCCCTGTGTATCGTTGAATATCAAATAAATAAAAAACTCCAGCCTCTGTTGTAATGGGAATAGGCGGAGTCACATTGGTTGTAACATGATCGTTCGCCGAAAGACTAGCCTTTATATTTGGAAATAATAGCGGATTAACCCCAGTTCTTAAATACTTATTATCTATTGAATGCTTCTTTTCAAGTGGCAAAAGAATAGTTACTAACTCATCGTTCCCTATGGAAACGCTATGTAGTTTTAAAAATTTACCATAGCGATTTTCAAGAAACCACTCTGCTCTTAATTCAGAAGCTTCTATTTTCACCAAATGGTCACTCCAATTTACGAGCGAATCATTTTTGTAATGAAATAAGATCATTGGACTTATTTCGCTCGTCGCATTGCTTGAATCGTTCTGATAATCTTCTAAAAGTTGCTTGGATTTAGCTTCGTATTTTGCAATTTTCGAAATGGCATGTTCCTTAATTTGGCTTTCAGAAACATTATGTTCACGCAAAAATAAAGCTAAAAACCCAACAGCTAGCGCGAACAGAAATATATGTATATAATGGCTTCTTTTCACAAAGACAACTGTTTAAGTCAGATTGAATAAGTCTTTAATTTCGATCAATATAATTGGTATTTAAATTAAAAACAAAGATCATGCCTCCTCCTGCACCCAATACACTTCTACGTTAAGCAAGGGGTGTATTCACAAATAAAAATACATAATTTAATATAATAGTAAGAGCATTCGAACAAGTCAAGTAAGTTAATTCCATTCAAACATCGTCGAAACGATATCGAACATGATTGTTGCTTAATTGGACTTCACCCTTATCTCAAAAAGATGAATTCGAGAAACTTATTTTAATCTAACGACGAATTTTGATCTCTTTGCTTATTCTTATAAGTGCGATACCAAATAAACGCGACGGTTCCAATTAAAAGATAAGGAGCTGCCATCAAAAAATAGATTCCAGAATTTAACCCTTTCCCAACCATATTCTCATCATTTGACTCTACCGAAGCAGCGCACATGGCACATTGAGCCCAAATGTTAGACGTGGTAATCAATAATCCTCCTAATATAATTGCGATTCTTTTCATATCAATTCTATTCACTTCCAATTATTTTTCTAGCTCAGTTAACAAAATACCCTTAATCCACATAGTGAGGGGATATCATCAGGTAGATTATCACACCTGTTATTGCCACATAAAGCCAAATGGGATACGCCCAACGAACCAACCTCTTGTGTTTTACAAAGTTATCAGTTTTCGCATAATAAAGAGAGAATAATACCAAAGGAATCACTGCGGCCGAAAGAACAATGTGACTCAACAAAATAATCAGATAATATATGAATACCTCATCTCTAGGATGTGGAGTTGTCGGTGTTGTAATATGATATGCTACATACATCAATAAAAAGGTTATTGATAGGGCTATAGCCGTATTCATCATACGTTCATGAAGAACACGTTTACCTTGTTTAATAAAGATTAATGCCAATATCAATACAACTGCCGTAATTCCATTTAACGTGGCATAAATTGAAGGTAAGAACTTAAGTGGCATATTTGGAATCAGAGGTTCTCTCATCCCGATTAATACCGAAACTACTATTGGAATTATAATGGATACTGCGATTAACAGCTTTTTATTCTTAAACATAATGCAATATTATATTCTACTCCTGTTTTTTGTTACAGTTACAAGGTGAATTCATTTTAGTTAAATAAAGATACTATGTACACCACACTTATGGATTGCTAACAAATCCCTTTCTCTATTTTGGAATCGCCAATTTATCTTCTCTCAGAATGATTCCAATTTCATTTAGCAATCGTTCAATTTCTTTAATATCCGTTCCATCGTAATATCCTCTTATACGTCTTTGACGATCTACCAAAACAAACTTTTGACTATGAATGAAATCTCCATCTCCTCCACCTCCAGTTCCTACAGCCAATTTATATCCTTCCTCTCTAGCAATACGATACAGATCTTCTTTTGATCCCGTGACAAGTTTCCATTTATCTGGATTAGTATCATAGATCTCTCCATAGGCCTTAAGGACTTCTACATTGTCATAACCAGGGTCTACAGTATGAGAGAGCAACATCACCCTATCTTCGTCTTTTAACTGCTTTTGTAGCAAAGACATTTGTTCAGACATTCTTGGACATGGCCCCAAACAAGTCGTAAAAAAGTAATCTGCCACGTACAATTTTCCTTCGAAATCTTTATTTGTAACAGGTTCACCAGTTTGAGACATAAACTCAAAATCCGGAATTGTATGATATACAGTATCACCCAGACTCTCATCATACGTACCGTAATATACCGGGACGTAATAATGCGGTTTAGAGAAATTCACGAGGGCAAAAAAAACTAAAACCGGTATGAGTATTAAACATAATATCACACCGGTCTTTAAAACCTTTATTGTTTTTAATTTATCTTCCATCATTCGGCTTTAGGTGTCACCACCTCTACTTCCGGTTCGGTTCCAGGTAAATCCATTTCGGACTTTTCTTCTTCGGCCGTTTTAATCATTATGCTATCGTAGTTGTAATTAGAATCATAATAATATCTAGCCTCCATAATCATTGCTACAATCAACCAGACCACAAACATCATTGGGAGTACAATTGAATACACCAATGCTTTTACCTCATGACCAAGGTGCATAAACTCCGAAACAATGAAAAAAGCTTTAAACAAAGTAAGAACTACGTAAATCGTAATCAAAGTCGTTCTTAAATCTTTTGGAAAGAAAAAAGCAAACATAAACTCTACAGCGGTTATACCTACCAAGATAAAAAAGGTAACCCAAATTTTCTTAGTTTGTGCTTGTGGAGGGTTTGCCGGATCAATATTTGTATATTCTGTTGCCATTTTAATTCAGTCAATATTGTTTGTAACTTTTGTACTAATTTTAATAATACTATACTGTTTAGTTTGTTCGTATCTAATTAATCTACTTTTCGTTTAGATAAGGTAAAAGAAGGTAAATACAAATACCCAAACCAAATCTACAAAGTGCCAATACAATCCTACTTTTTCAACCATTTCATAATGTCCACGTTTTTCGTATACACCTGTAGAAGCATTGTAAAAGATCATAATGAGTAAGATCACTCCACTAAATACGTGTGTTCCGTGAAATCCAGTAATAAAGAAAAATAAATCAGCAAATAATTGAGGGCCATATTCATTCTCTCTCAAATTGGCACCAGTAAAATATTCTCCTTGCTCCAACATTTTTACAGCTGCAGCACCTTCAATGACTTGTTCTTTACCTTTCCAACCTTGATTCAGGTTAAGTTTTAAATCGTTTCCAATGTTATAAACGGTTTCACCATGTCCCAATTTATTTGTGACGTATGCACGTTCAGTATTTCCATAAGCATCTTCCACTTTTACATAACCAGTGTTTCCATGGATAAAGTGAGACCATTCCCAAGCCTGAGAACCAAGAAAACAAGCTCCTCCAATTACAGTTAATAATAACCACATTTGAACAGCCTTCCGATCCATTCGGTTTCCTGCTTCCACGGCCAATACCATTGTAACTGAACTAAAAATCAGAATCATGGTCATCAATGCCACAAAAGCCAGTGGTAAATCCACTCCGTGAAATCCTGGAAATGCATTAAATAACTTTTCAGGAACCGGCCAGTATGCATCCGAAAACACAAACTTGTCCAATGTACCTTGTATATCTTCTGAACCTGAATACACGGTATGATAGTTATTTCGAGATACCCCATAAACTACCAAAAAGGCTGAAAAGGTAAGTGCATCCGAAAGCAGGAAAAACCACATCATTATTTTTCCATAACTTGCTTTCATAGGCCTATTACCGCCTCCCCAAGTATTCCCCTCTATGTTACTAACAGCTGACATAAATAGTGTTATTATTTAGTGATTAAAATACAAAAACAAATATAAGTACACCCAAAGTGCTCCCAGAAAATGCCAAAACACCGCACACATCTCTATGCCAAGCGTATTGGTTGAGTTAAACTCATTCCGCAGACTTCTTATAAGTATAATTAATAAATATACAATTCCGATAAAGACGTGGAAAATATGTAATCCAGCCAACACATATACAAACGACCCTGCTGGATTACTTGTTGGACCCGTCCAAAATATCTGATTGTCAATTAAATTTATTGCTGCCAAAACTTGAAACGCACAGAATAAAAATCCCAACGCTGTCGTTAATGACATTCCCAACTTCACACGAGAAATCATATCTCGTTTTACTGCATATTGTGCTAAAAACAACGTTGCACTACTTACTATAATCGTGATTGTACTCCACAACATTTGAGGAGGCAATCCAAACTGCAACCAGTTTCCTTCTGCTTTCCGTACGATCAACGCACTAGACAATGCAGCAAATGCCATTGTAATAGTAACAGCAAACAAATACACTCCGAATTTCTTAGGATGCATAAAACCTCTATTGGGTGCATCATCCATCGACATCTCTATATTCTTTGTTGTATTCATCTTTTCTATATCGCGTTGCTCTTCCAATTTATATTTTATCAAAAACAAACGCAATTTGTACTATTGGCAAGTATAAAAATGAACCAAACATAATATTACGTGCCGCTTTCGTATCACACGAACGCATTAACGCAAATGTTTGAATCAAAAATATAGTACCAGCCAACACTGCTACAATCATGGACGTAACGCCCGTTATCTTCAAATAATAAGGTAACATTCCCATTGGAATCAAAAGCAATGTATATATCATTATTTGAAAAGCGGTATTCAAATTTTTACCTTCTTTTGAAGGAAGTAATTTGAATCCTGCTCTTGTATAATCTTCATCCGCTACCCAAGCTATTGCCCAAAAATGAGGGAATTGCCAGAAAAACTGAATTCCAAATAACACAATACCAACTAAATCAATGGATCCAGTATACGCTACCCACCCAATTAATGGAGGGAATGCCCCTGGAAAAGCTCCAATCAATACTGCAATTGGAGAAATCTTCTTCATTGGTGTGTATATAAAAGCATACAACACAAATGATATCAACGATAAAAGCATCGCCAACGCGCCAAAGAAATAAAATAATGTAACACTCCCTATTACCAACGTGATCAACGCAAACATTCGCGATTCTACTACACTTAATCTGGAAGTAGGCAAAGGTCTGGTCTTCGTACGGTTCATTAAAGCGTCCGAATTAATCTCGATTATTTGATTAACTGTATTTGCAGATATTGTAACCAACATTCCTCCAAAAGAAAGAGCCAATACATGCAGGATATTTACATCCGAAAGCGTAGGATTTGCCAATACATATCCAATCAAAGTTGAAAAGACAACAAGAGAAGATAATCGAAGTTTACCGAGTTCGCGGTAAGCCTTCCATTTATCAACAAATGTGATGCTATTTACTTTTACGTTGGACAATTTTCTTTACAATAATTATTAAGAAATTACTCTATACAATTCTATTATTAATCGATGTTCTACCTATTCTTAAGTAGATTCATACTTACGCTCCGACTCTAAATTTGATTCTTTAGTTTCAGAATGTGGAATATGCTGTGGTATAAAATCATCTTCTGCTCCAGGCTTACTGTAATCGTATGGCCATCTGTGTACAGTAGGTATTTCTCCCTCCCAGTTACCGTGTCCAGGAACACGTGGAGTAGTCCATTCTAATGTATTTGATCTCCAAGGATTCAACGGTGCCAATTTACCTTTGAAAATACTATAAAGGAAATTGAACAAGAAAATGAACTGAGCTGTAGAAGCTAAAATTGCAAACAGTGTAATAAACGATTGTACATCTGTAAATTTATCTGCAAACAAATCAAATGCAGAGTAATCATAGTATCTTCTAGGGAATCCAGCAATACCTACATAGTGCATTGGAATAAAAATACAATACGCACTGATAAAAGTTAACCAGAAGTGTAATAATCCTAGACGCTTATCCATCATTCTACCAAAGAACTTAGGGAACCAATGATAAACTCCTGCAAACATTCCAAAGAAAGCCGAGGCTCCCATTACCAAGTGAAAGTGTGCTACTACAAAATATGTATCATGTAATTGAATATCTAATGATGCATTACCTAAAGCAATACCTGTCACCCCTCCTGAAATAAACAAAGAGACCATTCCTATCGCAAACAACATACCTGGACTAAAAACAATGTTTCCTTGCCATAACGTTGTAATATAGTTAAACCCTTTAATGGCTGACGGAATTGCAATGATTAGTGTCAGGAACATAAAGACGGAGCCGAGAAACGGATTCATCCCAGTCATAAACATATGATGCGCCCAAACTATAAAGGACAGGAATCCAATCCCCATCATAGATGCAATCATCGCTTTGTATCCAAAAATTGGTTTTCTAGAATTAGTTGAAATAATCTCAGAAGTCAATCCTAACGCAGGTAATAATACAATATATACTTCAGGGTGACCTAAAAACCAGAATAAATGCTGGAATAATACAGGACTACCTCCCGTTCTTGACAATGCTTCTCCTGCAATGTAGATATCAGACAAATAAAACGCAGTTCCAAAGCTTCTATCAAAAATTAACAATAATGCAGCTGAAAGCAATACAGGGAATGATAACAAACCAATAATTGCAGTAATAAAGAATGCCCAAATTGTTAAAGGAAGACGATTAAATGCCATTCCTTTCGTTCTAAGGTTTATTACAGTCGTTATATAATTGATACCTCCTAATAAACTCGAAACAATAAATAACGCCATACTTGTTAACCACATCGTCATTCCTAGTCCAGAGCCATCAATTGCTTGAGGCAGTGCACTCAGCGGCGGATATATCGTCCATCCACCAGATGCTGGTCCTGTTGATAAGAATAGTGATATAAACATAACTACACTTGACAAAAAGAAAAACCAGTATGATAACATGTTCATGAAACCAGAAGCCATATCACGTGCTCCAATCTGCAACGGAATCAAGAAGTTACTAAAAGTACCACTCAAACCAGCTGTCAATACAAAGAAAACCATGATCGTACCGTGCATTGTAACCAAGGCAAGATAAAATTGTGGATCTAGTGTACCATCTTTATACCAGTCTCCAAACAACGATTCCATGAATGGTAAGGGTGTTTTAGGATATGCAATTTGCAAACGGAACATAACGGACATTAATCCGCCCATAAATGCCCAGGCAATACCTGTTAATAAAAACTGCTTGGCAATAATCTTGTGATCCAAGCTAAAAACATACTTTTCAAAGAAGTTCTGCTCGTGGTGCTCGTGCTCATCGTGGTGATCAGTTGCTATGTGAGTGCTTGACATATCTTTATCTTAATGTAATGTTATTATTTATTTCTTCTATTATCGTTCTTTCTACTCTTCCCTACTTTATTCCTCCACTGCAGGTTCGTTCACCTCTACTTCAGGTTTAACTTCAACCATTTCTGGTGTTGCATCTCCTACTTCTGGATTTACTTCCTCTGGATTCATCTCCTCTCCCTCTTGTCCTGCTTCTATATTCTCTTCAGGCTTAACTTCCACAGCTGGTTCTTCCGGCATAACCGGTCCTCCACACACTTCAGGATTTTCTCCCATAAATGATTTCTGTTCTTTTAGCCATGCTTGATATTCTTCTTCGGTTTCAACCACAATAATCTTTTTCATATTAAAGTGACCTTTACCACATACTTCTGCACAAACCAATTCGTATCTAAAAGGTTTCGTACTTCCATCCGGATTTTTAGGCAATTGACTTTGTTCTGTTAATTGCTTGTTCATTTCCTTTGTAGTAACCGTTGGAGTAAACCAAAACTTAGTTGGCATTCCAGGTACTGCATCCATTTTTACTCTAAAATGAGGTGCAAAGACACTGTGCAATACGTCTCTTGCTCTTATCTTAAATAGAACAGGTTTTCCAACCGGTAAATGTATTTCTCTTGCAAAGAAATCATCCTTAGACGCTGGATCTTCACATAACAGACCAAATTGATTCGTAGGATCAATTCTTCGGTAATCTACTTTACCAAGAACTTTATCCGCTCCCGGATAACGTGCTTGCCATGCAAACTGCTCTCCTCTTATTTCTACGACCATCGCATCCGAAGGTGCTTTGTCCATTACTCCACTCCAATCTCTCCAACCAGTAAATATCAAAACAGACAATACTGCCGCAGGAATAACCGTCCAAACTAATTCAAGTTTATGATTGTCTGGGTAAAACTTTGCTTTTCTACTTTTCTTAAATCGATATGCAAAAGCAAAATACATCAACAAGAAATTTGTAAACACCATTGCTACAATAATGAATCCCATAGATACCCAGAAACTGGATTCTAAGCCCACCGCATGTTCAGAGGCTGTTGGAATGATCATATCGTCCCAATACTTTACTCCATAAAAGAACATTGCTCCAATACCGATGATAAAAAATGCAAAAAGCATAATTCCCATCCAATTATTAGTGGCGTTTTCCCGGTCATCTTCGGGTCCTTTAAGGATTCCAGCTAATACCTGTACTCGATATAGCAAAAACATTGCTACCACAAAAAGTACGACCGTTAGTAAAATAATTGCTTGTGTCATTATCTATTAAATAAATTTTCTACTCTACGTATTTATTAAATCCCTTTCCTTCTCTCCGAATGATTTTGTCTCAGTCTTATTACAACTAATTCAATATCATATCCTGCTTGTATATTAACAACCCTGTTTTAAGTATGATGATGTAAACTTTCATCTAACATAGGATGCTTTTTGGCAACCAAATTGGCTTTGGACAATGTTCTCAATGTTACAAACAAAAATCCTCCTAAAAATAAGGTCAAGGCCCCAAACTCAATCAATCCAAATCCTGCTTCCGTTTTCATTGTTCCTGGCATAATCATTAGATAGAAATCTAACCAGTGTCCAAAAATCAAAGTTACACATACCACTTTCAAGAATATTGTAGTTCGCTTTGCATCTCTGGTCATTAATGCCATAAATGGGAACACAAAATTGATGAAAAGATTCACGAAAAAGATTGCCTTAAAGTTGTCAAATCTGAACTTAAAGTAAACTACTTCTTCCGGAAGATCGGCATACCAATACAAGAAGAACTGAGAGAACCATAAATACGTCCAGAAAATACTGAATCCAAATATAAACTTACCTAAGTCATGTAAATGATTCATCGTTACAAAGCTAAGGTAACCTGCTTCTTTTAACTTAATAGCTATATAGGTCATCATACACAATCCAGCTACAAACCAACTTGCAAACATGTACCATCCAAACAATGTACTAAACCAATGAGCGTCAATTGACATTACCCAATACCAAGATGCAATGGAAGATGAAACCGCAAATACTAATAAAAAGATAGCTGAAAGTCGGTACAATTTCTTGTGATTTTCTACCCCTCCTACTTCATCTTCATTAAGTGATCGTAATCTAATTCGCATATATAAGAACACCCATGCTCCAATAAACAATATTGTAAATATTAAGAACTTCCAAGTACCCAAAAACCACGCTTTACCAGCCATGATCTTATCATACGTCTCACTTCCTACTACATATAAGTCTTCATGTGACCAGTGAAACAAAACATCCTTTCCTGCAAAGAACAAGATGATTAATATAATTCCTCCAATTCCAATCCAATGTCCAAATGCCAGTGGAATCCGCAATAAAGCAGTCATCCAGCCCGCTTGAGCTACATATTGTATCGCAACAAAGAAAACACCTATCACCGAAATCCCAATGAAATAAACACTTACTAGCCAAAGATTTGCTATTAAACGTCTAAGCCAAAATGGTTTTGCTGCATGATGACCAGCATGTGCTTCTTCTACTTCTCCATGTGCAGCTTCTTCTCCATCAGCTGAAGCAACATCATGTGCTCCAACTCCTGAGTCTGCATGCTCCACTTTTGCGTGTTCTGCATCTCCATGACCATGATCCTCTCCAGAACCAAGATTCATAACGATTCCTAATATCAGTGCTATTACACCCGCACCCATTAGCATAAAAATCTTACGCGTCGTAGCCGATTTCAGTTCGTATATTTCGTCAACCTTCATTTTTATTCAATTCAAGTTAGATTATTAATTAGATCGTCGTTACCGTCGTCTCTAGTTTTGTTCTATTCTGTTATTGTCTTCCTATGTTTTCTTTATTCTGCTCCTTTCTTTTGAAGCGTTTGAACAAAGTGTGCAATTTTCCATCGCTCCTCCTGATTTAATTGAGAAGCATGTGACTTCATACGACTCTTTCCATGTGTAATAACATGAAAAACGTGCCCCATGGGTTTGTCCTTAATTGCTCTACTGTTGTATTTAGGTACACCAACGTATTTAATTCCTACTAAACCTTGTCCGTCACCTTCAACACCATGACAGTGTAAACAAAATCTACCGTACAATTCTTCTCCTTCAGCCATTACTTCGTCCGTTAATGGAATTGGATTCTCCACTTTCGCTGCCAAGTCAAAGCTATCTGCAGGAATTGTATAAGGCATATAACCTCGAGATACAGTACCAGGTACCGGCTCTCTCATAGTCATGTTATATGGATTATACTTATATTCTTGTTCTACCGTTTGAGACATTGGGTCCAACGGAAGTGAACGATACATGTTAGGAGCAAACTCCCACCCTGTAGAAGTCTTGTCTTTTTCACAGCTAAAGAATGTTATAGCTGCTATTCCTAAAACTGATATTTTAAAAAGTACCTTAGTCATTACTCTACTTCTTTTCTGTTAACTTCAATCGCACCACTATCTTTCAATAAAGCTGTTGCTTCATCTCCATTTACTTTATCTGCATCAATAGCCATTACAAACTTATCATCTGTAATTCGTACATCAAGTACACTTACATTTGGATCTGGTTTCAACCCACTTATAATAAGGAAAGTTGCTACCATTCCAAGCGACGCAATCAATACTGTTAATTCAAAACTAACGGGTACAAAACTTGGAAATGCTAAATGCGGCTTACCACCAATGATCATTGGCCAGTCAAACCCCAACATATAGGTTTGCATCCAAACTGCAAACGACAAACCACACAATCCGAAAAGGAAAGCTGCAATTGGCAATTTGGACATTTTATATCCTAACAATGGATCTATCCCGTGAATCGGGTAAGGAGAATAGACTTCGTCAATTGACACGCCTCCTTCTCTTACCTTCTTTACTGCTGAAAGAAGAACTTGCTCGTCGTCAAATACTCCTAATATGAAACTTTTTGCTTTGCTCATGATTAAAATATCTTAGTTTTTCTTTTCAGAAGATGAACTCAAAATTGATTTAACCTCCGCCATGTTAATTACTGGTAAGTATTTCGCGAAAAGGAAGAACAGTGTAAAGAATACACCCATTGTTCCTGCATAAATACCCACATCAATTTTTGTCGGATAAAACATTGCCCAACTTGAAGGAATAAAATCCCTGTGAAGTGAGGTTACAATAATTACAAATCGCTCAAACCACATTCCAATGTTAACAACAATTGAAATAATGAATACGAATACTACATTTCTTCTTAATTTCTTAGACCAGAAAACCTGGGGAGAAACAACATTACATGTCATCATCGCTGCATAAGCCCACCAATAAGGACCTCCCGCTCTGTTCATAAATGCATACTTTTCATATTCAACACCTGAATAAGCCGCAATAAAGAACTCCGTAATGTACGCTATACCTACGATCGATCCTGTAACCATAATAATCTGGCACATGGAATCAATATGTGTAAGTGTAATATAATCTTCTAATTTTAACACTTTTCTCGCTACCAACATCAACGTAAGTACCATTGCAAATCCTGAGAAGATTGCTCCAGCAACGAAGTAAGGTGGAAAAATAGTTGTGTGCCATCCTGGAATTACGGATGTTGCAAAGTCCATTGATACAATTGTATGTACCGAAAGTACCAGTGGAGTAGCCAAACCTGCAAGAATCAATGAAACTGCTTCATATCGTTGCCAGTGTTTTGCGGCACCTTTCCAGCTTAAGCTTAATGCTCCATAAATCATTCTACGAACTCCTGTTGCTCGATCACGTATTGTAGCCAAATCAGGAATAAGACCGATGTACCAAAACACTAAAGAAACCGTAAAGTATGTTCCAATTGCAAATACATCCCAAAGAAGCGGTGAGTTAAAGTTTACCCAAAGTGATCCGTAAGTGTTTGGTAATGGGAATACCCAGTATCCAAGCCATGGTCGTCCCATGTGCATCATTGGGAAAATAAGCGCACAAATTACAGCGAAAATAGTCATCGCCTCTGCAGCTCGGTTAATGGAAGTTCTCCATTTTTGTCTAAAAAGTAATAATACCGCGGAAATAAGTGTTCCTGCGTGACCAATACCAACCCACCATACAAAGTTTGTAATATCCCAGGCCCATCCTACGGTTCTGTTCAATCCCCATTCTCCAATTCCATACCACATGGTACGATAGGCAGAATACAAGAAGATACACAAAAATACCAGAGCGACAGATATAGCCATCATCCAGCTTTTAGTTGGCTTTGATTCTACTTGTCTGCATACGTCCTCCGTAACGTCGTGGATGGTTTTCCCTCCGGTTACTAACGGCTCTCTAACAGATGATACGTGTTGCATATTAATTTACTTAACTTAACTCTCTATTTTCTTAATCTAAATCTAACTATCTAAATAAATGTGATAATCTCTTATCTCAATTAGGCTTTAGCAGCAGATTTATTTCTAATTTTTGTCAAATAATGAACGTTCGGCTGAGTGTTTACTTCTTCCAACACCACAAAAGCTCGTTCTTTTTGCTCGTCCTGAGTCATGATTGAAATTTGACTCTTTGGATCGTTCTTATCTCCAAATGTAATCGCATCCGCTGGACATGCTTGTTGACATGCTGTTAAGATGTCTCCATCTACAGGTCTACGACTTTCTTTCTTCGCTTCCAATTTACCATACTGGATTCTTTGTACACACATTGTACATTTTTCCATTACTCCTCTGAAACGAACAACTACATCTGGATTCAACACCATTCGTCCTAAATCAGACAATACTGGGTTCGTTGCTCCAAATCCTCTTTCTTCCGCAGCTAAATCATTATCAGCATAGTTAAACCAGTTGAAACGACGTACCTTATAAGCACAGTTGTTTGCACAATATCTTGTACCAATACAACGGTTATAAGCCATCATATTCAATCCTTCAGAACTATGAGAAGTTGCCGCTACTGGACAAACATTTTCACAACTCGCATGATTACAATGTTGACACATCATTGGCTGGAAAACTACTTCCGGATTCACTGGTTCAGCACCTTGAATTCGTTCTTCGTCATCCGACATTGCAGGTCCAAA
The DNA here is from genome assembly GCA_965277185.1 of Cytophagales bacterium. Taxonomy (GTDB): domain Bacteria; phylum Bacteroidota; class Bacteroidia; order Cytophagales; family JAHDFW01; genus JAHDFW01. The sequence continues at coordinate 20,486 of CBDICC010000023.1, read as the reverse complement.
TGGTCTTGATTTCTCTCCTCCATTATTTTTGTCCCCATACAATTCTACATTGTGGCTGTAATAACGATCAATACGCATCCAGTGCATATCTCTTCGATTAATTACTTCTTGTCTTCCTACAGTAGGAATATTGTTTTCGGCTGTACATGCTACTACACATGCAGAACATCCAGTACAGCTATTCATATCAATTACTAATCCCCAATGGTGATTATTGTAATCGTATTTATCATATAAATCGTATTCTTTCGGCGCTCGAGCTATTCCATCTGCACCTGTAACCAATGGTGTAAATTTATCTGCTACAAACTGATCAAGGTCTTTATACTCTTCTAATGTAGATTCTTGTACAACAGACTCTCTTTGGAAATAAGTTTGGTGTGTTTGCGTTTGAGCTACTTTGAATGTTTCACCCGTCGACACAATTGCAATTTTCGCATCTGCCATAGGATATACATTAACTGTATTTTCAAGTACATCCATGCACTTCCCTCCTTTCGCACCGTATCCATAAGCTACACCTACCGTTCCATCTACCTGACCTGGTTGAATCAATACTGGCAATTTCACCGTAGTGTTCCCTGCAAATACATTCACTAAATCATCTTGAGTTACTTTAAGATCCGTAGCTGTTTTATAAGACATTGAAGCATAATCACCCCAACATGCTTTGGTAACAGGATCTGGACATTCATGCAACCAAGGGTTATTTAATTGATCCCCTTCTCCAATTGCTACTTTTTGGTAACGAATGAATTCCATTCCACCTCCAGATGTGGATTTAATTGCCGAAGCAATTTCAGACATAGAAGCACCTCCTGCAGATACAACCGCAGCAGCTTCCACTCCATCATCCATCATTGCATCTCCTTCTGCATCCTCAGCTCCTTCTTCGTTAGCTACTGGTGCAGCAGCCTCAGAAGCCATTCCTAAATGTACACTTTCGTATGAAGCTGTTGTTTCAAACACTCCATCATGCAATGACTTATTCCAGAACATATCAAACACCACTGACTCCGTTTGAAGAGGCATCATGTTTGTGCTCCAGTTTTCTTTAATTAAATCTAAATAATCTCCAGTTTGACCTGACCATGCCATCAACGTTTCAGCTGACTGACGAGTATCAAACAATTTAGAGATTGTAGGCTGTCCTACACTAAACGCTCCCATTTTTGGCTCGGCATCATTCCAGCTTTCCAAATAATGACTATTCGGTGCAGTGAATTTACAAAGTTGTGATGTTTCATCGTTTCTAACTGCAGTTGAAACAGACATTTTAAGCGATTTGATTGCAGTTGCTAAATCTGCTCCCATTGAATGATTGTAAACAGGGTTACAATCCATGAAAATTACTGCATCTACATTTCCAGCCTTTATAGCTGAAACCAAATTCGTCATTTCAGCATCATTACCCTGACGTTGAAATGAAGGTCGATCCATGTCGATGGTCTTACCGTAATTTCCAAGAAGTTCATTTAGTTTATTAACTAAAGTTTGAACTTTTGTGTCATTGCTATTCGCAACAACCAATGATTTTCCTTTAGCTGCTAATAAATCTTTAGCTGCTTCTTTAATATTTTCAAACTCACCAGTTACACTAATTTTTTCTCCTCCTGTAGAAGCGGCTACGGCATTATATAATGCTGCAATCGCAGTTCCTTGTTCAGATGGCAAAATTGGTGTACGATAATCCGCATTGGCACCAGTCATAGACATCATCGATTCAAATTGATAATGTCGAGACATTTTCATGCTCTTATTACTTACTTTCTTTCCTTTAGAATATTGTTTTGAATATTCAATATCTGAAATCCAAGTTCCTAAGAAATCGGCACCAAAACTTACAATAACCTCTGCTTTAGTAAAATCTAGCGATGGTAATGCGTATTTACCAAACATAGCTTGGTTCGCCTCCAACATTCCTGAATACGAAACTGCATCATACGACACATGTTTTGTTCCAGCGTATTTTGCTTTAAAACCAGCGATTACTCTTTTAGTAGATGGGCTAATGATTGTATTCGATACAATCGCAACAGATGCGGCACCTGCTAATGCTCCTCCTACTTTAGAATCTAAATCCTTCCAAGTAGTACTCTTTGTCCCTTCCATTGGTCCTCTTAAACGATCTTCATCGTATAAAGATAACACAGATGCTTGAACTCGAGCATTTGTTCCACCTTGAGTAATAGAAGATAACTTATTCCCTTCTATCTTAATAGGTCTCCCTTCTCTGGTTTTAACTACTACAGAGCAGTAATCTCCACCAGTCATATAAGACGAAGCGTAATAATTCGGTACACCCGGATCAATCTCTTCTGGTTTATTTAAGTATGGAATTGCCTTTCTAATTGGCGCTTCACATGCAGCTAAAGAAACCGCAGCCATCCCAAACCCTAATGTTTTTAAGAAATCTCTCCTTGAAGACTCGCTTCCTCCTTCCATGGAATCAACGACTTTATCAGGAAATTCATTCTTTGCATCTTCTAAAAATTCAGGAGAAGGATTAAGTTCCTCAATTCCTTTCCAGTATTCCTTTTTAGATTGTTTCATATTTCTATAATAAACAGATTAATCAACAAGTATTCTCTTAACTAAACTAGCTTGTAACGTAAATTAAATAATGTGCTCCAGACTAGTAATGACATTTAGCACATTCCAAACCTCCAATATCCTCTACAGTCATTGGCTCATCTGAATTTTTCTCATGCAACTTCAAAAGGTCATCGTAATATCCATTCCCTTTTGCATTCACTTTTGTTTCACGGTGACAGTTAATACACCATCCCATTGTAAGATCGGCATGTTGCCCTACTTTATCCATTGTCTCTATTGGACCATGACATTTCTGACATTCAATTCCTCCAACCTTAACATGCTGAGAGTGATTGAAATACGCTAAATCTGGCAAGTTGTGAATACGTACCCACTCAATTGGCTCACCAGAAGCTACCGCTTCTCTAAGTTTTTCTAATTTTGGAGATGTTTTTTTGATTTCTCCATGACAATTCATACAGATATTCGCAGATGGAATGTTTGCATGCTTACTTTTTCGTACTCCTGTGTGACAGTAGTTACAGTCAATTCCATGCCCACCGTCTTCTTCTGAACCAGCGTGAATTCTGTGAGAAAAGTCAATTGGTTGATCTGGCGTATACCCTTGCTGAACTCCAATTCCCCAAACGAAATCTAACGTTACTTTACCTACAAACACTACTCCTACAACTACTACTATTCCTATTACTAGCTTGCTTCTTAAGAAATCAATTAAATTAAATTTACGATCTACTACTTCCTGATCGGCTTCATTTAATCCTTCCTTACGTACAGCTAAATTTAATAACACACCTCTGATTAGCATCAATACTACGATTAATACTACTAAAGCGATTATTAATACTAGAAGTAACGTCATATTATCGTTTCCAGACTTTGCTGGCCCTTCATCATCAACCGTATTTACCTCTACAGGTCCAGCTGGTGGAGGTTTCGCTCCTTCCGCCTTTATATAAGCTATCAATGACATAAGCTCATCATCTGAAAAGAACTCATGCGTATTCATTTGCTGCTCATCAAATTCCTCAAACAACTTAACTGCTATAGGATCTCCACTTGCAATCACTTTTGAAGAGTTTTTGATAAATGCCTTAATCCATTCAACCTTTCTTCTTTTCTCTACTCCCTTTAAAGCAGGGCCTACAAGTTTCGAATGTACCCTGTGACAAGCAGTACAATTATCATTAAACAATGCTTCTCCTGCTGACACCACAGCTGGATCAGACGAAATTTCCTGTGCATAGGAAATAGTCGAAATGCTTAAAAACGTAAAAAACAATAGTGATAAAATGGACGTCTTTGCAATAGCTGACTTTTGAATCTTCATATTCGTATATAATAAAGTACGGTCGAACTCGTTATTCGGTGGCAAAAGTAAACCGCGACAACTATTTAACCAAGCGGTTTTCTCAGAATTTAACTATTCTTAGATATAATTTTCAGGACTTATTTATAATTAACTGATTAACAACATATTAGCTTTGTAATTTAGAATTATTTTAAATAGACAGGTCCAAGGAATTTGAACCCAACAAAATGACGGAATATTCTTGTTTATATTTCATATAGTCCGTACTTTTGCGCCCTTATAAAATTTTCACAAATAAAAAACTAAGTATCAAAACGTTATGGTAAGGAATTACGAAACTGTTTTCATCATGACCCCAGTGCTTGCAGACGACAAAGTAAAAAGCACGGTGAAAAAGTACACAGATTTCTTGAAAAAGAATGGTGCCAAAATCATCAATGATGAAGATTGGGGGTTAAAAACCCTAGCTTATCCTATTCAAAAGAAAACAACAGGTTTTTATCACCTGGTAGAATTTGAAGCGGAAGGGACAATGGTAGAAAAGATTGAAACCGAGTATAAAAGAGACGAAACTGTTATTCGTTTCCTAGTTGTAAAACTAGACAAGCACGGTGTCGCTTACAATGAAAAGCGCAGAAAAGGAGGTTTAGCTTCCCAGAAAGTTGAGAAACAAGCAGAAGAAGCTTAGGCTTAATTTTCAATTTATTTCAATTAATTAAAATTATTCATCAGCTGATTAAGTTACATACATTGTTTACTTAATTAGGATTAAAAAAGAAAAAAGATGGCATTATATAATGAAAAAGTGCACGACATCAATTCCGACAAATATTGTCGATTTGAAAAAAGTGGTATTAAATATATCGATTACAAAAATCCTGATTTCTTATTGAAGCTTGTAAATGACAATGGCAAGATTATGCCAAGAAGAATTACAGGTACAAGCTTGAAATTCCAGCGGAAAGTTGCTACTGCTATTAAAAGAGCAAGACACATCGCAATTATGCCGTATACAGGAGATTCAATGAGATAGACCTTTTTGGTTCTGTCACTATGAATTTTGAATGTAAAATTATTTAAAGACACTACATTACTAATAAGAAAATGGAAGTAATATTAAAAGAAGATATCAGAGGTCTTGGCTACAAAAACGATACCGTTGAAGTAAAGGCTGGGTATGGACGTAACTTTCTAATTCCTTCAGGAAAAGCAATTGTTGCCAACACCCAAAACAAAAAGATAATCGCAGAAAACATTCGTCAAGCGTCTCACAAAGCTGAGAAATTGAAAACGGATGCTGAAACTCTTGCTGCTAAAATCACAGAATTAAGTTTATCTATCCCAACTAAGGTTGGTGATACTGGTAAATTGTTTGGTACCATTACAGCCCTTCAAATTTCTGATTTGTTGAAAGACAAAGGAGTTGAGGTTGATCGTAAATACATATCTATCAATATGAAAGATAAGATCAAAGAATTAGGTACGTACAGTGCAAAGGTTGACCTTCATAAAGAAGTTAAAGCAGAATTGAACTTTGAAGTAGTAGCTGAGTAATTTATTCTCTACTAGTTTAATCAACACATACATCCCGAATCAATTCAATATTGGTTCGGGATGTTTTTTTTGCCCCAATCCTACCTTATTAAGCCTCACTTAATCTGGTATTCGTAACTTTGATTAGTTTAGTGTACTGAAACCAATCGATTTAATTGCATTTGTATGCCTGATCTATCATTCCGAACAGAGTTAAAACCAGAATCTTTAAATTCCAGATTGAGTATTAATGATTCTATTATATGCTTGGGTTCTTGTTTTGCAGAGTCCATGGGCCAAAGGCTAGCACAATATAAATTTGATGTAACTGTCAACCCCTTTGGGATTCTATATAATCCTCTTTCTATTTTCAGTTTAGTTCATCTTTTAGTTCAGGAGGATGGTCTAGCGAAATTCGAACTAAGTTTAGTTGAACGAGATGGTCGTTGGTATTCTTTCCTCTTACACTCTTCTTTTTCCGCACCTAGTAAATCAGATCTGATCGCTAATTTCAAAACTCAGTCGGCTGAATTTAAGAATAGCTTAAGTAGTTCTAAAACAATCATTCTTACTTTAGGATCCGCATTTATATATAAGCATATTGACCGCCAGTTAGACGTGGGTAATTGCCATAAGGTTCCTGCAAAGGAATTTGAGAAGCGTTTACTTTCTCCTACTGAAATCAGTGAATCTTTCACCCAATTCTATACGTCCATTACACAATTGGTTCCTGATATTCATCTCGTTTTCACACTGAGTCCCGTACGGCATCTTCGAGACGGTTTGGAACAAAATAGTGTGAGCAAAGCAATACTTCGTGAACGAATCCATCATTTCAAACATTCCAATTCTAATGTATCTTATTTTCCCTCGTATGAAATCATGATGGATGATTTACGAGATTATCGCTATTACAAGGATGATCTACTCCACCCTACTTTATTTGCTGAACAATACATTTGGAATAAGTTTATAGAAACAGCTATGGATTCGGAAACCCAACTATTAATGGATAAATGGGATACAATTATTCAAGCAATTAATCATAAACCTTTTAATCCTACATCTAACGCTCATCAACAATTCGTTCGAAAAACGTTAGAAAGATTAAAACAGTTTCCGTCCACTTTCGATTCTTCCAAAGAGATTGCACATTTGGAAGCACAACTTATATCCGGTTAAAATGACTCGCATTCATAAATGGACTTTAATGTTTCTAGCCGGATTAACACTCGCGAGCTGCACACTTAATCCTACCAACGAATCTAAAAAAACAAGTATGTCTGTAGAATCCGCTGATTCCACCTCTAATAAGTCTTATGTACATACCAACGAACTTATTAACCAATCTAGTCCTTATTTACTTCAACATGCACATAATCCCGTTAATTGGTATCCCTGGGGTGAAGAAGCATTGACAAAGGCCAAAAAAGAACAAAAGCCTATTTTAGTAAGCATTGGATATGCAGCATGCCATTGGTGTCATGTTATGGAACACGAAAGCTTTGAAAATGAAGAGGTGGCGGATTTAATGAACAAATACTTTGTTTGCGTTAAAGTGGATCGGGAAGAACGCCCGGATGTAGACGACATTTACATGAGTGCGCTCCATTTGATGGGACAACAAGGAGGTTGGCCGTTGAATGTGTTCTTAACTCCTGATCAAAAACCGTTTTATGGTGGTACATACTTTCCTAGAAAGAATTGGCAGTCTGTCATTGAACAACTTCATGAAGCGTTTATTAATCAACGACCCAAAATAGAATCTTCAGCAGAACAGTTAACTAAAGGAATTAACTCCAATCAATCTTATCTGGTTCAAGTCGATCGAACAAAACCAATCTCCTTAAAAGAACTAAAAGGCGGATATGAATCTATTGCGAAGAGATTTGACCCTAAAAATGGAGGCATGGGTAATGCTCCAAAGTTCCCAATGCCCTCGATTTACAATTATCTTTTGAACTATGAATCCATTGCACAGGAAGCCCAGGCAAAAACAATTGTAAATACTACCTTGAGCAAAATGGCTTTTGGAGGTATCTATGATCAAGTTGGTGGTGGATTTGCTCGATATTCAACGGATGATCACTGGTTGGCTCCACATTTCGAAAAAATGCTTTATGACAATGCTCAACTGATCAGTTTGTACTCTAAAGCCTATCGTCAAACGAACGATCCTACATATCGTCAAGTTGTGTTTGAAACCATTGAATTTTGCGAGCGTGAATTGCAAGGGAAACATGGCAACTTCTTTTCCTCTTTGGATGCCGATAGTGAGGGAGAAGAAGGGAAATTTTATGTTTGGACCAAAGATGAGTTAAAAGAAGTACTGGGTAAGCAATTTGAATTATTTAGCGAATATTATAAGATTCCGCATTCTTCTGCTGGCAATTGGGAAGGAAACATAATTCTGGAGCGCAATGAGCACTTCTCCTCTCCTATTGCGGATGACGTTGTCAAAAGTTGGAAGGCTAAATTACTTAAAGAACGTTCAAAACGTATTCGACCGGGACTAGATGATAAAACACTTACTGGCTGGAATGGCTTAATGCTAAAAGGCCTGTGTGATTCGTATCGTAGTTTTGGGCATGCACCACATCTAAAACTTGCTTTGAAAAACGCCTCTTTCCTCAGAAAATCAATGACGGACAAAAATGGACACTTACATCGGAACTATAAAAATGGGACATCTAACATCGATGCCTTTTTGGAAGATTATGCAGCCGCAATTGATGGGTATCTTGCTTTGTATGAAATTACGTTTGACGAGCAATGGATTGATGAAGCCAATAAGCTAATGACCTATGTGTTCAATCAGTTCTATGATGAAAAGGATCATTTCTTCTACTTTACAGATAAAGATGGTCCGGACCTAATTGCCCGAAAAAAGGAAGTTCAAGATAATGTTATACCTGCTTCTAACTCAATAATGGCCCGGAATTTATTGCGTTTAGGTGTTATATTAGATCGAAATGACTATAAAGAGATTGGGTCTGAGATGGCCTATAAAATGAAGGAGTCTTCTTTGAAACAAACTTCTTTCATGGCAAATTGGGCTGTTTTACTAAGTGAATTGCAACAACCTATGGCTGAAATTGTAATTGTAGGGCCAAAATACAATGAGTTAAGATCTGAATTTCAAAAGCGATCCGTTCCATATGCAATATTTATGGGAGCAGAAAAATCCTCAGACTTACCACTTTTGCAACGAAAAATTGCTGTTGGAGGAAAAACAACCATTTATGTTTGTTTTGATAAGGCTTGTAAGTTACCAGTGCATAGCGTAGCCGAAGCAGTGAAGTTACTTGGGAAGTAAGGCTGGTCTGTCCTATAATTGTTTATAGCAATGAAACTTGAATTCCTATAGCCTTATAAAAAAGTATGAATTGAGCTTAAAACAAAAACGACAAGGCCCAAATTAATTAAAATCGGAGCGCTTGTCATTTTCAGATTGCTCTATAATGCTTTGTGATTTTAAGATTTAGTTGTTGGTCCACTACTAAACATATTTACTTAAAACCAATCCGTATTAAGAACCTTTTGGGTAGGCTCAAATGTAGATGCTATTTCTTAAAAATATAAATCTGGTTAGGGTTACTTATTATTCGGTCAAATACATGTTTGTTAAACCAAAAATGAACTAGGTAATTTTCATATTAATGATATTTACCAAGTTACTTTTGTTTCTTCTTGAAACCGGAATAAGCACATCGCTATCCATCAACTTTAAGATATTCTGCTTTGTATCGAAGAAATCAATAACGTGGACATTTACCAAATGACTTTGATGTACTCGAATAAAACTTGCTTCAATGAGGGTGTCTTCAAATATTTTCAACGTTTTTGCGACCAAGATACTTTCATTTGATTTCAAATAAATTCGGGTATAATTTCCATCCGCTTCTAAACGAACAATATCCGTTATTTTAGACAATTGAATTCCTTTCCCTGTAGGGAAACCCATTTTCTTTACTTCAAAATTAGCGATGGTTGCCTTTAACATTTCTACTTCGTTTGCAGAACTAATCGATTGAACCGCTTGCTGAACCGCTTCCACCAAATCGGTCTTATTTAAAGGTTTAAGCAAATAATCCAACGCCTTAACTTTTATTGCTTTAATCGCAAATTCGTCATATGCTGTTACAAAAATCACCTTAAATCCTTTGTAGGCAACACGTTCAAGCAAATTAAATCCCGTACCATCTCCCAGCTTAATATCTAAAAATATCAGTTGCGGTTTAAGTTCTTCTATGATTTCAATCCCCTTCTTTACGCTATCTGCTTCACCTACAAATTGAAGTTCTGGACAAAATTTTTCAGCAAAGCTTCTAATGTTCGTTCTTGCATCAATTTCATCGTCTATTATAATTGTTGAGTACATTCTATATTTGCTTATATAATCTTAAACTTTTCCTTTTGTACGTTACTCTAATCTATTTATTCATTCGTACTTTACTTATTCAATCAACTAAGATTGATGGTTATATTGATTTCAGAGCCTTGTTTTTCTTCAGACTTTAAGTTCTGTATTTTCAATTCATTTTTTGCATTCCATAATTTCAAGCGTTCTCGGGTTAACGACAATCCTACCGACTTGTGTGTTTCATCCTTATCTTTTGATGGCTCATAGCCCACTCCATTATCTATAATGTTCAATTCTAATTGATTTTCAGCATTCCTTTTTATAGATAATTCTACTTTTCCCGGAAACTCAGAGGGCATGATTCCATGAATAATTGCGTTTTCAACCAGTGGTTGAATAAACATTGGAGGCACCTGAATTTGATTCATTTCTATGGATTCGTCTATTTCAATGGTATAATTAAGTTTATCCTTGAATCGAAGTTTTTCCAACTTTAAATACAACGTCGTTAGCTCCATTTCATCCTTAAACGAAATCCAATTTTCAGAAAATGCCTCCAGGTTTTTTCGCATCAACGATGAAAAATCAGATAAATAAATCGTCGCTCCTTCACTATCGTCTTTGAGAATTAATGTTTGGATCGAGTTCATTACATTGAAAATGAAATGTGGTCGTACTTGCGATTTCAAAGATTCCTGCCGTATAAGATTGAGTTTGTATTTGTTTACAGTTTTCACACGAGACCAGTAAAACCAAATCGCAAGTGCCAAAATCACCACAATCACCAATAGATAGTTGCGCGTAGTTATTCCATTTTTCTTTCGCTGCAATGCCAATTCTTGCTCAGCGGTCTCTTCTTTTTCTATAGCCAATAAACGATCATGCTCTATATCATCCAGCTCTTTTTGCTTTTCATATTCATATTTGGCTTGTTGCCGCAACATGGCTTTTTCTGTTTTAGTATTATTAATACTATCTCGCATTTGGATATACAGTTTGTACATTACCAATGCCTCCTTACCGTTATTTTGCTTTTGATAAATATCACTTAACGCTTTCGCCGATGCTTTAATTAATTCTGGATAACTTAACTTCTGAGCAACTTTCAAACTTTTCTTGATACTACTTTCTGCTTGATTATGCTTTCCTCTTTGGGATGATACCACTCCTATTTTAAGCAATGTTTCACACACTCCTTTCATATTATTGTCTGCTGTTCGGATGCTTAAAGCTTTATTTAAGTACGACATTGCCTTTTCAAACTGCCTTGCATCTCCATACATGGAACCAATGCTGTGCAATGTTCTTGCTTCCCCAATTTTATCTCCGATATCCATCCGGATTTTGAGTGCTTTACCTAAATATGCCAACGCTTCTGCTCGAAACCCTTTTTGTCCATAGAGTTCTCCAATATTATTTAATGAACGACTCGTTTCTTTTGCATTACCCAACTCTTTCTGTATTTCTAGCGCTCTTTTTTGAAATTCAAGTGCTTTATCTAATTCGTTTTTCAGCTTATATAAGCCCCCAATATTGGTTAAACACAGAGCTACTGCAATGTTATCCTCTGCCTTTTCATTCAGTTTTAGCGATCTATGATAATACTCAATTGCTTTTTCAATTTGTCCCCAATCTCTGAATACAAATCCAATATTATTGTAGGATGCAGCAAGTCCCTTATTATCCTTAATTTCCTTTTGAATTTCGATGCATTCCAAATAGCATTCTAATGCTTTTTCAGTTTCTCCATTTAGATGATAAACGTACCCAATGTTATTAAGAGAAGCTGATTGATTTTGCTTATCATTAATCGTTTTCTGGATTTTAAGACTATTCTCATAGTAAGAGAGGGCTTTGGTTAAATTCCCTTCATAATTCTGAATGTAATATCCCATATTACTTAACGAAACAGCATAGGAAGACATAAAGCTATATTTTACTTTTTCATCCATACTTATTCGAACAGTATCGGATAGTTTCTTTTGGACTTCCTTAAGCAATAATTCGTTATATCTTGGCCATACATTATCATTCCAGCATTCTTCCACCAGTGAATTGATTGCCCCCATTCGAATCGTATCATGCGAATCAGAATGGTAGACAGATAAGCAGCTATCAATTAGCTTTCTATCCTTTTCTGAAATTTCTTTCAGATTTAAACTATCCAATAAATAATAATTAGCGTCCGCAAATTGCTGTGCTACCGTTGTTAATGAATACAATATAAACACAAACAGGAATACACTAATCTTTTGCCAATTTTGAAAATTGCCGGCAAGATAAAATTTATGTTTATATGTAGTTTTTAAAATCACTATTCGGTTAAGATCATTAATTCAATGCCTTTTTTACTATTACTTACAATTGTATTTTTATTTTAATCTCCGTGCCTGATGTATCTGCCCCTTCCAAATTCTTCGTAGAAATTTTATTTTTCGGATTCCAAAGGGTTATTCGTTGCTCTGTCAACCTTAATCCAATAGAATCTATTTCATTTCGTTTTTTGTGTCCTTTATAACCAACTCCATTATCTCTCACAATCACTTCTATTTCATTTGAATTCTGCTTCCGAATTTGTAATTGTACCAAGCCTGATTTGTTCGTTGGCATTATTCCATGGATAATCGCATTTTCAACCAACGGTTGAAGCAACATCGGTGGGACAAAAAACGAATCTACATTTACTTCATCTTCAATGTCTATTTCATAAATAAGGGTGTCTTTTAATCTCAGCTTTTCTAATTTCAAATAAAGACGGGTCAATTCTATTTCTTCTAACAATGTAATATGCTTTTCTGAAAATGCCTCCAGGTTTTTGCGCATCAGGGAGGAAAAATCTCCTAAATAATTGGTTGCACCATCCATATCTCTTGTTGCAATCAAACTTTTAATAGAGTTCATCACATTAAATATGAAATTTGGTCGGATTTGAGCTTTTAATAGTTGTTGTTGGAGGACGTTAATTTTATATACGTTCATTGTTCTTTGGCGCGCTACATAAAACCAAAACGCTACGACGATGATCAGAACAATACCAATAATATAATTTCGTGTGGCTATTTGATTTTCTTTTTTCTCTACGTTTAGAAGTAATCTTGCCGTAGCTTCCTTTTCTTTCGCCAATAGACGATCATGCTCTTTATCGTCTAATTCTTTCTGTTTTTCATATTCGTATCTTGCTTGCTGTTGCAGCATTGCTTTCTCTGTTTCGTTGTTACGAATACTATCTTGCATTAGAGCATACAATTGAAACATTTCAAACGCCTTCATATCTTCTTTCTGAGATTGATAAATGGCATGAAGCGTTTTGGCAGCGTTCCGAATTTCCACCGGAAAACCAAGTTCTTCGCCTAATTCTAATGCCTTTTTGGTATTATCAATGGCTTTTTCATAGTCTCCTTGAGAATAATAAACCAGCCCAATACCTGATAGGTTTTGTACTAGCCCTTTTTTATAATCAATTTCCTGAGATATTTTTAAACTTCTAAGACTATAGTCCAACGACTTTTCCAAATCATCTTGATCATAATAGACCGTAGCTAAATTGTTTAAATTTATGGATACACCTCTCATATAGTTTGTTTCTTGATACAACTTTAATCCACGTTCATAATATTCAATGCCCTTTTCAACTTCTCCCAATCGCTCATAAATTACTCCAAGATTGTTTAAGCTAGCTGCTAAACCCTTGTCGTCTCCAATCTCTTTTTTAATCTTCATGCTTTTTTCATAATGATCAATAGCCTTTTCCGTATCTCCCTGATCATCATATATGTAAGCGATATTATTGAAACTTTCTGCCATCCCTTGTTTATCGCCTAAATCCTCGCGGATTTTCAAACTAGTATGATGGTAATCTAATGCACGAGAAATATCTCCCAAATTCAAATAGACTATGGCTAAATTGTTCAAACCTGCGGCTTCACCCTGTTTGTTGCCTAGCTGTCTTTCTAACTTTAAACTTCTTTGGTAATAATCCATACTTTTTGCAATATCACCTTGCTGTTCAGAGATGGTTCCAATGTTATTCAGCGTAATTGACATTCCTTGAGTATCTCCAATCTGTTGATAGAAATCCAAACTTTTTTGGTAGGATAATAAACCCAGTTCAATATTACCATTGCTTACATAATTGATTCCTTGATTATTTGTTGATCCTGCAAGAGAAACTAGATATAGATGTTCTAAGTGTTTATCTTTTGTATCTGAAGACTGCAATTCCTGCAGTTTTGAGGAAGCAAATGTATTCGTCCATTCATTATATCTAGGCCAAATATTATCATCCCAACTGTTTTCAGCGATGTATTCAATGGCTTTAAGTTTAACTGTATCTGAATTTGACCCATGATATATTTGGAGACAACTATCCAACATCGTTCGATCTGAATTTGCCACATTTATTAAATCAAGACTATCAATTAAATAATACTTTTTATCCGCGAAATTTTGAGCTTCTAAATTCAAACTTTGTATAAGAATACAAGCTACGATGCATAGCGCTTTCTTCTTTCTCAAGTATTGGATGAATATGTGCAAACGCTTCGTCAATTGTGGCTCGTTTAGAATAATGTTAAATATAAGCTTCTAAATAGAAATTAGCCTATTTAATTATTAACTGGTTGAAATATTTTTTAATCGTTTGTGACTCGGTTTACATCCTGTCCAGTAATCATGATTTCAACCAAATACTAACAAAAGACTCCTCTCTGCGGATTAAAATAGAATAAGAGTTTAAGTTTGGTTAAAAGTAAAACAAATTTCAACTGATTTAAAAACAATGACTATGACAAAAACTAACAGCCTAAAAAGCGGTCTAATTTTAATGTTCTTAATGGGACTTTTGTTCTCTTGTGGATCCTCTTCTGAAAGTGGAGGAAGTGATTCTTCCCCAGCAAAGGCAGATCCATTGGTCGGAACTTGGCAAGCAACAGAAATCAAAATGGGAGAAAACATGGTTCCGGCTGAGCAAACTGCGGGAGTAGTTTATACGTTCGCGGAATCTACATACGAAATTAAACGTGGAGATGACGTTTCGAAAGGTACTTGGCAATATAGTCATGATAAAAACGCCGTTTTATTGATTTATGACGGTTCTACAAAGACTTACGATGTTAACCTACGAATCAAAGACAAATCGGATTCTAAAATCACTTTTAGTACCTATACGGAAGATGCTACTTACGGTTTTGATGCAGGATCTAAATCGCTTGTTTTAACTAAGAAATAAGGTTTATTAATATTTACACTCTTTCAAACTTACAGCAGTTACCTCTGATTTGATTTATGCGTTAATTTAATATTAAGGTGTCTTTTTAAGTTTGTTTACCAATCAGCTTGCGTTAGCCGTAAATGGAATCGTGGGTTGATTGGTTTTTTTGTGTTCTATAAAATATCCATCAAGCTTATTCTTCAATTACCACATACTGTGAATAAAAAAGCTCCTATCAGCTAATCAATTCTTCCCCCTACTAATCTTCTTAAATCTAACGATAGATGCTGATTTTTTTAGAGCTACTCCCAGTTGTGTTTCTAATTATCAAGAGATACAAACCGTCTTCCAAATTTGTTCTTTCCAAGACCAACACTGATTTATTGCTTGAGTGACTCCATACTTTTCTTCCATTAACATCCACCAAATCATAATAAACCATAGAATTAGAATTGAGACTAGACCTTCCAGCAATTTCAATTGTACAATTCTCACTGAAAGGATTAGGATATATTTTCACCTCAAGTTGATTTACATCTTGTATCCCATCAATTACACAGCTATCCAAACAAGAGCCGCCACAGTCTATTCCGGTTTCATCTCCATTTTGAAGGCCATCTGAACATGTTGGACAAACAGGACACGTTAAGCCCCCACAATCTACTCCCGTTTCATCTCCATTCTGAAGACCATCTGAACACGTTGGACATGCTGGACACGTTGAGCCGCCACAATCTACTCCTGTTTCATCTCCATTCTGAAGGCCATCTGAACACGTTGGACATGCAGGACACGTTGAACCGCCACAATCTACTCCTGTTTCATCTCCATTCTGAAGGCCATCTGAACACGTTGGACATGCAGAACATGTTGAACCCCCACAATCTACTCCCGTTTCATCTCCATTCTGAAGGCCATCTGAACACGTTGGACAAACAGGACACGTTAAGCCCCCACAATCTACTCCTGTTTCATCTCCATTCTGAAGGCCATCTGAACATGTTGGACATACAGGACACGTTGAGCCGCCACAATCTACTCCCGTTTCATCTCCATTTTGAAGGCCATCTGAACACGTTGGACATGCAGGACACGTTGAGCCGCCACAATCTACTCCCGTTTCATCTCCATTCTGAAGGCCGTCTAAACACGTTGGACATGCAGGACATGTTGAACCGCCACAATCTACTCCCGTTTCATCTCCATTTTGAAGGCCATCTGAACAAGTTGGACATGCAGGACACGTTGAACCGCCACAATCAACTCCCGTTTCATCTCCATTTTGAAGGCCGTCTGAACACGTTGGACATGCAGAACATGTTGAACCCCCACAATCTACTCCCGTTTCATCTCCATTTTGAAAACCATCTGTACACGTTGGACATGCAGAACATGTTGAACCCCCACAATCTACTCCCGTTTCATCTCCATTTTGAAAACCATCTGAACACGTTGGACATGCAGAACACGTTGAACCGCCACAATCAACTCCCGTTTCATCTCCATTTTGAAGGCCGTCTGAACACGTTGGACATGCAGGACATGTTGAACCGCCACAATCAACTCCCGTTTCATCTCCATTTTGAAAACCATCTGAACACGTTGGACATGCAGAACACGTTGAACCGCCACAATCTACTCCCGTTTCATCTCCATTTTGAAGGCCATCTGAACACGTTGGACATGCCGAACATGTTGAACCGCCACAATCTACTTCCGTTTCATCTCCATTTTGAAAACCATCTGAACACGTTGGACATGCAGAACACGTTGAACCGCCACAATCTACTCCTGTTTCATCTCCATTTTGGAGACCGTCCGAACAGGTTGGACAAGCAGAACACGTTGAACCGCCACAATCTACTCCCGTTTCATCTCCATTTTGAAGGCCATCTGAACAGGTTGGACATGCGGAGCACGAACCTCCGCAATCTATTCCTGTTTCACTTCCATTTTGGAGCCCATCCGAACAGGTTGGACAACTAAATTCATACGTACCCAGCGGAATAGGTGTTGCCGCTGTTGCATTACTTGATTCAAAATCAAGCGCATCTACTCCACTAAAATTCCAATTTGCCAAGATAAACGTATTGCTATCAGGTCCCGTACATTTCTTTCGTGCCGCCCATCCATCTAAATGTTCCCATGGTTGGCCGGTACCATCTACATTAATGTCACCAAATAGATCAACTACAGCTCCATTACAAAACAATTCTATGGCATCATCCCCATTAATATTTGCTGCTCCGCTAATATAATCTGCATTGAAACCTGTGAAATTAATAAAACCGGCACTGTCGCCTACTATATATATAAATGTTCCTGCCGTAACCGAAATTGCTGGAAAAGTAAATTCTTCACCATCTGTTCCTGTTCCATTATTTGCTGAACCGACACCATAAATACTTAAATCTGGAATCGCATTGATTACATATAATTCAATTCCTTTTGGATGACCTCCTGATAATGGACCGTCAAATACTCCTGATATTAACAAATCTCCATCTGCGCTAGTAACTTGATTTTCTATTCGAACGTTTTTTGTTTCGGAAGAATTACAAACACCATTCACATAAGAATAAGTTATATTATGATTCCCTAAACCGGCCAACAAAGGAAAAAACGTATCTCCCACCATTCCACTACCTGAAAAGGTTCCCCCAGAAGGACTTCCAATCAATGTTGCTTGAGGATCTGTATCTGAATAAACACTATCCAGTCCGCTGAAATCCACGATTGGATTACTGCTCACCGTCACTTGCAACATAGCAGTGTCGATACAGGCAGTATCTGATACAATGTATAATACTTCATGCGTTCCTGCACCTGCTAGAGACGAAGAAAAATTAGTTCCTGCCACTCCGTTTCCACTGAAAACACCTCCTGAAGGACTTCCCACCATATTAACGGATGGTGCAGAAATACAATAGTCTGATGACAAACCACTAATACCCAAACCAACAAATTCATGAATCGTAGCGCTTACTGCGGTCGACACACTTTCACATGAACCATCGTATGATGTAACATAAAACAAGGTGGTGCTACTAACATTGGTTGTAAACGTGGTCCCTGTATGAAGTAACGTGCCTCCCGATGATGCATCGTACCATCTACAAGTTGTTGCTCCCGAACCTGGTATTGCGCTCAAAGTTACATTGCCTGAGTCACAACGAGTCGCTCCAGTACCTACTGGGTTACCTAACGTACAGGTTTTCCAAATTTCCTCCACCCATTCTGGGTGATCGACAAACGGATTACGATTGAGCTGTACCTTTTTATAGATCGAATCATTCCTGCTAATTTCTTTTGCACTCACCGGATCGTTATTGTGCCAGTCTAACAGCATGGTTAATGCCCAATTTGTATAAACGGTATCCGTCGTTCCATCCAACATTGGACTTCCAACCCATGTCGACAGCACATCTTCATAACGAGTCGCCATATAAAAATAGATCCTCGCAAAATCTCCTTTATATTCATCCAATGGTTCAAAAACAGTTCCAGCATATCCTAATCCTGCTTGTCCTGGACCTAATTTACATCCATTTAACGAGGTTATCGACGGACTTGTCGTTTCTCCAAATGGATAATTGTTCCGCCAATTATTCACCTGTCCATCTGACGGTACGATATGATGAATATCTGTGTACATCGGTTCCAAAATACTACCTCCCCACCAACTTTTAGGAAAGGAATGCTCCCGATTGTAACAGTCTCCTTCTGCTAAATACGAACCGCATTGATTTATACTCCATGTGTAATTGTAAGGATCTGTTCCGCTTGGATTCTCGGAATACATATCCAAAATGGAACCATCGGTATCGCGATCTGTATAATAATATCCAGTCCACAAATCGGAATACAATACAACCGTTTGATTTTTTATTATATTATGAAGCTGTGTTTTTAATGTAAATCCTGTTCCTGTAGCAGAAGCGTAATAACCAGGTGGAATTTGAGCAGTCAATTTACCGTTAACTAAAAATAGAACGGCGATTAAAAACATTACCAGAGCAAATTTCACTCTTGTAAAAGTTCGAACTATACACTTATTTATCAAAATTCTACGCATAAAATTCTTACGATCTCTTCAACTCGTTTTTTTAACCAAAGATGAACCAAGATAGTAAATTTGTTTCATTTGTAATGCAGCATTAATGGATTTCATATTTAGTTTTGGTTGTACTTAATGCGTTCATTTAATTCAATGCTGACTAGTGCAGAATTATTCGCACTTACATTCTAGCTCTAAAGGTTGATGAAACTTTTAAACTATTCCTTCAGCACCAAAAATAAAGGAGCGAATGGATTTCAATATGAACAGAGATTTCATCGTTGATTAATATTGGTTAAAAATGGAAGCATTTCTAACTGGCTTCCTCGCAAATAAATTTTAACTTTGTTTTAGTGAAATTTGCCAACCTAATACTACCTCTTGCCCTACCCAATGTCTATACCTATGCGGTACCGCCGGAGTATGAACAAACGATCAAAATTGGGCAACGCGTGCTAGTTCAATTTGGTAAAAAAAAGATATACAGTTCCATCGTTTCAGAAGTACATAATGTTGCTCCTGAAAACTATCCAGCTAAACCTATCCTAGAGATTATTGATGAGCATCCACTATTGGACCACCATCAACTCCAGCTAATTAAATGGATTTCGGACTATTATATGTGTACGCAAGGTGAAATCCTAAAATCGGCAATTCCTGCTGGATTAAGATTAAGTAGTGAATCCAACGTTTCGATAAATCCTGAGGCGGATATCGATACAACGGATATCGATGAGCGTGAAAAAACCATTGTAGATCGACTTTATCAAGTGGACGCACTTACTTTTCCAGAAATAGAAAAACTCATTGGTAAAAAGAACATCCACAAGTATCTCAAATCACTGCTCGCAAGAGAATATATCTTGCTCTTCGAACAGGTATCAGATCGCTACGCACCTAAAAAAATAAGTAAAATTGCTTTAGATGAACGTTTCCAAAACGAAGAAAAAATCAGTGCTCTGTTTGAAGAATTAGAAAAGAAACCAAAACAAGCAGATTGGCTAATGGGTTTTCTCAGAGAAGCAGAAAGCGATTTTCAGACTTCCGTCGCTAAAAAGCAACTTACGTCAAATTATACACTTTCCACCTCTTCCCTTAATACACTTGTCAAAAATAAAGTTTTCAAAGAATTCAAAGAAGTCGTTTCTCGATTTCCAAAAATGAGTTCTGATGTTGATAAACAGATTAAACTTTCCCTCCGCTCAGGAAGAAGCCTATAATGGGATTCATAAATCTTATGAACAAAAAGACACGGTATTGTTACATGGAATTACAGGAAGTGGGAAGACTGAAATTTACATTAAATTAATACAGGACATCATAGCCCATGACCAGCAAGTACTATTTTTGGTTCCTGAAATTGCCCTAACAA
Organism: Cytophagales bacterium; assembly: GCA_965277185.1. Lineage (GTDB taxonomy): Bacteria > Bacteroidota > Bacteroidia > Cytophagales > JAHDFW01 > JAHDFW01. Next base: position 87 of record CBDICC010000023.1, on the reverse strand, counting down.
CACAGCTCGTTGTTCGACTAAAACATTATTTAGGAGACGAAGTGGGTGTCTATCACTCTAGATACTCCGATAATGAACGTGTAGAAA
>CBDICC010000022.1:0-165442 GCA_965277185.1 Cytophagales bacterium | reverse complement strand
GTTCAATTACTTATTCATTATTGCAACGTTCTTTACCAATACATCCCAATTTAATAATACGCTTGGAACACTTGGATTGAAAAATTGCTAACCACTATAAGAGTTGAATTTCGAAATTACCTGTAATCAAAAATAACTATCTTTTTATTCTTTGGAATTCTCAAAGTTTTAATTGCCGTTTATAGTAAAGAAAGAAAGTATTTCAAACGAAAAGCATAATCTAAATAACTTTAGTGTTCTAAAATGAAATGCTAGAATGTATTTCAAAAGACTGTTTTTCTAAAAATACCAAGAACAGTCTTGAAACAAACGTAGAGTATATATTTACGAGTAGATCTATTACGAAAGATAGTTATTTATAGATTAACTTATGGCGTAATTGTATTTGGAACTTGAATGTAATACCCCTTTATTATTATCAAGTTTATAGTATGGATAAGAGTAATTTTAAAACATTCATATATTAAAAGCAGTAAGTTAATGAAATCACTGAGACTATCATAAAAATATCAACCGAAGACACGCTAAGATCTACAGCAACAAGCAAATCAGAATATTAATCACGTTCACATAAAATTCTTGTTTGAAGCAGTCTAGTTCATTCTTAACAAACTTCTCGATATTGAAAAGTCACTCAGCCTGTCAAAGTAAGGGGATAAAAAGAAAATACAGAGCATGGTTAGAATTAGTGAAAAGAAAGTAACCAAAGTTAGCATGAAAGATGTGGATAAAACCGAAAGTCCTCCTAAATCCCCAGGGAGCCAAGTCTCATTGATTAAAAACTAAATCCAGTCCATGCTCAAGAAAGTTCAGTAGTTTGAGTCATCGTCTATATCTGTCTACGATAATCGAAACCATGGTCTATCTTATAACAACTAAGGAGGCAGTTTTGATGGATCAACTTCAATGCTAGACTTAGGTAGAATAAAACAATGCGAATAGCATATTAACAATGTCGAAAACATGGTAAACTAAGAATTTTCAAAAGTGAGAATCGAAACTGAAGCGATCCAGGATGACATAGTTGAGCTTATCATTATGTACAAAGATATGGTCACAAACAGTTGATAAACTTTCAAAACTCTTATTGAGGGGAAAGATTTTTATATTGAACTATCTTTAACTGTGAGTATTCTACTGTATGATTTCAAACTTAGTTTAAAAGAGAATCAGGACTTAAATATTGGTTAAAAATATTCAAAAACAGTATTTTAAAAAATTGAAAATCCATATAATATTAATTGACTGAGAAGCCTCTAAATAATGAATCAAAATCCGAAAAAGCAAACGTATTGATACGATTTACCATTCATAGTGCAACAACAGCATCTCAAAGATAAACAATCACTGATGGTTTTATGCTAGGCCAACCAATCTACGACCTAGTTCCTCCCGAACCTAATTCATATCCTAAAGCTTTTCATTATAGTCTTGACCCAGCAAGATATTACTCTCACAAGTATTCACCAATGTTTCTTGCAAATAATAAGCCTCTCCTAATAGGATGTGATGTGGGACTGCCAGTCGAATAGCTAATTTTGTTTTCAAACTAGTACAATATCAATGCACAGGAAAAAGTTAAAAATGGCAAATAAGAAGTAAACTTGGCATTTATAATTTAGAGTTAAGGTGATGAATTAGACATTGAGGATCAAATGCTAATAAATTAGGTCATACTAAATGAAGAACAATTAGAAAAGCTCAAGAGAAGAACGGGTGGAGATGGAAAGAAGTAAAGTAGAGGTAATAAGGAGAATTAAATGGACATATAAAAAGACCAAAGGCAATAATAAAATAAAAGTGGTCATTGAAACTGATTTTCATATTTCTGTAAGTAGGAACTACAAACAATATTCTTCATGCTTAAGTATGTCAGTTTGGTTGCTAATGAAAAAGAAGATAACATAAAAAATGGTCACGGAGGGGGTCGAACCCTCGACCGTTGCGTTATTAGCACAACGCTCTAACCAACTGAGCTACGCGACCTCTCTACTAGATAAAATTTTATTATTGCTATATTTTAGTTTGGCTTGAAGGGTGTATTAATAGTGAGTTTAAAAAATTTGAGAAGTTTATTCTTAAAATTACCAGACAAAAATTTCAAATATAACTCTCTTATGAATAACAACTAAATTCAGATGTCTCTAGGGTCAGACAAAATGAGACATAAGTTTCAAGATGTTCAGCATTAGAATCCGATCCTAATTGTGGATATTTATGTCTCACAAGCATTGAAAGCATAGTTGCCAATTTATAGTGATGCTCCATGGGATATCAGAAGATCAATAAATTAGTTCGTTAAAAAACATAAAATTAAGGAAAAAGCCGTACCTATGATCAACCAAGCTATCGAAAAACAACTAGCTCAGAGGAAAATAGTACAACCTAGTAATGAACATCCAAAGAGAAACCAATAATCATGTTAGCAAAAGAAAACTTCATTAAAATCAGCATAAAAAACAAAAAGTGCAATTCCATACCCTTACAACTTAAATAAAAACTCGCATGCAAAATGTAAATAGCAGGGGAGTGTAGGGAAAAATATAATTGATTGGAACTAAAATAAAGAGAATTAATGTAACACCTTCAAAAAAAGAACTGACTCCAAGAAAAGCCTGGAAAGTTCTAAAAATAATGAGCGAAGTAGAATAAACTCTAAAGAGTCAGTAAAAATAAAAAGAGGTCCTTTAGCCATTAACAAAAGTAGTAAATAAAAAAGTATGAGTTTAAATGAAACAAATAAGTCTTAAAAGCACCGACTTATTTCTATCCCAGTCCCAAAAAACAAACACAAAAACTTAAATAGTCGGAATTCTTATGGTGTATATTCATAGAAAAGATAAACCTAAGATGAAAGGAGATTAACTCTCATCAATAAGGATTTATCAATGAACTATAGAACATAGGATTTGAACACAAATGAAAGTTTACCCAACTTTAGATTATCATAGGGAACTTAGATAAACCGAAACCTTTAGATTCTGTACGACTCTTTAGGTGTATAGAGTCAGTAACCTTCATCGTTATCGAACCTCCCATTTAGCATACAACAGTACTCCATAAAGGATCTTGAGGCTGAGATGTCGATTCAAATCAACTAAATTCTGATAGAAAAGATAATCCAAAAAAGATAGCCTTAACTTTGGGCCTTATTTCATTGTTTAACAAAGAATAACCCTCCGAATTTAGATAGAATCCATCCAGATTTTATTGACTTTTCGTAGTTAAATTAGAAACAACTGTGTTCTTTGCAGGATTTTTTTGAAAAGATGAGTTAAAAGTAATTGAATGAGTTGAATTTCGATAACATGAAGAAGCTTCTCATTAAATATAAAGCTTAAAGCCTAATAAAGAGTTTGGGGTGATAATGAGAGTCATTTCCAAGTTCAAAAAAATGATAATAATAGTGCTATATATTGTTGAATGTAACAGGGCTTTATGTTTTTATTATTTTAATTGACTGTTTATTACTGCTGTCAAGAAGTAATAAATTATCCACCAGAAATAGGAAAGAAGTCTAAATCCATGTCACGAACAATGTCCAACGATCTTTCAGAATGGTCTCAGTATTCTTTTCCAGAAAAGAAGTCAGATTCTGCTTTTAACACTCGCTATCCAACAACATCGAATAAAAAAACCAAGTCGAAGTCAAGGTCCAAGTCGAAAAGACAATAACCATCCAAATAAATCATGCGGGATTATGACTCTTCTTGTTAGAATTATCATGAGTCATCATCGAGATACCGTCTTCAACCCAAATAAAGGAGTGCAAGCTATCAAATTCCCAAAAAAATTAAAAGGGATCATTCTTTCATTCGATATGCGAAATCCCCCTCTTTATAGCAAATCCAGCAATAAAAACGAAACCTGTAATCGGATATGCATAACTACTTATAGCTAAAACAGTACAAATCTGTGATGGCTGCATAAACGAGAATGTAAGATTTGAAAAAAGAGTAGTATAATTAGTACAACAGAAGACTGTCAATTTAGCATCGAAAAGAAGAAATTAAGATAAAGTAAGCCCATTAGAACGAACTGGAGTAGTTTTATCATACATGGAATTAAATATTCCAAAAATATAAACAGAAAGAAGAAAGGATTCTGAATCAATTCAAAGAAAAACAAGAAGAAGACCTGTAGACTGCGAAATAACAACTGATAGATAAAATAAATAAAGTCAAAGTGAACAACAAAGGGTTGGTTAGCTTAGAGCAATAATAAAAACAACTTGTAAAACAAAAAAGATACTTGGACTTAGTTCATATCAAGGAAAGGAAAAAAATGTTAGTACTTTTTATATCTAATCATAGAAACGAAAACTTAAAGCAGAAAGGAATTACCTCATTCAGAAAATGACTAAGAAGGAGGAAACTAAACTCAAAGACAACTACCACAAAAGATATAACTCTTTGATTATGAGAATTGAAGACTGTAAATTTCATCAATAGAAGATCTATGTTGATAATAAAAATAGACTCAAACAGAAATATTACAATGTTATTGGGCATTTAAGGCATGAACATTCCATAGAAAAAAAGAGTGTTGAGAAAAGCGTAAACCTATCTTCTTGCATTTGATTTTTTAATTACTTTTTACAAATATTGACATGTAATTTTATGGAATAATGATAAGTTTGGGAAAAGTAGTAAATACTAACGTGGTTCACAATTATTTGGTAGGAGGTTCATTGCATACTTCCATCTTTAACATCACTTGCTACTCCATGCTATTTTCGGGCTTTAAATCTTTATTTAGTCACCTAAAACCCCTCCCCTTTAATAAAAGGTCACCACTAAAAACCTATGACCAAAACTAAACTTTGAGCACCATGGATATCTGGAGTCGGCCAGCGTATTTACCTTATGTACAACCCCAGTTAACGGAATCAATGATTCATGATGCTGAACGTAAAATGGGTGTTAAACTTCCAAAAGAATATCTTGATATTTTAAGAATTCAAAACGGTGGATATATTAGGTATACGCACTTAGATATTCATAATGAAAGTATTTCAGGTATTGGACCTTATTACTCTTCAATAACTGATTTTGAATGGCTTGAAGAGTACGACAATCTTCCATTTGATGTGAAAAACTTGTTTCCATTCGATGGTGATGGACATTGGAATGTGTGTCTTGATTATCGAAAAAATATTAACGAGCCGCAAATTACAATCATAGATACTGAAACAGAGGAGGAAAAAGTTATTGCACAATCATTTAAAGAATTCCTTAAGGCGATGGTCGTTGATACGGAAGAAAATTATGTTATTGAAACGAATTCCACATTAGAACGTATTGTGGAGCAAATCAGTGAATTGGCAAATGTTGACTTTTCGAAACCAAATGACTTTGCAAATGGTTTCCTTCAATATACCGGCACATATAAAGAAAGTTGGGTATGGGTTAGTCCAAATAAAGTGCCCTGTGGTTTTATACGTAAAGATGAGGAACGATTCGATGAATTAAAATCAGAGATGCTTAAAATGACCGTTAGACATCCCGAAGTACCAGAAAATTCTTTGATTATAAGCGTTTCTAATGAATCTGTAAAACAAGAACTTTTTGACATTCTAAAAGCGCAACAAGTAAGCATTAAAGCATTGAAGGCATACTTCTAAAAGCATTTCCTGATTTGAAATTAGAAACCCTCATTCAACTCATGTTATGTATATTCCAAACCAATTCAAGGAAATCTAAGCGCTTTTAAATTTATTGAATCTGTAAATTAAAGCATAGTAGATATAATGGTGAGTGTCACCAATATTTCAACGTTCGACCTAAGCAAAAAAAAATGCTTAAACCCGAATTAATCATCCAGATTTAAGCATTATCAATCCACTTATATTTGTGAAAAAACAGGCTAATACTCCTTTATTTAACGTTATATATCAAAAAAGTCGAAGAAGAAAATTACTGCGGCTTGTCTTTTATTCACACCTTTTGCCGAGCCTTTAACACTTCCACTTTTTCGAACATCACCATTCGATTCAATCTTTCCTTTTACACTTCCTCCTATTCGCACATCTCCATTCGATTCAACCTTCCCAATGACACTTCCGTTTTTTCGAATATCACCATTTGATTCAATCTTCCCCTTTACGCTTCCTCCAACACGGATGTCTCCATTGGACTCAAATTTCCCTTTTACACTTCCTTTAATCCTTACATCTCCATTCGCTTCAACCTTTCCGAAACTCGAACCTCCTTTTCTCAATTCTTGAGCACTTACCGAATGAGTTAACAGTCCTATTCCAGCTATTAACATTAAATACATGATCTTTTTCATAATTTTCTTTTTTAGTTTTTAAACGTATTTACTTGTAGTTAAATCAATTCAAGTTACTCCAGTGATTGTCCTCCATCGTTACTTGTCACATTTTCATATTGGCTCTCGCTTATTTAATAGCTTCTCCACTTTCTTCTGAAATAGAACGTAAGAAAGAAATGAACCTTTCAGATTCACACTAATCTGTAAGGTACGTTTTTGTTTTATCTGTTCACTTCCTCTTCATATATATATTTGCATTATCTTTTCGAAAGTGCGTTATAAATCTGAGAGTAAGTATGCTTTTCAAAGCATTTTCAACTTACCAACCTACTTTGTGATTTTGACTTCAACTTTATTAATTCACTTTTAGAATAGACGGGCAAAGTTCTTTTTTTAGTGTTACTTACGGAAAAGTCAAACCTCCTTGGTTCAGAAGCGATCATTTGATCTATCCGATCTAAATAATCAACCTCCTTCAATCTTTTTATCGTATTTGGAAGTTTAAAGTCAAGCAATCTACTGGCTGCTGGATAAAAATTATTGGAGAGTAATTCCTCAAAGATTGATGCAAACCTGGCATATTCTTCATCTCCCATATTAACCAATTTATCAAATTCAGTTTTATCTGCCAACGCTAATAGTAGATTCACTTGTGGCTCTTCACTTCTTTTTATTACTAAAAGCAACATTTCGCTATCCAACTTAACGCGATCATACTTTTCTTTGAAAATATCAATCCTGTTTTCATTTCCTAAATTGATGCCTTTCTTTGGTACGTTACACCTTTTTCCACCCCTTACTGCCAAACTCCTTATTGATCGACGCTCTTATTTCGTCATTATATCCTAAATAAGGAATGTCAAATTCACGTGATAAATATTCAATAAAATCGTCCGCAGAATCTTTTTTAGTTAGGGTTAATTCTGTGGCTTTCCCATTACAATCGTTGCTAAGAAACACGACATTATTACTGGTCCCTACCTTTGCTCCACCGTTACCTACTGTCGTGTCAATTTGTTTTTTATAAAGCCAAACGAGGTAATCTTTGTGACCTTTCTTTATTGCAATTAAGAGAGGGTGTGTTTCTGCTTTTGCTTGAATTAATCCAGGGATAGATTTCCATAATACTAATACACCTAATACGATAAATATCCCTCCAAAAATAGATGTAAGGATTATACTCGTTTTTGCATTAAAAAGAGGATAAGATGCTGAAAGCCCCCCTAAAAATAGTACTATAACTCCAATTATGGCTACTTTCACATTTGATTTAAACAGTATGCTTTTTACTTTTTCGTAATTCATATTCCTTATTTTTAGGTTATCTTTTTATAAAAAAAATTGAGTGTGTTAACTCTACAAAACACTTAATAATCTTATAGATCTAACAACGTATTGTATCTTTCTTGGCAATTCGTTTTTTATGCTCGAATCAATCGAATTACAGATTTTTCATCTCCTGATTCTACAATCAATATATTAAACACCTACTTACAGGTTTTCACATTCTTCATTGTAAAAACACCAATGTAAATTTAACTACAAAAACGAAGTTAATTTACAATAAACAAGCATTAGTGCCGAACTTCCTCAAAATAGGGACGAACTGAAAAGGGTCGTATTCAGTAATTAACCATCCAGAGACTCCTAATTAAAGTCAATCGTTTCATTTTTTCAATCCCTACCCTAATCATAACACACTAGACCTGAAACCTATGAATTCCTATTCTCAAAGTTATTAGCTGCAGGCCCTGATAAAAAAAAACAACCTAGCACGCCTTCATCATATTGTAATTTGTGTGTGTGCTCTTCCACACCAAATCTTGAAAAATTATGTTAAGGAATAACTAATCCTTCAGATTTATTAAATTTGGAGTAACCATACTCTACTGAACTAAACTTAACTTAACTAGTTATACCATAAAATCATGTTACCCAAATCATATTAAAAAAATGAAGGAACAGAAAACGGAAATTTTAAGAAACCTCTGCTATACTGAACTTGTTTACAGTCGAATAAATAAAAAGCTACATAATCATTATTCTAAGGATCAGATTGAAAAGATGCTCTTCGACATTATTGAAAAAACCGATGTAGGTTTCTTTAAGAAAAATGGTAAAAACTTTTATATATCAAACGAAGAAAATAATATCAGAATAACGGTTAATTCAAATACTTACAGAATCATTACAGTAGATTTGTTATCAAAAATGAACAAGGCATAAACTAAACGATAATACATTGCTTTGGTTCAGAATGAAGTTGGAAATTGATCATTTGTCCCCCTCGTTAGACCCTCTTAAAATGCTAAACAAAACACTCGTTTCAATAATAATTACGCTAATTTTTCTGTCCTGTAGTGTAAATTCTAAAACAGAACAAATCACAAGTACGCAAGCAACCTACCAATTTGAACAATTTTCGAAGGAAGACTTAAAAGAGGACTTAACGATTCTTTACAATAAGTTAGACTCTACCCATTTTAACCTTTACCACAAACATTCAAAACAGGAGTTTCAAGCCAAACATAAAGGGTTGATGGAAGGAATAAAAGATTCTATGAATCTATTCCAATTTTACTACCACGTTCTTCCTCTATTCGATATGTTAGAAGATGCGCATTCGGCATTGATTTTTCCGTTTGACTATACAAAGGAATATGAAAAACAAGGTGGGAAATTTATTCCGCTGGAAGTATTCATCAGGGAAGGCCTAATTTATATTAAGAAAAACCATTCAAAGCAAGATATCCCGGATTACGCACAGGTAATTTCTATCAATAACATAGCCGTTGCTAACATTCTTGAAAAATTAGCACTTTTAGCCAACTATGAACGAAAGGGGTCTGAAGACCAATACATGTCTTACTTCTTTCGTCGAATTTTATTTCCTCTTTATGGATTTGACACGCATTATGAAGTTTTAATTCAAGCACCTACGGGAGAAAAGAAACTTCTAACATTGGAAGGAATTACTGCTGATTTATTTCACAAGGAAAGAGCGCCTGATTATCGGTATTACACTATTAGTGATACAATAGGCATAATCGACATCAACCGTTGCGAGGGAAGAGCGCAATTCGCCTCCTTTTGTGATTCTGTATTTACCGAATTACAAGATAATAACATTTCGAATCTGGTGATTGATGTGCGTGATAACGGTGGAGGCAGCACCTTCCATGGAGACACACTTTTCACCTACCTTACAAGCAACAAATTCACGCAATATGGACAGGTAGACATGAAACTTTCGCCGATGGTTAATAATGAACTGGACTCGATTTATTTTGAAAAGCATAGTGCTATGGAAGAAACTACTCGTTTCAATCCAAAACTTTTTCAAGGAGACGTATACATGATTGCCAATCAAAATTCTTTTTCTTCCGCTACGCTCCTTGCGGCCACATTTAAATGTTACAAAATGGGAACGCTGATTGGAGAAGAGACCGGTGGTGTCGAAATTTTCTTTGATGAGCCCATTCTCATGACATTGCCACATACAGGCATAAGGTATTTAGCATCCTACCAATTACGTTACTGCCCATGTGGGAGCAGTACGAACCGCGGGATCACACCTAATATTGAAACTAATTGGGACATAGAAGATCAAATAAAAGGAGTGGATACAGAAATGAAACTCATTCAACAATTGATAAAAGAAAAACAGACTACAACGAAAAAATGAATTGGTGCTGAATTAACAAACCTGTAAATGTCCTCAATGTCAGGAAAGGATGCTTTTCTATTCTACAGAATCAATACCCATAGTATTGCATTGAAATTGACGTAGAAGCTTTAAGTCCCGGAATTACATTCAGTTCTTGATGTCCCATGGCTTTGCCTAAAGTACCTATCTCTACAATTACAATTTTTAACTCGTCAAACTCCTTAACGGAAATCCCAAGTTCATACGACGGTATATTGTCTTGAATAGTGATTCCATTTTCTAAAGAATCCAATGATTTCATGGCAATTTCTCCAAGTGTACCATAAAAAAAGATTCCAGAAGATTCTTTATATAATTCACCATTGTTAATAAGTGGATTTCCATCATTTGGATAATCCTGAACCGCAAAAATGGCATCTTGATAATTATAATCATAAGGGAAAACCAATAAATACCTTTCTAATATTGTCCCTAAATTAGGTGACTGAATTTCAGGAATTACAATTTGTAAATCTGTAGAATCCCCTCCAATTTGGATAATGGTATCAAAAGTTCCTGAAATTCCATTTTCATCACTAATTTTAAACTGCAACAAATGCGATCCCGTATCTTGAAATGTATGTAAGTTCGAATAGGGTTCCAAATACGTAGCTCCATCCTCTGTTTTAACTTCAAAAGTGTAGTCATCTCTGTTATCACTTTGTTCTTCGGATAATGAAAAACTGAGATAATAAGGAACTCCAGGAAAGAAATAATCGTAATAATCCGGACTGTTAAATTCAGCACCATATACGATGGGACGATACGACTTTCGTACCATGGCCACGTAAAACACTTCTTTAGAATGAAATTTTCCATTTTTTCGGTACCTGGTAACATTTACAGGATATGCGCCATCGAAAAGGTACGTATGTGTTGGACTTACTTCGTTGCTCGTATTTCCATCACCAAAATCCCATAAGTATTCAAATCGGTCCGTCTTGATATCTTTGTTCTGAAAATAATGTGGAATTCCTGCATCCACATAATCCGACTCGGGATGCACTTCATCAGGTGTACAGCCAATCATAAGGAGGGCACACAACACCAAATACAAGATGTTTTTTAGGCGTTTAATTCTCATAAACAAGCTTATAGGTAAGTGTCGCTCCTGAACTAAAACTGTCATAATCTGGATCAATCGTATAGGTATAGGTTTTACTAAAATCCATATCACTTTCATCCACCAAATCAATCATTGAAACCTCAAAGTAAAGTCTTTGTTCTCCATAAACAGTGGTGCCTATGACCTTCGCATAACTTGTAGTTATATCATAACATGCTAATCCTTCGCCCGAACATGAAGCTACTTCATAATCAAGTATACGCTGGAGTTTCATCGTGGTACCGTTCACGCATGAACCTTGATTGAAGGAGGTTTCTTTAGGCGGATATTTATCACTATAATACTCATGTATTTGTGCATCCCAGTCCCTGTTTTCTACATATAGAAGCGACGTATGCACGTCACTAATATCTGAAAATTGATTGAAATCGAGGTTTAAAACCGTGAAGTCAATAATTTCTACATGCGTTGGATATTTAACGTTATCGATCGAAAAACTTTGTGTATCAACCGGCTCTTGACCATCATATAAAATTGCCGTTAGGACATAGTGTCTTCTTTCGGTTAATGGAAATTCATGATTAAGCAATTGCGACCAATTGTCATCACATATAACCGTTCCATTTTCATCAGTAACTTGAATCGTTCCCAAACTAATAATATCAGTATTTGTTGACTCTACATTCAACGTACTTATTTGATAAAGCGTATCACTAAACGTACTTTGCGTAATATCCATATCCCAGTTTGTAACATGTACCGGCTCTTCTTCTTTTTTCTTACAAGAAGTCAAAGCCATAAAAAGAGCTACAATAACTGCCAATTGTATTTGATATTTGTGCATAAAACTAAATTACCTTTGTCGCGTGAAATATATTTTCAATGATACTGGAATTTCATCTTGGGATGTTTCCAGCAATAATTTTCCGGATAGTCTTAAGATTCCGGGTTCATTATAGTCTCCTATCTGGTCCAAAATAACATTGGATTGAGTTGTTAGTTGAAGTCGAGTTTCCGTGACTACATTAGTCCTGATTGAACAATCAAATACGATATCTGAATGATCAACTATACCCGGTTCAGGATTTTTAATCGAAATCGAAAGATCCCCTAGATTCCATCCAATAAAATTAGTGTCTGATTCAAACGCCCTTACGGTTTCTGTGTGTTCTATTATGAGCACATTGTTTTCCAGATATGTACCTTCTGTATTAAGACCATTTCGAGTTCTCATACCACTTTCAATCAATTGAACTTCGTTACTTTTACTGCCGTCAGTAATCGAAAAATAAATAGAATCTTCCCAAGGTTTTTCATTCCAGCAAAGACTATATCCTGCACCAAGATCATCGGTTTGAAAAACAATATTTTCGGAAGCACTATCGATCGTAAAAGGCACTTCGCTAACACTAAGAAGTGGATCCCAATATAGCTCTCCATTAGGCTCAGGTTCGAGTTTGTACAATTTCATTTGTGAAAGTCGCTCTTTAAAGAAAGACTCTTCAAATTGATTTTTGTGTCCTGCATTCGTATACGGAAAGTCATAGTGAATACTAAATTCGGCCGACGTTGAAAGTGGATCCAGATAGCTCGTATTGAAGAAATAACTGAATGGAATAATCGAATCTGGCAGCGAGTTAATTTCATCTACAAATCTCAATATTATTGGCTCTTCCGAGCTAAAACTCCCGCTTCGCGTTTTAATCGACACCAGGGAATGACCAAGGGCATCGCCAACTTTTACTCCGTCATCATAGTAATAATCAAATTGCTGATCTTCATCTATTCTTGTCGTATAGTCAACCGCCTTAAAACCAATAGGGTCAACAGTCTCAGGCGTACATCCTAGGAAGGTTAAGCATGAAATTAAGGCGATATATAAATGATATTTGATTTTCACGATGCGTTACTCCTACTTGAAAACTGGAATGGAAATTAGATCATAACTCATTTTCACCTCCCAAAACTTTTGGCCTATAAAATAATCCGTCCGATTGCCACCTATACTTTGGTGGCGATTCAATTCTAACTTTAAACTGTATATATTAACTCCAAAGCCTAAGTTTAAATAGTGATTAAATCCGTCATTAAACATTTCTTTATATAAGTTTTCCTGAAAATTAGATACGTTGATGTACTGAGCCAACTCCTCATTCGAGTATTCAGCCGGATCTTTTTGCTTTACTTGTGAATTGTAACTTGCATATAGTTGGACACGCTCCGTAAAACCTACCATAATAAATGGATTAACGCTACTTTTGGTTTTTATTTCTTTTAAAAAACTGAGACTATAACTATTGACAAATCGACTCACTGCTATCCGCTCATCCAATAAATCTAGCGTATTGTTGTATCCAAGGTATAAAATGGAATCATTGCTGTTAACGACCATTTCTTGAAATGAATAATACACCAAATCACGAGCCGTATACATCCCTAATTCAAAACTCGCTTTAAATCCATTTTTACTAGCATAAGAAATACTCCCTCCTATTTTAAAGGTTCCATTCAAATTAGATCTGATTCCATTTATTTTAGCGAGTCGAACTTGATTAAATAATACTGGGTTCAACAGATATCCTTGGTCGTCTTGTTGCGCTGAGTAGGGAGCATAATATAGAAAATAGAACGGTTCCTCATCAACTGAGGTAGTCGTTCCAGCATTCGCAAGCATTCCTGCGGAAACACCCACATTGATCCGCTGCGCAAAACAAGAGATTCCCATCACCCCAAATAGGATTAAGACAATATGTTTTTTAAGTACGCCTACCATATCCTAAAATCTTGTTCCAAAATTTCAACTCTTGACGTAGGCGTCTGGCGGCCATTAGTAAGCTTAGGAACCGTTTCAAATAAGTATTTTTGAATCTCAGAGAGTGTTATTTCATGATTGCCATTTAAGTCAGCATCCTTACTCGTTAACCCTTTAATCAACGAATAGGTAAATACACCGTTCGACCATTGCTGCCCTTCCATAGCGAATTCCGCTCCTCCCGCAGAAGAAATCACGACCACACCGCTGTTTTGTCGTAGGTCCGTAAAGATGTTTTTAGTAATTTCAAAAGTAGATGTCCCAAAGTGAGATATACTTGCGCCTACCTTCCTAAAAACAACATCCTCTTGCACGACTTCCTCCCTGTTATCAACCATGATTTCTTCTTTATCCAATTCACCTGAATGGCAGGCATCAATTAGTAAAACCTTATTCCTACAAGGCAGCGCTCCAATTAAATTTTCAAAGTAATTATAAGACAACCCCTTCTCTTCCGGGTTTGTGAAATCTATGTCAGATGTAGACAAGAAATAATCAAATTTAGAATCTAGAACGCCATGCCCCGCAAAGAAAACCATCACTACATCATCTGGCTTTGCCTTTTCCAACCATTTCACAGCTGAAATCACTCCTTTTTTATGAACATCCTTTCCGATCAATGATTTAACCGAAACGTTTTTGTAAACTTTTCCTTCTAGCATAATCTTAGAAACATCCTCTGCATCCTTCCCTGCATATTTCAGATTAAATAGAGTATCCGTAAACTCCCCCGAACCTATAGTCAATACGTATAATAATGGATCATAACTTTCTTTCAAAAACACATTTGCATCCTCCCGAATGGACTTCAATCCATACGAATTTTCCACATAGATTTGAATGTGATTATTCCCATTGGAAAGTTGTAAAGGAATTGTTTTAGAAAGTTTCGTTGACTTCATATCACTTGTCAGTTCAAATCCCTTCCTACCATAAATTGGCACTCCATTTATTAAAACATGTATGGATTTCAATTGGCCTGAAGGCGTCTGTGCCTGAATTTGAAGATCAAATTTCTTGACCTCCGTCTTTACTTGTAGATCCGAAAGGTTGGTTGACAACGAAGGAAGGTTGTCCAATTTATCTACTTGCTGTGGGTCGATATTCATTTTTTTCAACCGCTTATAATAAGCCGATTCAAGAAACCCTAGCTGAGTCGAATCTGTATTCCCCAGTCTAGCCAAAACCTTGTCCGGACGATTGTACAATAAATCAATCTGTTCAAAGCCAAGCAAATTGGATTTATATCTCACACCAACCGCTTGTAGCGCGGTCTTTGAAGCAAAATAATAATGATCGGGTGTAACGTAGAAAAATGTTTGATCACCAGGAGAAAACAACTTAAGAATCGTTTGTCCAGTCGCCGCATCTACCCAATGAAGCATCCCATTGCTTGTCGCAACCAGTTTATAATTTCCATCTGGCGCTACCTGTTGCGCTGTTATTCTTGCTCCTTTCTCAACATTAAGCAAATCTTTGGGCTCTGCAAAATTGGACAATTTCCGCACAAAAGTATTTAATTGAGCTTCCGGTAATTTGACTTTTTCAATGGCTAGCTGATCATCGGAAAAATCAAAATTCAAAGCATAAGCCCTGTATTTGACAGAACGTCCACTTATTCCTCCTAAGTATTTTTTTAACACAAGTTGCTTGTCATCATCCTTCAATATGGTATAATTGGCCTGCCGAACACGATCAATGTTAGAACTTTCAATTCTCAAAGTTTGAACTTTATGTGTATTGAAATTCCATTTTTTAAGATTCCCATTGTCATATCCCAATAACACCGAGCTACTGTCCGCCAAGAACTCTATATAGGTAATGTTCGCGCTAACTCCTCTTAATGTATGAATGTGCGAGTAATCTTCCAAATCATATAATTTCAGGGTTCCTGATGCTCCTCCTACGACAGAATATCTTTGAGAAGGACTTATGCTTACACTGAATATTCCAAAATCCCTATTTTTAACATTTTTCAATATTTTCCCTGTAGCGTATTCAAAAAAGGTGATTACATCATTTTGATTTCCTATTACCCCTTTGCTTTTGGACAATGCGACACCTTTGTATTTTTTCCCTTTTCGGTTATTACTGAATACACTTTGTTTTACGAATTGACCTTTAACTAATTTATAGCTTTTCACGACTGCTCCGCTCGTTGAAATTGCAAGGGTATTGGTACTGTCGTTATAAAAAGCATATTCACATTGCTGTGGTATCGATGCGATCTTTGAATCCAAATCTTGATTGAATAGCTCTATGGAATTTGGTTTAACGGCAATGATTGTTTTCTTAAGATCGGAAAGATAAAGTTGCTTTACATTCGTAAGTTCATCTACTTTCTTTGGAGCGGATTTATCTCGGAAGCTCGCTTCAAATAGTTCTCCTGCTTTGATATAGAACTTATCACTTTTGCCCGACTTAACAATTTGCGTACATTCTGCATCAAATGATATTGATCTGATTTTTGTATTATTAGTGAAATCCCATATTTCTACGCTCTTGTCAAAAGCCACACCAATTAAATTTTCACTAAGGAAGCCCGCATCATTTAATTGTCCACCAAAATAAATCATGGTGTATTGCTTACGTTGTTTGAGGTCCCAAACAACCAAAAAACCTTCTGTATCTATGCTTAGCACGAACTTTTCTAAAGGATCAAACTCCGTTTTAATTACGGATCCTTTATTACCCGTTTGAAGAACCAAGTCCATTTGTGCAAACACAAAAGAACTGGTGGTCAAGAAAATTAGGATGGCGATTAAGTTCCTGTAGATCATTATTGTAAACGGTACGTTTAGCTGGACAAATATAACCTAAATATAGATCGGAGTAAGAACATTTTCACATTACTACTATGTTTGGCGCTGCATTTCTGGACAAAGCATAGCTCCAATGTGATCTACGAACCACATCCAAACTTAGTTTGCTCCCACACTACTCATATCTCCCGAAATTACACTTCCGTTTTACTTAAAATACTAAAAAATAAAAATTACAGTTTTAGACATGAAAAATTGGTTCTTAAACTCAATAAAACGCAAAATTCACCCTGTCAAACTAATTTCAGTTATCTTAGCTAACTCATGTGTGCCATGTTCGAAAGCCAGAAAAACTAAAATACAGTGAGTCAACAGACGGACAATTTCTACAACAAGTTTTCAATATTCTATCCTTTGGTAGATATATTTTTGCGACCGCAAAAAAGAAAGTTATTTCAAGAAATTAATGCGCAACCTGTTGGATCGTTGCTTGAAATAGGTGTTGGAAATGGAATGCATTTACACTTTTATAAGCGGCATCAGATAATAGGAATTGACACCTCTATTAACATGCTTGAAACTGCTAAAAAACAAAAAGTTAAAAATGTAGAACTTATTAAAATGGATGGAGAATCACTTTCATTTGAAGACCAACATTTTGATTTTATTGTCATATCTCATGTGATCGCGGTAGTTGACGATCCTGAAAAATTATTGGAAGAAGTTCATAGAGTGCTAAAACCGACTGGAAAAGTCTATATCCTTAATCATTTTACCCCAGAAAACTGGTTAAAATATGTGGATTTATCTTTTCAAAAGATTTCAAAACTATTTCATTTTAAATCTGTTTTTCATATCAACAGTTTAACTACGATTAAAAAGTTTCAGCTTATAAAAGAGATTGGTTTTGCACCTTTTTCATATTTCAAACTTTTAATTTACGGGAAGGCATGAAAAAAAAGTATGTCCTAATTCTTATATCCCTTCTAGTAAGTTTTTTTATTTACTTGTTTTATCGAACGGAGCAAACAGTAATTAATCAGATAGTAATCTCCCTTATCACTTATGAGAAATATATTGACTTCAAGAATAACATTACAACTCTTCTTCCCTTAAATGCACTTATAATCTATTCACTACCTGAAGGTCTATGGGTGTTTTGCATCACTTTAACATCAAAATGCTTAATACTAAAAATTGGGAAACGCGAAATTGATTTGATTTATTTCCCATTGATATTTTCAATTGGCTTAGAACTGTTTCAACTATTTCATCTTACCAACGGCCGGTTTGACTTTTGGGATATTGGTTTTTCCATCACGTTCTGGGCAATAGCGAACTATTCCTTCGTAAAAAAAGGCAACAACCAAAACATCTTAAATCCATTTAATACTAAAAGTGTAGTTTGTATTTTTAGTTATTTAATTGTGTATTTAGCACATGTATAAACATGACACCCCTTTTCCATGATCAGATTCACTCGTCATAGGATTCTCTGTCAAATTTCAAATCCACCGGAGAGTGCTTAATATAGCGTTCTCATTAATAGTTATGATGAATAAAATTGATTTAATTAGCAAAAAATCATTATTCAATTCAATCAAATTCCATGAAGAAATTTAACATAATCATCCTTCTTTTTACATTAGCAGTAGCTTTCACCTTAAATAGCTGTAGTAGCAATAGTAGTTCCAACGAAGGCGAGTCTGAAGAAGAGGACATGAGCGAGCGAATTATTGAAGCAGATGGTTCAGATCATATCGAAAATTTCAACTGTGGAAATTTCTTTTCCAAAGGAGATTACTCAAAGGTGTGCTTGTTCAACGAAGCCTTACCTTTTAATCAACTAGCAAAAGGAAGTTCCGAAGACACACATTGTGAGTTTATTCTAGGTGAAAGTCAGGCAACCTTTATGTCAGGAACTAGTCGAATTGGTGTAGGATTTTTAACATTTGGTGATATTCCCGGAATGATGCAGTTCATTAATTCTGAAAAAGAACGATTACCTGAAGAAGTAACGGACATTACTGTTTCAGGGGCAAAAGGCTACATGCGTGAAAATAAGAGAGATTCAGACCATTTTAAATTTTTAAAATTTCCTTACAAAAATGTAATGGTGATGGTTTCTGTGCATCATTATTATCCAGCTAAAAATGAAGTTCCTTGTATCTATTCAACTGAGGAAATGATGAAGTTTGCCGAGGAGATTTACAACAATATGCCTCAGTAGTTTTTTTAAAAAATACACATCCCAGCTTTATTTAGCCAACCAAGCATTTAAACTTATAAATAAATAATAACAGCAGTCATTTCGACCTCTGGGAGAAATCTATTGTCTAAGTACAACTAATGACAATAGATTTCTCCTATCGCCAAAATGACTACAATATCCCGTTCTGACGCCCTTTTTCTCACCTAAACGTAGTTTCAAACCAATCACTTCGTTTCTCTTGATTTTGGTTTTCAACCACCGAAAACAACAATCAATAAATATATAATCATGTCGTAATAAGTCAATTTAAAGGAATGAAAAACCTACTAAATTTACTTAATTTAGTGTAGCGTATAGGTAGATTTAACGGTAACTTTTACCGTTGCGCGCACGTTATAGGTAAGGATAAAATCGATAACAAAAAATAGCTATATTCTAAAATGGAAATGAATGCCAACGTTAATAAATACCTGATCGCTGGCTGCATGCGTTGCAAATATGGTGGAACGCCACAATGCAAAGTACTGAATTGGGTTGAAGAATTGGAATTACTTAGACAATTCGTCTTGGAAACGGGTTTGACAGAGGAAATCAAATGGGGAGTTCCTGTTTATACCCACAAGAGTAAAAATGTAGCGACAGTAAATGCGTTAAAAGAATCTGCAAACATTGGTTTTTTCAAAGGAGTACTTTTGACCGACAAGCATAAAATCCTTCAACAACAAGGTAATTTACAATCCGACAGATTAGTTAAATTTAGGAATGTTGCAGACATTGAAAAACTAAAAGATATTTTGAAGGAATACATAATTGAAGCAATTGCGATTGAAGAGAGCGGGAAAAAAGTAGATTTTAAAAAGAATCCAGAACCAATACCAGATGAATTGGCACAAATCTTTGAATCTGACTTAGCATTTAAGAAAGCATTTTACGCATTAACACCCGGACGACAAAGAGGTTACATCATTTATTTCTCGCAACCAAAACAATCACAAACAAGAGTAAGTCGAATTGAGAAATATAAACATAAGATTTTTAACGGAGTTGGACTAAATGACAGGTAAAGTTCCAAATTAATTCAGATGTTCCAAGGCCTAAAGAGAGTAGCTGTTCTGGATTTGTAATCCAGAACTAAATAATTATAAGCATTTGCAATGCGCAAAACTCAAAACCACGACGTTATTTCTCTACTGTCTTAAGTCTTTCGATTTTTAATATACAAAGCATAAACGGTAGCGTACAAGATAGGACGACTTAATACTATAAGTAAAAATAGCATCTCAGACACGGGAATAGGTCTTGAATTCTCTTTGATTCCTTGAGCTAGGCGTAGTTTGCAACTACACATTTAGTATCAAATTAATTCAGATGTTCCAAGGCCTAAAGAGAGTAGCTGTTCTGGATTTGTAATCCAGAACTAAATAATTATAAGCATTTGCAATGCGCAAAACTCAAAACCACGACGTTATTTCTCTACTGTCTTAAGTCTTTCGATTTTTAATATACAAAGCATAAACGGAAGTGTACAAGATAGGACGACTTAATACTATAAGTAAAAATAGCATCTCAGACACGGGAATAGGTCTTGAATTCTCTTTGATTCCTTGAGCTAGGCGTAGTTTGCAACTACACATTTAGTATCAAATTAATTCAGATGTTCCAAGGCTTAAAGGGAATAGCTGTTCTGGATTTGTAATCCAGAACTAAATAATTATAAGCATTTGCAATGCGCAAAACTCAAAACCACAACTTTATTTCTCTACTGTCTTAAGTCTTTCGATTTTTAATATACAAAGCATAAACAGTAGTGTACAAGACAGGACGACTTAATACTAAAAATGAGAGTCATAATATGACTTTTTAGGCATTGCTGTAGTACGTTTACATAAACAGTAAGACTACTTGACCAATAACGTAAACAGACGAGTACATAGCTATCACTTTTAGTAGTCTACGATCATTTATTTCCTCATTTAGTTTTCCAATTAGAATAATCAGAATTGATAAAATGGTTAAATAATTCATTGCTTTACCAATATAAATGAAGTCTGTAAATTCTGTCCAAGTTCCAATAAGCAATTGTGTGATCATAAGACCTGCAAGCCCTAGATTTCCAATTAACACCTTATTATTGGATTTTTGTAATACCCCAGTTCTAATTAAAGTAATCGAGGCAATCAAGAATGCAATTAAGTTTACCACCAGTAAAATTCCAGCCCCAGGCCAATGCATTGTTTTAAACATTACTCCTAAATGTCCGATACCTAGCAATAAGAATGTTAAAGTGTGTAAAGATATTTTTGTTGTAGAAATGTAAATTAGACATAGCAGAAAGGGAATAATCCAAGTTCCAATAATTGCGTATGACGCTCCATTTGGTTCCGAAAGTAGAACAGGTAACAACAGCTTTAGTCCTAGAGAAAGGCAGAAAAGAGTAATTAACATTTGTTCAATAAATTTCATTATCTAATGTACGTACTACAACGTCTTTATAAACGGAACTCCGTTTATTTCAAATATACCAAATAAGTGATCAGGTTACAAATTATCATGAGGTACGTACTTAAAGGGATTTCTAACTATTAGAATGCTCTGTTGCAGCAACTAAAAAGATAAATAAAGAATACAAAAAAGAAAAATCCCTGAACATGCAATATTCAGAGATTTAAGAAATGTTATGGAGTTAATGGGGGAAAGTTCGAACTTTTTTGTGGATGATTTTAACGCTGTATTGAGACAAAACATCATCTAGTTGAGACTAACAACAATCTGACACACTACCGTCTATCTCTTTTGAGGATTCTGCGGTGCGCGTATAAATACTCCTCATCATTTTCATAAAGTATTATTCTACTTATTTTACCCATTTTCACCAACTCCATGTTCCAATTTTGATCTGGACGAAATTGCGCTGTGTGCTTACAATTGTAAATAATGACCTGAATATAATGTGTACTATCCTATTTAACACTTAAGCCTGCTAGGTATGCAAAAATCGGAACCTCTTACCAATCTAAATCGGAAATGTTTGAGCACCAAATTAATTCGGATGCCCCAAGGCTTAAAGAGAGTAGCTGTTCTGGATTTGTAATCCAGAATTAAATAATTATAAGCATTTGCAATGCGTAAAACGCTAAATCTCGCGCATTTGAGTGCAACGGTAACGTGTGAGATCTTGTATCTAGCGCATGTATAAGATCGTTGCGTTGCGATATGAAATAAAAACAAACCAATCCAACCCAATCCTAATTTGTTTTAAACTAAATTTTCATACATGTCAAAGCTTAAGTTAACAAATAAGCCCTTTACTATTAATGACAATTTCAAACATGAAAGCACCTGCTTCGCTGAATGTTAAGAACAGTGCATTGCGTCGCTGAGCGGACAAAACAGCAGAGATTCATATTCAAGTAACAGACATATAAATCAAAAAAGTTGAAAGCCCTATAGATAATTTGTAGCTTGCATATGCGATTTATCTGAACAGTTCCCTTCATAGCAACATTATAAGCCATTGTGAATAAGCATATATAATTAATTATGAGCCAGCAATTAATAGTCAGAAAGACCTTGGAAATTGAAGCAATAACTTCAGTAGTTTGGGAAGCTTTAACCAATTCTGAAAAACTAAAGAAGACAATGTTTGGATGTGAAGTGATCACGAACTGGAAAATAGGAAGTCAAATACTTTTCAAAGGTAGTTGGGAAGGTAATGAGTTTATTGACAAAGGTACTATTCTCGATTATCAAAACGGGAAGACATACAAATATGACTATTGGAGTAATTTTTCTGGACTTCCAGATAAAGCAGAAAACTACTCTACTATTAAATTTGAGATAGAGTCAGATGAATCAAACAATCGAACTATTTTGAAGTTAGAACAGTCAAATTTTGCGACAGACACCATGTATGAACATTCAGATAAGAATTGGGATATTGCCTTGAAATCGCTAAAGGAACTAATTGAACAAGAATAATAGTTCCTGATATACTTACGTTGTGTTTCATTTATGAATCTAGAAGTCAAACATATATCATCTCTATTTTGGATTATTTTCACATTTACCATCTGTCTTTCAGGGTGCACGGAAAATCCTTCTAAAAATGAGAAAATACAAAAAAAAATCGATGATACTCCCCCTATTGAAAAGACTAAAAAAGACCTATTCCCTATATTAAACTCAAAATATTTTCAAGATAATATAGCCATTCTTAATTGCGATGAGGGAGCCTATTATGTGAATAATTATGGGGAAACGTTAGATCTCGATCCTTTCTATGATTACGCAGATAAAAAAATATCAACCCTGCATCCTTTTAATAATGGCTTAGCCGCTGCCTGGAAAAGGTACAAGGGAGGTACACCAAAGTTTGATTGTTATTATGTTGATACGACTGGACAAATAGCCTTTGAGGAGGTGTTTAACCTAACATTTGATTTCAAAGATAGTTACGCTATGACCGTACTCAAGAATACAGATGGCAGTCGAAAAAAAAGATGGTGTTTAATTAATAAAAGGGGAAAACACATCATTGAAGCTGACGGCATGGACTACTTCTATAAAAATTTAATTTGGATAAGAAAGGCCAACAGTTCTCGTGTTTCAGGAGATTGGGGGTTAGCAAAAATCGACACGATTAACGACACCTATCATATGATGGTTGATTTTAAATATAACATTATTGGTCGATTCATAAAAGACATATGTTGGGTGGAAAAAATAACAGAAAGAGGAGAATTTGAAGGGCCGTTAAAACAAAGAGCCTTAATGAATGTAGACGGGGAATTGATTACACCATGGTATGAGAATCTTTATACCTACGATAGTGGTTTGTCTACGTTTAAAAGCAATGGAAAGTATGGAGTGCTTGATATATCAGGAAATGTAATCATGCCAGCTCAGGATGATCACACTGAAGCTTACCGTTATGTAAACAGAACGACCGCGAAAACAAGCTCTAATTTCCATGAAGGATATGCGGTCGCTCACAACAAAGGGAAATACGGCTTTATTGACACGACAGGGCAGCTTGTGATCGACTATAAGTATGATCAAATCTCAGAAATAGGTTTTTCAGGCGGTGTTGCAAAAGTTCAAATAGGACATGATGATTTTTTCATTAATAAAAAAGGTGAATGTGTAATTGGATGCATTTCAAGAAAGGATCTAAAGACTAAAAAACCATAACTCAACACAACCTAAACTGCATTAATCCACTTACGCTAAAGCTTCAGTGAAAACAAAGGCAGTTTAGCCAAAACGTTAGCAATAATAAAACGAAATGATTCAAAGACACCATTCAGAACTTTTTCCTGCCATTGATAGCTTCCGTCCGCAATTCGACAAACTGCACCCTGTGCTAATCAAGCATCTTTCAGGAAAAACAGCTGAGAACTTAGGTAAACGTATTGACCATGCGATTAGGGTCTTTGCACTCTGCGAGGTAAATGATGTTGATAGACAAGATTGCCTGAAATACCTCAGGCATGTCAGGGATTTAGGGGTTGGAAATTTCTTGTATGCATCACACCTTAACGAAGAGGTTCGGTTTTCAATAGATGGCGACAGTGTTGAATTGACAGCAACTACTGCAGACTCTTTTAAGCATACCGCTCTCTGGCTTAAATCTCTTTGGGCGGCTATAATTTCACGTTCAGATGAAGGAAGACAGAACTTGTTAAACACACCAAAATTCGTTTTTGAAAATGCCAATATCAAACCCAACTCCTTCGATCTTGTTTATGTAGATTTGCTCAAAGGTCTATTTGATGAAAATGCCGATATAGAACAATTGTTTATCGATATTTCGGAAACTACAAACCCCGATGTTCTAGAAATTGAAAGGCAAGATTACATTTACGATATTTCTGTACCAGTAACTAAGTTAATCTATGATCTGCTAAGAAATAAAGAATCCGAATTCAATAAAGAACTTGAATCTGCCCTCGAGTCTCACAAAAAATTCTGGAGTAAAAGTGACCGAAAGGATGAATATGATGGTTGGGTATCCTTACCTCTCCTTGCTATTTGTTCTTTAGCCTTTGATAAAGGATTTAATATTACGGTTGAATCAGAGTATATACCAAAATGGCTCTACGAAAAGGACTTTTAAACTATTGCTAACAAAACCTAAACTGCGTTGATCCACTTACGCTAAAGCTTCAGTGAAAACAATCGCAGTTTAGCTAAAACGTTATGCTTAATTAAACAGAATAATGAATTTTATATGAAAGTAACCAATTGGATAAAGATAGATGATAAACCACTAGAACCTGAAGTTTCAGGTAGTCCGAAAGCAATTACAGAGAGTAAGGATATACCGGGAGAAATAAGAATATTTCGGGGCACAACTACTCTGGCCTATGGCATAGATAAAATAGCGAATGCAGTTTGCGACCCCGAGGCTCGCATGAAATGGGTAGAGCGCATGGCAGAAGATATTCTTATTGCAGGTAACCCCGATGAAGGCAAATGGCTGAGCTATGAAGCCTATGATTTGGCATGGCCGGTTAGCAACCGTGATTATGTATTTGAGCAGACATTAGAGAAATCGTTGCATCAACAAAAAAACAGAACGACAATCAAAATAGCCTCTATAGAACACCCTGACTATCCGGTAAAATCTAATCTAGTACGGGGAGTATTGCCAACCTGCGTCTTTACTCTTGATGAAGTAAGTGAAAAAGAAACACATCTTGAGGTAATGATCCAAGTTGATCCAGGTGGTAGCATTCCCGGATTCATAAAAAACATTATCCAAAAAGGTTGGTCACTAAAAACCATGCGGGCACTTAACAAGTACATGAAAAATCACTGAAAATAAGAACCAAGAAAAGCTAAGTATAACACTGTATATAGCAAATAGGACGTTTAGTGGTTTATGAAAGTTCAGTGCAATTTACAAACATCGCCAAATCCTTGATTTGGCTTTTAAGAATGAATAAACTAAAAACAAAATACAACGTTTTGGCTCAGTGCAAACCCAAAAGGTTTAAGGCTTTCTTCTGAGCTACTTCCCATATACTAACCGTTGTATGCACAATGAAGTAAAAATTCATTCGTTGTTATTTCTGAGTAATTATATTGCATGCTTATATGAGAAATAGGAAATTATTGCTTTGTTTATCACTGATGATAAGTTTCATATGTTCTGAAGCGTATGCACAGAAAACAGACACTATCATAAATGAACTCGTACATTTACGCGTGGAACGAATATTTCCAAACTCTCGTAAAGAAAAGAGATATTATAAAAGGAATCCTCGGGCAACAACTGTTACTGTTTCGATAAATACTTGTGTTCTCAGTACTAATGTAGATGTTTTCGTCTATAATGATTCTATTAACCGTTCTATAGAAGAATCTCTAACTCCATTTTGCGTTACAAATGAAAATGATAGTATCCTAATGAGTCAATTCGTTTTAAACAAATATTCGATTGACTCCTTTTGTTTAGAAATGGAATATTTGGGTCGTGATTATTACGAAATAACGCTTCATGAATCTGGTTCAATTGACACTATCAATCATGTTCGTGCATCGGGTTGTCCAAAGCAACCTAATAATGTAGAGCAAATATTGGTATTAATCAAATCTATTTATTTCAAAGGAGAAGGGCATAAATCATTTTTTATTTCTATAAACAACACAATGACATGTTCTTCTAAAAATATAGAAAGACCTATTTAAATTAATCATGTGCACACCACTACCTAAAATACATGCTCCGTTTATGCTTCGAAAAACTAGCTTACTCGAAAACAACTATCTTTAATTCCAAAACTAATCACTGCTAAAAGACGCACGTCATATTAGCCTTGAACGTTAGGCTCAAAGGAGAATGGGATACCAACACCACATTCGTATAAATCAACACCTTATAAAACAAAAAAGCCCTACACTTTCGTGTCAGGCTTCTTGTTTGCAGAGTGAGTGCGATTATTCCGCTTTGTTTTCGAATTTATTTAAGGCTGCAACAGATATGAATTAATTCGTCTCTCTTGGTACTTATTATAAAGCGTACTAAGTTTTCCAAAGTTAATTTTCAGATCATCAGGTTACGAATTGGTCTTTAGTTTTGAAATGCGTCTCGTTATTCTATTGCTTAATTAGCTTTACTATTTTTTGCTGACCAGCGCTTTCCATTCTTACATAATAGATCCCACGGCTCAACTCATTACCAGAAAACTGTATTTTTTGGATATTAGTGTTTATCACTTTGTAGACTACCTCCCCCAAATTGTTGTAGATAAAAATCGTAACATTTTTTAATTCTCCTAGGTCAATGGTAGCAGGTCCCTGAGTTGGATTTGGGAATACTTTTACATTGCTAAACAGCGTAGAATTCACTCCACTTACAAGTACCGTTAGGTTCAAGGTTACAATACTATCGCAGCCATTAGCTGCTTGTAAAGTATCAATATAACTTCCATCAGAATCATAGCTACTTGTTCCATTTGTAATGCTTGTTCCTGCATCTATTGTAGTGTCTATCGTAACGGAAGTGGAAGAGTTAATCGTCAAATCCAGGGTAACAACACTATCACATCCGGTTGCATTTACCAGCGTATCTTTTGCTGTATTGTTACTTGATGTATAGATTATCCCATTCCATGTATAGGAATCGCAAGCAGAAACAACATCTGTTCCTGTTGAAGAAGTTAAAACAGTAACGGATGCAGTTTGAGACATTTCAAGCTTACACGATGTACATTCAATATTACTGTTTACCCAATCGGTTGATCCGTCCATATTGGTTAATGTTCCATTATGTCCGTTCCCCGTAACATCAGTTAAGGTAATACCTGAACCGTTCTCAAAATTATAAAGGGCCACCAAACCGTTTTCAGCGCCTGTAAAGCAAGAATCTTTAGCGTTTAAAATTTGGCTATCTGTTCGAGCTATATTCCAAATACGTAGATTATCAATAGCGCCAGTTAAGGTTTCACTAGGTATTGCTGGATCATTTGCTGTACCAATAGACAATTCCTTGCCCGTTGTACCTGTAGAAATACCATGTGCTATAGATCCAACACTGACCCCATCCAGGAAGACTTCGGTTTGACTACCATCCATTCTAAACGCGATATGATACCATTGTCCTACGTTTATAGCAGTAGTATTTATTTCAGAAAAATTGTTTCCATTGTAAAATCCCAATCGGTTATTGTCCACATCCATGTGTAAAGACCAGCGTGTTGATCCGGCTCCATTGCCACTACGCATGGCTACCAAGCCCTGATGAACAGAACTGCTATTATCGGGACGAACCCACATCTCTATGGTTGCAATTGGGGTTTCAAAGGCGGCGCTATTGGGAACAATTACTTTTTCAGGTGTACCATTGAATTGTAATGCCGTTTCTGCAGGAACACCACCAGACACATTGTATGTCATGGAATTGTTTATTGTTCCCGTGTTAAAACTAAGGCCAGAACCAGTACCTGCTATTGGTCCAACTACAATGGTATCGTTAGCATCGTCACGTAAATAATAATTTACGCCAAGGTCAGAACCTCCTGTATTAATGCTGGTAGAACCAGAAACACATAATGAATTATGGGATGCTGAAACACCATAATCACTCAAATTAGTAATGGTTAAATTAAGTGTGACCACACTATCACATCCGCCTGCATTTACCAATGTATCTTTAGCCGAATTGTTGCTTGATGCGTAAGTCACGCCATTTATCCAGGTATAACTGTCACATGCGGTTTGTACATCCGTAGCTGTAGTAGCTGTACATTGATTCATTTTATGCACAAAAATATCCCAACCTCCAGCCGACGTAAGGTTTGCAGTTCCTGCTCCGGGGTCAAAATCAACCGTTGCATCGAAAAAACCAATGTTATATATATTCCCCAAAGCATCAACAACCATGGATTCTGAACGGTCATTTCCTGTTCCTCCAAAAGTTTGTGCCCATAGGAAGTTACCAGAAATATCCATCTTATGTACAAAAATGTCAAAAGCTCCAACCGAAGTAAGGTTTACAGTTCCCGATCCCGGATCAAAATCAATCGTTTCTAAGAAACGCCCTGCAGTATAAACATTCCCGGATGCATCAACAGCTATGGATGTTGCAGAAATACCATGTGTTCCTCCCCAAGTTTTTGCCCAGAGAAAGTTACCAGAAGCATCCAGTTTCTGTACAAAACTGTCATAACTTCCAGTCGCAGTAAGGTTTGTAATTCCTAATCCGGGATCAAAATCAGCGGTTCCCGAGAAATCCCCCGAGGTATATACATTCCCAGAAGCATCAACAGCTATGGATTCTCCTTCGCAACCAGATGTACCACCAACCGATTTTGCCCAGAGGAAGTTACCAGAAACATCCAGTTTCTGTACAAAACTGTCATTACTTCCAGCCGCAGTAAGGTTGGTAGTTCCAGCTCCCGGGTCAAAATCAATCGTTCCGGTGAAAACCCCCGTGGTATACACATTCCCGGAAGCATCAACAGTTAATGAATTTCCATGATCAAAATTTCCACTCCCAAAAGATTTTGCCCAGAGAAAGTTACCAGAAGCATCCATTTTCTGTACAAAAACATCAACATTTCCAACTGAAGTAAGGTTTACAGTTCCCGATCCCGGATCAAAATCAACAGATGCTGAGAAAATTCCTGTGGTATATATATTCCCGGAAGCATCAATAGCTATGGATTCTCCACGGTCGATTCCTGTTCCTCCAAAAGATTTTGCCCAGAGAAAGTTACCAGAAGCATCCAGTTTCTGTACATAAATGTCTTCACCTCCACTAACCGAAGTAAGGTTGGTAGTTCCAGATCCGGCGTCAAAATCAACTGTCCCCTCGAATCGTCCTGTGGTGTATATGTTCCCGGAAGCATCAACAGCTATGGACACTCCATTATCTCTACCCACTCCTCCAAATGCATTTGCCCAGAGTATGTTACCCGAAGCATCTAGTTTCTGTACATACGCATCATTATTGCCAACCGTAGTAAGGTTTATTGTTCCTGGTCCGGGGTCAAAATCAACTGTTCCATTGAAACTCCCTGTGCTATATACATTTCCAGAAGCATCAACCACCACGGAATTTCCAAACTCATGGCTTGCTCCATTGTTAGCTTTTGCCCACTCGAAGTTTTGGGCATTTGCCCCAAGACTAAATATCAGGCTGAATAGTGTAATTATGTTTAATTTTTTCATAGACGTTCTATTAATGTGTTGCAAAAGTATGGTGACAAAGACTTAACTAAAACTTATTGTTGCAGATGGTAAAATTTTGTTCCGAATGGAGAGTTACCTGTTTTTCCGGCTTGTAAAACATTTAAAAATACCATTTGAAACATAAATCTGCATTTCGTTATATTTATCAAAAGCTCATTCGATAATTACCTACCTTTGGCTCTAATGAAATTGATTAGTCTTCTATTTTTTGGATTAATGCTATCCTGTATGTCCTTTGCTCAGACAGTGGATTATGAACGGTATGCAAAGGCTGCTCCTTATGCTAATCCAATCATGGAACTAAAAACTGCGATGGCGCACGCAGATAGCTTAGGGATGGAAAAGCAATACATGGAGTCAGCTATCAAATTGGCCGAACTTTATCGAAAAACTCAAGATTGGGAACTTGGAATTAAGCTCTTGCACACACTGGATAATTCTGAAAAATATCCGGAATTACATGCCCAAAAGTTAAGTCGTCTGGCCGCTATAAATCTGGAATGGAAACCAAAAGGGGACGAATATCATCACCAGTTGTTCTATAAGTATTCGGAAGAGGGAATTGCACTTTCTTTAAAATTAAAGCTTCCGTTAATAGAAGCAGATTTCAGAAACCAGATAGGATGGCTAAAATGCTGGAGCAATCAAGACGACGTGGGTATGCCTGATTTATTTAAGTCTTACCATTTATTTTTAGAAAATGGTGATTCAGCAAATGCTGCAGTCGCCATAGGAAATGCACTTAATTTTGCAGCCGGACATAATAATTATGCGCTGGCAGATTCTCTTATGCCCATTGTATTACGGTTGATTTCATCAAAACCCTGGTACGATACGAAGGCAAATATTTACAGTGGAATGAGTCAATATTACGGTCGTAAAAAAGATAGTTTAAATTTCCACCAGTATTGTCAAAAGTCATACAAGGCACATATCAAACGGCTGGAACAGACACACTCCAATCAAATGTCAGCCTTTCGTGTATTACAAGCAACAGAAGAGGCAGAAGCAAAAGCAATGAAAAACGAACAACTTGCTAAGGAGCGTGAGATAAATCTAAAAGAAGAGAGAAATCGTACCAGACAACTGATAATAATTATAGGGGCCCTGCTGCTGCTCTGTTTAGGGATTGTATTTTTTACAATGAGGGAACGAGGGTTGAAGAAAATATTGAAAAAAACTGCTAATGATTTGCATGAGGCCAATGAAAACTACCATATGCTATTTGTGGAAAGTAATCACCGGATCAAAAACAATCTTCAGATGATTGAATCTATGCTGGAGTTGAAAACCATTAATTCTAGAAAAAACAAAGACGAAATATCGAAAATTACTGGAAATATACGAGCCATTAGTGCTTTGCACCGGCATCTTTCGCTCAACATACACAACCCCCAGGTAGATTTGATACAATATCTACATGATATCATTGAATTGTATAGCGAATTAAGTAGCCATATTGAAATTCGGGCAGACATTAAGGATTTGAGTATTAAAAGTGAACGTATCGTCTATATTGGTTTGATGTTTAACGAAATGTTGTCCAATACAATAGAACATAGCTTAGACGATGATACCCAAATTGTGATAAAACTGGAACATCTACCAGATCGCTATTGCTTTTCCTACCGTGACGGAGCGAGTTGGGATCCACAAAGTATAAGTGGGACAGGCATGGGAACTAGCCTTATTCCTCAGCTGGTAGATCGAGTAGAGGGATGGAATTACAAATTGGATAGTACTCAAGGATTATATTACTTCGAATTCAATGCTTAGCCCTAAGATAATAATAATAGAAGACGAGTTTTTTGCAGCAAATCATATTGCTTCATTAGTCAAGTCTATGGATTTTGATTGCGTAGGCATTTACCATAGTGGTAAAAAATTTCTAAACGAAACCAACTGGGATTTTGATCTGGCCATTGTGGATATTTTCTTATCTGTTGAATTAAGCGGATTGGATGTTGCCGAACATTTAAATAAGTATAAAAAACCTTTTATTTTCTTAACGGCTAATCAGGATAAGCGCACTTTGCAGGAAGCAGCTCGTCTTACCCCTAAAGCCTACATTACTAAACCATTTAAACCCAACGATGTACTGGAAGCCCTCGAAACAATTCGTTTTCAGCTCCCAAGTTCTATCGAAATTCAGAAGGGACGTGGCAAATAGAGCTTAAAACCTAGCGATATACTGTTCGTGAAATCCGACAGAGTGTACATAGAAATTCATACGAGGACAGAAAAATTGGTGCAGCGCAAACTACTCAAAAATGTTGCTGATGAATTACCCAATAGCTTCATTCGAGTGCACCGATCGTACCTCATAAATAAAGATTTCATAGATTATCACATCTCTACTCATGTAATTGTGGGCGGGTTTCAGATTCCTCTTTCAAAAAATTTCAAAGAGTCCCTTGATTAACCAAAAACCGACTAAAAATCGACATTACTTAGATGTATAAGAGTAGAGCAACGCTTTTAACCCAATTTTAATTTTTGGAGGGGAGATAGGCCTAATTGAGCTAGCTGATCATCGTTTACAGCCAGCACTTGCTGGAATCTAGCCCCCAAAGCTAGCGCACGTTTAACGAAGCGTAACGCGTACGAATCATGAACCAAAGATCTTAAACCCGTATTATATTTACTCATACAAACGACTGCAACTGTAGATAAAGAACGCTCAAAACACCTCTCTCCTTTACTTCATAAGCGTTTTAATGTTCTTTATTCTTTTTTATTGGGGCTAAACGTATTAGCTTTATTAGGATGTTAAGTACAATAAAAAATAGAGCTATTCGTATTAATACAATCTTAATACTATAACTGTGAGAAAAAGAAAATTAGGAGTAATTGTATTTTTACTTATACTTAATGCTTGCACATGGGATAAAGAACAAACAAGATTCGCATTAGAATATGCTTATGAATGTGAAGATGTTTTAGGTCCATTACCTAAGTTTAGTTGTGCTGATGCGATAGAGGTTCCAACTACTAAAAATGGTGTTGCAGTGAATTTCTCTGATGGAGAAGAAGGAAATGGAAGTACAAATCCAGATGACTGTGATCACCCATGGGCTTTTGGCATGGCTTGCCAAACTGGGAATAAGGTTGGTAGATACACGGGTTTAAATTCAGACGGATCAGAAAATCCAGATGTCGTATTTATTACATTTTGTAGGGACGGTGGACTAGGTGTTATTGGACATAAATTAACAACTGGGGAAACTTGCTTCTTTTCAATCGTTGACGGTGGTGATCAAAATAATTCTCCCCAACCAGGTGAAAAAGGATATAATGAAGCTTGGATGTCTCCAGATGTCGTTGCGGCAGATAAATGTATGAACTGTCATATGGCAAGCCCATTTATACACACTCCTGCGGTTGACCAATTGCCTAATCCATTAGATACCTCAGAATTACTTGTTCCATTTACAGGAAATAATCCTTACTCAATAATAGGAGAAGAATTTCAACAACCTCATTCCACAAATATTCAAAATTCCTGTACATCTTGTCATCGTCCACAATGTACCCAACACTTTGAAAACTATCCACTAGATGAACTGAAAATGCCTCCTCCGTTTCAAAATGCAACTGAATACGATCATAGTTCAACTTCGGATGCAGACAGAAAAGCAATTAGAGAATGGTGTAAAACTTTAAAATTATAAAGGCGGTACATTGCATAGCACCCTGCGGGATGCTACGATATCATACACTAACCGTTAGCAAACATATGAAGAAACTCACTATCATAATAACTCTAATTTTAGGATCACTAATTCTCAATGCTCAGGAAATAAAATCCGATCAATTAATCGGATCTTGGACTATGTGCTACAAATGTATTAAAACAAAAGACACTTTAAATATTGAATCATTCATCAAGGACTTTAGAGACACTTCATGTTCAAATATCCCTATTCAATATTTCAACGACTCTACATTTAATGACGGTTTTAAGGTTGAGATCAATGGTTTAGAAAAAGACCAAAGTACTGGAACTTGGCGATTACAAAACAATACCTTAATACATGATTCGAGAATACACCTCTCCGGATCTAACTATAACATTGAATTTATTAACAGTGACCTTTTTTATGCTGTAGGTAGTGGCGAAAGAACGAGAAAATGCATGAAGGTTATAACTTATTTTGTCAAAATCAAATAATACAGTTGCTATCAAAAACTAAACAAACATACATAGACCTAACCTACCAAACCGATCTACGTTTTTTAGTTAGGCGTTGTAAGTAAGCTAAAAAAACAGAAATATATAAGTTCACTAATTATGGAAAAAGACTCTTTTAGTGGTCTTTCATGGATGACAGACGAAATGAAAGATGAAATACGTAAACGAGATAAAATTGTAAATGATGAAGATATGGAAGGTTTATTTTCATTAAATGACAATTCTGATTTCTCCATTGCATTACATGAGATACTTGTAAATAGAAATGATAAAAACCCGAATTCTCTAAACCCAATCCAATTGAATTTATTTCTAAGTATGCACTTGGAAAATGCAGGTCAAGCGGATAGTATACTCACTTTTTTACAAGAATGGTTTCCTGACAAGGAAGAACAAATAATAAAATCACTAAATGAGATTGGAGCAATTAAGTCTTCGGAAATAATAAAACAAGCTATTGATTTATTACCTAAAAACAGAAGTTGGTTTTATGAAAGTTCAGACGAAAATTCTGAAAAATTAATGGATAAACTTGATAGTGAATTTTCAGATTATCCAGATGGCCCAATGAGGGATTTATATCGCAAATATGCTAAAAAAAACAGAAACGAAATTTGAAAAATAAAAGCCTACCTACAACACTACATATAGCAAATAGGGCGGTTTATTGTTTGTTCGAAAGATCAGTGCTTGTTTGCGAGGTCGCCAAATCTTTTGATTTGGCTTTAAACTAAAAAAGATAAATCAAAATACAAAAGATTTGGCTTGTGTCTAAACCGAAAATAACTGTTTATTTTCTGCCCTAAATGCCATATATTTAACGTTGTATGCCATATAAAACACCCAAATTATGCAAGAAATTATTACTCTTCATTGCGGAATAGAGAACTGTAACACACATTATGAATATAAATTTAATGAAGAAAATATTCTTGCTATTTGTTCACAATGGAGAAACGAAGAATCGAAAGAAGGTGATTGGGCAGGAGTATTGCCTGAAAGACCAATTATTGGAGGAGAATATGAGTTACTAATAAATATTCCTTTAAAAATTGACTTGAATGATTTTTTTTGGGCTACTTATTTTGAACCTTATACAGAACACGAAGGATTAGAATCTGAGGTTGGTATAAATTCTATGTTAGTTTGCTTATGTCGAAAGAAAAGTGTTATTGAAATTGCTAAACACTATGCCAGAATAGAAGTTGAAGTAATAAATACAAAAGAAATCAATGCCGTTAACAACATTAAAGAAGAAACCAATATAAGAACAGCTGTTTTAAACTCTGAAATAGACTCAAAATATGTTTCAGTCGAAAATTTTATGAATTTCAGTTTGATAACGGCAAATTATCAAAGTGACTTCGGTTGGACATACATAATTGAAAAGAGAAATGGCGAAAGTAGAATTGTGGCAGAAAACCATTGGGATTTTCATAGAGACACTTGGCAATTAACAAATGAAAAAATTGACAAAGAACAAGAAGTAAAATACGGCATACAACACGGTAGGTAAAACATAGCTAGTAAGTGCGAATCTAAAAGGTTTGTGTATTTTTGGAAAGTCCGCCAAGTTAATGTCTTTTTGCACGCTACGCTTCATACACAAGTCCGTTATAAACAATTAAAAAAATCGTCGAAAGTTAAATGAAGAATATATTTGCATCTTTAATTCTTGAGAAAAATCCTGAATATATTAATGATTTAGAAGAAAAATTTAAGGTTAAATTACCTCCTATATTTAAAGCTTATGTCAAGACTTTTGAATTCGGAAAATTTAATCCAACTCCGAAACATACTGTGATTCACTCGAATGAAAAAATATGTTATGATGACTTTGCAAGAAGTTTAAATAGAGTAATCGAAATTTATTTAAGTCAAGATGAAATATATACGAAACCTAAGGTTTTACCAATAATTGGATCTTGTTACCATCATGGAATATGCTTAGGTATTGGAAAAGAGAATGCTGACAAAATATTTTTGTACGAAGACCCTACAGTAGAATTAAAATTAATCTCAAATAACATTTTAGAATTTATTTCTGAACTAAAAGAAGTTCATTGGGATTCTTGAGGCTACAAATAAAAGAAAACGGTTTACAACAAGGGCTAAGAAAACATAGGGGTTTGGTTGTATTCGGGAGTTCCGAGTTATTAGCAAGTCCGCCAATCCAAAATTTTGATGATAAAAAAAGTAAAGTAAATTATAAAAATATTTGGCTTGGCTAAGTGGTAAACCGAAAGGGCAACATTTCAAACTCCCCTATCGGGAAGCTACGCTTTTTAGCCGGGACGTGAGGGCAAATTATCAAATTACACCTAGAACCATTCCAAATCCTAAAAAAATTAGAACTGCTCCTGAAACGTAATTAAGCACTTTTTTATTCTTCAACAATCTATCTCCTATTTTATTAGCCCCTACTCCTGCTCCTACTAAAATACTACCTAATGGCAAGCTATAACCTATAGCGAATATAAAAAGTGTAAACCACCCTAACAACAGTTTTCCTTGAAGATAAGATGCACCAACAATAACAGGGAAAATTGGATTACAACTCACAGAACAAGCAGTTGCAAACCCTCCTAACAATAATCCAAAAAGAAAGCCTTTGCTCGATAGCTTAGAAACTTTGGAAGATAAGTTATCACTTAACTTAAAAATTGAAGGAAGAAAATCTAAACTTATCAATCCAAAATATACGATAACAACTCCCGCTATTAATTTTGAATATTGTCCAACAGAATCACCAATTGATTGGCTAACAAAGCCTGTTAAAGCCCCTACTAATGACAATGCAATTATATTTCCTACTAAAAACGAAAAACCTATTTTTAAATGAGATGTTTTATTATGACTTTCAGAGCCTGCATAACTTGCTACAGCAGCTAGAACCCCTACATTACAGCAGGAACCTATAGCTGCTATTAATCCTAAAAAGAATACAGCCACAAAAAATATGGGTGAATTTAATTGGCTCTCAATAATGCTCCCCGACCATTGTTGTAAACTATCGAACATAAAAGTTTATTTTTTTGTGCAACAAGATGTTTTCTGACTGGGGCTGCAAGATGAAATTGGTACAGCTGCTAAATCATAAGCCCTTACTAACTTTATAGCGCTAATTTTTCCACTCAATACTGAAGGCTGTGAGTTTTTACCCAAAACAACTACAGCAGGAAATTCTTTAATCTTTTCTTTTTTAACTAAATCAATGTAGGCTGTACTTTCCGATTCTAATCCTTTAAAATATGCTGAACCGTCAGTCTCGTTAATTTCAGCAATTACAGATTTTACTTCTTCAGCAACTTTGTTATTCTTGGACTCATCATCCCCTTTCAATAAAAGAAACACTACTTTTTTATCTGTTTTTATCCATTCAAAGCTTTCTATTGTAGAAGCTTCACACGATACATCTTCTGGTTTTGTAATATTTGATTCTATTTTAAATGCAGATGTAGTTGCCAGTATTACTGCCAAACCTAGTATTCCGACCCCTAACTTTCTTTTAACTCC
The DNA here is from genome assembly GCA_965277185.1 of Cytophagales bacterium. Classification (GTDB taxonomy): domain Bacteria; phylum Bacteroidota; class Bacteroidia; order Cytophagales; family JAHDFW01; genus JAHDFW01. The sequence goes on along the minus strand of CBDICC010000022.1, from coordinate 127,707 downwards.
TTTATCCTTTTTTGGAGCTGGAGAACAACAGCTTGTGTTTGCATTTGGTGTTGGTGGGCAACAATTTGAGTTATTTGAATTTTCCATTTTATCTTATTTTAATATTTAATTTATAGAAGCACCTCTTTAAAAAAGAAGCAAAAATTATCCGCAACAAGGAGTATCTACTACATTGTTGGTGTCACAAGCACTTATTCCTGCTTTAACTGCATCTTTTAACTGTATAAATGCTTTTTGAATATCAGCTCTTGGAGAAGCAATGTTAATTCTCATAAATTGATTATGATTCTCCCCAAACCAGGCTCCTGGTGTCAATGCTAATTTTGCTCCATTAACAATTAAGGTATTCAAATCAGAGTTTGATAGATTTAACCCAGAGAAATCTAACCATATTTGATATGTACCCTCTGGTTTATACATTGTAACTTCTGGCAGTTCTTTTTCTAAATAATCTTCAACCAAATTAATTGTCTCACTTAAATATTCAATAACTTCATTAATCCAACCTTCAGACTTATTATACGCAGCTAATGTTGCGTAACTAGAAATTACGTTTCCGTGATCTAAATACATTGAAGAAACTGTTGATTTCACTTGTTTATGAAGCACTTCATTAAAAATATAGATGTAACCATTAGAAATACTATGCATACCAAATGCTTTAGCAGGAGAGCCTAATACAGCAATATGATTTTGAGAATCATCTACTGAAGTAATACTGTTAAATTGATTTGGAGCATAAACAATATCAGAATGAATTTCATCGCTTACAATAGTAGCATTGTATTGGTTAGCAAGGTTAACCAATTGCTGAATTTCACTTTTATTCCATACTCTTCCTACTGGATTATGTGGATTACAGAGAACTATAACTTTAACATTTTCAGTTTTTAGGTTTTGTTCTAAGGTCTCAAAATCCATTGAGTATTTACCATCAATAACTTTAAGAGGATTTCCCACTACTTTTCGATTAGCAGATTTAATTAATTGAAAAAACTGGTGGTAAACAGGAGTTTGAATTAAAACTCCATCTCCTTCATTAGTAAGTTCTCTAACTAATAATGCAATTCCTGTAAGAACTCCTGGTACTTGAATAAATGATTTAGGATTTAACTCTAAATTGTTTCTCCGCTTATTCCAGTTTGAAATAGCTTCAAAAACTTCTCTTGTATTAAATTCATAAGAAAAATTACCTCTTTCAGCTAATCGCTTAATTTCGTCTGTGATGGAATTTGCAACGTTAAAATCCATATCGGCCAACCATAAAGGTGTTAAATTTGTTCTACCAAACATAGATTTTAAATAGTTTGGATTGCTTTTAGCGTAATTATTCTGCTCGTTATATTTTTGGTCAAATGTGCTCATAATATTGATTGTGTAACTAGTTTTTAATTTCACCCTATAGACGCTACCTCAAAATAAAGACGCAAAAATTATTTAATCACAACAATCATCACAATTAGGGATTTCTTTTTTGACCTTATAATCTAGAATATCTCCATAAACATCCGTAGAAATTTCACAACATTGTTCGCAAGTCGATTTTAACATTTCCCTTGCTCTTTGAACTCTTGATTTTAATCCAGAATACGAAATGTTTAACCTTTCAGCTATTTCTTTTTGAGGAATATTTTCTATATCAGATAATATTAATGCCTCTCTATATTTTTGAGGCAAAGAGTCTATTACTGGACGGACACATTCCGACACTTCAGACGTTAATGTATCCTCATATATTTCCTCTTCTATGTCTAAAGAAGAGTTATAAAATGAAGCTTTTCGAAAATGATCTATAATCTCATTTCTTGTTATTTGATAAATCCAAGGAACTAGTTTGTCTTTATTTTTTAGTGTATTACTTTTAGAAAATACTTTTAAGAAAACGTCTTGCACTATATCTTCAGCAAGTTCTGTATTATGAACTTTCCCTTTAACAAAGTTTGTTAAACGGTCATTCATATCAGTCCATACTTTTACTACTTCTGCTTGCATAATTGTAAAATTAATTCGTCTATCTTACAAATAGACGCAGAACTAAAAAAAAGACGCAAAAAAAATATTAAACTTGCCTTAACAAGTTGTATAGTGCATACCCTTCGGGATACGCACCATACACTAAACGTTAATGCAAGAATGAAGAATCACATTTTCAAAATACGAGATGAAATAAAAGAGTACTTCGACCCAAGTCGATTAGCTAAGGATAGTGAAGAGACTTTCGAATCTCCAAGCGGAAATTTCAGATTAGAGACCTCCAACTATTCGCAGGATAAGAAAGATGTTAATTGGGATGTTACCAAGGTAAAGGTCTTTGAAAACCGAACCAACGAAAAGATTTTTGAGTTCTTTGGGAATGACGGCAGGTTTTTCCATGAATGGTTGAATAAAAATGAGACCGAATATCTCATCTTTGCTGAAGACCTTTTTGGTGGACAGACAATTATTGACTTGACAAATAGAAAAATGGAGAGTTATTCGCCTAATGAAGATGGATTCATTTGGACAGACTTCCATTTATCTCCTGATGGGAAAACATTGGCGACAATAGGGTGCTATTGGGCTTGTCCTTATGTAATTAAGGTCTATGACTTTCAAAATCCAATGACGCTACCACTTGAAGAATTGAATGAAATTGAATTGTTAGACGCAGATGAAATCATAACAGGTTGGATTGATAATGAAACCCTCAAAATGAAAGGAATTAAGCGGGACAAGGAAATGGAAAAAAGCGAAAATGGAGGGTTTAGAATGAAGACTGTAAGTGAAACACGAATTGAAAGAAAAATAAAAGCACTAAAACACAACAATGTATAACAAATCATAGCCGCCTATCGGCAGGCTACGCTTGTTATACTAAACGTTGTAACTCATTATGAAAATAAGTTCAAACACATATGAACTTCAAGCAAAGGAATCAAAAAGCGAATTTCTAAAATCACTTAGGAAAGATACAAAAAAAAGTGGTTCATTGACAATGTCCGTGACCAATAAACACTTTATAGGCTTAGTGTCTAATGACAGTTTTAAAGTTATAACTTCTTTGTTCCCAGTTGGTGCAGTGTGCGTGATTGAAAGCTTACCTTCTGAACAAAATCATGTTAAATTTAAAACAAGAATAAACAAAGCTTTCATCGTCTTGCTAGGCTTATGGTTTATGGCTCTTTTAGCCGTATCTATTATTTTGCCACTAAGCCTGGACCAAGAGTTCAGCTATTCAAACATTATCGGTCTGTTGATAGGCCTATTAATATTTCGAATTTTTCTTCATGGCGTTTATATTATTTCCAGAAACGGAGCTCTAAACAGATTTAAGAAGGTAATGAATATAAAAGAAATAAACGAGGTACAACAGTAGCTAAAGAAGCATAACTTGCTTTCGCAAGCCACGCTTTTTAGCTTGTCGTTGTAGAGCATATAGAACAAAATAATGGGATTAGATTTATCAATGACAGCCGTACCAATTGAGATGAAAAATATTTTTTCTAAAGCAATTGAAAAAAGCGAATCGGAATATCCCAGTATCATATTCTCTTTACCAAGTGTATTTAAAGCTGATTTTTGTGACTTTGGACATCCTGATTGGATGGAATTTAAAAAAGATGCTCGATCATTATTAGAATATTATCCGAACAACAAGTTTGATGATAAATATTACTTTGACTCTAATAGAAATTATGACGCTTTGGATTATCTAATCTCAAGATATATAAACAACCATAACTATTCTTTTTTTAATGATGGAATAGAATTTAAACAATCCACGGGAGGTCAAGGTCAAACTTTAAAATATTGGAGCAAAGAAATTTTAATAGAAAAAGTTAAATTGATTGAGAAAATTAAATCTAGTGATCTGATGAAACACTATGACTTTGAAAAGATGGAAAAACTTGGGGTATATAAAATAATTCAAATCGATTATAATAAAGAAAATATTAAAGAAGTATTCAGCAATTTAAAATTCTTTTTAAATGAAGCTATTAAAGTAAACGGATACGTATTAATAATTAAAGATTAAAACGCTCCATAACAATTTGTATATTGCATATGCCGCCTTCGGCAGGCAAACGCAACATACAAGAGCCGTTGTAGAGCATTAACGAAAAATAAATGTCATCAAATTTTGATGTAAGAGATATTGACCTCAAACTGAAATATAATTCAAAAAAGAAGATTTGGATTGGATATTCACATTATCATGAATTTTATTTCAAAGCTGAAAGTTTAGATGAAGTCTTAAATCAAATCAAACTTAATTTTGAGCAATTAAAAAACAGCGGTAAAAAACGATCTCTTCGAGAACTTTCAAAAGCTTTGGTTAAATCGCATTTTTTTATAAACATGGGATTTTACGCTATTATCAAGAATTGGAGAGAAGACTATTATTGGTTTTATCTTCCACATTATGTTAGCTCAGATTTAAATTCTATCGAATTGATTAAACAACAACTGCACATAGATGATGTTCGAAGAATCACCAAATACCTAGATAAAATAGAACATGTTGGTATTCCTGAAAGTTCGGAAGGTCTGGACGGTAGAATGTATTGCATTAGGATTGGTGGAGGTTACAACGTTATCGAATACGAATGGTGGAGCGATTCAGCTGGTGAAAAATGGACTCCGCTTTATGAAATGAGAGATTTAATAATTGAACTCAAAAATAAATACAAACCTTAGAAAACCGCTCTACAACAAATGCTAAATAAGCATAACTCCCCTATCGGGAAGCTACGCTTTTTAGCCAAAACGTTGTAAGTAATTAACAAAAAAAAAAAATGGAAAAAGCAATTGGTATCTTAATACCGATAGAAAATGACTATGTTGAAAGTCCTAATATTATATACTCAGATGATTCGAATTCTATATGCTTTCTGACTGAAGATGAAAAATATGGACGTATCACTTTTGAGAAATTAGATTCTTTAAGAGTTTCTCGAGGGGAATATATTCCATATGAATATGAATGGAAAGAAGACGAACCTTATTTTTGGGTTTATAAAGTTGAGAATTCTAATTGGTTAAAAGAACGCTATAGCTACGAAAAGAAACATTACGGAGATTGTTACGGATTTGGAGGAGATGTAAACGAGATGCTAACTGATTTTAGTCATTATGTCTTCAAATTTCATGATGAATTTATAGAAATAATATCAAGAGGTTTTTGGTTTGAGAAAAACGATAAATCTTTAATTAACCAACCTATTTCAAATAACCATCCTAATTTAAAAATCAGTAGCAATAATTATGAGATTGAAAAAATTAAAAAGATTAATTGTAAAATAGTAAGGAATGAGCTCTCCATAGAGAAAATTGAAGCATATAGTAAATTTCATAGACAAAGACTTTTTGAATTTTATAAAGAAGAATCTGAAAATGAATTCTCGGAAATATTTACAGTCTATATATTTCAACGAAATCAAGAAACACATAGTTGTATAAGTGGATTTTTTGGAAAAGAAATATTCGTAAAAAAAGGAATTATTACAATCGAGGAAATAAGACCTTTCTTAAAAAATGAAGTAAGGTAAAACTAGTTACAACAATGGCTATAATTAATACGGGTTTTGGTGCTTAACCAAAAGTTTAGTGCTTAAAACCAAGTCCGCCAAATCTTTTAAGTTGGCTTTAAAAATAAAAAATTAAACCAAAATACAACGCTTTGGGTTAGTGCTTAATCGAAAAGGAATTCGCTTTTTAATTCCCGCACTAACTATAGCCAAACGTTAGGTTCAAAAGGGGAAAGGGAGGATCAATCGAACACCACAACTTAGAAATCAACACCTTACAATACCACCAAAATCCACCCAAAAACAACAAAACCCTCAAACAATCTAATGTTCAAGGGTTTATGTAAAGTTGCAGAGAAGGAGTCCCTTATTTCGATTTTTTTTAGAGAAGATTTGAATGCAATTATAACCTCAAATATTACGCTCTAACCGTATTAAATCTACTCATACAAACGACTAAAAATGTAGATAAAGAACACTCAATACACTTCTATCCTTCACATCATAAGCGTTTTAATGTTCTTTATTCTTTTTTATTGGGGCTAATCGTATTAGCTTTATTAGGATGTTAGCATTAATTTCCCACAACCATATATGGAACAATAAGAGCGTAACAAAGTTTTGAGTAGTGATTGATTTTTTCATCTATTTCGTTTTCATCTTCAGATACTAAATATTTTATCCAACTATCAGTAAGAATAAAAATTTGCTCAAACAACAGTTCATATTGCTCTTCAGAGAAGTCCTGAGTTAACACTCCTTCAATTTTCAACTTATTAAACTCTCCAATAAACAATTGCTTTCGAGAAGCTTCCAATTGATTAAACAAAATAGCATATGATTCATACTCTCTTTTTATAAAATAAGACTCCAAAAAAAAGAATCTATATTTATACATAATTTTAAAAATTGACTTATACTGCAACTCTATAGAGTCCTTATTCTGTTCTCTATTAGTAATTTCTAACATCATTTCTTCTGTCATTTCCGAGAACAAATCAAGTACAATTCCTTCTTTGTTTTTATAATGGTAGCGCAGGTTACCATCACTAATGTTAAGCTTAGATGCTATTTTTCTTATAGATGTTTTTGACCATGATTCTCTATTAAATAACTCTCTTGAAGCATTTAAAATTTCTTGTTTAATGTTTTTTTTAGCGCACATAAGCCAAACTTAATAAATAATTACTACATTTGTTTTAGCTCTAGTGAGCTAAAACTAAAATACAACAATGAGAAAAGACATAAAAATAGCTATAATTGGGGGAGGAATAGGAGGATTAACAACAGCTATATGCTTAGAATATTTTGGCTTTAAAAACTATACAGTATATGAACAAGCTAAAGAATTTAAAGAAATTGGAGCAGCGATTTCTTTATGGCCTAATGCACTTAAGGTTTACAAAAAAATAGGTATCTACAATCAGTTAACAACTAATTGGGGAGAAATTAATAGTGCTTTTATAAAAACAAATAAAGGTTTGGTTCTTACTAAAACAACCCCAAAGTATGATTTGCCATTAGTATGTATACACCGTGCTCATTTACATAATACTTTATTGGATAACATTTCTAAAGAAAAATTACGCTCAAATCATAAACTAATACAAATTAACGTAGCAGAAAAGAAGACAAAACTAAAGTTTGAAAATGGAACAAATATAGATGCTGATCTTATCATTGGAGCTGATGGAATTAATTCTATCATCAGAAATTTTATACTAAAAGATGGCAAACCAATTTATAGAGGTTACAATATCTGGAGAGGAGTTGCCAAATTAAAAGATATCCCTACGGGATATAGTTCTGAGACTTGGGGTAAAGGAAAAAGAGTTGGAATTGTACCTATAAAAGATAATACATTTGGTTGGTGGGCTACTTTAAATGAAGACGAAAACGCAATAGATGAACCAGAAAACACACTAAATAAGCTTACAACTATTTTTGGAGAATGGCATCAACCTATTCCGCAACTTTTTAAAAACAGCACTGAAATCATTAAAAGTAAAATAGGTGACCGCCCACCTACACGGGGATGGCATCAAGAAAAAATAGTTTTAGTTGGAGATGCAGCTCATCCCACTACACCCAATTTAGGACAAGGAGCTTGCATGTCAATCGAAGGTGCTTTTTTACTATCTAAATGTATTAGTAATTTCAACGACTGCAAAACAGCTTTTGGTAAATATGAAAACTATCATTTCAAACGCAGCTCTGATGTAGTAAAACAAAGCTTGCAAAACGGAAAATTAGGTCAATTAAACAATAATATCGCAATTAAGGCCAGAAATACAATGATAAAGTCTTTACCAGAAAAATTAGCTTTAAAAATGCTTGATAAATTTTTCGATTATGATGTTACTTCTATAGAAATAAATTAACCATATAAAAATGAAAGCTACCATTACCTCCATAGAACTAAAAGGACCTTTTAAGTTCTTCGCACTGTCTACCAAGGCTCTAAACATTATTAAACAATTGAAATCAACAGACTGTAAAGATTTCAAGAAAAAAGGTTTTTGGACTAAACATTGTACTATGACTCTATGGAATAATGAAAATGATTTAAAAGAATTTGCTAGAAGTGTAGCACATATAGAAGCCATGAAAAACAGTAAAGAAATTGCCAAAGAAATCAGAACAATAACTATTGATACTGTTTCTCTCCCAAGTTGGAAGGAAGCAAAAAAAATTTTAGAAACTGGTAACGTAATCAAATATTAAAATCACTTGATATGAGTAAGACAAAAAAATATTTCATAGGAATATCAATTATACTATTCCTTATTGTTGGATTCTTTATCATTGATAATATCCTATTTAATGGAATTAAACCGAGAGTCGTAAATGAAAAGGGTTTTCAGGCAAATTATTTTGTAAAGCCTGATACAAAAGGAAAAGCAGTAATCGTTTTAATCGGTGGTGGACAATGGGGTGATTACTGGGGGCAACAATTTGCTAAAAAAGGGTACAGCGGTTTATCAATACCATATATTCGCAGAGAAGGATTACCAAATTTACCAGAAGAAATTAATTTAGAATATTTTGAGAAAGCTTTAGAATGGCTAGCTAAACAACCAGAAATTGACCCTAATAAAATAATTGTGATGGGAGCATCAAGAAATGCTGAATTAGCATTAGTAATTGCTTCTACATTCCCTCAATTAGTTAGTGGTGTCTTAGCTTATGCACCCAGTTCAGTATCTTGGTCAAACACTGTTCTATCATATAACTCTGATGAAATAAAACCTAGCTGGAAATATCAAGACATTGATATACCATATATACCAATGGATAAAATCAGAGGAAATAACTCAAATAAAATCGAAACTTTAGAGTACTGGAAAAATGGGTTGAACAAAACTGACTATAAAACTAAAGCAATGATTAAAGTAGAAAAAATAAATGGCCCTATTCTTCTTTTTTCCGGAAATGATGATATGGTTTGGCCTTCCTCATTAATGGCGGATATGATAAAAGATAGATTACATCAACACAACTTTAAACATTCTTTTGAATCAATAAAATATGAAAATGCTGGACACCTAATTTCAACTAATCCAGAAGCAAAAACCGCTGTTAGAACTGGAACAATAAATATTAATGGAAAAGATTATGAGTATGAATATGGAGGAAATAATGAAGGTGATTTTAAAGCAAAACAAGATGCTAAAACCAAGTTATTTGACTTTTTTGAAAAATTAAATTGATAGATAAAATACTGAATATTGATAAAATAGATAACCGTCATGAAATCCCTTGGGATTTACTCATGTTGGCAGACTCGTCTAGATGTCAAATTAATAAATATTTAAATTCAGGTACATGCTATATAGCTAAACTAAATTCTGAAATAATTGGAGTAATTATCTTGAATGAAACAAATTCTAACACAATTGAAATAAAAAATATTGCTATAAAAAAATCATTCCAAGGAAAAGGAATTGGAAAAAAATTATTGCGATTTACAGCTAATACTTGTCGACAAATGAATTTTCATAAAATGATTATCGGAACTGGAAATTCTAGTATAGGACAACTTACACTTTATCAAAAAGAAGGATTCGAAATATCACATATTGACAAGCATTTTTTTACTCGAAACTATTCAAAAAGTATATTTGAAAATGACATTCAATGTAAGCATATGATAATGCTGGAGAAGAAATTAAAGTAGAATACACTATTCTCCTCGCTGTCTTAAGTCTTCCGGTAGGACGACTTAAGACAATTGAATGAAATGTAGTGTCTCTGACACGGGAAATGATATCGAAAAATTCGAACTTCTCCCGCCTTTCCTATACAAAAACAATCAAAAAAAGCTTCATCTATAAAATACAGATGATCAGGAAATCAAAAACTTAAACAGTAGTAAATATTGTAACCGATTTTTCCAACAAAACAAAAAAGCCTTCAAATCTTGCGATTTGAAGGCTTTTTATTCTCGAGCAGAGTGAGTGGGATTCGAACCCACACCCCTAGCTTGACGGGCTAGAGTTCTTCCAGTTAAACCATCACTCTGACCTTCTTTAATTTTATATTGTCCGCTCCCCTTCCTAAATTCTCTACCAAACCTCAATTTTGTAATTTTTAATCAATTTTCCAGCTATCTCCGTGTTATTTTCCAATTCTTCTATAATTGGAACTAAAATTCTAGACGCGCCATCCACCGGGTCCAACGGTGGAATATAACCTGCCTCAAATTGCTTTTTACGCAACCCTTCCTGCGCTCCTGTCGAAACCCAGCCCACATCAATCGCATTCATATAAATGCCATATTTTTGATATTCTTTCCCTGATGTTCTCGTTAGCATATTCAATGATGCCTTGGTCATATTTTGTATGCGGATGAAAAATAGACTTGTTTTCATAACTAAACTGTCCTTCGGAAGATGAAATATTCAAAACAAATTTCTTTTCGAAAGGCGATGCCTGCATGAGTGGAGTCAACTCTTTAATCAAATAGTATGGAGCAATCTGATTAATCAAATTCACCTCTAGCAATTCTGAAATGTCTATTTCTTGCAATGTAGAATTCCAACTGTTCTTGGGCTCTATCATCAATAGGTTGACCAAATCGATTGACTGGCGTAGTTTTGTAAAACTCCTCCTTACTTAGCAAGGTATTCTGACTCTGGCTTATCGGAGTTTGATTGGCGCTAAAGGCGGGTAAATTCTGGTATTCTTCCAATAGCAATTGTTCATTATTAATCACCGAAACATAATATGCATCATCGTATTTTATAGTCTGAGCTGCGTTATTAATCAAAATATCTAAGCTGACATTTCGGTTTTTATAATCCTCCATGAATGATTGAACAGCCGCCAAATTTCTCAGGTCTAATCCATAAACAGTTAAATTATCCTTCCAAACATCATAATCTGACTGCTTTTGAAACTCCGCTAAGGCAAGAGCCGGGAACCGAGATGTGATCGTAAGATTTGCATTGCTTCGCAAGAACTTTAACGCCGTTGCAAAACCAATTTTAACACGTCCTCCTGTCAAAATTACGTTCCGATTTGAAAGATCAATCGTCCGAAAACGATTGTGATAATTTTCTTCTGCACAAACTGGACACAATCGATTATAAAACGAATGGAGATTGTCAAACGAAGTATTGCAGCAATAGCAATTTTTAGGTATTTCTAATGGAGTATATTCTGAACTTATAGAATCCCCCGAAGCGTAAGTAGTCTCATTTATAAATGCTTTCTTTGCAATTTCAGTCGCCTTGATCACTTCCAAATCACGTGTTTTCTTTTCCTGCGCACTCTGATTCCTACCGACTTTCTTAGCTTGTTTGTGAATAGAGGTTATCAATGTTGCCAAATCTTGATTATCCGGATTATTGAATGGATCGTCTTTTAAGATGCGAAGTACTTTAATGCAAGCATCCCATTCCTCTTTTGAAAACCCATACGTAGACTTGTAATTTTCCATTTAAGAAAAGAAAATTTTAATAATGACTTTTATTCTATTACCACAATGACACTGATTGAAACGCAACTATTAAAAGTAAATACATCTCGCAGTGCGCATTTGAAACTAAACCAAAGATAGCACTAAATCAATAGATCAGTTAAAATAAGGTTTGGAACCAAATTCATTGATTCAATTTACGATGGTGAACAATCCTTAATGAGCATAAATCAAATTGATTTACTCAGTCTGCAAACCAAATCAACTTAGATAATTTCTCTTTATTAAAAAATCTAACTCAAAACAAATATCATACACCATTCAAGAGCAACGAAATGTTGTTTAAACAAGATTTTTATTATTGTATTTACTACAGTTAGCTTTGTGCTTTTTACTTAAAATTTGTAGATTCGTCCTCATACTTTAAATACACTATTATGATAAAACTGTACAATTTAAAACAATCAATCCGCACGCGGGTTAAGAGAAGTAATCTCATGATTGCTTCGCTCATGATCTTACTTTCATTTGGAATGGTCTCCATTTCCCAGGCAAGTAGTTGTCCCGGAAGTAACGTAATTTCAAATCCAACAGCATTCGTCTGGACCTATCATCCCGTCACAGTGGATAATCCAGAAGCCTATTATAGCGGTACTATGGAGGTTGGAGAAGCAAATTTCACCTTTAATAATGGTGGAACATTGACTACTAGAGCCTACCGTCAACAAGGCGGAAGCTATAGCATTCCTGGTCCAACACTTCACATGACGCCTGGAAACAAGTATGTATTAAGCCTTCATAACACATTACCGTTTGAAACGCTAAGTACAAGCCATAATGTATATAAGGATCCAAATGCGGTAAATATTCATACGCATGGTTTACATATTTCTGGTGAATCTCCTGCTGATGATGTAACTCGAGTTTTTGAAGGAGGTCGAGGAGGTGATTTTGTTTATGACATTCCTGCTGATCACATGGGGGGAACCTATTGGTATCATGCACATCACCATGGAGCGACTCTTTTACAAGTTGCCGGTGGAATGTTCGGAATGATTGTCATTGATGACTCAAATGATGGTATTCCTGCAACAGTCTCTGGAATGGAAGAAAAAGAACTTTTATTTGGTTTCGTTGATCCAAATGTTTCTGGAACAGGAGGTGATAATTTAATGTCTGGGACCTTGTCTCCAACATGGACCGTAAACGGAATCATTGGAGGAAATATTTGCATGCCTACCAATACATGGCAACATTGGCGCGTAGCCATTGCCGATAGAGGTGCGATGTTGAGAGATGTAGAATTTGGTCCTGATTGTGAAGTTAAAGTGTTGGCCAGAGACGGTGTATGGAGAACAGTTGCTCCAAAAGATCTTGCTTCAAATACATTGATGTTAACTGGAGCATCCCGTGCTGATTTCGCAATCCGCGCTACTGCTGATTCTTGGGTTAAAGTGAACGGAAATACGGTTGCAAACATTTTTGTGGACGGAGCTTCCGATCCAAGTGTACATCCTTATGACTTGGACGGTGTATCATCATGGTCCGCAATTCGACCAAACTATCTTAGAGATTTACGCGCAGAAACAAATGTGAATTTTGAATCTGTATCAATGGGAGCTCGTACAGTAGACGGTAGTAAATACGACCATCACAACGCCAATTTTACATTGCCCGCTACGCAAGTGCAGGAATGGAGACTGTCTGGAAACGTTCGACACCCATTTCACCTGCATGTATACCATGTACAAGCATTGGAGGATGATCGCGATTTTGAAGCTGGAGAATATTATGATGTAGTTGCCTCTCAAATGGATGTTCGTTTTGATTTAAATAACGCTACAACCACTCCTTACCAAGGAAGAACAATAATGCATTGCCATATTCTAGCCCATGAAGATCAAGGTGCAATGGGATGGTTAGACGTTCAAGGTGGACAAGCGCCTCCAACATTTCCAGCGGATGCTAGCGCACCAGCGTACGGTGAATACTATGTTATTGGAGTTACACCGCAAATACCTGCTGATCCTAGTGCTTTATCTGCAAGTGCAATATCTAGTGCTGCAATCGATTTAAACTGGACGGATAATTCTTCGGATGAAGATGGTTTCAACATTGAACGATCTTCAGATGGAATCAACTTTTCTTTCTTGGCTTCTGTAGGAGCAGGTGTTACTTCGTTTAACAACAATGGACTTACAGCTTCAACAACTTATTATTACCGAGTAAGTGCTTATAATGTAGCGGGAAGTTCAGCCGCTACCAATGTAGCAAGTGCAACAACTCAAAGTCCTCCTCAAATTCCAGCAGATCCAAGTGCATTGTCAGCAACGGCAATTTCAAGTTCTGCTATTGATTTAAGTTGGGCAGATAATTCTTCAGATGAAGATGGCTTCAATATTGAGCAATCAGCGGATGGAATCAATTTCTCATTCCTTGCAACAACAGGAGCAAATGCTACCTCATATAGTGACAACGGTCTTAACGCTTCCACAATATACTATTATAGAGTAAATGCATACAACGTGGCTGGTAATTCTGGAGCTTCAAACATTGCGAATGCAACAACGCAAGCGCCTCCTGCTGTAACAGAATTGCATGTGGAGAGTATTTCCGTAACAAGAAATGCTCTTAATGGAAATCGGTTCCAAGGAGCAGCAACAGTAATCATCCATGATAATACCGGGACACCAGTTTCAGGAGCAACAGTAGACGTGAATTATTCAGGTCCTAACTCTGGAAGCCGATCTGGTACTACCAACGGATCTGGAGAAGTATCTTATACTACAAACGCATTGAAAAACCCATCTGGAGAATGGTGTTTCGATGTAACGGGTGTTAGTAAATCAGGAGATGTGTATAACCCTGCTGCCAATGTGGTAACTTCTGCTTGTGAAAGCAGCGGAGCTCGTAAAACAAACTTGGATCGACCAAACTCCCAAGCGCAATTACTTGGAGCTTTTCCAAATCCATTTACCAATTCTACCAAAATTGCGATTCAATTAGAAGAATCTACAGATGTAACGGTAGAAGTTTATACGATTATGGGTGAGCTGATCGCGGTAGTTGCCAATCGTAATTATAGTGCAGGACACCATTTAATTGAGTGGAATACAGAAAGCGTTGCCGGTGGAACGTACTTCATGTACTTAAGAACAAGTGGTAAAATTGTTGGAAGACATAAAATGATGTTGATGCGATAAGCAACAGATCATCTGATCTAACAATATTTTAAAATTCATGATATGGTCTGAGTTATTTAGTTAACTCAGACCATATTTTTTTTTCCTGTCCAAATGATGCTTTACTTGCTCCCCTAGCCAAATTAATCCCCTTTAAACCTGCCAATTAATAAAGACTTATTATAATTAAGTTGACGTGCTCAAATTGAAAGCTCTTAATTTGACATTTTCATGATACCTAAAGTCAACAAACAAAGCAATGGAAAAAATCATACCAATACTGAAGCCTGCGGGCTATCGAAAAGAAGAACCTTTTTTCTTAAAAAAACGCCTATTTGAGAATCCCGGGTCTCCGGTAATCGCCTTTGGAAAGGATGTAGGACCTGCCATTCAATTTGAGCAAGCAACATCGCAAGAAGAAATGGCCGTCAAACTTCCAAAAATTGAGGCGGAAGCGTTGCAAAATTTAAAATCAATACCTTCGGATATAGATATTCGAGAAGTAGAAGATACTAAATATGCGTTTGTGAGTGGAGATGAATATTCCAGTGAAAAAATGTTAGACATCGATTTCATGGCGAAGTTAGCCTCTCAATTAGGCGCAGACAGTTTAATGGTTGGGATTCCTTTCAAAGGGATTTTACTTGCTACCGACGCTAATGGACCGCTTAGAGAAAAGTTTCCTAACCTAATCCACAATTACTATAACGATCCTAAAAGCGACCCTATTTCTCCAAATGTTTTTCTAGTTCGAGATGGAGAAACAATCGCAATGGGTGGAGAAGATGTGGAAAGTAGTCACGATGAACATTTTTCAGTTGCAGAGTTAAGTGAAACTAATAATTATGAAGTCCACTTTAAAAGTAGAACGTTGGATGACATGACCGATTCCTTAAATAAATCCTTTCAACAGATATTACTGATGATCATGGATCGAAAAGTTTTTGGAGGACAAATTAACTTTCACTTGGATCCAGCTATGAAACCAACCAATGAAGTGGTCGACAAATGCAATAGCTATGTAGAACAAATGAGTGATAAAGAACTCCTTCAAACCGTAGTAACTGCAATTGGGGCATCTCGATTAGATGTGGCCTTTTTCATAACAATACACAAATTGCTCCATCAACTGGAAAAGATCAAACAAAGTCAGCAAACGCCAGCAACTCAAAGGAGACAAATACAGACGTCAGTGAAGAAAAAAAATGGTGGGAATTCTGGAAGTAACAAATTCACATGATCTGAACGAAATAGCTTTTTTTACCATAATGCACTAAAACACGAAGTTCCAATGGTTAGTCAGTCTATTTACGTAAATGAAGTGAAAAACAAATAAATAATGGAAAAAGCGAAAGAAGAGAGCGTTACGTTTGATAATTATCCAAACGAAAATCGAATAACGCTCGGGCCAAAAACTCAATTTAAAAATCTAAATCCGCACTCCATTAAAGCGTTGGAAATTTACACCAGCCGAGTAAGACCTTACCTTAGCCCAGAAGAAAGCTTGACATTAATCGATCAAGTCGTTTCCGAATTTCCTAATTTGGAATACGTCCGTATTCGACAAACCCTCGGATTAAAAACATTACCTCAATCTATAGTCAACTCAAACATCAAATATCTGAGGGTTTATGCTAGCAAGGATGGGTTTGATTCACGATAGCCTTTCCAAAATGCATTCGTTGGAACAACTGGAAATCGGCGGAGGAGTAGATTCACTTGGCAGTAAACTTGATCAGATTTCAATAAAAAACCTATCTCAAGATTTTGTTGCATATACAGGCGAATTAAATCATTTAAAACAGCTAGAAGTCTTGACCATTGGAATCACGGATGAAAAATGTGAAATACAATCCCTCCCATTACTTCGTAAATTAAAAATAATCGTCGATGGGAAAGGAACCATTTCAAAAGGATTGTTGGAGTCTCCAAATTTGGAATATATATCCATAACCGCAACCAATGCACTGATTGGTATTGAACAACTCCATTGTCCTAAGGTGAGTGAAGTAGATATAAATAGAGGAAATTTGGACAGCAGTCTTCCTGCTCTTTCTGCTCCAAAACTTAAAAAAATAACATTAACTGGATTTAATGCTCGTTCGAATTGGAAATGCTTAAATGATACACCCAACCTTAAGTTTTTATCCATTGAAACAAATGAAAAGCGATCCGAAGCAGATAATCACATCCAAAATCCCGATTTATTCGAAAATTTAGGCAAGTGGCCTTTATTGGAAGAAGTATCACTTGAAGGCAACATCCATTTCAAATTGGACGCCCTAAATAGCCAATTACAGTTACTTACGATTTCAGACAATGATCAAATTAGACATTTGGAATTTCCTAAGATGGCATCTTTGAAATATGTACATCTGGACCACTTAAACACAGAATTAATTCGGATAAATCAGACGCTTCCAAACCTTAGTCATTTCAGGTTTGAAGCATTGAAAAATTTGAAACAAATTACCATTGGGCCTAATACCCTTCCTAAGTTGGAATGTGTCAGTTTCTACCATTGTTCAGATCTGCTTAATGCTCCTACTGAATTTATTTATACAAACGATTATTACACAGAATACATCCCTCAATCTGTAGACTGTTATACCCGATCACCAAATGTATTAACGGATTACTATCAAAACCACCAATATTCAAAGGGAGAATTAAAGGCGATAAAATACTGGTCGTACAAATTGTATGAAAAAGATGTTCCAAGTACCCCATGTTTAGAAACTTCCATTCGGTTATTGCATGCGCCGGTTATTGATGCATTATTCGGACTGATGTTGGGTCATTTACACCGTTTTAATACTGATAAAAAGGTGTTTATGGAACGCACTCCTTCAGAATTATCAGGCAGAAACCTCTTTGCAGCAGGCAAACCCGAAGGTTCAATCCAATTTATAAATCGTTTCACCAATGCCTTTAATCTGAAAGTTGTAAGTAAAATTGAGGAAGCTCAGTTAATACTTTATTGCCCGGACAATACGACTTCTTTAACACAGGCGGTGCGATCCAATAATGCAACCCTATTTTCAGAATATGATTTATACCAATTCTATTCAAAATACACATCCGAATTTAAAGGAGATGACACCGTATTTACCTCTAACATTCAAGCAATGTTATGTTCATCTGATTCAGGTGCCCAATTGAAAGCTATGAAGATCATGGAGTCAGATGGACTACCGAAGAGTTTAGAAGCTCATTGCATTCTTATCGCCATCTACCAGAACAACGAATTTCGGGATTTTCTTGCTGGAAAAATCTCGCGAGAATCCCGTCATTTCCTTAATTATATCGATACCCAATCCTGGGAATTCATAGGTGACCCTTCCGACTGTTATTGGTATGATGAAATTATCCTTGGGTACGCACCCGAGCTTCAACATCAACTAAACCAAGCTTGCAAGGAATTAGGAATTGACCCTAGCGATCGCTCTGATGCAGAGGAATTGGACGCTTACTGGAGCTAATAAGGCACAAAATAAGTTGCACTTCTACTAGAGTTTCATCAACTCAGGGCTTCGGCAGCAGGCACAGAAGTTCCAAATTCTAAAAAATAATCTTTTCCACATTCTGAAGTAGACAAATCAAACTCATTCAGTCCTTAACCAATTTAAGCCTGGAAACCACACCCAATTCCGACTGAATACTAACAAAATAAATTCCTTTTGGCCCCACCACATTTAGATAAATATGATCCGTGAATAGATGATTATCGTTAATAATCTCTTCCCCTAAACGATTAAAGACACTTAGATTAACACGTTCCAACTTCTG
This sequence comes from Cytophagales bacterium, assembly GCA_965277185.1. GTDB lineage: Bacteria > Bacteroidota > Bacteroidia > Cytophagales > JAHDFW01 > JAHDFW01. The sequence continues at coordinate 109,309 of CBDICC010000022.1, read as the reverse complement.
ACCAAATTCAATCGTATACATTCCATTCCCTGGGTTCGGATACACTTTTATCGATTCAAGACCGGTTATGAGATCATTTTGCAACCCATTAATATTGGAACATTCATATCCACAATCCGTACTAAAACTTATTCCGGCTAAAACCGCCTGATCATTCGAGCTAAAAGCAAGAGTTGGATTACTTACTTGAATACATCTCAAATCAGGATTTCTATTTGCTGAAATGCTGCCTTCAAAACTCTTTCCATTTTTAAGATTCAAGCAGGTAAGTCTGTTTTTGGTGTAATTGATACCTGAGAGCGCCTTATTTTGAGAAAGATCCAATTGAGTAAATTGATTCCCTTCACAATTCAAATACCCCAATTCTTGGCAGTTCTCAATATCCAAAGAAGTAAGTCGATTCCAGTGACATCGCAATCTCTTCAATTTGGTATTGTTATTTAGATTCAGATACGTGAGTTTATTATTGGAGCAAATAAGATCTTTCAATTCAGGAGCTCCTGATAAGTCCATTGCATTTAAACTCCCAAATCTACAAAACAGAATTTGTAAACTAGGGTTGTGCAATGCTTTGAGCATGCGCAACTCGCCTGCATCGCAACTTAGATATGCCAGAGAGTCAAGGTTAGAAACATCCAGCGTATCGAACAAATTGTATCCGCAATGTAAGTTGTACAAACTTTGGAAATCTTGAATTCCTTCCATGCTCCGAATTTCTCTGTTTGGAATAAATAGCGTCCCTACATTGACTATACTATCGGTATAGACAAAACCATCAATCGGGCCGGAATCCAAGCCTCTTTGAATTAAGGCTTTTTCGAAATTTGTATCCGGTATCGCCGTGGTTTGTTGTGCACGAACCAAAAGTGGAAACATTAAAAACATCCCCACGCAAATAATGACTTTCATTGGACTTTCCTTTTTGTTGAACAATTTCTTAGGCAGTAAGAACGTTGAATTGAACTCGTTCGATGAACTACTAATTAAAGATATGATTCCGCATTGATTCAGCCAAATAAACAACCCTGCTTTATAGAGGCAATGACGAATGCGCTCTATAATCCTGGATACTATATACATATATGTAGATAGGTAGTTAGATAGCTAAAGATAATTTAAGGTGCTTTCACCAAACGCGCTTATTCTTTCTTCATTTCAAGCAATATCCGATTTTTCAACAATACCACTCCTATCTTTTTTTTTAAAAAGACAGAAATCACACTCTCTGCTTTACATATTCATTTTCAATCAACTCTTCAAGAGTTGAATTAAATAGTTTTTGAAAAGTATGCATTTGCCCTCTAAACAAAGGCATACCAGTTATATCTTTGAAACACAATAATACTCCACCTATATCAATTTCCTCTTTTTTCTCAGGGGCTTCCTTCACTTCATACATTCCTACAAATCCGAAACAATAGAACGTTTCAAATTCTTACAAACTATCCTCCATATAAACATCATGCGCAATTTAAACGTATTAGATGAATACATTTTTAGATATTTAAGTAAAAATAAATTATCTTTAAGAGTATAAACAGTAAAAACACTGCCAAATGAATCCTTTTAAAAACAAATGGACATTATTAATCACATTTGTTGCTTCGATCCTATTCCTATCCTGTAAATCTGCTTCTTCAATTCAATCCGCATCAAAAAAAGAAAAATGTTCTTTATATGCCTCGGCTGTAAAGGACGACTCGTATGGAGTCATCAATGAATTCAACAATGTAGTCATTCCTTTTTCTAAAGACACTAAAACATATGTTGCTGACATTGACCATTCCACCTCGCAAACACCTTTTTTCACCTTTAAAAAAGAGCCTAATCAATGGGGGTTTATTAACACAAAAGGCGAAATCAAATTTGTTTTCCAAGGCAATCATTTAGGTCTATTCCATAACCATTTAGCTTCAATTAAGAGTCTAAAAAAAACTGGGTACGTCGACACGTCGTTTCAACTTGTGATTGATAGCGTCTATTTTAGTGTTCGACCTTTCTCATCTGGACGAGCTTTGGTGCAAAAAGATTCTGCCGGAAATTGGGGGGTAATAAATAAAAGTGGTCAACTAATCTTTGATTATTTGATAGATAAAGCTCATTACCCTCCGCATGGATTTACCAAGGAAGGGGTCTTTCCTGTAAAAATTGATGGATTGTATGGCATCATTGATACTATGGGGAATTATGTAGTGAAACCTTCCTATCAAAATATGCATTGGTTCAGTGATGGGTTGGTAAAGGTCCGATTAAAAGACAATGTCATTGCTTTTTTAAATGCCGAAGGGAAACAGATGTTTTCTTCCTCCTATCCTGAAATTCGAAAATTCAGTGAAGGATTGGCCGCTTTTAATGTGGGCGGAACATATGATACTAAAAGTGGTCTAACTATTAATGGACGTTGGGGCTATATAGATACAAATGGAAAAGTGATTATTCCTGCAAAACATTCCGACGTTGGGCCATTCCAAGAGGGACTAGCCTATGTAAAAGGCATCAAAGGATACGGTTTTATAAACAAAAATGCAACTATCATTATTCCTCCTTTTTACGACACGGTCTCTAATTTTCAAAATGGTTTGGCGGTTGTAATCAAGGATGGAAAATACGGAGCAATTGATCAAAGTGGAAACATAGTTATCCCTTTAGAGTATCAATTTCTTACCAATTTCGTCAAATAATAACGCACATTCACTCCTTTATTTAATGTAAAAACCCTTCGTCTAAATCTCTGAAAACTGCATAACCTGAATTTCTAGCTTTAATATACTCTTCTGTTTCATCTGGATGCTCGCGAATATATTTGCGCATCGTTGGTTCCCACCAATGACTTTCTTCCGGATGATTAATGATTTTCCTAGAAGTTTTCAGCAATTCCTGTATTGAAGCTGGTAAGCTTGATATATTTGGTCGGGTGATATCTACTTTGGAAACTGGTATTTTTTGTTGAGGGGTTAATCCTTCCCCATCTATATCGTCCAGTTGTTTTTGAGTAAAAGAAGGAGCTGTACTAACAATAACTCGATTTAACAGTAATAAGGCCGCAGCGTGCCCCTTAAATTTGACACTCCCCTCTTTTAACTCCTTGCTATTCATCTTCGCATCCACCCAATTTAAATAATACGATTGATCTGCTCTTAATTTCTCATAAGCGTATTCTCTCTGTGCAAGCGTTTCCGCTTTCATAACTAAATTTGCATCTTCTATAAATTTGTTTTTCACTTCGGCAATCCCGGTGGCTTGCAATGCAACATCGACTTTCTCCATACCTTCACGCGATTGATCCAAATACAGTAGTGATCGTTCATACAGAATTTTGCCTCCTAGCAATTCTTTTGCTTCTTCCGTAGTCAAAAATGACTTCATGGTAGTCAAAGACTGCTTAATTTTTGAAGGGGTCATTTCGACAATTGCAATAAAATTGGCTACATTAAGCAACGAATCACTAGCTTGTCTTCGCTGCTCTTCCAAATCGACCTGTTGTTTGGTAAATTTAATTTCTTTTCCATCTTCACTTTCTTCTTCTTCTCCCCCTACTCCGTGTTTCTCTATAAATTTAGATCGCTTAAAAGCATGATTATCTGCGATTACAATTTGTTGATGCTGGACAATCGCTTCTACTTGTTGATCGTCACTTAGATTCTCTATTTTACTTAAAGGCATCCCCGATTTCAACAAAATATCTTTCCTCTTTTCATCATTATAATCTTCGATTTCAGCTACGGTAGCTTTTGAAATTTCGCCCCGGTAATCATCCTGTATTTCCGAGACTTTATTCCACTTTTGGGTACGTAACATTCTTCGCGCTAACATTTCATCGGCTTTGGCCGCTAACATAAAGCTTAAGCCAAAAAACAAACTATTCGTATGATCCTTGGCTAGTTGACTATGCGACCCCGTTGCTAATACCTGCTTGGGCAACTTTTCCATATTATTAATGTTTTTCCGGGCATTCTTTTTGTTTTCTAAAGCCTGCTCCGCAGTCACTCCTTCCGTAATTGTTACACCCAAGAAAGATTCTGCAGGCTTCGACCCACTTGATTTTTCAGTCAGTTTCTGTGCTTCTAAATTTTTTGCGATCGTAGTATTTTGAACTAAGGTTTCCGCGACCATCGCCTCAACCTGATCAGACATTGGGAGCAACACATATTTATTAATTATTCCATTAAAGAAATTTGTTATCATATATAAGGGCAATCCTGGTATCCATGCTGTCAATTCTGTTAACCACCTATAATATTCATTCACCGGTTGATTGAACATTGGAGTTATAATATTTACACCAAAAAAAGTAAGATTATTCTCCTTAACAAACGTGTTCATATCTGTTTCTAACTGGCTTTTGAAATTTGGATCTTTCTCCAGCTTAACATAAAAGTTATCCAATAACATTTGAGTAAGTTTCCCCGCTCTTTTCGAATCTTCTTCCGTAACATTCGTGGCCAATCCCGCCCTCATCATCTTTACAGCCTCACTTCCTACTGAAACCATTGTATCCATAGAAGCAAAAGTACCGGTGGTAAGAACTCTTCTTTTTGAATCACCAATAGTAACTTCTGGACTTAAGGTTGTCACTTTACGATCTTCTCCTTTCAAATTTGGAAGCAAAGTAGGGTTCTTCTGCAACAAAGTGGTCAATGCAATTTCAACGTAATTGGAATGTGCAAACAAATCCTCAACGGCATGCATCGCGGCCCCAAAATGCATGCGTCCTTCAGGGGTCCTTCCCTTAATCGCTGCAAGTTCTAGTCTCTTTTCTACTATGACATTTGTTTTACGTATAAATGCCATTACACCAGATGTATCCACCGAAAAACGATTCACACCACCTACCGTTTCACTTATATCTTGATCCCTTAGCTCAGATGGTAATTTTGAAGATTTCATCGTACTCACACCAGAATCTAATTCCGTTTCTGGTGGATTCTTAAAGAAGTCCTGATCTGGCAATTGACCCGCCGGATTGTCCATATGTTCCGCCGGAATATAGTAACCAAATTGCTCAGCCGTAACCTCTTTTCCGAATTTTTTGAATGCCAAATAGCTAATTAAACCCATTACCGTATCTGGAGTAATATCATAATCAGTGATTGCAGGCACTAATATTTGATTCATATCACGCATCCAATTACCGAAGTAAATCTGCGTTATTTCTTCTTGACTAAATCCCAGTCTAGATAAAGCCAATCTTTCCGAACTTTCATGTAAAGGCGCTTCAAACTTTTGAACTTTTGCCTCCTCTCCTCTTTGCTGTAACACATGTGTCAATTCATGTGCCAACAAGGCCTTTCCTTCTTGTGTAGCAGGCATGTACCTATCCTTATCAAAGAAAATATCATTCCCATACGTAAACGAATAGCACCCAAGTATCTTACACATCAAATTGGCTACAAAATCAGTATGAATTCCTACTTCTGCAAAATCTTCCCCAAAATGAGCATTCATTTCTTCGAGCGTAACCGCATCCATCCCTCTTCCTCTCCCTATTTCTTGAGCAATCCGATCTTTAACAAAATTGTTCGATTCAATATGTTCCACAGGACGTGCATAATCTTGTTCATCTGCAACCGTTCCTTTTAACATATTCACCTCTACCCGTTCGGCTTGTTGCTCCGCTGGATCGTTTAAACTCACATTACCCCCTTGCCGCTCTTGATACTTCAACATATTAAACTTCTTCTTTATTATTCCTATATATACACCTAGGGAAATCGACTTCGTTAGCTACGTATTTTCTAATTTCCTGTTTTATAAATCTCATCTTTCAAACACCGTTCAAAAACAGGCATCTTGATCTTTTCTTGTTCATCCATCAACGTTATCCGAGTCGCTCGATGCACCACATTATTCAACGAGGCAATCGAGATAGATTGACATTGCCTACCTAGCATTTCTTCCAAATTATCATATCTCTCCAATGGCAATTCTGGATGAACGTAATTCTTTAAATAATTTGCCGCTTCTTCCGTATCCAACGGTTTAAAATGAACTTCATTGGAGATTCGACGCCCAAACGCTTTATCAAAATTTTGACGCATATTGGTAGTCAAAATAATAATCCCCCTATGCCGTGGAATCGCATCCAATAAATAACTAATGGTTTGATTGGAATGCGATGCGCCTCCATCGTCATCGCCATTAGCATGAGACCGTTTCCCAAAAAGACAATCGGCTTCATTAAAGACCAAAATCCATCCTTTACCTGCTGCTTTTTTAAATAAGCGATCTAGATTTTTGGTCGTTTCTCCTACATACTTACTTACGAGGTTACTTACGTTTACCTCAAAAACTTGCATTTCCAACTCATTCCCCAAAGTCGCTGCAGTAAGCGTTTTTCCAGTTCCTGGTTCTCCATAAAACAACGCCATGTATCCGGGCGTCATAGAATTACCATATCCAAGATTCTCTCGAATTTTCTCGGAGTATTCTACCTCTGTTTTTATTTCAAGCAATTTGTCCGCTTGCGAATCAGAAAGATGTATTTCCGACATGGTTAATGTAGACTCTGCAAGGGTTGCCGGAAATTCCGTGCTAAACTGAGGTACCCGATATTCATTATACATGAACAAATCCACATAGTCGCTTTCCAATCCAATTACCCGGTTGTTGTGATTATCTCCGAATTCCCCCTCTTCAATTCTCAATATGCCCATTTGATAAAATGTATGCCGGGAATCAAACAAGTAGGCAAATTTCCGTCGCCCCTTATTGTCTCCACTTAATACTATTTGAAGAAAACTCTCGATCGTAGGTAACTTCGCCCCTGTTTTCACATTGGTTTGAAAACGCAATCTTCCCTTTTCTAATTCTCCTAGTTGATTCGTTAGGTCTGGATTGTAATGCACACAATACAAAAACATCAAAAGTGCCCGTTCATATTTATCAAGTTGAACTGAATTCACCAAATCCGCATAGGCTCCTGGTGCTCCTTTAATATCCGGAGCGGGATCAAAATGATCAAAATACGTCCGATCTGTTAACATTTTCTCAATCTGCTCCTCGAACCAATCTACCTCCGCATTGATGATATATTCCCATGGTTGGATTTCAGATACATCTGGATTTTCGCCTTCTTCTCTTGAATAATCACTCATATCACTTTTCTGTTTGATCGTCTTGTTTTGGTAAATACTCCACTATTTTCTCAAAGCTTCTATGAATCTGGCTTACGGAAGTAATGTTATTTCTTCGCAATGGTTGCAAGCAATGAAAACTTATTCTAGGATCACTATCCAATAGCCAATGGGCACTCGTTGCTCGGGTTTTCGGATCTGTGGCTCTTTCCTCTTCGAAAGACGCTTCAATGCCGTTAATATTCACTTCAATAATCCAAGATGCCTCCGCTCGTTCTCCTCCAATGTTCAATCCCTGAATCATATCCTTGCTCGAATAAGAATACCATGACTTTGACTGTGTACGTACTTTTAGCCAATCTCCATTTTCCTTTTCCGCATACAACACCTGACTGTATTCAAATACTTTGTCATCGTCAGGCGCAGATTGCAATGTTTGTTCCTGAACTTCTACGGTCATATCATTCCATCCATATTTACCCTCTCCTAAATCTTCTACCACGGATAAGTTTTTAGCCTGTTTTTCAAACAATGGATGAGAAGCCGCATCGTTCCTCTGAGCAACCTCTACTTTTGGCTTTTTTATAAAAATGGAACTCGACCGAATGTCTGGACACTTTTTTCGAATGCTCTGATGCCCTTCTTTTTCCACATTGGATGAAACATAGCTGGAAGCTTTGGCGATCTCCACATCCATTTGACGCTTTTCTGCTCTATCTACCTGCGTGAATATTTCAGATGGTTTCAGCTTGTCTCTTAAATCATCTTGCCCTTCGGGATATTCCATAAACTCTTTTCTATTTAATCAATTGTCAAAAATGATCCGCTTTACCTTTTGCATTTGTCCAAGCAATAAAAAACCAATCCCCCATTCTACAATGCTTACGTTTGAATCTAGATTCGGCATAAATAATCCTCTCTCTAAGATCAATCTTTCCACAATTTCTTAGCAAAGAAAAATCACCTATAAAATTACGAACTAAAACGTTCTTAAAAACCCCCTAAACTAGTAGTTCTGACCTATCAATTACAATAGCTTCAAACTACTATTATTAATAGTTTGTTACATCTAACATCTTGCATATCAAGCCAAATAACATTTTTACAGAATTAACTTCTGATAATATCTAAAAACAACCGATTTTACTAGATTTCAAATCTATTCAACTTCCCAAACACATAAATTATAGCTTTTAAAAACTCAATCGAGCAAGGCAGTTCTTACCATATATTGTAATATCATAAAACATCATACCAGATCAGTACTTGACTAGACACCCGTGTGGTGTTTGTTTACTTTCTTCTTCCTCCGTTGAAAAGAGCGTTGGCTACATTATTTCAAATTCACTTCATTTAAAACGTATGCATATGTTGATTTATAAATAAAGAACATTTTACATATAATAAAACATAATAAACATGCTAAAGTTTACAAAATTTATGCTTATTTTTAAGATCAAACCAAGCACCATTTAGCATAAAAACATTGACACAAATAACTAATTAACAAACGAACCATTATGGGAGACACAACAACGATTAAGACCGAAGAGTGGAATAAAACCAACTTAGAGAAGGCACTAAATGTAGCCATAGCAGTAGAACTGTTTACAATTCCAGTTTACCTAAGTGCAGCCGCTTCAATAAAGACAGCCCACCGCAAAGACAAAACAATTCCGGTAACGATTAAAGATGGCTCTGCATCAAGCGATGGAACCCAACCAACTAAAACGGAGAATTTTTCCGCATATGATGTAATAATGTCTGTAGCGATTCAAGAGATGTTTCATCTTACCTTAGCTTGTAATTTATGCAACGCAATGGGAATCAGACCAAATATTGTTACGCCTAATTTAGACAGTCCTCCTTCTTGTTTAAGCGGCATCAAAAACATGCCAGTTCGAGGTAATCTTAGCCAGTTAATCGACACAATGGTAGCGATTGAAGCACCGGATGTTCAATACATTGAGCCACCATTAGATCCGCTTCAACCAGCTGGTCCAACGAAATATCAAGAGCAATACAATTCAATAGGAGACTTGTACCACGCATTGGCACATGGTGTATCAAAGTTATGGAAGTATGACGCAGACAACGACGCCTATCAAAAAAAGAACTTTCAAGGTAAGTATGCTGAAATAAAGCATCAAGTTATGCAAAAATTGGATGACGCACTCGTTGCCATGGCATGTATTACAGAGCAAGGGGAAGGAATTGGTTTAGGGAAATTTATGTCGCCTGAATACATCCCAACCTCACCGGGTGCCATGTTTCATGATTTAGACGAAGTAGATCATTGGCATCGTTTTTTAGATATTCAAACTTATTTAAATACAGCTGGAAACTCAATTCCGCAATACGAAGCATCCTTATCAGAACTTGAACCAACGGTTGCGGCTAAAACAGCAGCGGATGAATTAATGCAAAATTACTCCATCCTAATCCAGCAGATGCATTACAACTTTAGATCTACCAATGCCGTAGATTTAAGAGGAATGGCACAAACACTTAGTTTTGCCACCAAAGTATTTGAAAATGGAGGTGTTCCACAATGGAATACGAATCTTCCTACACCGTGGCCAGTAATTGTGAACCCTCATTCATGTCAAGGACTAAATGAATGCAAAGGTCAAGGATATAGTAATTCTGGAACTGGAGCAGGAGACGGTGCATGTGCCACTGCCAGTACACATGGTTGTACAACAACCAATGCTTGTGCCAACCAAGGAGGATGTGGATTTCCCGGAAAAACAGCCAAAGGGGAAGACCAATGGACTCCTCGTGAAAACACGTGTAAAACGTTAGGAGGATGCATGGTGCCAATATCTCCAGACCAATACTTCCCATTAAAGGCAAAAGGAAATATAAATGCAGGTAAAAATGTATGGCAGACAGCAAGAAATATGTTTGCTGCAAAATACGCCGCTGCAAATGGAGGAGCAGAGCTTTTACCTTGTGGAGAAGTAACCTCAAGAAGAAAAAGTCAAACACCTAATTCGCCAAAGGGTTCTTAAGTAGAATAGTTCCAATTGAATATTGAATTGAATTTATTTAACTACATTGTGGCATGGGATATCGCATCAGATTCCTATGCCACAATTTTATTTCAGATAGCTATATAAATGGTTACCGAAACACAATTTCCATATTTAGGGTTTGGCTTGGGTTTACGAAGCGAACATTTTCAATATATTCTGGAAAACAAACCGGAGATTGACTGGTTCGAAATAATCTCTGAAAACTTCATAGATTCACAGGGATGGCCAAGGCATGTAATTAATCAAATTGCAGACCAATATCCAGTGGTAATGCATGGCGTTTCCATGTCGATCGGAAGTACGGATCCAATCAACATAGAATACCTTAAAAAACTAAAAACGCTCGCCAAAGAAATTAATGCCAAATGGATCTCAGATCATTTGTGTTGGACAGGCGTACTAGGTAAAAACACACACGACCTGCTTCCCCTTCCCCTTACCGAAGAATCGCTGAAGCATGTTGTTTCTCGAATTAAAATGGTACAAGACATTCTTGAACGTCCGCTTGTCCTAGAAAACCCTAGTTCGTACATCCAATTTAAAGAAGATACATTTACAGAGTGGGATTTTATCCGAGAAATGGCTTTAGAATCAGACTGTCGCTTGCTACTTGATCTTAATAACGTATATGTATCGTCCTTTAATCATCAGTTCGATCCATTGGAATATGTAAAAATGCTACCACTAGAAAAGGTAGTCCAATTCCATCTCGCCGGTCATACCAACAAAGGCACACATATCATCGACACACATGATGATCATGTCGTCAAACCTGTATGGGAATTGTACAAGCAAACCACTCAATTAACCGGAGCCGTTTCTACCCTCCTGGAATGGGATACCAATATTCCTGAATTTCCAGCATTAAAGGAAGAAGTGATGAAAGCCAAGGAGATTTTTAACGGAGGAGCACTTCCCCAAGTTACATCCGTCAAAAACAACAAATCAACCTTACCAAACACCTTACATCAAGTACCTGACATTTGGGAATAACGCACCTATGAATACATTAAAAAACATACAACAATGGGTTCAAGGGGTGATAACCCATCCAGAAGGAGTGCATAAAGGTGCATTTGAAACCGTTATTGAAAATCAAAAATGGAGCATTGACTCCATCGTTTCCCCTTCAAATAAATTAACCAGTCAGCAACGCATCACCATTTACCACAACGCCTATTTCGCACGATTAATAGAATGCTTTAACTCAGAATACAGTGGTTTATTAAATGCACTCGGAGAAGAATTATTCAATCATTTAACAGGGCATTTTTTACAGGCACATCCATCCTCTACATACACACTCAATGAACTAGGAAAACGATTTCCATCCTATCTTGAGACAATGTTAAATGAAAATCTACAAGGGAACACCCCCGATTGGTGGCAACTTTTCATTATCGATATGGCCAAGTATGAACGCCTTTTTACAGAAGTGTACAATGGCGAAGGGCATGAAAGACTTGGGTCGGACGACGATATATTCGGGCTTAATCCTATAAAACCATCTCCTTCTTTAGTTACCTTACAGCTGCAATTTCCTATTTCCACATGCATCGGCCTGTTTAGAGATAGTAATCAAGACGAATTTCCAGAACCAAGCCAAAGCAATTATATCTTTAGCCGGGACAACTATCGCGTAAAAGTGCATTTAGTAAACGATGAAGAATGGAACGCAATACAGCATTGGATCTCCAATCCATCTGAAGATGCTCCTTCTGCCTATCACGATTCTTGGCTTATGAAGGGGATTGGATATTCATGAATTGAATTGATTGGACATAAAAAAAACGTGGAGTTCTTAAACCCCACGTTTTCCATCAATACGCTCGTCTTACACAAATAAATCCTTCACTTAGTGCTTATATCTTGGCGTTCTCATTATCGGTCTGATCTTGGTAATCTCCGGCAAATAATACGCAATCATAATTTCATGACTCGTTCCTGCCTTAGCCGCTACTCCTGCAACTACGATATCCATGGCATATCCTATTTTCATTTGCTTATCTTCCAACACTGAGGTCCCTATAAGAAAACCAAAAGCGCCACCCTGTCTAAAGTTTAATCCTCCCCAATGCTTTTTATCAATATCAAGTCGGGCTCCCAGTTCAAAAGAATGCGTTTGTCGCATGGAAGATGCAAAATCCGTTTTAAATAAAAATGTAGGTGTCAGCATAAGAGTTCTATCCAATTTGACATGGTATCCCGCCGTAATGTACATATGACGTTGTGTTCCATTACTTATGGTACCAAGAGAATCTGGTCGTAAAGCCCCAAAACTGTAATCGTCTTCCAACAATTTATTGACACTTATTCCCACATAATAATCCTTTTTTTCATACCAAAATCCTGCTGACAAATCCATCAAATTCTCTACCCATTTATTCTGATCTGGAATGGCAAAGTCATTTGGAATAGACGCTGCTCCATCCGATGGTCTCCAAGCAATGTCTTTTCTCCCCATCAACACATTTGCATAAGAACCTTGAATTCCTATTCCCAATACTCCTTTCGCAATTACAATGTGCTTGGATAAGGCCAAATTAATAGATGTATTGCGCATGCTTGGCTGAATATCGTTCACAATATTGATCCCCAAACCTCCTTTAATTGCAAGAATTGGCACGTCTGCACTGAAAAGTTCCGTATTCCCAGCGGTTCCATCATCAAAATCACTTTCGTATCCCATCCATTGGTTTCGATACATCGCTCGAAAAACAGGTGCTTTTTGAATTCCTGCATAACCAGGATTTAAATACATTCCATTAAATCCGTAGTGTGTAAATTGTGCATCTTGTTGCGCACTTACAGAAAAGCATATAACAGCCATTAATACTGCTAATATGAATTTATAATTCGCTTTCATAATTTCTATATTCTAAATGATTGAATCGTCGATTGACCTCAATCTATTTTTTGTTCTTTTTTTCTAATTCCTTCATCTTTTTCTCCATCTCCTCCAATTTCTTCTTCATATCAAGATACTTTTGATGATCATCTTCATTTTGTTTCTCGTGCTCTTTTTTGAATTGCTCTTCTTCCCCTTCTAACTCGTGAAAATGCTTCTCAATCTTAGCCAAGCGCTCTTTCTTCTCAACATACTTTTTGTAACCTGCTGGATCACTTTCCTCGGTAACTTTACTCTTTTCCAATTCAGCAATCTCCTTTTTTAGGTCCTCAATCATTAAGAACTCCTCTTCCATTTGTTCATGACGCGCCTCTTCCTCTGCTCTCATCCGTGCTTCTTCTTGTGCCCGTTTGAATTCTTCATACTTTTCGCCATTTACATTTTTCACTCCTAAAATCTTAATCTCCGTTCTTCGATTTTTCTGATGTTCCTCCTCTGAACAAGTAACTCCATTTCGACATTTATTTAACAACATCGATTCTCCATATCCCTTTGCAGAAATTCGGTCACTGATGATGTTTCCTTTTGTCGTAATATATGAAACCGTACTTTCAGCTCTCTTTGTTGAAAGTGCCAGATTATTTGCATCCGAATCTCTGCTATCCGTATGTGAACCTAATTCAATGGAAATTCCAGGGTTGTCTTGAAGAAAACCAATCAATTTATCCAATTCCACCGCTGCATCCGTTCGAATGGTTTCCGTTCCCACATCAAAAAGAATGTCCTTAATGTCGTAGCCCAATTCTTTCACGTCATAGCTTTCTTGAGCTCCCACCTTTTTAAGGTTAATTAGTTCCTTGATCACATAATCTCCATCCTCATTTTTATCATTCTTAGCGATTTCAGCCATGTCCAATGTAAATGTCAATGAAGCCGTAAAAAACGAATCTTTAGCTACCTTAAGTTCATAGATTCCACCTTGATGTAACTGATGTCTGTAATGTCCCAATTCGTCCGAAAAATTGCTTTCCACTTCTTTTCCATCTTCTAAAAAGGTTACACCTGCGTGATTCAATCCTGCCATTCCTTCCTTCACCTCTAAATCCAAATAGTAAAAAGGAATTACCTCTTCCGTGAAATTATAAATGTCATCACCTCCTTGTCCTCCTTCTCTGTTAGAACATACATATCCGCTATTCTTATCCGTGTAAAAGATTCCAAAATCGTCCGAGATGCTATTAATTGATTTACCCAAATTGATAGGCTTACCAACTAATTTTCCATTTTCAGAAACTCTTTTGAACAAATCAAGTCCTCCATATCCTACATGTCCATCAGAAGAAAAGTAAAATGACCCGTTTTCATGAATAAAAGGAAACATCTCGTCTCCAAACGTATTATACGTTTTCCCCATGTTCTTTGGACGAGCAAATTCTCCGTTTTTATACGTCGCTTTCCACAAATCCAATCCTCCTCGACCTCCTTTTCGATCAGAAACGAAATACAAATATTTTCCATCTCGTGAAAACAAAGGACATCCTTCCCAACTATAAGCTTCATTGATGGTGAGCTTCGTAGGCTCTCCCCACTGCCCATCATCACTCATCGTAGACATATATAAATCTACATCCTGTATTTTCTCCTTTTTATTTCCTGAATTGCTTCGTGCAAACACCATCGTTTTTCCATCTGGAGAAAACGTAGCACTCGCCTCATGTCGATTCACTGTATTGATCTTACCTGATTCATCCAATTTAGAAACACTTCCAGATTGATCTGCCTTATACAAATTCGAAAAGCCATAGCCCGTTCCTTCATAAACAGCCCCTTCTCCTCTAGAGGAAGCGAATATTAATTCATCTCCTAATTGCACAGGAGCATAATCTTCTGCTTCACTGTTCAGTTGATTGGCATTTTCAATTTGAAACTTCCACTTAATAAACGGCAACTTGTCAATTTTCGCGATCTTCTTCGATTCATATAATGCGCGCTTTTTGTAGTTTCTGGTAGGAGCTTTTTTAGCAAAGGCATTTAATACCTTCACCGCCTCTCCATATTGCCCCACACTTTTCAATGACAACCCGTAATACAATGGCGCTCCCATCTTTTTTACGCCCAGATCAATGGCCGTTTTGTAATATGGATACGCTTGCTGCAAACGATTAGACATTCGATACGACTCCGCTATTTTATAATTAATGTCAGCCGTTGTATCTCCTTTGATCATGGCTTGTTCATAATTAGAAATGGCCGATTGATAATTGCCATTGACGAAGGACTCATTCCCTTTTTTGGCAAAGAATGCGGCATTTTTGCATGAGGTTAACACCAACAGGCAGCCCAAGGCTACCAAGGTTATATTCCTCATATTCTTTATATTAGATACTATTTTCATAACTATTTTCTATCTTATTAAGATTAACGAGAAATGTAAAACCAAGCTTTAAACGTAATGATATCCCAAGTTTGACGGTTTGTCAATGTACAATAGTATTTGCCATCAACTAAATCATCTCCATTCCAGGAATTATCATAATCATAGATTTCAGCTACCTTTTTACCCCATCGGTTATAAACAGTTAAGTCATATCCTTCTTCCAAACAATTAACAACTAAGAAGTCATTGATTCCGTCGCCATTAGGCGTCATGATATTCGGAATACTCATTTCTGGAACCACGATTTCTTGATAAGCTGTATCCAAACAACCAATACTTGTTTCCGTAATTAACTCCATGTTATATACACCCGGAAGGATATATGCATGTGGTTCTGGATCTCTACCTTCAAACGTTGTGTTATCCGCAAAATCCCAATAATAGTTTACCGCATCGTCTCCTGAGGTATTCTCTATGTCCACAATTACAGGACATAAAATACTGTCATATTCCACACTGAATTCACTTGTTCCATCATAGGTACGCACGATCAACGAATCCTGAAATTCGCATGCTTCTCCTAATGTTAAACGAACATAAAATATAATACTATCCTCTTCAATGGCAGTAGTTACAGTACTTGGCGATATAGAATCTTCCACCATGCTATTTGGAAACCAGCTATAGGTCGTTGATCCAAATGATGGTCCAGTGTATAGTGCATCCAAATTAGCTGTTTCTCCTCTACAAATATCTTGATCATTGGTATTCAAATCCGAGGCATATACATCTGCCGTTGATTCAGTAAAATCCAATTCGTACCCATCTTGATCATCACTATAATTTGTGATCACTACGGCGTAGGTATTTCCTGCTACTACGCCAAACGGAGCTTCGTTTTGATCTCCAGTCATCCCGTTGGGTCCTGTCGGGCCAGGTGAACCGGACCAATTACAACTTACCGCACCATCTTGATGAAGCGTTTCACACGAATGATCCGGACCAGTAATATCAAATACAGCCCAATCATAATCATTTGTAGCATCGTTAGGAGTAATGGTAAAATTTAAGTTTCCAGAACCAGGAACCGTAAAGGTATACCATGCACTATTTACTTCCACTTCTCCAGCAGGTCCTCCATTAGCCTGTCCAAAACAAGTATTGCTTGTACTAAATTCGAATTGTACATCTCCTTCTCCTTCAAATGAGCTATCCTGTACAAACACTCCTAAACACAAAGGCTGCGCTCCTGCACAGTCCTGATTATTTGGAACTGGACAATTTACTTCTTGAATATCTATATCAAATGCAGTTGAACTAGGAAATCCATCCGTCGATACAACAATGTAATAAGTATTCCCCGCAGTAACTGAGTTTTTATAAATCTGCAAAGACGAATTTCCTGTAGACTCTCCGATACAATTGACACCAGGAGAATTTGGACATCCATCCAACAAGAATAGTCCAGCTGAGAATTCCGCATTGTCTAATGAGATAGTAATGCATGTATCGTTCACAGGTGTATATTCAAATACATAATCATCTCCATCCATGTTCAAACTACCACAACCCATCGATGAATTATAATCGTTTCCAAAACAAGAGGTAGTCATTCCGGTTTGAGCGAAATTTCCTGTGATCACGTGCGGAGTTCCACACGTACTTCCTATTGAACCGGCAGAAGTACTGGTTATATCAATATCAAAACTAATAGATTGCGGCCCTCCAAATGAGTTATCTGAAGACACTACGATGTAATAAGTTCCTGCATTCACGGTCGTATTTGCCGTTGCGGTGGTTCCATTACCTTGTGCTAAACAATTTGCTCCGCCATTCGGACATCCATCTAAAATAAATACCCCTGCTCCCCAAACGGTTTGAGAAAGAGCTACATTAATACATTCGGTAGAAGTGGCGGTATATTCAAAAACGTAGTCGTTTCCGTCCATATAACTACTCCCACATGCATTTACCGAAGAATAATTACTTCCATAATAGGACGTGTTTATTCCTGTTGCATTAAATGGCAAGGATACTATCACGTTTGGAGTATCACAATTCACCCCTTCAAACGGAACGCAAAATCCGTCATCAATAACAGCTAACGCATCATAATTAAATGAATTTGTATCCGTACATCCTGCAATCTGGCAAGTTCCTGTAGTGATCGAAATCGTAACATCCACAGCCGAACCCCAAGAATAGGAAGCACATGGATCTAATGGAAGCGTTCCCCCCTCTTCTTGTACAATTCGCATGCGACGCGAACCATCACAAACCCAAGTTGGTACCGTAAAATTGTAAGTCTGAATACCAGACGGAGCACTCCCCGTCCAACTAGCAATCACCTCGTTTTGCTCAAACGTTTGATCATTGTCATAGTCAATCCAAACTTGAGCCGCGTTCGTAAACGTAAAGGAACAAGAAGAAAATTCGATTGATAAAGTATATGTACTGTCTGCAAGCAGATCAGCTATTTGAGTGGCGGTTTGATCTTCTAGGCCTATTGTTCCAGGACAAGTCGCAGCCATATTTATGTTCATCGTCTCTCCGATTAAAGCAAATGCGCCGACATCTGAGTCTGCGTTGCTTGTAGGACCTCCTAAAGTACAATACTGGGAAAATGCACTTGATGAAATTCCTATGAATAAGATTATTAGTAACTTTTTCATTCTAAATAATAATAACAATTACTGATTGAAATATGATTTGTTTTTAACAACGATATACGTCAGATCAAAATCAGTTTGAAAGGACTTTAATACCGCTCGCAATGCATTTAAATCCGTTACATTGTAGTAGCGAATTTGATAATAGCTTTTGTCTTTTTTCAATTCATTAAAAGCAACTACTTTATGCAATGCTAGTATTTTAGGTTTTAGACGTTCAATGTCCACAGCATTAGTGAGCCTAAAACGGGCTTCAATAATATTGTTTTCAACTTTCTTTGTCTTAAAATCAAACGAAGGACTTTCCGTTTGCGCGTTTCCTCTCTGTGCTGACAATATCAGCAGAAAGGCAATTAAAATAGGATAGGTAACTTTTTTCATAAACATTTACATTAGGATAATAAATTAGAACAAAGCTATACTAATTTCAATGCAATACTTTTGATGCAATGCATAATTTTAAGTCTGTTTTGTATTGTAGCTCAATTGTCGCGTTTTTGTATTGGTACTAAGAATTTAAACCAATTCATATTTTTTCGCATTGCACAGCAACCACATCAAAAATGCCTCCCTTATTGTTTAATATACTCTTTAGCTACTTGCTCGCGATATTTCTCTAATAATCACCCACTCCATCCTCCTAAAGAACTTTACTAGTACTGTATCAGTAAAGTGGTGATAAAAGGAATCAAGATCAATCGTATACTATGGGTTACAAAACTTAAATAATTCTGTAAGAAATCACAGTTTCACTTCAATTCGATCGAATTGAAGTGAAACAATTTAAATCATGTCATAACTCGCTTTAGATTCTAACAAGAATGTAAATCAAATTCACAGCATAAATCAATATCGAACCTACGATACCAGGAAGTAAGTATTCCTTAAAGCCAAAACTTAAGGGGGCTCCTTCTACTGTTAACTCATATTTTTCTGACAAGGATTGAACCAATGGTCCAGCTGTAGCTGAAAAGGTGAAAAATGAACTTCCTGAGCAAATAGACATCGCAAAACATGCAAGAACCATATCGGGTGGATATTGATCTGCTATACCGAGCGCAACAGGAAGTAAAAACACCGTAGAAGGTCCTGCTGAAACCAACGCCGTAACAACCATGGTTACCGTTGAAAAAACAATCAAAAGCATTTTGGGATCACTGCTTTGATTTTCTACCCAACTCGCAATGGAAGGCAGCAAAGAGGTACTTTGAATAGTGGAAATTACGGTAAACAGACTTAAATAAAATATAAATATAGCCGGATCAAGTGTTTGAATCTTTTTTTCCAGGAACTTACCTCCATCAATAACCACAGCCAACACGATCAAGCCAATAATGGTTACAATGGTAGGATTCACACCATAAATCCAAGCTCCCATCATTCCCGCAAAAACGATGAAACAGGTGTAGAATTTATATTTGTCAATTTTTATATT
Source organism: Cytophagales bacterium (assembly GCA_965277185.1). Classification (GTDB taxonomy): domain Bacteria; phylum Bacteroidota; class Bacteroidia; order Cytophagales; family JAHDFW01; genus JAHDFW01. Next base: position 89,869 of record CBDICC010000022.1, on the reverse strand, counting down.
TCGATACAACCGTTGGGTAAACGCAACTGATAAGGCATTGGATTTCTTTGCTTGAGATCGGGAAGTTAAAATTACCGTAACGGTACCAGTTAAAATAACCAAAATCGTTGCTATTACAACTAAAGGAGTGGTTGAAGGCACATACGATTGGAAGCTTATTTCTCCTTGTCCAAACATATACAAAGCTGGAAAATCGGAAATAGGCAAACTAGCTCCTCCCAAATTGGATAACACAATTACGGAGCCAAGGAGAATACTTACATATGATTTTTTGATCCCCTCCAATTGAGACAATATTCCAATCAAGGCAGGTGTGAGTAAAAGGACCGCCTGATAATTATTTAACAAGGCCGAGATCAGAAAGATCAGAATACTAAAGAATAAATAAACCAGTGTAGTCTTCCCCTTACAAATTGCCGATATGCTTTTTATCAATCCAGAAAACAAATGCGACTTCAATATAAAGTCTCCAAACAACGTAAGACCTACCAAAATTATCATTACATCCAATGGTACACCTTTTAACGGTTCCATAATGGAGCCCGTCTTCAACCAAACCACATACAACCCCAAGGATGCACCTGAAACCATTATGAAATGGCGTATTTTTGGAAAAATGGCTTGTCCAAGAATCGCGATCACAGCAATCACACAAATAATAATATCAAGCGTCTCCATAATAATTAACTTACTTCCCTACTCTATTTATCTATTAATGTGTATTGACACAAATGCGTGATGTAATTCGGGTTAATTGGGGTTAAAACCGATGTGAGCCCAGTAAAATCATACCCATATTGAATGGATAGTGGTGCGCACACTTCAATACCAATAATACTAAAACTACTACTGCGCGCATCCTTCGTCAATAATTTACTCGGATAATTATAGGTTAATGCAGATCCGTCTTCCAACGGATAGATTGGCACGACAATAATCGTATCTGGACATACCATTTCAGAAGCTACGATTGGATCCATCACTTTTAAATTTGGATGGTCCAAATAATTATCTTGAATACGTTCGAAATCAACCTCGTCATCATTCGGGATCAGTATGGCATTTTCAAATTTAGAAATAACACCATCAATTAATTCGATTTCGCATCCACAAAAAACCACTACTTTGCTCGAATCCTTTTCGGATAAGAACTCCATCAAGCGGCCTGTCAGTGCATTCTCTTTTAGTGAATTTAAATTGGATAAAATCATTTCATACGCCAAAGGTAATTTTTGCGCATGCTCCTGCATTAATCTGGTCACTTCATACAATCCTAATTCCAGGTGTGTCGAAGTGATTTCTAGTTTGTTTTGTTTCTTTAAGCTGCCCATTAACTAAGATAATACATTACCTAACTTTCAGACTTCTTCATTTGTTTTTCTACAGCCTGAGTTAACGCTGTCAAACAATTCATAATTAAGATATCATTGGACACTTCGTGATATGGCCCTTCTCCCATCCAATTCATGGCTTCCTCTTGTTTGTCTTTTTTCAGAAAATCGGTAGATGCAGATGGTATTCCAATAGGATAGTTAAAACCGTACTCTTTTGGACTTGTACCAGTTAATGCCTGCGTTTCGATCTTTTCCGAAACATTTAAAAGCTGAATTAACTTCGCAATCTGATTTAAAATAAGCGCATTCCTTAATTGTCGATGAGGTGGACCTTCAGAGGTCGACTCTCGAATCGCCCATTCCAACTCAGTTTTTGATTCGAAAACTTTCGAAAGTATTGACACCAAATTTTCAGTATCCACGTAACTTTCGCCAAATCCAAATTCTTCCTGACCCTCGCCTGGCTTTCTGTGTTTGGGATGATGCTTTGAAAATCTATCAAATTTCTTCATACTTGCGATTTTCGGCAATCTAAGTTAATTTATCTAATCTAAATATTATTTCTGAAGATCAAATAGAGCGAAAAAAGTTAATCAATTGGCCAATTCACATTGTGAATAAGTTCTTGAAACGGTATAATTATAGAATGTCATCGGATAACAATGATATTAATTTCTTTGTTTTATAACCAAAACATCATCTCAATACAAACAAGAGGAAGCAGAATAAAAACACTTCCGGAAAGAGAGATGTAACCTCATCAAATACAGACATAGGCATTTGCTCCCTCCAATTAGTAGAATGTCCTTCTTGGATACAGTTATTTGATCAATCAGAAAAAACAAAGAACTGACTTAGACCCCTTTAATTTGGATTCCCAATATTTTATTCAAGCTCTTCCTTAAAATGATAATTGTTAATTTCTGTAACAATTTTTCAGATAACATCTTCCTACTTACCCAGTCATGTATTAACAATAGGCACAACACGGCTTAACGTTACTTCTTACGTGCTTATGATTTACTTTAGCTATAGCTTGCCAGATCGACATAGTCATTGGCTTAGGGCTGCTATATGTCTACATTTGGCTCCCTTGATAATTAGCATAAAAAAAGGAGCGACTTTTAAAGACGCTCCTTTTTCAATTTATTCAATTAGACTGTTTATTATTCCAGTTTCATTTATTATCGTACAATCAAGATTTTTCCACTTACGTACTTAGGTCGATCAAACTCTTCCTCTGCTGCATTGTATTCCATTGTCCATGGATACAATCCGGAAGGCATGTCTTTTCCTAAATACGTTCCATCCCAAACATATCCAGAGTTCTCCGAGTAGAAAATAATCTCTCCCCATCTGTTAAAGATCGTCAACTTGAAATCCTTCTGATGCTTACAGAATACATAGAAACAGTTATCACTACATGTCACGTCATCATCTGTAGCACATGTTGGATCACAAGGTGTTCCATCTGGAGAGAATGCAGTCGGCAAGTGACATCTTGGAGGACATCGTTCTTCTACATAAATAGAATCTTGAGACATACATCCATTGGAATCGATGATCGTAATCTGATAGGTCATCTCTTCATACACCTCTGCCAATTGGGTCGTAATTCCAAGTTCCACACCTTGATCGTCGTACCATATATGTCCTACAGGCGAACCAGTCGATGCACCTGCATCTAAGACTATACTTCCGTCAGACTCTGCACAGAATACACCTGAATCTTGAACAAACGTTTCAGGTAATCCATGGAATGGTAAGTACGCCGAATCTTCCACTACACAATTCGCAATTCCAAATGATATTCTATACCAACCTGAATCCAATCTTCCAGTCCAAGTTCTTGCGATCGTATCATATCCAACCCCAGTCCAACTAGTATCCGGTGTATTCACGTTTCCTTCATACGTCCAGATATACGTGGCGCTATCAATATTAAGCACGGAATCATTTAATGGAAGACCATACAACGTAGATTCTATACCGTCACAAGTCGTATCAGGGAATGCATCCAATTCTGGCGGATTCAACTCACTTAAGAATACAGAATCCGTATTCTGACATCCAATAGAATCGATCACTGTTACTACAAACGATTGTAAAGTTGAATCGTTTCCAATACCCGTTGCTGCAAATGGATTTCCTACACCTGTTTGACCAAGCCCACCTACTTCAACCCAAGAATACGAAGTGTATCCCATTGTCGTACTAAGTGAAGCCGTTCCAAACTCACAAATGGTATCGTCCATACTTGTTAACACTGGTAATGGAGCAACCGTAGTTGTATCTCCCGAAGTACAGTTTCCTGCGATCCAAGTGATCCAGTATAATCCAGGTCCCGATACGCTCGAACAAGTAGTATCCGTACATGGAATCGGAGCACCTTCATAATACCACTGGAACTTTCCATTTATGTCCAACACTGCATTTTGATCAATTCCAGAGCTTAAGATTAAACCATCTTCCAAACAATAAGGAGAAGGCATATCAAAAGATGGTGGATCAACTGGGTTCACAAACATTGTATCTCTTGTAATACAACCGTTGTTATCCTCAATTTCAAATGCAAACATTGTATTCGTCACAGATACAGCTGGAGAAGTAACCGCAAATCCGGTTCCAATCACTGCATCCGCAGCGTCATACCATGTAAATGTTATTCCTGTTCCAAGTAAATCAGATCCAATTAATTCAGCCGTAGCATTTCTACATACAATCTGAGATGGACCAGCATCAGGATCCGGAAGATCTTTGATGATGATATCTACGCTGTCACAAACCTCCATACAAGTTCCACTTCCATCAGAACATACTTTGACGGTTGCAATACCAGGTATCACACTTGTATCTGGAGTAAACTGTGTATTTACAGAATCGTATGTACCAAATATACCGTCATTTGATGCCCATAGAATACCTGTTGTATTAATGAATGTAGCATTCACTTCCAACCCATTTAGATCTGCACAAATATCACCCGTCGCAGCAGTAACAACTGGTCTTGGTTTAATTTCTACGATCATCGTATCCAATATGTTTTTACAATCTCCAACATCCGTCGTTTCAAGGATGAAGGTCACGAAAGTAGATGCCGTTGCTCCAACCGCTGGAACTTCACTTGATAACAAATACACTCCTTGCAACGCTGTTCTGTCTACAAAGTTGGCATTATTTCCTTCTACTACAGACCATTGTACTCCGTTTACAACTTGATTCACAGAAGCTCCATTCAAATAAAGGGTGTCGTAATCCGCACAAATTATCTGATCAGGTCCTGCATCTAAAGTCGGACGAGGTGTTATGGTCATCGTCAGCATATCAACCACTGGCGCACAAGAACCGTTTCCGGTTGAAGTCAGCGTTAAGTTTGCTCCTCCAAATGCACGATCCGTATCTCCAGGTATATACCATGTCGGAACCGAAGTATTCGTATTAAATATGGACGAGTTATCATCTGATCCCCAAAGTATCCCGGTTGCAATCGCAAACGTTGCGTCAAATTCTACTGAATCTACATCTGCACAAACCGAATCAGGTTCCAAAATGTTAACCACTGGTTCAGGAGTAATCTCCAAAATCAATGCATCATTCACCTCCGTACATCCATTTGCATTACCAAATGTCTCAAGGGTTAATCCAATGTAAGTTGGAGAAGTTCCCGCAAGTGGTTGTAAGGACGCTGGAACAGTAAACAATGGATTCAAGCTAACCGGATTATCAAATGAATTCTGCGCAGCAGGATCAAATGGTAGACTTGACCATAATTGAGTTGGAGAGTTTGTTACTACCCCTACCAAACTTACTGTATCACGATCCGCACAAATAGTCAACGTGTCATTGATCAATCCTGGCGTATTATCTACATTCACTGTTGGTCTTGGCAATATTTGAACAAACATTGTATCCGAAACTGGATCACAACTTCCCTGATCTGTTGAAGTTAAAACAAACATCAACGAACCACTCGTATTACCAAGTAAAAGATCAGCCGCACTCAACGTATATGTTGTCATACCTGCAAACGTAGTATTATTGAAGTTTGCATCCGTCCCATTTGGTGTAGTCCAAACACCTGTGGTAGTTGCTCCAATGATATACGAATCTTTTATAGGAGACGTAAAGTCAATGGTCGTTTTATCTTGACAAATCGAACGATCCGAACCGGCAAATACTACTGGTACTTCTGTTATAGTCAAATTCACTACATCTTGAACTGGATTACATCTACCATTATTGGTTGACGTCAATACAAATACAAGGTTATTTGCCGTCGGAGAAACCACATTTTCATCAGTTGGTCCTAAGAAATAATCAGTATTTAGCACAGAACTATCTGTAAATGTACCATCACCTGTTGATGTCCACACACCAGAATTCGTAACAGTAACCCCTCCATTCAATCCATAAAGAACTGCATCCGCACATATGGAATCATCCAATCCAGCCATGCTCTCTGGTGCAGGGTCTATTATGAATGTAATCGAATCCATTTCTGCTAAACACGTTCCATTTCCAGTTGATTCTAATACAAAGGAAACTGTACCTCTTATTTTATCGTCATCTGTCAGTGTATAATCTACTGAATCTTGATTTGGAGGTAATGGATTAAAGGCCAAAGAATCTCCATCAATTGTTCTCCAGAATCCTCCAGAAGCAACCAATATCGTTCCATCCAAACTCAAGGTTCCAATATCCGCACATACCGTATCATTACGTGGTCCTGCTGATACTTCGACAGCCGGTTCAAACGTAATTGCAACTGAATCTATATAAATCTTACATCCAGTAACTGTATCCGACGCCATCAAAATCATGTTAACTGTCACAGCTGAATCGGTTGGACCTGGTAAATAAGTAGCATTCAATACACTTGAATCTACAAACGTTCCACTTCCAACATCCGTTGTCCATGCAAACGCATTTGAAATCGTAACTGTTGGTGTTAAGAAGATACTATCACCTGATTGAGAACATACCGATTGAGGCAATCCTGCTTCCAATGTTGGTGATTCTGTGAAATACATAAAGAAGCTTTCAGTATACGTCTGACATTGCTCCGTTCCTGTGGTAGAAGGTGTCAATATTACTAAACTGTCCGCAACCGCTTGTGAATCTGGTAAGAACTGTGCACAGAACTGTGTACTATCTACAAACATACCTGGTCTGATAGACTCCCATGACACGCCCGTCGCATTCGTAACTGCTACACATACTTGTACTGTATCTGCATCTCCACAAACCGTTGTATCATTATTAGCTGTGATTTCAGGTACGCATCGCACAAACATTTCTACAGAATCCATTCTTGGATTACAACTTCCAGTTCCGGTAGTTGTTAAGTAGAACATCAATGGTCCACAAGAATCAGCTGGTACAAAATAGTATCGAGCTGTATCTCCTGAAATACCCGGATCAAATCTGGTTGAATTACCATTTACGGTACTCCACTCTACTCCTCCTGCATTTAGGTAAGATCCACTCAAGTGAATACTTCCAGGAATTCCAGGTGTAGATTCATAACATGCAGTGTCCGCAATACCTGCATCTACTGTAGGTTCATCCACAACGCACACACGTAAACTATCAATTCCCGGAGGACATCCTCTGTTATCAAATGTCGTTTCCAATACAAGTGTTACACATCCAGCCAATGAATCAGATTGGGAAATCGTATAAATGGTAGTATCAGACAAGTTATCGACAAACGTACCTCCTGTTCCACGCGTAATCCATCTTGAATTTGCGGTCGTTATCAGCCCGTTTAATGTTACCATATTGGTATCTCCACACACACTTATGTCATTACCTGCATCCGCACTAGGAGTTTCTATGATATTCAAGATCAAACAATCTTGGTATGCTCTACATAGTCCATTATTACTAGTATTTAAACAAAGTGTAGTAATTGAACCAAGTACTTCACTTGCGCCTAAAGTATATAAAGAGTTCGCTACACTATCCAAGACGGTAAAGCTACCATCTACAGAAGAAGTTGTCCAGAAACCATCATTTCCAGTTGAAACTCCATTATGGGTTATTGCACCATCCAATTGAATTACAGCGTCACTAATACAAATTTCAGCTAAACCAGCATCTACCGTTGGCACTGGTGTAATAATGATAAGAATCGTATCCGTAACCGGCACACAATTAACAATATCATATGCAGTATAACTTACCGTTGCAAATCCTTGTATAGAATCAGCTGGAGAGAAATCATACGAAGTACTATCTGCTGTTTGATCTGCAAACGTTCCTGTACCATTCACCGTATTCCAACGAACGCTATCTACCACATCATTTACAAATACCTGAACTGGAACTGCAGAGGTATCACCACAAACGGTAATCGTATCTACTGAACTTGCCAACAATGGATGCGTCACAGTTAAGAAAACCGTATCAATTACTGCTGGACATAATCCGTTCCCAGTACTTGTCAACGTCATCATGATTGTCGTATCGTTCGTCTGAGAAATCACAGATTGTGGATAGGTATAAACTGCGTTCAAATCCGTATCATCATTTACAAATGATCCACCTGTTACATCCGGTGTCCAAAGACCACCCGTCGATGCTGTGAAGTCAATTGTTCCTGACAACGTAAATGTTGGGAAATCTGCACAAACGGTATCATTTGTTCCTGCGCTAATATCTGGTGGTGTAGTAAAGCAAATATTGGTTGTATCTGAATATGCTTTACATCCTCTGTTCGCTCTTGATGTTAAGATAAAGTCAACACACTTAGTAGCTGGTGCTGCAGTATCCGCCGTAACTGGCTCATATTCGTTAAGAAGAGAATCAGGATGGAACAAGAAACCAGTCGCAGCCCCTAGGTGTGACCATCTTCCGCTATCCGCATTGAATATGGTACCAATCAAATTAACCGTATCAAAGACACTACACGCTGCATCTGAAGCAGCAATTACCACCGGTATTGGATTGAATCGAATAATAATACTATCTGTAACAGCCGAACAAGATCCCCCATCGTTAGTTACATAAATAATCATCGAATCTACTCCTACCGTATCCAAAGGGTTAAAGTAGTAGGTCATGAATGAACTGTCCGTCTTATAAATAGAATCTACGCCAAGGGCATGATCTCCCATACTAAACGTACCATTTCCTCCCGACCAAGTAAGCAATGCCGTAGTATCTGCAAAGGCATCTGCTCGTAACTGAATAGAATCTGCATCCTTACAGATTACAGTATCCAATGTGATTACCTGAGGTACTGGAATCAAATTAATTCTCAATGTATCAAATACAACTCCACATTGTCCATAAGGATCAGAAGTAAGAGTTAATAAGAACGTACCATTCGTAGAATCTCCTGTACCTCTAATATAATTGGTCATTAACGTAAGTGAATCTGGATCCCATGTCCCATCTCCATCTGTTAACCAGTATCCTGTTCCAGGCATTCCAGCAGTATCGATCACTGAACCTGAAATTTGAATCGTATCTGTTTCAGCACAAGCATTCAGTGCCGTCGCATCTACAATTGGAAGTGGATAAATGGTAATCCGCATTGTATCCATCAATTCTGGACATAAATCTCCTACTGCTGTAGTAATTACAATGTCGACATAACCTGAATCAAGATCATCCTGATCTAGCAAGTAAGTTGAACTACTATCATTAATATTTGAGAATACGGTACCACCTGTTCCAAGAGAACTCCAAATAATCGAATCTACAATTGGATCATTATAACTCGCATCCAATTGAATTAAATTAGTATCTGCACACACATTTTGATCTAAACCTGCTGTTACAAAATAAGGATCCGTATAGTTTACTACCAACGTATCATAAATTGGATAACAACTTCCAATTCCAGTTGTTTTTGCATAAAGTACGGCTGTTAGAGTAAACTTATCCTGATCTCCAAAATAATAGTAAGTCGTATCAGATAAGGAATCTGCAAAGGTTCCATCTCCTCCTGATGTCCATTCGATTCCACCTGAATGCTGAATCAACGCTCCAATCTGAATACTATCTAAACTCGCACAAAGTGCCGAATCTGCAATACTAAGTTCTGGTCTAGGAGTATAATGCAAGAAGAACGAATCACAATATACCTCACAACTACCATTCCCTTGATCTGCACAAAATTCGAATCCTATTACTTCTGATGTATCAGCTACAGAAGAAAAGTATCGTAAATCCAACGAATCACTATTAAAGAATAGTACAGAATCTGGACTTCCATCGTGTGTCCATGATCCACCTGTAGCATTTGCAACCGCTACACTTAAGTCATATCCTGGCTGAGGTCCTCGCACCCCGTATACATTTTCATCCAATTCAATCGCAATGTCAGCACAAACCGTATCACGGTTTGTTAACGTAATAATTGGAATAGGATTAATATACAATTTCATGGTATCACAGTATTGCTGACATCTCCCATTATCAATTGTACATATTTCCAGTTGCAGCGAATCCGCAATTGAATCACCCGTAGAAGGAATGTAGCAAGGGTTAAGTAATGATGAATCCACAAATGTTCCTGTGCCCAACGTGCTCCATTCTACATTTGCCGCAGTTGTAAAGATCGCGCCAGTAAAACAAACGGTGTCCTGATCCGCACAAACCGTTACATCCGGTGCCGCTGCTACTGTAGGAGCCGGAGTAATAAATGTTATTACCGAATCACATATTTTCGGACATACACCATTGTCTTCTGTACATAAATAGTGCGTTACTTGTCCGTTTGCTATATCAATTGAATCCACTCCGTATCGTACCGATAATATGGAATCATTGAAATAAGACACCGCTCCAGTTGATGAAGATATCCATGATAGAGAACCTGTTGGATTTAAAATAGAAGCATCCGTTCCAATACTTACAGAATCTTCATCGGCACAAATCGCCTGAATAATTCCAGCATCTACAATTGGATCTGCTCTCAAGCCAATGTCAAGCGTATCAATATCGGTAGCAGGAGGACATCCACCTGAACCGGTTGTGGTTACCGTTACTTTTGCATCCCCTGGTACATCTACAGGCAATGGAGTATAAATCGTAGTATCCAATGCTAAACCAGAGAATTCACTACCTCCACCGGATGCATCCGTCGACCAAACTACTCCCGTTACATTCGTATAAGTCGCAATAAGGGTCACTTCACCATTATTCGTACATGTCGCTTCTGACGTAATACTTACAGTCGGTACAGGAGTAAATACAATAGTAATGGTATCAAACAATGGATTACACAATGGAATCGAATCCCATGTTTCTGCATAAATTTGAATTGTCCCTGCCGCACTATCTAATGGATCTACAAAGTAAAACGCATTTGGTGTATTTGCTGAAAAGTCACCAAATCCATTGGTAGACCATCGAATACTATCCGATCCAGAAAATACTCCGTTTAATGTAATCGTATCTGTATTTGCACATAAGGTCTGATTAAATCCAGCACTCAAGGTTGGTAGTGGATCAATGGTTAAAATCATGTTATCGGAAACCGCTTGACACAATCCATTTCCTGTTGTAGTAAGTGTTAATACAACAAATCCATTATTAATATCGTTTGAATCTGGAGTATAAGAAGTAAACAACTGAGAAGAATCACCAAATGATCCTCCACCTGATGTAGTCCAAAGACCTCCGGAAGCAACCGTAATATTCCCATTTACCGAAATATTAGGATCATCTTCACATACTAGTTGATCTACATTTGCAAATACCGTTGGCGCAGGGTTAATCGTAATTTCAAGCTGATCCGTAACTGGATTACAAGAATTTGTTACGGTTGAAATCCAATCAAGGGTAACAGAACCATTTACATAATCTAAACTATCAAACGTGTAGATTGCATTTCCTACATTGTTAGAAGGACTAAAGTTTGTTCCTGTTGGACTTGACCATACTCCTCCTGAAGCATTAGCAAATGTACCTCCCAAAGTCACCGTACTCATATCTGCACAAACGGTATCAAAACCACCTGCGTTCATAATTGGAATTGGATTGATAACTACCAAAATACTATCTGAGATTTGAGCACAACTACCAATATCCGTATTTGTCAACGTGATCGTTATAGAATCCGGTATGTTTGGATCAGTAGTATTGTGCGTGTAAAACGTTCCTAAATCGGAACTATCAGCAAATACTCCTCCTGCATCAGACGAGCTCCATATACCTGACCCAAATCCAACAGATCCATTCATTGTAACAATGCTAACATCTCTACAAATCGTTTGACTAGGTCCAGGGTTAACACTTGGTGCTGGCGTAATGTGTACATCTAACGTAGTTGCATAAGAATTACATGTTCCATTTCCTGTAGTTCTAGCAATAAATCGAATATCTCCAACTAAGGTATCTAAGTCCGACAAATGATACATCGTGGTTAATTGCAATGAATCTGTAAACGTCCCCGTTCCATTTGTAGTCGACCAAATAACTCCGGTTGCTGTGGTAACAGTTGCAGCGATCGAAATGCTATCTGCATCTGCACAAACTGTATCAAATATAGCCGTTGTAACAGTCGGTGCTGGGGTTACCGTTAACTCCATGCAATCTGTGACTGCGCTACATAATCCATTACCAGTTGTCGTCAAGCAAACTGTTAGTGGCTGCACAGCGCCAACAGTATCATTGTCACTTAGTACTAACGTGGTGCTTAATAAATCCGCATTAACAAAAAATCCACTATCTACAGAAGCACTCCAATGACCACCTGTGGCTTGGGTAACCACTCCTGTTAACGCATATCCAGAGGTATCTGCACAAACGGTATCATCCGGACCAGCAAATGCTGTTGGAATTGTATCAAAATTAATGATTACGCTATCTCTCTGTGGTAAACATTGTCCTTCCAATCTACTATCTAAATAAATCGTAGTTGAACCTGAACTTGAATCTGTACTAGATCTAATGTATTGTGTACCTAGATCTAAATTATCCACAAACATTCCTCCTGTAAGAGAGGACCATGTTCCTCCTCCTGCATTCTGAACAAAACCAGCCAATATAACCGTATCTGTTGTTGCACAAAATCTCTGAGTAGGTCCCGCTTCTACAATAACAGAAGGCGTAATCGTTAATACAAATGTTTGAGAATCTGCGAAACATGTAGAGTTGTCGGTACTTACCAATTTAAAAATAATAGCACCATTTGTATCCGCAGGTCCAAATGTATAAACTGCTCCTACAATGTTGTTTTCTGTTCCATTAAAACTTCCACTTGGGCTTGATGCAGACCAAGTTCCGGTAGTTGAGTTAAGTACAGTACCATTCATAGTAAAGCTTCCAGCATCCGCACAAGTAGAAGTATCATTTCCTACAGATACAACCGGAGTTGGCTCTATTAAAACATTCATTGTATCTGTTACGTCATTACATTGACCAACTCCAGAAGTAGTTAAAATAAATTCAATAGTTGTATTGCTATCTTCTACGGTATGGAAATAGTTTACTACATCGGTGGTACCATTAAAGGTTCCTCCACCTGTTCCTCCGCTGTATACATTTACGCCAGCACTATTGTTTGTCCAAATACCCTGACTTGCAACAGTCACGATTCCATTTAATGTAATTGAAGCTTCATCATAACAAATTGTATCGTCTGGTCCTGCTTGAGCAGTCGGAGCCGGAGTAATGAAAATCATCATTGAATCCGTTACCGGTTGACATAAACCATTACCAGTTGAAGTAATATAAACTTTTATTGAATCTGCTGTTCCTACTGTATCTCCTGGTCCAACTGTATTAGCATCCCATGTATATACAGGGTTTAGTGAATCTGGCTCATCAAATGGTCCATTCGCCGTCGAACCGGTAGTTGTCCATGTTCCACCTGTAGCAGTACTCACGGTACCAAACAATTGCAACGTATCCTGATCTCCACAAATGGTTCGATTTATACCTGCATCAATAGTAACCAGTGGTGTTCTGGTAATCACAGCTGTGTCACATACTTGTGCACAATTAGATAAATCATCATTACATAGTACCAATGAAACCGAAGGTGTATTTCCAGAATGGAAGGTGTAATTATTTGGAGCAACTGTTCCTACACCAAATTGGAAGATTCCTAAATCTTCACCCGCAGCCACATTCCAGAAACCAGTTCCTCCTACATTTTGTATTGTTCCTGCAAGATTAATGGTATCCTGATCTTGACAAATCGTTCGATCCGGTCCAGCATATACTACTGGTCCAGAAATAATGGTAATATCTGCTTGATCCGTAAATGATCCACAAGATCCAATTGCAGTGGTTGTCCATGTAAGAGTATGAGTTCCTAAACCTGCTGTGAAAGTGGTGTTTAAATCTGTATTAACTGCAAACGATCCGCTCGTTGCAGACCAACTTCCTGGTGATGATCCCGCTGCACTTACACTAACAGGTAAATCTGTAGTACAAGCTGTATTCGGTACCGAAACAGTAGCAACTGGCGCCGATTGGAAAGTAATCTGGAAACTATCACAAACAACATTACATCCAGAGAAAGCTGGAGTAGTTCCACAATAAACAAGTGTTACTGGGCTATTGGTATGATCATTTGGTGTATTTACAATGTACTCATCTTGAGCTACGGAGAATGTTCCTGTTGCTCCTGTTCCTGTAGACCAATCTCCTGACGTTATGTTAGTAGTGGTAACACTAATCGGAACCGTAGTCGCATCCGTACAAACCGTTTGGTCTGGAATTGGAGCTACAACAGATGATGGGTTTACGATCACACTGGTGGTGTCATTCACATTTACACAATACTGACTTCCTGCACTATAAATTACCACTTCCGAACCAACTGGTGTAGTCGTTCCGTGACCTGGAATTGAATCAATAGGAGTATAATCTGTTGACAATGCATTCGCTGAGAATGTTGCGTTTCCGCTTACTGTCCCCCATACAAAAGTGTACGTAGAAGGGTCTCTTGGATCTTGCGAGAATGAAGCATTCAATGTTGCAGGTAATGCATCAATACAAACAGTATCAGGAAGACCTGCATCAATTTGTGGAATATCTAAAATGTGGTATTGAGCACTGTCACATACTTGTAAACAATTTCCATTGTCCGTTGTACAATACGTTAATGTGATGCTATCTGCATTTATTTCAGTTGTACTCGGCACATAATCTACAATCGTATCCGAACTATTTCCTGGCGCTACAAATGTACCTCCGTTGAAACCGGACCAAATACCTGTAGTTGAAAGCGTCATAGATGCAGTCAAAGTCAACTGTGCGTTATTAGCACACGAAGTATCTGCTGGACCAACACTTACGGTAGGTGCCGCAGTATAGGTAATGTTCATCGAATCAATAACCGAATTACAGCCTCCATTTCCAGTAGATGTAAAGTAAATTCGTACACTGGTTCCCGCAGTTGGAACTCCAGCATTAGCTGTATACGTGTACGTAGTATTTAGTGAATCTGGTTGTGAGAAAGTTCCTGAACCACTTGGGTCAGTCCATTGACCTCCCATTGCCCCAGTAACTGTTCCGCCTAATGAAGAAATCGGATTATTCACACAAGTAGGTATATCATTTCCTGCTTCAATAGTTGGAGGCGAGCTAAAGCATATTAACATTGTATCACTTACCTCACGACATAGTCCAGATCCTTCAGTACTAATGATCATATCTGTGCAACCATTTGATATAATTTCAGCTGCGTCTGGCTGGTAGAATCCAATCGTGTCATTCACACCTGATGCCGGTAAGAACACACCTGCAAAACTACTCCATACAATTCCAGTAGAAAGTGCTGTATTATATGATCCATTTAAGGTTACATTAGGATTGTTAGTACATACTGTATCGTTTAATCCTGCAAAAACTGTAGGAGGTGGATCAATGAATACTTTCATCGAATCACATACCTCTGCACAATTATTTAATGCCATTCCATTTGTAGAACATAAGTATAAGGTTACAGAATCGTTTGCTGCAATAACAGGTGTATATCCTACATTAGTTAATGAAGTTGCATTTGGCAAGAAAATATCGGTTCCTCCCGACCAAGCTCCTGCATTTCCTCCAAGAGTTACTGAACCGTTCAATACTACTGCTCGATTATTATCACAAATGGTCGTATCATTTCCTGCTTCCACTACTGGCGCAGGTGTAGCTGATGCACAAACCGTATCTGCTACCGGACTACAATACCCGGATGCATCAGAAACTTCAAACTCCAAACACCAGGTACTATCTCCTGGAGGTGTAGGACCTGTAGCAATTTGAGATGCGTCTGGTGTATAATCAGTACTTATCGCGGTAGGAGTAGCCACATTTCCTGCCACACCATATATATTAGTCCATTGGAAAACAAGGGCTCCATTTGATCCTCCACTGGTTGTATCCCCTGTAAAAGTAGCCAATGGGTTATTGGAACATACCTCCTGATCCAATCCTGCATATGCAGTCGGAGCCGGAGCAAATGTAACCTCCATGCTATCACACACTTCAGGGGCAATATCGAAAAGACATAATCGGTGAATACAAATTTTAAGGTTTAACGTGTTCCCAGCAAATACTTCTGCCGGATCAAAGTAATATTCAGCATCCTCTACATCACCAGAGAATCCTCCTCCTCCTCCAGTCCAAGTCGGTGGAGATGCTTGACTTGTAATACCATAATTAGCCGTCGCATCCATAGAAACAGAATCCGCATTGTTTTCACAAACTTCCTGAGGCGGTCCTGCATCAATAAGAGGTGCGGCCACAATTGTCAAATTAGCCGTATCTGGTACAACAGCACAATTCCCAACATTTGTTGGTACAATACTTATCGAAACTTGCTGAAGAGAAGCTCCTGGTAAAAGAGGCGTTTCTTCTGCACCTGGACAATACTGCGTTGTTAAATCCGTAGGATCTGTTAAAACTGCGTTAATGTCTGGTACGGTAGCACGAGGTCCTCCATAACTTACACTCCATACAACTCCACTTCCCGGGAAATCAGCCTGATTGTAAAAGGCTCCATTTAAATTGGATAAGCAATTTCCAGCACACAATAATTCATAGTCCAAAGGTCCACATCCATCACAAGCACTAATGCTAGGAGAAGGCGTAAAATCAACCAACATTGTGTCGCAATTTGCAACACATCCTACACCTGGATTTGGAATACAAAATGACATTTCAAACGTATCTGGGGCCACAATATTGGATGTATCAGGCTCATAACTTATTGTATATATCGTCGAATCATCTAATGTAAATGATCCTGGAATAGAAGATGTCCAAATAACAGATTGTCCAGGCAATGACGTAGTTCCAGTAAGAGAGAAGTCTGAATTGTTATGACAAACCGTTAAATCTGCAGGTGCCGTAGCCGTTACTGATCGTGAAATTATCAAAATCATCGTATCACATACTGGACTACAATACAATCCATTGTTCGTTGAACACCAGATGAGCTCAGCAAAACCATCTATAGAATCTGTTGTAGTCGCTGTATAGCTACTTGTTGCACTAGTTATGCTTCCAAATCCTGTATTATCACCATTTGTATTGATCCATGTTCCGGAACCAGTACTTGATGTAGCATTAAGCGTTGTCATTAAACTATTATCACAAACCGTATCATCTGATCCCGCTGAAACTGTAGGTGGTTGTACTATATATATAGTAACTGAATCAATCGCATCTGGACATGAACCAGTAGATGGAGTGGAAGTTATCAGTAATTTAATACTGTCTTGCGTCAAATCATCTGCACCCAACGTATAGGTTGGTATTATAATCGTAGGACTTGGCGCAAAGTTTCCATCTGCAGATCCTAAATGACTCCAAGTAACTCCAGTTGCAGGAGCCTGAAACGATCCTGCCAATACGATAGACGGGCTATTGGTACATACTGTATCCGGTAATCCTGCATCGACAACCGGACCTACGGTAATTTCAATGAGCATCGTGTCAATTACGGCATTACACATTTGACCAGTTGACACCAATAACAACGTTACTGTATCAATTGGAGTGGCAACATCTGTCGGTCCAAATGTATAATAAGTATTAATATCCAATGAATCGGTGAAACTACCATCTCCAAGTGTTCTCCAAACAGTTCCAGTTGCTGGACCAGAAAAAGATCCACTCAACTGCATTCCAGGAACACTTTGACAAACGGAAGTATCTACAGGTCCCATCACAAAGACTTGCGAATCGACGACGACTTGATGAATGGTCGTATCTGCACATCCAAAATCACTTGTGGCAATGAGCTGTACATCATAGGTTCCTTCATTCAAGTAATTATGTACTGGACTTTGATCTGTAGAAACATTTCCATCGCCAAATGTCCATGACCAATTTGTAACAGTTGAATTATTAGAAGAATAACTCGAATCTGTAAATGTTAAAGGAGCCCCAATACATGCTGGGTCATCATCAAAAAATGCAGATCGTGACCAAGTAATCGTCACATCTGCGTAAGCGGTATCCGCACAAGGAGTACCTTCATTTACAATCAATCGAACTGTATAAGTTCCTGTATCTGGGTAGGTATAACTTGGTTCAGTAAGAGTGGAAACATCTGCAGTAGTAGTTGGATCTCCAAAATCCCATGCAACTGAAGCATCAGAAACCCCGTTTGGAAATGGAAATTGAATGGTAGCACCATCACATATTGCTGTATCTCTAATTACTGTAGCAGCTTGTGGTGGACAATAAACCGAATTAAACTGAAAATCTCGTTTAATAGTACCTATTAACGTATCATCTCGATATTCATCTACACAAACTCCTACCACATATTGATTACTCTGCCCTACTCCAACTGCTGGCATATAAGCTGTAAGTAATCCATCCGTGTCAATCCCTATAGATGCTAATGGATCAATCGTAGCATCACCAAACGGTTCCAGTGCCGAATATCCAGTCACATATAACGGATCAAGGTCATCGATAACAGGGTCTCCGTTGGCATCAAACGGTGGTGGTCCATCATTAGCTGTTTGCCAAGGACTACCATTCCAAGCATCGTACGGTGTACATATATAATAGACAAGGCTATCTCCGTCTAAATCTGATGCGGCGTGATCGAATGTGAAAATTTCTCCAGCACATTCAAAAATAGGTGGGATCGTATCGTATGTTGGTGAAGTGTTTGGCCCCATACTGATCATACTTACTGTATCAATTGGAACTTTCGCTTCCGAAGTAGAATTAACGCAAATACCATTTACTATATGTGATTCACTATCACTATCATTATCAAAATCAATTCGAATTTGGACTGTGGTCGCGCCGGTTATACCTAGTGCATAGGCTGTATCAATTGTAAAATCATTATATAAACTACCGTTCACATCAAACAATATCCAAGTTGTTCCTCCATCCAAACTATAATAAACCTCAACATAATCATCACTTTCCAGACTACCTTCTTCTTCCAAATAAACAGAGATATGAAATGTATCTCCTGTTACTGGAATTTGCTCAGAAAACCATTGCCCAAGTCCGTCCATGTCATTGGCCCATAGTTGGCTATTCCACGTCGCAAAATAATCTCGACCTCCAAAGAATTGGGTAGTCCAAGCGGTGGCTCCAACATCATCAGTCTCTCCATCTGCAAGCACAAAATCCTCGCACCATATAATAGTTGTGTCAACTGGGTCTGGCGGCGATACTGTTACATTATCAATATAGTACTCTTCATCATTATTATTATTGGCTGCTTCAATATAGATTTGAACACTATCCCCACTAACACAAATTGCCTCGGCAACCGAAGAAGTGAAATCATTGGACAAATCTCCGTTAATTGGAAAAATAATGGGACCGGTTCCTGTATCATAATAAAACCGAATGTAATCTGAATTTTCTAATTCGTTTCCTGTTCGTTCCCGAACATCTACACTTAAATCATGGCAAGTGTCTCCAGAAATATCGATCCATTCCGAAGTCCAACTCCCAACATTATCAATATCATCCATTTCAAATTCCCCGTTATTCACATCGAAATCATCTGAAGAACCGCCTGGACTACTTGTCCATCCAGTTGCTCCTCCATCATTGGTGGTTCCATTCCCCAAATCAAAATCTTCCAACCATAAAGGCACTGAAACAGCAGGTACTGGAGGTGGATCAGGCGTTGAATAAATAACCAACGTGTCATTTGGAATAAATGCATAAAATCCCTCTCCAATGTTTGTTGGATTCACAAGGTTATCAATTTGCGCATTTCTATTTCCTACATCGTAAGTTAAATGCCAACCTCCAGCGACTGGAGGCAAATTCATAACTGTTTCAAAAATGTACTCTTCTACACAAATATTATCAATTTCGACAACACAAGTATCTACAAATGACTCCAGAGGATCATCGGGAACAACTGCCGGCGAAAACACACGAACCACTGTCGTACCTAAATTCGAATAAGCGGTAAGATTTACGTCATTAACAGAAACACCATCATAGCAGTTTCGATACAATTTTAACGTAACTCGATAATCGTATTTATTATAGCCTACTGAATCACCTAAATGACGATATGTCAATAAACCTCCAACAACATGAGTAGCCTTCATGGTCCCAGGAAGGACCAAAATTAAAAGAAAAAAGGCTATGCCAAGAGTAAATAAATTTCTCTTCATAGAATAGATTTTGATACACAACTGATTATAACACCAAACAAATAGTAGTTATCCGGTACTAATTTACGGCATTATATAATTTTGGTTACAAAAAATTAATATAATTATTCCGCAGAGCAAATTAATGGCATTTATCTAAGAAAAAATAGAAAAATGTGACATAAATAGACATTTATTGTATATTTGACAGTATGCGCAAACGGTTGAACAAGTTATACGATAAACTAAGAATTGTACTATTTGCGGTTTTCCTTATACTATTTCACACATCACATGCTCAACGCATCCACTTTCAGCAAACGTACGGCAGTTCCCTGTCTGATCGAGGAAAATCAATTGCCAAATCAGGCGAAACATTTTATTTGGCCGGAGAAACAAATGGTTTTGGTGGAATAACACAAGATATCATCGTCTCTCAAATTGATTCATTGGGAAATATTTTATGGTCAAAAACGCTCGGCACCATTGAAAACATAGAATCTCCTTCTGAAATAAAGATTGATAAAAATGGAAATTTGCTCGTGGCTGGAAATTCGGTTAATTCAACCGGAACTGATCAAGATTTTTATTTGACAAAACTCGATTCAACGGGTCAATTAATTTGGGAAGTTAAAGTGGGTGGATCTTCCTTTGAATCATTAAACGATTTGGTCATTACAGACAGTAATTCCTATATTTTGGTTGGTTATTCAACTAGTTATTCGCTCGGTCTAGCCGACGCCTACATTGTGAAAATATCCGAAAACGGGACCGTACAATGGGGTCGAAATTATGGCAATTTCCAATATGAAGATGCTCAGTCCATTTGCACCTCATACGACGGAAATTATTGGGTGACAGGCCAGACATTAACTTATGGTAGTGGTAATGGTGATGGATATTTAATGAAAATAAACGAACTCGGAGACCCTATTTCATTCAGTACATTTGGCACCAATGGAGTAGAAGCAGGAACCAATGTAATTGAACTGGCAGATAGCAGCGTATTCGTCGCTGGGACTAAAGTTGATTCTACCATTAACCCTCATGTCGTCGGCATGTTTAAGAATGCAATGCTTGTCCACTTTGACTCACTAGGCACTTATGATTGGGCCAAAACTTATGGAGGATTACATGATGAAGAAGTTGAATTCATGGACTATCGCGATACAACTCTATATTTGGGGGGCTATTTAAGTTCTGCGGATGCAAGTGAAGTGGATGGGTGGCTACTTCAAACCACCTTGAATGGAGATACATTGGCCAACCGGTTCTTCGGTAAAGATTCGTTGAACGACAAGCATTCTGGGGACATTGAATATTTATCTGATCTTATCTTTCCGTCCGATTCTGGCGTTGTCCTTGCCGGATCTGCTCAAGGGTTTGGAAGTAGTGATTGGCAATTATATCTTATACGAACGAATGAAGAGCTCAGAACAGACTGTTTCATGACTCAACATCCTATTTTCACTTCGTCTACTAATTTACAACAACTAAGCTTTTCGGTTACGAATGGTAATGGATTTAGCCTGGATACCTTAACTTATAATGAGGATGCAGTAACGCTAAATTTTGACACCATATGCTTTTTTCACAACCCTCTTCCAAAAGATTCAACGGACACCACAGGGGTATCATCTATATTTCTTAACGCAGGTTTAGAAGTTCTAGTTTCTCCCAATCCTTTCCAAAATCATATCAAGATTAAACTATTAGATAAAAAGGGAACAGTTTCATCAGGCAATCAATTCTCATACCGCCTTATAAACGCTCAAGGACAACTTCTTCAATCTGGAAAACTTGAAAATCCAATCTTAGATATGGCTTCCTTCTCTGCTGGGGTTTATATTTTACAAATTCAAAATCCAAAAGGATTGTCTATTTCCAACTTGATTTTAAAGGAATAGAAATGCTCAGACATTCAGTTCTAACTTAATGCCAAATCTGGAGATTCTCTTCTAATTGTTTTGTACTACTTGCCGCAATAATGGGAATGATTTGTTTCGATTGATTTCGAACCCAATTCAACACCCATTGAGATGGAGTCCAACCATATTCCGATGCTTCTTCCGAAATTTGAGCATATTTATTGCGATTTTCGCTCGATTGATACTCCTCAGGCAATGCTTCAAATCCCTTTTCATACGCCCCCAGCAGCAACACAGAATACGTCAATAATGCTGCATTCCTTTTTTCACATTCTTGAATCAACGGTTGGTCAACGAATTTCAACAACGCTTCTGGGTCTATCTTTTCAGGTAGCAAATAACTAAATTTCTGTTGGACTGCAGAGAATGCACTCCACCCATTTTTTTCATTTAATTCTTCGGACTCTACATAACGATCCGACCGAATATTACTACATCCCTTTGAAACAATTTTCCCGTCCTTTTTCAGAATGTAAAGTGCTTCCAAACGTTCGTGCAAGGGATATTCAAGTAAATCAACATGCAAGTAACACAAATCCAAATAGCTGCACTTTAATCTTCTCAAACTATTCTCTACCCCTTTGATTATGGTTTTTTTAGACAATCCTTCTAGCTTAAATTGATTGCTCGGATTTACATCCGGTCGGGCACCCACCTTAGAGGACAGCACAACGTTATTGCGATTGCCACGCTCTTTCATCCATTGTCCTAAAAGAAGTTCGCTTTCATCTCCAGTACCTCCTACCCAATAGGCATAATTATTCGCTGTATCAATAAAGTTTCCCCCATGATCGATATAGCAATCCAAGACTCTAAATGCATTTTCTTTGGCTACCTTAGTCCCAAAGTACATCGTTCCCAGACATGCCTCTGAAACATAGTAGTCCGTATTTCCTAAACTTTTTTTATCCATTCCTATTCAATCTTAATTGCACAGTAATTGGCATGAGAAATTGAATTCATTCCAAAATGCCAATCAGCTGCTAAATTAGAATAGAAAAAAGATTTTATCATCCATTAGCTAAAACTAATGCAATAACAGAAAGTGAAATAAGTCCGCTAAGCACCATACTTATAAACAATCCTAAATCTTTGCTCTTGATCCCAACGAAAGTTAACGTTAACTGGATTAAGAAGAAAAGAGACCACATAGGGACTGAAACGGATTCGTATCGTCCAGCATCTGGTGAAAATATCAATTCTTTTAACTGGAAAGCCATTGCTATCGGATTCCCCATTCCGATCATTAGGGTTATTTTATCAAACCATTTCAACTTGGTAAAAAAGCGTGTTTGACGCTCCAACCATAACAGAATCAGCATCATAAAAGATAAACTTTTAGATGCTTCTATGAATTCATAATGCATTTGCAAAGGCAAAATTATTTGGCTTGATTCTTCCAACCAATCTACTGCCTCACTCCGCTCTTTTCCATACAGCAAATCTCCTTGCGGACGCCCATTGGACTGCCAATTTCGGGCTTGGAACATCAATTTAGAATGCAAATGAATGTAGGACTTATCCTTTTTCATAGCAACGCTAATTTCGTCTGCCACTTTTTGTAAATCCGAATCTGTATGATCATATTGAATGATCGACTTCATTGCTACAATGTCATCCAATCGTTCTCGCTCCTTTAATTCCGATTGTTGCACCGGAATTATTCTCTTTTTATACTTTATTGCAAAGTCCAACTCTTTCTCACAATACTCAGATCGGACAGCATTGGGAGTGATGACATAAATAAAGTTATCCGACTTAAGGATATTATCGTAAATAAGCTGCTCGTTTTCTACGATAAAAGGAATATCATTTGCATCGTGAAAAACATTGTAATCCATATCCGCGAGTTGATTGGAAAGCTTGTTTGTAAAATCAAAACTTTCCCGCTTTCCATAGGAGATAAAAGCGTCATAATAAACATCGCCTTCTTCTTCTAAAATCTGGGAACTGGATGCATTAAGAAATGTAATGACTTCGTCAATGCTTTTGAGCCATTTAGCTCCGTTAGCGGTAACTACTTCTCCTAATAAATTAAATTCCTCAATTTCATCTGGAGAAAAACGATCTTCTTCGTCCTCCTCTAAGAAACAATATAAAGTTCGATCAGGGCGCCGATAAGAATCATCTGTGACCTCGGCAACGGCATAATAGCCTGTGATTTTTGGAGTAAGAACATACAACAAATAATCGCAATTACGACGTTCTGACAGCTCACGTTCGTATGCAGCATCATTCCAGTCATCTACTACCGGATCGAAATAATCAACAATTAGCTCTTCTTTTACACGGCTACGCCATTTTGAACCATTTACTGTACCTCCTAAAAATACTTTCATTCAATTGGTTTGAGTTTCGTTTGTATCAGTCTGGAAATTTACTCCGAATGTTTCGTACATAAGTATCCCATAGCAATTCACCCGATGGCCACTCTAATTCCAACTTCTCCATTTGACCTACCGTCTTTTCATTCCTAAATTGCATCTTGTCGTTGGCATACCAACTTTGCTGACGTAATATGGGTGTTATCAAAAATAGCGGATTGTTTTGGTTTTCATCGTTCAAAACGTCCACTCTTTTCATCCACTCCTTATAACTTACCATTTCAACATTTATCCCTTCCTCTTTTATAACTTCTACCAGCCTACCATAGGTAGCTTTTTTATGGTTGACAACATGGAATATCTCCGAATCGTGTTGTCCTGACAATTTAACAATCGATTGAGCCGTTAAATCGACTGGCGTAAGATCTAATTCCAATCTTTTCATCTCTTCCGGGAAACATTGAAGGATGATACAACCTCTTAAAAATCGATGGAAAAAGTCATCCATTCTTGCGCTCCCGTCCGTAGTTGTTCCTGTGATCCTAGCCAATCGAAACACATTGGTATCAATGCGACCCACCTGACGTGTTTTCTCAATCAATCCTTCCGCAATCCATTTCCCTGGTTCATACCCACGATCCATATAATGCACCTGATCTACAAGGCTGCTATGTTCGTTAAAATCACCATCTGTCAATGCAAAAACTCCTTTTGTAGAAACATAATTAAATTGTTTTCGCTTGCCCTCCGTACATAGATTTAATAAGGTTTGAACGGATCCGACATTTGCTGCCTTTACCGCAGGATAATCTGCCATAAAATTCACTACAGCTCCGCAATGATAGATCACGTCTACTTCGGAACTCATTACTTCAAACAGCTTTGAGGTTATGCCTAGATTCGGATTTCCTAAGTCACCCGGAATTAATTCAATCTGGGATTGTTGTTCGGACGTCAACGATATATTAAAACGTGCTAAGGATTTGTGCAATTTATCCCAGCCTTTTTCAATGCTCTCCGTTCGAATATGGCAATAAACCTGCTCAAATTCTTCCAGTAACTCTCGAAGAATAAATGCTCCTACAAATCCAGTTACACCCGTTAAAAAAGCCTTTTTCCTTTCTGAGTTTTGAGGCAATGATGGTTTCTTCAATACGGAATGAATGGAATTCGTTTCGGCATGCCAATCTACTTGCTCGCGTACAATACTGTCTTTATTGTCTATGAACTCTGCCGTATCCTTTAAAGAGTTTTTGGTAGCAAATTGAGTCA
The DNA here is from genome assembly GCA_965277185.1 of Cytophagales bacterium. Lineage (GTDB taxonomy): Bacteria > Bacteroidota > Bacteroidia > Cytophagales > JAHDFW01 > JAHDFW01. The sequence goes on along the minus strand of CBDICC010000022.1, from coordinate 64,457 downwards.
TTGAAAGTTCTACTTTAAATGCTTTCTCAATTTTAGCTAATAAATATACCAAACTCAATGAATCTCCTCCCTGCATGAAAAACCCCTCTTCTATGTCAATATCGGATAAATTCAATACGTCTTTCCATATCTCCGCAAGTTTGATCTCCGTTTCCGTTTCTGGTTTTCTACCTGATTTTCGTGCATCATCTAATTCGCGCACCACATGGTCAAGTAATTTTCTCCGATCTATTTTTCCGGTTTTGGTCATCGGAAATTCAAGCATTACATGGATATGATTCGGAATCATATATCCTGGAAGAAGTTCTTTTAACGCTTCTTTTATTCCATCGCTGTCTAATCCCATTCCTTTTTCCACGCGAAGGCACCCAATCAAACTGGACTGATTCTCTCCTTTTTGTAATACAACTGCACATTGCAACACTTTCGGAAGTCGTGCAATGGCGTGTTCAATTTCAGCTAATTCAATCCGATATCCTCGCACTTTAACCTGATGATCTACCCTTCCTTGAAAAAGCAATTCACCATTGTTATTCCAGCATACCTGATCCCCTGTTTTATAAACTTTTTTGGAATCTTCAATGGGCAAATATGCAGCGTGGACAAATTTCGTATTTGTCAGTTCTGGTCGTCCAACATAGCCGGTGGACAATCCATGTCCAGCCATATATAATTCTCCAGAAACTCCTGGTGGCACCGGGACTCCATTACCATCGACAACCCAAGCTTGTAAATTTTGAAATGGACGCCCAATCGGAATTGCTGGATTTCTTGTAAATATGGTATGATCCAATGTGTAAATAGTAGAATCAACGGTACATTCGGTTGGCCCATATACATTGGAGATCTTTAATTGATTATTTCCGGTCCAATCAAACATTTTCTGAACTAAACCACTATCCAATGATTCCCCTCCAAGAATAAAATGCTGCACATTAAAATCATTGGGGGCTTCATCGACGCGAGCCAACATCGTACTCATATGGGAAGGAATTCCGTCGCAAACATCAATCTTCTCATCCGCCAGAAATTGTGCCAATAGCTTCCCATCCTTACGTACTGGGCCCGGTACAACAACCAACTCCAATCCTAAAATAAGACAAGCATAAATATGCTGAACGGAAGCATCAAACAGAAATGAGGAGAGCAATCCTAAACGTATTGTATCGGAGTAATCTTTATACACTTCATCCTGGAGTCCCAAAACCAAATTAATGATTCCTGTATCTGAAATTTGTACTCCTTTGGGTCTTCCTGTCGTTCCAGATGTAAACAGTATATAGGCTAAATCCTCTGGACTACGAAGGTTCTCAATTCCTTTGTCGTACAAGTCATTGGCAATTGATTGATATGTTACTTCTTCTACCCGTATTATTGGAACGGTAGACAAAGTGAAATCTTCTTTGGTTGACACAACCATTTTCATCTGAGTTTCCTCTAAGATGAATTGTAAACGATCTTCTGGCTGGGTCGAATCCATTGGAACGTATGCGCAACCACAAATCAAGATTCCTACCATAGAGGGAATCACATCTATTGATCTTGGTAACGCGATTCCAATTACATCAAACGGCTTCGCTCCTTGATTCTTTAATTCTTGTGCTAAACTATTCGCCTGATTCCACAACTCTGCATACGAAAGTGCTTCGTTCTCCAATCGGATAGCTACTTTATTTGGATTTCTATCTACTGTTTCCTTAATTATATGCACTAAATTAACGGGAGGAACAGCTACATTTTTTCCTTCTCCATAACTCAATAAAGTTCTCCATTCGTCCTTAAAAAGAACATTTACCTGAGCTATTTCCCTTTTTTGATTAATGGGATCTACAAAATGTTGAATTACATTTTTAAATCGTTGGCTTAGAATCTCAACTTCAGTTTTACTTATATAATTCAGATTATGATCAAATTCAATGTTTACAAAATCTTCTTGATTAAAATTTTGTACATGCATCACCAGTGCATTCTGTTCAAAATCACTGGAAAATGTTCCGGCATTCGTTACGGCCGCATTTCCAAATGAGCAATCGTGATTATGTGGTTCGAATGAAAAAACAACATCATATAACTGTGTTGAATTACTAAAATTCACTCCTAAAACCTTATTAATCTCCTGAATCGATACATCTCTATAAGGTAATGATTCCCACATTTTCGCTCGTATTCCTTCCGCCAATTCTTCAAATGTAATGGAAGCTTCAAACGACAGTCTCAATGGAAGAATACTTACAAAATACCCTATGGTATTTAGTTCCGTTTCATTGAATCGATTCAATAGCGGCACCCCAATTACAACTTCCTTTTTACCGGTAGCCCTAGATAATGTTAGGTACAATGCCGATAATAAATAATAAAAACGGGCCTTACTATCCGGAGTATTAGGTAATTGAAACTTACTATATACTTCTTGCTCTAATTGAAGTCTATGTCTTTGACTCGGTAATCCACCTTGATCCGGATGAACTTTATCAAATAATGGTGTTCGGTTAAAATCTGAAAATTGCTGCTCCCAAAACTCTTGAATTGCGGCTTTTTCATTTTTAGTTACTTGCTCTTGCTCTGCATTTTGTTCAGCTATTATAGTTGAGAAGAAGCTGGTATCAGAAAATGTCTGATTTAACGCGAATGCATTATAAGCCTGACTGATTTTCCGAACTAAAAGTGCGCGTGACCAACCATCAATATAGATATGATGATGTTTCAGAAACAAATAAGAGCATTTCTCATTTACTTTGACAAGGACTATATGATAGAGCGTATCATCTGAAAGTGAAATTGGCTTTACAAATGTTTGTTCCATCCATTCCACCGCATTCAATTCTGGATTGGTATGTTGAGAAAAATCCTCGAACCCTAAGACAAATGTGCGTTCTGGTTTAAATAATTGCTCACAACGGTCAATATGTTGAGTCATTTGAATCCGCATTGCATCATTTGAATTAATAACTTGCTGGATCGATCTTTGCAAAAGGTCAAAATCCGGCACTCCATTTAAGCGGATATACGTGCCAATATTAAAGATTGGTTTATCTTTAAATAATCTGGATTCCAGCCAAATTGCATTTTGGTGACTTGTTAGCGACTGGGTTATCATATTTTCTATAATCAAAATTTACAACCTAATGAAAGTAATACTTGTTGAGATCGGCCTAACATACCTTTGTCAGCCCAACGGTTGAGTGTATAGGTTGGATATAAATACTTTTTGTTTAATACGTTTGAGCCACGAATGTTGACGTACCATCTGCCTCCCTTCTTGCCAAATAATTTCATTTTTTTAAATCGAATGTTTAATCCAAGACGAAAATAACCTGGTGTATTTGCTCCAATCGATTGAGTCGTTTGATTGGTGCTCGTCTCAAAATAAGCATTCATCTTACCTACATAATTGAGATTCATTCCAAAAGCAATATGCTCATAATGTCCACGCACATTTAAATTTCCTAGCAAATTTGGCGAGAAGGAAACGGAATCTTCTTTAAGTATTTTGTTCCCATTTGCCTGATATGTATTTTGATACGTAACATCTAATTCTGTGTGAAGCGTTAAACCTTTTACCATTGATTTTCCCATAACTTCTTTATGTTCCGGGACAAACGTCTTTCGTGCAATAAATTCAATCCCATTGGTAATCAATGCTCCATTACCATTTGTGCTAAGGGTTTTATAAGAGCCATCCTCAAAAATGGTCTGTCTGGTCACCAGGTTCACTAAATTATTTCGAAAGACATTCAAGTTCAATTCTAATCCATCCTCTTCTTTTTGAAAGCTATATCCTAACTCATATGCATTCATTTTTTCAGGCTGCAAATACTTCTTAATCAGAATGCTATCATTTGCAAGGATATCGTTGGTGTTATCGACCACGCTTGCTTGTTTTATTGCTTTGCCATACATGGCCTTCAAAAATTGTTTTACCTTCCGGCTAGATGTATCTTTTTGAAGTGGGCGAATAATGGCTAGTCTCGGGATAAAATGAAGGCTATCGTTATCATTTAAGGCATGATACTTTGTAACTTGGACAGCAGTATCCTGCACATCTACATTGATTTGACTTAACATTTGATATCCAGCCTGTTTTTCCAATCTGGCTCCGGCTACAATCTGTAATCGTTCATGCTTAAAGTTTGCCTGCAAATAACCTGCTCGTGTATCTAAATTTTCTCCTTCAGGTAGGCCAATATACCAGTTTCTAAGTCCAAATTCAGCGGCATTATATATGGAGTTATTTAAGAAGTTTCGATTAAAATACGCTCCTCCAATTACATCGAGATCTACTTTTCCGGTCTGTCCCCCACTTTTCGAATCAAGAATTGTTTTACGAAGATTCAATTCATTTCGTATGGATCCTACTCTATTTTGTCCGGGCGTGTAAGCCGTATCGTAAATATAATTGTAAGTCGCGTCCACCAACGAATTCATATAGGTCACTTTCGCTTCAATATCCAAGTTTAGGCTGTCCAAACTCAAGAGATACCCAAGCTGCGTATTCAAGGTGCCTGATTTATAGGGATTGATGCTGTCTGGTCCGGGGAATAAAAAGCTAAAACCATAGTTAGATTCAGCATAATTCACGTTTGCCGTAAAATTATTATACTGAATTGCGGTATTAAATGATTGATGCTTTTTTGCATAACGTGCCGGATTAATATTCGTATGTCTATAATCCGAGATGGTTGTTTGATTGTCTTCCGGATATGCCTTAAAGTCGGTAAGGTACATTGTATCAGAAACCATATCATCCCACTTTTGATTAAAGGATTCACGCGATCGAATCATTGCATTGACGGACAACTTAAGGTCGCCTTTATTCACTGAATATCGAATGGATCCTCTCTGTCCGTTTTGAGATCCATACCCCATAGACGCCTGGATTTCCTCTGGACGTTCCGCTTCGTTTGTAATTATATTTATTACACCAAAAAATGCTCCTGCTCCGTAAATTACAGACATGGGGCCTCGTACAATTTCGATCCGATCAATGCCCTCAACCGAAACATTTATCTTATTAAGGGAATAATCATTTTGTCTTTCAGACAGCATATTTACCCCATTCACCTGAATCATTACGTTTCTATTAAATGGCGCCCAAAAACCTCGAATTCCGATTGTTACATCTGATTCAGATCGGTGATCAATGGTAAATACACCGGGAACACTTTCCAGTATTTCCTGCAATGACAAATACCCGTATTGTTCTATTTGTTCTCTTGTTATTAGAACGATGCTTGCCGGTGTTTCGTTTATCGACTGCTCCCAACGCGACGCGGTAACGGAAGTGGCTCCTTTTTTCTCTAAAAACACGTCCAATTCATACTTCTCATTTCCCACCTGAACGAGCTTTATCTTCTTACCACTTTTTTCAACTACTAATGTCAAATGTCTTTTCTTTTTTGAAATAATAACTTCCCCGTGATCATCGGTCATTTTTGCTTTGTTGGATTCTCCCTTCCAATACACTCTAGCACCTACAACAGGCTTATTTGTGTTGGCTTCCCGAACCAACACAAAACGATCGGATCTATTCTGTGCGGCCAAGTTGGAGACCAGGCACATCATTGTTCCAAGTAATATTGCTATTCGGATTCTCATTGCACTTTTTTCTTAGATTCTGCCCTCAATTCGTCCACATCCGTACACCAGACTTTACATTTCTCTTTCCACGTATTGGTAAGCAGCGTGCTATTATTCCAATATTCTATCTCTAAAATTCTAGATTCAAAGTTTCGCTCAAATAAGATTTTATCTTTTTCATTTTGTGCTCCTTCTGAATTCAAACCGATAATACTGAGTGTTCGATCAACACTTGCTACAGCCAATTGAGTTGCATTAAAATTATGTGCCAAAGAGGTTATTCGATATGGCTGATGATGCGGAAACATTTTAATCACGACTTCTAAGGCAAAACTCCATACTTCTATTTTTCCATTCGAATATCCGATCACCATGTTGTTTCGACTTTCGGGAATGCTAATGGCTGAGATATAAACCAATTGATCCTTATTTTGTTCCAGAAGTGACGCAAGCAAGTCAGGTCTTGGATATCCATCTGGACCACGGTACGATACTGTGTTTTCTCCATTTTGAATAATTTCTAACTTACCCGAATTTTTTGGGCTCAAATTAACTTTGTTTTTTAAATGATCTATTACTACCGATTCTTCACGGACCATATCTTTATATACCAAACTAAACGGGGAGGAATCTGCAACCAAAGGCAAATAAGCTTCGTAAAACCCCTGGCTTTGAATGGAATTAATCCGATCCTTGAATAACAAAATTTCGGCAAACGTCTTTTTGTCTTTCTTCAACTCTTCAGGAGCATTCTCAACCAATTTGTTCATATCACCCCTTAAACTTTGATATCCTTGTTCAGCTGCCTTCTCTGCTTCAACTTCATCATTTAGCTGATGAAATTCAATGGCTGCTTTAACATAAAGTTCGCTGGCATTAACCAAGTTCAACATGCGTGACTTAAGTTCTGCAAAGTCTATTTTAAAATTAGCTTTTTTCAAATTTGTTGCCGCTGCAAGACTATCCACTACTGCTTTATTTCTAGTTTCATTTGCTTGGTCCAATGCGTCTTTTGCCATTTTTCCAGCTGCTATAGCATTCTCCGTCGCCTCTTTTACATCTTCTTTAGCATTTTCCACATCTTTCTGAGCCTGTTCGACCTTTTCCATCGCTAACTCTACGTCTTTTTCAGCTTTCTTTGCGTCATCTTTGGCTTGAGCTGCTATTATTTTAGCATCACTCATACTTTCCAAAGCCTTTACTACATCTTTCTGCGCTTGGTCCGCCTCTGCTTTCACCAGCTTCGCTTCTTCTTTAAGATCTGTCAGTTTAAAATAAGAAATGGTTCCTGCAATACCGAAAAACAACAATGCCACAATTCCCGTTAGAATTGTCCAAAAAGCCATTGCTTTTCTTCTTCGGGCCGTTTCTCCTTTCGCAATACTTCTATCTACAAAATCAACCATTGCAACGCCAGGTTGAGGCTCCGTCCCTACTTTCTCCGCTTCCAAATACCAAGTTCGAGCCTCGTATGCATCCTGAATATAGAGCAACTTACTATCGTGTTTGCCCGATTTCTCCCATTGAAAAGCCTGTTCTAATAATGTTGAATGGGCCTGATTATAAACTCGATCTCCCTTAATATATGAAATTAACCCATCGATATTTTCCTGATCATTCCAGAAAAACACATTTCGCCCTTCTTTTTCTTCCAACTCCTTCAACACTTCCCGTGAGTTGGTTACTTTTATAATCCGCTTCTTTTTGCTTGATGCAAATACAATTCTTGGATCAACTTTATCCTCCGCTTCCCCAGGAAATATCACCTCTAAAACACTCTCACAACTAATCAACGCTTGCTGATATACTTCCTCTTCCAATGCCAATTTGCGCTTCGCTTCAAACCATGTAGAAACGTTTCTTAACTTAAGTTCCATGTCCAATTCCATGGCATATGCCAATTCATCTGGATCAAAGGCCACATAGACATTACTCTTATTGGACACTTCGCTCGAAACAAACGCTTCCGAAGCATTAATAAATTCATTTTGAAGTTCCGTAAAATCAGGTAAATCTTCGTCGCCATCACATTTGGATTTAAGCAGTTTCACTTTCGATAATGTGGCACCGCGAAACAACATGGTTTTTGGATGATGGTTTTTGCTCCAATAGAAGCTTTCGCACATGATCTTAGTGTGCTGATGATAATGAATGCGATGCAAATTGCACACCTCCCTTAAATCACTATACCCTTGTTTGTATTTGCTTTTCGAACTAAAATCAATTTCTTGAGGTTTGTCAATTTTACGCCATTCAACATCTGTCAACGCTCCTTCATCCATCTTTGCCTTAAGCAAATGTCTAAATTCTTGATAGTGAATAGGAACAATTCTCTTTCCAAATTCCGCCGCTTTTATGACTTCAAATCGGCAATTAGGGGATTCTACCCAACCCGGTCCGATGATGCAAATGAATTTTCTTGAGTGCAGAATAGCTAACTCAATCCGTTTTTCAAAGTCTGTGGAAAATCCAATTTCTTGATTATCCAACCAAACTTTGTACCCTTCTTTTGTTAATCTTTCATATAAATCAAAAGCCAATACCTGTCCATGATCTTCTCCATTATCCCGTTTATAGGAAATGAATAAATCAAAATATTCCGTCTTAGGAATTACCCCTGAATTAAAGCGAAATTCTTGCTCCAATTCACTCAAGTCCTCCTTGGCCTTGGGTTGATCCTCGTTTTCTTGACGTATATTTTTATTTTCGTCCTCCGTATGGTCCTTTGGATCTTGCATTTAATTAGTTGAACTGAACTTTATTTTATATTCGTTTTGGCCAGATTAAAAATCAATTCAATCGGACACCTACTTCTTATTTAAATCACTTTTTCATTTTGGAAGCGCCCCTAAATAAGAAACAATTTCTTCCATATTTTCACACCAAACGCCTCCGTTCACTTGCACCATTTTACCCGTTGCCACCAACGATTTTATTTGATGCTCTGTAAAACGTTTTCCATCATCCTCCATTAGGGTACAAAACACGGTCTTAGTAGCATGATGATTAGAATCATTCACAGCATTCACAATTCCATTTATCCCCTTTAATTCAGGAGTAATCAAGTACACATATTTTGAACAATCCGACTTTTCCGCTGCGGAATCAATAATTATTTCCACCGATGTATCTTTCATTTTCATCAACAACTCATCTTTCATACTTGATTTCCCTCCAGGTGTTTCTAAATATACTTTCATACTTATTTACATATCCTTTTATTTTCCAACTTCACCAAGTTAATTATAGACCTAGCATTAATTTTATTTACATCTTTTCAAGCACATTATCCCATCGCTTCTTCGCCGTCATCATTGATGAAATTTTCCTGCTCCGCTGGTGTAGTTTCTCCCGGATCGGATACATCCTTGTCCGCCTCCTTTGATTCGGAATTCACTTCTAACGTTGAGATACTATTCGAAGCCGTACTATTTGCCTCTTTTAAACTTGCTAAATCAATTTTACCCGTCCCTTGTTGAATGTGGCCTCTCATCATTTCCAGATTGGCCGCTTCTTCCTCTTCCAGCAAATCTTCCTCCTTAATTCCTGCAACTTCTGAAATCCAAGCACTGTGTTCCATCGCAAATACCGTTTCTGTCTCCGACACAAATTTACGTTGTGCAGTAGGACTAATATTATTCATACTTTGCTGCTTGGCAGATAACAATTCCAATTGACTCGCCGTCGTCACATAAGACAACATAAGAAATTCATATTTGTTTGCATGAATATATGACCCGATTGAAGCAGAGGCTGTACTTAGAAAAGCAATCCACATAGCTCCTCCTGTTGAAGTTGTGGCAGCTACGGTTCCAACTGCAACTCCAAGAAAACCGAAAATCACGCAAAGCGCATTACCTCTATTGATAATCTTCTGAAAATTGGCGGCTTTTTTCAAATAATAGCCTTCAATCTGTCCCTTTACACGTTCTTCAAAATACTCCGTAAAGGTCATATCTGATTTAAACTTATGTTTCCAGCGTCTAGTTGGATCATAGGGCTTGTACAAACCAAGAGAAAGAATACGTAATACCGTAGTTAAAAAGGGATTCGGTGCTTTTTCTAAATTAAAATCCGGGGTAATATCTTCTACACCTTTCAGTATGGATTCAAGTCGATCGTAAATTATTTTATCCGAGCTATTACGGTTATATGGAGCTGCGCCCATTAAATATAAAAACCCTTGAACTTTCAACGCTTCCGCGGCGGCACGAGATTTAATCTGTGTTTTCTCCAAATCAGATGTCAAGATTTGGGAACCAGCATAAGAAGCCAAAGCAATTGCCGTAGCACTTGCAATGGCAAGAATAGAGTGAATTTTATACACATCTACCCCTCCAGCATAATAATTACTCACCCATTGGCTCATCAATCCCAAAAAGGTTCCAATAATCACCAACACAAACATCCTTCTTCGCCAAGTTGTTATGGTGTGTTTCTTGTGCGTCGCCGTACTGTTCCAAACATCTATTTGCTTAGTAATGTATTCTAAAGTGGCTTGCTTCTTTGTAATGTCGTTCATTCAAATGCTTAGATTTTCACTATAACACTAAAATAACAATTAATTCTTGCATTTTATATAGAAAACAGACTATTAATTGATTTTATACATCACAAAGACACAAACATCCCTGCTAATACTTTTAATTATAAATGTCAGATACTAGAATTCACCTTATTACGAAAGAGTGGAAGGAACATAGCGATAAGGAGATTTACCACAACCGGATAAAAAGAAACATCATAAAAAAAAAATAGTGCGTTGAGTGAGGTATTCACTTTAATTTTCGCCATTTATCGCTACCCTATTTTTCCTTAAATAAATTCAGAAAAGAAATCCCAAATTACATCTGTGGCCTCAATTTCAAGGCACTTATTTCCGTCCCCTTTATTTGCAACAGACAAACCTGAGGCCCCCATCCACTCATGCCCTCCACCTTCAATAAGCATAAGAACAGTATGTTCGGAAATCGAATCATGGCATCCTTCGAATCGTAATGTTGAAACCGTTGTTCCATCATCATGTTGATCTGTCCAGTCCTTTGAAACGATTTCCTGATCGCAACCATTTAATTCTCCCCATCTTTTAAAGGTACTATCTGCTGACGTAATGAATCCGCCAGCCCCTCGTTCCATTTCTCCTCCTTCGAATGGAACAAATACATCTTCGGTTCCTACGATAATATGAATCGGCATTACTTTTGACGGATTACAAATTTGATCAACAGGCATGGTGGCTATAACTGGAGCTACTGCTGTAATCTTTTCAGATAATTCACATGCCAAACGATAGGTCATAAATCCTCCATTCGAGCCACCAGTTACAAAAACTTTGCTGGAATTAACCGAAGATGTCAAAACCAATTCATCTATAAGATCCGAAATAAAACCTACGTCATCCACATTATCTTCGCTCGATTTAGTGGTTCCTCGAGCGTCGTTCCAATGATCATTTAATCCATCTGGAAATACCACTACAAACCCTTCCTCATCTGCTTTATCGCGCCATTGAAAGTGCTTTGCCGCCTTCTCAGCACTTTGATGCCCACCATGAAGCGCTAACACCAAAGGATATGATTGATCCGACGAAAAACCTTCTGGTAAGTGTACAATATATTTTCGATCCTCACCGTCATGTTTAAGAGAATGTTCGGTCGTATTTGGATCTTTATAAATGCGGTTGCACCCAAAAAGAAATACACTTAACAATAAGGCAATTGTCATTTGATTTTTCATACCAGTTTCAAGTTAATGTTTGCAACTTTAAATTTAAGAAAGTTTATTATATTCAATGAATGGCATGTATAATAATATACAATAATAGCCTAGCAAGCTCAGAAATAGGATAAATATAGCTCAGCACCGCATGGTCACAACAGCCTACATTAGCTTGCTCTTTACTTTGAAAAAAGGACTTAATTTGTTACGTTTGGTTTATTGCTTTGTGATCAACGGCGATTCTCCCTTGTACTTTGGAAGGTTGAAGAAGGCACCTGAAAGCTGATTAGAATTCAAATTTATTACGATTAATTTATTATAAACTTATGGAAACTTTGGTAAAACAACCGGAAGTTAAAAATTACATCAATGGCCAGTTTACACGCAATGGTCAACCTTCCATGGACGTAGTAAGTCCTTTAACCGGTGAAATAATATCTACATTACCTTTATCTACTTATGACGATTTAGATCAGGCAGTGAAAGCTGCAAGTGATGCATATCCGGCATGGTCAGGTAAGACGATGAAAGAACGAGTTCAGATCTTTTTCAGATATAGAACATTACTTGAAAAACACTCAGATGAATTAACAAAATTAGTTCAATTGGAAAATGGTAAAACCTACGGTGAAGCCAAAGCAGAGGTAGAAAAAAGCATGGAACTATGTGAATTTGCCTGCTCTATGCCGCAAATTGTCACGAATGAAGTACAAGAAGTGAGCGGTGGTGTAGAATGCCGAATTGAACGAAAACCTCTTGGAGTAGTGGCATGTATTGCACCATTTAATTTCCCAAATATGGTTCCACATTGGACGTTGCCTAATGCATTGGTATTAGGAAACACAATGGTTATGAAACCTTCAGAATTAGTTCCATTAAGCGTGGTTCGAATTGCAGAACTATTAAAAGAAGCTGGTCTTCCTGATGGCGTATTTAATGTAGTAAACGGTGGAAAAGAAGTAGTAGAATCCATTTGTGATCATCCTGGAATCGAAGCTGTTTCTTTTGTAGGATCAACACACGTAGCAAAAATTGTATACAAGCGAGCAACTTCAAATCTTAAAAGATGCGTTGCTCTAGGTGGTGCGAAGAATCACCTAATTGTATTACCGGATGCGCACCTAGAAATGACTGCATCAAATGTAGTTGCTTCCATGGCTGGTTGTGCCGGACAAAGATGTATGGCAGCCTCTGTTATGGTAGGTGTAGATCAAGTACAGCCTATTATTGATCGAATGGTAGAAGTTGCTTCCGAAATTGTCTTAGGCGATTCATTGGGATCTGTAATCACTAAAGAAGCGAAAGAACGAATTGAAGGCTATATCGCACAGGCAGAAAAAGACGGAGCTAAAATATTAGTGGATGGAAGAGGTGCTTCGGTAGCTGGTAAAGATGGAGGTTTTTATGTTGGACCAACTATTATTGACCACGTAACACCTGAAATGAGCGTAGCCAAAGAAGAAATTTTCGGGCCGGTAATTTCAATTATCCGAGCAAAAGATTTGGATGAGGCGATTCGCATCGAAAACAGTTCAAACTATGGAAATGCAGCTGCCGTATTTACCCAAAGTGGTGGTTTAGCTAAGCAAGTAATGGAACGTGCAAGTGCAGGAATGATTGGTGTAAATGTAGGAGTTCCTGTTCCTAGAGAACCATTTCCATTTGGAGGTTGGAATGAATCTAAATTTGGAGTGGCGGATATTACTGGAAGAAGTTCAATTGAATTTTGGACACAAAATAAGAAAACGACGATTAAGTGGAATCCGGATGCAAAAACAAACTGGATGAGCTAATTAATTGATAAATAAGTAATAACTTAATATGATTACTTTATTCAACTAACTAAATATAAAAACCAAAAGAAACACAATGAATTGATAGAAGGGTGTAATAAGTAATACCAAGTTTTTTACTCGAATTACACCTTCTTCATTATTAATCAATTAATAGATAATTGTTAACTATGAAAACAGCTACAATCGACAAATCTGAAATCATAAAAAACAACTTGGATCACACGTTATTTTCGTGGTCTCCACAAGGAGGATTGAATCCAATCAATGCGGAATCTGCCAAAGGGGTCTATGTTCATGACCGTGACGGTAAAAAATATCTTGATTTTTCCTCTCAATTGATGAACGTAAATATTGGTCATGGAGATACTCGGGTCATGGATGCTGTGATGAAACAAATGAGTGAAATACAGTTCGTCTATCCTGGAATGGCTACAGAAGTTCGAGGGAAATTGGGTAAAAAATTAGCTGAAATCACTCCCGACAATCTAACCAAGGCTTTTTTCACCTTGGGTGGTGCTGAGGCAATTGAGAATGCCATTAAGTTGGCTCGAATATATACAGGTCGCTCTAAAATAGTGGGATTTTATCGCTCATATCATGGAGCTACACATGCTGCATTATCAGCTGGAGGCGATCCTAGAAAACATGCGATGGATACCTATCAAGTACCCAATATGATTCATGTCGAAAACCCTTATGCTTATCGATGTCCATGGGGAACTACGGACCCTGAAGAATGTGGTAGAATGGCTGCAGAACATATGGAGCGGGTAATCAAATTTGAAAACCCGAATAGCGTTGCTGCGATTCTTATGGAAGGTGAATCCGGATCCTCTGGATGCATGAAATATCCAAAGGGATTTTGGTTACGTGTTAAAGAGATTGCTGACAAGTACGGCATTCTTATCATTGATGATGAGGTAATGAGCGGTTTTGGACGAACAGGAAAAATGTTTGCCGTAGAACACCATGGAGTAAAACCAGATTTGATTTGCATGGCTAAGGGGTTAACCTCTGGCTACTTACCTCTTGGAGCTGTAATGGTATCCGATGAAATTGCTAAAACATTTGATTCAAAACCGCTTCCAATTGGATTAACATATTCTGCACATCCGGTTTTGTGTGCTGCTGCTTTGGCAAACATCGAAATTTATCAAAACGATGGTTTGATTGAACGTTCCGCTAAGATGGGAGCCTACATTGAAGCGCGAGTGGAAGAAATGAAACTCAAACATCCATCTATTGGAGATTTTAGAAACACAGGATTATTAGGATGTATCGAATTGGTTAAAAATCGAGATACGAAAGAACCTGTAACGGAGTGGAATGCTTCAGGTGCCGGTTTAGAAGTTACAAATAAAATGGCCGCGAAAATTCGTGAGTTAGGCATGTTTACCTTTGTGCGATGGAATTTTATATTTATTGCACCTCCATTAATCATTACCGAAGAAGAAGTTGACGAAGGTTTAGCTATTCTTTCGGAAGTTATTGCCATCGCGGATCAATATTGCAACTAAATTATTGTTGAACCAAAGTTAGTCTATGTCAGATAATCAGGATATCGTAGAATTAAAAGAAGACGTTTCTTCTTCACCCTTATACAGTGAAGATTTAGCGCCTGTGCCTAAAGGAAAACGATCCTGGTCTATATGGAATTTAACTGCACTTTGGGTTGGAATGGCTGTTTGCATTCCAACTTATTTATTGGCTTCCTACATGATCAAAACAGGACTTACCTGGTATGAAGCCTTAATCATTATTGGAATTGCCAACTTAATAATCACAGTACCGATGGTGCTAAATGGTCATGCCGGTGTAAAATACGGTGTTCCATTTCCCGTCATTGGACGCTCCTCATTTGGAACGAAAGGAATTCATATTCCATCCACGATTCGTGGAATCGTTGCATGTGGCTGGTTTGGAGTAAATACTTGGCTTGGAGGAATGGCTATTTATTCCATATTTATTGCTGCTACAGGAATGGAAGCGGCTGAAGGTTTATCAATTGGTCAATTCGTTTGCTTTGGCATTTTCTGGATTATCAATATGTTTTTTATCTGGAAAGGGACAGAAAGCATTAAATGGTTGGAAGAATATTCTGCTCCCATCTTAATATTAATGGGCGTATTACTTATTGGATGGGGATGGAGTCAGGCAGGTGGATTTGGAATTGTTTTGGATCAAAGTAAACAATTAGAAAAGCCTGTTGCTTTTATCACAGATTCGGAATACAAAAATAGTTATAGTTTGGTTGTCAATCCAATTACAGACAAGAATGGCAAACCAAAAGCGAACAAGTACGAGCTTACGATTAATGGCAAGAAACAAGGTTGGAATGATCTATCTTCTAAAAGTATAAAATTGAATTCATACGAAGACACGTCTAATTATCAAATACAACTGGCCGGCCCGAATAGCGAAGGAGCGCGGATTACCTCTTCTCTGGTATCTGTTTCCTCCCTACAAACGGAAGAAGGCTCAAATTCTAAAATATGGAGTTACTTAATCTGGCTTACTGCAATGGTTGGATTTTGGGCAACCATGTCCCTCAGTATTGCGGATATAACTAGATATGCTTCTAGTCAAAAAGCTCAAGTGACCGGTCAATTTATTGGATTACCAGGTACGATGATGTTGTATTCTTTTGTAGGAATCTTTGTTACGTGTGCAGCGGTAATCAATTTTGATGATGTATTGATTGCCAGTGATGCTCCATGGGATCCAATTTCGCTTTTGGCTAAGTTTAAAAGCCCATGGGTGGTTATTATATCTCAAATTTTCATGCTCATTGCAACGTTAAGCACCAATATTGCTGCAAACGTCATTGCTCCAGCCAATGCATTTTCAAACCTGTTTCCGAAACAAATAAGTTTTAAAATGGGAGGATTCATTACCGGAATCGTGGGAATTATCATTTGCCCCTGGCTTCTGTTAAATGAAATTCAAGGATTACTGATTGATATCAGTGCCATTTTGGGGCCTGTGCTTGCGGTATTAGTCTGTGACTATTTTATAATTCGAAAGAAAGCAATTCGGATTGCGGATTTATATAAGGAGAACGGCATTTATTCATTTCACGGCTCTGGGTTTAACGTGAATGCAATTATAGCGTTGGTGGTAGGAGCATTCATCGCAATCGGTGGAAAATGGATACCTATCATGGCTTCAATCTATTCTGTTTCATGGTTTGCTGGATTTGGTGTAGCATTCGTACTCTACTTATTCTTAATGAAGATGAACCGGAATTATGAAATTTAAATGAAAAAGCGTATACTTATTGCCCAATAAATTAATCGTAATATTCAATCAAGATCTTAATTACCTATGTCAATACTTATAAAAAATGGAAGAGTTGTTACCGCTGAGTCGGACTTTGTAGCAGATGTTTACGTAGAAGGCGAGAAAATCGTAGCTATTGGTAAAGATCTGAGCTACAGTGCGGACAAAACGATAGATGCTACAAATAAACTTATTTTCCCTGGTGGTATTGACCCACATGTGCATTTAGACATGCCCTTTATGGGGACATACTCTTCAGACGATTACGAAACGGGTACCCGAGCAGCATTGCATGGGGGAACAACCTCCGTGATTGAATTCATTTTACAAACACAAGGTGATACATTGCATAATGCCTTAAAAACTTGGCAAGATAAATCCATTGGAAAAGCGGTGGGTGATTTTTCTTATCACATGGCCGTTACAGACTTCAATGATGACGTTGCGAAGGAAGTTGTGCAAATGATTGAAGAAGAAGGAATCACTTCGTTTAAAACATTTATGGCCTATAAAGGGGCGTTGATGATTGACGACGGGCAAATGGTTCAATTAATGAAAGTGGTTAAAAAACACGGAGGATTAGTTACCGTTCATGCCACGAATGGAGACATGATTGATTCATTAATTGCAAAAAATTTATCCGAAGGAAATACAAAACCACTTTATCATTATTTATCTCAACCAGAAGTAACCGAAGCGGAGGCATCCGGTCGTTTTTGTGACATGTTAGAATATACAGGTTGTCCTGGATACATTGTACATATGACATGTGAAGGAGCCTTGAATGCGGTTCGAAAGTCAACACAGCGCAATCAAAAAGTTTTTATAGAAACTTGTTCTCAATACCTCATGATTGATGCATCCTTGTACGAAAGAGAAGATGGAGCAAAATGGGTAATGAGTCCACCATTAAGAGAAAAGAAAGACCAAGAGGCTTTGTGGTCTGGAATCAATCAAGGACTGATTCAGGTTGTTGGAACCGATCATTGTCCGTTTATGCTTGATCAAAAAGCCATGGGAAAAGATGACTTTTCCAAAATACCCAATGGGCACCCAGCGATCGAACACCGCGTTGAATTTATGTATTCAGAAGGAGTAGCTAAAGGAAAAATCAGCTTAAATAAGTTTGTAGAAATTTGTTCCACAAATGCTGCGAAGATCTTTGGTATGTTTCCTAGAAAAGGAACGATTGCCATCGGAGCAGATGCTGATCTAGTTGTATTTGATCCAAATAAAAAACACACCATTTCTGCCGATACTCATCACATGCGTTGTGATTATTCAGGATATGAAGGATGGGAAGTAACCGGTAAAACAGAAACCGTATTGCTACGAGGAAAAGTCGCAATAGAAAATGAGGAATGCTTACTGCAACCAGGAGATGGTCAGTTCATTCCAAGAGGGAAAACATCCCTGACTATTTAAATTTAGAACAGTAAAACTTAAATGTATGACTGAAATAACGAAAAAGAGACGACGAAAAGCGATTAGTCTAAGGAACTCGCATCCGTTTTCGGTTGATCTGATTCAGCTTTACAAACGAATCCATTTAGACAAGTCAATTGTGGGGACGTTCGGAAACCTTAGAAAACTTAGATATTAACACACGAAACAACAAAAACATTGACATGTCCATCTTAAAATAAGGACATCGTATAAACACATTATTAAATAAATTGAAGACGATATGCCAAGAATAGTAAAATCAGGATTGATCCAAATGAGCCTTCCAATGACGGAAGGAGAAGGTACTATACCCGAAATTTGCGAAGCAATGTATCAAAAACACATTCCGATGATTGAAGAAGCCGGAGAAAAAGGTGTGCAGATTCTTTGCTTACAGGAAATTTTCAATACGCCCTACTTTTGTCCTGGTCAGGACAAAGCATGGTATGCGTCTGCAGAAGCCGTTCCTGGACCAACTACGAAACGTCTTCAAGAATATGCAAAAAAGTACGACATGGTAATTGTTGCTTCGTTGTATGAGCGGGAGCAAGCTGGATTTCTATACAATACGACTGCGGTAATTGATGCTGGAGGAGAATACCTTGGTAAATACCGAAAAAACCACATCCCTCACACCACTGGTTTTTGGGAGAAGTTCTTCTTCAGACCTGGAAACTTAGGCTACCCAGTATTCCAAACCAAGTACGCAAAAGTTGGTGTATACATTTGCTACGATAGACATTTTCCAGATGGTGCACGTGCACTAGGACTAAACGGAGCTGAAATTGTATATAACCCTTCTGCAACGGTTGCGGGACTAAGTGAATACTTATGGAAGTTAGAACAGCCTGCACACGCAGCTGCAAACGGTTATTTCATGGGATGTATCAACCGAGTTGGAGAGGAAAAACCTTGGAATCTAGGTAAATTTTATGGTCAATCTTACTTTGTCGATCCAAGAGGTCAAATTTTCGCAGAAGCATCAAGAGACGACGATGAATTACTTATTGCCGATTTTGATTTAGACTTAATTGAAGAAACTCGTTCTACTTGGCAATTCTTCCGTGATCGAAGACCTGAAACTTACGGAGATTTGACAAAATTATAATTAATATGTATTAAGTCTTAATATGCTAAGTATCACGGATCTTGAATTCAATTCATACAGCGATACGTAATACAGGCCTAATTAGATCCAATAACATATTGAACAATATAAAAAACAGAATTAAATAAATATGTCCGAATATAAAAAACCAACCAACGAAGAAGAGTTTGTCGAGAATTTCAAGCAAAAGAAACCATTGATGAACGATACGGAGGCGTATTATGCCACATCAAAATGTTTGTTTTGCTATGATGCCCCATGCATGAATGCGTGTCCTACGCACATAGACATTCCTTTATTTATTAAACAAATTCATACCGGGAATGTAGAAGGCGCTGCAAAAACCATTTACGATTCTAACTGGATGGGAAATGCTTGTGGAACTATTTGTCCGACAGGTGTTTTATGTGAAGGTGCTTGTGTGTACAATCATCAAAACGTATTGGCTGTAGAAATTGGGCGTCTTCAAAATTATGCTACAAAACGGGTAATTGATTCAGGTAAGAGAATGTACCAGCCTGGGCCTAATCAAGGAAAGAAAATCGCAATTATTGGAGGAGGACCAGCTGGGATTGCCGCCGCATGTGAATTACGTGTATTAGGATACGAAGTAGATATTTTCGAGGCAAAAGATAAACCTTCTGGTTTGACTGTATATGGAATTGCCCCTTACAAAATCACCAATGAAGAGGTATTGGAAGAAATTGAATACTTGCAAAACCAACTTGGTTTTAACATTAAGTACAACATGCCCATTACCAGCAGAGCACAATTGAACGAAATTGAAAATGACTACAGTGCTGTATTCTTAGGAGTTGGATTAGGTCCAACTGCATTTCGAGATATTCCTGGAGAAGACAAAGATGGAATTATTGGCGCAGTAGAATTCATCGAAGATTTACGAATGAATCACTCCAAAACCAAAGTAGGTGACAAAGTTGTGGTTCTTGGGGGTGGAAACACCGCTATGGATGCTGCTTCGGAATCCGCTCGCATGGGTGCTTCTGTTGTACTGGCATATCGAGGAACGAAAGAGCAAATGGGCGCATATGGTTTTGAATATGATTTAGCACTTAACGCAGGAGTTAAGGGCAAATTCAACGCTTCTCCCGTTTCATTCGAAGGTAACGGTAGCGTAAATGCAGTAAAATTCGCTGATGGAAGTTCTGTTGAATGTGACATGGTTATTAAAGCAACGGGACAAGCCAAGCAAGGTGGCTTCCTTTCATTGATAGACGGACTTGAATTGGACGGTTCTACTCGAATTAAGGTAAACCCAGAAACCAATCAAACGACCAATCCGAAATATTTTGCTGGAGGGGACGCCATCAACGGTGGAGCCGAGGTTGTGAATGGAGCCTACGACGGTAAATTAGCTGCCAATGGAATTCACGAATATTTAAGCAAATAACCGAATTGTGCCATGCACTTATTGATTCGAATTAACTCATTAGACACAAATTAAATAAATACGATATACCACAGAAATTATGATCGATTTATCCGTAGACTTTGCAGGAATTAAAGCTCCAAACCCATTTTGGCTTGCTTCTGCCCCTCCAACCAATTCAGGTTATCAAATAATGAAAGCATATGACGCCGGATGGGGAGGCGCTGTATGGAAAACACTTGGTATGCCTACTATAAACGTTTCCAGTCGTTATGGATCAACCAATTATCGAAACACGCGAATGGCTGGTTTTAGTAATATTGAGTTGATTAGTGATCGACCACTGGAAGACAACCTTCGTGAAATGGCAGAAGTGACCAAACGATTCCCAGATCATGCCACGATTGCCTCTCTTATGGTTGATACCAGGGAAGAATGGATTGATATTATTAAACGAGTAGAAGATGCTGGTGCCAAAGGAATTGAATTAAACTTTGGTTGCCCACATGGGATGTGTGAACGTGGAATGGGATCTGCCGTTGGACAAGACCCTGTAGCTTTAAAAACCATTGTAGAATGGGTTATGGATGCTGCAAACATACCAGTGATTACGAAATTATCTCCGAACATTTCACACATTACCGATCCTGGATTGGCTGCTGTGGAAGCAAAAACAGATGCTATTTCGCTTATCAACACCGTAAAAAGCATTGTCGGTGTGGATTTAGATTCTTATGCCCCCTACCCTGTAGTAGATGGAAAAGGATCGAATGGTGGATATTGCGGTCCTGCAGTAAAGCCGATTGCATTGCATATGGTAAAGGAATTAGCTCAGCATCCTCAGATTGCTGGTACTCCAATCAGTGGTATTGGAGGAATTGAAACCTGGAGAGATGTAGTCGAATACATTTTGCTAGGCTCAACATCTGTACAAGTTTGTACGGCTGTTATGCATTATGGATTTGGTATTGTACGCGAACTAGAAGATGGGTTAAAACAATTCATGACCGATAAGGGATATACCACCATTTATGACTTTGCTGGTAAAGCATTGCCAAATGTTACCGAGTGGAAACACCTTAACTTAAAGCATGATGTAAAAGCAGAAATCAATAAAGACAAATGTATTGGATGTGATCTGTGTTACATTGCATGTGACGATGGTGCACATCAAGCTATTGCAATTGATGAAACAGGAGGAAACCGAATTCCACATGTAATTGAAGACAACTGTGTTGGTTGTAACCTTTGCTCATTAGTATGTCCGGTAGAGCAGTGTATCACAATGGTCAAAAAAGACGATGGTACACAACATGTTACTTGGGCGGAATTGGAAGCTGCTGATCAAGTGCCGAATACATGGAACGATGACCGTGCAGGTGGAAAAGGACATTATGTTCCTGAGCCATCTAAAGCGTTGGAAAACGTTCGAAAAGATCGATCTGGAGATCGGGCCAAATAAAAGGAGCACTACATATAACTCTGAAATAAATTTTAAATGTCTGTCAAACGATTCGGTTTGACAGACATTTTTTTTGTAGTTTAACCTTAAGAAACACTTCTTTTAATCAAACAAATCACATTATATTATGGATGAATTCATGAAACTAGCCATTCAAGAAGCCAAAGACGGATTAGCCGAAGGCGGCATTCCCATTGGATCCGTATTGATCAAAGATGGAAAATTAGTAGCGCAAGGTCGTAATAAGCGAGTTCAAGAGTTGAATCCAATCTTACATGGGGAAATGGATTGTTTAAACAATGCGGGACGAATTGGTAGTTTTAAAAACACTGTTATATATTCTACGTTGATGCCATGTTATATGTGTGCCGGAACGATTGTACAATTTAAAATCCCAAAGGTCATCGTAGGAGAATCAAAAACCTTTGAAGGCGCCAGAGAATTCATGGAAAGTCATGGAGTAGAAGTGATTGATTTAGAGAATCAGGAATGCATTGAAATGATGACCAAATTCATAGAAGACAAACCTGATTTGTGGAATGAGGATATTGGTGAGTAGAAAGGATTGGACTCTATTCCTACTTTGTTCAACCAAATTGGCCTTCGCTATTCATCATCAATAGACCACTACTTTATGCATATCTATTCCCTCGCCAGAAACAACTTTAAAGATATAAGTACCTCTGGGCAATGGAATTTGAATATTATCCGATCGATTCTCCAATCGCTTAATAATTTGCCCCGTAGCATTAAAAACTTCAATCACATGCGAAGTTTTATTCTGAAAATCTACATTCACCATCCCTCTGGATGGATTTGGGTATATAGAAACTAAATTTGACGATGATTCCAATATGCTATAATTCAACATTTGATAGATATTAGAGGTCCCGGAACAACCGTTTCCATCTGTAACTTGAACAGAATAATTTCCATTATTAGTAATAGGGAAAAGTTGATTTGTAGCACCATTAACTAAAGAACCATCTTCATACCATTGATAACTACTATAAGTTTCCATTGTCTGAAAAGCCAATCCATTTTGTTCCAAAACAGGACTTAATACTCCTTCACAACTTGCACATCCTACATTTACATCATCTAAATAGAAATAATTCCCACCGTCAGTAGTTATTTCAAATCTAATTCGAACATTATCTTGTCCAGAAAAGAAAATCGCTGGAACCGTATGTTGCACCCATTCAGATGTATCAGATGGAATATAAGGTGTAGAAGAAATCATATTCACATTACTTAACGAAGCCCCTTCCGACACGAACAATAACGACTCATTTTCTAAACAATTTCTACTCCCATAAACGGACAACCTATCTTTATTCGAGGCGCTATTCTGAGCATAGGCCGTCCGAAATGTAAATTCATTACAATCTGCACTTGTAAAGTCTATTGTTGGAGTAATAATAGAATATACTTCCCCGTCTGTGGTTGAATTTAAATCTAAAGCCAACGATGCGCCCCCTGTATAACCAGCTGATTCCATTCTATTTACAGAAGATCCTCCGTCATCTTTCATGATCCATTGTTTGCGTAATGTTGAATCAAATGGAAAATTATCATCTTCAAAACTCTCCATAACTGGTGCTAATAAACCGCCTGTTGATGCGAGTACTTCTATTAAATTGTTTTTTGAAACTGAATTACTTGATGAAGCATTGCCTGACGTAAGAGTCACCGTATAAAATCCAGGTGTAGAATAAACATGTGTCGGATTTTCCATTGTGCTTCCATTTCCATCTCCAAAATCCCATGTCCATGATGTCGAAACTGCATTGAAAGTTTCATTCATAAAGACTATATTTTCTCCTTCGCATACCAAACTCCTATCGACCGAAAAATCCGCACATACGGGTACTACATAACTCGAATCAACACCTGTCAGCAATAAATTGGCTGGAGAAACTAATTTAGTCAATGAATCATGAATTGCTATTGTGGCATGCATTCGATCTCTTTGTTCCAAAGTAAACATGTGCGTATAGGCACAAAAACTCATGAAATTATACGTTTGATTTGGGGGATCTGTCCCTAATCCAGCATCTAAACCAGTCCCCGTATCATCACAGGTATTAAGGCCAAAGCAATTAAATTCTGGTTGACTTTCTGCTGGAGTATCACAAATACGATCTCCAGTGGTATCACATGCTCCTCCACATCCGCCTTCAAAGGTGTCGTACAATCCGAGACAATGCCCTGTACTATGAATCAACGCATCATCCGTTGTTACAAAATCTATAATAAATACGTCCGATCGAATCATAGCTCCATAATCCGACCAAGCACCCGTTCCAGGTATAAGTCCCGTAGAAATCGTAATCCCCAGTGGAGAAGGAATTGCAATCGATTCTACGATCCAAATATTAAAATAACTTCCAGGATTCCACTGAATTATTGTTTTCACATTATCTGTGGCTGCATATGTTAAGTCTGAATATGATCTGGTAATTCCATTTGTACAATTTCCTTGAGGGTCTAATTTAGCCAATTTAAATTCTATTTTAGTATCTGCATTATATGGTATAAACAAAGGATCAATCGAAAGAGTATCATTTACCATATTCCTAAATTCATTATTAAGGTGCTCCATTGAAGTTTCTATATCCTGATCTGTTACTAAATCTACTCCATCAGTACCATTTATGATGTGGATAACCGTTGGAATAACGAACGTGGCATTTCGGCCGGATCGTGAATTCACATTGGCAGCATCTTTTTTCATTGCCCGCGTTTGACTCAATATTTTAGCATTCACCTCTCTCATTTTAGCCCTTATTAGTGGGTTATTGGCCAAATTTTGATCCATGATATTTTTGGATGTACATGCGCTAGAAAAGGAATTAGTTTGGATTTCAACGTTGTTTTTTTGATTTTGACAAAACACAATGGATGTGTTGAAAAATATAAACAACACGCAAATAAGAAAACCGATCCAAGTGAATCTGATCCCCAATTCATTTAAGGCATTTGAAAAAAGCATAGTAAACTTAGTTAGTGTAAATTAATTTGTTGAGCGGGTAACGAAAGTACGTTTTTTTATTTATTAAGAAATGATCCTTGCATTGTTTTTGTTTATGGGTAGCGTCAGATATCAGGGATAAACAGATCCAATCTCACTCAATTAATTATCCTTTAAATTCCTCAATCAAATGGCTCACATCGAATAGTTAAGCGACAAAAATAAGTACTTAAAAGAATAGTCTAAATCAATTGACTAGGGAAAGTATGAATGCTCCTTCCATAAATCCTTTGGACCCTACCAAGCTTTTTCTACTGTCTCCCCCCCCCTTTCTAAAAATAAACACACTTTTTTTTACTCATTTTTATACTACGCAAAAACAATGCGCAGCAGTCCTATTGTTTTGTATCATCAATGATTTGGAAAGACGTTTCAAATCACTCGTGTTACGAGAACAAGACATCACATCATGGCGAAAAAGAAAACAGTGTTGGACTTATAGATAGTATAATACTAATTTCAGAAAAGGGGCTGTAGCTCAGTTGGTAGAGCATTGAATTTCATAGTCTTCAAATTATCCTGAATTAATAAAATTCAATTTTAAAGCGGATAACATAGAGAGAACGAAACTAAGAAAACCAAACATATTGTTGAAAGGTCAAGTAGAGGTTACTTCATATTCATCCACACGAAACCACCCTTACTATTACCTTTCAACAGCTGCACAAAGAATATTGATTTAAGGTCAATGAAGACTTACTACGAGTTCCAACTCAAGGGTCGTGGGTTCGAGTCCCACCAGCTCCTCTTAATTAACACTCTTTCTTTTTCCCGTGATTTCAGAATGAGATCTCTAAACACACAAACTTTGAAAATAAAAACGAATTGTAGCTCAGTTGGTAGAGCCCCGAACTTTTAATTCGGTTGTCGCAGGTTCGATCCCTGCCAGTTCGACAAAAACAACTTTACGATCAATCGATCACCTTCGAGTCAAAATAAACTTACTTCAACTGGAAACAGTGGTTCGAATCCATACATACAGTTTATTAATTACCTGGCGAAGTGGAGTTGTTTAAATGAAATAATCTGACATGGTCAAAAAAGACTTACTTCCGGCGTATAGCCACTAGATTGAGGTTCTAACATAGTCTTCTAATTACCAACAGGTTTGTAGTTAATTTAAAATGAACGAATAAATAAGATAAGATAAAACAGCTAAAATGAAACTTAAAACACATTGACTTCTTCCAAGAATTGAATTAGAGAAACGGTCAAAAAGGACATATTTCAAGATATCCATATAATAAATACGGATGCCTCCATACTGTTCTATTAATTACCAAATCGATATTTCCGGTTTACAAAGAGCAGATAATAAAAATGATTTCAAGGTCAAAGTGAACTTACTTCATGCTCGTAGAGCACCAAACTTTTAATTTGACAATAGTTTACTAATTACCTACAAATCTAACATAGAATTACATTAACTTAAACAATATTTAAATAGTGGTCAATTGGGTCTTACTTCAACTCTTTCTTAAAAAAAGCCAGACACAGAATTACCACT
Source organism: Cytophagales bacterium (assembly GCA_965277185.1). GTDB lineage: Bacteria > Bacteroidota > Bacteroidia > Cytophagales > JAHDFW01 > JAHDFW01. Next base: position 38,140 of record CBDICC010000022.1, on the reverse strand, counting down.
TTTATCAAAAAACAATAAATCCTAAATACGATGGAAACTACAAAAATGAATCATACTGAAATGCTAAAAGTTAGTATCCGGTATAACGCGCTTTACATTCCTAAAAACTTGATCAACGTTCAAAACGAAGGCAAGAATGAAGCATTTTCATTGAATGAAAACACCTCATTATTTGTTGCAAACGTTGCCAAATTAGGATTTGGACTTAGTGAAAATGTATTGCATGCGATGAACACCATGGTTCCGGCATATAAAATGGAAATCTTGAAAGTTCTAAAAGAAATTCGAGGTGTAGATAAAGGTTGGACGCCATTGGTCAAAGGTTGGGATACTCCAACAGGAGAATCTGTACAAGATCATATTGCGACATTTTTTGCAAACGTATTCAATACTAACCGAAGCAATGGTATCACCTTGCAATGTGGTCATTTGATTCCACCTAAAACATTTCCTTTGGAACGGTACAATGGATGCCCTTTTTGCGGAACTCCATTTGAATCGGAAAAGCTCAACTTGTTGAGTCAGGGAAGTCGATTGGAAATCTTGGATCTTTGGACGGAAGAAGATGTAGAAAAAGTATTAGCGGATTTGTTAACTTCAAAAACTGCGTTGGACGCAACTCAACAAGCTAGTTGTAAAGCTTTGTTGTCAGCGATTCCATTCCCTTCCAAAATTGAAATTGGAATGAAAGAAACTGCTATGCTCGTAATTGACGCTTTGGCAGCGGAAGATCGGGCTGATGAAGCGCAGGTTTTGTTCAAAAATCCAAATGATATCATGCGATACCTTTGGTTTAAGCATACAGGATATTTGCAAATTGTAGAACCGAAGACATTGGTTGCTAAGGCCAAAAGTTTTAGTACACATATGTGGTCACCTGCGAGTCAAAGTGGTGTAGCTATGTTGCAAGCCAAAGCAGATCTAAAATTGAAATATAGTCGATCTGAATGTAAGCGTGTGGCTAATTGGTTAAACAACATCGATTTGCCTGCAAATAAAGCGTGTGAAAGCATGCATCCGAAGCGAGGAATGTGGGTTCGATTTATTCGAGCATTACGTCTAGCAGAATATAGCAAACGAAAAGGTTTTGAAAAACTGGCTCAATTGATGGATGTATTCTATAACGAAGATTACACAGTATGGCAAGGTCGAGTGGATTATTATAAGTTGAAATTCGACTATGGTACCACGTTTAATATGTTGAAAGAACGTCCAGGTATGTTTGCCCGATCGTTGTTTGCGAATATGCTTTGGTTCGGTCCAGACATAACATTGGAACACTTCATTCATATTATCGATAAGGTTCCAGCGCGTTTGATTTTCACATTGAACATGTATGCACCGATTTACTTTAGTAAAACGGGTAGTCGGAGCGTTAAAACATTGGGTGGCGTAACTAAACGAATCCCATTGAACCAAATGTTGGAACTTTATAGTGAGGCTCAACTTAAAGAGATGATCGATAAAATAGAACAATTGTGTTTGGACGCAATGACAAGTCGATTCGTGAGTCAGGAAAATAAAAATGAAACCATTTACATTGAAGAAGGTTTGTTTAATATTCCTGTGTCAATTGGTGATCGAAGCGATACTGTTCAAGATATTCCTTCAGCATTGATGGGTACGAAATTTCCTTTGCAAGGAGATACCGTACGATTGTTTATGCAATGGGGTAATGGTTTGCGAGCCCAACATTTGGACATGGATTTGAGCTGTCGAGTTGCTTATGATAATCATAGTGATTACTGCTCCTACTCTCAACTTCGAATTACAGGTTGTAAGCATAGTGGAGATATTATCAACATTCCAAATAAAGTTGGTACCGCAGAATACATCGATTTGGATGTAAATGCGTTAAGCAAATCAGGTGCTCGATATGTGAGCTTTACCTGTAACGCTTATTCCAACGGTAGCATTACGCCAAACCTTGTGGTTGGTTGGATGGATAGTAAATATCCAATGAAAGTTACCAAAAGTGGAGTGGCATATGATCCGTCATGTGTACAGCATCAAGTTCGAATTGAACAAAGTACTCAAAAAGGTTTAATCTTTGGAGTACTGGATGTACGGGAACGACAGGTGATTTGGCTCGAGATGAGTTTTAGTGGTCAAGTTGTTCAAAATTTGGATGTCCAAGGTGTAGAAGCTTTGCTGTCTAAATTGCAGAGTAAACTTAACGTGGGTGCGTTACTTGCTTTGAAAGCAGAGGCGCAAGGTTTGAAACGCGTTGACGAACCGGAATTAGCCGACGAAGTATACGACCTGAAATGGGCAATGAATACCGCCGCAGTGACTAAATTGCTTGTGGACTAAGGTCAAAATAATCGTACCCAAACTGGTACGCTAACTATCCAAATAACCAATTGTTTGTTTTCTTCGGAAATCAGATGATTGGTTATTTTTATTTGATCTAAATAATCCCTTCAATCCGACTGGCATGAAAAATGATAGCGTTTACAAAAAAAGAACAAAAATCAAGAGTAAAACTCATAAATTTGTCCAATCAAAAAAACAAACTATGCAATCACGATACCTTTCAAAAATCCTCATTACAACAATCGCATTACTCTGTATTTCTACTAGTTACGGGCAATTCTTCGAGTCCTTAAATAAAGAAATGAAGAAAGCGGTAAATACGGTTGATCAAGCATTTCGAAAAAAAGAACCGCAAGTTCAACAAGGTAGAAGATGTGCAACCACGAGTTATAATACTGGACCTACACCATCAGAAGTTTGCGAAAAAATTGAGCAAAAGAAGAATTCACTGGCCAGTGCGGAAGTTATTTGTAGTTACGTAAAAACGGAAATAACAAAACTTGAAAATGATTATTATGGTTACAGTGATAATGTCCCTGCACATTATCAAAGTTCTGTAATGTACCCTCGTCCAGCTGGTTCACCTACGATTGATGACTTCGTAAAGGATCGAGTGGAACGAATAAAAATGTCTCGTTCAGGTTGTTTTATACCAACATCACCAACCTTGAATACCAAAATTAAGACCTATTTACCTGGAATATGGAATTTCAAATTTAATAAGGCAGATTTTAAAATAACTGTAAGCAAATCTGGAAATGGACTCATTGCATCTTTAGATCAACATAACTACACCGTTAAACCAAGATTGGTAGGCATCGAAAAACTAACCGAAATAGGAGCCGAATTCATCTTTGTAGTCGCTACCAAACCTTCCCACGAAAACTACTTAGTTGTGACATTATATTTACATGAGATGGGAGGAGTATATGGTATGATTTATGAAAAATGGACCAACTATTCCACAGACCTTCACGCATTAAATCCAGCAGGAAACCAGCTTGCTAAAACGGTTTTCAATCCAAACAAATTAGATCCATCCGGACAAACGAAACTTACTAAAGCTATCGTAGATAATAATCCTCGCTTGTATAAACAAGGACTTGATCTAGGAACAAATGTAAATGCTAAAAACAAATCGGGCAACGCCCCAATTCACTTAGCTGTTAAGGCGAACAATATGCCAATGGTAGAGAAGCTTGTTGTCAATAAGGCGGACCTTAATCAAATGGACGCAACCAATCATACGCCACTTTATCATGCGATCACCGCCAATAACATGTTAATGGTAAACAAACTTCTATCCAATGGAGCAAATGGGAATCAAGGTGGAAGTCTGGAAGCTGCAATAAACAATAACAATAAACAAGTTGTAAGCGCAATGACAGCACATAAAGTGGATCTTTCTCCTGGCTTAGATATCGCTTCTAAAAATAATAACACTGAAATGTTTCGTACCATTATTAATAATGGATACAAGCCAAACGGAATGACTTCATTTAAAAATGGGATTAATAATAACAATCAGGAAGTAGCTAAACTTAGTTTGGCCAATGGGACAAATCCCAATGAAGCAATGAACTATGTTGTTAATAATAAAAGGTACACTTATATAGGAATGTGCCTTGATAAAGGAGCCGATCCTACACCTGCGATTAGTTATTTCGTACAAACCAATGATGTCGGAATGTGTACGCAACTAGTTGATGTGCATAAGGTAAATCCAAATACAATTTTAAATTATTCCCTTTATGAAGCGGCTACGAAAACAGGCACCATAAAAAACCCTAAAATTCAGATAACACAACTCGCATTAAGAAAGGGAGCAAGTCCCAATGAGCATATTAATCCCATTGTAAAGCATGGTGATATTCGCCTCACAGAAGCATTACTTCGAGGTCGAGCCAATGCTGCACAAGTATTATCTTCGGCTGTCTTTAATAATAAGTTATCCATCGCCAGTTTAGCCGGCGAAACGTATGGAGCCAGAGTAAGTGATCCCAAACTTCTTTTGCACTGTGTAACTAGAAATGATCTTTCCTTTGCCGAATTGGTAATTAAGTATGGAGTAAATGCCAATGATCAAACGAGTATGCTCAAAGCAATCGGTTTAAAATCAATCCAAATGACCACCTTATTACTCAACAAAGGAGCACAGGCAAATAGGTCCGTATATCTTATTAAAGCTACCAAAATGAATCATTTGGACATGTGTAAACTGCTCATAAACTCCGGTGCAGATTGTACCACTGATCCTACCATAATGAAAACGGCCGTGGAAGTTAAAAGTATTCCGATTGCAAGCTTATTTATTGAAAAAGGAGCTAATGCGCATGATGACGCTTTAGTCTCAACAGCAGTTAAAAACCTGCATTTTGACATGACTAAATTATTATTGGACAATGGAGCCAAAGCAACCAACCCTGCTCTAATTGGAACTTCTGTCAATACGAAGCAAGTCAAGATTACCAAACTTTTAATCGAAAATGGAGCTAAACCAACTTCTCCGAACCTAATACAAACCGCCGTTACCAACAAACAACTAGAGATGGTTACGCTTTTAGTTGAAAGTGGAGCTCCTACCACTCCAGGGATTCAAGGTGCCGTAAACATCAATCATACAAACATCGCCGTATATCTTTTAGATAAAGGAGCCGAAGCGTCCTCTCCCAAACTTATTAAAACTGCATCGAACAAAGGCAACCTTGTGATTGTGAAAAAACTTGTTGAGAAAGGAGCCGATGCTAACAATGGACTTAAACCAGCTATAAAGAAGAAAAAATCAGATGTATTACAATATTTAGTCAACAATGGTGGGAATGTAAAGACGGAAGCGTATATGCTTCTTGCCGTTCAAACTTATAATGAAAAGATCTTTAACATCGTACAAAATGCAGGAGCTCCAGTTACTTGGCGTGGCGCTCAAGGAGAAACATTAATTCATTTACTTATCACAACTCCTGCACCTAACGTAATTAAAACACTAGCTGCTAAAGGTGTAAACATTGATGAAAAAGATAATAACGGAAACACGGCATTACTTAAAGCAGTAATTATAAAAAACAACCTAGGACCGGTTCAAGCTATGATTGAAGCGGGAGCAAATGTAAACGCAAAAGGAAACGACGGGAAATCTGTTCTAAAAACGTCGAAAGGAACTAAAATTAAAAAACTACTTAAAGCTAACGGAGCGACAAAATAAAATTCGATCGTTATTCCATTATTGGGAAATTGATGAACCAAATATCACCTTTCCCTTTTATGCTGTTATATATATAATATAATACATTAATAATCTTCGTTTAATCCCTTGCTCTTATAATCGAAAACATCTGATTTGGGCAGATGGTACCATATTAATAATCAGTTGTTTGCTTTCTTGGGAAATCAGATGATTGGTTATTTTCATTTTAATGCCGTTATCATTCATTTATAAGCAGTTGATACTGGATAGATCTAATTTTCAATCAACCTTGCATAGAAAGTTGAAAAAATATTGTATATTAGTAGGATGAACCAGATTTGTTTTGAATAAAGTGTTATAATTGGCGCTTGGTTCGTGCTCCAAACAATAAGCGAATGCATTTCAAATTCTATTTTTGTTACTTTAAATAGATCAACAAATTAAGATTCGAAAAATTGCAGAATGTATTCTGAAAAAGCAACCTTCTAAAGAAGGTTGCTTTTTTTTATTATATTCGTTTTAACTATCAATTCAATTCTACTTAGATCACCGAGCATACACTATTTATTATGAGAGACGAAGCCAGCAACACCCAATATTGTAAATCCTTTGAATCTTTCTTTTATGGTTTAGGAGGTCATTCTGACTACAGTGTATCTGGAAAGTCGTTTGTATTTAAAGGAAGTACTGAAGATGAACGTCCTTGCACCATTACACTCAAAAGCACCACCATCGATACTGCTGCATCCATTCTGGGCTATGGTAAAACCATTGAACAAACAAAAATGGAAATCAAAGGCTTAGATTTACATGACTATGACTTTCAAGTTCGAAAACAAGGGATGTTGGACTCAGTGAATATTTTAAATAAAGAACTTGGATTTGACGGTTCAGACGCTTATTCATTGCTAACCGAAATGAAATCTGGAGGCGATCGCATGATGGATTTTGTAAAGCTTTTTCGAGAGGGCATGGAAAATGGTTCTTTAAAGTTTATTCGATTTAACAAAGAACGAAATCATACGCAATTTGAGATTGATGGGATCGAAAGTTCAGCGGACTTTTTTAAGTCCATTGTTCGTTTCTAAACCCTTGCAACAATTTATTTCGAAGGCAACGTTATTATGCAACCAATCGTCTTAAACTATAGTATCAATCAATTCATCCTACCTTGCTTTGTTTACTTACAGTTTAATCCTTGAAAAACGACTTTTTCATTTTCTATTAGTCCTTGTAATTTGCCTTACAACACAAGTTGCACTAGGCCAATATAGTCAACCCAATACTTCCGATATTTCGGAACATACTATTAAATCAATCACAACCACTTGCTTTAACAAAGCGAGTTCGTTGCCCTATGTAACAATAACGAAATCCTATTATGAAAATGGAGAGATCGAGTGGCAATTAGGCATTGATTCCTTGGGTGACACCAATTACATCCATCACCACACGTATTTAAAAAATCCAAAAAGACATGTCTTTTCCATTTATCGCTACAAACCGGATAAAGTATTGTATTTATCTGACACTACTCATTTCGATTCCGAAGATCGACCTCTATTTAAGACACGATTTAAAGCAGATTCCATCCAAAACTATTCCTTTCGAGAAACGAATTATGTATATCAAACTCAAAAGGTAACAGAAACACACTTAGATAAGGATGGCAACATGAGATATTTCACGACCACCTGTTATCAGAAAAACGAGCACATCAAAAGTATAATAACGTTGGATGCAGATTCCAATCTTATGGATGAAAGATCATATAAAAAGATATTCATTTGGAGCTATATCTACACAAAAAAGGCCCTAATATTCGATGAATTAAATTCAGACTATTATGTAAAAATGAGGTACCGCAAAAAGAAGCTAAGCTCCAATACTTTTGACTGGCAGCCCGCTTTAGGGAAGACAATTAAAACTGCACACACTACCACACATTCAAAATTTATTAAAAGGGATAAGCCCATTCTCCATAGAACTAAATCGATCCAAAAAACACCGTTTATTGGAAAGGAAAAAAGTTTTCGTCAGGTTCAGATCGAATACAACGTTCGTTTGCTTCCTATTTACATAAAAACCCAATGGTGGGGAGAAGAATTTGATTTCGAACAACTTTCGCCGTCTGGGAAAGGTTATCTAAAAACGGACTTCGACAATGAAACAGAAGAACGAAAGGTGTACACTTATTATTAATTTATATTACTCCAATATAAATTATGCCCACCTATATGCACTTTCTAATATATCTATTTTAGGTTGATATTTTTACCTATATTGGTCTAATAAAGCATCAACTATACCATTTTATTCCTACTCGTTCATGGATTACAAAGTGTTCAACACCCATTTTAAAAGCGCCATAATTTCTATGTTATTCGTTATCGGATTAATTCCAACTTCCCTACGAGAAGTATCCGCTCAAAATGTAGATAGTTTACGAACCGTATTCAACGACCCTTCTAGCCCCGACACCTCCCGCGTCGACGCTGCAAATCACCTTGGGTATGCGCTCTTGGTACAGGGAGATACTACCCTTTTAGAATATTTAGGTAAAGCAGATTCGCTTGCAAACAAGATCGGGTATAAAAAAGGGAAGGGAGACGCCTATCATGTGTACGGAATGTATTATTACTACTACCCCACTGATTATAAAAAAGCCGCAGAATACTACGAAAAATCACTTCAACTTCGAATAGAAATTAAAGATGAAGATGCCCAAGCACGAAGTCATCTAAATTTAGGGAACACACGGTGGAGGCTTCAAGAATATGAAAAAGCGCTGAATGATTTTCTAGCCGCTTTAAAATACTATGAAACAAAAAAAAACAAAGCAGACGAGGCAGATATATTCAACAATATCGGATTGATTTATCTAGATCAGAAAATATATTCTAAAGCCGCGAAACATTTTGACAACGCTAGAGAAATATATAAAACAACAGATGACCATAAACGCCTCGGTGGTGTATATGCCAACCTAGGTACGGTATACAACTTAACGCATAAATTGGACTCCGCGGAATATTGTTTCATCCAGTCACGGAAAGAATATGCTGAGATTAATGATCAAAATGGAAATGCAATCTCAAGTACTAATTTAGGAGAAGTGTACCTTAAAAAAGAGGAGTACGATAAGGCTATTGAAAATTTTGAAATGGGCGTAGCTACGGCAAAAAAAGAAGGATTTGATTATCTCTTAAATTCTGCCAATCTTGGATTGGGTAGTGCCTATTTGAAAGTTGGAAGAGCAAATGAAGCTATTCCTCTATTATTAAAGGCAAAAACAGCGATTGAGCTATCCAATTCAAACAATAATTTAGATGTAGCTTATGAATTACTTGCGGACGCTTATTCCCAAACAGGAAACTATAAAGAAGCACTAAATTATCATGTGAAATACAGTGACGTAAAAGACAGTGTCGCAAACAAAAACTCTACAGATCGTTTAGCTGAAATGGAAGCTAAATTTGAAAATCACAAGCAAGAAAAGGAAAACTTGATTCAAAAAGCACAATTGGCGGAGCAACAAGTCACCATCCAAACCGGGAAAATGCAACGTAATTTATTCATTCTAGCCGGGATTGCCTTATTAATAGTCATCGTTATCGTTTATCGCAGTTACAGACGGAAAAAGCAATCAAACGAATTGCTGGCTGAACAAAAATTACAAATTCTGGAAGCAAACGAAGAACTCAATCAAACCAATGAAGAAATCATGGCTCAGCGAGATCAGATTGAATCGCAAAAAATGATTGTAGAAGAAAAAAATGCCAGCATTACGGCCAGTATTAATTATGCACAGCGAATTCAACGTGCATTATTACATGATGAAAATCAAACCAACACGGATTTGCCAGATCATTTCATTTTATTTAAACCACGTGATATTGTAAGTGGTGATTTTTATTGGAACAAACGAATAGGAGACTATTGGTATGTTGCTTGTGCAGATTGTACAGGACATGGTGTTCCTGGAGCTTTCATGTCCATGCTTGGTGTAGCTTATTTAAATGAAATAACGGGAGGACAAGAGGTGCTGGAACCTTCGGTAATTTTAAATAAACTACGAGACAAAGTAATCCTGGAATTAGCTCAAAAAGGAAGAATGGAAGATTCAAAGGACGGAATGGACATCGCTTTGATCCGATACAATTTCAAAACACAAGAATTGCAATACTCCGGTGCCCACAACCCTCTATACTTCATCCAAAATGGAGAATTAGAAGTGATAAAAGCAACCAAACGGCCTATCGGATATTTTCGAAAAATGAAGGATTTTGAAAATCATTCCATCACGCTTGACTCAGACACCACAGCCTATCTATTCAGTGATGGCTATGCGGATCAATTTGGAGGCCCAGAAGATGGTAAGTTTGGTTATCGGCAATTAAAAGATTTACTTGTAAACAATTATCAAAACCCATTGGATGCGCAAAAACAACTTCTTTCAGATCGATTCGAAGCATGGAAAAGTCAAGGTTCAGATGGTCAAATCGACGACGTATGCTTAATTGGAATTCAATTTAAAATCTAATTTTTCATCGGCAAAACAATCTCAATTCCCTCCTAAATCCAGTCGATTCACGAGCTCATTAAAATCATTAATCTTTACGAGATAAATCGACGACGTATGCTTAATTGGAATTCAATTTAAAATCTAATTTTCAGCAAAATTATCCTACTGATATAGCTTCTCAAATTGCTTAATCACGACCTTATTATCGTACGTTTTACCCTTTAAAAATGCTGCTTTTTCCGCTTGTTTAATGGAATTGGGGTTTTGCAGTAATGTCACGATGCATTCCACCCATTCTTCCGGCGTATTTTGAATAAAAATATCCTTCTCATCTTCATAGTTGATTCCCTCTGCACCTACCGAAGAACTTATTATGCACTTCCCCATCGCCATACCTTCTATAATTTTGATCCGCATCCCACCTCCTGAAAGCAATGGCACCAACATCAATTGATATTTGCCCATAAATTCGGCTGCAGAATCTACAAATCCATGCACTTTAATGTGATCCGAAGCAAGCGCTTCAATTTCAGCTGGCGTATCTTTACCAGCTAGATGCAATTGAACATCTGGATTTTTTTCAATTAGTTTAGGCATTACCTGATCTACAAACCAATGGACGGCTTCAAGATTAGGCATCCAGTTTAACGCGCTTAAGATAAACAATGAATTAGGAATAGGACTCGAAGTAGTTTGATCCTTGGAAAAACGAGTTAAATCCACTCCTGCAGGAACTGTTTCTATCTTTGTGTGATATCCCTCCTCCAACATTTGAGCTGTTTCCATACTCGAAATCGAAGCCAACGCATCAAATTTTTCGAAGTACGTCTTTTCGAATCTTTTAATTCCTTTCGAAAGATAATTGAAATACCACTTCTTAAAACCAAACGCTTGTTCACTCAACCGTTTCCAAATCCGATATTCAAGGTTATGTACACGTAGAATTATTTTGGTTGGTTTTGTTGCATCTTCTTGCACCCACTCTTTCACCAAGTCAATATAGACTGCAACGAAGGTTCCTTCAAACTGAATTATATCAAATGATTCTTCCAACAACAATTCCATAATAGCATCATCAAATTCAGAAGAATAGAATCGCTCAATATTGTATGGAATGGACTTAAATAAGTTTAAAAATGCACCAAGAGGTGAGATTTTGGTATCTACAAAAACAGTTTTTAACGTTATGTTTTCGATTGAATCTAATACTTGCTCTTTCTGAAAATGCTTTGGAGTGTTAATCGCTAAGACAGTCACTTCATGTCCGTTTTCCGCCAATCCCTTTGCTACGTCATACATTGCTATTGCTCCCCCATCAGTTGGTGGAAACGGTACTCGTGGACATATTTGAAGGATTTTCAAGACGGATCTAAATCTAAGCGGGGCTATTCTACTTTATAATTTATCTGGAAATAACATTATTCAACTGCTTGGCAATTTCCATTTCAGATTGTTTCAGGGCCATATTCAATTGTATAAGTTCTATTTGACGATCGACATCCGCCTCCTTTAGTTTCTCATCATTTTCCATGATAAGCAGCTGTAAATGCTTCCATTTCAATTTCATAATTCGGCCCACTACCGCGGAGTCCAATCGATCTGACTCCGTGGATGTAACAATCTCATGTTTTTCCTCCCACTTGTCTAACTGATATTTCTCCATTAATAAATCCACTACCAATGTCTTTATTCCTTCGTCTTCAAGTTTAAAAAAGTAATTGGCAGAGATCATCTCCTCTTCTTGCAACGATTTTTGAAAATGGTCAATAATTAGCTTGCACGACGGATCATAAATTTCTACATCTTGAATGTTCTCCAGAATAAATTCAGCCAAATTGTTTCCTTCATCCAAGCTATGATCTGAATAATTCAAGAGTAGACGTACGATCTCCTTTTCCTGACTTTGTATAATTTCATTTTGAGAAAGCTGATGGTCAGGAGGTGCCTCTTCCTCCTCCATGTCCATGGGTTCAAACCCTTCAAATGCATCAAACCCATCTGGAGGTGGAGGAGCATTGTTTGAAAACTTCGATTCGGATTTTCGTTGATCTTGTTTTTTCTTGTCGTTGTAATCTTTGATCATCAACTTATTCACCTCCGAAATCACGGTGCCTTCAGCTACTTCAAAGATCGTGGCACATTGTTTACAATATACCTCCCTAGTAATTTTATCATTTATTTTCGCGATGCTTTGCACCACTTCCTTAATCGCTTGTGCTTTCTTAATAGGATCATTCGCTGCATCCTTTAAGAATAAATTGGATTTATACGTGATAAAATCCGTCTTGGTCGAATCAACGTATTTCTTAAACTCATCCCCACCCACCTTACGGATGTAACTATCCGGATCTTCTCCTTCTGGAAAGGTGACAATAAGTACGTTCATTTCCTCTTCCAAAACCAAATCCAACCCACGAAGCGAAGCTTTTATACCCGCTTCGTCACCATCAAACAAAAAGGTAATGTTCTTGGTATATCTACGTACCAAACGAATTTGATCGGATGTCAGCGACGTACCTGAGGATGCAACTACATTCTTAATTCCACCTTGACTCAACGAAATTACGTCGGTGTATCCTTCAACTAAAAAACAATTATCTTCATTTCGAATTGGATTTTTGGCTTGGTAGGCCCCATATAAAATCTTCCGCTTTGAATAAACATCTGTTTCCTTTGTATTGATGTATTTAGCTTCCTTCTTACCTGATTTTAACGTTCTACCTCCAAAACCAACTACTTTACCCGCAATATTGTGAATCGGAAACATCACTCTGCCACGATAAACATCAATCAGATTCCCGTTGTCCTTTTTATAAGACAATCCCGTCTCAACCAAAAATTCTTCCTGATACTCTTTCTTTTGGGCTTCTTTAGAAAAAGCCTCCCAATCGTCCATACTGTATCCAAGATCGTATTCTTCCATTACGACCTCCGAAAATCCACGCTCCTTAAAATAACTCAAGCCAATAGATTGACCCTCATCCGAATTTTTAAGTTTATCTCGAAAATAATCTCGAGCGTAATTCAGTACAATAAATAACGAATCGCGTTTATCCTGTTTTTCCTTAAACTCGGGGGTAACTTCTTCCTCCTCTACAACAATGTTGTATTTACCTGCCAAATACTTAAGCGCTTCTACATAGCTAAATCCTTCATGATCTCGCACAAATTTCACCGCATCTCCTGCTCGACCACATCCAAAACATTTATAAATCTGTTTATTAGGAGCTACCGAAAAAGAAGGTGTTTTCTCATTGTGAAATGGACAAGGTGCCCAAAAATTTTGGCCTTTTTTCTTTAAAGGCGCAAAGTCGTTTACTACATCGACAATGTCGATGGAATCCATTATTTGTGATATGGTTGACTTGCTAATCATTCTTCTGCACGCGCGTTAACGCAAAGATAACTTTTTTTAAGAACAGATTTTGATTTACTTTGAACAGTAATTAAGAACTATGCAGTATAAAATCACGAACGCTTTATTTGTGTTGAGTCTATTCTCCATTGTTTTTTTTAGTTGTTCTTCCAGTAACAACAAAAACGACGATCAAACCCTCTCGGAAGAATTAGCTGCCATAGACAGTTTAGATAATGAAGAGGAAGTTAGTGAACCGGAAGCTTCAGTTCCCAAACAGGTTAAAGAAAAAGATTTACCCCCCACACCTACCGAATATAATCCCACCATTTATTCTAAAAATGAGTTGATCGCATTATTTCAAAAAGAAAAACAATATTCATTACCCTTAAATTTTGATAAAGCCTTCTTCAAATCATGGTCCCCCTTGGAATCTAAACGTTTGAATGGTCCGGCAATTGAAATGCTTGGAAGTAAATTTCAAAAACATACAACAAGTCAGCACGACCAATGGCAATATGAAGAAGCCATCCGAATGGACTCATTTAAGGTTACTGGAATCTATGAATATTATACTTTTCACTTGCAAATTGGCAACACAGAACGATCGGATGCCTATGTACTAGGCCTATTAAATCTTTCGCCAACCGACACCATGCTGCTCTGGATGGTTGACATTGCTTCGGTTGAAGCATGCCCCTATTTTGATGAAACATCTGTGTATGCGACACGTTGGAATGGAGGCGATAGTTCTTACTGCTATAAATTAGCCTCGATGCAGGTAAGTGCGGACGCTCCTTATAGTGGTTCACTAGAACATTTTTCATCGGTATTACAAGATGGAATTGTAGAAATGGATTTCACCGTGCAATCCGAAGAGCCGGATGAAACAGATACTAAAAACAATATTTGGACTCGAAAAATTCAATATGTTCTTGAATTAGAGAAGGATGGAAGTCTTTTTGAAGTGAACAATGACACCGTTAAAGATGAAACAATAATGGTAACTTTTTAAAACATAATTCAGTTCAATTCGATTAAATAACACTTGCCAAAACCAATGAATCCACGAATAAAATGATCTGCTTCCCAAATGCTAAAATAAATATTGGTCTTAACGTCACTGAAAAAAGACCAGACGGTTTCCACAATTTGGAAAGCATCTTCTACCCTATTCAATGGAATGATGTGTTAGAACTAATTCCTTCTGACACTTTTCAATGGAGTCAAAGTGGTTTGACAATTGATGGGTCCATTGAGGATAACTTATGTGTCAAAGCGTATAATTTATTAAAAGAAGATCATGATATCCCGCCCGTAAAAGCGCATTTACACAAAGTAATACCAATGGGTGCTGGTTTGGGTGGAGGATCTTCCGATGCCGCTTTTATGCTTAAATTACTCAACGATCAATTTAAATTGGGCATTTCAAATGAGTCATTAAAAGAATACTGTCGTCAATTGGGAAGTGATTGTGCCTTTTTTATTGACAACAAGCCAGTATTTGCTTTTGACAAGGGAGATCAATTTGAGGAAACCAAACTCGATCTCTCTGATCATTATATTTTTTGTGTTGCACCCAACATTCACGTAGGTACAGCGGAAGCTTATTCAGGGATCAAACCCAAGTTTTCGGATTTCGATTTAAGAAATATTGGCGCATTAGAAATGCGCGAATGGAGGACAAAGGTGCATAATGATTTTGAACCGCACATCTTCGATGGACATCCCATCCTCTCCGAAATTAAATTAAAAATGTATGAATTTGGCGCCAGTTACGTATCCATGAGCGGCTCTGGATCAGCCATTTATGGTATTTTCAAAGAGAAAATGCGCAAACGTATCATGTTCAAAGATTATGCATATAAGTGGGTTTAGTCCAATCAAGATGGTTGGAAAGGACATTGGATTCATTATCTTTACTTCGAAAGCATTTTATTTGAGACATAATTTTTGCGTTCATATGAGCGTTTGAATAATTAAATAATAAAACTAAAATTTGACACTTTGAGCAACCTGGCAAAACGCGTAATATTTGGAATTCTAGGAGGAGCCCTCCTTATCTTTCTAATCATATTTAATCAATACACCTTTATCTTTTTTATTCTAATGCTCAATATTCTAGGGCTGTCGGAATTTTACACGATTACAGGGTTGAAAAAGGATTTTAATGTCATTGTCACAACCATATTAGGTACTTTATTAATTGGCGGATTATTTGTACTCGAAGTATATCACATCAATATCAATCTATTTTACTTAATTTTCCCTGGCTTCTTTTTGCTCTTTTTGATCCAGTTATTTCGGAAGGACGAAAATCCTACCCGCAAACTAGGAATGCTTTTTCTTGGTTTAGTTTATGTTTCAGTGCCACTTATGTTTTCGTTGAGCATCGCTTTTGTCTTTGGAACTTTCAATTATGAACTCTTCCTTGGAATGCTGTTTTTAATTTGGGCGAATGATACTGGCGCCTATTTTTCCGGCAAAAGCTTGGGGCGAACTAAACTTTTCGAACGAATTTCTCCTAAAAAAACATGGGAAGGCTCAATTGGCGGACTAGTATTAAGTTTGGGAGTGGCATATGTCATTTCTATTTATTGGACAAGTATTCCAACACACGCTTGGTTAACTATTGCCGCAATCACAACTGTATTTGGAGGACTAGGTGATTTGGTGGAATCAATGATGAAGAGAGATCTTCAAATCAAAGATTCAGGAAGTCTAATTCCGGGACATGGAGGTATATTAGATCGTTTTGATGCGCTTCTAATTGCGGCACCATTTGTCTATTTCTATTTGATGATTTTTAACCTTGTTCCATACCTGTTCAATTAATTAATGAAAGGGTTATTGAACTTTGACAGATCGAAAACGGCAATTTAATGCCAACCTTATTTTTTAATTTCATATTTCAGTTTACATTTGCTGTGTTGCAACTAATATTACAATCAAATACAGTTCAACACCACACACATTTAGTTTAGTTATAAAGAAAAGTTAACCCGAGATGTCGTATATAGAGCCTGCTCCTATTCAAGATCAAGGAAATCCGTTTGAGTCAATGATGGAACGATTTCACATTGCTGCCGAAAAATTGGGTTTATCGGAAGAATTATATAATATCCTGAAATCCCCAGCAAAGGAAGTTCATGTGAACTTACCTGTGACAATGGATGATGGAAAACAACATGTCTTTAAAGGATATCGAGTAATTCACTCCAATATTCTAGGACCTTCAAAAGGAGGGATTCGATTTGATATGGCTGTGCATATTGATGAGGTTAAAGCGCTTGCAGCGTGGATGACCTGGAAATGTGCCGTAGTAGATATTCCATATGGTGGAGGTAAAGGAGGTGTCCAATGTGATCCTCGTTCCATGTCCGCCGGAGAAATGGAACGTGTGACACGTGCTTACACGCGTGCTATGAAAAGCGTGATCGGACCTGAAACGGATATCCCTGCCCCAGATATGGGAACCGGACCAAGAGAAATGGCCTGGATGATGGATGAGTATTCCAAAATGGAAGGTAGAACCATTGATTCTGTGGTAACTGGGAAACCTGTTGTATTGGGAGGTTCACTAGGAAGAGAAGAAGCAACTGGTCGAGGAGTAATGGTTTCAGCCATTAAAGCGATGGAAAAACGTCAGTTAGATCCAAAAGGAGCTACTTGCGCCATTCAAGGTTTTGGGAATGTAGGTTCTTGGGCTGCTAAACTCATGGTTGAAAAGGGCGTTAAAATTATCGCAATTAGTGATATTTCTGGGGCCTATTATGCAGATAACGGAATTGACATTGAAGATGCAATTGCTTATAAAAATGGAAATAAAGGTACGCTTGAAGGATATACAGGTGCTTCCAAAATCTTAAGTGAAGAACTTTTAACCTTAGCTGTAGATGTATTAATCCCTGCCGCATTAGAAGATGTAATTCATGCAGGTAACGCGGAAAATATACAAGCAAAAATGATTGTAGAGGGGGCGAATGGTCCTGTTTCTGCCAGTGCAGATAAAATTTTATACGACAAAGGAATTTTGGTTGTACCGGACATTCTTGCCAATGCGGGAGGGGTAACGGTATCGTATTTCGAATGGGTTCAAAACCGTACAGGATATAACTGGACCAAAGAACGTGTCAACATGCGATGTGAACGATTCATTAAAACGGCATTTGACAAAGTATATGCTGCTAAAAAAGAATATCAAGTACCAATGCGAATTGCAGCATACATTATTGCAGTAGATAAAGTTGCTAAAACATACTTGTTTAGAGGAGGTTTCTAATGAAACAATTCGAACAGCATCCAATAGAAAGATAGATCAGATTACAAAACATAGATAGACGGAAATGACCATACATAAAGAAGGCTTTAACTCACTGCTATATACCTTCGGGGTTTTAGCATTGCTAAATGGAGTAACCTTTTACTTCTACTCACCTGCTTTTATGTATGTGACTTTATTTTCTCTTTTTATATATGTGATCGTTTTGCAATTCTTTCGTCATCCAAAACGTACATCTCCAACTGGAGAAAATCAAGTGATTGCACCGGCAGATGGCAAAGTTGTAGTGATTGAAAAAACCAATGAAGGAGAATACTTCAAAGATGAACGAATTCAGGTTTCGATTTTCATGTCGCCTATTAACGTGCATGTAAATCGTTCACCAATCAAAGGAATTGTAAAATACTTTAAATACTTCCCTGGAAAATTCTTAGTGGCATGGCATCCAAAGTCAAGTACGGAAAACGAACGAACAACTACTGTTGTAGAGCATGCAAAAGGAACACAAATATTGTTCCGTCAAATTGCAGGAGCACTTGCACGTAGAATTGTTTGGTACATCAAAGAGGGAGATAAACTAGACGGAGGAGAAGAATTTGGATTCATCAAATTTGGAAGTCGAATTGATATTTTCCTTCCACTTGATGCAAAAATCAACGTAGAATTAGAACAAAAAACAACTGGAGGGGAAACCGTAATTGCGGAGATTTAAACTACCCATTTCATAAATAGATATTAGAAAAGGAAGCCAAATGGCTTCTTTTTTTTTGTTTTAGGTGTATAAGACTAAACTTTCTCGTGCACTGAATTATACGATCCCTGAACATACGAACCTAAATAGGAACAGACTACCATTAAAACCTTAATATCACCTAGTTATTCGCCAAATCCTAACACTAACAAAGTAACACTCCAAACGTCACTTAATAAAGGTTTTTTTCTTTACTTTTAAAGTAGAAAAACTTAGAAACTGAGTTAGGTCATTACAATTTTAAACTTCTATTTCTTTTCTTTAAACAAGAAGCCGTTATGAAATTTAAAATCCTCTTCGTAAGCGTAATAATATGCTGAAGTAGAGTATTAAATGCTCAAAATTGACTTAAAAATAACTCTGCAAGTATGCCTAAAAACCTTAAAGAAGATACATATAATCAACTTTTGCTTGGCCCATCAATCAAGTTCAGCAAGATTAATAATCTCATTTGTGTCACTTGTACTAATTTCAATTATTCTATTACCAAATAGTTAAAAGCAACCGGTTAAGACTAAAAAGTAACCACACGCAAATTTTCACATACATCTTTCTAAAAACAAGTTACTTTTTATTAAATTTAGGTATGAAATCAACTTATATTAATAAATAGTGCTTATTCAAGTTTTCAAAACAAGGACAAGGATCAGGCGTAAACTAGTTTACATTTCTATTTTATTACTGCCTTTCTTTAGTATAAAGAATGTTTTTGGGCAAGATTTATCACCTTGGCTCTCTTCTTTCGTAATTGAAGCTGGAAGTTATTCAGATACCGTATTTATTCGATGCGATACAGCAGGAAAATTTGGGTATCAAAATAGCTTGGATAAATTAGATTCTCCGGATTCAACTCAGCCGCTTAGAATAGTAGCTTATGATTCTTTGATTCAAATTTCACATTCAACCCCGACATGTGGCAACCTGAATATTGACTCTAAAGGATTTAAAGATGACTCCGTACATTCCATATCTGGAGGCTATTATCAAAATGCATACTCTACAGAATTTACTTTTTTCGTTTATCAAAAGAGTTCAACAACTGGGAACATAAATCCCATTCTAAGTTGGAATAAAAACGATTATGTGTTTTCTAATGACAGCATGAAAATTACGAGTGCAGTACTGATCAATTCACATGGATATTTCAACAATATAGGTGCCGGCCTTAACGCCCATCAATTGTTTGAAAATTTAACGATTGGACAAAGTGGCACTTTCGGTATAGATAGCGTGGCATTAATATCTGAGGAAGTTGTACCCGTAATATGCAATACGGAATACGGACAGTATGACATTATCTATAAATTAAAATTAAGCCTTATTTTCAATTGGACTGACACCTCTCGATTGATTGGTGGGAGCGATGAATCCGTCTTTAATTCTAACCAAGTCATAGTGTACCCTTCACCTTGTAATACAACATTAAGTTTAGGCCTTCCTAATCTTAAAAAAGGGATGATTCAAATTGCAGATTTAATGGGTCGAATAGTTGTACAGAAAAAATTTGAATCGAGCGATAATTTTGCAATTCAAGTAGATCAATTAGATAGCGGATTATACCTTATTTACATTTTCGATGAGAAAAACGTCCTATATAATAGTGTAAAAACAAGAGTTCAACATTAAATAAAATAAATCATGCTTAAAAATATAATATTTGGAATGCTAGTTTTACTAATATTCCCGGAAGTTTTGTGCCAAAACATTTGTGGAATGCAAGAAATGGTTCCGCGCCCCGAATCAGGAAATAAAAGCCCGAAATATGCTCCTTTGGGTGGAGACTTTACCGCTAAAGGTAAAATGCGCATACTAATTATTAGTGCTGGATTTACAAATGATGCAAATACAGTCAACAACTCCAATTCTTTTTGGCCATATGATGATGGATCTGGAACAGGTAATTCATTACCAAAATATGATCAGGTATTATACTCTCAAGACAATCAATTTGACATCTCCAATTCGGATAATTCATTATCTAATTTTTATTTACAAATGAGTAAGCACGCTCCTAATCCATTTGAATTAACATATGAGCTCTTTCCAGTTCGTATAAATGTACCGGTAACTCAGTTTGATGTTGATCAGGCTTATCAATCAAGTGGCAGCGTGATTCCTAGCTTAGCATATCGAAGATTGAATCAAAAAGTTATGGATATCATTAAAAACGATTATCCAGATGCTTACAATTGGGCAAATGTGGATCAACGAAAAAACAATCCTAATTACACATCGGACAATAGCCTTAGTTCACCTGATCGAAACATAGATTATGTTTTAATAACTTGGAGATTTGACGATGCCAATGATCCGATAGGAGTCACAGGATTAGCTGGAATTTCGTCAAATGGAGTTGCCAGCACTCTTTTGAATGATACGATTGTAACGTCTACTAATGATTCATTCTTTGTAAACACCGGTTTTTCACTTTACACTGGTATGCATGACCCAAGTTTTCAAAAAGAATATTTTTTACATGAAATTGCGCACCAGTTTTACGATTGCCCACATAATTTTGCTGCTAACAACACCCATGGAAATCACTTTACAACAAACTACGGTTGGGGAATGCTTACAGAAGACCTCAAACAACTTTATTGCGCAAATGCATGGGAACGTTGGTATGTCGGTTGGATTGACATTAAGCATGATTTCAAAAACTTCTCTGGCTCTGATAACGGAATATATTATTTAGAAGATTACGTATCTTCTGGTGACGCGATAAGAATTGAAATACCACATACGAACGGGAAACAGCATCTTTGGTTAGAAAACCACCAAGGTAAAAATTCCACATTTGATAATAGATTGCGATATAATCCATCCGGGAATAACGGTTTTACAGCTGCTCCAAGAGGACTGCTGGCATATGTGGAAGATTGTAGACCTAGCCGTGACTCATTGCCCGGCGTTTTCGCTAACTCAAATGGAATGAAAGTGTTATCTGCTCAAGGAAATTATGATTACACACCTACCTCCACCGTGCCAACATCTGCTATACATTATTTTGGCACTTCTACGATCGAATTGGAAACCCAAGACCAAAATCCTTTTCAAGGTGGAAGCTTAGTAAATAAAATTCGAGCCGATTACAATAATGGACCAGATGGTAAAATAATTTATAATCCAGGAGGAAATGGAGGCTACAATGAATCAGTTCGTCCCTTGATAATTGATGGTGCAAATACATTTGATATTTTAGGTACAAATATTGGATTTAATCCTGGCGATAAAATTGGCATTGGATCAAACCCAAGTGCTACGAATTATTTGCATTATTGGGCTACTGACACCACGGCGGACACCACCTACCTCAATGGAATTTCCATTGAGGTATTATCAGTGAATTCGACCACCAAGGAAATGCAACTAAGAATAAAATTTAATGACACGAAAATCGATAACGACACTCGCTATACTGGAAAAATAATACTAAAAGATGTTCCTTCCGCACCAAATGGGATTGACCTTGACATTGCCCCCTATACGCAACTTCATATCGATAAAAGCAAATCTCCCAATAGACATCTTGAACGCTCTCCAAGCAGTGGGGATTTTGTAAATCCTACCACTTTCACGGTGTATGAAAATGCGTTCATGCACATCGATCATCACGCAAAGGTAATCGTAGAAAATGAAAGTACTTTTCACTTAAATAAATTATCAAAACTAGAAGTCCACGAACATGCTGAATTGCGAATAAAATCGGGCTGTAAACTAATTATTGAGAATCTGGCCAACTTAATAGTCCATAGAGATGGAAAAGTCATTATTGAAGATGGAGCTGAACTTATCTTAAAAAACAATCATCTTACACACGGTTTAATGATTGGGAATAATACAACTAATTACCAAACTGCCGAACTGCAAATACATGGTACACTTCGTGTGGATGATGGCGCTTCCTTAGCTAATATCGGAGATGGTTTTATCTCTTTTTATGGAAATGGAAAATTGGAGTTTGGAGACAATACTTCCGTAAGATTATTAGGAGATAATCGAAACGATGAATTATTGAAATTGGGATCTAATGTGCAACTTGAAATGGACGCCGAATCCATCAACATTCAACATTGCTTGATTAGCCTAGCTCAAAATGCTACAATCTCATTTAACAAAAACAAGCAAGTGCAAGGAATTCATCCAAATTGCATCTTTCAAGATATTCAAATAGATGGTGTATTTACTGGTAGAAACAATGAACTAGTAGGATATCAATTAGGCGACGTTTCTGCTTCAAACTGTAATCTTTCCAACATGAAAACAGGATTAAATCTTATCAACCCAAAAGGTTGGGTCGTTGTCAGTCATGGAAATTTTACCGGATGTGAAACAGGTTTGCAAATATCCGGAGCGATCGATCCAACAAATAAAATTCAGAATAGTACATTCAACAATTGTACTGTTGGGATGAACTTACTCGGGTGCCCCGCGATTACTACCAGTTTAGCCGAGTTCGATAATTGTGCTACCGGAATCAAAACCAATGGAACCACGTATTTATATCTGGAAAACAGAACAAAAGTACGCAACGGAAATATTGGGGTAAAAGCCGACCTAACCAATGTATTTGTGCGTGAAACAAGCCAAATAAGTGGTAATAATATTGGTGTAGAAATGATCAATAGTCCAATCAAACCTAAAATATTCTCCATGGGAGATGACGGTACATGCGGATGGTTAACCAATAACGGAGTAGGCTTAGCCGGAAAAAACATTGCCCTTGATGTGGATGCCATTGATCGTGATCCTACAACTACCAATTTTATCCCGAATCACTTTGAAGGAAACGGAGTCATGTTCAATTATCTACTTGAAGCTGCAGGTGGCATTACCTCATTACCGAAAATTTCCATGAAAGGAAATTATTGGGGTTCCCCTACTATCGTTGGTTCAATTAATAACCCAATTTACAAAGCATACATTCCAAATCATCAAATTCAAATCTACTATGAAAGTGCTATTGGACAAATTCTGAGATATAATGTAGATTATTCCTCTCCTTGTGCAAGAGGCTCTAGCAACTGTACTATTTGTAATGATTTAATTGCTGCTCCTCCGGGTGGTGGTGGAAGACCCAACATCACTCCTATCGAACAAATCTTAAGTTCTTGCTATAAGACAGATCAGCCTGGAGGTGGAAATGGCAATGGGGAGACGATCAAAGAAGAATTTAATCGTGGATATAATAAATTTCTTGCTAAGGATTACGATGCTGCTATTCCCATGCTGGAAGAGGTCGCCGAGATTCCTTTCCGTGAAAGACAACCGCGTTTAAACGATCATTGTGAACATTTAATCCTTATTGCTGAAATTCTAACTGAAAAGTTTACGAATGGGGATGTAGTTGGAAACCTAACTTCCAATCCTTACAAACTTGAAATCAATCCAAACCCAGTGCACGGAAACTTTGTCGCAAATTTTGACATGCTGGATAAAGCCAATGGCAAATTAGTTATAAAAGATGCGATTACTGGACTTGAAGTGCAAAGTGAATCGCTAGCCAATGCTTCAGGAAGTAAACAAATTAATATAAACGGATTGCAAAGTGGCAATTACATTTTGGAATTACACGGGAATAATCAATTCCTCAAATCACAGCATTTGATGGTCTATTAATTGAGTAACATCTTATTCATCATCGAATGTTCAGAAAAAGGAAGCCAAATGGCTTCCTTTTTCTGTTTTAGTTTTTTTTTAATTCGACAATTGAAATTGCGCAACGATAAATAACGTTAATTAGCAAACTACATCTGTTGCAGGTTGTTTTCAAGAACCCACTTGGAATACAACTTCATTTACTTCAGACAACCACCCCTCCATTAATGACTTAATATCAACCAGTTATTAGCTAAACACTACCGTTCACAAAGTAACAGTCCATAAAATACTCTATCAAGGTATTTTTCTTTAACTTTAATGTAGCAAAACTCAGTAACAAACCGATTTGTTACAATTACATACCTCTACTTATTTCCTTTAAACAAGAACGAATTCATCATGAAATTTAAAATTATCTTCGTTAGCATAATACTATGTATATCAGGAGTAATAAATGCTCAAAACTGGTTTCCAAATGGGGCCAAATGGCATGTTGAAAAATTTTGTGTGGGCCCACAAGGAAGTTGTGGATTCTATGCTTTTTTAGTCCAGAAAGATACTACTTTTCTCGGCAAACATGCTCGAATCATCAACTGCTACGACATTACAGACAACGGCACCCAATATGACACTACCCTTGTTGATCTCGCAAAAACCATTGTATATGAAGACAGCAATAAAGTATACTTCTATGAAAACAACCAATTCAGATTGCTTTATGACTTCTCTCTTAATGTTGCAGACACATTGAAATTTCAAGTTCCGACCAACGTGGCTTATTATTATGGATGCGCAGCAATTATTGATACGAATTTAGCCTATAACACCTCTTATGCATTGGTCGATTCTATTGGAACATATTCGGCTCCACCATTTACTGGAAAAACCATGTATTTTTCTACCGCACCGACGGATGATTCGAGTTTTGTACTTACTACTGTTAATGAACGAATCGGTTCACTAAACGGCTTTTTTGGGATTCCTCAAATAACTGTTTGTTCGGGAATGTTTCGATGTTACCGGGATGATTCTATTTCCTTTAGCCTTACCACAGATGAATGCGACTCTTTTTATAACTCTGTGAAATCAGATCTGACGAATGAAATAACGATTGTTCCTAACCCAGCACAAGACATCGTTCTGATTAAATCCACTACCCCACTCAATAGACTAGAATTATACAATAGTTTGGGAGCTAAGGTTAATGACTTTTCCCCTTACTCTTCTTTCCAATCTCGCACAATCAATATTTCCTCCCTACCTGCAGGGGTATATTCCATTGTCGCATATTCCGACCAAAACCGAAGACAGGTGAAAACAATTATTAAAGTTCAACACTAATTAAATCATCAGCATCTATGAAGTTCAACAGCATCATTGCCAAATTATTCTTGTCCCTTTTCGTAATCGGTACGGCAACTCCTTTTTATGGGCAAACAGTCCAAAAAGGGACATTGCATCTAAATTATTCCGATGCAGAAAAAAATCAAATATTACAGATTCTGGGCAGCAATGGAATATCGTATGAAGAACAAGCGAACGTGATTACAACCAACATTCCACGTCTTTGTCAAAGATTAGAAAATGTCTATTCGGTTGAGTGTATAGATTGTCGATTAGACTCTATATTAGATAGTCTAAATCAGCAGTTTCCATTATTAGATGGCAGTTTGGATGAAATTGCAAAGGTAAATAGTTCGCATTTCCCAAATGATTATACGAAAACTTATGGTGCATTTTGGGGTCGATGGAACTTAGATATGATCAAAGCGCCGGAAGCGTGGGACATTACAAAAGGGAATAGAAACGTCCGAATAGCAATTTTAGATGGAGGATTTGACATTACACATGAAGAGTTTAAATATGCCGATGGTACAAGTAAAATTGCCTACTGCAAGAACAATGATTGCGACATCGTCCAATGGAATGGAATAGAAGATACACATGGAACAAGAGTAGCTGGAATTGCGGCGGGATCTACGGACAACAATCTGGGTTTCTCGTCCATTGGATATAACTCAAGTTTTATGTTTTATCGCTCCTGCCTCTTTGGCTTTTGTCCTAATGGTTATATTGATATCGAAGCGGCGGCAAATGATGGAGCAGATGTGATCAATTGCAGTTGGAGCGGTTGCGGATTATTAGCAAGTAATAGTGCCCAAATGAAAATCGTAGAAACTGCTACTAATTTAGGAGTTGTTGTTGTTGCCTCTGCTGGAAATGGCACAAAGAGTGAACTTTGTTCAGGTGGATGTAATGTTGGAGCTGGACTTACTAAAAATGGTTTGCGCAGTCCTGCTTCCATTCCTTCGGTAATAAGTGTTTCAAGTGTAACTCCAGATGATCTATATGAAGGAGGAGAAACACATTCCTATAACAGCGGGGTAGACATTACTGCACCTGGCCATGGCGTGCCTTATATTGCAGATATGGCTACTAATGGTGGATATGGACCCGAAACAGGTAGTTTCGGAACATCAGAAGCGGCTCCGCATGTTTCTGGCACGGTAGCATTAATGCTTGATGTGAATCCGCGTTTGAGTCCTTCGGAAATTCAAACACTTCTAAAACAATCCGCAGACAATATTAATTCTAAAGGGAATAATGCCTCCTATGCTGGTTGTGCAGGTTCTGGAAGATTAAATGCGTTTGAAGCGGTAAAAGCAGCACGTGACTTTATTATTCCAAGTCGTACCGTTCATACCGGAGAAGATTATTTCATTGCACAGGATCGATATCAAAGTCATGACATCACCGTCCTTAACGGCGGGACGCTTCATATTATTGGCAGTTCTATGGTAACACTAAACAGAGCCGGGGGCCAAAACATAATCGTAGAAAATGGTGGAAAGTTAATCATTGGTGATCGTTCGGTTCTAAACATTCACGAAGGAGGTTTGGTACATATAAAACCGGGGGCTGAACTTATCTATCAGAATACTGATCCGCTTGAAGGTTTTGTCGTTGGGGTATCCAATGCTTTTCGTACAGGAAGTACTGCAGAACTAAGAATAGAAGGTACATTAAAAGTAGAAGACAATGCTGTGCTAACAAATCATGGAAATGGTTTCATGTCCTTTTACAATAATGGAAAATTGGAGTTCGGAAACAACTGCGGAGTAAACATCAAAAGAAGCCAACGAAACACAAAGTTTTTACATTTAGGAAATAATGTTGCCTTAAATTTAGAAGGAGAAAACATTCGAATCTCAGACGGAATCATTGCAATGGGCACGAACGCTGAAATTAATTTCAACAAATTCAAAAGAGCATCAGGTGTACGTTCAACGTCGATCATCAGTAACATTGATATAAATGGATCGTTTACCGCTAGAAACAATAAGATCAACCTTTATCAAACGGATCAGACCTCATTATCCAATTGTCGCCTTTCCAACATGAAAACAGGGTTAAACCTTATCAACCCAAAAGGTTGGGTTGTTGTCAGTCATGGAAATTTCACCGGATGTGAAACAGGTTTGCAAATATCCGGAGCGATCGATCCAACAAATAAAATTCAGAATAGTACATTCAACAATTGTACTGTTGGGATGAACTTACTCGGGTGCCCTGCCATCACGACCAGTTTAGCCGAGTTTGAAAATTGTGCTACCGGAATCAAAACCAATGGAACCACGTATTTATATCTGGAAAACAGAACAAAAGTACGCAACGGAAATATTGGGGTAAAAGCCGACCTAACCAATGTATTTGTGCGTGAAACAAGCCAAATAAGTGGTAATAATATTGGTGTAGAAATGATCAATAGTCCAGTCAAACCTAAAATATTCTCCATGGGAGATGACGGTACATGCGGATGGTTAACCAATAACGGAGTAGGCTTAGCCGGAAAAAACATTGCCCTTGATGTGGATGCCATTGATCGCGATCCTACAACTACCAATTTTATCCCGAATCACTTTGAAGGAAACGGAGTCATGTTCAATTATCTACTTGAAGCTGCAGGTGGCATTACCTCATTACCGAAAATTTCCATGAAAGGAAATTATTGGGGTTCCCCTACTATCGTTGGTTCAATTAATAACCCAATTTACAAAGCATACATTCCAAATCATCAAATTCAAATCTACTATGAAAGTGCTATTGGACAAATTCTGAGATATAATGTAGATGATTCCTCTCCTTGTGCGCGTGGATCTAGCAACTGTACTATTTGTAATGATTTAATTGCTGCTCCTCCGGGTGGTGGCGGAAGACCCAACATCACTCCTATCGAACAAATCTTAAGTTCTTGCTATAAGACAGATCAGCCTGGAGGTGGAAATGGTAATGGGGAGACGATCAAAGAAGAATTTAATCGTGGATATAATAAATTTCTTGCTAAGGATTACGATGCTGCTATTCCCATGCTGGAAGAGGTAGCCGAGATTCCTTTCCGTGAAAGACAACCGCGTTTAAACGATCATTGTGAACATTTAATCCTTATTGCTGAAATTCTAACTGAAAAGTTTACGAATGGGGATGTAGTTGGAAACCTAACTTCCAATCCTTACAAACTTGAAATCAATCCAAACCCAGTGCACGGAAACTTTGTCGCAAATTTTGACATGCTGGATAAAGCCAATGGCAAATTAGTTATAAAAGATGCGATTACTGGACTTGAAGTGCAAAGTGAATCGCTAGCCAATGCTTCAGGAAGTAAACAAATTAATATAAACGGATTGCAAAGTGGCAATTACATTTTGGAATTACACGGGAATAATCAATTCCTCAAATCACAGCATTTGATGGTCTATTAATTATAAGGTCTAAGTCAAAACAAAAACATTTCCGCTACAATACGAAATCGTGAGAAAAAAAAGAAGCGGTCTGAATAAGGATAACCTTAACAGACCGCTTCTTTCTTCACGATTGACGAATACGAATGAGTATAAGATTAGATTTGATTTGATGTGATCAACTACCTACCTCATTCCTTCGCTTACTTGGATATTAAAATTTGTCGAACATAAACTCCCTTTGTGGTTACAATTTGTACCGCATAGATTCCTTTTGCTACACCCTCAACTTGAACCATTCCATTGGTAGAAACTTTTAAATCAATTGTTCTTCCTGTTAGATCTAATAAAACTACATTCTTAACTATTAATGAAGTTCGAATCTGAAATTGGTTCGAAGTAGGGTTTGGAAATAATTCTATACTTGCCTTTTCATCCAATGCAATTCCTACGGTAGCTATTTCTTTACATTCTGTGGTTTCTTCACAATTTCCTTTCGAGATCACACATGCATAGTTTCCATTCGCAGAAGGATTAAATGACTGAGAGGTTGCTCCCGCTACATCTGCATTTCCATTGTCACAATCAATCCATTGATAGGCTGTTGCGCTCGCATAATCTGCCGTTATTGTTGCACCAGAAACTGTAACCGCCGTAGTAATATCTCCAAAACTAGTTCCTGCCTCTATATTCGTCCAATTGGTTGTGCTATAAGCCGCGTCGTCTACTTGAATGCAATCCAAACTTGTATTGCCTGTAGCATCAAAGGTCACAACATCCGTGTTTTTCCCATTTCTCAGGTCTAATGATGTCAATGCATTGTCCGACACATCTACGTCCGTTAGGCTTCCATTTTTGGTTAAATTCAATGAGGCAATTTGATTATTGGAACAGTTTAATGTGGTTAAACTCACGTTCGATGACAAATCCAACGCAGTCAATTGATTGGAACTGCAATTCAAGGTACTAAGTTTTGTAAAATGTTCTATTCCTGTTAAATCTGCAATACTTAAACCATTGCAATCAATTCCTCCAGCATATTCATTTGCCTCATAGCACTGAATAGATGTGTCACCATTTACATTTATGGTTGTATCAGCTACCAAATACGCCTTAAAATTGGCATCCGGTACTTCGATCACACAATCATACTTTTGAACCGCTCTGCTATTCGTTGTCGCATTGAATCGAAACAACTCATTGTGACTGTTTAATGCGATGCATCTTCCTACTCCATTCCAAGCAGCACCGTACAAATCTTCTCCTCTAGTTCCCATTAATTCCCATGTACTCCCATCATATTTCATGACTGTCATCCAGTTACTTTGTCCTTTATCTGCAAAAGCAACATAAATATTTCCATAAGCGTCAATTCTCATATTAGGATTATCAATATCTTCTGGAGTGAATCCTGCCACTCCAATATCTACCCAATTGGAACCATTGTATTTTTTGACAGTACCATAATTACTATTCGCTCCGTCAATAAAGAAAGCGTAGATTTCGTCGTTGTAAATCCCCATATCTACTTTTTGGAATCCACCTCCTGTAATCGACTCCGCGTATTCCAACCAATTTGTTCCGTCAA
Source organism: Cytophagales bacterium (assembly GCA_965277185.1). Taxonomy (GTDB): domain Bacteria; phylum Bacteroidota; class Bacteroidia; order Cytophagales; family JAHDFW01; genus JAHDFW01. The sequence goes on along the minus strand of CBDICC010000022.1, from coordinate 7,799 downwards.
ATTTTCGAAAGGACGTAAATCCAGAGGATGAGTTTGCACAGTAAAATGGGGTATTGTTTGAATCAAATTCTAAACGCGGATATTGTTGGTAGCGCAAGCTATCTCGTTCGCCTACAAAACTCCAAGCCGACCCATCATATTTCACCACTGCTCCAGTAGCAAAACCAAAGTTCGGAAAATAGCGCATCGCAACGTGTAGCACGTCATTATTATCAAATTTAATGTAAGGCATCCCTGTGGTCGCTCCTGGTATAGCATTGGTCCCTACATCCACCCAATTGGTCCCATCAAACTTCTTTACAGCTAACACATTACTATTTGCCGCATCTTGATACGCTACGTAAGGTATTCCTGCATTGTTCACAGCGATGGTCATACCCTCTGCATCTCCAGCAGAAAATTTAGCTGCACCTACATATTCCCAGTCTGTTCCATTGTATTTTTTTACGGAAATTCTCCAAGCCGAAACGCCATCATATTCTTGAAAAGCCGTAAACATTGTGTCCTGCTTACTAATGGCTATAACTCCCTCATTAGAAGAATAATCCGTTCCAATATCAAGCCAACCCTGACTTAATGCAGTGAAGGCAAATCCAAGTGTTAATAAATAAAATAGTAAATGTTTTTTCATGGGTTAATTTTATGCGCTTGTATAAATAATCGATTTAACCCAAAATTAATCATCGTTCGTGTTGATCGAAAATAAAGTTTAGGAACAGACAATTAAGTTTAGGAACGGACAATGTGTGAATTTTATCATTTTTCCTTTTGCATAATTTCCTTACATTTATAAAAAGTTCAACAACCACAAATCAGAGATTATGCCGGAAGGAAGAATCAAACTCGAGACGAAAGACATCAGGGAAATTAAGGCTCAAGGAAAAGATTTAATTTCAAAATTAGAACCACTCCTCAAAGGAGAATTTGGTCGAACCTATGAAATTAAAACGCACGATGCCATAGACGATAAGAAAAGCTGGAGTCGGGAAATTACGATCAGAAAGGGTTCGAAAGTCGGAGCAGGAGTAGAGGTCGATTATAGTGATACTTTTGATGAAGAGCATATAAAAATCGAGGTAGATATTTCTACCAAGGTAGGGAAAACCATACTTTACATCTTCACAGGAGTTTTCATGGTCGTGGGAGTTATTCTTGGAATTACAGTTATAGCAGATATCATATTCCTAGGAACGACTATTTCTGCGGTACTTGGAGGAGTATTAGGTGTTATTATTGGAACAACTCTTGGATATGTTATTCGTAAGATATCCGTTAGTGGGCAAAAAGAAGAGAATAAACAACTAGTTGAGCAAGTTTGGCAATTCGTAAGCAAGGAAATGGGACCTCTGCTTCCAGGTGAATTTGATTAATTGAATCCATTGATTCAATATATGCCACGAAAATCAACTACCGTTTAAGCGTAAAACCTTGGTTACGGTTATAATGCAACGCAGATTATAGCTCATATCATCACGATAATGCGAAGTCTAGTACAAACAAGAAATTGAGAAAACACGATAGGAAAATCGTGTATATTAAAACGTACTGTAGTTAAATTAGCACTCTTTTAGCTGTGCATCTGTGAATTTGCAATTGATCCACTCTCCGTCAAAATTTGCTTTATACTTTTCATAAAACTTGATCGCTGGCTCATTCCAATCCAATACTTGCCAAGTAAGTCGAGCAACATCTTCCTCTTTTGCTTGTTGCATCATTCGTTTAAAAAGTTTGCCTCCGATTCCATTTTGACGTTGACTTGCTGTAACGACCAAATCTTCCAAATGAATGCATTTCCCTTTCCAAGTAGAATACGAATAATAGTATAGTGCAACACCTAAAATTTTGCCCAAATTTTCAGCCACAAAAAATTGAAAGATGGGGTTGGGTCCAAATCCATCTTGTTCCATTTGCTCTACTGAATTCGCAACTTCAGAACTTGCCTTTTCATAATCTGCAAGCTCCTGAATTAAAAGCATTGCACCAGGCAAATCTTCCTTGGTCCCTTTACGAATCGATAACATAGATTGGGCTTAAATAAAATGGTTAAGAAAAGGTTTTGAATCGAACTATTCTTGAAAGAACTGCCTCATTAGATAAAATGAAGTAGTTGAAACAACAATTATAGGTCTAAAGGTGGAGCGGACGTTCCATCTGCTTCTTCCTTATCGAAATTGAAGTGGATTGTAAATCGAAGCGTGTTTGCTAACGGATTGTTCTGTTTTAAAGACGACAAATATGCGACATCTACGCCCATAAATTGATACTTAACCCCAAATCCAAAGGTTAAAAACTCTCTGTTTCCTTTGGTTTGATCTTCGTGGAAATATCCAGCTCGAAACGCCAAAACATCTCTATACCAATATTCCGCTCCTACAGTAATAATGATTTCAGCTAATTCTTCTTTGAATTTACTCCCTTTTACGTATTCATCATTTCCATCTTCTCCAACCACATACAATCCAGTTGCATCATTAAACGATCCAAAAATTCCGCTAGGTACAGAACGTAAATTAGGGTCTACACCATACAATACCTGAGGAGTTGCTCCACTATTATCATAAATTGGTGGCGATGGTACTAAATACTTATTAAAGTCTAAAGCTACGGTTACCGTTTGAAATTGGTCCATTTCCATTTCCAATGCTCCTCCTAACTTTAAATTAGCAGGAAGAAAATCTTTATTATCATTTATACTGTTCGTATATGAAATTTTAGCTCCAACATTTGACATGGTAGCTGCGATGGCAAGATTTGCAGGTTTACCAGAAATGACTAGGTCTGAATTATAAAAAGCAGATAAATCTCCTGCCGCCGTTCTCCCTGGTCGAGTACTTGTACCATCCGACAATGCTGTATTTCCTGATAAGTTGGAATTGATAAACTTAAGATTCAATCCTAATGAAAGTTTTTCTCCTAATTGAGTCGCATACCCAGCAGTCAATGCAAATTCTTTTGGTGTGAAATTACCTATTTCGACAGCATTGATATCAGTAAAAGTAATTTCACCTAAATCAAAATATAATAATGAACCTGTAAAAACACTTCGCTCATTAGCGCGGTAATAACCTGCCAAATAACTCAATGACATATCATTGATAATATTTCTAAGCCAAGGAGTATAACTAGTTGAAAAAGAGTAATCGTTTTCAACAAAGGCTAACTTTGCCGTGTTCCAATGAAGAGAATTTGCATCAGGAGAAAGCGCTACTCCTGCCTCCCCCATTGCACCCGTTCGCGCATCCGGTGCAATCGTCAAAAACGGTACAGCCGTGGTGATGGTTTTAATAGAGTCATATTCCTCAATTGGTCTACCAAGTACATTTGTACCTGAAGTTTGAGCGTAAAGTCCTCCAACTAAACAAAACAATGATAAAATTACACTTAGTAGTTTCCCCATTTTAACTTAAAATCGTGTTAATCTGCAAATATAACGCATTACGGACTCTTAAACTACCAATCAAAGATAATATTGCCCAAATGTCCGATTAATTTTAAAAAAAAAATCAAACACTGATCATTCGTACTGAATACCAATTATTTATACGCCTTCAGGAATTAATTCTGGAGCTTCAGATTCCTCGCTTTTATTGATATTGAAGTGTATGGTAAAACGAAGTGTATTGGCTAATGGGCTGTTTTGTCTCAAGGATGAAAGATAGGCCACATCTATGTTCATAAACTGATACTTCACGCCAAAACCGAAGGTCAGGTATTCCCGATTTCCTTTCAAAGGGTTTTCATGAAAATAACCTGCTCGAAAGGCAAGGATATCCCGATAGGTATAGCCTGCTCCTACAGATAAATTAATTTCTCTTAATTCTTCTTTTAATCGACTTCCTTTTTCGGCGGTTATATTTCCTTGTTCATCCTCAACTGGAATTCCAGGAGCGTCTGTAAACGACCCAAAGATTCCTTGAGAGACAGATACATCGTCGCTATTTCTACCTAATACAAGTGCTGGTTGCCCTTGTGCATCCAAATTTGAATAGTCATATATTGCCGGTGACGGCACTAATAATTTATTGGCATCCACCGTAATTAACAATGATTGATATGGATCAAGTTCCGTTTCCAACACTCCTCCTATTTTCAAATTGGCAGGCAGGAAATCCTTGTTATCATTGACTGAATTGGTATATTTAATCTTTGTTCCAATGTTAGAAACCGTTGCCGCTAAATTCAATTTGGCTGGTTTCCCAGACACAATCTTATCTGTAGTATAAAATACAGATAAGTCGGATGCCAATGTTCGACCCGGCCTTGTTTTGGTTCCGTCTGTTAATACTGCATTACCAGACAAATTTGAATTGATAAATTTAGTATTCAATCCTACACCCAATTTATTACTCAGTTGCAAAGCATATCCTGTATTTAGCACATATTCCTTAGGAGAGAAAGTCCCTAATTCACCTCCGTTTTGATCGGTAAATGTAATGTCTCCCAAGTCAAAATAAGTAAGTGCAAGCGTTAAAACACCTCGATCACCAGTACGCTGAAAACCAGACACCTGACTAATGGACATGTCGTTCACTACACTTCTAAGCCAAGGTGTAAAACTTGTAGCAAACGAAGCTCTATCTTCTGCGAAAGCTAATTTTGCGGTGTTCCAATAAATGGAATTTGCATCGGCAGACAATGCTACTCCTGCTTCTCCTAATGCCCCACTTCGAGCATCTGGTCCTATTGATAAAAATGGTACGGCAGTGGTAATCGTTCGAATGGAATCATATCCCCCAACAGGTGCACTTGCGGTAGCCTCCTCCGGATTCATCCAACTTACTAAAATGATTGACATTAATGGCGCAATAAAGGCCCATTTCCTTTTCTTCAAATCCAACATAACAACTTACTTAACTTATTTATTCTTTAACAACTAATAAAGGTCCTCCGAGATCAAGTCAACAATTGTCTTGCTAGTGAAACGAAGCATTTTAAGTAAAAAGTAACTACTCTTTCTACTCTTTGCAGATGCGTTGTTTTTTTTCAGCCATCAACTTGTTCAACGAACGTTTTTTTTATCAATGGACTGCTCGGGTATTAATAAGTATTTGTTTTTCTATGCTACCGGGTTTGGTAAATGATCTGATTAATTAAATTCTTGTAGTGTCTATCGTTTGTCTAGGTAAAACCTAAAAAGACTCGTTTTATTATAAAGAATTTGCTTTTTTTTGTTGGACGATGATAACTATTCAATCGAATGTACTCCACGTTTATAAGCGAATTGATTTGCTTTCAATTAAAACACGTAAGTACGTTCGTGCCCTACTTATTTGAGTAACAATAGTTTTTCAAATTCACTTACCTGCGCACCTTGAGAGTCTCTAAGGGAGGCTTTGAATACGTATACGCCACGGGCTAATTGATCTCCCCATTCGTCTCTCCCATCAAAAAACAAAGGAGACTCCACGTGGGCTGGGCTTGCAAAGCTGGTAAAATTCATCGTCCTTACTATTTTTCCAGATAAGGTAAATATTTGAATCTTTACATCTAAATCGTCGCCTGCACGATTGTGATCAAAATGAAATTGAGTGCTTGTAGTAAACGGATTCGGATAGTTAAGTAGATTCGTAATTACCACTCCTTCTTTATCTACTACTAAAAATTCCAAATAATCTTCGGCTGAATTATTATATACATCCCAAGCCTTAATTCGCACCGTATGAATCCCCGGCTCCAGATCAAACAATGGATATTCTACCCGACCTTTTCGATAATCATTCAACGCAGCTGTATAGGAATCGTTCAAAACAATAATTCCTTCCCGATCTTCATCAATGATCGCCGTAATCTCGTGTCCTATCCCAGATCCAGCGGTATTAATCCCATTATCGTCAGACAATTTCGCTAAAAGCAATGGATCGCTCCCTGTGATTCCTCCAAACACAAATGTGGTGTCATCCATAAAAGACTGCACTAATGGAGGTTCGTTATCTTCTACCGCATTTGGATTGCTACCTCCAATTACAATATCCGTATTTTGACCATGTGCATCTGTATTTTCTGGTTTGTCAGTGGTCATGGCATACAAACTGATCTTTCCATTTCCATATTGATAGGTAATATCTTTTGGGACTACAAATGAGAAACTAAACTCCCCATCCTCGACAGATGATTTACCGTTGAAAATAATATCTTTGAATAAGCTAAAGTCTCGTACATCGCTCTGATCGCCTAGTGTTACAATCGAAGAAGCTTTATCAAATACTTTCACATCCAATTGACCATTAAAGGCCGTAAGCTTCAATCCTGAGCCATTACGCACCTCTCCTTTAAATGTCACAAGTTCCAATGCACTTAACGTATCTGAATTGGGAGCGATGATGGAATCATTGACTTCCGTAATCACTACTTGATCCTGAGGATATGCCAATCGCATGCTTGGATCACCTTAGTAAGGTAAAGTTTCGGTTTCCAGTACCTGAAATAGAGTTGTTTTTCGTTGCAATCATTAAATCGCCTAGCCTTGGCATGCTGCCATCGGCAAGTGGTTTAAATACATTCGAAAAGAACGCACTGTTAATCAATTTGTTTGAACCAGAATTTACGGGTCTAGAGGTTGTAATAATCGCTACAGATCCTCCATCTGGATTCAATAAGGTATACTCACCTGCTGATACGCGCTCAGGATCATCATATCTGCCAAATTCACACGTGGCTGTAAACATTAGGGTTAATTTATCCCAATTGTCCCACGCATTAATCTGGTCAATCGTCATAATTTTTTCATGCGCCAAACCTGCTTCTCCGCCATGTCCTGTATAATTGGTTATAAACGAGCCTGAACTTAATTTTCGATTGATCGCATCGTTTGCATCCGGCGATGTTTGACCATTCGCTGTTGGAATTTGCTGATAAGCATCCAAGTAAATCTTACCTACATTATAAGCTGGATAGTTGGATTCAAGATTACTTGCATGTGTTTCTGCATCCGAAACATGTATATTTCCATCTCCATCATCCGCAATTAGCGTAATTTCATTTTTCCACTTTCCTAATATTTCTTGATTCGTTGAATAATGGATTATTTTCCTCACAATTGCATTTGCTTCATCCGTTGTTTTAGATATTATTCGACCTACTCCAATATCCAACTTGTCTCCTACCGCAGGGCTTTCACTCCAATTCCCTTCCGAATCATCCATGAAACCGTAATAATCATCTGATGAATAAGTAGAAACGGGATTCAACGACTGAACCGCTTCATATACCGGTACAAAATTTGAATTACCTGAAATTCGATTTTTATAATCATAGGAACAATCTCCAAACAATAGTAAATACTTAAACTTTCCGTTAGTATCCCGATCATATAGGTCTTTTGCTAAATCACGAATGGCCGTAATATCTTGCATTCCTGAGGAGTATTCGTTGTATACTTTATCAATCAATACAACTTCAACATCCATACTGTCATTGCTTTTTCTGAATGTTGCTAATTCCGTTGCGGCATCTATGAAGTCCGAATGGGTAATGATTAATAAGTCAGGAATATCAATGGAATGTAAATCCTGATTTGCGACTTGCTCTACAAATAATGGAGAGGCGAATGAATTTCCAGTGAACATAACGTACTCTTGCAAATCCAAGGCATCTTCTGTAAAAGTGGCGGTTCCTGCTGCCAAATCATAAGGTTGCGAACTAGGATGTTGTGGATCAGAAATGTTCCAAATTTGTAATGCTGCATTTGCAGAACTAATTTGATATTCTGTTAATTGTTGATTGATACTATTTAAACATCGGAAATCAACAAAACTTCCAGACATTGCCAACGAACGTTTATAATTAAATTCAAGATAATC
>CBDICC010000021.1:0-62313 GCA_965277185.1 Cytophagales bacterium | reverse complement strand
GAAATTAATCCGTGCTCAGGTGATTTCCCCAATATTATCACCCCGAATGGTGACTTTACTAATGATGCGTTTCGTTTGCGTCTACCAGATGTGGAATTTCATGACTTATTCGTTTATAATCGATGGGGGAAATTGGTTTATCAACAAGAATCTTATGATAATGCCTGGACGGCAAAAAACTTAATCGACGGAGTTTATTATTATCGAATTGTCCATCAAACAGAATTGGAGGAATATACGGGATAGCTTCAGATCATTCGATGAACCGTGTCGAGCTGAACATCAATTTAATTAATCACTTTTCCTTTTACCAATCACTGTTTTAAAATATCCGTGATCAGATTCATAAACCACTTTGCTTGACAGCTTCTTTCTTCCCATAATATTCAGAAAACCAACCTGACTGTACCAAAGCATCTAACTCCTTCCCGGTTTCATCCCAAGCCTTAATTGTAAATCCTAATTCTTCTAATTCCGGTATTGGGTTCCAAATTTGTCTGCACTTCCGATTCGACACGCCAATTATTTTATCTTCAATTTCCCAGTAAGGTTTGGTTTTATGCTGCTTCACAATTCGAGTATGGCGAATATTTTTATCCACATGTCCAAATGGCCTCAATGCTTCCTTCAAAAATCACGAACTCCTCTTCTTCCTCTAATTTACAATCCATCGCTTTCGTCCAATTGAACCAAACAAATCGAGGTCCTTTTTGCATTTGATCGAATGACTCAATCATGACAACATTATGTGACGCAGAACCAAAAAAGTATTTTATATCTTCTTCAGAAGCATTGTATTTGTATGAACCGCCATCTCGAAAGATATTCCTGTCCTTGATGCCATAGATCAACATGTAAATTATCTGCTTGTGAAGGTCTGTTTGGATGTGATCCACATCGTATAAAAGAAAAATAATCTATTCCTTTTATCGTAGCATACCCTCCTTCCGTAAATAATGAATTCTTATGGATCAACGGCATCTCTGGAGCTTCCAAAAACGATTTGCCATAATACCAAAATCCATCTTCGTCTTCATCGTGATTTCCAACTAAACTTGACGCTAATTTTTGCCCTTTAAAGTATTGAATTAGAGGATTTAGTTGTCCTTTATAGTTTCTGAACGAAGTACTATTGAATGGGAAGAATAGGGCTCCATCATTTGCTCCATAATTAGGTAGATAACCTGTTTGTGCATCAACGCATTGAATCAGGAAATTTGAGGACTTATTGATCCGCTCTTCTACTTCTTTACTGGAAACTTTCCTTGTTATTTCGGGCTAGAACCAAGGCCCACGTACACAATTGCATTACTACCCGCTGATAATTCATTGAGTACTGCAAATAGGATCCATCCTTGTAAATTTGATATAGAATTTCTTGTTCAAAAAATCGTTTCCCTTTATTTTTCCAGCGTTCGGCCTCTGGATAAAATTCAAAAAGCAGCCCTACCAAATACAGAAAATAAAGTTTCTGTAATCGCATGATTGTTTCGCACTGCTATTCTGGAAAAATTGATATTCTTTTCTACATGATGTGCTTGAATCCATATTGAATTCAAAATACGTTGAAAACGCTCCTCTGTTAATTCAGAAGAATTTCGATAATAGTATAATGCAAAAATCCAATTCAAACATCTCAAGGAAGTTTCTTGACTGCATACGTAATTAGGCCCCATATTAGGAGGGTTTTTATCCAACCAATTGTCGATTTTAGAAAAAACCAATGCTGCCATTGATTCCTCAAAATGATGTTCATAACGAATCAGCGTATAGATAAAAGAAAATCTAGATTTTTCCCATACGTATTTAATATCTCCTTTTACAGGATCATAATCTGGAATCTTAGTCCAATGGACTAGTGGATAGGTAAATCCAGAATCTGGATTGTGTAGCCAATCTTCTTGTACATTCTTATCAGATGCACCAAAAGAATATACTTGTGCACTGAAATATTTTAATTTTCCATTTTTGATTAATTCAACTTCCTCCTTTAGTTTTTGTCTGCCCTTATCTGACAAATGGAATGTTCCAAGATCTTCTTTCGAATTAAAAAAAAAGGGAGCTGCTGTCTCTTTCCAGCTGGACAGAGCTAAAAATGATTGAACTTTAAAGGTTTCAGGAAAGGCTCGTCTTAAGATTCCGGTTCTTTTTTTCAACTCATACCAAATTCGAAATACCATATATCGGAATCCCATATTTCGCGCAATGAGGAAGAGTTTTTTGAGCATTACCCTATGGAGTGAGTGGTCTACAATTTAATTTAAATTAATTAAAGAATCTTTCGATCTACTTGGATCCTAATTCGATCGCTAGTTCCGTGCAAAATTTGTTATGAATTATTTCTTATTCATCCCAAACACATATCCTAACGAATATGTTGTCGCTGGTTCTATAAAGGTACCTGTCGCTCTATTTTCCAGTGCAACCCCCAAATCGAAGCGATAAAACATACCAGATCTTTGTGTTCGTTGCATCCCTACCCGTAGGCCGTAAAGGAATCCAGCATTATCTACTTTGCCTCCAAACGCATAATACCGTTGTCCTCGTTTTGTCCAAGTTGCAGCAATATAATTTGCGGAGTTTCCCTGAGTTTGTTTTCCGTTTTCTTCTCTGGATTTTAGATTTAAATAAGCTCGCAATTGCAATTCTGCATAAGGTTGCATGAACAAGCTAATTCCGCTACCTCCGCCAATTGTAATGGAGGTAAATGCTGTAATTGGCACACCAAATGCAGCATTTACATTGACGGTCGCTGGTCCAATCAAATGTCGTTCATACGCTAATCCAGGGGAAATAAAATTCCCTTTAAACATGTTCTTTTCCAACAACACCTCGGAATCTTCTTCTTGGCCAAAGGCGCAAGCACAAAAAATGCACATTAGAAAGGCAATGCTAAAAACACGTCTGTACATATTCTAAAAAATTGAATTAATTACGGATTGATTACGTACTTACGTAAAAACCATCGCACTTAGATTTTGAAAATCACACCAATCGCAAGTCCATCAATAAGGCTCCTTTTCACAGAGGGAGACTATTCATTCTCTTCTATTTCGACCTCTCTTCCCTACTTGAACAATTTTATTGATTTATTTAGTCAACGTTATCATGTAAGAAACGATTGTTTCCAAGTATTTCATCGTCTTCGTTTAAGGTAAAACGTGAAATTTCACTTTCAGAAGAATGAGCATCTTTATTTAGATTTACTTTTCTTCTTTTATACGCTGGCACATCCAGTTTTTCTTTAATCTCTTTATCAGTAAGCGGCCCAGAAATGTTCATACTCATTCCTTCTAACTTCTCTCTCCGGTCTTTTGCTACCTGATCTTCTTTAGGCTCAGATCGTTCATTTACTGGCTCATCAATCTCAGTACGAATTCTATTTTTTGAATCGTCTCTTACCTCCTCTGATGCGTCCTTTGAAAATTGATTAGGGTTAAAAGTATCGTTGTCTAAATCAAATGAAATCACACGTTCAGACACTGCATCAGGCTCATTATCAAATAAACTTGGCTGATTTTTTGTTTCCAATTCTTCTGCATGACTTTCTGAAACTTCAAAACGAGCGTCGATCGAATTTGAGTTCATTGAATCTCGCTCAGGTTCCGGAATTGAATTCGTTGGCGCCTCCGGTTTGTTAAATTTGTTCCCAAAGGTCGCATTTGATGTTATTTCCGTACGTTGACGATCTGCATTTAAATTCACATACTTTGGCTTTTGAGCATAATCTTTATCCTCAAAACCAGTAGCGACAATCGTTACTTTTACCGCATCACCTAATTCAGGATCCACTCCTAAACCAAAAATCACTTCTTCTTCTACTTCTTCTCCAACCTGATCGATAATATAATCATTCAGCTCTTCAAAGTGCTCCATGGATACGCTTACGTTTTCTCCATGAGTTATGGTCAATAAAACACGTTCTGCTCCACTAATGTCTGCATTATTCAACAAAGGGGAAACAATTGCTTCCTCTCCTGCCTTTAAAGCAACATTCACACCTTCTTGATATTCTACCTCAGATGATCCCATTACGGCTGTTCCCGCATTAAACATCACCTTATGTACATCATTAAAATCGACGTTTACCTTGATATTTTTAGTTACAATCTCTGCAATACTTTTAGCTGCTGTTGTTAATACATCATCCGCCTTTGAAAATGCTTCTGAGATTGCAAAACTTGGATATGCTTCTTTCAATTTATCATTCAAGATCACCAATACAGTATCGCAAGTAGCTTTCAATTCGTCAATACCATTGTTTGCATAACGCATTTTTTTCCGACCCTCCCATTTGAAAGGAGCAGTCACAATTCCAACCGTTAGGATGCCTAAATCCTTTGCAATTTGTGCTATAACTGGAGCTGCACCGGTACCGGTACCTCCTCCCATTCCAGCCGTGATGAAAAGCATTTTAGTATTGTCACTTAGTAAATCCCGAATTTCTTCTTTGGATTCCAACGCTGCCTGACGTCCTGCTTCAGGATCAGCTCCTGCGCCAAGTCCTTCAGTTGAGGATAAACCAATTTGCAATTTACTGTGTACCAAGCTATTGTGCAAATGCTGTGAATCAGTATTGCAGATGATAAATTCTACATCTTTTATCCCTTGCTCATGCATATGCTCTACGGCATTACTTCCACCGCCACCTACACCAATTACCTTTATAATGGATTGTTGATGTTCCGGAATATCAAATTTAAATGCTGTATTATCTTTCATAATAAACTGTATTAATCACTTCTAATAATTCAATTAATATGAATCACTATCCTCAATATCATTGGTTAAAAAACCTTTTACCTTTTTGCTAATCGAACTTCCGAACGACGATAACGCTGCTCCCGTTCCCGCTCCAACTCCTGCTCCTGTCCCTGACTTTTCTTCGTCTTTGGATTTCACATGATTTGAACTAGCTGACTCTACACTTTCGATCAAGCCGTTATTTTCAAAACCTGAAAGTACTAAACCAATACTGGTTGCATACTTTGGGTTTTTAATATCTTGTACTTTTCCTTTTCCTAAATGCTCATTTGGATGTCCTATGCGACAATGCATTCCTGTTTTGTATTCAAAACGTTGTACAAGGAAATTCAACATTGAACCTCCACCCGTCAAGACAATTCCGCCTCCTAATCCATCTCCGTATCCTGAACGTATGATTTCATTATGAACGTACTCGATGATTTCATCAATTCTAGCTTCAATTATACAAGCTAGGTTTTTCATAGAAATCTCCTTAGGAGGTCTTCCTTTCAAACCTTTAATTGTGATAATCACATTATCTTTTGCTTCATCCGAAATAGCCAATCCAAACTTCAATTTCAATGCTTCCGCATCGTTGTGAAGGATATTACAACCTTCTTTTATATCCGAAGTTATGATTTCTCCTCCAAATGGAAGTACGGCCGTATGTCTGATGATATTATCTTTAAAAATAGCCACATCTGTGGTACCACCTCCAATATCAATCAATACTACGCCTGCTTCTTTTTCTTCCTCATCCAAAACGGATAAGCTCGATGCCAATGGCTCCAAAATCAAGTCTTTCACCTCTAGACCTGCTCTTTTCACACTTTTATAAATCTTATTCAGTGCACTGATATGAGCTGTAATCACATGAAAAGCGCCTTCCAATCGTGCTCCTTCGTAGCCAATTGGCTCCGTTGTTTCTTCACTTCCATCAATACAATAATACTGTGGCATTACGTGAATAATGTCGTTCCCAGGTTCAGTCACCAAGAAGTACATATCTTTTGTAAGCTTATCTACTTCTTCAGGCGAAATTACTTCATCCGCGGTTGAACGGGTGATGCTCCCAAACTTCTGTGAACTTTTAATATGCTGCCCTGCAATTCCTACATTAACAACACGAATATCTACTCCTGAATTTTCCTCCGCTTGCGCTACTGCTTTTTGTATGGACAATACGGCCTTATCGATGTTCTGAACCATCCCTCTCACGACTCCGTTTGAAGGTGACTCTCCCATCCCTAAAACTTCAAGTTTTCCATATTGATTCAGTCGACCAACAATGGCGCAAATTTTGGTTGTTCCTATATCAAGACCTACTACTATTTTGCTGTTATTCTGCATGTTACTATTTATTCACAAACAATTTGGTTATTAAACTCTAAATTAACGATTTTGTACTTATTCCACCCTACGTGTGGTAATATTTTTTTAAAAAAAACATCCAATTTTTGGAATTTGACTTCGATGTCCTCCGGATGTCCAAAACGGATCTCCTGTTTCCCCACCAAAGGCCATAGAATTATGCGTCCTTTTTTATCAATTTCAATCTCCGAAATTTGCTTTTTCCAAAACGAATTTCCAGAGATATAATTCATTAAATCAACATAGGGTTTCCCTTCTTTTTTTGCAAAAAAACCTACGGTATCTGCATCTCTAAATGCATTCGCTCTCATGACAATTACCCGTGCTGTATAATTTATTGAAAGAGGCAAATCTTCTCCATTCTTATCGACGTAATAACTCTTATTTTTAACGAATAAACGCCCGATTGGCTTATTTTCTTTCACCTGCACAAAAATGTCACCGTTTAAAGCTTGGCTTACCACCGTCTTTAAAACAAACTTATTTTGCTTAATCTTTCCTTCCAACTCCTTCAGATCAATCGCTTCTTTATTTAACCCTCTTAATCGAATACTATTTCCATTGGTCATCAAGCGTTTCACATCCTTCTTTTCAACGAAGTAATTTTCCAGTTGATTTTCGATCTGAATATGCACGTCGCCACAGATCCTTTGCTTTTGTTTTCGTGATGCAAAACTCACCAAAACAAGAAAGAATCCTATCCAAATAATCCAATAAAGGTGCTTCTTTATTTTATTCCATTTATCCAACATGGTTTTCCAACAACTTTGTTTTTATTGGTGCAATTAATTTATCTATATCCCCAGCTCCCATCGTCACTAATAATTCCGGTGCTCGTTCATCAAGCAGACGCTCTAATTCTTCTTTTGAACACAGTTGCTTTTCACACGTAATGTTCTCTAAAAGCATCGCTGATTCTACTCCAGGAATCGCCTGTTCACGTGCTGGATAAATATCCAACAATATCACTTCGTCCGCTAAACTCAAACTTTCCGAAAATCCTTTGGCAAAATCTCTTGTTCTACTATATAGATGCGGCTGAAATACCGCGGTTAACTTTTTGCTAGGCATTAACTTTTTGACGGATCGAATAAACTGCCTGATTTCAGTAGGATGATGTGCATAATCATCTATAAAAATCAATTCTGGTTCATTAATTTTCCATTCAAATCGACGTTT
Source organism: Cytophagales bacterium (assembly GCA_965277185.1). GTDB lineage: Bacteria > Bacteroidota > Bacteroidia > Cytophagales > JAHDFW01 > JAHDFW01. Next base: position 55,017 of record CBDICC010000021.1, on the reverse strand, counting down.
CACTCCTTGATACGATTCAAATGCCATTCGAATATCTTCATTCGGAATCGACAACTGTTGTCCAATAGCGATTGTTGCCAATGCATTTTCTACATTATGGAATCCTGGCTGTGCCAATTCAATTCGCTCAATATTTCCAAACGGCGTAATCGCATCAAATACAAATTTCCGATTTTCAACTTTCAAATTATCTATATGATAATCCCCTTTATCGCAACTGTAATTAAATTTAGGATTGAATCCGTCCGTAAAGTCAACTTGCATAATCAATGCCTTATCTACCAGTGATGCAAATTCCTTAAACGAATCTTTCAATGCAGATCCGGTTCCATAAATATCCAAATGATCTGCCTCCACAGAAGATATTACCGCTAAATCAGGTTTGAGCGTAAGAAAAGAACGATCAAACTCATCGGCTTCGACCACTACAATTTCATTCTCCTCAGGTAATCCTTGAAGATAATTTGTATCGTAATTGGTAGAAATACCTCCTAAAAATGCCGTCACATTTCGCCCGGTTACTTTTAACAGATGTGCAATCATCGTGGAAGTGGTCGTTTTACCATGTGTTCCAGCAACTGCTACTGTAAATTTATTACTTGAAATATCTCCCAAAATCCTGGATCGCTTCTTCAAACTGAATCCATTTTCTTTGAAAAAGTTCAATTGGGAATGTCCTTCCGGAATAGCTGGAGTATAAATTACCTGAGTTGTTTCCAACGTAAATTCTGCTGGAATATTAGCTAAGTCATCCTCAAAATGAACTTCAATGCCTTCTTTAATTAAAAGAGATGTCAAATGGGTACCTGTTCGATCGTAGCCAATTACTTTTTTACCTTGTGCATGAAAATATCGGGCTAGCGCACTCATTCCAATCCCACCAATTCCTACAAAAAAGAAATGCTGCTTTTCGAATAAATTATCGTTCTCGCTATGTTTTGTACTTGTATTCACTGCAGATACTATCTCTTCAATTCAATTCAATTCATTATTTCCTTAAGCTCGGCTACTATTTCTTTTGCCGCTTCGGGCTTTGCCGATTTCAATATATTTGTACTAAATCGTTTTTGCATGTCTACGTCTTCTAACAATGCAAACGTCTTATCAACCAATACCTCCCTTGCTTCATCATCCGGCACCAACATTGCTGCTTCGTTTTTAACCAAACTCATCGCATTATGTGTTTGATGATCTTCTGCCGCGTATGGAAAAGGCACCAAAATACTTGGCTTGGCAACTAAACATAATTCTGAAATCGAAAGCGCTCCTGCTCTAGACATTACAATATCCGCTGCTGCATAAGCTAAATCCATGCGCTTTATAAATTCGTGCACCTTCACATTTTGTCCTTCTAAATCTTTCGCCTTTGGATAAAAATATTTACCCGTTTGCCATATCAATTGCACATCTGTTCGGCCCGTGAAGCGTTCCATACTTTTCTTTAAACTTTCATTTATCGATAAAGCACCTAAACTTCCTCCAATAGCCAGAATGGTCTTTCGAGTCGGATCTAATCCAAAATGATTTTGGGCTTCTTCTCGTTTATTTTCCACATTTAAAATATCTGAACGAACAGGGTTTCCTGTAAATACGATCTTATCTTTTGGAAAATGCTTCTCCATTCCCTCATAGGCTACACAAATTGCTTTAGCCCGTTTAGCGAGTCGTTTATTTGTGATCCCAGCATGTGAATTTTGTTCCTGAATCAACGTAGGGACTCCTTTTTTCTGAGCAGCCAGCATAATCGGACCACTTGCATAACCTCCAACGCCTACTACACAAGAAGGATTATATTGTTTGATAATGCTTCTTGCTTTTAAATAACTAAAAAGGAGCTTAAATGGAAACAACAGATTCTTTGGAGACAAGGAACGTTGCAATCCCGTGATATTTAATCCAATGATTTCATATCCCGCTTCCGGAACTTTTTGCATTTCCATTTTACCCAACGCTCCAACAAATAAAATTTTAACGCCCGGCATATCTTCTTTCAGTGCATTGGCAATAGCAAGGGCTGGATAAATGTGACCTCCAGTTCCTCCTCCACTAATGATGACGGTTTTAGATGTGGTATGTTGTTGCTTATTACTCAATTTTAGTTTACTATTTTGTATTACAATTTTTCTATAATTCTATTATGGAATACCACTATACTACGCGATACTTTCTTCCGGCTTCCCTTTAAAAACATTTCCCATTCCTGGCGTTTCTGGGTTTTCTCCATCTCCTCTACTTACACTTAGAATAATTCCAATCGCTAAACCGGTAAATAACAAAGATGTTCCCCCCATACTCAATAAAGGCAATGGCAATCCTGTTACAGGTCCTAAACCTACGGTTACTCCCATATTTATCATTGCTTGTATCACCAGCAAGAACGAAAGTCCTGCTGATAATAACCCCCCGAAGGCTTTTGAACTTCTAGTAACGGTTATCATCCCTCTATACAGCAAGGCCAGATATAAAAACAAGATCACAATCCCCCCTAACATTCCATATTCTTCAATAATGATTGCATAGATATAATCTGAAAAAGGGTTTGGTAATAAGTTTCGCTGCGTACTTCCTCCCGGATCAAAATTCAATATTCCTCCCTTTGCAATGGCTATATAACCTTGCCTCACCTGAAAATCAGGCTCTTCACCTTTAAATGTTTGTGCTCCAAATTTTTCAATTCGACTTATTACTGTTTTCAGTCGCTGACCGACGGCCAAGGCGACGGTTAATGCAAGGCAAGCGCCAACAAAAGAAAGAATAATATAACGCATTGGGACTCTTCCAATTATCAACAACAACATACTCGTTGCCAACAACATCAGCGCCGTTGACATATCTGAATATCCAATTAATCCGCAAATCACACCCGTCCAGCCCATCATTGGTAAAAAGGACTTTTTAAAATCAGCAATGTCGCTTTGCTTTTTTGATAATAAGTTAGCTAAAAACGTAATCAACCCAAGTTTTGCTAAATCGGAAGGCTGAAATGTTTGATTTAAAATCGGGATATTAATCCATCTTACTGCTCCATTTACTGTAACTCCAAAACCAAACATCGTCATCAACAATAAAATAATGGAAGCTCCCATCATAATTTTAGATATTCCGGAATAGTATTTATAATTTATTCTATGCGCAACCCACATCACCACAAAACTAGCCACCATCAGCATTGTGTGTTTTCCTAAAAAGTACTCTGTTCGTCCATCATATTTGTCAAACGCCAGTTTACCTGTAGCACTGTACACCACAATAATACTTACCAACGATAACAAAAACACAATCCCCCAAATGATGCGATCACCCTTTACGTTTCGTTGAATCCAACTTTTCGCATCATCTGCGATTAAAGCTGCTTCATTTATATTTGATTCTTCCGTCTGCATCTCTTACTCTTCTCTTACTTATCTTGTTGAATCGACTGAAGTTGTCCTACTTCTTTTATAAACTGTCTTCCACGATCTTCGTAATTTTGGAACAAATCAAAACTTGCACATGCAGGTGACAACAACACTACATCTCCTCCAACCGCCAATGCGTCTGCTTGTTCTACTGCTTGCTCCATTGTATCTACTTCTACAAAATGGTCAAAGGACGTTTCATAATAGGAACGGAGTTTCGAATTATCCTTTCCTAAACAAATCAATGCTTTTACATTTTCTACTGCATCTTCTAAATCGGTATAATCATTTCCTTTATCTACCCCTCCAGCGATCCAAATTATGGATAGTTCAAAACTTTGAAGCGCATGAAAAGCGGCATCCGTATTGGTCGCTTTGGAATCATTTACATAAATCACTCCGTCAATTTCTGCCACCGTTTGCAATCTATGTTCAATTTCTTTAAACGATTTTAACGCATTCTTCAATGGTTTTGCTTCCATCAAAGGCCCATTATTGTTTACCAGTTCCAAACTTTGAACTGCCAAAATTGATGCTATCGCATTTAATTGATTATGAGGCCCTTTAAGCTGCATTTCATCCAACTCAAACTCCTTCGCTCTAATTTCATCTTGCTTGAAAGCAATCAAATTTGCATTTAGAGAATCCTCACGAGTCTGAACATAATTTGAGACTACTCCTTTGTCATCAAAATAGATTAGGTAATCTTCCTCTTGTTGATTTTTGGTTATTCTAAATTTAGATTCGACATACAAATCCATTTCATTTTGATATCGATCCAAATGATCTGGGGTAATATTCATTATTACAGCCACATTTGGCTTGAACGCTTCGATTCCATCTAATTGAAAGCTACTTAATTCCAGTACACAAATATCTGATGTTCCTTCTTTCACAATTCGAGCGAAACTTTTTCCGATATTTCCTCCCACTTCTACGTCCATTCCCACTTCCTTCAAGACATGCCCAATCAATGAAGTGGTGGTTGTTTTTCCATTACTTCCGGTAATTGCAATAATTGCTTTACCTTCAAAAAATCGATAGCCATATTCTATTTCAGAAATGATTTTCAATCCCTTTGTTTTTGCTTGTTGAATTAAAGAAACATGGTCGGGAATTCCAGGACTTTTTACAATATCGCATCCACTCAAAATCACCGATTCAGAATGTTTTCCTTCTTCATAATCTACTCCAGCAGCCTCTAGTTCTTTTTTATATTCTTCCCCGATCTCGTTTAAATCAGAAACAAACGGTTCAAAACCTTTGTGTTTTGCAAGTAAAGCTGCGCCCGTACCGGATTCTCCGGCTCCCAAAATGATGATATCGTACGTTTTATTACTCACTCGATTTTATTCAATTCAATTCTATTCAACAATTGATATTATTCTAACGCAATTTCAATGTCGCCAACGTTAGGATGGCTAATAATATTCCAACAATCCAAAATCGAGTTACAATTTTAGACTCGTGCATTCCTTTCTTTTGATAATGGTGGTGAAGCGGAGACATCAAAAATACTCTTCTTCCTTCTCCATATTTCTTACGGGTATATTTGAAATAATACACCTGAATCAACACAGATAAATTTTCCACCAAAAATATCCCACAAAGCACAGGGATCAATAGTTCCTTTCTAAGAATTAATGCCAGCACACCGATGGCTCCTCCAATGGACAAACTTCCTGTATCTCCCATAAAGACTTTTGCGGGATAGGAATTGTGCCATAAAAAACCAATTGTTGCACCAATAAACGCTAAACAGAAAATTACAACTTCACCTGAATAGGGTATAAAAACAATGTTCAAAAAGTCCGCAAAAATTGCGTTCCCCGAAACATATGCAAATGCAGCAAGCGTTGCCACAATAATTGCCGATGTTCCTGCTGCTAACCCATCAATCCCATCCGTAATATTTGCTCCGTTGGAAACTGCGGTTACAATAAACACCACGACCAACACATACATATACTTTCCATAGCCTTCAGGAATAAAGGAGAAGATTTCTCCATAATCTAGTTGATTTTCTTTGAAGAATGGCACGGTCGTTATCAGCGATTTCACATCGGAGAATCCTGTTCCACCCGGCAAATAATCACGTACTACTACGTCGTCTGAGAGCAGAAGTACCAATCCCACGAATATCCCAACGGACACTTGTCCTACAATTTTAAATCTCCCAGCCAGCCCTTCTTTGTTCTTTCTAAATACTTTAATATAATCATCTAAGAACCCAATAAGACCTAATCCTATTGTTGACACAACCAATACAATGACATAGGTATTCTCCAATTTGGCAAACAACAAGGTTGGAATAAGGATTCCGGCAAGGATAATTAATCCACCCATTGTTGGCGTCCCTTTCTTTTCCATTTGTCCATCAAGACCAAGGTCACGAATGGATTCTCCAACCTGCATGCGTTGCAACAATCGGATTAATCGCTCTCCAAAAAACATCACAATTAGCAACGAGGTAAGCGCGGCCATAACAGCTCGGAAGGAGATGTAATGAAATGCTCCCGCACCAGGGAAGTGCAATTTGTCTAGGTATTCAAATAAGTAATAAAGCATCTATCTAGTTAAATCGTATTGGATCCTAATTGATTAATCTTGTTTTATTTTTGTTCTTAGTTTTCACGTTCAATATCACGTGTTAACACCATGGTGAGCAACTCTACATTGTCCACAAATTGCTTGTATTTCTTTTCATCAATTTTTGTATTCATGTTGTTCAGCAAATCCATTCGAGCATTACGTGCATCCTTTTTATCCTGCTCCTTTTTTTGATTATTTTGTTCCTTTTCCATATCCATGCCTTTTTATTCTATTCTATTCTAATCCGTTCTTTTTTCCTCAGTTACTTAATTCATGTAAGGTTTATTTCATCTTACTTCTGTTCTGTATTACGCCTGATTCAAAAATTCTTTTAATATTTCTTTATCGTCAAAATGATGTTTCACACCATTTATTTCTTGATAATCTTCGTGTCCTTTTCCTGCAACCAATATAATATCCCTCGCATTGGCTAACGTGCATGCTGTTCGAATGCCTTCTTCTCTATTCGTGATCGAAAGTGTTTTTCGTGCTTGCACCGGTGTGAGTCCTTGCTTCATATCTTTGATGATTTCCTCGGGTTCTTCATTTCGAGGATTATCCGATGTCAAAACCGTCTGATCACTATATTTTGCTGCAATACCCGCCATTTTCGGACGTTTTGTTTTATCTCTATTTCCTCCACATCCCACTACCGTTATTAACTTTTCATTTCCTGTTCGAATGGTTTGGATTGTTTTCAATACATTTTCCAACGCATCGGGTGTGTGGGCATAATCAACAATAGCGGTAATTTTTTCTCTTCCTATGAAGTAATCAAATCTACCTGAAGCCGTTTCTAAATTGGACATTTGTCCTAGCACTTCTTGTGTGTCTTCTTCCAAAATTGTAGCGACCGCATAAATTGTAAGTAAATTATAGGCATTAAATTCCCCTATCAACTTAAACCAAACGGACGTTCCATCAATACTTAATTCCAATCCTTCAAAAGAATTGGTAAGTATCTTGGCTTTAAAATCACTGATACTTCTCAGTGAGAATGTATGATGCGTTGCTGCACAATTTTGCAACATCACCATTCCTCTTTTATCATCTGCATTTACCAACGCAAAGGCATCTTTGCCCAAGTCATCGAAAAATCGTTTTTTCGCTTTTATATACTCATCAAATGTTTCATGATAATCTAAATGATCATGAGAGATATTGGTAAATACTGCACCTTCAAAGGTAAGACCAGCGATTCTGCGTTGAACGACCGCATGCGAACTTACCTCCATGAAGCAATGCGTACATCCTTCTTTCACCATTCGAGCCAGTAATGCATTCAATTGCACTGCGTCCGGTGTAGTATGTGTAGAAGGAATGATGGTCTCATTGATTTTATTTTCAATGGTAGATAATAATCCTACACCATACCCCATTTCCATAAACAAACGTTGCAATAACGTAGCACAGGTTGTTTTTCCATTTGTCCCTGTTACACCGACCAACTTTATTTTCTTAGAAGGATGATCGTAAAAATTGGATGCCATCACTCCTAATGCTTCTTTAGTGTCTACTACTTGCACATATGTTACATCATCTAAAAATGAATCTGGTGCATGTTCAAATACCACGACATTACAACCCTGTTCTATACAGCCATCAATAAAACGATGTCCATCTACTGTATCTCCTTGGATTGCTACGAATGCTATATTCTTTGAAACCTTGCGGGAATCAAATTCAATTGCGTTCAGCATTTGATCTTGGTCTCCCTTGATTTCAACTACGTCAACGTTGTTTAATATGTCTTTTAATTTTTTCAATTTAATTTCGTTTCTCTCAAACCAATAATTTATCTATTACTGTTCAAGAGTCAATTTTATTACACTTTTCCTCAATGCCGTTTTACCCGGCGCAATTGATTGAGAGGTCACTCGTCCATGTCCTGCAAACCGAACCACCATCCCCTGATTTTCCAGCAGAAACAATGCATCCTTCAATCTTAATCCAATTACATTAGGCACCAATCCATCTTTGATTTTCTTAGACAAAAGATCGATTGAGTTATTATTTACTCGGGTGCGAACGTACTCTCCTCCATCTCGCTCATGGGTTGATATTTTCAATTCATCACAAATCTCCTTCAGTTCTTCTTTGTTTCCTGCTTTAATTGAAGGAAACACGCCTGTTTTTGGATTTGGATTTAGCTTCACTTCTTGATGCAACACCAAGTCTCTGGAATATACTTTATCGGCTATTTCTCGAAAGACTGGCGCCGCTACATTACTCCCTTCCTGATTATCGCCTTGTGGCTGATCCACTACCACTATGCAACTATACTTTGGCTTATCGGCTGGAAAATAACCTACGAATGAAGTTGAATACTTTCGAACGTAAGTTCCGTTTTTCAATTTCTGAGCTGTACCTGTTTTACCTGCTATCTTATACTTGGAAGTTTTTATACTTCTAGCCGTTCCAGTCAATACCACTTCTTCCAATTGCTTCTTAACCATTTCCAATGTGCGTTTTGAACAAATTTTCTTATTCAACACTTCTGTTTCATATCTAGCCACTACTTCGTCGGCATGCCGCACTTCTTTTACAATTATCGGCTTTATTTTCACCCCATTATTCGCTACTGCATTATACAAAGCAAGAATTTGTAACGGAGACATTTTCATTTCGTACCCTATTGATGTCCAAGGCAATGTGGTTCCTGACCAAGATTCATCTTTGTATTGCTTTATAAATGGTCGTGCTTCCCCTTTAATCTGAAACCCCAGGGTATCACTTAAACCCATGTCGTACAAATAGTCTATAAATCGCTGCGGATTGGATTTGAAATACTTCACCACTAATCTAGAAACTCCAATATTCGAAGATTTTGCCATTACCTCTTTCACTGTCAGTATTCCATATCCTTTATATTTTGCATCGGTCATTACAGCGTCGTGAAAATTATACCGCCCAGCAAAACAATTAATTGTATCACTCAACTTAAGTTTCTTTCCCCGCTCTTCAAACAAGGCAATCATGGAGGCTAATTTAAAAGTCGAGCCTGGGTCCGTATTCCCTTCTCTTCCTACGGCATAGTTATTTCGTTCATAATATTTCGTGCCATCCTTTGTTTTTCCCAAATTGGCAATTGCCTTGATTTCTCCTGTTGCCACTTCCATCAAAATTACCGATCCATAAAGCGCATCATTGTCTTCAAGCGTCCGAAGCAATGCACGCTCCGCCACATCTTGAATATTGATATCAATGGTTGTATAAATATCGTTTCCATTTTCAGGTTTCGAATGTTTACGATCTAATATCGGCAACCAACCTCCTGGTGCTTTCTGAAAGATCCCATAGCCATTTTTACCTGCTAACTCCTTATTAAAACTGTACTCCAATCCAGTTCCTCGGTACACTTCTACCTCCTTTCCATTTACACTATCCAGATCAATAAAGAGCCTACCTACTGTTCTTTTTGCTAAATTGTTAAATGGTGTAAAACGAGTATCTAACTTCTCAAAAATCACTCCTCCCTTATACCGTCCTCTTTTAAAAATCGGATAACTCATCATTTGTTTCTTCTCATGATAATTTATCTTCCGATCTCCTATTTTCAGATACCGCTTACGCTTTCCACGGGCATCCGTTAGCATACGACGATAGGTATCTTTTGACTTGTCCTTAAAGAACAAAGACAATTTTTCGGCAAGACTATCTACGTTGTCACTGAATTCGTCGTTATCCTTTAGCACTGTCGGATCAAATGCAACTCTGTAAAAAGGCAATGAAGTAGCTAAAAGACTCCCATCTTCGGCGTAAATATTTCCTCTAGTGGCCGATATAATTCGTTCCCGAAATGTAGATTTTGCCGCACGCTCCTTCCACATCTTACCATCTACCAACTGGATTTTGCCGATTTTGAGAATTACCATTACCCCAAATACTGCTACCAGCATAAATGCCACTCGTACACGTAGAATTATGGATTTCTTAACACTCAATTTCCCTTGCTTCTTCCTTTAACTAATCTATTAAACTCTTTCTCTATTTACTTAATCATCTTATTCTGCTTCAAGAGATTAAAAAGGCTTTACAACCTTATTTATTTATTATTATTTTATTCCAATCTATTTATTGTACTTCCCTCACTACAATTCTAAATGGTGGCTCCGAACTTTCTTTCAGCCCCATAGAACTCACACGCTTTGCCACTTCAGATTGTTTTCCTTTAAACATATAATCCGCTTTCATTGTGGTATAATCCGTTCGCAAATCCTCAATTTCTGCTTTCACTTTTTGAATTCGAATTCGTTTTTTTTCTATCAAATAAGAATTCATGATATACAAAACGAGCAGAAACGCTACAAATAAGATTTTCGGCATGTATCGAACAGGAATTCCATCTTCAAATATTTTTTCAAGTTTCCCAGAACCATTAAAAAATGATCCGATTGGATTTCGCTTACCTTCTGAACTATCTACATTTTCACGCTGTTCAGCCGAGTTCTTAACTTTATTCTCTGCCATAATCCACTTGTTCTGTTTTATTGCACTCGATTTAATTCAAATCTATTCGTTCTGCGATCCGAAGTTTTGCACTTCTGGCTCGACCATTTTCTTCTATCTCCGATTCTTGTGCGACCAACGGCTTCCGATTAATCGGTTCAAAAGGCCTTATTAGATTCCCATAGAAATCCTTCTCTCCTTTACCGTTTAAGTTTCCAGATCGCACATAATTTTTAACCAACCGATCTTCTAATGAATGATAAGACATCACAACTAATCGTCCTTTTGGACTGATTACCTCTTCACACTGAACCAACATCTCCTCTAACGCTAGCATTTCCTCATTCACTTCCATTCGTAATGCCTGAAATACTTTTGCCCAATATTTAAATTCTCGATGCTTTGGTACTACACGCGCAATCGCCTCTTTAAACTGCTCGATCGTTTCTATCCGACCTGACTGTCGATTTCGCTGAATCTCTTCCGCTAGAGTACGTGCATTTTTAATTTCACCATACATCCCGAAAACTCGCTGCAACTCTTCTGCCGAGTAATTATTTACTAAATCTGCCGCTGAAACTCCTTTGGATTGATTCATTCGCATATCCAACGGCCCATCAAAACGTGTTGAAAAACCCCGCTCCCCTTCATCAAACTGATGAGAAGACACACCTAAATCAGCCAGAATGCCATCCACCTGACGCACACCTGCAAATCGTAGTTGCTTTTTTAAATATCTGAAATTAGCCTCAATCAACTTGAATTTCGAAGAATCCAAATTCTTGGCATTACTCACCGCATCCGGATCCTGATCAAACCCAAATAACTTTCCCTTTTCTAATTTCTCTACAATTGCCGCGGCATGCCCTCCCCCACCAAAAGTTACGTCGACATAAATCCCGTCTGGATCAATGTTTAACCCGTCAATGCACTCCTGAAGCATTACAGGATTATGATAATTGCTCATCGTCTTCTTCCAGTTTATCTCCGAGGTACTTCTCTACTAAATCAGAAAACTCTTCCTGATCATTTATCAAATATTCATTGTACAATTCCGGGTTCCAAAGTTCAATTCGATTCCCCACTCCAACGGCAACTAATTCTTTCTCAAGCTTAGCATACGCGATCATTGTCTTCGGAATTAAGAAGCGCCCCACCGAATCTAAGTCCGTTTCGGTACTTCCTCGCATAAAATTTCGTTGAATATTTCGAAACCCTTTATTGAACTCATTCAAGTTTGCTACTTTATCAAACACCTTCTTCCACTCTCCATGTGGATAAATCACAAGGCAAGGTTCAAACCCTCTACTCACTACCAAAGAAGCTCCTGAAAACTCAGATAGACGCATTTTTAGTTTGGATGGCAGAAGCATCCTCCCCTTTGCATCAAGCTTACAATCATATTCCCCGGTAAAAAAACTCATATAATTATTTCAAGACAACGCGGTTAGTCGCTAATTATCCCAAAACAAATCTACAAATTGATACACACAATCCCACCACTTTTTACCACTTTTTACCACTTTACAAACATGTGCTTTATAACTCCTTTTCAGGCTGTTAATTACAGTTCCATTATAGGAATTAGATTATTTCAAGGTACAGTTTAAAACCCCTCTCACGACTTTTCCGTTTTTAGGATATAATTATATCGGGAATTTGAGGGTATAAATCTTCCGATTTTGGTAAAAAATCGTTTAATTGCTACTTGGTTATGAAATCTACTAAAATACACTAGTTATGAAAAAAGTATTGTTTATTATTGTTGGAGCTCTATTTGTACTAAGTACACAGAACGCACAGGCAGGAAAAAATGACATCATTGAAGGGGGACCGTTTATAATGACGGGAGCATTTTTACCTTCTTCGAATTATTATTTTCCAAATGCAATTGACAACCCAACATCTTTTAAGTTTACGGGAATTACCTTTCAATTTGGGCACAGCTTCCTTATGGCTGACGTTGCCCCAGTTGACATCTTAATGCGTGCCACTTGGGTAGAATTAGCGGGCGGAATTGATAATAATGATGCAACGGACGCTTACGTGTTTCATGGAAGTATCATCAAATTAGGTCCACAATTATCCTTTAAATTAAGTGAAGAATCTGCATTGGATGGATGGGTTCAGGTTGCTCCAACTGTTTCCGTTTTAGGAGAATTTGGAAATAGCGATGGCGTATCTGCAGTTGGACTAACAAGCTCATTTGGAGGTGCATTTCGATATAAGAAATTAATATTGGGTGCAGAAGTAGCTGGAGGTCGCTTATTGGATAACGATGCTCGTGGAAGCGGACCGTATTCTGGTTGGACTGATGCTCAAAAAGAATTCGTTCGATACCGATCAAGTAATGTCAAAATAATGGTTGGATTGCAGTTTGGTAAAGGATAAAATAATATTCTAAGCACTAAAAAGGCAAAACAAAATAGAATGATCTACTCAAACTTAAGGTTTGGGTAGATCGTTTTTTTTTACACCTATCATTCACAATGCAACCTAAAAACCACTCACTTATAATCTATCTAGGAAAGATTGAACATATAACTAATGTCTACTAGTACAAAACAATATCTATGGGTAAACAACAACTTTGCATCAAAGTAGTAAAGAAACTCAGCTAGTTTAAACAGATCATCCTCATTCTGCATTTCTAAACTTGGCTTTTTCGGATCGGCTCCAGTATTTTTCATTCTGACTAATAATCGTTCTAACCGATAAGCCTCTTTGACAGATGGCCATTTCAATGTTAATCGATAAGCTAAAATCCAATTCGCGGCGCACGCCAACATTTCACCTTCATTAAACGAGCTTTTATCTAAACGGATTGTAAGCGCTTTACGTCTACTTACTAAGTTTTTATTTGTACCGTCTATTTTCTCTATCCACTCCCTCAAATCAAAGTCTAATTCCAATGACTGGAAATCAAACTTTTCTCTAATCCCTTTTTTCAACACTTCCTGCAACACCACGATACACATCTTCCCATTTTTCACAAGAATCTCTGCTCCCAACCGATTTGCTGCGCTTGCCACTGATTTCACATCGTATAAGTGTCCTCTATTATGCGGCCTAACGCTGGTCTTTGTCAAAATCATACCATTTTCCATTTCAGAATGAAAAGCAAACAGCTGATTTGCATACATCGTTGCTTTTTCGTCGGTAAGGGCTATTAGAAAACTTACATGGAAATCATTTATATCAACTGAAAAATCATATTCTTCAAACACATCCCCTAGCTTAAAGAGCAACAAAGGAAATTTGGACTTTGATAAGAGGACTTTTAATTCCACGTTCTCTAAAACAGTTCTATAAGAATCAGGATTTTTATGACTTACAATCAACCTCATTTCACATCATATGAAAGGAATGTATAATAAAAAAGCCTTCTTAATGTCTGAACATCAGGAAGGCTTTCTCTTTTTTTTATTTTCAATTAGTTCTTTTCTTACTCATCTGCAGTAAGCTTCGCTGACATATATTCTCTGTTCATTCGAGCAATGTTTTCTAACGAAATCCCTTTTGGACATTCTGCTTCGCAAGCACCAGTATTGGTACACGCACCAAACCCTTCTTCATCCATTTGAGCAACCATATGCTGTACTCTTGCTTTTCCTTCCACTTTTCCTTGTGGCAACAATGCAAATTGAGACACCTTTGCCGCTACAAATAACATTGCTGATGCATTTGTACAAGCCGCTACACATGCACCACATCCAATGCAAGTTGCTGCATCAAACGCTTTATCTGCATCCACTTTAGGTATTGGCAATGCATTTGCATCTTGTGTATTACCTGAAGTATTCACCGAAACAAATCCACCTGCTTGTTGAATTCGCTCAAACGAACTTCTATCCACAATTAAATCTTTCACAACAGGAAACGCCTTTGAACGCCATGGCTCAATGTAAACGGTATCTCCATCGTTAAACTTACGCATATGTAATTGACACGTTGTAGTTCCACTGTCAGGTCCGTGTGGCTGACCATTAATGTACAGTGAACACATTCCGCAAATTCCCTCGCGACAATCGTGGTCGAATGCTACAGGCTCATTTCCTTCAGAAATCAACTGCTCATTCAATACATCCATCATCTCCAAAAAGGACATATGTGTAGACACATTATCAAGGGAATATGTTTCCAATTGCCCCTTTGCCTTACTATCCTTTTGTCTCCAAATTTTAAGTGTTAACTTCATAGTTCTATTCTTAAAATAACAAATAAACGATGCTTACTTGTAGCTTCTTTGTTTCAATTCAATATCATTAAACTCTAACTCCTCTTTGTGCAGTTTTGCTTGGGCAGGGTCTCCTGTCCACTCCCATGCCGACACAAATTTAAAGTTTACATCGTCTCGCTTAGCCTCTCCTTCTTGTTCCCCATCTAACTCTACGGATTCTTCTCTGAAGTGTCCTCCACATGATTCGTTTCGTTCCAATGCATCTTTAGCAAATAGCTCTCCCAATTCAAGGAAATCCGCAACTCTACCTGCTTTTTCTAATTCAGGATTTAATTCTTCCTGACCGCCAGGAACCATCACGTCTTTCCAGAATTCATCTTTAATTTGCTTGATTTCTGCAATTGCTTCTTTCAAACCTTGCTCATTTCGAGCCATTCCTACCTTATCCCACATCACTTTACCTAATCTCTTATGGAAGTGATCTACGGACTTGGTTCCTTTGTTGTTCACAAAGAAATCTAATTGTTTACGTACTTCTTTTTCCGCTTCTTCAAACTCTGGCGAATCTGTAGGAATTGGGCCTGTACGAATATCATCTGCTAAAAAGTCTCCTATCGTATATGGTAATACAAAATAACCATCTGCCAATCCTTGCATCAACGCAGATGCTCCAAGTCTATTCGCTCCATGATCAGAGAAATTCGCTTCTCCTGCAGCATAACATCCTGGAATGGTTGTCATTAAGTTATAATCTACCCAAATACCTCCCATTGTATAATGTACCGCCGGATAAATCATCATTGGCGTAGAATATGGATCTTCATCCACAATCTTATTGTACATCTGGAACAAGTTTCCATATTTAGCCTTCACTACTTCTTTTCCAAATGCTACAATTTGCGCTTCTGAAGGATTATGAACACCATCTACATGTGCTTTCTCCTTTCCATAACGATTTATTGCCGAGGCAAAGTCCAAATAAACTGCTTCTCCTGTTTCGTTTACTCCATATCCTGCATCGCAACGTTCTTTTGCCGCTCTAGATGCCACATCTCTTGGCACCAAGTTTCCAAATGCTGGATATCTTCGCTCCAAATAATAATCTCTATCTTCCTCTTTAAGCTCTACAGGCTTCATTTTTCCTGCACGAATCGCTTCCACATGTTCCATTTTCTTTGGAACCCAGATTCTCCCATCATTCCTCAACGACTCAGACATCAGCGTCAATTTAGACTGATAGTCTCCAGATCGTGGAATACAGGTTGGGTGAATTTGCGTGTAACATGGATTTGCAAAAAAGGCTCCTTTCTTGTGAATTTTCCAGTTCGCAGACACATTCGATCCCATTGCATTGGTTGAAAGGAAAAATACATTTCCATACCCTCCTGATGCAATCACTACTGCGTGCGCAGAGTGTCTTTCTATTTTTCCTGTTACTAAATCTCTTGTAATAATCCCTCTCGCTTTGCCTCCTACAATCACCAAATCCAACATTTCATGTCGGTTATACATCGTGATCTTTCCTTTTCCGATTTGACGAGACATTGCAGAATATGCTCCTAGCAATAATTGTTGTCCTGTTTGACCTCTTGCATAAAATGTTCTTGAAACCAACACTCCTCCAAACGAACGGTTATCTAAAAGACCTCCGTACTCTCTTGCAAAAGGAACTCCTTGTGCTACACATTGATCAATGATATTTGCAGATACTTCCGCCAAACGATAAACATTGGCTTCTCTTGCTCGATAATCTCCTCCTTTTACCGTATCATAAAACAATCTATAAACAGAATCTCCATCATTTTGATAGTTTTTAGCTGCATTGATCCCTCCTTGTGCCGCGATTGAATGTGCACGTCTTGGAGAATCCTGAAAGCAAAATGATTTCACTGCATAGCCCATTTCAGCTAAGGATGCTGCTGCAGATCCTCCAGCCAAACCTGTTCCCACCACGATTACATCGATGAGTCGTTTGTTGGCTGGATTAACCACATTAATATCATTCTTATGTTTAGTCCACTTATCCTTTATTGGACCTTCTGGTATTTTCGAATCTAATACACTCATAATTTTATTTCAATTCCGGTTCGTTTGAGCAACTCTACTTAATGTAATTCTGCCCTCGGTAAAAATCTTTATCTATTGTCGTATCCTTATCTCATCAATAAAATCCACAATGGAATCATTGCAAACATTAATGGGACAACTATTGAATACAACAATCCTGCTCCTTTGATCATTCCATTATATTTTGGATGATTTAACCCAAGTGTTTGAAATGCGCTTTGAAATCCATGACTCAGGTGAAAACCTACAACAGCCATGCTTACAATATAAAATGCTACATACCACACATTAGAAAACTTCATATATACTTTCGACGCCAAATCTGGAATCTCTTCCCCATCCACAATCATGGAATCTATTCCGCCAAAAGCTTCTGCCGTATATTTAAACGCAAAAAAGTCTACCAAATGAATGATCAAAAAGGCCAATAACACCAATCCGAAAGGCCCCATTAATTTGGACGCCCAATTCTTGGTTTTAGATTTATTCGTGTGGGCATATTTAGTTGGACGTGCTTTTCGATTTTTAATAATCAATCCGATTCCATCAATAATATGCAATAAGAATCCTGCAAACAATATCACCTCACTCAAGGTAATTAATGGATTCGTTTTCATAAAGTGAGCATACACATTAAAGGCTTCTCCTCCATCATCATTTAATAATGAAAGATTTCCTGCCAAATGTGCTACTAAAAACACGATCAAAAACAGTCCGGATATTGACATTAAAAGTTTTCTGCCAATCGAACTTGAAAATGTATCCTTGATCCAACTCATAAGCGTTTTAATTAATAATTCTTCTTCCTAAATATGGATGGCGAAGTTAAGTTCTGAAAGTTTAACAAACAATTTATATCCTGATAAAAATGGGATGAAAAAAATAAAAATTGGATTATCCCATATGAAAGAATATTTTTGCAGCCGTGAATCTAAAATCAATTTCAATAGGCATCCTAACGGTCATTCTTTTAATCACCGGATATGCCATGTACGTGGACCGTACTCTAACATTCAATTATTCCATTGAAAGTTACTTCCCACATGGCAATGAGGACGTCGAATTTTACGAGCATTTCAGTAAGGACTTTGAGCGAGACATTGACTTCGTTTTAATTGGAATTGAGCAAAAGGAAGGGGTATTTGACACTTCTTTCCTCCAAAAAATCGATCAATTTCAACGTGAATTAAACGCTATAGATAGTGTCACAATGGTGATCGGTCCTACCAATTTAAAGTCGTTCATTTTTACGCCAATGGGACCTTCGGATTATAAGGAACTCCATCTACACGACTCTAAAAAGCTTTCCAATGATTCCGCTCGGATCTATGCACAGAAGGAATATGTGGGAACATATTTTTCAAAAACTGGGAATGCAATCAATATTATGGCTAAGACTACGCCGAAGCTATCTAAAAACAATGGTGATCGGGTATTAACAGCAATGCGCACTTTACTGGAAAAATACGATTTTGATAAATCTATTATTTCGGGGAGAATTCGCACACAAGAATATTATGTAGGATTAATGGCTTCCGAATTTGTGCTTTTCTCCTCCATTTCGATGGTATTGTTGGTTATTTTTCTATTTCTTATTTACCGCTCTTTTTGGACGATTGGTGTATCATTCCTGGTCATTAGTTTCTCGATTTTATGGTCTGTCGCTGCAATTATGTTGATTCAAGGTGAAATGAACATGTTGCTTTCCATGTTGCCGATTTTATTATTTGTCATTGGGATTTCGGATGTAATTCATATCATCACCAAATACATTGAGGAATTGCGTAACGGTGTTGAAAAAATAGAAGCTATTAAGATTACAATTCGGGAGGTTGGTTTTGCTACTTTCTTAACTTCTCTTACTACAGCCATTGGATTTCTCACCTTGATGACCAGTCAATCTCCTCCAATTCGAGAATTTGGGATGTTTATTGCGATTGGTGTGATGATTACTTATGTGATTTCCATCACGTTGTTGCCGGCCATTTTGGTTATTATGAAAAAGCCAAAAATTGGAGATGCCAATAAAAATCAGCCCTCTTTTTGGAACAAACGTCTTCGAGCAGGATTGTTTTGGATGTTGGGAAATAAAACCAAAATAATCATTGCCTCTGTTATTCTTGCGGCAGTTTCGTTGCTAGGAATTAATCGTATTGAGGTAAACAATTTTTTCCTTGACGACCTGAATAGCAAAAGTCAATTGAAGAAAGATCTTGTGTTTTTCGAATCAAATTTTGATGGAATCCGACCGTATGAAGTTGCCGTAAAAGTAACTGACTCTACATATACTATTTTGTCCCCTTCTGTTATTCGTGATCTTGAGAAAACCGAAAATTACTTAGCTGCCAATTTTGAATTGGGGTCTATTTTTTCTGTGTTAGAATTGATCCGAAAAACGAACAAGGCCATGCATGGAGGGAACATCGAACACTATAATGTCCCTAAAGATGATAAGTCGCTCAAGAAGGTTCTTGCAAAAATGAAGCGTTATGGAATTTTAAAGAAAGCCCGAACCTTAATAACTCCCGACCATAAACAATGCCGAATTACTTCCAAATTGAAGGACATAGGAAGCGCAGAATTACGGGTGAAAAATAAAGCCTTTTTAGATTACACTGCTGCCAATCTTTCTTCGCCAATTGAAGTTCGAATAACGGGAATGCCCTATTTATTAGACACTACCAACTCCTATATCACTTCTAAGTTAATGAGAGGCTTAGGTTTAGCGATCTTAGTTATTGCAGTTATCATTGGTATTTTATTTAAGTCCATTCGAATCGTACTTATTTCTTTGGTTCCAAATATTCTACCTTTACTTATTATTGGGGCAATCATTGGTTTCTTTAAATTGGATTTAAAAATTTCAACTGGCATTGTATTTACTATTGCATTTGGAATTGCTGTTGATGATACTATTCATTTTTTGAGTAAGTTAAAAATAGAACTTTCAAAGGGGCGAACGTTACCTTATGCAATTAAAAGAACCTTTCTATCTACGGGTAAAGCAATTGTGTTGACCTCTGTAATCTTGTCTTCTGGGTTTATCGCATTTACCATTTCAGAAATTCAAAGTACTGTTTTAATTGGTGTACTAATTTGCATCACGCTACTCACTGCCGTTTTAGCTGATTTATTTCTTCTTCCCATACTTCTTTCTAAACTGTATGGACGAAAATTGGAATCAAAAAAATTCGTCAAAAAACAAGCTCCGCCACCTAAGAAAACGGAAGAGGAAAAACAAAACAAACTTCACCCTCATTAATTCAATACGTAACTATTTTCATTCACATATCACCTTTGCATTTTCCCCGCTTCCATGGACAAAACTGACCCTCAATCGCCTAAAAATGAGCAATCTCAAGCTCCACAAGCTAAAAAGCCCATATCTAAAACCACTAAAATTGCGGGCATCGTATTAATCGTCCTTATTCTGTTTGCAACAATTGGGATGTATAAGATTGGTTTTTTTGGAGAAGTAATTGTTAAAGAAGTACTCTCCCCTCAAAAAATTGTTTTAGGTAAAGCATATGAAGGATTTACCAAGGAACCCGAATTCCGAGATTTATTTTTACAAGTAGGCAAGCTAAAAATGGATAAAGTGGTTAAAGGTGAACCTTGTGGAATCTATTTTAATAATCCAGAAAACAAACAGGGAAAGGTGAATGCTGTAATTGGCTTACTTGTTTCTGACTCGACATCGGTTCCTACACTACCTGCTGGTTTCAAATATTATGTATTACCCGAACGTAAAACGCTACGCGGTTCTATGGAAGCCAATGATGCAGTGGTAACAACAAGGTGTTATCCGGCTATTTATGATTACTGTGAAGCCAATAAGATCACTCCAACGAATCACTTTTTTGAAGTGTTCTCCGATTCCAGCCAAACGTTTGTAGAAATGGCGCTTTAAACAGTGAGAAGACTCTATATTTTAGTCTTTTAATAAATAAGGAATTTGTATTAAAAAAAACGAATTCGCAAGATTTACAATACGCTCTTTTCTGTAAAAAGACCGCTTTGCACCTTGCGAATTCATTTATTTATTTCTTTGGATTGGAATCTATTTATTTAGATCACCTCACCCAATAAATCAATCTAAACTTCTTATACTGAAACTTTCTCTGTCTCTTTTACTTTAGCATTTGCAGTTGTTTCTTCTGGCTCTTTGAAAGAAGCACGAGGCTTGATTCCAAGAAGATTAAACAACATTTTATCATGGTCTTCTCCTGGATTCGGAGTTGTTAATAGTTTCTCACCTGTAAAAATGGAGTTTGCTCCTGCCATAAAGCACATGGCTTGCTCTATATCACTCATTTCTGTTCTACCGGCAGAAAGTCTCACCATTGCCTTAGGCATCGTCAAACGTGCTGTAGCGATCATGCGAAGCATATCCCATACCGGTACTTTTGGCTGTTCCGCCATTGGCGTTCCTTCTACTGGAACTAAGGCATTCACCGGTACTGATTCAGGATGTTCCGGAAGCGTAGACAAAGTATGAATCATTCCAACTCGATCATCGGTTGATTCTCCTAAACCTATAATCCCTCCTGAACAAACATTAATTTTATTGTTACGTACATTACCTAATGTATCTAATCGATCTCCATAATTACGGGTAGTAATAACCGAATCATAAAAGTCTTCACTTGTATCCAAGTTATGATTATAGGCATACAATCCAGCGTCTTTCAACTTTTTCGCTTGGTCATCGGTTATCATTCCCAACGTACAGCAAACTTCCATTCCCATCTCATTCACTCCACTCACCATCGTAAGTACCTTATCAAAATCTCGATTATCTCGAACTTCTCTCCATGCGGCTCCCATGCAAAAACGGGTGCTCCCTGAATCTTTAGCTTTCTGTGCTGCATCCAACACCACTTCAGGCTCCAACAACTTATGTACATCTACATCTGTATGATATCTGGCTGCTTGTGGACAATATCCACAATCTTCCGAACACCCTCCTGTTTTCACTGAAAGTAACGTACAAACTTGCACCTCAGAACCATCAAAATACGTTCTATGAACAGTCGCCGCACGATAAATCAAGTCCATCAGCGGAGCATGATAAATTGCATGAATTTCGTCTCTTGTCCAATTGTTTCTAATAACGGTATCCGCACCACTTTGATTCGCGCTACTTCCGTTGTTATTCCCATTTACGTTCGTATCCATTTTGTTATTTTAATCTTTTCTTAAATCAAATAAAACTACCTAATCAAATATTCGTTGGCTAAAGTAAATAAATGTATCGATTTACATTGTTCACAAAGCCTTAATTATTTTAGTCTTCTAACGACTCAATTAATTCGCACTTTATCCACTCTTCGACCATGTCTACCTCCTTCAAAATCCGTAGACAAAAATACATTCACCATAGATTTGGCTTCATCTAATGAAACAAATCTAGCAGGTAGCGCAATTACATTTGCGTTATTATGCTGCCGAGCCAAAGCTGCCAATTCATCATTCCAACAAAGTGCCGCACGAATTCCTTGATGTTTGTTTGCGGTAAAAGCTACTCCATTTCCACTTCCACAAATCAAAATACCGCAATCTTGGTTTCCTCCTTCTACGGAATTAGCCAATGGATGCGCAAAATCGGGGTAATCTACCGAATCCTCTGAATTCGGACCGAAATCCTGCACTGTATGCCCGGCTTCTTCCAACATTGCAACAATGTCTTTTTTATATTCAAATCCAGCGTGATCACCTCCTATTGCAATTTTCATAATGTGTTATTTTCCTATTTCTTGATTAATTAAATTTAACTTTTCAACTATACTAACTATACTATTGCTCTTTCACTTAGAACTGAGAATTTTATTCGTCCTCAAAAGCTAGTCTAGCGATTCATTTCTTTATCTAATTCATCTTCTTTAAATCCGATATCTCTTAATCTATTCTTCACCACTCTAGATGAAACTATAATACTTACCTCGTATAATATGAACAAAGGCAAAGCGATTAATAATTGACTTACTACATCCGGAGGAGTAATTACCGCAGACAACAACAATATCACTACAATTGAATGCCGCCTTTTACTTCGCAAAAAGGAAGGTGTTACCAATCCTGCTTTTGAAAGGAAATATGCTACTACGGGCAATTGAAATAAAAGTCCATTCGTCAGTACCAATGTGGTGAGGGTATTTACATAGGAAGTGATATCAAATTCATTGATAATTTGATCAGATACGGAGTATCCTGCCAAAAAGTTTATTGATAAAGGAGATACCACAAAGTACCCAAATAAAATTCCCGTCATAAAGAGAAAACTCACCACAACTACGGCTCCTCTGGAACTAGATCGTTCCTTATTTTTCAGTCCTGGCCCCACAAATCTCCAAATTTCCCAAAATGTATATGGGAATGCGACAATTAAACCAACTACAAAGGAAGTCATCAAGTGCATGGTAAACTGCCCTGTCATTTTTCTACTTTGCAATGTGAAATCCAACGTTTGGATGCACAACGCATCTGCATTAATTGGCAAATAGTGTGAAATAAGTTCGCTCGCTTTGCAAAACGCTCTATAGGTTATAAAATCCGTACGGGAAGGAGCAAATATTACATCGCCAAAGATAAAATCTTTCGCAATAAAAGCGGCGATCGCAAATACCACTACTGCGATCAGCGAACGAATAATGTGCCAACGCAATAACTCCAAATGTTGAAGAAATGACATTGCTCGACTTGGCTCCTCATTTCCTTTTTGAACCTTATTGTTTTCGTCTTCTTGTGCCACCGAATTGGGTTGATATTGTTCGTTTCTATTATTTTATGCTACTAGATCAATGATTTGATTGCAAATCAAGAATCAGATTATCCTACTAAAGAATCTTCATTCTCAGATGCAAACAATGGAAATTGCGTCATCCAACCATTAATCTCATTCCGCACTTTTTCAAGTACAGCTTCATCTTCGTGATTCATCAAAACGGTGTCGATAAAATCTACAATTCGAACCATATCAGCCTCTTTTAAACCTCTTGAAGTTACGGCAGATGTTCCTACGCGAAAGCCAGAAGTAACAAATGGTGATTTATCATCAAATGGAACCATGTTCTTATTTACAGTAATATCTGCTTTCACCAGACCATTCTCTGCTTCTTTCCCAGTAAGTCCTTTTGATCTTAAATCTATTAACATCAAATGATTGTCTGTTCCTCCTGAAATAATGTGATATCCCTTCCCTACAAATGCTGCAGCCATTGCCTGTGCATTTTTCTGCACTTGCAACATGTATGTTTTGTATTCATCTGTTAAAGCTTCTCCAAAAGCGATTGCTTTCGCCGCAATCACATGTTCCAAAGGACCTCCTTGTGATCCAGGAAAAACCGCTGAATCCAATAATGCAGACATTTTCCTCACTACTCCTTTTGGTGTTTTCAATCCCCATGGATTTTCAAAATCACGTCCAACCATGATCATTCCACCTCTTGGTCCTCTTAGCGTTTTATGCGTGGTGGTGGTAATAATATGACAATGTTCTATCGGATTATTTAACATTCCGCATGCAATCATCCCCGCTGGATGTGATATATCTGCTAGCAATAATGCATTTACTTTATCTGCAATACTTCTTAAACGCACATAATCCCAATCTCTAGAATAAGCCGATGCTCCACAAATAATCATTTTTGGTTCTTCCTTTATGGCCGCTGCTTCTACTTTATCCCAATCAATGGTTCCAGTTTCTTCTTCCACACCATAAAAAGATGGTTCATATAATTTTCCAGAAAAGTTCACTGAACTTCCATGTGTCAAATGTCCTCCATGAGACAAATCAAATCCCAAAATTTTATCTCCTGGTTTCAAACAAGCCAACATTACTGCTGCATTCGCTTGAGAACCGGAATGAGGCTGTACATTCACATAGTCTACTCCAAACAATTCTTTTGCTCGATCAATAGCCAATTGCTCCACTTTGTCCACCACTTCGCATCCTCCGTAGTAACGTCTATTTGGATAGCCTTCCGCATACTTATTAGTAAGTACACTTCCCATTGCATCCATTACTTGTTGTGAAACAAAATTTTCAGAGGCAATCAACTCAATTCCACGTTCCTGACGTGTTTTTTCTTCTCCGATCAGATCAAAAATGGCGTTATCTTTCATCTCAATTTGGCTTTAATTTGTAAGCGTTTGAATTAAATGCCAAAGGTAAGGAAAAAATAGAATTAGAATGCTGAGAATTTATTCTTTGAATTGCTTATTTCAATTCCGTTCCTGATTTCAATTTCATAAGGATTGTGAAGGTGCCTTTTGTTTCATTTTTGGAAGGGGTATTTGAATTGCTCTAGCATCTCTAAATTTCTTGAGGTGGATTAAGCTTTAATTTTCGCTAACTAACATTCATATCAATCGATGTTGAATTAGACGAAATCGGATAAAAACTCCTCCTTTATCTTTTATTGCTCAAAAATGGCTCCCTCCCCCGAAATTTGAGTACTTATATGATCGGGCTTTCCCGAATAATAAATATTTCCAACGCGATTAATTTTTGCATCTAATGTATCCGTAACATGCACATACAAATCCCCTTCTCCCGCGTTAACCACTCTTGCGTTTTTACAATCTAAATTCGTTCCATAAAAAGAGCCATACGACGTTAAGTCTATTCGGATTTGTTCACATGATCCAGTCAAGGTTAGTGAACCTGTTTGATACATATCGGAAAAGAAAAATTTATTATTCAAGTCAAAATTAGCATCGCTTCCCGTTAGATGAAAAAAGATCGTGTCATTAGAGAAGTGATTTAAATTCGTTATCGTGCCATCTGTGTCATGCCAGATATCTGTTAAAACGCCATATACTTTTATTTTCATCAATCTCCGATAATCTCGAACATGATTACATCCATTTTCATTTCGAATGATCAGCACGTTGTTTTCAACTTCAGAAGTAATCCCTGCAAGCAATTTGGATCCACCCGTGATTTCCACATAGGAAGCATTGGTATCAATCAACTCCACCTCGAATCGATCTTCTATGCGTACACCTGTAAAGTGCTCTAAGGATCTAGTTACAGTCACATCTTCTCCCGTCCCCATAAAGCAATCCCCCTCATGTCCTTTCTTGCATCCTAAAATCAGAAAAGAAGCGAAACATATAAATCCTAATTTGAATTGTAATCTCATTTCACTTACAGTCTATAGTGCATGGTTAACTCCACAAAATCCGCCTTTCCTCCGTTTGCTTTTAATCGAATACCCATTGAATAGTTCTCATAAAAGTTATACTTCGCCCCCAACTTTGTATACGTTCTTCCCTCAAACGCAAACGGGCGATAAAAATTTACGCCATATTGAACCGTCCACGATATTTTTCCCAAATCAAATTCTACACCAGGAGCGATACCAAATTGCTTCACATCCGGTTCTCCAGGTTCAATCCCACTCTTAATTTGTTCTTGAAGTAAGGCACGATTATAAACAGCATCCAAACCTAATAGAACCGAAGTTACATTTGATACATTCTTGTATCCTACCACGGCCAACGTATTTACCATATATTTTTTTCCTCCAGTTGGAAATACCTCTTTTAGTCCAATGCCTGTTTCCAAAATCAATCCTTGATCTCCTACTTTATGTGAACTCGAATCCGGATACCAATCTTGTCCTGCTACGCGACCAGTAGTCCAGCCATATCCTGCCGATAACGACACTACATTCACCCCATAATTAGGCATTTTAAAAGCTCCATTAGATGCATGTGTGAAAGCTATTGACATGTTTAGAGTCTTACTACCAAACTTTCTTTCCACAAAAAACTTCCCTTGTAATACTCCATTTATATGCGAACTAATGAGCAAATTTTGAGGGTTATTGAATCGATCAAACGTCTTTGAAAAATAACCCGCGCCAGCACCTAATCTGATTCCATACCTTGTTCCACGTAAGAACGAATACTTCCCAATGGAAAGGTCTTGTTCTTCTTCATCTGTATATTCTTCATCACGCCTATACACTGGCGTATAATGGCGTGGATTATTCCTGAAATAAATCTTAAAATATGGCACAACAGCATACTCTTTCCCAACATATGTATTCCGATAATCCAAGTACAATGTCGAAACGCCAAACTTAAGATGATGCCGATAGGAAAGGTTAAAATATCGTTCGGTATTCAGCGCAATTCCAACTACATGTTGATAAGTAAGATGCGTAATTATTGGACGATGTTGTAATACATATCCATAATGTAACGTTGCCTTCAAATCCCACGTAGCCCGTCTACCGGATTTTTCAGCTAATGCAGTCGAATATGCCGTAAGACAAAGAAAAAATATAAATAAGACTTTCTTCAATAGGAAGATGGATTAACTTTGTTCATAATCAATCGATCCAATTATTAATATAATAATAATGACGGA
This sequence comes from Cytophagales bacterium, assembly GCA_965277185.1. Classification (GTDB taxonomy): domain Bacteria; phylum Bacteroidota; class Bacteroidia; order Cytophagales; family JAHDFW01; genus JAHDFW01. The sequence continues at coordinate 27,950 of CBDICC010000021.1, read as the reverse complement.
TCAACAAGGAATACAAACATAACGAAAATTCACAAATGAACATTCAAGATAAAATCGCAATTGTAACAGGAAGCAGCAAAGGAATTGGTTTAGCAACATGCCTAATCCTTTTAAAAGAAGGTGTAAAAGTAGCAGGATGGAGCCGTTCCAAAACAGAAATCGATCATGCTAATTTCATTAATATACAAGCAGATGTACGTGATATTGAATCCGTAAAACTTGCCTTTGACACTACCAAATCTCATTTTGGTGGAGAAGTAAGTATATTAATCAATAATGCAGGTCTTGGATGGGAAGGTCATTTGGAAACATTTGACCATGAAAAATGGAAAAACATGTTTGCAACCAACGTAGACTCTATTTTTTACACATGTCAACAAGTTTTACCGGGTATGCGAACGCAAAGAGCAGGGCATATCATCAATATTTCATCCATTGCAGGTTTAACTGGAATTAAAGGCATGTCGGGTTATTGTGCTACGAAATTTGCCGTTCGTGGATTGACACATTCCCTTTATAAAGAGGTACGTGATTATGGTGTTAAAGTGACTTGTATTTACCCAGGATCTGTCAATACGCATTTCTTTGATGAAATTGACAGTGTTGAAACGCATAATAACATGATGCGACCGGAAGACATTGCGGGTACTATTTTGAATGCATTGGAGACCCATCCAAACTATCATCAAGTAGACATCGAAGTTCGTCCATTAATGCCAAATGGCCCTAAGTAAGGAAAAGGTTTTATAATCCTTAATAAAATGGCAAAAAAAGCCTAGTTTTGCTTACTATAGATATTTGTTTGACCTTGACAAATCACTTATTGAAGTGATTTTGATTATATAGATTTTAAGAAAGTATGGGATGTGGAAGTTGCTCCAGCGGAGGGGGCTGTAGCCCTAAGGGCTGTAAAAACAACGGTCTCTGCGACAGTGGAGATTGTAATAAATTAAGCACATTTGATTGGCTCAATGACATACCAGAAGCCGGTGCGTATCCAAAATTTGACTTAGTTGAAGTTCGTTTTAAAGGCGGGCGAAAAGAATTTTATCGCAATATTGATAATTTGGACTTGGTCATTGGAGATTCTGTAATTGTCGATGTGCAAGGAGGCCATCATTTGGGATTTATTTCCATGACGGGAGAATTGGCTCGTCTTCAAATGAAGAAAAAGAAAATCAAAGACTCGGATGAGATACGCAAAATATACCGTTTAGCGTCTCCTCGTGATGTAGATAAATTCAAAACCCTCAAGGATAAAGAAGGATCCACATTATACCGTGGAAGAGAATTAATCATTGATTTGGGACTCAAAATGAAACTATCGGATGTGGAATATCAAGCCGATGGAAATAAAGCTACATTTTATTATTCTGCAGAGGGACGCGTTGATTTTAGGGAATTGATTAAGATTCTAGCCAACGAGTTTAAGATTCGGGTAGACATGCGTCAGATTAGTTTGCGTCAAGAAGCAGGTAAATTAGGTGGAATAGGATCATGTGGGCGTGAATTATGTTGTTCTACGTGGTTAACTGATTTCAAATCAGTTTCTACATCTGCGGCCAGGTATCAAAACTTATCGATCAATCCTGCTAAAATTTCTGGACAATGCGGACGTTTAAAATGTTGTCTAAATTATGAATTAGACACCTACATGGATGCGATTAAGGATTTCCCAGATGTTAAAAAGCCATTGAAAACGGCTACTGGAAATTTAAAGCATCAGAAAACGGACATATTTAAACGAATCATGTGGTTTTATCAAGATGGAGTAACGGATTGGGTTGCTTTAGATGTAGACCAGGTAAAAAACATTATTGAACTAAATAAAAAGGGCGAGGTTCCAAAAGAATTAGAGGAAATCGTTTTTGAAAAAGAAGAGAAAAAAGAAGAAGAAACTGTCAATCTGGAAAACAACCTTGATCGACTGGATAAAAAGCTTCGTAAACAGGGGAAAAGCAAGAAAAAGAAACCTTCTGGTTCACGTCCTAATAAAAATCAGCCTCAAGCAAAAGGAAAAAAAGACGGCGAAAAATCAACTAAATCTAATCCAAATTCTAATCCAAAAAATAAAGAAGGAGGACAGAAGAAGAAAGGAGGCAATCAAAACCGAAATAAGAACCGAAACAAGACGAATAACAATAGTTCCAATAACAAGAACCAAGGACAAAATCAACCCAAAGGAGAAGGAAATCCAACTAAAACTAGTTCCAAACCTTCAGGAAGTTCGCAATCAAATAAATCAGAGAAAAAGGATTAAAGGAATTGAACCTGTTTAATTATATTTAATTTAAGTTAGTCTCGTTAGTTAATTATCCACCTTTATGAACGATAATCACAGATACTTCAAACGTATTCAATATTTGACCAGCATGTTCATTCTAGTAATTGTTCCTGCTTTGATCTTTTCTTCTTGCACTTCTGCGCAATACGAAAAGCAATATGATCTTCCGGATATGACCTGGCATCAGGATTCCATTTATTCTTTTGAATTTGAGGTGAAGGATGTAAGCGTTCCTTATAATATCAATTACCACTTGCGTAATACCTTAGCATATCCCAATCACAACTTGTACATGCAATATTTTCTAGAAGATGAAAACCATGTCAAAATTGGATCACAAGTGCAAGAAGTTCAGTTAATGGAAAAACGTACCGGGCGGCCATATGGAAAAGGGTTTACTGGCAATTATCAAAACAAGTTTTTAGCCATTAGTTACAAATTTCCGAAAGAAGGTAAATATTATTTTAAGATTCGTCAATACATGCGGAAGGAAAAAATTGAAGGAATTGTCTCGCTTGGTATTTCGGTGGAAAAATTAAGTGCACAATAATGGCATTAATGAATTAATGGATCTAAAAATCATTCCTATCAATCCAGATACTAAAATCGTTGCATTTAGCTAATCATTGAGGATATACACATGTTTGATTATTATAAAGCGCTTCATATTATCTTTGTTGTATCCTGGTTCGCGGGTCTGTTTTACATGGTGCGATTATTTATTTATCGTGCAGAAGCGGAGGAAATGGAAGAACCAAAACGCTCGATTCTAAGCACTCAATATAAAATCATGCAAAAAAGGCTCTGGAGCATTATTGCCTGGCCTGCCATGATTCTCACCACGGTATTTGGCGTACTTATGGTGTGGGAAGTTCCTACTTTTTTATATCAATCGTATTTTCATGTCAAGCTGGGCTTTGTATTCGTCTTATACATTTACCATTTTTGCTGCCATGCGATATTTAAGCAACAAAAAGGGGATAAAATTCGTTTTACTTCGACTCAACTCCGAATTTGGAACGAAGTCGCCACATTACTTCTTGTAAGTGTGGTTTTCATTATTGTTCTGAAACATAGTTTAAATTTTATCTGGGGAACAGTTGGGTTTATGCTCGTTGGAGTTTTATTAATGTTGGGAATTAGGTTGTACAAGCTAATTCGAAAAAAGAATCAGTGATTACACCTCAAATAAAGATATATCCGAATAGATAAAGTAAGATAAAACAAGACAGATAACAAACGTTGTGAAAACTCATTTCCGAATCAATATAACCTTCTTTATACTTTCTCTGATCAGCTTAGCATCAGTGTATGTATCTCCGGAAGATGTATGGATTGTCGGATTTATTTCGTTTGCGATCCCTCCACTCCTCTTAATCAATCTTTTTTATTGTTTGTATTGGCTTCGAAAAAAAGAATATAAACGCATCCTTTGGTCTTTATCGATATTAATCGTTGGCTGGTCTCAAATCAATCGAACGATAAGCCTTGATTTTGGAGACGAGTCGCCAAATAAGACATTGGGTGTTTTAAGTGGTAATGTTCGTGTATTCAATGTCTATAAACATTTAAGAACCTCTGACCCTGAATCCTCTAAAAAGTTGATCAATTGGTTAAAAGGGAACGAGAACGATATTTTATGCTTACAAGAATACTACAATGAGCCAGGGCATGGAGTTTATAATACATCAAAAAAGTTAAAAGAGTCTTTTCCGTATCAATTTATCCAACCGGTCGTGGTTAATCGGATAGGTGCACAATTTGGCGTAGCCATTTTTTCCAAACACAAAATACTTAATACGGGCACGATCCCATTCAAGGACAAATCTAAGAATCAGGCCGCTTTTGCAGATGTTGCATGGAATAATCAAACCATTCGAATTTACAATGTTCATTTGGAATCTATGCACATCCCGGCAAACACCTTGTTTGACGGAAAAAATGGGAAAGATGAATTAAAAGCAAAAGGAAAAGACACTTTCCGACGTTTAAAGCAGGGGTTTATTACACGTGCCAAGCAAATTGCAGTTGTTACTAAGCACATTGAACAATGCCCCTACCCGCTCATCGTTTGTGGAGATTTGAATGATTTACCTTACAGTTATTCATATCAGCAACTTCGATCAATTCTATACAATAGTTTTGAACATAAGGGCTTCGGAATTGGGACTACGTATAATGGTAAACTTCCGTTCTTACGAATCGACAATCAATTTTTCTCCGATAAACTTAAAATCAATCAGTTTGAAGTACATTCTGATGTAGATTATTCGGATCACTTCCCTATTTCGGCAGAATACGAATTGGCAAAATAAGTCGATTCCAAACGTGTCCAACCTCTCATTAACTATTATATTGAAGGCTGAAATGATAGGGACATTGTTATCCTTCGCATTTATTTATTTAGATATTGAAATAATTTGAATCAAATGAAAGACTCCCTAACCATCAAAACCAAGCTTCCAAAAGTGGGCACAACCATTTTTGCGATTATGTCAAAGTTGGCAAATGATACTGGCGCGATCAATTTATCGCAGGGCTTCCCAGGGTTTCCGGTTGATCCAAAAATTACGGATTTGGTGGCTAAGTTTATGCAAGACGGATTTAATCAATACGCCCCAATGCCTGGTGTTCCTGCACTTCGGGAGCAGATTTCAATAAAAACAAAACGGATGTATGATTATACTCCGAATACCGAAACTGAAATTTGCGTCACCTCAGGCGCAACAGAAGCCCTGTTTTCCGCGATTTCTGCCATTGTTGAAAAAGGAGATGAAGTTATCATTTTTGAACCCGCTTATGACTCCTATATTCCTGCTATTGAATTAAATGGAGGTTCAGCGGTTCCAGTTGAGCTAAAATACCCGGATTATTCGATTGACTGGAATGAGGTTCAAAGTAAAATTACGGACAAAACACGACTAATCATCACCAATACTCCTCATAACCCAACCGGAGCCGTTTGGTCCGCAGCGGACATTACCAGCTTAAAAGAAATTGTACGGGATACGAACATTGTGATCATAAGCGATGAAGTGTACGAACACATTATATATGATGGTATACCACATCAAAGTGTCGTATTGGACGAAGAGTTGATGGAGCGAAGTATGGTCATTAGTTCTTTTGGAAAAACATTTCATGCCACTGGATGGAAGGTTGGATATTGTGTGGCAAAAGAACCGCTAATGCAAGAATTTAAAAAGATCCATCAGTTTCTAACTTTTAGTACTTCTACTCCTTTTCAGCATGCGTTGGCAGAATATATGAAGGACGAAAACAACTATCTTTCGCTCCCTAATTTCTATCAACAAAAACGGGATTTCTTCCGAGATCGATTGAAGAATACAAAATTGGAAGTTTTACCTTGTCGTGGGACATATTTCCAATTAGCAAGCTACAAAAACATCTCCACTGACTCGGACACAGAATTTGCGAAACAAATCACACGCGAAATTGGTGTGGCGTCGGTTCCAATCTCTGTATTTTTCGATTCACGCCGAGACGACAAAGTACTTCGATTTTGCTTCGCTAAAGAGGAATTTGAACTGGAGCAAGCTGTCGAAAAATTAATGAAGCTTTAATTTTAAATTCAGATTAAAAGTTCAAGTTAAGCTGCATGCAAGAAGCTAAAAAATCGCATTGGTCCCTGATTAGCCTGCTAATGTGTATTGCATTAGTCTGGGGTACTTCTTTTTTCTATTACCCCAAATGGAAAGCCTCCGGATCCGAAGCTACGTTGAGTTGGGATGTGTCTGGTTATTATATGTATCTACCTGCTACATTTATCTATAAAGACATAAAGCAATACGCATTCAAGGATGACATCTTAAACAAGTATAGTCCAACTCCTGATTTCCAACAAGGCTTCTTTCATGAAAAATCAGGAAACTATGTGATGAAATATTCCTCTGGACAAGCATTGATGTTCCTGCCTGCTTTTGCAGTTGGGCATGCCTACGCTAGTCTTAGTTCTGAATATGAAGCAGATGGATTTTCAAGGCCTTATCAACTTGCTATTGCTTTGGAAAGTCTTTTATTTTCTCTTTTAGGACTCTTTATGCTTCGGAAAATATTGCTACGTTTCTTTTCAGACAAAACCGTAGCGATTACACTGATTTGTGTGGTTTTCGGCTCCAACTATCTCGATTATGCGGGTATTAACGGAGCCATGACGCATAATTTCTTATTTACCATTTATACGCTTATCATTTGGAGAACGATCCGCTTTCATGCACAACTCTCCATCAAAAATGGTCTTTTACTTGGTTTCCTTATTGGTCTGGCGGCATTAACACGTCCAACAGAACTTATCGCAATCCTCATTCCATTATTTTGGAATTTATCGGGCCCAATTAAAACGGCTTTGGTTGAGCGATTTCGATTTGTGTTTTCCAATTTAAAACCATTTCTATTTTTAGGGATTGCGATGGCACTCGTTGGATTTATCCAGCCGCTCTATTGGAAATTCGTGTCTGGAGAGTGGATTGTCTATAGTTACAATAATCAAGGATTCAGCTGGATTAAAACGCATATATGGCCCGCAATGTTCAGTCATCGGAGTGGTTGGTTGATCTATTCCCCTATTATGTTTTTTGCTTTGGCGGGATTTGTACCATTATATCGTCAAAAAAAGGAAGGAACAGATCAATTTTCGCTGTGGAGAGTCAGTATTATCTTCTGTGCACTGTTTATGTACATTGCCTTTTCCTGGGACGAATGGTGGTATGGTTCCAGTTTAGGACAACGAGCGATGGTTCAATGCTACCCAATGCTTGCGATCCCGCTTGCAGCCAGTTTTCAATTTCTAGGTAAAGCTAAAATAACGTGGTTAAAATGGATTGCTGTTCCAGTCGTGGTTCTTTTCGTTTATTTAAATCTATGGTTTACACATCAAGCACATTTTGGAGGATTACTGCATTGTGGCAATATGACAACGGCATACTACTGGAAGGTCATTGGTACTTTTGAAAAGGACAAACACAATCTTAAACTACTTGATACGAATGAAGAATATACGGGCGAACGCAGCAATGTAAAACAAGTATTTTCATTTAACACACCTATTGAACTCACAGAACAACGTCAATATAGCGACACCTTTACGATTCAAGCTTCTAATCTCCTCAATTCCAATAAGGACAACTATGATTGGGTGCGATTAAACGCCCATTGCGAAACCGAAAAAAAGGAATGGGATAAATGGAAAATGACCCAAATGCTAGTCTGGTTTATGAAAGATGATCAAAAAGTAAAGCGAAAGTTCATTCGAATTCAACGTCAAATCGACTCTAAGAAAGCCGAAACGGTGTACATTGATCTTAAAAAACCCAGTGATGAATTCGACCGTATTGAAATTTATTTTTGGAATGCAAATAGCAAACGAAATCTAACGATTCATAAACTTTGGTTGGAAACGTATAATGATTGATTCCTAATTGCTGATTAATTGCTGACTCCTGGTTGTTTTACTCTTTGGTAAAGCTAAGATTGTAAACTGCCATGTTGCCACCGGTTTGTTTGAATCGAATTAATACGCGATAGGATCCTGTTGAACAGCTATATTTCCCAATTGCGTACTTCAAACCACCTTTTCCTGAACCACCATGATGGATGTATCGAAAAGACTTTACTGGATTTTTCTTGAAAAATTCCTTTAAACGCACTTCCGCCATGCTTCGATTGCAAGAAGATTGTTTTCCTTCAATACTAAGTTCCAGTTGTTCTTCAAAGTTCTTCACCAATTCACGCGCACTGCCTATATTTAAGGATTTTTCCACATTTGAAAGTGACTGTCCTTGCGCCTGAATATCCTCAACCCCAATAAATGCGGTTAGGATAAAAACTGAAATTGATATATAAAATAAGTTTTTCACGAGTTCGTTTTATATGATTGTACAAAGCGAAAATTATGCCAAGTACATTTTTTCAAAATTATTTTTACGAATTCATTATCTTTGTTCAAAATCAATCATTCGTATGAAAAAACTAGCCTGTTTAGTTCTTCCTTTCTTAATATTCGCTTGCTCCGAAGGTACAAAAAAAACAGATACACCTTCAAAAGTTGACATAAAACCTGTTGTAAAAGTAGCTTCGTTTAATGCGGACTCCGCATATTCATTTGTTGAAAAGCAGGTTCTATTTGGCCCACGGGTACCAAATACGGCTGCACATGAAGCTTGTGCGGATTGGATGACTACCAAACTCACTTCGTTCGGATGGACAGTGACTCAGCAACGATTCGAAATGCAAGCGTATGATGGAAAGAAATTGGCGCTTCGCAATATTGTAGCATCTTTTAATCCTGAAAACACAAACCGTATCCTTATTGCCGCCCACTGGGATACTCGTCATATCGCCGATCGGGATAGCGTTCGAAATACGGAACCTATTGCCGGAGCCAATGATGGAGGAAGTGGAGTTGGAGTAGCAATGGAATTGGCTCGAGCCATTAATTCCGATATTAATAAACCAAAAATAGGTATTGATATAATTTTATTTGACGGAGAAGATTACGGTCAACCGGACGACAGTAAATTACCCCGAATGGACGATTCTTGGTGTCTGGGTTCTCAATATTGGTCTAAGAACAAGCATCAATCAAACTACTTTCCTAAATATGGAATTCTACTCGATATGGTCGGAGCCAAAAATGCACAATTTGCCAAAGAAGGCGGTTCGATGTACTACGCAAAAAACATTGTAGAAAAAGTCTGGAAACAAGCCCATCTAAATGGCTATGGAAGTTATTTTTCTTTAAAAGGATCGGATCAAATTATAGATGACCACGCGTATGTAAACACCATTGCTCAAATCCCTATGATTGACATTATTGAATACAGTCCTTATTCATCCAATGGCGGATATTTTGGCAACTACCATCATACCCATTCGGACAACATGGAGGTTATTGATAAATCCACTCTAAAAGCTGTTGGACAAACCATGCTCCACGTTATTTATAACGAATAGGCGTGTAAGTATAACAGCATTTTGTAAAGTAAACATTTTTACTTATTTAGCATGCTTTAAGGTGTAAACAACCTTTGTTCTTCATCCGATGGACCAGCTAACGCACCTTGATTGCTAAATATAAATAAGTTCAATTCAAACAACATTCTGTGGAAATGTAGTTGTATGTTAAAAAAGGATTCGCATCACAATGCAAGCCACTGAAAAAGCCTGTAAATAAACTATGAAATCATACCTTATTAAAAATGCTCAATTGGTAAATGAAGGTTCTATTACGGAATCTGATGTTCTGATCAAAAATGGTCGCATTGAGAAAATTGCCAATAGCATTTCTGAAGATACTGCGGGAGTAGAAAAAGTTATTGATGCATCTGGATTGCATTTGCTCCCCGGATTCATTGATGACCAAGTTCATTTCAGAGAACCTGGACTAACGCATAAAGCCAATATTTACACTGAATCCCGAGCGGCTGTAGCTGGAGGAATCACTTCCTTCATGGAAATGCCCAACACCAAACCTCAGACGCTAACTCAAGAATTGTTGGAAAAGAAGTATAAAATTGGTGCGAAAACGGCATTGGCCAATTATTCTTTTTATATGGGTGTGTCAAATGACAATTTGAGCGAAGCCTTGAGAACGGATAAGCAAAATGTATGTGGATTAAAAGTATTCATGGGCAGCTCCACAGGAGACATGTTGGTGGACAGTGAAGAGGTATTAAATGGTATTTTCTCAAAAAGTGATTTACTTATTGCGACACACTGCGAGGACGAAGAAACTATTCGACGGAACAGTGAAAAATTCAAAGTAGAATTTGGCAATCAAGTACCTATTGAATTTCATCCAATGATTCGAAGTGAAGAAGCGTGTTACATTTCTTCCTCGCTTGCCGTTTCACTTGCTAAAAAGCACAATACACGTCTTCATATTCTTCATATCTCTACCGGTAAAGAAGTTGGACTGTTTGACAATAAAACGCCATTAAAAGACAAACGAATTACAGCCGAGGCTTGTATCCATCATTTATGGTTTAATAATTTGCAATACCAGCAATACGGAACTTTTATTAAATGGAACCCTGCAGTTAAGACACCTAAAGATCAGGATGCTATTTTGGCAGGATTACTTGATGATCATATCGACGTAATCGCAACAGATCATGCGCCTCATACCTTGAAAGAAAAGCAAAATACGTATTTCAACGCTCCATCCGGTGGGCCTTTGGTACAACATGCTTTACAGGCGTTGCTTGAAATGCATCGTAAAGGAAAAATTTCTCTGGAAAAAATTGTAGAGAAAATGAGCCACAATGTGGCCATTTGCTTTGACATCGTAGATCGAGGGTATATTCGGGAGGGTTACTTTGCGGATTTGGTTTTAGTGGATTTAAATGCCAATGAAATTATCACTCGTAACAATATCCTTTACAAATGTGGTTGGTCTCCATTTGAAGCGACTACATTCCATTCAAAAATCACACATACATTTGTTTCTGGGCATTTAGCCTATGATAACGGAGAGTTTGACGAAAGCAAAATGGGTGAACGTCTCCAGTTTGATCGAAGCTAAAACGTAAGAACTTCGCTTTTCTTTGTAACGTTAAAACGTATGTAGCATTACAAAGGTAGATCTGTACATATATATATCTATCTTTGTAATGTATGTATCTCTGCGCGCATATTTTTTTCGTGAGCAAATGCTATCCATTAGATGCCACTAAGCCGACCAAATTGATGTACGTTATCGATTGTCCCTGGCTTATGGAAAACGAAATATTTATGATGACAAGAACAAACCATACGAAAAAGGTATTGATTTAAGCCAACTTAAACGGAAACTAAAAAAGGATGTCGAATTTACCTTGAGATTCTCAATATAAGCGATGCCCGTACCGGAAAAAGTATTGACTAATCGATTAGGATGCGGGCCGTTGACCGCCACATTCAATTCAATTCTTATATTTTATTAGCTGGAGGTAGTATAGTAAGCTGACTTATTCTATTTCTTTTCGAATCGAACCCACAACTCTTTTCCTTGTCTTGGTGCAATAGAGTTACGCGCTATTTCCATTTTTTCAATTCGAAATTTCTCCTCGAATAACGGTTTATATTCTTCGATTGTACCTCCAAAAGGTGGTCCTTCTGGAATGAGATTTTGTTCTCCAAAAAGTAAACCGGTAAGCACTCCTTGGTCAACCAGTAATTCATGCATCTTATTTACGTAACTTCCACGAAGTGTCGGATTTAACGCGCAAAAAAATGTTTGCTCCAGAATGATGTCATATGTTTCAGACAATTCAAAGAAATCAATGCATTTCACATGGTCAGCTGGAAAACCATTTACTCGTTCTTTAAATTGCGTACATGCTAATTCTGAAAAATCGACTACTGTCACATTCTCAAATCCCAAAGAATGTAGATACTCGGCTTCATGCGCGTTTCCTGCTCCTGGGATCAAAATTCTTACATGTTCCTTATTGTTCGATTTTAGGAGATCAATGTATTCTTTGAGTGGAGTTGACACAGAACCTAAATCCCAGCCCGTTTCATTTGTTTTATACCGGTTGTTCCAGTAATTGTCATCTAATTCTTTGTCGGTACTCACTCTACTTGCTTTTTTTGCTTATTATTTACTTCAGAATTGGCATTTGATTTATCTGCCGGAATAGCACAATTCCCTCCTGCACAGCCTGCATTAAACAGACTTTGTGCGATCAACAACAATCCTATTGGCACAAACATCCATTCTCCTCGACCAATAGTCTCCGTAGTCACATAAATTCCGATTCCTAGTCTCAGAAATCGGAAAAAACTCCAACCAACGAATACTTTCGTCTTTAGCGAATTTAAGAGTGTAGTCATTTACAGTTCTTTTTTATTAAAATTAGTAAGCTATTGTCCTATTAAGGAACACGTTTATCCGTTGGATAATTAGCACCATTCCAAGCTGTAATACCTCCGTCTAAATTATAAATCTCTTTAAAACCTAACTCTACCATCACATTCATAGCCTTTCCACTTCTTCCACCTGATTTACAGTATACATAAACGGGCTTGGTCTTATCCAATTTCCCAATGTTATCCTTAAAATCAGCATCGTGAATATTGATTAACGTTGCATTTGGAATTAAGCCTGACTCAACCTGCTCTTCCGGAGTCCGTACATCAATAATTTGTCCCGTTGGGTCCGCATCTACTTTTGATTTAAACTCTGCCACGGTAAGATCTTCGGCCGTTTGACCCGCACTCACCTTTTTTGTAGAATTGGTACAACTCACAAACACCATCATTATGCTAACCAAAAGCATTGTATACACTCCCTTCTTTTTCATCCTTATTTTAATTTTATTGTGAAACACACATCGCTCAGATATGATTCAATGAACGTGTGACTGAATTACTTATCTTGCTTGTCTATTTATTTACCAAGTTTATCCTGAAGCGATGTCCATCCGCCACCATTGTATGCTTCCACACCTGCCCTCTTTAATTTTCCTTTTGCAGATCCACTCCGCATCCCTGAAACACAACAAGTGATAACAGGTTTATCCATCTTCTTTATCCGATCGATTTGTCCATCCAACGCATTCAAATCAATATTCATTGCTCCTTTTATATGTCCTGATGCAAATTCTGATTTACTACGCACATCCAAGATAATTGCTCCTTCTTTTTCCAAAGCAACATAATCCGTCTTCTTAAATAAATTTGAAATCCAACTCATTTCCTCTTCGCTCTATCTTTCTCTTTATTTCTATTCTATAATATTAACATTAACTATTCCTTTAAGGCGTTCACGTCATTCCATCCGCCGCCATTGTGCAATCCTGTCAATCCTTCTTGTTGTAAGAAACCAATTGCTTGACCACTTCTTCCACCTGCTGCACAAAACAACACAAGAGGTTGCGACATTGATTTGAATTCATCTACTCTTCCAGGCACCTGATCTAAAGGTATATTTACAGATCCTTCTACGTGACCTTGTGAGAATTCTTCCGTAGTCCGAACATCTACAAGTGTCGCATTTGCATCGTTTATTATCTCTTTCATTTTAAACTAAAATTAATTCTTATTTCATGTTACAACTTAGGTTCACATAAATGTCTTATTTCACTTTGAACCTCGGACAAATTTACCATTTTCTTTCAACTCAATGAAATCATCGGATCATTTTTAATAAACCGTTTTAGATAAATAGGAGCTGCACTCCGATAGCACTACCTAATAAAATTTCTACCACACAAAAAAGGGCCGAAGTATGAAAAACTCCGGCCCCGTTAAGGAATCTAATTATAACTTTTTAGTATTGTTTTATTATCTATCTATTTATTTATTTTTCTTTGAACTGGGTTTGATTGCTTTTCTCACCTTACTTAATCCCCACCCAGGATTGAATTCCATTAAACAACGGCCATCATTAAGCTGTTTTTCACCTTGGCAAATATCCCTTGAACAGGCTTCGCATAATATCCGGTTGAATAAATGAGATGTTTTATTTGACGAATTCTTAAATTATCTTCACTTTTAACCTTAAGTATTGTTTTTTCCTTAAATGGACGAGCATGTAGTTCCTGAATCATGGGATGAGCTTCTAACATTCGAAGCACTTTTTCACGAACATTGTCGTAGCTAGTACTTATTATTAAGGTATGTGTTTTCATGGCGAGAAAGTAAGTGATAAACGGTATTATAATTAACGGATAAAGATGGAATTAAGTTTCATAGATTGGGCAATAATTTTTGGTTATTTTGTGCTCGCACTTGGAATAGGGCTTCTCTTCACAAAGAAGGCAGGAAAGAGTATTTCAAACTTTTTCCTTGGTGGTCGAAATTTACCTTGGTGGTTGGTCGGAACCTCAATGGTCGCCACCACTTTTGCTGCAGACACTCCATTGGCAGTGACCGAAATTGTAGCCAAAAATGGGATCGCAGGAAACTGGATTTGGTGGAGTGCGCTTATTGGGGGTATGTTTACTACCTTTTTCTTTGCCAAGTATTGGCGTCGAGCCGAGGTTCTTACGGATCTAGAATTAATCGAACTTCGTTATTCCGGTAAAATCGCCTCTTTTCTACGTGGATTCAAATCAATATACATCGGCTTAATTCTCAATGCAATCATTATTGCCTGGGTGAACCTTGCTTTAATGTCTTTACTTGAAGTGTTTTTTGGCATTCCAAAATTTCAACAAATCTGGTTTGTTGGAGGGGCTATGTTGCTTGTGGTAGCATATTCTTCTTTATCTGGATTACTAGGTGTAGCGGTTACGGATGTTGTGCAATTTATTATTGCAATGACAGGGTGCATAGTTTTGTCAGTAGTCGTTTTAAACTCAGAAGAAATTGGCGGAGTGGATCAGTTGAAAGCTCAGCTCCCTGCTTCTACCTTTTCGTTCTTCCCTTCACTTGGCGAATCTTCTGTTTCCACCTATGCACTTTCCTTTGCCGGCTTCATCTCATTTGTGGGGATTCAATGGTGGTCGAGTTGGTATCCCGGCGCTGAACCGGGTGGTGGTGGATACATTGCGCAACGTATGCTGAGTGCAAAAAATGAAAAGCATGCTGTTGGTGCAACCCTTTTATTTCAAATTGCACATTACTGCCTACGTCCATGGCCGTGGATCATTGTAGCGCTTTGCTCGCTTGTTTTATACCCAAATCTTGCTCCTGAAGATCAAAAATTAGGCTATGTAATGGCTATGAAGGATTTCCTTCCTCCGGGATTAAAAGGGCTTCTTTTAGTTGCTTTTTTCGCAGCCTACATGAGTACTATTTCTACTCAACTCAATTGGGGAGCTAGCTATATTGTAAATGATTTTTATAAAAAGTTCATTAGTTCGGACGAGAAAAAGATGGTCCGTGCCTCCAGAGTGAGCACATTTGTTTTGATGATTATTGCATTGGGTGTTACAACCCAAATTAAATCCATCTCCGGGGTTTGGGAATTTATTTTAGAATGTGGCGCTGGACTGGGAATTGCCTTGATCATGCGTTGGTTTTGGTGGCGTGTGAATGCGATGTCTGAATTGGTCGCAACCATGGTGCCTTTTGTCGTTTATGCAGTGCTCCATTTTTCGACCCCTTACCTTTCACAAGAATTTCTAGATAATAAAGGAATATTCTTCACGACGGTTGGCATTACTGTAGTTTCATTTTTCATATCGATATTTATATCAAAACCAACGGATCCTGCGGTGCTGCAGGCTTTTCATGATAAAGTGCGCCCTTTGGGTGCCTGGAAACCATTTCGAAATGCGGAGGATACCGGATCTACTAAAAACTTTTTGTTACTTCTTGCCTTGTGGATCATTTCCATTATTATGTGTTATAGCATTCTGTTTGGAATAGGAAGCCTCATATTACATAATTGGTCTGACGCCATCGTGTATTGGAGTGTAACCGGTGTAACGCTTGTATTCTTTTTCCCATTATTGAAATGGGCTAAAGTATTTGATTAGTTTCATTTCTTTAACCAAGTTTACACTCTCAATCAAGCCAATAAATTTCTGCTTTTGTCCAACCTACTGAAGAAAATTAGCTGTTAATGCAAGTTCTTGAAAACTATTCGCTCAAATCCTTAAATACATTCGGGATAGATGTCAACGCACAATTTTATGCCTCTTTTTCCAATGTAACTGATTTAAAAACATTGCTTGAACAAGTTGGAAATGATGCTCACTTGATCTTAGGTGGAGGAAGTAACATCTTGTTTACGAAAGATTATAATGGATGGATCTTAAAAAACAACATTGTATCAATTACCAAAATAGACGAGTCTGACGAGGAAATATGGGTTAAAGTTGGTGCGGGAGAAAACTGGCATAGCTTCGTTTTACATTGCATCGAGCAAGAATGGGCCGGAATCGAAAACATGTCTTTGATTCCAGGCGTAGTTGGCGCGGCTCCTATTCAAAATATTGGTGCCTATGGTGTAGAGCAAAAAGATGTTTTTGTGGAACTATCGGCTTTAAACAAACAAACGTTAGAAGTTGAAACGATAAATGCAACTCAATGCAAATTCGGATATCGAGATAGTATATTTAAAACTTCCGCTAAAGGCAAATATGTCATTTTGGACGTAACGTATAAACTTAGCAAAAAGCCCGCCCTCAACACCTCTTATGGTGCCATCACGGAGGTATTAAATGCAAAAGGACATCACAATCCAACCATTCGAAACATCAGTGATGCTGTGATCGCCATTCGACAGAGTAAATTACCTGATCCAAATGAGATTGGAAATGCAGGTAGCTTCTTCAAAAATCCGGTCATCTCAGAAAAGGCCTTTCAAAACTTATTAAAGGTTGAGCCAGAAGCGAAATATTATCCTTTAGACAATGAGGAATATAAAATCCCAGCGGGTTGGCTAATTGAATATTGTGGATTCAAAGGAATGACCAAGGAAGGAAAAGATATTGGCGTACATCAAAATCAAGCGTTAGTACTTGTAAACTATGGTAATGGGAAGGGAACCGATTTATTGGATCTATCTCAGGAAATCATTGATACCGTGAACGAACGTTTTGGAATTGAATTGGAGCGGGAAGTGAATGTGGTTTAGTTTCTTTCGGTTATTCAATTTTCAGTTCCTCAGTTTTTCGGTTTTTCGGTTCCTCGGTTCCTCAGTTCTTCCGTTATTCAGTTCTTCGGTTGCTCGGTTATTCAGTTCTTCCGTTATTCAGTTTCTCAGTTTCTCAGTTTTTCGGTTATTCGGTTCCTCAGTTCCTCAGTTCCTCAGTTCCTCAGTTCTTCAGTTTTTCGGTTTCTCGGTTCTTCAGTTTTTCGGTTATTCCGTTCCTCAGTTCTTCGGTTTTTCGGTTTCTAATTATTCTTCCTTAACTAGCAACGGAATTACTGGTCAACTGAATAACTTCTTTTTTACAATTCTTCGGTTATTCGGTTCCTCGGTTCCTCGGTTCCTCAGTTTTTCGGTTCTTCAGTTTTTCGGTTTTTCGGTTTTTCGGTTATTCGGTTCTTCGGTTTCTAATTATTCTTCCTTAACTAGCAACTGAATAACTGATCAACTGAATAACTTCTTTTTTACAATTCTTCGGTTTCTCGGTTTTCAATTATTCTTCTTTAACTAGCAACTGAATAACTGATCAACTGAATAACTCTTTTTTTCTCAATTATTCGGTTTTTCAGTTCTACTTAATAACTCTCTCATCCTCAAATATCTAGGCCTGCGAATCTGTATTACTGAACGTTGGGACTATTCGTGGTATCAGTTGTTATAAGGGTATCTGTGCTCAAATTTTGAACTTCTTTAAGAGGGGTTGTAAAATCCATCTGATACGAAGGATCATCCACAAACTGGTCAAAATTATCAATATCAAATCGATCTCCTGATTTTTGTAGTCTTGCATTCACATACTCAAGCAACAACTTTAGATCAGGGGACCATTCTTCTTTTCTGTAACTATTTCGTTTCCATAATTGAATCAGCCTGATCTTCTTCTTAAATATTCTACATTTCACATTCAAAGAATCTCTATGATCTTCAAGGAGCGTAGCTTTGCATTCTCTTAAAAGCTGCTGCTTGGCTAGTTTAAAATCGTTCTTACACTCGGCTGGACTTTTGATACTATCTGGGTCGTACCATTCATCTGTCGTATCTGCTATGCAACTGGCTAAAGTTGCTTCGAGCCCGCTAAGATCTTCACAATTGCTTAGTTCTTTTTTAAATTCTTTATACAATTCAAGGGCTGGCACATTTAAGGAGGTTGTATCCAACTTCAATAAATGATCTCTTAATCCATTCACTAATAAGGAATCATGATAGTTCAACTTTTTATCATGCAATATACGATATGCCATAGAGGCATATGCATAGGGTAGTTTTGTTGAATCTACTTTTACCCCGTTAATGTAAATCGGACTTTGATTTAATGTGTCCACAAGTTGCAAAGCATATGCTCGGACTTTCGGATTTTCCCAATTTTTAATGGAACGAACTAACAACGTATCTACCACCAATAATTCCCCATCTTTCACCATCCCATCTTCTAAAATAGTTCGCGTAATGTAACTATATTCATTATTGTGAAACATTACTTTGATTGGCTTATCCATTATCAAAGAAAAAAAGTTTTGCAAATGAATTTTCCCGTTCTCCTGTGCTTTTTGGAGTATTTCCATTCCTAATGCCTGATTACGCAATTTATTCAGACACATCGTTTTAACGGTATCTAGGGTCGCTACATTATCTTTATTTTTTCGGTCTGCTACCAAAATTTCAAACCCTGGGATTTTGCGTTCTGGAATAAACCAAGGGTTAATGGTATAGGTTAGTAATTTTGGCTCTAATCCGATTAAATGAATTTCGCCCTTATCTTCATTGTATTTGAAATTCTGGCTATTAAACTCCTTAAAATCAAACCCTGCTTTCACCCATCCTCTTCCCACTAAAACCAATTGACCTTCTTCGTCATTTGTGATATTTTGGCTTTGCAAGAAAATGTCTCCCAACGCCCCCATATTCATCTCGTCAAACCATGTGATCTCTTGCACCGTAGCCTCACTTGTAGGATCATGTTTTTGATCTTTAGCCTGTTTTTTTGTAATAACTTCTGCCGCTAGTAACTCCCGAAAGTTATGTTCCCGTTGTAAATCCATTTGCGACACCATCGATTTCATTACAAATTTCTCTGCTCCTTTCTCAATATCATCCACAGTGGTTTTCTTCATCCAATTATTGAACTTCCGTACGCTCATTGACTTTCCTTTCATAGTCAATTCGAGGTACTTAATCATTAATGGATATCGTTTTTCTTTCCTTAAGTCTTGATAAGTTTTATAATACGAATCTGCAGAGTTCTTATCTGCTTGTAAAAAACGATATACGGACCCTTTATCTTTATTCAATTTTTGATTTCGAGCCCCTACAACGACACTCATTAGATCCAGCTTCATATCTGTAAGATCTTCTGAAAAGGAATCAACCTTTACACGGGTGTTTTCTTTCAGTTTATGACCTAAGGACTCTACCACCTCTCCATAATACTCTGCCGTTATCAATTGTCCTATTCCTTGAATACTTTCCACCGTAACGGGCGTATCTTTCAATGTGACTTTTTGAGGACTTAAAATCCCCCATGGGTCAAAAAAACTGAACACCAATACACCTGCCACTACCAGAACAATGGCAATAGGAAATGAAATTTTATCTATTATCTTATTCCAGAACACGTTTAATGTATTGTGTTATTTATAAAATGTAATGTTTGTACTAACTATTATTTTTATTGCAACTATTCAACCTAATTCAATCTCTTCCTCAATTCAAGCCTATTCGTCCTCGGCACTTCCTGCTCCATCATCTTTTCCAAACTTCCACCACTTCTTCTTTTTCGGATTGGCGTTCGGATCGTCTGGTCCTCCGTCTAATATAATTTGTGGAATAAATTCTCCATCTGGCTTATAGGATATATATATTTCTTGATATCCCAAGTTTTTCAACAATCCAGTCATCAACTGAGTTGTGTGTAATTCCGTTTCTTCAATGATTCCCATGTATTTTAGGTTTGCACGAATATCTATTTCTGCTTGACGATATAGATTCTCATGATCTTCTACTGTCATTTTGGTTAGAAAACCATTTCTTGTGATATCCATATCCACTTTATAGTCTTTAAAAGGATAGGAGAAATCGAGTACTTCCACACTTGGTAATACAAGTTCTATTCGACCTTCACTAATTTTAATATCTTCTGGCTGCAATTTGCTCATGTCTATTCCAGCCTTCACGGTTGCCTTGGTATTCGCTAAAAAGTCTGCGCGCCCAATGGTCACCAATCCTCCCCATTTTCGTTCTTTGGTTCCCACAACCACCTTACTCATGATTGTTTCGGTTGTAGCTAATTTTGCCGCACTTTGAATTTTACTCACTACCAATGAACGATTGTCTTTCTTGCATGACGACAACAAAAACAAAGAACACCCCATCAGTACCATCATTAAATACTTTAGCGAATGCTTTTTTCTTTTAACCCAGCCCTTACCAGACGGTGCATCCACTTTGGTAATACGATATGTTTTAGTTTCGTTCAACTTAATTTATTTGCAATACAATTACTTGTTATCAATTTAATTCAAATTATTGATCTTCTATCCAACGGCATTCGAATCTTCAAAATCTGTATCTGTTCCACCTTGTTGTGTACCATCAGCAGCAGGATTTGTGTTTTTCCTTCGATTAACTACGTTAATTATTGTTCCTCCTTGTCCAGTTGCATTTTGCATATTTGTAGATGAAGGATCCATAGACTGCATTGATTGATCAATCTCAGAAGGTCCTGTTGCTCCATTAATATCATTCGGTCCATTTCCAGTGGTTCCCGGTCCTCCTTTTACTTTTCCTCCTGAGTAATTCAAATGCTTTAATGCTTTATCTCCAAAGTAAAATGCAATCATCATCAAAAACGCCGTTTTAAAGAATTCAAAGTTATCTATTAGAAACTGGTTTTCTTTTAATTCGGATGACATCCCAAGGGAAGCAATAAATAATGAGAGTCCACCTACAAGTAATGAAATTGCTAAGATTCCTCGAACCGATCCTGGTGGTAACCCAAGCGTTTCTTCTGCATGGGGATTTATATTTGGTACACCTTCCTGCTTGATCCCGGGGTTTTCTTCTCTTTCTTTCCTCAGTTGAGCCCAATCATGGTTTGTTTTTCCATAATTAATATTATAGAAATAAACTGCCCAAGCTAAATAGCCAATTACTACTCCAATCCAAAGCAGTATAATACCAAGTGAAATCACATTATATACTCCGTCCTTGAAGCCTTCTTTATAGGCAATGTACCCGATTGCAGCAAGGATTAGAATTTCTACCATTCCAACAGCAAAAATTGCCGTTCGATTCATTCTAATTTTCTCACGCATTGCATGTTTTACATCTCTAGCCATAATGCATGTATTTTAATGTTTTGATTTAACGATCTTATCTTTCTTATTACACAATATCTCTTACCACCAATTGCAGTTCTGTTCCTGCAGCTAATGTATCCTCAACTCTTTTAATAAAGCTTGAAAACGCTGTATCCTTTTTTTCCACCCGATGCCATTTCCTGCCATTTAAAAATGCCGGATGGGTTGTGGACAAAAGAATCCCTCCAAAGCATTGAGACGTATTTTTACCCGTCTTAATAAAAATATTAGCTCTATTTTTCACTTTTTCAACCCGAACAACACTCCCTTCCATTTTATATTCTCTCAGCATCTTTCGAGTGCCTTTATCTGTATTATCTGGTTCAAACAACTCCAATGGATACGTCCCTGCGGAGATCCGTTGTTCTAATTTATCGGTCGAAATAGCGGGACCTTCAATTGTAAAAACAACGGGTTCATTTGCAAACTTCAACTGACCGATCGTTGATTTCCCCTCTTCTATTTGACGATCTAAATTCAACGTAATTATACCTGTCCCATTTGCCCTTGTATTGGAATTGGAATTGGAATCCAGCACATTCGTATTATTTCGGTCACCAATGGTGGAAGATCCTCCCGTACCATTATTTTCCTTTACGATGGTATTCGTTGCATTTTGACCTCCTCCAATCGTTAAATTTGAATTAGCCCCTAAAGTATCCCTCCTACTTACTGGTACTTGCCCTCCTATTCTTTGGCTTCCTTCCAATATCGGGATCCGAGTTAATTCCTCCTCGTCTTCTACATCCATTTCTTGGGAAAACGGATACCCTATTTCTGCCTGAGTAGGATTCTTAGATCTTTTATCATCTTCCCCCTTATCATCCTCGTCACTACCCAACTTCATTTTTTCTTTTGCGATACTCCAAAGTTTTTGCACTGCTTTATAAGCTGCGCCACCTAGTCCCACGATCCATAACCAAAAGTCCCCCAGCACTTCTGGTTTTCGAATAATAAAAATTACCCCAAACGTAAGAAGTGCTATAAAAATTAATATGAGTACTTTTTTAAAATTCATTCAAGTTTAGGTATTGCACAACCTAGATTATCTTTTACTCAGCTTTATTTGATTATTTATTTCTTTTTATTGATCTGTGGTATCTGTTGCGTCTGCTTGACGTTCCACATATGCCTTACTAACCCAACCTTCAATTTCCGTTTTAACTTTGTACCATCCATTTTCTTCTTGCAGGATTTCAACTTTAGCATCCTTCTTCAATGGTTTAGCTACTTTCTCAAAATCTCCACCTGCTCCTGAACGAATATTCAATGTAGATGCTTTGATTATTCCTGATCCAGAAATTTGAATGGTTTCTTCATCTCTACTATTAAACAAGATTTGATTTCTCATCCGATCTAGCGGAAATGCGGGCCCTGGATCTTCTTTTCTACCAGGAGAAATTTCTTCGTGCCCCAATATTTCTTTGATGCTCGGATATATCGTTTTCAATGCATCACAAATTGCTGTTACTGTCGCAATTTGCTCTTCCGTATATGTTTTCCAGTATTTTAATTGTTTTGAATTACGATTTGCTGCTAGGATTACGTCTTCTTCATTATATAACTTACCAAACCAAGTTTTATATTGAGACCCCACTTTTGTACATGGACCTGCATTATCAATTTCAATACCTATAGAATATCTATTATACCATTTACGCCCTCCATACTCACTTTCTCCGGCGTGCCATGTTTGAATATTAAATGGTGCGACTTGATAAATTTCTCCTTTTTGTCCAATGACTAAATGCGCTGAAGCACCTACTCCCGTCTTCGCTAAATGTTGAGCTGAAGAAACAGCGCTTGAGCCTGCTGTATAATGAATAATGATAGAATCAGGCAAACCATTGGCGGTTTGATACTTTTTATTTTGATCTATATTCTTCTGCGCTTTGTAGGTTTCGATCGGAGTCGGAGAAGCAATCTTATGATTCTTTATTTGGATTTCCATAACATCATTTAGTTTGGTATAAATTAATTTCTAGACATTACCCAATTTCAATATTCAGGCGGCATATTCAATACATTTTCAGGTGAAAAACCCACCTTCTAAAATTACAAAAGTCCCGTGATCAAATGCGAACGTTGAACTTTTTAAATGCAAAACCTAAAGTAATCAAATTATATATAAAAACTAAAAATAGGCAGAAAAGAATATACAATCCCATGAGTTAAAACATTCTACACCATAGACACAAGTATCCCTATGCATTTTGGCTTCTATTTGGAGGGAAAAATGAATATTCCTATCAAAGGACGAATCAACTATGAGAATGGGATTTAACCGAACCACTTAAAGGTGCTATTTTATTTAAAAAAAAATATCGCTGGCAAACCTTTGAAATTGAAGGCATTAGTAGGTTGATTTATTTTATTTTACATTTTTCAATATTTTTTATTTGCAGAAAGAAAAAATCGTTTTACATTTGCATTCCCAATTACGGAATGACTTGTTCATTTAGTGACCGGGGCGCCTGCTTATCACATAGATTCAGAAGGAATTTAAAACGTGAAAATTAGGAGTTAATAAGAAAAGAGAAAATCATTTACAATTTATTTTGCATATGATTTTAAAAGAAAATATATTTACATAATGCAAACGGTTTGGTAGTTCAGTTGGTTAGAATATCTGCCTGTCACGCAGAGGGTCGCCGGTTCGAGTCCGGTCCAGACCGCATTAAAAAGAAGGTTTTACGTTAATTCGTGAAACCTTTTTTTTTGCTCTTTTTTCTAGACTAAATTGCCCTGATTTGGGATCAGGTGCAAAAGTTGGGTCATTTTGGATTTTAGGCAAAAAAATCTGACTCAAGTTAGAATTTCGTGGGGTGGAGGTGTTTATGGAACATATGATCAGTCTTTTTTTAAAGACCAGGAACAAGAACCGTTGATGGCAAGGAAATTCCTGTCATTGAATTGATAAAAATGATTGATAATAGAGAACGTGATCTGATCACAGAGCCTTTTCCTGCACATTTTAAAAATTATCACTTTTGGGGTGAAGATATTGTTAAGTCGATCGAAGATAATGTCGCAAATTTATGAGGATAAGTTACTATATTATGATTGGAGAAAACTTCAGGAGTATTTAAAATCTACGCTATTTGTTGTTTCGAATGTTTTTTAAGGTGAAAAATATATTGGTTGGCACCACAATGATGGTGCTAATGTTTGTTAATTTAGACTGTCTGGCAGTATGTTTTATAAGTGACAGCACAGATCGTTTTGATTCGTTATTTTTAGCGGAATTAGCTTCGCCTAGACATCGTTTGAGTTTAAAAAACATTGGTGGATCTGGTACCATTCTGGCGGAAAAAAGCACATTAAATAACGTTGGTAGAGATACAATTGAATATTTGCAGATTTCTGAAAAATCCTTGGATCATGCACTTTCTAAAATAGAAAAGAGAGTTGCAACGGATCCCAAAGTGAAGGATAAGGCGACGGAGGTGAAAAAGCGATACAAAAATGAGCTAAACAAACTGTATACATTGCCGAATGTATGGTCAATTCATTACGGAACTCCATATGCTCCCAAGCGTAAAGATTACATTGACTTTTCAAAATTTAAAAATTTAAGGAAACTGGTAATAACGCAATGTAACCTAAGTGAAAAGAGCCTTGAAACGTTAAAAGGCTGCAAAAAGTTACGTTATTTAGAAATTGAGCAGTTTGGGAAAGGACATATTGAAAGGATTATGGGAGATCGATTGGCTGATATTCCAAATTTGGAATACTTGTATATTACGGCATCCCATAGTTTGGATAAAATTGAGATTCCAAGCAATATTGTAAGCGTACAAAAATTAAAAACATTGATCATTACCGGTACCCCCACCAACAATTATATTTTTAAAATCCCAACGCTAGAAGCATTAAAAGTCAACAATGTTCATTCCGCCCTTTTAGTTGACCCAGATCAAGATCTTGAATCAATAGAAACAATTACATTGCCCAAGGATATGGGGGTAATGTCAAAATTAAAATTATTGAGTATAGAAGGCCCAGTCAGCAATGTACCAGAAAGTATAGGACAATTAAAAAGTCTAGAATACTTAAGAATCAAACCAGTTAAATCTGCCAAATATCCAGCGTCTTTTGCGAATCTAAAATCCTTACGATTTCTAGATGCTTGGGAAGCATCAAATGCGCCGGCGATCGGCCACTTAGATAGTTTAGTTTATTTGAAATATGATGTAAAAGCACTAAAAACCAAGATTTCCTTTCAAGGATGTAATACTGTGAAAAAGGTATTCATACGAGGGAGAAAGTTAAAGGTTATTCCTTCGAACATAGATCAAGCAAGCGCTTTGGTACACTTTGAAGTTTTGTCAGATTCTATAAAAACATTGCCTGACTACTTATGTGGAGATAATGAAGTCTTAAAATGTATGCAGGTAAAGCGAGGTGAATATTCTGGTAGGAAGGTCTACCTTAAGGGTTGTGATAAAAGTCGCAAGAGGAAATATAAGGTTGGATTGGGAGACGCAAAAGGTTTCAATTATTATCATTATTTATTGTTGGGAGTATATAAGAAGGGAGATGAAACTTTGAAGCAAAGACGAATTCGAATTCCAAATTATGCGTGGTAAAATCACGTATAAAACAAAGAAAAATACAATAGGTCAATACAAGTAGTAAAGCCAAGATTGTCAAACATTGTTGATTTGAGTAAGACCCCTGAGAGTATAAGCTTTTTGGAGCATTATACATGTCAACTTTAGCTAACGGTTTAGCAGAAGTAAAAGCTAAGCCAGCTTGTTGTTTCGTAATAACCATACCATAAAACTGGCTATCGCGCCATACCGTATTCGTTGGTAAACCTGAAATCCCTTGATATTGTTGAGCAAGCTCATTTTTAAATTCATTAATCCTGTTTAGTCTTCCTGACATTACAAGATTCGAATATTTTGACTCTAGAATATAGCCTGACTGCACAAATTCTGGCTTTAACTGATCTATATAGCTTTTCTTGGTAAAACTTGAGATCAATAAAAACGATTGTGGATCATATAATTCAACCAACTTCCTAAAGTGCTCCTGAATTACTTCCATATCATCTGAAGCATCAAACAAAAAGCTTGAAGCGATTACTGTATTATTGGATTTTATTCTATGCTGATTGGCCCAACTATTCACCTCATATTCCAACGTGATAAAAGCCTGATCCATTTGATATCGTTCGGCAAACTTAGGCCATAAATATTGAGCTTGGGCCGCGCAAAAGTTGGGTTATTTTAGGATCAATCTCAATACAATAATAATAAAGGAGCCCGGAAACGAGGCGCTAAACATTCGGTAGATAAAGCGTCCGATAGAAACCGTGAAATTTTAAAGCGAATAGTTGGCAATGAAACAGAAGTTCTACGCAGTCAGGATTTTATTAGGTGCAGGGTTTAATTTTGGACATGTCACGCACGTTATACGTATGGACAATCAAGTTTGGCATTGTGTCTACGAGTTCATTTTCCTTAAAACCGCTAACAATAAATTCATCATCAAAACTCAAAACCGTTAAAACTATGAAAGACATACAAATAATACCAAGCTACGAATGGAATCTCAATGCTTCTCCTTCATCTAACTTAACTGTTCCTTCTTATCCTGCTTCTATTCCTACCGGAAATGATACGACCAGACTGAATCTTACTCTTTTGTTGGGTGGCTTGGCTCTTGTTGGGATTGCGGGGTATTTTGTTTGGGAGGAGTATCGAGTGCGAAAAAAGAAAACGGATATTTTCAATACTCCTCCAATTAAACAATCAACAAAGATTAATCCTTGGGCTTAGGCTTTGGTGGATTATTCGTCCTCCCTCCTCCTGATTCTTTCCCAGGGTTCTTTGATGGCCAGTTCTCTTTACTGGGCTTCGGTGTTGGTTTTGATGAATTACTCATAGTATATATTACTTAAAATTATTCCTACTCTGTTTATTGTACGCTTTTCGGCCCCGCGCTTAATTAATTAAAATTATTTTTGAACCGTCCAGTTATAAATTCCACCTCGTGCAACAAATTTGCTGAAGTCATATTCCATTTGTTGTATAGCTAACCGAGCTCCAATTTTTAAAATCGGCTGACTATAACGATACATTCCAACAACATTATCGTAAAAACGGCCCGCTGGATCTACCATCGCATACGTTCCTTTCATTTCATCATTCGTTTCTGGTACAATGGAAACATCTAACTTCCCTTGATGACGGGACAAAAATTCGTCGAAGTCAATTGGTTGAATTAAAAACTCGTCCACTTTGCAATCATTTTGACCAACGATTGGTAACACCTGCATCACCTTCCATCGAACGGGCTGGGCATACTGGATGAATTCACTCAAATCTTCGTCCACGTTTCCACTATGGACCACGGAATTAATTTTTAAACCGTATCCATACAATTTAATTTTATCAACCATCGATTTGTATTGATCCAAATCATACGATCTTTTCCCAAACAGTGCCCTTCCTGCTTGTAAATTTGTATCTTGATCAACACTGTCCACGCTCAATGCAATCCAGTCCAACGTGTCTTTATTGGATTTTAGAAAATCATCGGTCAAATTTGACCCGTTGGTTACAATCATGGTGGTAAGACCTGCTTCTTTAGCAACAGTAATAAGATCTGGGAGCCAAGGACAAAGTGTTGGTTCCCCACCTGCAAAGGTGATTTTCTCAAACCCTATTTCAGTCAATTGTTCTACTACTCCTAAGGCATCTTCTTTCTTCAAATGACCTTTGGGGAGAATGGATTGTTTTACGTCTTGAAAGGTAGC
>CBDICC010000020.1:0-180925 GCA_965277185.1 Cytophagales bacterium | reverse complement strand
AACAAGAACTAGATGCACAAATTCTAAAAGTGACCGAATTTGTTTCGGCAAATGAGTTGGCATCTTTAATGAATGTATCCGTAAATGAGGTAATCTCTACCTGTATGACAATGGGAATGTTTGTATCGATCAATCAACGATTGGATGCAGAATCAATTACCATAATTGCAGATGAGTTTAACTTCGAAGTTGAATTTATTTCGACAGAAGAAGATGAAAAAGGCGTTGATGACATCGTAGATTCTGAAGAAGAATTGAAGGAACGTTATCCAATCGTTACGATTATGGGTCACGTTGATCATGGTAAAACGAGTCTTCTAGATTATATTCGAGCATCTAATGTTACGGATAAAGAAGCGGGAGGAATCACGCAGCATATTGGAGCCTATAGTGTTAAAACAGAATCAGGTAAAAATATTTCATTCCTAGATACACCAGGTCACGAAGCATTTACAGCAATGCGAGCCAGAGGTGCTCAATTGACTGATATTGTAATTATTGTAGTTGCAGCAGACGATTCTGTGATGCCTCAGACAAAGGAGGCGATTAATCACGCAAAAGCAGCGGGTGTTCCAATTATCATTGCCATTAACAAAATGGATAAAGAAGGCGCTAATCCAGATCGTATTAAAGAAGGGTTATCGGTAGAAAATATATTAGTAGAGGATTGGGGTGGAAAATACCAGTGCCAACCATTATCTGCTAAAACAGGTGAAGGAGTGAGTGATTTATTGGAGAAAATTTTACTTGAAGCAGAAATGCTTGAATTGAAAGCTAATCCAGATCGAATCGCATTAGGAACCGTAGTTGAAGCTTCCCTTGATAAAGGAAGAGGATATGTAACCACCGTACTTGTTCAAAAAGGAACATTGAAGATGGGAGATATTATGCTTGCAGGATCTCATTTTGGTAAAGTAAAAGCCATGACCGATCATTCAGGTACCAAAATGAAAGAAGCGGGACCATCTGTTCCTGTTCAAATTCTTGGTCTGAACGGAGCACCTCAGGCAGGAGATGTTTTTATTGTTAAGCAAACGGAACGAGAAGCAAGAGAAATAGCAACCAATCGTAGTCAAATCCAAAGAGAGCAGTCTGTGCGTACTAAGAAACACATGACACTTGATGAAATCGGTAGACGAATTGCTATTGGTAACTTTAAGGAACTAAACCTTATCATAAAAGGGGATGTAGATGGTTCTGTTGAAGCATTAACCGATTCGCTTGAGAAACTATCAACGGAAGAAGTTGGAGTGAATGTACTGTCGAAAGGCGTTGGTCAAATTTCTGAATCAGACGTGTTATTGGCAACTGCCTCTGATGCCATTATTATTGGTTTCCAAGTTCGTCCTTCTATTGCGGCTAAAAAACTGGCTGAAAACGAACAAATCGACATTAAACTGTATTCTGTAATTTATGCGGCAATTGATGAAATCAAATCTGCCATTGAAGGAATGCATGAGCCAGATACTCATGAAGTAATCGTTGGTAATGTAGAAATTCGAGAAACATTTAAAATCTCTAAGGTGGGTACCATTGCCGGTTGTATGGTTGTTGACGGAGTCATCAAACGTGCAAATCGAATTCGAATTATTCGAGAAGGTATTGTAACCTACGAAGGTGAATTGAGTACATTGAAGCGTTTCAAAGATGATGTTCAGGAAGTGAAGAAAGGATTCGAATGTGGATTAGGAATTAAAGGTTTCAACGATCTGAAGATTGGAGATGTAGTGGAATCGTACGAGATTCAAGAGATTAAGAAAAAAATCTAAACAGAAAACATAATTAAAGCCTGATTTCTTTCTACAAGGAATCAGGCTTTTTATATTCAAAAAACATAAATTTCTACCCTAGCCATTTCATTAATTGATTGGTTCTAAGTCACATCCGTGACGCAACAAAGACCTCTTAATTAAGAATACATAAACATCAATACTATATGGTATGGCAGAAATTAATTTAATTTAATAGAGCTAAAACAATAACTTTAACCAAGATGAATTTTCAACTCACAGAGGAACATTTGATGATTCAGGAAGCTGCAAGAGACTTTGCTCAAACAGAATTACTTCCTGGCGTAATAGAACGTGACGAAACCCAAACCTTTCCCCATGAACAAGTAAAAAAAATGGGTGAACTTGGTTTCTTAGGAATGATGGTTGACCCTAAATACGGAGGTGGCGGAATGGATACTATTTCCTATGTCTTGGCTATGGAGGAGATATCCAAAGTAGATGCGTCAGCATCTGTAGTTATGTCCGTAAATAATTCATTGGTATGCTGGGGTATTGAGAAATTTGGAAATGAAGAACAAAAACAAAAGTATCTTACCAAACTAGCTACTGGAGAAATGATTGGCGCATTCTGCCTTTCTGAGCCAGAAGCAGGATCGGATGCTACTTCGCAGCGAACCACAGCGGAAGATAAAGGAGATCATTATTTATTAAACGGAACAAAAAACTGGATTACGAATGGTAGTACAGCTGGAGTATACGTTATAATTGCCCAGACTTACCCTGAAAAGGGACATCGTGGAATCAATGCGTTAATCATTGAAAAAGGCATGGATGGTTTTGTAGTTGGACAAAAAGAAAATAAACTGGGTATTCGCGGATCTGATACGCATTCATTAATGTTTACGGACGTAAAAGTACCAAAAGAAAATCGAATTGGAGAGGATGGCTTTGGATTCAAGTTTGCAATGAAAACCTTGTCAGGAGGTAGAATTGGAATCGCTTCTCAAGCCCTTGGGATTGCATCAGGAGCATATGAACTTGCTCTTGCTTATTCAAAAGAACGAAAGGCTTTTGGAACTGAGATTTCAAATCATCAAGCAATTCAATTCAAACTGGCGGATATGGCCACAAGTATTGATGCTTCTAGATTATTATGTTTGCAAGCCGCATATCATAAAGATCATGGACTTAACTATGATAAATCAGGGGCAATGGCTAAACTCTATTCTTCCAAAACAGCAATGGAAGTGACTGTAGAAGCCGTTCAAGTACATGGCGGATATGGGTTTGTCAAAGAATACCATGTAGAACGATTGATGCGTGATGCTAAAATTACGCAGATTTATGAAGGGACTTCTGAAATTCAGAAAATTGTAATTTCCAGAGAATTACTTAAATAAATTCTGAATAAGTACAATTTATTTTAGGAATGCTTACCAGAAATACTTGTCTGGTAAGCATTTTTTATATAGTTTTACTAGTAATTCCGGATTTATGACATTCGATTAGTACAAAAATTTATTGCAATGGAAGAATACAATAAAATAATTGAATCTCTGGGAATCCATTTCGTTGGTATTTCCAAAAGACATCTAATTCAACCCATTAAAGTTGCTGGTTTTCATGACATGAGCAACACCATTTGCTTGCTTGAAAAAGGGTCGCTTAGTTATGGCTCAGATTCTGAGCATTTAAATGCGCATGATATCCTGTTTATTCCAGCAGGTAAGTTAGCCGATGTCACATACGGAAGTGATGGGGAAGTCATTAACCATGAAAAATTCACTAATAATTTAGACAAGTTCTTTCGGACCACTATGTCCAACGAACCTAGTTCTGAAGATAATAGTTACGTTCATTTAACATTTGAAGCAAAACTGTTTGATGCAGTTAGTTATTTCTCTTCATTAGATATTCCACCATTTGTAATTCCAGAAAACAAAGCTATAGCTGCTTTACTTCATTCTATTATTGTAGAGAATAGCGAAGAACGGCCTGGGAAAGAACGAATCATTCGATTATATACGGAGCAGATCGTAATCGAGATCATTAGACATATTTTGTCTAATCAATTGTTTGTGGAGCAACTTGCTACCAACACTACCTACTTTAAAGATCCTCGTTTGATCGATATCTTCAAGTTTATCAAGGAAAACTTAAGTGGGGATCTTTCCAATAAAGTATTAGCTAATGTGGCCAATGTGTCGGAAGACTACGTAGGTCAATATTTTAAAATGTTAACCGGAATCAATCCGCAAGATTATATTGAATATCAACGGATGGAAAGTGCAGTATATCTACTTCGTACCACCAAGAAAAGCATTCGTGCAATTGGAAAGGAAGTAGGATATAAAGACACCGCATACTTTTGTAGAAGATTCAAAATGATGTTTGGTATTCCTGCTGGTAAATTAAGACGAAGAGAAAGCATGATGTAAGTATTATTCTTACTTCACTCTTCACTTATGTATCATTTACGTGACCAACCTCTATTTTTATTTTTTTTCAATATTTTTCACTCCTTAATGTAACTTTTGAAGGAGTTAACCGTAAAATAAGTACCGAGCAATTTTGAATTTTAGTGTAAAACCACTATTATTGTTGTTCAATTTCAAACAAACCTAAAACCAAATAGCATACTGCGAATGATCTAAACCTTTACGTTTTATTACATACAATACATTAACAGATAGAGTAATGAGTTTAAACGTAACGTGTGATGCGAAGCTAGTAACAGCTTACATCCAAGGTGATGAGAAGGCATTTGAAGAGTTGGTTGGTCGACACAAAGACAAGGTTTTCACTACCATTTACCTTATTGTAAAAGACAAAAAGATTGCAGAGGATATTCTGCAGGATACCTTTATTAAGGCAATTCATACCCTTAAAGGAGGTCGATACAATGAAGATGGTAAATTTAAACCGTGGTTATGTCGTATAGCACATAACATGGCTATTGATCATTTCCGTAAAAATCAGCGCAATCCTACCGTTACAATAGAAGAACGGAGCAACATAGACAACAGTCTTGATTTCTCGGAAGAGTCCATCGAAAAAGAAACTATTACGATGGATACTAAAAACAAATTGCACTCGTTAATAGAGCAATTACCGGAAAGTCAACGAACGGTTCTTATTATGCGACACTTCTCAGGGTTAAGTTTTAAGGAAATTTCGGAGGAAACCGGAGTGAGTATCAATACTGCATTAGGCAGAATGCGATATGCTCTAATTAATTTGAGAAAAGAACTAGAACGAAATAACGTATTGTATGACGAAAACTTTTACCCAAAATGATGTTTTGAAATATTTTTATAATGAAGTATCAAAACTCGAAAAAGAACAAATTGAGGACTTCCTATCTTGTAATGAGGTATTGAGATCCTACTACAAAGGATTATTAGATACGGAAAGTGTAATAGATCAGAACCTTGCCAGGCCTTCTGATCTAACCGTATCCAATATTTTAAATTATTCTAAATCCCTCTGCACAGGGAATTAATGAAGCCCTCGGGCATTCAAAAATGTGTATAACCGATTAAAGTTATGTCATTCAGAGTGGATAAAACTCTGTTGTCCTAACTAAATTTAGTCAGAATATTAGATGCAATCAATTGCTTCTGATGTTCTGACTTTTTCATTTGACACCTGCTACCTCCACGAGGTAAGAATTATATTACCAAATTTTCAATGCCAATATAATCACGTTCCAATTTGATTCTCCCCAGAAAATCTGATGGATCTGCAATCAGTGTTTGATTTACCAAAAACATCTTTCAGTTTTTGCCTCCAAATCCGCAAACGCCATGCTTTATTAAACAGAATTTATTTCGTATCATTATCGTTGAAATTGGATATTAGTTCAGGAAGCATTTAGACAGCAATACTTAAAATCTTGAATGCTTGAAATCCCAATCTTTGTTTGTTTATTTATTTATCAACGATATAAAAAGGAACGTTACTCATGACTAAAAAGGAACGATACCAACAATTTATTGAGTACTTCGATACGAATGCCGCTGATGCCGAAACGGAACTTCACTATAACAATCCATACGAATTACTAGTAGCGGTAATTTTAAGTGCACAGTGTACGGATAAACGAGTTAACCTAACCACACCCGCTCTTTTTAAGAAGTTTCCGAATGCGGATTTTTTGTCCGTTGCAGAATTTGATGATGTGTTTCCATTAATTCGTAGTATCTCCTACCCTAACAATAAATCCAAGCATTTGATTGGAATGGCTAAAATGCTCGTAGAGGATTTCAACAACGAAATACCCAGTGACATCAAAGAACTTCAAAAGCTTCCTGGTGTAGGACGAAAAACTGCAAATGTTATTTCCTCCGTCATTTATAATCAACCTGCAATGGCTGTCGATACCCATGTATTTCGAGTATCGAAACGAATTGGACTGGTTCCTCAAAAGTTAACTACACCTCTTGCCGTAGAAAAAGAATTAGTCAAACATATTGCGGAAGTACACATTCCAAAGGCTCATCATTGGTTGATTTTACACGGAAGATACATTTGTTTGGCTCGAAAACCCAAATGTGGCTCTTGTCCGATCACGCATATATGTAAATTCACCCCCAAAACTTTAGATAAAATCGCAAAGAAACCGTAATTTTAAACTTTGCCTGTTTCACCATTGAAAGTAGTATACCTTCATCAATATTATCGCAAACCCAAAGATGGAGGCGCGATTCGGTCTTATTATCTTAGTAAGGCGTTGGTTGACGCAGGCTCCGAGGTAGAAATCGTTACTTCGCATAACAATCCAAATTATAGAAATGAGGTGATTGACGGTGTTACAGTGCATTTTTTGCCTGTAAAATACGATAACCGCTTTTCCAATCTTCGGCGTAAATTATCCTTTCTTGTTTTTTTCGTAAAAAGCTATTTTTTCATTCGTAAAAATGTCAAGGACGCAGATATTTGTTACGCAAGTTCTACACCATTAACAGTTGGATTGACCGCCGTATTACTCAAGAAATTTCAAAAAATTCCATTCTATTTTGAGGTTAGGGACTTATGGCCTGAAGCTCCGATACAAATGGGAGCTTTACGTAATCCCCTTTTAAAGAGTCTACTGAGATGGATGGAACGGTTTATTTATAGAAATGCAGAAAAAATAATTGCCTTATCTCCAGGGATGAAGCAAGGAATCGATGACTTAGGTTTTGCTAAAAAAACGTCAATGTTACCTAACATCTCCGATTGTGAATATTTCAAACTAGAAGACAAAACGGTTAAAAACACCTTTTACTATGGAGTAGGAGGGAAATTTGTAATTACTTATTTTGGTGCGATTGGCAAAGTCAATAACATTGACTTCATTTTGAATCTTGCAAAAGAAACCATGAAACAAGGAATGGACGACATCGTATTCCTAATTGCTGGTAAAGGCAGCGAATTACGAAATTTACGTTCTGCTAGCCAACAAATGAAGTTGAAAAATGTACGTTTCTTAGGATTTCAAAATCGTGGAGAGATAAAGAATTTACTAAATGTTACAGATGCCTCTATTGTGACATTCCGAGATAAAAAAATCTTGGAAACCAACAGCCCTAATAAATTTTTCGATTCTATTGCTTCTGGAAAACTTTGTATTGTAAACAACAAGGGCTGGGTTAAGGAGCTAATTGAGCACAACGAATGTGGGTTCTACCTTAATCCTAAAATTGGGATTGAATTTACCGAAAAAATACAACCATACCTTTCTGACCCCGAGCTCCTAAAGCAAACCAAAGTAAATGCTCGTAAATTAGCAGAGACTCAATTTGCTAGAAAAAAACTTATCAAACAATTTACTCAGCTCTTTGATCTACCCTCAAGATCCAACAATGCAAAAGCAAATGTTGGCGCAACAAAATCAAAGTCTAAAGCTCGGGCTTAAATTTCGATTCCTGAAATATTTTAGCAGCATCAATATTTGCCATTAATTCCGGCAACGTCACTTCCGGATGTCGTTCCATATATTGTTGAACAATTTTCCACCCCAAAAACTGACCTATTCTACCGGGACATTTATTTGAAATTGCTGGAGTGCTAGGTGCTTCATCTATGTAGCGCATAATTTCCATATGTGAAGTATTAAACAATAATTCACGCTCAATGAACACACCCCATATTTTTTTAATATGCAATTCACTTCCTTCCCATTCGACATTGTCGTATCCGATAATTAAGGAATCGGCAGTACAAGGCAACATTCGTTTTGTAAAATAATACGCCTTGCCAAAATAAATCATTTGAGAAAGTAAGGTATTGTCTTTCGGATCAGTCTTATTGTATTTACTACTAATATATTCCATTGTAAGTGGCAATATCATATCTGGTTTGTATCGTTTATTAATATATGCATAGTTATTTGGGCGATAAGAAGCTCCATCACCTAAAAAATAATCTAACCCCACATACACTTGATTTAAGTCCTGATTTACATAGATATCTTTTCGCATGCCTGAAATACATGTGTTGACTTGAACATCTCCATGCTCAGGATAATAGTATTTTAACAAAGAAAAAGCGTCTTCAAACTCTCTTACATAATTTTCAAATGTACCGAACGTTGCATCAATTTCATCATTTACAGTATCCATTGAAGCATGCCTTATCATGGGATAAAGCATTTCAACCGCTCCTCTTATCCCCATTTGAGATCCAGCAATAAATTTGGTGGTAAACTCTTCGTTTGAAGTAAGATAACTCGCCAAAGCTTCCTCATCCTTATTCTCAAAAAGTTGTTTATCTATTCGATTAAGCGTTACGCTGGCACGATTTTGGGTTGTATCTGGAATAGTGTCGCACGGGTCATTAGAGGTACAAGAGACCATTAATCCGGCAAAAAATAATAACAGAATTATTGTAGTGGTATAACGCATTTGCTTATATTTACTTTTACTTTTAGATTTAGAGTTTCAAAAAAACAAAAATTACTATTATGAAAAAATATGTATTTGCAGTATTAACGATCTTTTTAGGATTTAGTGCATTTGCGCAGGTAAAAATAGGATTAAAACTTTCTCCTAACTTGGCATGGAACAGTGCAACATTTGGAGGTGTTGATACGGCAAGTGTTGCAGGAAATGGCGTAAAGCTTCGTGGAGGAATGGGTGTAATTGTGGATTTAAACTTATCGGATAATTTTGCATTTTCCACTGGTGCTTCTTATAGCACAAAAGGAGCTGGATTTAGATTCACAAATACGCTAAGTGTTTATGATTCTGCAGGAGCAGTGATTTCAACCTCAGATACGACTTTTACTAGTAAGATGGCATTGCAGTACTTAGAGATTCCAATCTCGTTTAAAGTATATACCAATGAGATCATGGATTATACTAAATTATATTTCCATGTAGGTGTGACTGAAAATGTACGCTTATCGGCTAAAGTAAATGACGAGAAAGTAAAAGCAAATGGAGAAAGCTACAATAAAGACGTAAATCTTTTAGAAACTTCTTTGTTACTTGGAACAGGAATTGAAATGGAAATGGGAGAAAGCACTATGTTCTTAGCTGGAATCAGTTACAACAGAGGTCTTTTTAACATTGATAACACGAATACGTTTAACAGTCCTAACAAACTTACAAACAACTACATTTCGCTTGATCTTGGATTGAAATTCTAAACCAAGTCAAATAAGAAAATTATTATTATCAGAATGAAATAACTTATACTAAGTTGGTTTCATTCCTTCAAATAAAAGCTCCACATGATAAATGTGGAGCTTTTATATTTTATTAGAAATTGGATTAATATTTTCCCCTAAATCAATTTTTGCCAGTTTTCATTTTTTGGAATTTTTTACCGCGGTTTGATGTTAACCTTCTTTACCCAGTCCACCCCTATTGTTATTTACATTAACGTATGACTATGATCACTGTCTTTTCTAATTCCTTTTTCAAGAGGAACAATGCGCTGTTCAACCTTACTGCCATTGTCACATTATTGCTTTGGAGCAGTTCATGTTCTAAAGAACAGACAAATCAAGATGCTTCTTTGACATCCACAGAAACAAAGGAATCAAAACCGAAACATAAACGACCAATCGCGGTGGAACTGGGTAAAATCTTTGAACAAAATGGAAGTAAAATGCTGTTTGGTGGAAAAGATAGCCTGCAACATTTTGATATTTCGAATTGCGAATTAAAAGATTCTAATTTTCATTATGGAATTGGACGTGAGGTCTTTCCCGCACTGCTTCAACCTGAGTTTTATTCTGTAGAAGACGCTGATACACATTGGAACGATACGTCTCGTTTTTTGGTCGCTTGGATTAATGATAAAGTAAAAGCCTATGGCGTAGAAGACTTAACCCGTCATGAAGTAGTGAATGACTCTTTGGGAGGTAGACCAATTATGGCAGCTTACTGCATCTTAGCTGATTTGGGGGCAGTCTATGAGCGGACTTATGGAGATCAAGTTTTCACTTTTGCGTTAAGCGGATATACGTATTATGACGCACAAGTATGGGAGGGATTAGACGGCTTTGTACTGTGGGATCGAGAAACGGAAAGCCTTTGGTGGCCATTAGTCGGTAAATCCGTATCTGGGCCTTTAAAAGGTGTGCAACTTCAAGAAATGAATGAGACAAACTGGAAAGATACAGATTGGAAAAGCATTAAGGCCGAATACCCAAATGCAAAAGTTATGAAATCAGGATTGGATTATAAACGACCTGGTTCATGGCCAAAGGTTACTGATGTTGAAGAGATTGTGAAGGAATATTCCTAACAAGGCTTATTTAGAAGGAGAGTGGAAAGAAACTCATGTTTAAATGCTGTTTCAGTTCTATTGTATGATATTATTCAATTGGAACTATATGATAATCTTGCAGGTGCATCTCTATAACCTGGCCATTATCTATTAATTTTTTGCCATTACAGGAAGGTGGTAAGTAATGGCTAGTATCGTGTACGAATGTTGTATCCATTCCAATGACAGATGTATCTGTGGTTATGACCATCTGTAAGGTTACGCTGTCCTGACAATACTCGTATCTTTCAACTAACTTGTAGATCATTCCGACATCTTTACCGTAATATTCTACCTCGTTATCCCTTCTGATCAAGATGTCATCCGTATTACAATAGTGAACTACCCGTATCAAATTACTAAATGACTGGTTTCCATCAGAATAATCAAAAGCGGAATCCACTTTAGACAAAAGGCAAGGCTCTGTGGTTTCATCTTTTTCAATGGAGTTGTATTGATTCACATCCCATTCCATATCTAAATTTATTGGAAACTTTAATTTGACGTAATTTATGTTGTTTTCAATACGTACAAATTGATTTGCGACATATTTTGCTACCCAAACAGAATCTAATGTCCAACTACTTTGAGCATCATCTCGTTTATAACGTTTTAATTCAAAGTATTCGTTCCCTTCTAAATCGTAGTCTATTGCACTTAATTCCTCCTTCACCTGATAGGAACTACTATCCAAATAAAACTCACTTGGACGAATGCTGGAAGAATCATATTCATAATCTCCGTTATACTTTTTATTTATTACGTCGTAAACCCAGTAGTTGCCTACATTTAAAGGCATGTATTCCTGATCACCCAAATGAGTAGGTTCTAATTTCTTATTACAGGACAAAAGGGTTAAGCCTAATAATACTCCTCCGAATAACTTTAGTTTCATTTTTAGTTGCACATGGTAAAAACGCAGAGGCTAGTTTTATTATTGTACGAGGTTGGTATTGAAACCAAACTAACCTTATCCATTTTCGAAAAATCAATGTATTTCATTCTTGAAATTCGACTGTTCGTCTTAAATCTATTGTCGTGTTTTCATTTTTGGCATAGTTTTAGACTATCACCTTACAAGTGACGAAATAATTATCAAAATAAGACTCAAAGCGATGAAAACGCAATTTTATATAGGAGAAACCAAATTTGACGAGAAAACAACGTATGTGGTTTCTGAAGATCATTTAAATTTATATAAATGGTATAAGCAAACGATCAAATCTGCTGGAAAAGGAAAAAGAACTTCTAATAATGCGAAGGTTCAAAAATTCTACGATCGATTTGATGCAGGTATTGCTACGTTAAAGCAAATTTTAGAACACAAAAACTATGAATTAGGTCTGAACTAAATAAGTAGACCATTCTTTAGATAGAAGTTAACACAACAACCAAACAAGCAACCTCAAGAAAGCGTGTCTATTGGAAACAATGACGCGCTTTTTCATGTCCAAAATTTTAATTTACTTTATTTTATTGTTGAATCTCGATTAAAAACTACAATTCATTCTCAACATTATCAAAGTTGATCATTCTTTGTAGTTTTGCATGATGATCAAATAATGTTTGTTTGAACAGTTCCAAAAAACATACTAACCGAACATGGTTCGCCTGGACACTTGGTAGTTTTATATCCTTGTGGTTGATAATAAATCTAATTCAAGCTTACTTCTCTCAAATTATTGGTGATGAGGGTTATTATTGGTATTATAGTCAACACCTGCAATTCGGTTATTTCGATCATCCTCCGATCATTGCTATTTTGATTCGTTTAAGTTCTTTACTTTTCGATCAAAATTTAGGAATTCGTTTTGGAACCATATTGATGTCTGCAGGAACAATGGTTCTTCTTTGGTTATTAATGCCAAAATCGCAACGTTTTTCGAAGAAAGCTGTTTTATTGTTATTGGCTCTAATCACTATGATGCCAGCGATTCACATCTATGGCTTCATCAGTACTCCAGATGCCCCATTGCTATTTTTCACCGCCTTATTCTTATTCGCGCATCATCGGTTTATCCAAAAACAAAATTTATTATCTCTATTGTTCCTTGCTGTTTCCTCGGCATTAATTCTTTATGCAAAATATCACGGGGCAATTATTATTCTGTTTTCATTACTCGCCTATCCCAGAGTATTTAAATATTATCAACTCTACATCGCTGGATTCATAGCTTTAATACTTCTTTTCCCGCATATTCAATGGCAAATTGAACATCGTTGGGTATCGATCGATTTTCATTTACTTAATCGAGCGAATCGTGATTATAAGGCCTGGTTTCCGACTAATTATGTGAGCGGTGTATTAGGAATGCTCAATCCTGTATTAATCGGATTGTTCGTTTTTTTTAAATGGAAAAACAGAGTTCGATCCAGGAACAATGAAAAGGAGGTAGATTTTAATTTGATTTATGGCAGATTATGCCTCATCACACTTGGATTCTTTTTGTTCTTTTCATTTTTCATGAGGATTGAAGCACATTGGATAGTGGCGATCTCAATACCCCTAATCCTATTTGTACATCATGAATTATTAAAAAGCAATAAATTCAACGCTAAAGGTAAATTGGAATTAGGAGTCTTAGGTCTTTTCATTCTAATCTTTGGAGCCGCACGAATTCTTTTGATCCTACCTTTGAATTTAAAAACCGAATTTCATGATAAAAGGATTAGTCAGCAACATTTTCAAAGAATAGAAGAAAAATCAAAAGATCTACCGGTTGTTTTCATTGATTCCTATAAGAACGCCTCATTGTACTGGTTTTACACAGGTTCGCCTGCTTACACATTGACCAATCATAAATACCGGGAAAGTCAATTTGAACTTGATTCAAATTTTCAAAAATGGCATGGAAAACAAATCTATTTATTAAGTAATTGGAAATCTTCTGGTTTATTTGGTCAAGTCGAATTGGAATCAGGCACTACTATTTTCCCGACATACTATCCAAATTTTCAAGTTCTTGGAGAGGTTTACGCTGAAACACCTTCACTCGCGAATCCTCTGAATAATAAAGAATTACACCCCATTAATCTAACTTTACACAATCCAAATGGACATGCTCTTCAATTTGGTAAAAATCGTGACTTGGAACTTTTAATGCTATTTCGAAAATCTAGTACCAATATTTATGTTCCAATTGAGTGCGAAGATTTCACTATAGAAGCAAGGAATGAGTTAAAAATAAAGGGGCTATTCAAAGCTGATAAAGTTCCTGTAGGTGATTATCAGGCATTAATATTAGCAAAACAACAAAAAGTTCTGCCACAGGAAATCAGTCGCCCTATTAAAATAGTGGTTGACTAAAGATAAATCAATTGTTGATTTGATCCGCATCTTTAACGAAACTAAACCCAAAGATCCGGGGTTCGAACCGACACAGTTATGAATTTGTTTAATTATTCAACGGTATCGAACACCCGGATACTATGAGCTTCCTGCGTTAGGGTTTAGTATTAATTATTGATGAACATTAGGACTGTGATTTCTTTATTAAAAGTTAATTGGAATGTTATAAATGGTTTCCGGAATTTTAACGCGTTCTGTTTTTCCTTGGAAATTTCTTCGTTGCACTCGTGTTAATTCAACAACCAATCGATCTCCATCCTTCATTTTTCCGCAAAGCGAACTTAGGTTGCATTTCCCATTTTTGATTTTCGCTTTTCCTACAGGCTTTCTTCCTCGTGCTAATAGTACTTCTCCTTCTACCACTTTGTAATTCGCATCATCCGGTAATTGTGCCTTAAACGTTGGATCTGGAATTGCTCTGAATGTCATCGAACGTGGACACGAGGATAGTCCTTTTTTAAAGGAAATTGCCTTTCCATTATTTGCAAACATCTTAATAGAAGGCATTGGAATCTTTTCCACTCTAAATTGCTGCTTCCCAATGACAGTTCCTCCACTAGATACCGTAAGGTTTGCGGTTGGCGCTGTAGGAACAATTGTAACGAATCCTTTTTTAGCCCCTACAATCTTCGTTCCTCCTGTAATATTGTATACCGGTTTGTATGCTTCGCCTAAAGCAGGCACCTGAATGTTCATTTTATTTCCGCAGTTTTTGTAGAGTGAAGAAACCGACGCATTCATTATTTGCATTACAGGCTTAGAAACCACGTATTCTATGGTATCTAAAAAGGTTTTCATTTTACCATCTGGTCCTTGAACAATCAGCTCTCCTACCCATTTCTTTTTAGAATTTCCTTCTTTATCGTAGCTTCCTCCTCGTGCTGTAAATTCAAAAGAACCAACTCCATTGAGATCCATCATGGTAGAATCTATCGCCGTCATTCCATCTTCGCCTAATAATTTCCACTTCATTTTAGGCTGTAATGTGGTATTGGTTGCTGATAAATACATATCCGCTTTGTATTTTGTTCCTGCTGCTACGATCCCACTTTGTGTTCGCACACCTAATGCAACCTGATCAAATTTCCAGTCGGTTACACCTAACAAACTTTTCTTTTCACTTAATACTTCCGCTTCATAATTCGATATTTTAGATTGCATTTGGGACAATACTGCTACCGCGGCCACTACCGGTGTTTCCTCAAAGTTTAATTCCGCAAAATCTTTCCCATTCTGATCTGGATCATCTTTTGCTAAAGGATCATCTTTTGCATCCACAGCAAACGATATGTGTGCAACTTGTGCATGTTGATTTAAATAAGCCACGTAATCTTCTATTTTGTTTTTCAACGCATAGGCTTCTCCATTTTTATTTCCACCCAACATATATTCCATAACTACATCTCGGTTTTTGGCTCCAGGAATCATTCCTCCAGGTACATTTGTTACTGGAATTTGAGCTTTTGCCATCGTACCGTCTGATAATCCTCCAGAACGATTAATTAACTCCGTTTTTAATTGCTCAATGTAAAAAAGCATACTCCCGGTTTGTTTCCGAATCTCTTCTGCTTCTTTGGCTACTTTGATTTCGGCTGGTTTATTTCCTCGCTCTTTTACTGCCAAATGAATATCTGTCAATTTCCCTTCGTTTCGAGATAATGTTGCGTCCCTTGACTTTTCCATTCCCCCGTTTAAGAAAGCAAACTTTTCAAGAATAGATGCACTTACGTTCATCGCAAGTAATGCGGTTAAAACCAAATACATCATTCCAATCATTTTTTGCCTTGGTGTTTCTTTTCCTCCTGCCATAGTTGATAATTTTTAGTTAATGAATTTTTATCATCATAATGGCATATTCAAAAACTCGTTACACTTAATTATCTGATTTTATGATATTTAGGGTGTCATTATGAGTTTGAAATCAAACTCATAATGCTTTTTTTTCAAAGATGTTACAATCGAACTT
This sequence comes from Cytophagales bacterium, assembly GCA_965277185.1. Classification (GTDB taxonomy): domain Bacteria; phylum Bacteroidota; class Bacteroidia; order Cytophagales; family JAHDFW01; genus JAHDFW01. The sequence goes on along the minus strand of CBDICC010000020.1, from coordinate 165,117 downwards.
AAATTAATATTTGTTTAAATATTTGTTTAAACATTTGTTGTATATACATTTTAAGCATACATTTGTTTAAACAAACAACTAAAGCTCTGAAAACAGGCATACTTTAATCAATCAAACTAAACAATATACACTCGATGAATAAATTATTTTTAACCACCGGATTGGCACTTGTAATATCTCTTGCTTCTATGTCTTTTACCGGCAGTAAATCAGTTACTACTAGTGCCAAAACTTCTGACATTACTTGGGTTGGCAAAAAAGTAGGCGGCCAGCACACAGGAAACATCAATTTCAAATCAAGCGGCTTAACGTTTGAAAAAGATCAATTACAGAGTTGCAACTTTGTGGTAGACATGAACAGCATGACTTGTACCGATCTTAAGGGGGAATACAATCAAAAATTGATTGGACATCTTAAATCAGATGATTTCTTTTCTGTAGCATCCAATCCTACTGCTAGTTTCAAATCTACTAAGGTAGAAAGTGCAAGTAGTAATGTTTATACAATTACAGGTGATTTAACGATAAAAGGCAAGACCAACACAATCACTTTTGAAGCGACTATCAATACGAAAGGATCTCAAGCTACGGCATCCGCTAAAGTGATGATCGATCGTTCAAAATATGACGTAAAATACGGATCAAGTAGCTTCTTCGAAGGATTAGGAGACAATATGATACATGACGAATTTGAATTAAATATAAACGTCACTGCGGACATTTAAACTTCCTAAAATCCATACGAAATGGAAAAGGGAATCAATATCTTTTTATGCGTTAATGCAAGTAGGGAGCTTCGAATTTATTCGGAGGCTCCCTTTTTGTTTCTTTGTCAACTTATTTGCACACTCTTTTTCCGAGGCAGGACTTAGATACGCCCTATTTATACATCCAAAGTAAGACTGGCTTAGATGTAGATTTTAACTTCTTATCCAAAAATTTCATGAAGGTATTGGATACGGCAGGACACCCCCATCCTTCCGGAGTCCCATAGGGATATAATTCCTCATCAGGCACCGCTTCCCATGAGTGCAATACAATAATCCGTTTAAATGCATTATTATTGGACGTATCCAACCCATGTAGTTCGTACTTAATATTGATGCCAAAATTGCTCCATGCACGCTTACCAATTTTGTACTTTCCAACGGAAGAACAATGACTTTCAGGCACATTGCTAATAATAGGTGCTTCCTTCGACTGATCGTTACCCCACCAAAAATCACAACATCCATGACTACATAAGCCTTGTTTTATGATTGAATCCCCCTTGAAGTCCCATACAAATAGCCTATTTCTTCCAGAATGAATGGACATATCCACCATAACCGCGAAATCCTGATTCATTTTGTGTTTTTTGCAATATTCTGCCCCGTCTCTTACCTTTGTTTCCAAACGAAGCGAATCAAAGACATAAACTTTCTCCGCAACAGTACGATCTAATAAATCGACCTCTGATGAATCAATCGCACCCGAATCAACGTTTAATATAGATACTCCTTTTGCTTCACTCCTCCCCTTACATCCAATACACACAACCCAAAGAGGAATAGTCAAAATTAAAATAACATGATAGATGTTGAATTGGGCAATTCGCTTTTGACTAGGCCATTTCATTTTTTCAGTGTTTAATAAATCTCCTAATTAAAATTAATCAGGTAATTAAATAACTGTTGAGCCCACTTTTTGTTACATTTCGCAGTGTGAAAATTGAAAAAATACCACCGAACACACTTTTTATGATTTGTATTTTCTACGATTATCTAGCATAATTGATTTTGGATGTACAGCTAAGACCAACTTTTCATAACAATCAATGCAGGTCCATCCAATCTCCGTGTTTTGACTTGTCGGTAGATAAGCAAAAACCGTTTTTTGAATTTTATCCGAGCTCGATTCGGATGTAGTTTTTACATCCAAAATAGAGGATATAGATGTCCAACAGATTTCACAATGACTGTGATCTGATGTACCTACGACTTCAAAATGTTTCTCAATTGGGATACTTTTAAGACGATACGTCCTAATACCGTTCTTTTTATTCAATAAGGTAAGGGTTGGTTCCCATTTTAAATGTTGCCAATCTAATTTTTTCATAAGGTCCAACTTCTTTAATGTTTCATCCACATTAATTTCATGACCCCATTTCAAAATCAGATTCTTCATTTTAATCCCGTTTGGTTCGGCTACATTAACAACTTATTAATAACATCCGTAACACGTTTCACATCAGATTCACTCATTCCTACGCCACTTGGCAAACATAATCCCGTATCAAATAATTTTTCTGCAACTCCGGTTCCATAAAAAGGGGCATCCTTAAATAAAGGTTGCAAATGCATCGGTTTCCAAAGAGGTCTAGATTCAATATTTTCTTCTTCTAAAGCTAATCGGATCTGTTCGCTCTTTCCTTCTGGTAATAAAATACAATTCAACCAGTGATTAGACTGAAACACGTCGGATTGTTCATCCAGCAATATTCCATTTTGAAGTTGCTCTTTGTACCAAGAGTGTATTACACGTGTTTTATCTACGATTTGCTCAAACGTTTTCATTTGACCTACACCTATTGCAGCACAGATGTTACTCATACGGTAATTATAGCCTAATTCGGTATGTTGGTAATACGCGGCATCATCCCGCGCTTGCGTTGCTAAAAACCGAGCTTTCTCTACATACTTTTTGGTATTAGTTACAAGCATTCCTCCTCCAGAAGTAGTAATAATTTTGTTTCCGTTAAACGAGAGAATTCCTATATCACCAAATGAACCTAACATCTGTCCATTATAGACACTTCCCAATGCTTCCGCTGCATCTTCAATGATTGGAATGTCATATTTCTGCGAGATTTCAAGAATCTGATCCATTTTTGCTGGCATTCCGTACAAATGCACGACAATCATTGCTTTGGGTTTTTTATTGGTTTGTTTAATCCGATCCTCAATTGCTTTCTCCAGTGTTTCAGGACACATATTCCACGTATCCGATTCGGAATCAATAAATACCGGTGTAGCCCCTTGATAAACAATCGGATTACAACTCCCACAAAATGTAAAACTGGAACACAAAACTTCGTCGCCTCGTTCTACCCCCATCATAATTAAGGCCAAATGGATGGCTGCTGTTCCACTTGATAATGCCACGGCATGATCCATTCCAATGTAAGAAGTGATTTGATTTTCGAACTCCGTCAAATGAGGTCCAACAGGTGCAATCCAATTATCAGAAAAAGCCTGTAACACTTCATTCAATTCTTCTCCAGCCATAAAAGGGGGAGACAAATACATTCGGGGCGATTGGGAACTCATAGTTTATATTAACGTGAACGGGAATTTTTAGTTGTCTATTTTATTAGTAATGGTAAGTAATTTCTTTACGGTTTAAGAAATAAAGCCTGCGATACGCTCTAATGCTTGCTGATCATCAAGGTCAAAATCATTTAATTTATCCGAATCTACATCCAGCACGGCAATTACTTCTGTTTTTGACTGATTCCACACTGGTATCACTATTTCAGATTTAGTGGCAGAACTACATGCTATATGACCCGGAAATTGATCCACATCTTCCACCAACATTGTCTTCTTTTGGGTATAGCATGCTCCGCAAACTCCTTTTTCAAATGGGATTCGTGTACACGCTACCGGCCCCTGAAATGGGCCTAAGACCAATTGATTTTCTTTGACTTGGTAAAAGCCCACCCACCAAAAATTGAATGTCTCTTTTAACGCAGCAGCAATATTTGCCATATTAGCAATCATATCCGGCTCTCCTGTTACCAACGCCTCAATTTGAGGAATCAATTCGGCATACCTTTCTTTTTTATCTAGTCCTTTGCTTATTGATAAATCTTCTGACATTCTGTTTTTCTATTTATCTATTTGATCCTATTTATTAACAAAAATCTCTAACAAATCGTTTTCTATCTGCATTTGTTCTTCCGAATTTATATCTAACGAAGGAGCTTTGATTCCTTCTTCAAAACGTGCATCGCCTGTAAAAACCCTGGCTTCATCCCACATTCCTTTTTCTATAAATCGATTCAAGGTATTACTCCCCCCTTCAATAATCAATGAGCGAATGTTTCTATGGTGGAGTTCTCCTAAAATTTGCTCCTCCAAATTTTTAAAATCTACTTGCTTTCGTTCGAATTTTGACTCTTCCGAAGATTCATTTTTTGATTTCGTAAAACCAATCGTGTCAATTGTTCCATCACATAAACTATGTGTTGCGGGTAAACTTCCTTCTCTGTCAATAAAAATTCGAACTGGATCTGTACCTTCCCAATCTCTGCAATTTAATTTTGGATTATCATGCAATGCCGTATTATAACCCACCAGAATCGAATCTTCCTCCGCACGCCATTTATGTACTAACTTTCGAGAAGACGAATTCGAAATCCACTTCGAATCAAAATTTTTCCTTGCAACAAATCCATCTTTCGTTTGAGCCCACTTCAAAATAATATATGGTCTTTCTTTGGTAATGGAAGTGAAAAATCGTCGATTAATCCATTCTCCTTGTGCGCTTAGTACATCCGATTCTACTTCTATTCCAGCATTAATAAGTTTGTCAATACCTCTACCGTCCACTTTTGGAAATGGATCTTTATTACAAATAACGACCTTCGGAATATTGCATTCAACTATTAAATCTGCACAAGGAGGAGTTTTGCCAAAATGAGCACACGGTTCCAGGGTTACATACAAAGTAGCTGTTTTCAATCTTTCTTTGTCTACTACACTTGCAATGGCATTAACTTCCGCATGGTTTTCACCATATTTCTGATGCCACCCTTCCCCTATAATTTCATCTTGTTCCACAATCACACATCCAACTAAAGGATTAGGAGAAACAAATCCCAATCCTTTTTGCGCGAGTTCCAACGCTCGTTGCATATATTTTTCTTTGTTTCCCACGTCGTAAGGTTCTTTAATCTATTACCTTTGTCATCGAAATTCTTACCGAAACATTTACTTGAATCATTTCAAATTCGATTGAAAGCAAAGGAACTATATAACCAGTTTAATTCCAAAATACAAGCGATTTATGATGTCCATGAGGCTTCCTCAATTACATATATTGTTTTGGATCATTTTGGTGTTTCCAAAATAGACATTGCACTAAATGAAGAGGTCACATTTGATTTTGATCAATTAAACTCCATACAGGAACAACTTCTGCAAAATATCCCTGTTCAATATATTCTGAATGAAGCCTGGTTTTATGATCGCAAATTTGAAGTTTCTCCGGACACCTTGATTCCCCGTTCTGAGACTGAAGAATTATGTGCAGAAATAGTAGATCAAATCCATTCGAATTTTCCTAACAAGAAGGATCAGCACCTTACTCTACTAGATATTGGTACAGGATCAGGTTGCATTCCAATCACCTTAAAACTTGAATGTCCAGAGCTCGAGGTTTTTACTGTTGATACAAGTTTAGAAGCCCTGAACGTTGCCAAGCGAAATGCTCAACAGCTGTCCGCACCAATTCAATTTCTCCATCACGATATTTTATCTGTGGAACAACTTACCCAAATTCATCCAAGTTCTTCATTTCAAATAATCGTTAGCAATCCGCCCTATGTTCGATATTCAGAACAGCAACAAATGTTACCGAATGTATTGGAAAACGAACCGCATTTAGCGCTTTTTGTGGAAGATCAAGACCCATTAATTTTTTATCGAACCATTTGCAAATTGGCTTCTGACTCCCCTGAAAATGAGATGGTATTTTTTGAAATTAATGAAGCATATGGGGAGGAAGTTTCTGCTTTATTAAGCCAACACGGCTATCTTAAAACGTGCATCAAAAAAGACTTGCAAGGAAAAGATCGCATTGTGTACGGAAGTCGTTTCAAGCAGGTTTAAGTCCCGGTTTTCGCCTTGCCTAATTCACCTAAAATCCACTAAAACAATAAGGTTATAATTTTCGTTTTCCTGTAGAATACAGTACATTTGCGAACTTTAGATTGAAAAAACCAAAAGATGAAATTAGCAGTAGTTGGAACCGGATACGTTGGATTAGTTTCAGGAACATGTTTTGCAGAGACAGGAAACGATGTAATCTGTGTAGACATTGATGAAGCCAAGGTGCAAATGATGCGGGAGGGTAAAATCCCAATTTATGAACCTGGACTGGAAGTTTTATTTGAACGAAACATAAGTCAAGGACGATTAACATTTACAACGTCTCTAGAAGATGCCATAAAAGACGCAGAAGTGATTTTTCTTGCATTACCTACTCCTCCGGGAGGTGATGGTGCAGCGGATCTCAGTTTTGTATTAGGTGTTGCTGAGCAGCTTGGTAAGATAATTACGGATTATAAAGTAATTGTGGACAAGAGTACCGTTCCTGTTGGAACAGCGGAAAAAGTAACCGCTGCGGTAGCAAAAAATGCACAGGTAGAGTTTGACGTTGTATCAAATCCAGAATTTTTAAAAGAAGGATTTGCTGTAGAAGATTTCATGAAACCTGACCGAGTTGTAATCGGTGTTCAATCCGAACGTGCTCAAAAAATAATGGAACGGTTATATATGCCGTTTTTACGTCAAGGAAATCCTATTATTTTCATGGATGAGAAGTCTGCTGAACTTACGAAGTATGCAGCCAATTCATTTCTGGCAACTAAAATAACCTTCATGAACGAGATTGCTAATCTCTGTGAAATCCTTGGTGCCAATGTGGATGATGTTCGAAGAGGAATTGGAACAGATAGCCGAATTGGAAAACGATTTTTATTTCCTGGGATTGGATATGGTGGAAGTTGTTTTCCTAAAGATGTTCAGGCACTAGAAAAATCCGCGAGCGACAGCGATTATAATTTCAAGATATTACAATCCGTAATGGCGGTCAACGAAAACCAAAAGACAATTATCGTTCCTAAGGTTCTTGATTATTTTGACAATAGCCTAAGCGGTAAAAAAATTGCCATTTGGGGACTATCTTTTAAACCAAACACGGATGACATCAGAGAAGCTCCGGCATTGTATGTAATTGAAAAATTATTGGAACATGGAGCTTCAGTTAGCGCTTTTGATCCTGAAGCAGTGGAGAATGTACGCAACCAAATAGGTGACGTAATTGAATACGGCGAAAATATGTACGATATTTTAGAAGATGCTGATGCATTGATTATATGTACTGAATGGTCTGTATTCCGTAATCCTGATTTCGAACGAACAAATAAGTTATTGAAAAATAAAACCATCTTTGATGGTCGAAACTTGTATGAATTGGAAACCATGAAAGAACTTGGCTACTATTACTCAAGTATTGGAAGACAATTGGTTCAACATGGCGAATTGAAACAAGTATAACACATTTCATTTCATACATTAAAATCGTTCTAATTAATGAAAAGGGTTCTTATAACAGGTGCAGCAGGCTTTCTTGGTTCACATCTCTGCGATAAATTTATTGGAGAAGGATATCAAGTGGTTGGTATGGACAACCTGATTACAGGCGACCTGAAAAATATAGAACATCTTTTCCCCAATGAGCATTTTGAGTTTTGTCATCATGATGTTTCTAAATTTGTATATGTACCGGGTAAAATTGACTACATCCTGCATTTTGCGTCTCCGGCAAGTCCAATTGATTACTTAAAAATTCCGATCCAAACATTAAAAGTAGGGTCACTAGGAACGCATAATTTATTGGGATTTGCCAAAGTTAAGAATGCTCGAATTTTGGTTGCCTCTACATCTGAAGTATACGGAGATCCATTGGTGCATCCGCAAACAGAGGACTATTTTGGCAATGTAAATCCAATAGGTCCACGTGGCGTATATGATGAAGCAAAACGATTTCAAGAGGCATTGACAATGGCTTATCATAGCTATCATAAACTTGAAACCAGAATTGTACGAATATTCAATACGTATGGACCAAGAATGCGATTAAACGACGGTAGAGTATTGCCTGCATTTATAGGACAAGCCTTACGCGGAGAAGATTTAACCATTTTTGGCGATGGTTCTCAAACCCGATCTTTCTGTTATGTCGATGATTTAGTAGATGGTATTTACAAATTGCTTCTTAGCGATTGTGTAACGCCGGTTAACATTGGTAATCCAGACGAAATAACGATCAATAAATTTGCGGAGGAAATTATCGCTTTAACGAATTCGGATCAAAAAGTGATCTTTAAACCGCTCCCTGAAAATGATCCTTTGCGTCGAAGACCTAGCATTGAAAAAGCCAAAGAACTATTGAATTGGGAACCAAAAATAAATCGTTCTGAAGGTCTTCAAATCACATACGACTATTTCAAATCTCTTACTGTGGAAGATTTAAATAGAAATGTGCACAAGAATTTCGATAAATACATCCAACAATAACTTAATTTAATTTACAATCCGTTTGGATGCCTGACTACTTCGCCCACGATACAGCCGTAATTGATGAAAATTGTTCCATAGGAACAGGAACAAAGATTTGGCATTTCTCCCATATCATGCCTAACAGCATCATTGGAGAAAACTGTAATATCGGGCAAAACGTAGTGATTTCCCCAGAAGTTCGTTTAGGGAACAATGTAAAAGTTCAAAACAACGTTTCAATTTACACTGGAGTAGAATGCGAGGATGATGTTTTTCTCGGACCTTCTATGGTATTTACAAATGTGATCAATCCACGAAGTGCCGTTGTTCGAAAAGATCAATATTTAAAAACGAGGGTTTGCAAAGGTGCATCAATCGGAGCCAATGCCACCATTATTTGTGGAAATCAAATTGGCCAATATGCTTTTATAGGAGCAGGAGCCGTTGTAACCAAGGATGTTCCTGACTTTGCTCTTTTAATTGGAAATCCTGCTTTTCAGTCGGGATGGATGAGTACCTACGGACATAAATTGGACTTTGATGATGCTGGAAGGGCAATATGCCCTGAGAGCAATGAAGAATACAAACTAGAAAATAACCAGGTACAACTTATTACGACATAATAAGTATAACCTTGAATAACACGATATTACGTACCATATTAATTAAACAATTATATGCTCAATAAATTAAAATCGGGAGAAAACAAGTTGGCAGTCATTGGACTGGGATATGTTGGATTACCCATTGCGTTGGAATTTGCGCGTAAGTGTAAAGTAGTAGGGTTTGACATCAATCAAAAACGGGTGGAAATGATGCGTAATGCAGAAGATCCAAGTGGAGAATTGGTTTCCAGTGAATTTGAAGGTACTGACATCCATTTTACGGCAGATCTTGACGACTTGAAGGACTGTACCTTTTTCGTTGTAGCTGTTCCAACACCAATTAATGAGCAAAATTTACCCGAACTTACACCGCTTATCAAAGCATCTGAAACGGTAGGTAGAGTCTTGAAAAAAGGGGACTATGTAGTGTACGAATCAACCGTTTATCCAGGATGCACTGAGGAAGATTGTATTCCGATCTTAGAAAAAGAATCGGGCTTATCATTTGCGGCGGATGATTTCAAAATAGGATACTCACCGGAACGAATCAATCCGGGTGACAAAGAACATACGCTAACCAAAATAACAAAAGTAGTATCTGGAAATGATGCGGAATCTTTAGAGGTGGTTGCACAAGTATATGAAATGATTATTGAAGCGGGAGTACATCGAGCTTCATCTATAAAGGTAGCAGAAGCAGCTAAGATTATCGAAAACACCCAACGCGATGTGAACATTGCATTGATGAATGAGTTATCCATGATCTTTGACAAATTGGATATCAATACTTTTGAGGTTTTGGAGGCTGCTGGAACCAAATGGAACTTCTTGAAATTCTTCCCTGGATTAGTAGGCGGTCATTGTATCGGAGTAGATCCATATTACCTTACTTACAAAGCTAAGCAACTTGGACACGATCCAAAAGTGATTTTAAGCGGTCGTGTGACCAACGACGGGATGGGTGCTTATATTGCCAAAACAACGGTTCAACGTTTGGCAAAAGAAGGTAAGAACATTAATAATTCAAATGTTCTTGTTATGGGGATCACCTTCAAAGAAGATGTGGAGGATATTCGAAATTCAAAAGTGGTTGATGTGGTCAAAGAATTGATCAATTACGGAGTCAACGTTGATATAGTTGATCCGCATGCGAATGCCGATGATGTGAAAGAAGAATATGGAGTTGAGATGGCAAGTGAACCTAAAACCGGTGCGTACGACGCTGTAATTGTTGCCGTAAATCACAAAGACTACGTAAATTTAGATGAAGCTTATTTTAAATCATTAATGAATGACAAGCCAATCTTGATTGATGTGAAAGGAATTTATGGCGGTGCAAAGGATATGGTATATTGGAGCTTATAATAACCAAACATCTATAACTACACGAATTAATTTATTACATTACTAATTATTGAATGGCAGGCAAACGAAAAATATTAGTCACAGGTGGAGCGGGATTTATTGGATCTCATACAGTAACCGATTTGTATGCCAATGGATACGAGCCCATTATTGTAGACAATTTTTCAAATTCATTTCCTGAAGTGTTAGATTGGTTAGAAGAACTTAATGGTTTTCGACCAACTTTTCATCAGTTAGATTGCAATGATCGTGAAGCCTTTTCAAAGGTCTTTCAAGATCATCCAGACTTGACTGGTGTCATTCATTTTGCAGCGTTCAAAGCAGTGGAAGAGTCTATAAATCATCCCATTCGCTATTATCGAAACAATGTAGATTCTTTACTTACATTGCTCGAATTAATGCAGCAATACAATATAAACAACTTAGTTTTCTCGTCTTCTTGCACCGTATATGGCATTCCATCTACTGGAATTGAAGTAAGTGAAAACACCCCTCTGCAGCCTGCTTCTTCTCCTTATGGAGATAGTAAATTGGTTTCAGAAAAGATTATTGAAAACGTTTGTGCTTCCAGCTCGATTCAATGTGTATTACTAAGATACTTTAATCCAGTTGGAGCTCATAGCTCTGGGTTAATAGGTGAATTACCCATTGGAAGACCAAGCAATTTAATTCCTTTTATCACACAAACTGCTTCTGGAATCCGGGAGAAATTGATTGTGAATGGTGAAACATATGATACACGTGACGGAACCAACATTCGGGATTATATTCACGTGATGGACTTGGCTAATGCGCATCAAAAGGCATTGGAATATTTGGAAGGTCAAAAAAAACCCGTATCCGTTTTCAATGTAGGAACCGGAGTTGGGAATACGGTTTTGGAGGTTGTGAAAACGTTTGAAAAGGTAAATGATCTAACATTAAATTATGAAATTGGGCCTAAAAGAGCGGGAGATGTTCCGGCGATTTTTGCCAAAAACGATAAAGCACTAAACATATTGAAGTGGAGTCCGAAATATACACTCGAAGACTCATTAACATCAGCATGGAAGTGGCAACAAAACATTGATAAATTAAAACTCAATTTGGAAAAGCCGGTTACCTTGTAACTTGCTTAAGTTGGGAATTAAATTTAAATACTTAGCAAAGAAGACAGATTAATAACATTATATTATATCATGAAAATATTAATTACAGGAGGCGCGGGATTTATTGGTTCGCATGTAGTTCGACTATTTGTGAATAAATACCCGAATTATGAGATTTTCAATTTGGATAAACTTACGTACGCAGGAAATTTAAAAAACCTTGTGGATATCGAAGATAAACCCAATTATCATTTCATCAAAGCCGATATTGTGAATGATGAAGAGATGAAATCTGTCTTTGCTGAACATCGTTTTGATGCCGTAATTCACTTGGCCGCCGAATCACATGTAGATCGTTCAATTAGCAGCCCGAATGAATTTATATTCACCAACATTGTTGGAACGGCTAATTTACTTAATGCGTTCAAAGCAACGTGGCACGAGAATTACCAAGATAAATTATTCTACCATATTTCTACAGATGAAGTATATGGTTCGTTAGGTGAAACGGGGATGTTCACAGAGACTACAGCGTACGATCCTCATTCTCCTTATTCAGCTTCTAAGGCTAGTTCAGATCATTTGGTTCGAGCATATCATGATACGTATGGGATGCCTACCGTAATTTCTAATTGCTCCAACAACTATGGTCCAAATCAATTTCCTGAAAAATTGATCCCGTTGATCATTCATAACATTCAACATAACAAACCTTTACCGGTATATGGAAAAGGCGAAAACATACGAGATTGGTTATATGTAGAGGATCATGCCATCGCTATTGATACTGTTTTTCACTCAGGGAAAGATGGAGAAACGTATAATATCGGAGGAAATAATGAATGGAAAAACATTGATTTGGTTCGAACGCTGTGTCAGCTAATGGATGAGGAATTAGGTAGGGACAAAGGAAGTTCTGAAGAATTAATTACATTTGTCAAAGACAGAGCAGGCCATGATTTGAGATATGCAATTGATGCTACGAAAATCAAAAACGAACTAGGATGGGAACCACAGGAAACAGTAGATTCCGGAATGCGAAAGACGGTTCAATGGTACTTGCAAAATGAACAATGGCTTACAGATGTGACAAGTGGTGATTACAAAAATTACTACCAAGTCCAATACGATAATCGTTAGTAAGTAAACTAAATTAAGGTAAGACATTAATGGAATTGGATATAGATAAATTAAATATAGCGGGGTTTCGATTCCTTGTAACAGGAGGAGCAGGATTCATTGGGTCTCATTTAGCGGAATATTTAATAAATCGAAAGGCCATCAAAGTCGTTGTACTTGATAATTTTGAAACTGGATTCCGAAAAAACATTGATCATCTTCTTACCAATGAAAACTTCGAATTGATTGAAGGAGATATTCGAAATCCAGAAGATTGTATGAAAGCTTGCAAAGACATTGATTATGTTTTTCATGAAGCTGCATTAGGTTCTGTACCTCGGAGTATTGAGGATCCGGCGAATACAAATGCTACGAACATCACGGGGTTTCTTAACATGCTAATTGCTGCAAGGGACAATAAAGTAAAGCGGTTTATCTATGCTGCAAGTTCTTCAACCTATGGAGATAGCAAAAAATTACCGAAAGTAGAAGAAAACATTGGGAACCCATTGTCTCCGTATGCGGTGACAAAATATGTCAATGAATTGTATGCAGATGTATTCTATAAAACCTACGGATTAGAATGCATTGGACTACGATATTTTAATGTGTTTGGACCGAAACAAGACCCTAAAGGAGCATATGCTGCTGTAATTCCGTTATTCATCGATGCTTTGACAAACAATAACGCTCCTAAAATTCATGGGGATGGATTGCAAACTAGGGATTTCACATACGTGGAAAATGTAATTCAAATGAACGTCAAAGCGGCATTTAGTACGCACGAAGATTGTACTAATCAAGTATACAACACGGCCGTAGGAGATCGAACCGTAATTCTTGATTTATTAAATATCTTAAAAGACTTTGCCGGTTCCGACCTTGAACCAGAATTTATAGCACAACGACAAGGAGATGTGAGAGATAGCCTCGCAGATATATCCAAAGCAAAAAAATTGCTTGGCTACAATCCTACCGTGCGAATTGAGGAAGGGCTTCAAAAGACGTATGAATGGTTTAAGGCAAACGAAGAATTCATTGCCAATCGTACTTAAACAGTAGATAGCACTTATTTGCATCAACACCGTTCGTTGGTTCGTTAGTAGATAAGATTAGATTGATAGACAGAAAAGATTATTATATATGAAAGGTATTATTTTAGCCGGAGGATCCGGAACTAGACTTCATCCATTGACATTAGCCGTAAGCAAGCAACTAATGCCTGTTTATGACAAACCAATGATCTATTATCCACTATCCATTCTTATGATGGCTGGAATTCGTGAGATTCTTATTATCTCTACACCCTACGATTTACCTCTTTTTGAGCGACTCCTTGGAGATGGAAGTCGATTGGGATGCTCTTTTACTTATAAAGTACAAGAAGTTCCTAATGGCCTCGCACAGGCATTTGTAATCGGGGAAGAATTTATTGGAGATGATAAAGTGGCCTTAGTATTAGGAGACAACATTTTCTATGGTAGTGGATTGGAACAATTACTTCAATCAAACAGTAACCCAGAGGGAGGGGTTGTTTATGCGTATCACGTAAGTGATCCTGAACGTTATGGAGTGGTTGAATTTGATGAAAATCAAAAAGCTATTTCTATTGAAGAAAAACCTGATTCTCCAAAATCCAATTATGCCGTTCCCGGTCTTTACTTTTATGACAACAATGTTGTTGAAATTGCAAAAAACCTAGAACCAAGTGCCCGAGGGGAATATGAAATTACGGACATTAATAAAACCTATCTGGAACAAGGCAAACTAAAGGTTGGAATTCTAGGTAGAGGAACTGCTTGGTTGGATACAGGGACCTTTCCTTCATTGATGCAAGCTGGTCAGTTTGTACAGGTTATTGAAGAACGTCAAGGGTTAAAAGTGGGATGCATTGAAGAAATTGCATGGCGCATGGGATTCATCAATGACGAGCAACTTAATGAAGTTGCGATGCCTTTGATTAAAAGTGGGTATGGAGATTATCTGCTTGGTTTACTGAAATAACCAAATCTTTTGAATATATTTATATTCTGATTTTTAAACTTTTTCTGTAAATATCAGGATTGAAGTAAATATCAAAACTTCAATTATCATACTAAATTATTTGTATCACCCAGTCAATAAATTCGTTCGCACATGAAATCATTAGCATTTAAATTATTCATATTATTCGCATTTTCATCACTCGTTTATGCTTGCGGTCCAAAGCCAGCATGTGGTACAAAAAGAGAAAAAGCTAAGAAATACAAGCAGTTGAAAAGCAATCCTAATTTCAAAATGTAAGGACGGTTGTATTGAAAGGTGGGATGACCCCCTAGCATTGATTGATTTAAAACATATATCAATCTATCGCATAGTGCGCATCCCCTTATTTCTCCTCATTTCATTCATTTTAATCTAATTCCTCTATCATCTATCGATACATTGGAATTTCTTCCTGAGGCAATTTGTCGTGGAAAGTTTCCTCGTAATCATTACGCCAACTTTGTGAGGCTCCTATATTAATGATTTCAAGATTTGGTTTGTCATCTGTCAAAATGATGGCATCTCTCAAATCCAACGAATCCGCATTATATAGTAAATCAGCAGGCATTTTCTGACTCCCATCTAAGGAGATTTGCAATCGAGGTTTCTCAAATTTTAAAGGAGAAAAAGATGCTACATATAGTACATTCCGATCTTTCTCTTCTCCCTGCGTTGGAACAATTTCAACATAACAACCCGCCTCTTTCAATGTTTTATAAATAGACCGACCGGGTTTCCCAATTTCTCCAGTTAAAAAACCATTAAAGTTTATCAAGATCATTCCACCTGGCTTCAATCGTTCTTTTAATTCTTTAAATGATTCCAGGGTTAATACGTATGCCGGAGCTACTTCACCCTTAAAAACATCAAAAACCACTACATCATACTTCTTTTCCGTATTTCTAAGATAATGTCTCGCGTCATCCACCACGGTACGATGCGAATTGAATTCAAAATACTTTCGAGCGGTCTTCTTAATCCGTTCATCTAATTCTACTACGTCTAAATTAAATTGGAGTTTTGTTTCTAATCCTTTTGCTACCGTTCCTCCTCCTAAACCAAGTAACAATACATCGGAATATGCAGGATAACAACTCGTCATTACATTAATAAAATGAGGATATGTCCACATTGTAGCACCCGTTTCTTTATCTACCCAAGTCTGCCCCATTCGATTTACAAATAGAATTCGATCTGTTGATTTTGTAATATCATTAGGTACATCCGCAACGATAACCTGTCCTAATAACCCCTCCGAAAAATACTTAATTACTTTATCATTCTGGTTTTGTCCAGATAAGAACGGCATAATCAACGTTGCAATTAAAAGACCGTAAACCACTTGTTTTTTTACAGGTTTCTGATCATCATTATTCAAAACCATAATCAACAAAATCACAAAGCTAAACACAAGCGCTATTACCGTTATAGGAATTCGAAGCCCAATGTTGGGGATTAAATAAAAACCAAATACGAAGGTCGCTACAATACCTCCAACGGTTGAAACGGCATACACGGAACCACTATTCTTTCCGGCCCGATCTTGCACTCGATGCATCAACTCAATCAGCATAGGAGGCAAGGTTCCTAATAATATATTGGGGATCAGCAATACCAACAATGCAGATAAAGATATAGCCAGATAATAATCACTAGAAATAAACCAATTACATACAATATTGGCCCACAATGGCAATAAACTAATGCAAAATGATACCGTCAGACCAATGTAGATAAAAATGGATTTAACGTTTTCCTTTTTGGTTAGTCGCCCACCAATAAAATAACCTGCCGCCAAAGCTGTTACCACCGTGGTTAAAACAATGGTCCAAACAACCATGGAACCTCCATAAAATGGGGCGAAAAATCGAGCACCAACCAACTCAAGTGCCATTACAATGGCTCCTTCTAAAAAGGCGATTAAAAGCAACGCCCGGTTTCTACTTGAATGATTCATCTTAAGGTATTTGGTCTGTTAACTATTCAATTAGTTCGTCTGCTCACTAAAAACGTAAGTAACCAAACTATTCAGCTAATTCCAAAAAATTGCACGGTTGATAAAAATAATTTGACAACTATGAAATCTATATAGTCTTGGGGAAAGATTACACGTATTAAGAAAATACTATTTGAGTTGTGAGGAACGCATACTTCCATGCAATGTGGAAGAATCAAGATTCCACTGCCAATTTATAATGAAATTTGAACTGATAAAGCTAACGTCCGACAATGGGAACTCCATTTGAATTTGCCTACCATTATATGATTTGTATGTACGCGTAAGGAATGTTCGACCAATTGGATCAATAAAGTTCAACTGTAATTCGCCTATGAATTTCCTATTTGGAAAGATTCTTTCCACGTTGTTTTTAATTAATAACGTCTTTTGATCTTGTTCAATCGCCCTAAAGCTGAGATTTGAACTTGTCCCTGTACCAATTGAATATACATCTGTACCCAGCGTGTCCACAAAACGACTTTTCAATAAACAAATAGAAGCCTCAAAAGTTGGGTCAAAAAACGATACGTATTGCGTATCTTGTACCTCCTGAAATTTCGTTTTTGACAAATTCGTCGCCAACATTGTATCCGAAAGTGTGCTAATCATGGATGTTACACTAAAATCTAAAGAAGCGCATGAATTTCCTGCTATATCCATTTCTTCTAATTGAAAGGACCATCCTGAGCTTTTCAACCGAGGTCCCGTAATCACATAGCCCGTATCAGAATGATCTATTTGAGTCGGATATTCCTGTCCTGAATAATTTATATGTTTAGACCAATTTACCGCACCCGATGTATCCAATTCAAGGACCATGAAATCGTCCTGACTTCCTGTTACTGATGTTAACACCCCCGTAATTATTACATTCCCTTGTCTCATTTGCGCACGCAAAAATTTATTCCCAGCCGTCGTTGAATATTCCTTTTGCCAAAGGATGGTCCCATCAGCATTTGTTTTTACAATGATTCCTTGAGGCACTCCACCTTTTGAATAACCAATCCAATAAATATCTTTTGAGTCGTCTACTAGAATGGCATTCACTTCTTGATCTCCACTCCCCGTAAATCCGCTCATCCATACTATTTGATCATTTGAATCCAATTTGATCGCTAACATATCATCCTCATTCCCATTTAAAAAATCTACTTTACCTCCGATTAATATCGACCCATCTGAAGTGTCTAATCTTATTGCTGATGCAGATTCATTCGAAGCTCTGTCTAGCCAAATAACGCTGTCATTAAGTAAATGGTTTTGATCATCCAGCGTGGCAAGTATTATATCTTGATTATTTACTCCGGATTCTGTAGATCCCAACACAATGTGCTCGTTTGGAGATCTTCCTTGAATTATATTCGTTGCTTCATCCGAATTTGATTCTCCTAAGATGGTCGCATTTAGGGCTCCGTTTTCGGTCGTTTTAAGAATTAGCATATCCTTTACACCTGCTCCCTGACTGAAAGTATAACCCAAGTTATACAGATTGTTTCTGATCAATTTTGACCGGCTCACATGCTCTTTCCCTGCTCCTCCATAAAGCACCGACCATTGTTCATTTTGAAGTGTGTCATAACGACCTATGGAAATATCAAAACTTGCGCCACCGTTCGTATCCAGAATGTTTGATTTATAAATCCCATTGATTCCATCATATTGAAGATGAAAACTATAGGAATCAGTGCGTTGCCCATAACCAAGCAATAGATTGAAGACCACAAACAAAATTAGAAAAAATATTTTTTTAAGGACTACAGTACAGCGCATGCAGAATACCACTTAAATTAGAACTAGAAATTTGATTTGAAAAAACGAATCAAGAAGAATCGACAAATAAAAAATAAGAGGGAAGATACGGAATAAACGAAAGAACGGACCAAACTAAATCTGTAATTATTGCTTGTTTACCTTAGCAAACAACTTTCGGTCTGTTGTGATTAATTCCAATGAATACAATCCCGAATGTGTGGAAGTAGGATTCAAATCCAACGTGGTAATTCCTTGATTCAGGTGAAATTCTTCCTCCAGCACTTTTTGTCCTTGAAGATTATACAATACTACGCTTGCATCTTGTTCTTTACCACTAACAACGGTAACATGCAATGGACTATTTCCAACCAAAGGTTGTGGATATATATGCATAATCTCTAAGCTGTTTTCGGCTCTTAATGATACAAATCGAGTAGTAGAATAATCTAGTTCACCAACATCTGATATTTCTTTTATTCTATAATAAGCTTTATTCAAAGGGTCTTTATCGACAAAATCAAATCTACGAGCCTCGCTTGGTTTTACCATTCCTGAGATATCCTGAAACGTATTTCCGTCGACTGATCGTTGAACATAATACCTATAATTATTGCGTAAATCCATCATTTCCCAGTTCAAATACACATTCCTATCCACTACGGAAACATCGAATTCCAATAAGTCCAGCCCAAGTATAACAGCATTGAAGCATACTTCATCCACGCTTGTACAACCTGCCCCATCTGTAACCGTAAGATTATAACAGCCCGCAGCTGTACCACCCGGTGCATTAAATACCGGATCTTCGGTCGTTGTACTACTTAAATAAGATAAATCAGCGGCTCCTGAAGAGACACTCCATGCATACGTTGGATTAGGGCGTAATGATAAATCTAAATCTTGAAAACTTGTTGTCCATTGATCAAAAGAACCATCATCTCCTCCTCCTACATCCGTTACATCCAGATAAAGGGTTGTATTACATGCTTGACCAAAGGTTAAATTCAATATATCTCCGTAATCAAAACAGTACTCTGTAGTCACAGGTTGTCCCATAGAACGATCTGAATTCGGAATTCCTCCCACCGGAACCGTAATGCAATTGGTTCCCGAATTATCCGTACACAAGGTAGCCGACAATTGATTCCCAGCTCTTAAATTCGTATACCAAAAGCAAACCGCATTGGCCGTCATATTATTATTATCTAATGGACAATTATTGCTTAATCCTGACAAAGTAATTGTGCCTGCATCAAATGTAGCGCCATCGGCAATGTTCCCATTTGTTGTATTGGATTGATTGGAGGCAACTGCGATCGTATCATAGCCATCATTTCCTGCAGTTCCAGTTGCATTAATGGTAATATCTGTATCTGGATCTGGTGCGATATCCGATCCTGCGTCTGAATCTACAGCACTAATCGAAATAACGGATGATCCGCTTACTGCGCCAGCCCCTGCACAGGTGGTATTTGTTACTCCTGCGGTTCCATTTAATGTTACTGTTCCTGTTGTCGCCACTGTTAAGTCATACGGATTGGTTGTTGCCGTTATTGGTGGCTGATCTACTCCATCAATTTGATAGGTAAATGTCCAATTCCCATCACCTGTAAATGACACAGGTACCGTAACTGAAGCACAATCATCTAGCGCTGGAGTTCCCAGCGTACCTGTTGGCAAGGCATTCACATTTACGGTCACGGCGGTCGACTGAGTAGGACATGTCCCCGTAATCCCACTAAGTGTATAGGTTCCACCTGAGGTTGCTGTAGCATTGAAACTTCCTGGGTCATCGTTCGAACTAGAATAACTATCAGGGCCTGACCAAGAATAGCTGGTTTGTCCGGACCCCATTGTCACGCATGTGTTACATGCCGAACTCAAATCTACCGCATCTCCCTCACAAACTGTGATGGCTGCCGTTCCACCATTAACTTCTGCCGTCAAATCTGCAGGAACGCAAACTACGGGCGTGGGAATAGTGGCGTCTAATTCATCAGGGCAGGTAACGGCATCTCCTTCCGCATCCTCCAATGATATTGTTGTAATTGGCGCTGCAGTTGTAAACTCTATAGTCCAGCATAGCTGATCTCCGTTATTGCAATCGGCACAATCTCCTCGCAAATCGTCTGGTGCTAGCCAGCCTGGTGCGTTCCCCGCTGCAAATGTTAGATCTCCGCCTCCTATAGATGAATTAGCAGTTACATTCGCCGTTTGTATCGTTCCTCCTGCTGGTGGCTGCCCCATAGAAGAAACAGCACAACCTGCCCCATTAAAGGCAATGTCAACCGAACAATAATTATATGTAGAAGTAAGCGTTGTACTGGTCCCTGTAATATTTTGATCCGCATTAAGTGTAAATGCATCTGTAGATCCCCAATTAGGTGAGATACCTAGACATACCTCTGCGGTATAAGTATATACGCCTCCATTTTCTACTGCCGTTAATATTGTAACCGAACTCTGATCACAAGCATATCCCTTAAATAGAATAGTGGTGAAAATCATTAAAAATGATAAACGAATCGTATGATGGTAATTAAAAAATTTTCCCATGTTCTTACAATTATACAATATAATATTTAAATATTACACAAATCAGGTGTTTTTCATAATTTGTTAATACATAAACAATACAATAAGCAACCTCTAAAATCCAATAAATACACTTCAAGGTAGATTAAAATCTGCTTAAGTAAAACAAAAAATGTATATTTTTTAAATCTCAAACTGACATAATCGAAGATTAAAGATGCAATGATCATCCATAACATGTCAAACATGCTGCATTCTTCAAAAAAAATTGGGATTGATTTTCTTATTCCTTCTCGAAAAAAGTGGAATATTCGTTGTTTCTAGACTTCTCTCTTAAATCCAAAATCACTTCAAATTGTTGTTTTTCCAATGCCGATTTATCATCATACAAAACAGCTGCCTTTGAATAATCAACATCCGTCCGGACATAATTATTTACAACAAAATTCAAATTTTTCAATGTATTAGCAGGCATTCGAAGTGCATAAGATTGAGCCAGTTGCGGTGAATTAGAGGCTATAATTATTTCTTCGTTGGTATTATCATCTGACATTTTACGAATCAAGCCCACAAAATAACCTGCTCGTTGGAGTGTTTTCATAACAGAATGCATCCCTTTATCTCCAAGGCCGTTCGTCCTGCTAAAATAATTTATAAAAATGGTCCCGTTTGGCTTAAGGATCGAATTGATCTGTTTAAATCCCTCAACCGTATACACATTGGTTGGGATGGACTCCGCTTTACTTAGATCAACAATCACCACATCGTATTTTTGATCTGTAGATTGGATATAGTGGCGAAAATCATCCACGATGAATTTGAAGTCGGGCTTAAGCCTCATATACTCCAAACTTAAATCCAATAGCCGCTCGTCAAAATCTACTACATCAATGTCAAAATTAAGGGCTTGCAACTGATTAATCAATACACCTCCTCCCAAGCCTCCCACAAGCACTTTTGACCTTGCAGGATATCCAGAAGCATAGGACGATATTCGAAAAGGGTAAGTTAACGCAGATAAGTCTTTTTCTAGTTGAATACCGGATTGAATCATCCTATTCACATCTAAATATCGATATTTGCTATATTCGTCGCGTATTTCCAGTTCTCCCAATATGCCATGTGTTCGATACACAACCTCTGTGTTTTTCCCAACCATTTTTTGTTTTTGCATATCAGATACAATCGCCAAAGTAAGCCCAACCAATCCGATATGAATCAATACGAAAGTCTTCTTACCCAACTTAAACAACACCAACAGTGCAAGAACTGTAATACCAGCACCAAAAAGGTATATTATTGTAATCAATTCCTTTGACGGAAGCAGAAAGAAAGCCAATAAATATATGCTTACAATCCCTCCTAATGTAGAAAAAGTGAATATCGAAGATGCACTCTTCCCTTGCCATTGTTTTTGATTACTCAACTCCTTAATCAGAAGTGGAGAAAATGAAGTGATCAGTAAGACCGGAATTCCAATAAGAAAAAACGCATGCAATAGTAAAGCCGGAATCGTATCCAACGATCGCACTCTCAAAAACAGCATTTCATTAATACTGTAATAAGCAATCAAATAAATACTAATTACCATTAGAAAAGCTATCGTGCAAGACTTCTGTTCTTGATTGTTCTTTGTTACTAACCAAGCTCCAAGAAAATAACCTAAAGCCGAAGTTCCCATCACAATGCAAATTGTATACATCCATACAAAATAGGATGCTCCATAAGTTGGTTGAAGCAACTGAACTCCAATAAGTTCAAAAGAAAGGAAAAAGAACCCTTCTAAAAACGCTAATAACTGAAATTTATACCTCATTTATCCTCGCTTAATTGGTTTGGATTCATGTCTGATTTATCTTCCGATTTCCCAAGTTCTTTTTTAACCAAAACAAAGTAACCAAGAAACAATGTGATAATTAATCCTGATAAAATAAATACAGACATCTTAAGACCTAATTCGGGCAAAAAGAAAATTCCTGTTAACAACATAAACAACACCCCCCCAATTGTCGAAACTCCATAGATTTTTCCCGAAGAATTACCTGTATTTGTATTACTTAATGCTGTTTTTTGAACGATTTCAATAATTATTGGAGAGAACATTCCAAACATCGTGTACAATGGTAAATTTAACAGCGTAGTCGAGATCAAAATCCCTTTGATCACATCCATTTCAACCAGCCCGCCTAGAACCAGGGAGCCATAGAAAGGTAAAATGGCCAAATAAACCCCAAGACCGCCTAATAAATAGATCAGTCCTTTTTTAAGTCCGAAATTAGATTCGATCAGTTTGCCTGATAGATGATACCCAACCATAAGACCTAACATGGTGGTTCCAATGGTTGCAGCCCAAACATAAAACGAATGTCCAAAGTAAGGCGCTATCAACTTGGCCATGAGAAGTTCAAGGGCTAGCAGCACTCCTCCAGTACAAAATGAGATTAGGAAGTAATATTTTAGTTCGCCTTTAATTGGAAAATATTTTTTTGATGTAGGAAGGAAATACAATACTATTCAAAACTTATACATTGTTGCATTTTGAATAGTTGTTAAAATTCTGATGCAATATAAAAGAAAAAAAGTCATCTGAGGATTTCATCAGATGACTTTTCTTGTCGTTTATTTTTGAATTCCTTTTTAAGCTCTTTTTCTTATTTCGTTTTCACAATTTTCATCTCCACTCGACGGTTGGCTTGTCTTCCTTCCGCAGTTTCGTTGTCAGCAATTGGCCGCTCTTCACCATGCCATTCCATGATAAATTTACTAGCTGGAACTCCTTCCTCTACAAAATATAACTCTACAGCCTTCGCTCTTCGTTCAGACAATTTCAAATTCTCTTCGGCTCCTCCTACATCGTCGGTATGTCCGGTGATATGAAGCTTCCAATCATCATGTTTGATTAACAATTGCGCTAATTCGTTCAATGAAGCTAAGGAATGTTTCTTTAGAATAGTAAGTGCAGATTCAAACTCTAAATGTTCAAAAGCCTCATCTACTACTTCCTTCTCTTGTGCATCCAACTTCACCTCTATTTCTTCCAATGGTGTTTTTAATGGTTGATACAAATATTTTCCTTCTCCTTGAATTTTTGCTGAAATCAATTCGATTCCTTCATCCGTCATATACATAACTGGCACCTCATTATCCAATCTTGGATCAGCTCCATCCAATTCAAAATGATACGATTTACTTGGATCAAGATGTTGGAAAATAAACAACCCTTTTTCATCCATTGTAGAAGTAGCAACCACATTTCCTTCTTCATCCAATAACTTCAACTTCACTTCCTGATCTCTTTTCAGTGGTACATAATGAAACTGCTTATGATTTTTTGAATCTTTTTCTGGTTCCATTTCAATAACTCCACCATCGTCATTTTGAACAATGATATCGAGATCGCTTGGTACACGCTGTGCATCTCCAATCGCAAGGAATGTGTATCTGTGGTCAGGGCTTAAGTTCTTAAAGATGTATTTCCCATCTTTACCTCTTATTGCTGTTCCTACGATATTTCCATTTTCATCAATTGCTTGCACTTTTGGACAATAATAATGATACAATTTTTCGTTTTTATCATCCTGGAATGTTTTCAAACGCATTGCTTCATCTTCATCCAACAAAATAACCACTAGATGCTCTCCGATGGTGGAATCATCTCCCAATAAATGAAAATCTAAATCTTGTAATGGATTAATGTTTCTATATACAAATAACTGATCTTCGTTTTTATTCGCTCGTGCCACTGTATCCTTCATCATATTAACCATCGCTAACACAGTTAATGGACAACCGTCATTGTCTTTTGGTCCAGCAGCCTGAGGGCATTTATCATCTTCATCTTTGATTCCGTCTCCATCCGTATCTGGACACCCTTCAAATTCAGCTAAGCCAGCAACATCCGGACAGGCATCCAGAGAATTAATTATACTATCCCCATCTGTATCCGGACATCCATTAAACGCAAGTAATCCAGCTTCCGTTGGACAAGCATCATCTGGATCTGGAATATCATCATCATCTGTATCTGGACATCCTTCAAATCGTTCATAACCGAATGTATTTGGACATTTATCCTTCTTATCAATGATACCATCATTATCTGCATCTTTTTCTTTTCGACCAAAAGTCATGTTAAAGCCAAATCGTGTATGCACGTTTTTCGTTTTGTCTGGTGCAAAAAATGCCATGATGTTGTCATTGGTCATATAAAATTGAAAAGGACCTAAATTCCAAGAGAATCCAGCACCTACATTAAACGAATGTCGATTATACATAGACCAGTTCAATCCTGCTCCCAGCCATTTTTTAACACGTGTATTAATTCCTAGTGAAACGCTCTGGCTTAATCGACCTCGATTGAAAGCCGTTCTTCCTAATGCTGTAACATATGTTTGTTCTGAAATTTCGTACTTCCCACCTATGTAAACCCGACTAGGAATCGCAGTAGAATAGATTTCTCCAGCTGTGGAATCAAATTCTGCAAATCCGCTTAATGAATCTGCTAGTTCTGCAAATGGATCAGGAGTTGCACTATCTCCTAAAATATAGGATTCCACTACGTCAATTCCTTTAAACTGGAATTGTACGTCTTTACTTGTAATACTGTAATTTTGATTTTTCCAACGAATAAATCCAAGATCCTGCACACTTGCAGAAAGTGTTAATTCTTCTGTTGCCTCAAGTGTTGCTCCTAAATCCAACCCTGCTCCCCAATTTTTGTCTTTTGAATACAATACGTTATCAATAGTTTGTTGCACCACTGGGTCACCGGTATAGGCAGACTGCAAAAGAGCACCACCTGGTCCAGAACCATTAACCTTCATTCTTCCATCCAAGGTGATATCATATAAAGTATCATTGGTCGTAATCCCAATTTCACTATACTCAGTATGTATGTTGGATGCTCCCCAAAGTAATTTTGGTCTAAGACCAATGGTTAACTTATCATTGACATTACGTGCATAGTTCATGCTGAATTCCAAATACGAACTCATATCAAATCCCAACTGATCAAAATCTGCTCGCTGTCCAAGAAAACTTTGTCCGTTTAATTCTTTGGCAAACCGCAACATATCACCAGGATATGTGAGTCGCGCATGATTCTTAAAATTAGCCGCAAAACTCCAATAGCTATTTTCGGATCGCCAACCAAAGTTCATCAATTCATGATTGTACACCGCCGTCAAAAAATTTCGTTTTCCGACTCTATTTACGATGTTGTTGACGTCAAACTCAAGACTATCTCCATCCTTTCTCCACATTTGTCGCCACGTTAAACCCGTATGGCTAATGGATGTATACACATTCGTTGGTAACGGCACAAAAACACCTCCGTAATACCATTTCATTTTAGGCATAGTACTCGGATTGGTATACTGCGATTGTGGCACGTAGTTCATATGGTACAACGTGAAATCTTGTTGTGCGAAAAGTGCACTCCCTCCAAGAAATACGATGGCTGCAAGTAGTAATAATTTCTTCATAATCAATTTAAACTAACTTTAACTCCCTTGTTTTTTGCTTTGTTTTTATTGTTTATTTCTTCTGTTCTAATTTTCGCTACAATTAATTATGGCTGAATACTTAAATCAACTCTCATACTCAATCGCACATTTACTTTATAATAATCGTACAGTTTTATCACCTGACTATTAGCTCCTAACGTTGCATTTGCACCTTCTGAATTCGAAGCTGCCTTTAGCATAATTTGTGTTGCATTTGAAAGCGCCAAGGCACGGGTTCTATTATATTCTACTTCCTTAATTTTTAAAGTCGGAGTAATTACCTCACCCGCCGCATTGATTGCACCCGATTCCATCAAATTATCATCAAAATCCTGGTAAAGTGAATCCAATATAGTGTTGGTCGAATCCATAAAGTATAATTGAAATCTCAAATCAATTGGAAATCCATTTTCAACCCCTGTTTTAAAGAGTACTCCTGTTACTTCCGTACCTTGACTTAAATCGAGTCCGTCAAATGGTACAGTGTCAACAATATCAAAACCATATGCATAGCCTTGTAAAGGCAATTCAACTTCCGCTCTTATTTTCAACTCACTATTTCCATTTAGGAAGTTAGTGTCTTTTCCAGCCGAATTAATAGAAACCGAAGGGTTGTATTTAAATATTTTCTTATTTCCATTCACAATATCTTCAAATTGTGCCACTTCCGTTCGATCGTACGTTTCACTTGTAAACGCGTTTGGATTGTTAGGATCCGTTGAGCTATTAATCGATAACGTCGATAAAGAAGCAGGGGTGAACGTAAATGGAAATTGTGTTCCTGTTTCCGTATTCTCTGTCTGCATACTACTTAAGTCAACATCTATAGGCACCCCAATTGAATTATCAAACTCCAACTTTACTAAGGGCGAATCAAGTCTAAAAACACCGTCACCTACCGTATTTCCAAAAATATTTAATTCAATCTCATTATCTCCCAAGCTAAATGACTTTTGACCAAAATAGGCCATCAAGCGATCGTTTTGAAGATTCGAAAAATCAAAGGACGCTCCAAGTGAACCACTTGCTCCATTATAATTTGGACGGCTAAAGGTAATGTCATATTGAATTTCATTATAACCTTGTAATGTCTTCGTGAAATCAAATTCGTATCCGTTTAATTGCACATTAAAATTACCTGTTTGATTAGCGGCAACATTAAACGTTTGTGAAAACGACGTCCCTCCACTTTTGAATTCCGGGATGCTTAATACTACATCTATTTCATCTCCCAAAGCACTGTTGTCTATATTAACGGTCATCGTTCCTGATTGTAGAAGTAACTGATACATTTCTACAGAAGAAGGAGATCCTGTAAAATCTGCCGTTCCACTTACTACTACGTTTCCTGTTGGAGCCGCAGGAATTGGTGCGCCTGCTACGCTAATAGATGGCGAAGGGAAAACAATGAATGAATCCAAATCAGCAAAGGTTGCTTCTCCATCATATACCAATGCGATAAATCGACTTGAAGAATCAATTACCACTACATTGTTATCATCAATTTTTTGAAGTACGTTGTAAACGGTAAGATCTGAATTCATCAATGGCACCGCAATACTCGGTTCCCAGTTCGTTCCTTTTACGTTATCTGTTTTAAACTTGTCTCCAATACATGAGGAAAACGCAATTAAAATCAACGGTGATACAGCCCAAAACAGGCATTTACGAATGTTTTTCATTGTTTTTTAGATAATAACCATACAAATATAGCAATTAATCAGAGGTTACGAACTGAACCTCTTAATCAAGAACTTAAAATTACGTGCTTATAGGACACTCTAACATGACGAAAATTAATGGTCAATGGTTGGAAAATCAATCATTAATTCAATGATCCGGTAAAATTTACAAGTACAAAAATGTTAATATTCCAGTAACTCTTTTATGACATTAAATACCTTTTCTTCATTCGGCAGCATGGTCGACTCCAGTGTAGAATTCAACGGAATCGCTGGAGTGGTTTCGGATCCAAATGTATAAACCGGTGCATCTAACTTTTGAAAACATGCTTTTGAAATTTTACCTGCAAGTGACTCTGCAAATGAATTTTCCAGCACTTCTTCTGTTAAGACTAGCGCTTTCCCATGCAATTCTACCCTTTCTTGAATCATTTCCCAATCATAAGGTTGCAACGTTCTCAAGTCGAGCACCTCTACTCTTCCATCTAATTTTGCAGCGGCATTATGCGCCCAATGCACTCCCATTCCGTAAGCAATTACTACGCATGAATCTCCATTATCCAGCGCCTCTTCTGATGCCTCTGTGAATACTCTTGCTTTCCCAAGTGGGACAATATAGTCATCTGAAGGCTCCTTTGTTTTGGCTGCTCTACTTCCAGGAACTTTACTCCAATAAAGTCCTTTATGTTCAAACATTACAATCGGATTTGGATCATAATACGATGCACGCATCAATCCTTTCATATCAGCAGCATTCGAAGGATATACTATTTTTATTCCTTTGATCGTAAGTATGGCTGATTCAACACTTGATGAGTGAAATGGCCCCCCACTTCCATATGCTCCAATGGGTACACGCAACACCGTAGATACGGGCCACTTTCCATTTGAAAGATATAATGAACGGCTTACTTCTGCATACAATTGGTTTACACCTGGCCAGATATAATCTGCGAATTGAACTTCTACAAAAGGTTTTAAACCTACCGCACTCATTCCCACGGTTGATCCGATAATATATGCTTCCTGAATAGGTGTATTAAACACTCTATCTTTTCCATATTTACCTGTTAGGGTTGCTGCCTCTCTAAAGACTCCTCCTAATTCACCTCCAACATCCTGCCCATACAAAAGTGCTTCTGGATGTTCTTTCATGATGTTATCGATCGCATGCAATGCTGCATCAACCATCACAACCTCTTCTGCCTTTTCAGGCACTCTCGTTCCTAATTCTTCCGTTACGGGAGTGTCTACAAAAATATGGTCATACAAATCTTCTGGTCTAGGTTCTTCCGCTTCTAAGGCTTTTGCATAGTCTGCTTCAACCAATTCTTTGGAAGCCTCTTCTATTTTGTATAGTTGGCTTTCTGAAAATCCATTTTCCAATAAATGATTTCTCAATATTGGCAATGGATCACGTTCCGCATGTTCTTCTAAATCGGTTCGATACCATTCTTTTCGAACCCCAGAGGTATGGTGATTAAGCAATGGCACATGGCCATAAACCATGAAAGGACGACGTTCTTCCCGTACTTTCGCTACAACCTCACTAATCTTTGTATAAGAATCAACAAAGTCATTACCGGTAATTTCAACTCCTTCAATTCCTTTAAATCCTTTTAACAAATCCAGCGCTGTTCCAAATCGTACCTCTTCTTTACTTGCTGAGATATCCCAATCATTATCCTGAACAAAATAGATTATTGGTAATTGATTCAACGCCGCATTATGTAATGCTTCGTGCACCTCTCCTTCCGTCATCGCACCATCTCCGATGGAACAAACAACTATCGGTGCTTCGCTTTGGTTATTGTACGTATTTAATTTTTGTTTCTCTCGATATTGAATTCCATGCGCTATTCCAGTTGATGGAATCGCCTGCATTCCTGTTGCAGAAGATTGATGTGGGATTTTTGGCATATCATCTCTTCGAAGTGAAGGATGTGAATAATATGTTCGACCCCCAGAAAACGGATCATCTCGTTTGGCTAAAACTTGCAACATTAACTCATATGGAGTTATGCCTATCCCCAGTAAAATACTATCATCTCGATAGTAGGGTGATACAAAGTCTTGTGGTAACAAATGGAACGCCATCGCCAACTGCATTGCTTCATGCCCTCGAGATGTAGCATGAACGTACTTAGAACAAACATCCTTGTTTTCTTCGTACAATACAGCCAAGTTTTTAGCAGTTGTCATCAACGAATATGCTTTCGACAATACTTCCTTAGATACGGTGGCTGGCATCTCCTCTACATTTGCTTCCATTGCTCCCAAATTAACTTATTTTTATCTTAATTAAATTAACCAAAACAGATCAACCAAGGTTAATTTTCTAATTCCTGAAAGTGTGCTAAGTTAGCTATTTTCTTTGGTAATTACCTTATATTTGGGCAAGAATCATGCTTGAGAGCCCATATAATACTTGTACATTCCAATGATTGAAACGCTCAACCAGATCGACATCGATTTATTTCTGTTTTTCAATGGAATGCACAGTGCTTTTTGGGATGCATTAATGATCAAAATAACCAATCAGATTTATTGGATTTGGCTCTTCGTTTTGATCTTGGTCGGTCTTTACTTTCAAAATCGAAATCTATCAATTCTTCCGCTCATATTATGGGTCATCGTTCCGTTGATCTTAGCTATTGTTCTTTCAGATCACATTGCTTCGTCCTTGTTTAAACCTATCTTTAGTCGACTTCGACCTTGTCATAATCCATTGCTACAGAACCTTATTAATTTACCCGGTGGATGTGGAGGTAAATATGGTTTCTTTTCGTCTCATGCGTCTACTTCTTTTGCGCTTGTAGGCTCCATATGGTTTTCGCTTCGAAAGAATAAAAGATGGCAAATCATCCCCGTACTACTATGGGCTATTCTCTTTTCATATAGTCGAATATATCTTGCCAAACATTATCCAATGGATATCTTTTGCGGTGCTTTGTGTGGGCTGCTTGTAGCGTGGGTCGTTTTTAAATGGAGAGATCGAATTTACCTTAAGAAGAAAGGAAAATCACTGTTGTAACTTCATACAATTGCCTATCCCTTTCAAAGAAAGGAATGATTTAAAATTCTAAAGTTATAAACCTGAGGGCCTATTTTTTTTTTAAAAATAAAGAAGCACGGAAATAAAACGAAGTATTTAACGCGCCATCAATCGTTCCACATACTTTCCAATAATATCAAATTCCAAATTCACCTTTGTACCAGCGATAAAATTTTTAAAATTGGTGTGTTCATGCGTATATGGGATAATTGCCACACTAAACATTCCAGCTTGAGATTCTACGACCGTTAAGCTTACTCCATTTACACATATTGATCCTTTCGAAACCGTAACGTGTTGCTGTTGATCAAACTTAAATTGATATTCCCAACTGCCATCCACATCCTTAACCGATTGACAAACCGCGGTTTGATCGACATGTCCTTGAACGATATGTCCATCCAAACGTGCATTCATAATCATGCATCGTTCCAAATTTACCAAATCCCCTTGTTTCAAATCTCCCAAGTTCGTCTTATTCAACGTTTCGTCAATTGCTGTAACCCAGTATGTGTTGGAATCACATTCTGTAACGGTTAGACAAACTCCATTGTGTGCAACGCTTTGATCAATTTTAAGTTCTGCTGACAGCGGCGTTTCAATACAGAAATGAATGTTGGAGGCTTCGCTTTTAATTTCTTTTACAACGCCAACGAGTTCTATGATTCCGGTAAACATTGGATTAAGTTTGAGGTGATTGATTTTATTCTATTCTATTCTAAAATTGAATGCTGGTTGTTTTTTACCCTATCAAAAAGACAGAATCTAAAGGTATTCTATTTTCCTTTCCCTTGCAACACAATCAGTACGGTAAACAACAAGATTCGAAAGTCCATTGCGAGTGACATGTTTTCGATGTACAAGATATCGTACTTTAATCGGCTTACCATTTGTTCAACGTTTTCTGCATAGCCAAATTTCACCTGACCCAAGGAGGTAATTCCTGGCTTTACTTTATGTAAATGTTTATAATAATCAGCTTGTTCGCATATTTTATCAATAAAGAATTGTCGTTCAGGTCTTGGACCTACTAAGCTCATTTCGCCAATTAGCACATTATAAAACTGAGGTAATTCGTCAATTCGGGTTTTACGCATATACTTCCCAAAAGGAGTAATTCGAGGGTCTTCTTCATAGGATAATGCCGGCCCATTTTTTTCGGAGTCCAAAAACATACTCCGGAATTTAATGATGTTAAATGGCTTGGCATTGAGTCCAATACGTTCTTGTGTGTAAAAAATAGGTCCTTTCGAAGATCGTTTTATTAACATTGCAATAAGTGCAAGCGCAGGTAGACCCAGAATAATCACCGTTAATGACACTACAATATCAAATACGCGTTTAAGTGCTTGTTCCCAATATGGCAAAAGTCGCTTATCCACTTCGATCAATGGTGTACCTGTCAAGTTACTAACTCGTACTGAACCAATCAATATCTGATATAAATCCGGAATGATCATCACTTTCACTCCTACATTATCGAGCAACGTTAGAATTTCTTCCAACCTACGGTGTTCAGTTGGCTCTACAGCAATAATCACCTCCTCAATCTCATTTTCTGTGACGATCTTTTCAATGTCTCCGTAATCTCCAAACCGTTCAAACTCAGATGGAATTTTAATCCCATTGGAATTTCCCAGTCCATTCACAAAACCTAAAATTTTCAATCCTAAATGTTTATTAGAACCAGTCATTTCTTGCATCACGTTGAGTGCTCGTTCCCCACCTCCAATAATAAGTGTATTAAAGAATATCTTCCCTTTGCGCACCATCCGGTGAAAAATCGTCACCACAAATAATTTCGTAATCAAGGAAAGTCCAAAGTGGAGTACAAAATAGGCTGAGAGCGTTTTATAATATAATTTATAGGTAAACACTCCTTGGTCGTCCAAGAGCAATACAAAAAAGATAATTATGGATCCAAAAACGGTCGAACGAAGTAGATTGACGGTTTCCCTTATTCTCGATTTACGGAAAATCTCATTTGAATAAAAACCGGAAATGTAGTAGAAGAAGACCCAGAAAACAGCAATTGCCAACGAACGTAAAACAAGTTCGATTGAAACATCCACAAATTCTTCTTCCAAAATCCATTTTCTAGCATAGAAGAATGCAAACCATCCTAATCCCGCGGTAAGAAAGTCGATGGCTATGAAGACCAATATATATTTACGGTACCTTTTCAAATACTTACTTTATATCATAACAACTCAGGTGGCAAACTCCCTATCCCGGTCTAAACAAGGATATCTGCCATTTCATACAAATGCTTCACCGATCCTATTTATTAAAAAAAGGATTCACATTTTAAAATATTCCAATCAAACGTGTTTCCACGTTTTAAATTCTTTTTGAGTGTCGAACAACAACACATTCAAATATTGATTGATCACATTTTGCGTTTTTTTTAAACACCGCCTATAACCAATCAACCCAATTCATCTTTTATTTCACCAACAATAACCGAACATTGTCGATTGCAATGTAATCTCCTACCTCCGTACTCACACCTTCCATGTAGACTTTGTATTTGGCATCGCTTGAAAAAACATTCATTTCATCTGAAAAATCTATGTAGACTTTACCTGTCACGCCATTAGTTGGGCGCAACACCGATTCATAATTTTCTATATTATCTACTTCCACCCCTACATTAAATTCAATAGAGGATTGGTAACTTATTTCTAAAACTGGCGCAAAGGTACGCACATTATACTCCACTTCTTTCGTGGAAATAATTTTCATTTCTTGGTTAGCTTCCGTGGAATAAAGAACCCCTGACTCATTGCCATCAAGTAAAATAGAACTGGTTTGTGCCAAAGTCGGCACCGTTGTCTCTGCTGATTCAAATATCACTATGGGGGATTCAAAATCTTCATTGAGAATCGAGGTAAAATTATTTAAATACGTATAAGTAGGAGTTAACTCTAATGTTTCGCCTGGATTAATTACCATGGAGGTATCCAAATTTGATAAATAGGGATGAAACATATGTAAAGATTTAATGCCATCTTTGTTTACTCCGGGAATTAATCGAACTTGTGTCACGCCATCAGCTATTATGGGCACTGTAAAGGGCATTTCGTAAGTACCGGCATGATCTCCATTTATATATACCCAAATATCTTTAATTTTGTGCGAGTTGGAACTAAAATGCGAGGACGCGTCAAAGTTCAGCGTATCAATTTTCAGGTACGCAGGAATGGGTTCTTCCGGATTAATTATCTCACATCCGGAGGCACTAAATAAAATTATTGCTATTGCTATGAAGAAACTGTCTCTCATTAATTATTTTTGGGGCACAAATAAACTAATTTCATATAACTATAATCACCTAATTTTATTATAAATTATTTTAAATATTTTGGATAACTACCTTCATAAAGGAAAAAGACAAAAACTTGTTAACTTATTACAAGAAAAAGGCATTCGTGATTCTAAGGTTTTAGAGGCGATAGGCAACATCCCTAGACATTTATTCCTTAACAGTGCATTTTTGGAAAAAGCATATGACGACATTCCTTTTCCTATTGGAGAAGGGCAAACTATTTCGCAACCTTACACTGTTGCCTTCCAAAGTCAATTGCTGGAAATAGAAAAAGGGGATAAAATTCTAGAAATTGGAACCGGCTCAGGGTATCAAGCCTGTGTTTTACAAGAAATGAAAGCAAAAGTGTATTCTATAGAATATCAGAAAAAGCTTTTTCACAAAACAAATTCACTTCTGGAACGTTTAAAATACGATCGAGTGCGAACATTTCAAGGGGATGGTTCGCAAGGATTGGCCCGATTTGCTCCCTATGATAAAATTTTGGTTACATGTGGTGCTCCTACGATCCTTGATACTCTTTTAGCTCAACTTAATATAGGCGGGATATTAGTTATTCCAAGTGGTGGAAGAGAGGTGCAAGTGATGCAAAGAATCGTTAAAACAAGTGAAACAACGTACAAACAAGAATCTTTTGGAGAGTTCAAATTTGTGCCGTTATTAGGAAATAAGGGTTGGAATGCTTAAATTTGCTTGGTAAAATCTAAGATGGATATGGTGAAAAGAGTAAAAATAAAGGTCTTTTTGACACTAGCATTATGCTTGGTGACGGGACTTTCTTTACGTGCTCAGTCGGGTAATGTGGGATATATTAATAGTATTCAAGCCAGTGGTGGATTTGGACTTACAAGTTATTATGGTGATTTGTGCGACAATTGGGATTGCATGACTTTTCGCTATAATTTGAGTGGTGCTTTTATTTATCGTGCTAGTAACCGAATCATGGGGCGCGCTGAAATTAACCTTTTCAAAGTAGCAGGTGAAGATGAAGGAGGCAAAAACTGGAAACGGAACTTAAATTTTAAATCAAATGGCATTGCCTTAGAAGCTGTAGTTCTCTACGATTTAATTACATACGAACGTAGATATGGACATAGAGACGACTTTCACCCATATGTATTTGGAGGATTTGGAGTTACACGTTTTGAACCAAAGGGTGAACTAAACGACAAGTGGTACCGACTTCAGCCATTGCAAACCGAAGGAAGAAAATACAATAGAACATCCTTAACATTGCCATATGGTGTGGGTGTTCGATACATGTACGATAAAAAAACGAACATTATTTTCGAAATTGGCTATCGCATGATGTTTACAGATTATCTAGACGATGTCAGCCGTGAATATGTAGATAATACATCGTTTAATGATCCTATTGCTGCCGGTCTTGCTGATAAAACTAGTGAAGTTTCTCCTACTACCTATGACTCAAATGATGGAGTGCATTGGAATGAAGGACACAAAAGAGGCAATCCTGTTGCAGGTGATGGTTATTTTCATTTTGGACTAAAAATTGAGTACAAAATAAAATACACGAAACAGCATCATTTCAAGATGTTCAAACGTCCAAAATTCTCTAGATAATTTTTTATCCGAAACGCA
Organism: Cytophagales bacterium; assembly: GCA_965277185.1. Lineage (GTDB taxonomy): Bacteria > Bacteroidota > Bacteroidia > Cytophagales > JAHDFW01 > JAHDFW01. The sequence goes on along the minus strand of CBDICC010000020.1, from coordinate 129,131 downwards.
TTATTTCGTCTCTTTATTTTTTTTCTTAGATTTACATTCTGTTTGTCTATTAATTAGATTCACTTGTCGGAACTATTTTGTTATTCCTCGTGTTCCTTTTAACTAGGCACCTAACCTAATGTTGTTGTTATGAAAAAAAGTTACTATTTAATATTAATTGGGGCATTATCCCTAATATCCCTGCAAGGGACTGCACAAAGAAGTGCAGCTTGGTGTGATTCAGAAGCACATTTCCAAAGAATGGCTGCTCAGGATCCGTCCTATCAAATGAGACGTGATGTGTACGATCAAAAAGTACGTGAATGGATCGATACGCATCCCACCTCCAATAAAACTGGTGGACCAGCTCAATATAAAATACCGTTGGTTGTACATATTATGAACCCAAAGGACGCGTGTACAGACATCATCACAGAAACTCAGGTTAAAAATGCAGTAGCTACGTTGAACCGAGATTTTCGAATGCTTAATTCGGATACTGTAAACACTCGTTCTGAATTTAAGCCTTATGCGGCCGATTTGGAAATGGAATTTGAATTGGCTAGAATTGATCCAAACGGCAATTGCACCAATGGTATTACGCGTACATATACCGACCTTACGTATGACGCAGACGATCCGGTAAAGGCCCAAAGCTATTGGGATGCTACCAAATATTTTAATATCTGGGTAGTAGTTTCTATCTCTTCCAGTGGTGGAGGTACTGTTCTTGGTCGTGCTCAATTTCCTAGCTGGACTGGTTTTGCAGGCTCTCTTAATACTTTTGGATTTTTGGTAATTGCGAGTGAATTTGGTGATGCAAACAGCCGAACGGCCACCCATGAAATTGGACATTGCGTAGGATTATATCATACGCATCAAGGAGGATGTGGCAACAGTTGTAATTCTTCAGGAGATCAGGTTTGCGATACTCCACAAGAATCTACTCAAACATTTGGATGCCCTACGACATTAAATAACTGTGATGATTCTGGAACTGGGTTAGATGGTGGATTGCCAAGTGACCCCATAAATCCTATTGAAAACTACATGAGCTATGCGGATTGTCAAAGCATGTTCTCTCTTGGACAAAAAGAACGGGTGGATGCCGCAATGGCAGCCAGCGTAGAGTTGTCCACACTTTTTACTTCCTCTAATTTAATTGCAACTGGAATTGACACTTCTCTAACGGAAGTTCCTTGTGCTAATTTTTTGGTTGATAATTGTACTGAATTTGTATGTGCTGGAACAGCCATTGACTTTACTGACTTTTCTAGTGGTTCAGCTGCAACATCTTGGAATTGGGACTTTGGTGATGGATTAACCACTTCAACCGATCAAAATCCAAGCATCACTTATGCTGCCCCTGGAACCTACACGGTTAGATTAACTGTAAGTGATGGAAACACTTCCAATTCTTTGACTAGAACTAATTACGTTGAAGTAAAAGCCATTGATGGCGGTGAAGAAGCTCCTTTAGTAGAAAACTTTGAAGACTCTAATTTTCCTGATTTAGCAGATGCCGTTAAAGAGTGGACAATGGTAGATGATGATTCTTACAATGGAGTTTCTTGGGTACAAACATCAGCTGCATCTTCATCTCTGGATAAATGTTTATCTATGAGGTTGTCTAATAAACAAAACAATTTGGATTTTGATCTTATATCTCCAACCATTGATTTCACCAATAGCGATGCATGTACAGACTTAACATTTGATTATGCTTATGCACAAGCGAACTCAAGTAGTTCGGAGGAATTGAGAATCTACACAAGTAGAGATTGTGGCGTATCTTGGACTTTAGTCTTTGCTAAACCTGCCACTACATTATCAACCGTAGACGGTTCTTTTATTTCTGGTTTATTTGTTCCGGATGAAACGCAATGGAAAAGAGAAACGATTTCACTTATTTCTCTTACTGGAAGAGATCATGGATTAGTACGTTTTCAATTAACGACAGGAAGTGGAAACTATTTTTACATTGATAATATTGATATTGGCTGTGCTACAACTGGAATCAAGGAATCACTTTCCAATGCGCTTAGCGTTTATCCAAATCCTTTTGATCAAGACGCACTTATTGAATTTGACATTGATCAAGCGAAAACAATGAATATACAAATTGTAGATGTAGTTGGTAAGACCCTTTACAACGAGCAAAAAGTATTTTCTGCTGGAAAAAACAGTTTTACGCTATCTTCACTTACCACATTGGAAAATGGAGTATACTTCTTACGAATTGGAAAAGGAGACGAAAGTGTTACTAAAAAAATTGTTAAATTCTAAAACGGACTAGAATTCCTTTATTTAAAAAGGTTTTCCCCAAATAGAAACAAACTGAACTCGCTCGGATTCTTTGTCACAAGGCAGAGGATCCGAGCGTTTTGCTTAAAGAGGATTTTGTACCTCTTTAACAAATTTTCGCGCTCTGCTCTAAAAAACGCATTCCTTTAGCAATTCCTTTTTGTTTTTGTTTATTTCCCTCTAATTACATCTTATTAGTTTAAAATTAGGAACGCTTCGTTCTAATACATACTTCTTAGTAAAGTGATATATTTCATTTTGCCTTTTATCTATTGTAGATCCGACAGTTTTTCGTAGTTTTATAGTCCTATTTGTTATTGTTAAGTGCTTTATTATCTTTTATAAGCTACTTAACATACTTTAAACTAAATGTTGTTGTTATGAAAAAAAATTACTTATTCCTTTTATTGGGAATTATTGCCTTAATGCCATTTAACGGTATTGCTCAAAGAGGTCCAGGCTGGTGTGCAGCGGAATCAAAGTTTCAAGAGAAAGCTGCTCAAGATCCGAACCTCCAATTGCAACGTGATCATTACAATCAGAAAGTACGAGAGTGGATCGATACTCATCCAACTGGAAACAAAGGAACCGGACCTGCTTCTTATACGATTCCCATTGTAGTTCACATTATAAACCCTGCTAATTCTTGTAGTGATATCATTACAGATGCGCAAATAAAAGCATCGGTAGAAACGTTAAACGAAGATTTCAGAAGAGAGAATTCAGACACCGTTGATACCAGGGCCGTTTTCAAGCCTTATGCAACGGATTTAGAAGTGGAATTTAAGCTTGCTAAAATAGATCCAAATGGAAATTGCACCAGCGGTATTACGCGTTCCAATTCCGATCTTACGTATGATGCAGATGATGCTGTAAAATCAGTTAGTTACTGGAATGCTACCAAATATTTCAATATTTGGGTTGTACAAAGTATTGATGGTGGCTTTGGCGGAGGTATAACTTTAGGTTATGCACAGTTCCCAAGTTGGACTGGATTTGGAAGTTCCCTAAACACCTTCGGATTTGTTGTAATTGCTTCTGAATTTAGCAATTCTAATAGTCGTACTGCCACACATGAGATCGGTCATTGCTTTGGATTGTATCATACGCATCAAGATGGATGTACGAATAGTTGTACTTCCGGAGGTGATGAAGTTTGTGACACACCTCAAGAAGCTCAAGCCACATTTGGATGCCCTACTTCCTTGAATAATTGTAATGACTCGGGAACTGGTTTAGACGGAGGCTTACCAAGCAATCCAGTAAATCCTATTGAAAATTACATGAGTTATGCCGATTGCCAAAATATGTTTAGTTTAGGTCAAAAAGAAAGAACAGATGCTGCTTTAGCTGGAAGTGTTGAGCTAAAAGATTTGTATACCAGTGCCAATTTAATTGCTACCGGGACCGATGATGCTTTTGTTGAAACTCCATGTGCTAATTTTAAGGAAAGTAATTGCCAGGAAATACTATGTGAAGGTTCTACGCTTCAATTTACGGACTTGTCTGGTGGAGGTACAATCACTTCATGGTTATGGGATTTTGGAAATGGAACAACTTCAAATGTACAAAATCCTAGTAACGTTTTATTTGCTACAGCAGGAACGTATACTGTTTCATTGACGGTTAGTGATGGATCAAATCCAAACACACATACGAAAACAAACTTTATAAATGTATTGCCTACGTCCGGTGGCGAAGTTGCTCCTTTTGTTGAGAACTTCGAAGATGAAAATTTCCCAACGGTTTCAGACCCTAATAAGGAATGGACCGTTATAAACGGAAATAACAATTCAAGCTGGACCCGTAATACAAGTGTTTCTTCCAGTTTAGATGCGAGTTTCGCTTTAAAGCTGTCTTCGATTGGAAGTTTCTATGAATACGAAATAATATCTCCTACTCTGGATTTCACCAATGCGGATTGTAATGACATGACATTTGATTATGCTTACGCGCAGCGAACTTCATTGAGTTCCGATGAATTGCGTGTTTATTCTAGTCGTGATTGTGGTGTTACTTGGAATTTATTACTTGCCAGACCTGCCAGTACTCTTTCAACCGTTGGAGGCAACTTAATTTCTGGAATATTTACCCCTACAGATACTGAATGGAAAAGGGAAACCGTTTCTTTAATTTCTCTTGTAGGTAGAGATCATGGATTAATTAAATTTGAATTAACTACCGGTGCTGGAAATTATTTTTATCTAGACAATATTGATATAGGTTGTAAAACGACAGGAATTGAAGAATCTCTAAGCACTGATCTTAGCATTTACCCAAATCCGTTTGAAGAAGATGCTTTTATTGAGTTAAACTTAAGTAAGACCAACACAATGAACATTCAAATTGTGGACGTGGTTGGTAAAGTTATTTACAACAAGCAAAAAGTATTTACAGCGGGTAAAAACAATTTTGCGTTGTCTTCTTTAATGAAATTAGATAATGGTGTTTACTTCTTACGAATTGGAAATGGAGATGATTTCGTAACCAGAAAAATTGTGAAATTCTAATAAGAAATAGAACATATTCAAAAGACTGGAGAGCCTGACAAATGTCAGGCTCTTTTTTTTTCAACCTTTCCCCCTTAACAAGCTATAAAACAGACCGTTATTTTAACACTAATATGTTCGTCGAATAGCTATTTTCTTTGGTCGATTTGAACTAAAATTGGAATTGATTTGTAATTAATTTGCTTATATTGCGAAGCATTTAAGTTTTCGTTACGCAAAGTAAACTTAAGCGAACATATCGTATACGTAGGGAAAGTCGTATTACCACCAATATTTAATTCATTAATTTAAACTATAATAAAATGATGAGAAGGGTACTTATTGTTTTTGGTATACTTACCATTTGCATGGCTTCCTCGGAAGCTCAACAAATTACAAACTGGTGTCACGCACATTCCAAGTGGGACGAACGAGCTGCGGAAGATCCGTCACTTTTAATCAAGCGAGATCAATATAAGGCTTCAATTAAATCTTATATTGCCTCACATTATTCTGCAAATAAGACTGGAGAGCCTGTATTAGTCATTCCAATTGTTTTTCATATAATACATGATAATGGTCCGGAAAACATCTCTGAGAATACGGTACAGAGCGCAATTGATTTCATGAATCGCGATTTCCGAAAGGACAATGCCGATTCAGTCAACGTAGTACTCCCATTTCGAAATTTCCATCCTGATACGCGTATTGAATTTAGAAGAGCTCGACTTGATCCTGACGGAAAATGTTCAAACGGAATCACTAGAACTCAATCTTCAATGACTTCTGGAGCTGATGATGGCGTGAAAAATCTCGTTAGATGGGATAATGAAAAATACTTAAATATTTGGGTAGTTCGTAATATTGGTAGTGGAGCAGGAGGTTATTCTTATACTCCTCCAGTAAACGACAATATTGATGGAATCGTCGTTCGATACGGTCAATTATCTGCATTGAGTCACGAAGCTGGTCATTGGTTAGGATTAAATCATCCATGGGGACCTTCTAATGACGCAAATGCTTCAGGAAATTGTAGTTTGGATGACGACATCGACGATACGCCAAATACATTAGGTCAGTCTTTTTGTTCTACTAGTCGTAACTCTTGCACAGATGTAACTTATGTAGATACCGCTGGAGTAACTTACTGGACTGGGGATGTAATTGACAATGCTCAAAACATAATGGATTATGGATTCTGTTCAGCTGAGAACTTTACAAATGGTCAAATGGATTATGTGCGTGCTACGCTTAATAATTCGGTTAATGGCAGAAATAATCTATGGACACCTACCAATCGACTTGAAACAGGTACGGAAGATGGTCATTCCATAGTAACGTGTCCACCTACGGCTGATTTTGCTTCAAATACTCAAATCGTTTGTCAAGGCGAGAACGTATTGTTCGCGGATGAATCCTTTGGTGAAACAGTACATAGCTATGCTTGGGATTTTGAAGGAGGTACTCCTGCCACTTCATCGGCAACGAACCCTTCCATCATTTACAACACACCTGGAATTTATCAAGTAACACTTGCTGTTACAAATAATACATATGGTTCCGATACCACTACTCGAACTTCCTATATAGAAGTAATAGGTACAGATCAAAGTTTACCTTCTCCTTATGGTGAAGGGTTTGAATCTGATGACATCTTCAACAATCTTGATGAATCATGGAGCTTGGTTAATACTTCTACTTCTGGATGGATTCAGAATAGCTTTGCCAGTTCTACAGGAAATCAAAGTGTACGAGTGAAAAACTCCTCTATCCCAACCGGAGAAAGTTCCAGTATTATTAGTCCATATCTTGATTTTTCAACGGTAATGAATTGTAATACCATTACTTTCCGTCACGCATACGCACAAAAAACTGCGTTTGACAATGATGTTTTAAAAGTAATGATCTCTACCGATTGCGGAAAAAGCTGGGACGTAGCGTACTTCGTTTCGGGTGGACAATTGGCTACTACATCTGATTTAATTTCCTACTCATATGTTCCACAAAGCGATGATGAATGGCGTGAAACAGAAATCAATATTAGCAGTTATGTTGGAGACGATCATGTATTAGTTCGTTTTGAAGCGATTAGCGGTGCAGGGAACATTATATATGTGGATGACATCAATATCGGATGTGCGGATGCTTCGAACTTCTTGGATGTCACTGAAGAATTTACAAATAATGCTTTCAATGTGCATCCAAACCCTTCCAGCGGATCATTTAATGTCGAATTTAACACTGGAGTAGTCGAGAATCTAACGATGGAAGTATTCAATTCAATTGGTAAGCAAGTATATTCTCGAAATATACTTAGTACTCCTGGAGCCAACAATGTGCTTATTCCTTCTCAGGAATTAGAAGGTAAAGGGGTTTATTTCTTATCGATCAAATCTGAAAATTCAGGATCTCGACAAGGTCAAACGCATTTTTACAAGAAAATTATCCAATTCTAAGACACATAAGAATGGTGTTCATTTAGTCGCATAGGCACTAGCTAAGTAGCTAAATGAACCAAAATAGTTTCTTTGGAGTTTTATAATATAATTAAATCTAGTTGTTATGAAAAAAAGTTTACTACTGGCATTTGCAGGAATCATTGGTTTGAATTTTGCGTTTGCCCAAAACCAGACTGGATCTGGATGGTGTCACACCCATTCCATGTCCGATGAGTTTATTCAAAATAACCCACAGTATGAGGTTGAAAAAGCGAAGCTAAATCAGTTTCGAAAAGCATATACAGAGCAACACAGGCAATCGGGAAATAAAACAGCTGAGCCACTTTATCGGATTCCAGTTGTATTTCATGTAATTCATGAATATGGAACGGCAAATATATCTGAACAAACAATTTTAGCTACAATCAAAGAAACCAATGACGCATTTAGAAAGCGAAATGCGGATACATCTTTTATTCAATCTCCTTTTGACCAGATTCATCCTGATACAAGAATTGAACTTCAACTCGCAAAAATTGACCCAAATGGTGAATGTACGGGAGGAATCAATAGAGTTTATTCCCCTACTTGGACCAATGCCGGAGGAGAAGGAATGAAATCAAGCGTTGCTCCTACGTGGGATCGATCTAAATATTTGAATGTTTGGGTGGTTAAAACAATTGCAAGTGGTGCAGGTGGATATTCTTTTACTCCACCAATCAATGCAACCAGTGACGGGATCGTAATTCTGGCAGGGCAATTAAGCTCTTTAATCCATGAATTAGGACATTATTTAGGATTGGATCACCCTTGGGGACCAACCAATGACCCAGGAGTTGCGTCCAACTGTAATTTCGACGATGGAGTAGACGATACACCAAATACAATTGGAGCACAAAGCTGTGGAAACACTGTTCCGAATTCATGTCCTGGAGACCCAATTCCATTTCTAAAAATGGACAATACCGTATTGTGGCCTTCGTCAAGTGGTGAATTGTATGACAATGTTCAAAATTACATGGGCTATGCTTTTTGTTCAGCAGAAAACTTTACAGAAGGACAGAAATTGTGGATGCGTGGAACATTAGAGTCCGGGGTGTCTAGCCGAGATAACCTTTGGACAGAAGCAAACTTAATTGCGACAGGTACAACCGACACTTCCACTACTGGAGCTTGTAAACCTATTCCAGATTTTATTTACGATGCTGAAACTGTTTGTCAAAATGCAGCCATCCAATTTACCAACTTTACTTACAACGCGGACGTTGATACGTATTCTTGGGATTTCGGAGATGGGAATGTATCTAGCGATGAAAACCCAGCGCACACATATACGACTACAGGTACTTATACTGTAAAGCTAACCGCTACCAACTCCTTTGGAGGAAATACGGAAACTAAATTTGGTATCATTACGGTATTAGCAACCGTAGGTGGTGAAATTGCGCCGGTTGTTGAGAGTTTTGAAAATTCAGGATTTCCTAGCGGAAGCGTACCTGAAAAGGATTGGGCAATCTCAAGTACAACATCATCCAAGTTTGCCGTGACAACTGCCGCTGCATCTTCTGGGTCTAAATCCATCTCGCTACGTCTAGGAAATATGCCTCCGGGACATTCTGTGGAACTTCTCTCTCCAACGATTGATTTTTCTGATGCCTCGAACTGCTTGAATCTTACATTTAAATATGCATACGCAGAACAATTTCAAACAGCAGAAAACGATGAATTGAACGTTTATGCAAGTAAAAATTGCGGTCAAAAATGGACAAAAGTATTTAGCCGAAGCGGAAGCAATTTGAGTACTGTAAATGGTAATTTTTATAGTGGAGTGTTTGTACCAGACAGTTCTCAATGGGAGGAAGCAAATGTTTCATTAACATCTGTTGCTGGTCAGGATCATATTTTATTACGAATAGAAGTTGGTACAGGTAGTGGAGGAAATTACATCTACCTAGATGATATCAATGTAGGATGTGCAGACATTACAGGGATTGAGGATGTTTTATTTAATCATTTCTCCATCTTCCCAAATCCGTTTGATCAATCTGCCACATTGCATATTGAATCTGCCAGTACTCAGCAAACACAATTGACCATTCGTAATACTGTTGGACAATTGCTCCATTCGGAACAAGTAACATTACGTACTGGAAGCAATGATTTACGACCTGAAATTCTTGCCAAATTGGAAAAAGGTGTTTATTTTGTATCACTTAATACACAAGGACAAAATGTTACCCGTAAGTTGATTAAGTATTAATTTTGAACGAAGGGGATAAAAAACGATAATGTAGATGTTTTCGGTTAAATTCTTAAAAGATTTACCCGAATTCATTTTCTATTTTACCATCAAATAATGTCATTATGAAAAAGTTATTTTTACTATTAGGGGTTATTAGCAGTGTGATTGCTTTTGGTCAATCATCGCAGACGAATCATCGGACTTGTAGCCAGTCGGAACATGATGCCGAGGCACGTGCTCAAGATCCAACACTTAGCTTAAAACATCAAATCACACATGATCTTTACAGAAAATATGTGGCAAAGCAAAAAGCTAACCCTGGAGTTAAAACGGGAGAATATGTTTACAAAATTCCTGTGGTAATTCATATTATGCATGATTATGGATCGGTTTATACTGATTTCATTAATAATCGTTCAAGATATTTTAACGCTATGGATGAGATCAATGCACACTTCCGAAATGAAGATAGTTTAAGCATCCAAGCTCCTTTTGATTTGATCTCAGGGAACACTAATATTGAATTTGTATTGGCTAGTAAAGATCCGGCTGGAAACTTGACGCAAGGAATTACCCTAAATCACACTCCTCTTACCGTTGATGCTTCAAACACTGTAAAAAGCGTTGTTCAGTGGGATAACACTAGATATCTAAACATTTGGATTGTAAGAAGTATTGCTTCTGGCGCTGGTGGATGGTCTCATCTTCCTGGAATTTCCAACAATTTGGATGGAATTGTAATGTTAAATAATCAGTTAACCGATTTAGCTCACGAATGTGGACACTGGTTAGGACTAGAGCACCCATGGGGTCCTAGCAACGATGCTGATTTATCTACGAACTGTAGTTTAGATGATGGTATTGACGACACTCCAAATACTAGAGGGAATTCTTACAATTGTACAAGTGGGTTAAGTACAACACGTAATTCTTGTAGTGATTCTCCAGTACCTTTTAGAGACTACCTTGACACATACGATGTATGGCCTGCAGGTAATGGTGAAATTCATGACAACATTAACAACATCATGGATTACGCATTTTGTTCTGCTGAAAACTTTACAAATGGTCAGAAAGCATATGTGCGATCTACTTTATCTTCTTCTCCATATAATGGTCGAACCAATATCTGGACTGAAAGTAACTTGATCTCGACAGGAAATTGTGATACATGTGGACCTTACAATTACCCTCCAACTGCTGAATTTCAGTGGAGTGATGATTTAGTTTGTGCAAATGCAAACGTAACATTTACGGATATTTCATACGATGGTACTCCTGATACGTGGGCATGGGATTTTGGTGATGGTACTGGAACTTCTACGGATCAAGATCCTGTATATGCATATCCAAATCCTGGAACGTATACGGTAAAATTAACGGCTTCCAATTCTGGTGGTTCTGATGAAAATAGCAAGACCAGTATTATTACGGTAGGTGCAGTAGCAGGCGGAGAAGAAGCTCCTTTCTATGAAAACTTTGAAAACGGTAATTTCCCAACAGTTTCTGATCCTGTGAAAGAATGGGTAGTAGCAGATGGACATCAAAATGCATCTTGGACTTTAAGTGACAAGGCTTCCGCTTCTGGTTTGTTAAGTTACAGCTTAAAACTATCGGGTGTTGGGAGTAACTATGTATACTCCATGACTTCCCCTACTATTGATTTCACAAATGCCGATTGTTTTGAAATGAGCTACAAATACGCATATGCTCCTCGTTTTAGTGGAAGTGTAGATCAAATTGGAATTTACGTAAGTAAAAATTGTGGTGAAAACTGGACATTTGTACATGCTGCTTCTGCAAGTGGAATAAACACTTCTGGAAGTGATAACAATACTTCGGATTTTATTCCTACATCTGAGCAATGGAATGAAGAGGTAATTGGTCTTTCTCAATATGCTGGTCAGGACAATATCCTTGTAAAAATTGAATTTACTACAGGAGGTGGAAACTACTTCTACATTGATGACATTAACGTAGGATGCAGTGACAAAGTTGGTATTGCTGAAGAGCAAAATGTATTTATGGATGTATATCCAAATCCATTTAGTGATGATGCAAACATTAACTTGAATGTGATGAAAGGATCTGACATGGAAATCAGCGTATATAACGTGGTTGGAGCTCAACTTTATAGCAACACTGCTTTCTACGCAAACGGTCGTCACACAGTTAAGCTAAGCGAGCTAATTGATGTATCCAATTCTGGTGTATATTTTGTTAAAATCAAAACTCAGTCTGGTACGATTACGAAAAAAGTAATTCGATTCTAAAATCAAATAGATCGAATAGAAAATACTATTTAATTTAATTTAAGATAGGCAGTCAATGACATTTATTCATTGACTGCCTTTTTTTATTGGCAAAACCCACCTCATTTTTGACCTTCTTTTATTATTTATCTTTCTAGTAAACTATTTAAAAGAACAGATTGTTTTGTGACTGAATGGTTTCGGACTAATTTCGCAGAATAGAACAGAATTAAAGCAGAATATTATGGCAGCTACAAAATATGTAAAAGACTCCTTTGTGAACATGACGGAATTCGTGTTACCAAATGACACCAATACCTTGAATAATCTGATGGGTGGACGGATGATGCATTTCATGGATATTGCCGCTGCTATATCAGCGCAAAAGCATTGCAATCGAATTGTCGTAACAGCTTCAGTAGATCATGTATCATTTGAGAAAGGAATTTCGTTAGGCAGCGTTGTGACATTACAATCATTTGTTACTCGTGCATTTACTTCTTCTATGGAAGTGCGCATCGAAGTTTGGGTGGAAGATTTGACTCGTAATACAAAAGCTAAATCAAATGAAGCGTTCTTTACCTTTGTAGCGGTGGATCAGAATGGAAATCCGATCAATGTGCCTCCTATTCAACCAGAAACTGAAAATGAAATCAAGTTTTACGAAGGAGCATTGCGAAGAAGACAACTCCGTTTAATTCTTGCTGGTAAAATGAAACCAAAAGATGCCAACGAATTGAAAGCTATTTTTATGGACGATTGAGGTCGAAAAGGTGATTTTAATTAATACTCGGTCCAGAGTATATTGAATTTAAGGAAGATATCTTATTTTTGTAATATGGTACCGTTAAGCAGTGCACATTAGTCATTTTCAATTCAGAATAAATTACGAATATAAACATGGAAGAAATCGAACCAGGCTTTTATAAGGAGTTATTTGCTGAGGATGAGTTTTATCTTTTGGATGAAGGCGGCGCGGATTTGAAAGATGTCTGCATTGTTCTAGATAAAAAACTAACTGCTAAAAACGAACTCTTCCTTGGGAAGATTTTGAATGCGGTGAAGCTCTCTCTTTTCAATACTTCTATTTTATACAGTGAACATGTTCCTTCCTGTACGGAATTGGAAACCAAAGTTGTCTTGATTTTTGATGAAACCCACGCTGAAAAAGTAGATAATTACGCGCACACCAAAGTTAAAGAAGGTGCAATGACTGTTTTGAAGTGCGATGGATTGGATAAAGTTGCAACTGACAAAGCGTTGAAAGGCAAGCTTTGGGGCGAATTGCAAAAAATGTTTTTGTAAGGATAACAATTATCTAATTACCAATACAAGACTAAAAAGGGTAATCGAGCAATGAAATAGATCGATTATTTACTCCTACTCCACCGTATGAGGAAGACCGAACCTTAATCGTTCAATGAATGCTACTAGTTTTTCAAGTAAGTTGAAATACAACATAATGAATAACGTGAAGCACATAAACCAAATCACACTCAAGTTAAACCAAAAGGTGTCAAAATGCACACCCATGAAATGTTTTTGAGGAAGGTAAAACTGCGCTCTGTAATCCAATAAGTTTTTTGACCGCGGCTCCTGATAGATTTGATAAATCTTTTGTAGCAATTCTCCTTCATCTTCGAAAATTCGCTCATCTTCCTCCGCATTCTGTACCATATCATCTAAGGTCACATTGTAATGCTCCTTTTTTAGATTCTGAAGGAAATTGGGATCTTTGGCGTTTAAATCTCTAAGATATGCCTGCTTTTGCTCAATTACATCATTATAGGAAAGAATGTAATAATGCTTAATTTGATCCAAGTACACTTTAATTTCTTCAGCCATGGCAGCATCGAATTTCTCCAATGTCAATTCATCTTCATGTGCAAATTCAGCGCCGCTGATCTTATCTGATATTTTACTTATCTCACTATGAAGTACATTTATTTTATGAGCTGTTATAGGTTCTCCAAGATGATTAACACAATAGTCTAAGTCTTTTTTCAAATGGGGCAAATGGTATATTTTCCCATAATTCAACTGCGCTAGCTTTTGATCAAACGGATACATCTGTTGAGTATAATCGTTATTTCTTGCTTGTTGAACTGCAATTCCTTCAAATGCCCATCTAGAAGCCATAGCGTCTCCAATTAATGGCACACTATTCACAGAGCTAAGCGACGGGTTCAACTTGTCAAAGTTGACGACCACTCCACTTAAGATAATCTGTGGGATTAATAACAACGGAATCAGGATGTAAATCGTGACAACTGATCGAAACGAAGCGGAAATATTTAACCCTAGCAAATTTGCAAAACAAGAAATCGAAAATAACATGAACCAATAATGAAAATACATTCCTTGGATGCCTAAAATTGTATTCCCAATCAATACAAACGTAAGTGTTTGCACGGCAGAGAGAAAAAACAAAATTCCTACTTTAGAATATAAATAACTCAGCCAACTTAAATTTAAAAACCGCTCTCTCTTTAGAATCCTTCGATCATTGATGATTTCCTCTGCACTTACCGTCAGTCCCATAAAAAGCGCGACAATAATGCTCATAAATATATATGCTGCAACATTTTCATTCTTCGCATAACTATAGACTTGATTCCCTTCCGATGCATTATAATAACGAATAATGTAAGCCAGAAGAATCGCCAATACCGGTGCTTCTAAAAAATTGATCAACAAATACTGCTTGTTAGCGATTTTAGACAAGACATCTCGCTTCATGAAGATAATCCATTGCGACATCAAGCTTGGAATGCTTATTTTTCGAACGATCTCGGATTCAATTTCAGGTTCTTCGGAATGTTCTTTTTCTCGCTTTAACCGATTAACCTTATAGGCTTCATTCCAATCCTCAGGCCCAACTCTGCGTTCTTCGGTGAAATTTCCATATTCATCCACCACATGAGTTTCGACAATGTTGAAAATTTGTTCTGGATTTACATTTCCACAAACATTGCATTCCCCTTGTTCTGCATTAATTTGGTTTGCTTCTTGCTTGAAATAGATTAGCGAATCTATCGGATTTCCATAGTAAATGGGATATCCACCCGTATCCATAATCAATAATTGATCAAACAACTTAAAGATATCTGAAGCGGGTTGATGAATTACGACAAAAATCAATTTTCCTGACAATGAAAGTTCTTTCAGCAAATCCATGATGTTCTCTGAATCTCTGGAAGAAAGTCCTGATGTAGGTTCATCTACAAATAGTATGGCCGGTTCACGCAATAATTCTAACGCAATATTGACTCGTTTTCGTTGGCCACCACTGATCATTTTTTCAAGTACCGAACCTACTTTCAAATCTTGAATTTCCGTCAAACCAATCTTTGCAAGTGTATCTTGAACCAACTCCACGATCTCTTTCTTGGATTTATCTTTAAAGCAAAGTTTTGCCGAAAAATACAAGTTCTCAAAGACCGTTAGGTTTTCCATCAGAAGATCATCCTGCGGAATATGTCCGATCACACCTTCAATTTTCTTAGGGTACTGATGAATGTCAATTCCATTGATTCGAACAGAACCTTCTGATGGTTTCTCCGTTCCGTTCAATACATTAAGCAATGTAGATTTTCCAGAACCACTTGCTCCCATTATCCCTACAAGCTTGCCGCTCCCCTCTTTTATATCTACTCCTCTAAGTCCTAATTTTTGATTTGCAAATCGATATTGAATATTCTCCGCTACAAAAGATAGTGGATTAGGTGTTTCATCCTTCAAAAACTCCGTAACCACATCACTGTAATAGATTGTACTGGTTTTTGGATTTCGAATTGTACTTCCATTTGGAAACACATAGGTTTTATGAGATCGAATCCCCATGCCATTCAATTGCAATTCTTGGGGTCCCAAATATCGGATCAAATAAATATCTGCACTAGTAATTCGCAACACACCCATAACTCCTTCTAATCCTGGAATCTTAATGTGTCGTGTATGTTCTTTGTCATTAATTGCCAACGCATCTAACAACAATACATTCTCTTGATCTACTTCGTATAATTTACTGCTAAGAATAAACTCTCGAATGGATTCAAATTCTTCTTTTTGAATGTTAAAGATATCAACGGCAGTAGTTAAAAAATCATCTTCCGCCACTGTAATTCCCGTGCCCCCTGCAGCAATCATTTCCAAGAGATTAAAGGTTACAATAATCTTTTGGACATGCGTTAGTTCTTTATTGATTTGGCCGCAAATTCGGAGGGTTTTGGTGGAGTCACTCACCATCGAACGTCGCTTGGTACGAGTATTTTTACTCATCCCGGCGTGTTTATCAAATTCTGCCAGATATTCTTCGACAGATTTTTTATTTAATTGTTGACGAAGAAACCAACCTACCAGCTTACGTTCTTCTTCCGTAACGCCGTCATCCTGCTTTGCAAAAATCGCAAACAGTTGAACCAGTGCCGATAAAATTTCTTTACTCATTGATAATTACAAAATCGACCTAAGATACGCAAACAAACGAACTGGTACAAAATTTTCATTTTTTTATGAGTGAAATGCAACAACATCTGTTTTTTAGTATCTTAGCAAAAAACAAGGATTACTATGAAATACATTCCACTAAACAAAACACTTTATATACGAAACCGTTCAAAACTAGCTGCTGCTATGAAACCAAATTCATTGGCTGTGTTCAATTCAAATGACATCATGCCAACAAATGCGGACGGACATATGCCTTTTCGGCAAAATAATGATTTGTTATACTTAAGCGGGATTGATCAGGAAGAATCTATTTTAATCGTATTTCCAGACGCTAAAAAGAAGGCGCATCGAGCGATTCTATTTTTGAAAGAAACCAGTGATTTAATCGCCATTTGGGAGGGACATAAATACACCAAAGAAGAAGCGATTGAGCAGTCTGGAGTTGAAACAATTATGTGGTTGACCGATTTCGAAAACACTTTGAGAATTTTAATGTCGGAATGTGAGAATGTATACTTAAATACCAACGAACATCTTCGGGCAAATGTGGAGGTAGAAACACGTGATGCACGATTTATCAAATTCTGCAAGGAGACCTATAACATGCATAATTATTTGCGTGTAGCTCCTATAATGCATGACTTAAGAGCTATCAAAGGGCAGGAAGAAATTGATGCCATTCAAACAGCTTGCGACATTACTGAAAAAGGCTTTAAACGAATTCTTAAATTTGTAAAGCCGGGTGTGATGGAATATGAAATTGAAGCGGAAATGCAACATGAATTTTTACGCAACCGATCCAGAGGTTCTGCTTATGAATCCATCATCGCCTCAGGATATTCTGCCTGTGTATTGCACTATATTGACAATAATCAGGAATGCAAAGATGGAGATTTATTGCTGATGGACTTTGGCGCAGAATATGCCAACTATGCATCGGATTTATCTCGTACCATTCCAGTAAATGGAAAATTTACGGATCGTCAAAAAGATGTTTACAATGCTGTTTTACGGGTCCAAAAAGCTGCTATTGATTTATTAAGACCGGGCATGAATATTCATGATTACCACAAAGAGGTTGGTCTTATGATGGAAAAAGAACTAATCGGATTGGGCTTGATCACCGAAGAAGACGTGAAAAATCAAGATCCGGCTAAACCTGCTTATAAGAAGTACTTCATGCATGGAACATCCCATTATATGGGATTAGACGTACATGATGTTGGTACATGGGCGCATGATATGGAAATCCAAGAAGGAATGGTCTTCACTTGTGAACCAGGAATCTACATTCAGGAAGAAAGTATTGGTATTCGAATCGAAGACGACGTTCTTGTTACCTCTGGTGCACCGATGAACTTCATGAGAAACATCCCAAAAGAAGTGAATGAAATTGAAGCAATCATGGCTGGTCAGCACGTTGTTGCCTAAGTGAAAATTCAGAGAATAGCCCCTCCTATCAATCTTTTGATAAACGGGGTTATTCACTTTACATTACATCATTGAAAAATGCGCAGGTTCGTGCTAAAATTTGTCACGTTTTCCGGGATCTTTTTGATCCTTACGGAATTGTTTTGTCGGGTTGTGGTGGATCCTGCTTTTTTATATTCGATCAATGTGTATAACGAACGTTCCCCTAATCCAGGACTTAAAATCTACGGGTTACAAGAAACAACCCATGCTGATTTCTTGTTTATTGGAAGTTCAAGAGTCCATGCCACCATTGATTGGGAAACTCTTAAAGAGAATTATCCATCTAAAACTACGCTAATTACCGGACGGGCATACATGACTCCTGGTGTTCATTACCAAGCTTTGAAACATAAACTTGATGATTATCCAGATTTCCTAAAAGGCGCTAAAGTGTTCATTGAATATTCTGGTTGGGGCACTTATACTGAACCATTTACCCAAGCAAGATTACGTGTTTCTGAACCCACAGGTCCAAAGGACATTGCCCGCACCCAATTTTTGATTCCACATTTGGCAATCACCGATTTACCCTCCTTCTTTCGAGAATCGGAAAACAACTGGAAAATCAAATTGCAGGTATTTTTTGAAAAGATCAGCTCACTCTATAAAACCAAAAATTATTTAAATGAAAAAATTCGAGGCTTCCAAAATCGAGTGTTTTCGTTAAATAAAAAGAGTGAAACCAATGCCGTTGCATCAGGAGGAGGAATTAAAAATAATGGATTCAAACGAGCAAATCAAGAAGCCATTGCCATTGCCAAAATCCATGCTTCCGAAATCGAAAACAGTCCAGTGATCACTTTATCCCAATTGGATAGTAGTACCTTATCCGCATTTCATATTTTGATTAAGCAAAATGGTGGTACGATGCATTTATATAAAATGCCGCTTCATACGATCCAGAAATCAGTTCATGAATCAAGTAAGGCCCTTCAAAATCAAACAGTATTTTTAAATTGGATTGCGAGTCACGATATAAAGGTATTGGAATCATCTCAATTCGTATTTGATGACTCAGACTTTCCTGATACTTGGCATCTTCGACTAAGTCGCAGAAAGAATTTCACTTCTTTACTTATGAAAGAATGGAAAACATCGACTCTATGAGTCTTCAGAGTCCATTCCAATAGTACCGATTTTATATTCAAAAAATTCGCTTATATTTATACTTATCTATTCGTATAAAATTGGACCTATGAAGAATAAATCTTTACTTAACCTACTCAGTGGATTGGCGCTTTTAATTCTTTCAACAAGCGTTTTACACGCTCAGGAAAAATGTGCTTCCTTTAAATTATGGCAAGAACGGACCCAAAAAGATCCAAATGCCCTCGCTCGAAAGCAGCAATTGGAAACCCAAACCCAACAATGGATTGCTGCACATCAAGGACTTAAATTAAGTGACACAATCATTCGGATTCCGGTGGTTGTACATGTAGTATATAATGCGGCGGCGGAAAATGTATCTGACGCTCAAATTTTATCTCAAATAGACGTATTAAATGCAGATTTTACCCTGCAAAATTCCGATTCACTTCCTTTAGGTCACGCCTTTTGGACAAACTCGGCTAATTGTCAAATTGAATTTTGTCTTGCTAGCATTGATGAAAATGGAGACGCAACAACCGGTATAACCCGAACCAACACTTCGAACACCAATTTCACTGGGAACGGAGATGTGAAGTTTAGTAGCAGCAATGGAAAAGATAATTGGGACCCTGCACAATTTATGAACATGTGGGTGTGCAATTTAGATGGTGATCCTGGCACACTAGGTTACGCTACTTTTCCTTCAGATTTGGCTGCTTGGCCTAATGATGATGGAATCGTAATTGATTACAGAGCATTTGGAACAACAGGTACGGCAGGTACTGGTGGATTTACATTTAACAACCTTGGACGAACAGCAACCCATGAGGTTGGACATTGGCTCAACTTAAGTCATATCTGGGGTGACGCAACCTGCGGTGATGATTTAGTGGCAGACACACCTCCTCAAGAGCAGGATAATTCATTTTGTCCAACATTCCCTCATAATGCCAATAACACTTGTGGAAGTGATACGAATGGTGAAATGTACATGAACTACATGGACTACGTAGATGACAATTGCATGAGTATGTTTACCTTCGGACAAAAAAATCGAATGCGTGCCGTCTTAGAAGGGACTCGAACTGCTCTAAGTACCAGTATTGGTTCTTGTGCCGCAATTACCGGTATTACACATAAACCCCACGCATATTCCGTACAGCTTTATCCAAATCCAACGAACGGAAAATTTAATTTGCAATTGGGATCAAGACATGCTGCTGCTGGCATTAATATTGTTGTTCGAAATGTATTGGGAGCTGTTGTTTATTCCAACAGTCATATTTCTCAAGGCCAGCAAAACATGGAGATTGATCTTTCCAATGCAGAAGCAGGGGTTTACTTTGTTTCCGTGTCTAGCGACAATTCCAAAAGCAGCCATTTAAGGCTTATTTTGACCAAATAATATTATTTACAGATTTAAATTAACGAATACAATATCCACACTATTTATTCAATTCTACATATGATTTCCCATTTGAAATATAGTTTTGTCATTTTATGCGTTGTACTAGTTGCAATGTCTTGTAAAAGTTCAAAGAAAACAGTTGCCGATTCGGATTCAAACAATTCTCAATCGGAAAAACTTGCAGACAGCGATGGAACAAAGGAGCCAGCAGTCAATGGTGAAGCAGCTGATACCACGAATTACTTCCGTTTTATTGTGGGATTTACAAGTCGTGGAGCTGGCACAGATCGAGAGAAGAAAGCTGCTTATGGAGCGTTTTTAGCTAAGGAGTATCCGAATGTATCTTATCAAAAAGTGCCTTGGGGTCGAGAGGGCGAAACGGATCTTTGTTTTAAACTTTCTGAGCTTTCTGATGTGGAACAAACAGGTTTTATTGCTAAATCAAAAGCGTTCTTGGCAGAGTCTGATTTAATACAATTTGAGGAGAATTCAGCTTGTCGACATATCCGGCCAACAAGATAAATCATTCCTTCCTTTTTTCAGATTACGCTAGTTTTGATCAAAATCAGGCCTAAAAGCCCTGATTTAGCTGTCTTTTATGCTTTTGCGTAGTGCTAAAATGTAACCATAATGTACCCCTTCGTGTACATTATTAAACTCGATGGCTTTTTCAATATCGGTTAACGTGATGTTATAACTAGTGGTATATTCATTGAACTCTTTGAATATACCCGCACTATAATCTTCTTTAATTTTTCCAGCAGTATATATCATTTGCTCTTTCCAAAACGCGACTTCTTCCTCTGAGTAATATCTCTCGGGTTTGGTCCCTTTTCGATTTTGATCAATTCGATCTGCCGCAATTAATTTTTCATTATTGCTAAGCCCATAACATAATAATTGCTGTGTAGTAACCACGTGCGCTACATTCCAAATAATGCTATTGGAATACCCTTCTGGGATTTCGTTTAATTGATCTAAGGTTAAATCGTCCAACAATGTCAACGTATTCTGTCTAGTAATTTGAAGGATTTCAAAGGCGTTTTGCATTGATATTTTTTGTTTATTTGAAATAAGAATAGACGAAAATACACAAACCTTCGTTTTAGTCCCAATGGGGAAGAGAAAACGTGCAATAAAGCGTCTTGGGTGGATTGTGCTTGCAGTGTTTGTCTTGGTAAATATAGCTACCAATCTACACGCATACCACTTTACACACTTCAAAGACTCTAATGTTTCCAAAACCGGGAAACCCGAAGCATTGTCATTCAGACAAAAGGCTCAGGTACTTATCACGGGTGTTTCGTTACCCCGTCCAAAAAACAAAACTACGCTCCCCTCCAAACTAGGAAAACGATACAAAATTCCAAGTCAAGTATTATTGGATGCTTGGCACTTAATACCCCACGCAGCCAAAAGAAATCCCTATCAACGGATGAGAAACCCGTTGGGAACCATCATCATGTTTCATGGTTATGGTGGGGAGAAAACGGGAATGCTCCGAAAAGCGCGTCATTTCCTCGGGCTAAATTATAAGGTATTATTAGTTGATTTCATGGGTGCGGGAGCCTCTGAAGGGAATCGTACCACACTTGGATTTCAAGAAGCTCAACAAGTAAGGGATTGTTATTCTTTTGCTCAAAATCAATTAGGCGCCAAAAACATTTGGCTGTTTGGATCTTCGATGGGTGCTGCCGCCATTTTAAAATCAATTCATGATCATCCCAAGTCGGTTCGTCCAAAAGGAATAATGCTTGAGTGTCCATTTGGCACCATGTATAAAACGGTTCAGGCTCGATTTAAAAAGATAAAAGTACCTCCGGTTCCACTTGCGGCCATGCTTGTTTTCTGGGGAGGCGTTCAAAATGGATATTGGGGATTTTCATTTTCTCCGGAGCGCTATGCCAGGAATGTCAAATGCAAGACTTTATTAATGACGGGAGGATCAGATCCCTATGTGTCACAGGCAGAAATTGACTTAATATATAAACACCTCAAAGGGCCGAAAAAGCAGGTCACATTTGCCCGTTCGGGTCACGAAAGTTATTTATTCAAATACGAAAAAGAATGGAAAGAAGAAATTCAGGCATTCCTATCCAGCGCCGATTCCATTCGTTCTCCTCGGAACAAAAGTCCGTAGACACACCCTATCACGTGAGCAAAATCACATTTACAATCAAACAGACTATTTAGTAAAGTCCGTAATTTATAAACATTGGATTTTACTTTCTGTACTGATCCATTAAGTTTGGATTACCATTATGAAATTCAAGTTGAGTTTCTACCTTTATACAGATTGTAAAAATTGCGTGTTTTGAATTCCGCTCACACAACCAACACAGTTAAAAGATTTAATTTAATCTACACCACACATTAGATACTATGGAAGGAATAATCATATTTTTTCTGATTGTCGGACTGGTCATACTTATTATTATGATTGCCAACATTCAGTCGAAAGTCTCCACCGTCGATAAGAAAATGAATGACCTTAATAAACGGGTTATTGATAGTAAATCGGCATTGGAAAAACAAATAAACTGGCTTGCGCAACAAAAGTCAGCCTCAAGCCAACCGGATCGTCAAACAACACAATCGATCCCTCCGGAACCACAAAAAACGGAACCCGTTCCAGATCCGATAAAAGAGTCCTTACCTACTCCAACACCAATACATGTTGGTATTGATCCTTTAAAACCAGTCGAAAAGACACCTGAAGAAATTGAGCAAGAACAACGACTTGCATTAACTATAGAAGCGGAGAAACAACGTAAAATTCAATTGGCAAAAGCTAAAATTGAACAAGAACGCGTAGATAAGGAAAAAGCAGCAAAAGAAGCCATCAAATCCAAATCTCATGCGTCCAACGTTAAACCAGTAAGTACTCCGGTGTTTGAAACGCCACAAACTCAAAATCCAAGCACTCCTACTTCGCCTCCTAAAAAAGCGGCGCCGGCAAATAAGCCAAAGGAGAAAAAACCTGGTTTTTGGGAACGAAATCCAGACATGGAAAAATTCATTGGAGAAAACCTTATTAGTAAAATAGGGATTGGCATATTCGTGCTTGGAATTGCCTATTTGGTGAAACTAGGAATCGACCATGGCGTAATCAATGAACAAATGCGTGTGATCATCGGATTAGTTACCGGTGGAGCCCTAATTGGATTGGCGCATTATCTACGAAAATCTTATGCGGCATTTAGCTCCGTATTGATCGGTGGTGGAATTGCTACGCTATATTTCACCATCGGATTGGCACACAAGGAATATGACTTGTTTGGCAATAAAACCATCCCATTTATACTAATGACCATTGTCACTGGATTTGGAATTGTTTTATCTCTCGCCTACAATCGAATTGAACTTGCTGTTATCGCATTGATCGGAGGATTTATTACGCCTGTTATTGTCAGTGACGGAACCGGAAGTCACATTGATCTTTTTGCGTACGTTCTAATTCTTGACATTGGCATGTTGCTTCTTGTTTACTTTAAGAAGTGGAACCTCATTAATTACATCACGTATATTTTTACATATGCACTTTACGCATATATGTTTACTACTCGATTTGTAGAAAACGACACTCCCGATCGAATGGGGTTCTTCTTATTCTTAACAGGATTCTATTTAATCTTTCATTTGATGTCCATTCTGTACAATGTTCGGAACAATCGAAAATTCGGTTTTATTGAAGTGAGTTTACTCTTAAGTAACTCGGCTATATATTTTGGACTGGGTCTCTCTCTCCTACATGGATATGAAGCCGCTCCGTTGAAAGGATTATTCACTGCGCTTATTGCGGTGTTCAATGTGATCTTTGTGTTTGTGCTGTACAAACGCAAAAACATTGACAAAAACCTCCTTTACATGTTGATTGGGATGGTTCTAACTTTTGCAAGTTTAATCGCACCGATCCAACTAGACGGAAATCAAATCACCTTATTCTGGGCAATTGAAGCTGTATTGTTATTGTGGCTGGGGCAAAAGTCCAAAATCAAATTAATAGAAGGTGCCTCTTCGCTTATTGGTGGGTTAATGCTTATTAGCTTAGGCATGGATTGGTATAAATACTATTTAGGATATCAAAGCACAGATTTTGTTCTAAATCCAGTATTAAACAAAGTATTTGTTACCACCATTGTTTCCATAGGATCACTGATCGCTAGCAATGTATTAATACAAAAGGCGAATAAGGAAACGTTCATGGGTATCATTACTGAGCACTATGGGATTTTATTGAAAATAATTACGATTCTCATCATGTATTTAGGAATTTTCCTTGAATTGAATTATCAATTACTTTCCTATGATATTGCCGAAGCAAAAAAGGCCATAATCCTAGGGGTATTTCATTTTGGGTTCCTAGCAGGACTTTCGGCGTATGGACAAGTCATTAAGCGTAATACGTTTAACAATTTTCTATTTATTCTTCGTTTCCCTGCCATTATTGCTTATTTGACTTACTATTTCTATTTCATTAAACTCACGAGAAATGACTTTCTTACAATAAATGAAGTTGATTTGTCTGGATTCATGTGGCACTATGTTTTGTTTGCTTTGTTTATTGGCATTGTCGTTTTCCAATATCTATACATCTACAAAACGTACACGTTTAAATCAATTGGAGGGAAATTATCTCTATGGTTTTTGACCCTAATATCCGTAGCTGTTGCCAGTACAGAAGTGACTCATTTGGTTATAATGAATCAATTCGAAGCAGGATCAATTGATCAAGGAATCCATGCAATTCATCGAATGGCGGTCAAAACTTTTTATCCAATCATTTGGGGAGTTTCGGCATTTGTTTTCATGGCATTTGGTATGAAGCACAAAATTAAAACGCTTCGTCTTTCGGCATTGGTATTGTTCTTTGTTACTTTGGTAAAACTAGGGTTCTGGGATTTAAAAGACAATGATACGGGTAGAGTAATTGCCATGATATCATTAGGAGTAATTTTACTTGTAGTCTCATTCCTATATCAAAAACTGAAGTTTATTGTTCAGGATGATGACAAGGAAGCCATTGTTGAGTCTGACGGACTAACAGATAAACAAGAATTAATAAATGGAAATTCAGATTTGATTGAATCGGATGCTACAGTTCAAAATGATAAAGACACAAATGTAGATCCAAATACGGACACGAATGCTGAAACAGATAAAGATGAAAGTGATGAAATATAATTGTAAATCTAAATCTAAGGTAAATCATAAAACAAGAAGCGATGCATTTCGCTTCTTGTTTAAGACATGGCTTATTCCAGTACTGACTTTGGTCAGTACTGGCTTAAGTTCTACTCTTTTAGCACAGCCTTCTAATACAGAAATGGAGCAACCCGAAATTAAAGGGTTTCGTAAAATGGCGAAGCTTGACAAAGTAAATTATACCGGGTTCCATAAAATTGTTTTATCACCCGAAATTCTTGGACAGCTCCGAAGAAACAAGACGGACATTCGAATTTATGATCAATCAAATAAACAAATTCCTTATTTGATGGACCATGAAAATCCATTTGAGACCACAAGGTTGTTCAAAGAGTATGAAATCATTGAAAAACACTATGTAGAAGATGGAGTTTCCTACTTGATTTTTCATAATCCAAATCGGGATGAGGTGGACAATATCAACTTTTTAGTCCGTAATACGGATGTTCGAAAACGAGCCCGGTTAAGCGGGAGCGACGATAAAGAAAACTGGTTTGTGATTAAAAATGACTACCTGCTTCATTCTATGTATAGTAGAAACGAAACTTCCGAACTCAACATTCTTGGTTTCCCGCTAAGCAACTACGAATATTTTCGACTGGAACTGAACGACTATTGGAGGTTACCGATTGATATTCAAAAAGTTGGATTTTTCGATTACAAACAACGACGTGGTCAGAGACATGAATTTGAAGCGGCCAATGTCGAGCAAAAAGACAGCAACAAAGTCACCTATTTAAAAGTTGAGTTTCCTCAGGAACGCTACATTGAAAAACTCCAATTTGACATAGAAGGAGCTGATTATTATTTACGTAGTGGCGTGGTTCAAATTGAAGATTCCTATTTTGACAAAAAGAAAAAGGTCAAGACTTATAGGCAGAACATCAAATCGTTTGAGTTCAATTCCAATAGCATTAATGAGTTTGAACTCAATCTGCAAGGCAGAAGAGTAAAGACGTTGTATTTTGAAGTACAGAATAATGATGATCAACCACTGCAAATCAAAAAAGTAACTGGTTCGTTTCTGAAACATTATCTGATTGCAGATTTAAATCCACAGGGCCAATACACGTTGAAGTTTAGCGATAATGAAGCGGAGGTTCCAAAATATGATTTAACCTATTTTCGAACCAACATTCCGGAGGATATTGCGACGGTGAAACATGGACCTATTAAGAATTTAATCCCTGCTAACAGTCTACCAGTGGTCAAAGAAGAAGAGAAGTCCTTTCTATCAGACCCCTATGTACTTTGGAGTGTCCTTGGAGGGATTGGAATCATTTTAGCAGTTGTTTCATTTCGAATGGTAAAAGAGATTGGAAACAAAGAAGATTAGGTTGAAAGCTGGGGGTTTTGGTTTTTGGTTTTTGGTTTTTGGTTCTTGGTTTTTGATTCTTGGTTTTTGATTCTTGATTTTTGATTCTTGATTTTTGATTCTTAGATCCAGATTACTACGCTTTTCAAAATGATGGTGCCGTCTATTAACCCCAAATAATACCAATTGGGTC
Organism: Cytophagales bacterium; assembly: GCA_965277185.1. Lineage (GTDB taxonomy): Bacteria > Bacteroidota > Bacteroidia > Cytophagales > JAHDFW01 > JAHDFW01. Next base: position 102,292 of record CBDICC010000020.1, on the reverse strand, counting down.
TCTCGGATGAACTGTAATTGATTAATCCAACGGTTACTAAAAAGAACAGCAATTCAGGCAACCACTTTTCTGGTCTGCTGTAAACTGAAATTCCAGAAGAAACACACAAAATGACTGTGGCTAGTAACAAGGCATTTTTGAGCCCTACTGTATGTGGTAATGTTTTCAAGGATTGGTTTTGATCGGAACGTACATCCCGAATATCAAAAGGAACGGTGATCGCAAAAATAAAAAAAGTAATCTCTATTACTGTGCGGAGTACTTTTGAATCAAAGAATTCATATCCCAAACTCACGCCTGGCAATCCTACACTGACCGCTCCCCATACATACGCAATCAAAAATATTTTCAAATAGGGAAGGTCGCGAAGTGGCTTCATTCCAATCCATCCCATTGGCAAGGAATAAAGCGCAGATATAACTCCTAAATGCACCAAAAAGAATATGCAATCCCAACTTAAATTCCACCCTTCCCAACAAACTACGAAACCCGAAAAAATAGTTAGAACTACCGTGAAAGATCGATTTTCACCAAACCAATCATTTTGATTAAGCAACGATTTTTTGTCAAGTAGTAATGGCAATACACGCGTCAGATTATAAATAAACAAGGTCGCAAAAAACACCAATACCAAAATATGTTCATCAGGAGCGACTCCCCATGAAACAAACGTCGCATACGTTAGACACAATGAACAAATAGCAATAAAAAAACTGCTGTTCAAAAAAAATGGTATTGCTTTGCTAATGTTGATATCTTTGTCTGCTCGTATCGTTTGGAACCACTTCCTTTCTGTCCGTCACATACTAAAAAGTAAACAAGGGAATTTAAAATCCTGTTTAGTTGTTGCTGTGAAATGAATCAAAAGTTCGTAGAGCACGAACTTAAATAATTAATTGTACAAACCACATCGAAGGGAAGAATATATATAACCGACAGTTTTGGATGCTTTGCTTAAGCTCGATCATGTTTATGGGTAGTTTCAGTATGATTACTCCTGAATTGAATCGATACATCACCGAACTTGGTGGAGCAGAATACAAAGGGCTAATTTTCTTATTATACGGGTTGGGCGCATTAATGATTCGACCTATAAGTGGTCGCTTAACGGATACGGTTGGACGAATTTCGGTTATGGTAATTGGTTCGGTTATAGGAATTATAGCCGGCATATTGTATCCACTCACAGGTTATTTGACCGCTTTTCTTTTTCTTCGTTATTTTCACGGATTTTCTTCCGGCTTCAAACCAATTGGCACTACCGCTTATCTTGCTGATATTGTGCATAAAGATTTTAGGGGGGAAGCATTGGGCTATCTTGGAATGGCTGGAAGCACAGGAATGGCGGCTGGACCTTATGTAGGCAGCTTTATCGCCACTAACTTTTCTACTAACGCCATGTTTATCACCTCTTCATGTTTAGCGGTTGTTTCACTAATCACGGTTCTAGGAATGAAGGAAAGTCTTCAAAATCGTCAGAAATTTAGCCCAAAATTGCTGAAAATTTCCATGAAAGACGTGTATTCAAAACGGGTCTGGCTCCCTTCACTTATGATGATGTTTTCCATCTTTTCGTTTGGAACCATATTGGTCATTATTCCAGATTTTCATGATTTCTTAGGCATAAAAAATAGAGGCACGTTTATGTTGTTTATGGTTTTATCCTCTATTGGAACCCGATTCTTTGCAGGTAAAATGTCCGATAAATATGGACGAAAAAAGACTTTGCGGGTTGGCCTGTTAATTTTATCTATTGGTATGCTCGCTACAGGATTTGCATTCGACTATTGGTCATTGGCTGCTGCTGCCTGCATCTGTGGGGTTTCCGTTGGAATCAACTCTCCTACGATCTTTGCATGGACTATTGATTTGGCTCCTGATGATGAACGTGGACCTGCGGTCTCAACCATGCTTTCTGCATTGGAAGTAGGCATCATTGTAAGTTCATTAGCCGCCAGCTTACTTTATAGCAATGACTCATCTATGTTCCCATATACGTTCTGGTTGGCAGGATGTATAGCATTCATCGCATTCGTAATTTTGATATTTGTGAAAGAAACACCAATAGAAAAATAAATTCAATACATTGGAATCAAATCTAATCACATTCACCAAGTAGTAAGTAAGAAAGAAAAAATTGGAAGATCCGTTAATTTCCATCATCATGCCTGTTCGAAATACTGCGAAGTATTTACGGGCTTGTTTGGATTCTATTGTGGACCAATCTTACACTAATTGGGAACTTATTGCCATTAACAACCAATCTACCGATGAGTCTCGCGCCATTTTAGGGGATTATTCAGCTGCTGATGCGCGAATTCGAATTTGGGATAACACCAATTCAGATTTGATCTCTGCCTTGAGACTTTCTTTTTCACATAGCTCCGGAGCACTTATCACCCGAATGGATTCCGATGATAAAATGACGTCAAATCGTCTAAAAATCATGTCGGGACTACTTATATCTTCTGGCAAAGGATTTATCTGCACTGGTAAAGTTCATTATTTTTCAGAGGAAGCAGAACTAGGTGGAGGTTTTGCGCGTTACGAACAATGGCTGAATCAACTCAGCGAATCCAACTCCAACTTTTCTCAAATTTATAAGGAATGTGTAATTCCTTCTCCTTGCTGGATGGTATGGCGATCGGATTTAATCCAGTGTGGAGCCTTTGATCCAGACGTATATCCGGAGGACTATGATCTTTGTTTCCGATTTTACGAAAAGCAACTTCAGGTCATTGCGTCAAACGAAGTCATGCTTGAATGGCGTGACTATTCAACTCGGAATTCACGAACGGATCCAAATTACGCAGATCAATTATTTTTTGATTTAAAATTGGACTACTTCTTTAAAATTGACGTTGATTCAACAAAGAAATTAGCCGTTTGGGGAGCTGGACGAAAGGGGAAAATATTGGTTCAAAAATTAAAGAAACACACAAGTGATCTCAGCTGGGTAACGGATTCTCCAACGAAGATTGGACACAACATCTATGATCTAATTGTGCAAGATCCAAACAGCTTAACAGCGAATCATCAAGTTCTTATTGCGGTTTCTAACGATGAAGAGCAAAAAATCATTTTGGAGCGGCTCCGAAAACTGGGTGCTTCTTATTACGTGTTTTGCTAGCTTAGGAGCTACAGCGAAAAATTGGCTTTATTTACTATCATCTAGTCTTTTCAGAACTGTATCAATCTTATCTTCCAAAGATTGAAGGCGATCCGCATTCGAATCTGGAGTTCTTAAATTCATAGTATAATACCCTACAACCTTCCATAACTCCACCACTTCTAATTTTGCTATTCTTGCGTTTATTTCTTCTGGCTTATCACTTGCCAAAACAAAGAAATTCTCCTCTTGATCTATAATTGTTTGAGTAACCACTGCATCCTTTGTTATCATCAAATAACATTGATCCAATGTTATATTCTTCCAAAATTTCTGTTGCACAATCGCTCCTATCACAACATCGTTGTTGATCAGATTAAATACATTAGAAGATAAATTATTTGACTCATAGGCGAACGCACGAGTGGTCATATTAATTCGAAAAGGCAATTTTATAGTTGGCAATGACTCTAAAAAAGCATTGTCCCTGTGATATTCAATATATGCATAGATACTTGATTGATCCACTAAAGCCATTTCAATCGTTTGATCCTTTATGATAGCTTGGGGTTCATTATGCCCAATCGATTTCACTAAATACTCTTCCTTAAAGATATTAAATTTAGCAATATCATTTACCGTTAACTCCTTGGTTAACAAGGCGTCGGTAGAAATGTTAAAATAATTAGCAATTTTTATCAGTAATTCAAATTTAGGTTCGGCCCTCCCCTCTTCATAAGCCCCTACATTAGCCCTTTTTACACCGAATATATCTCCGAAAGCAACTTGAGTAAGCTTTTTTACACTTCTCAGCTTCTTTATGTTTTTTCCAATGTACGACATCTGTTAAAAATTAATTTTGCTAAATATTTTAGCAAATATATGAAACTTTTGTATATTGTCTGCGTAAATAATAGTAAAACGCCGCAATATTGATTAAAACAAGCAATAGGAGTAGCAAAACTAACACACAGATGAAAGATCAATTTAAAAAAGTACAACAACAACTATTAGACCTCGGCTATGATGTTTCCTTTCAAGATGAAAATGAAGGAGTATTCGTCATCAATGATGAGTCATCTGGGCTCAACAATTTAGTTGTAGGGATCGCAGATCCATTAATTATTTTCGAGCAGTTCATATTTGAATTAAAAGGCAACTCAGGAGAAATTTGCAAAAGCCTGCTTCAAAAAAACAGAGATATCATTCATGGAGCATTTGTACTGGACGAAACAGGAACCAAGGTTATTTTCAGAGACACGTTGCAATTAGAAAATCTTGATTCAAATGAAATTGAAGGAACCATTAATTCACTAAGCCTATTGTTAAGTGAATATTCAGATGAGTTAATCAAGTTTGCTTACGCATAGCATAGTTAACTCTTATTTTATCACAAAACATTTATTATTAAACCCAAATACCATGAACATATTTAAACGAATTTTTAGAATAGGAACAGCAGAATCACATGCTGCAGTAGACAAATTAGAAGATCCTATTAATATGACTGAGCAAGGAATCAGAGAATTAAAAGAGGACTTAGAAAAAGCAATGATGGCGTTGGCAGAAATTAAAGCTTTGGCTATTCGAACAAAAAGCGAAGCGGATGCTAAAATGTCCCAATCGAACGATTATGAACACAAAGCCATGTTACTCATAAAAAAAGGAGGAAATGGAGAGATGGATTCTGCGGAAGCAGATCGACTGGCAACAGAATCCCTGCTTAGAAAAAAAGAATGTTTGGAAGCATATGGTGTTTCTAAAGGAAATTTAGAAAAGCACGAAACATCTGTGAATAATCTTGAAACAAACGTGAAAAGACTTAAGTCTGACATTGCAAAATGGGAAAGTGAGTTAAAGACTCTTACTGCACGTGCAAAAGTAAGCAAGGCTACCAAAAACATAAATAAACAAATGGCGAACATCGATTCTTCCAGTACTGTTTCAATGCTAGAAAGAATGAAAGAAAAGGTAGCACAAGAAGAAGCGCTTGCTCAGTCTTACGGTGAAATGGCCAACGAAGCTAAGTCAATCGATGAGGAAATTGACAAAGCTTTGGGAGACACTGCCAAAAATGAGGTGCAAGACGAACTTGCTGCTCTCAAAGAAAAAATGAATACCAAAAAGGAAGAGAAAGATCAAAATTAATTAATATTTTGGTCTCTTCTTTCAAATTCTAAATGCCTAAATTTTCAACTCAACTAACCACTAACTACCTATAATGTCCGACTTATTTCATGCTGCATTCCACCAAGTAAATTTGCTGCCAACCATATTACTGCTTCTTGTAATCCTTTACTGGATCATGGTAATTGTGGGCGCGCTGGACCTTGGTTTTGGGGATTTTGACATTGAAATGGAAGTAGATGTAGATGCTGATTTTGATGTTGACACACACATTGAGGTAGATGGTCATGTAGAGACGAATGCCGAAGTCAGCTCAGGTCCGGGATTATTTAACGAAATACTCTCTTTTTTCAATTTGGGAAAAGTGCCTTTTATGGTCTTCATGACAGCGTTATGTCTTCCTTTATGGTTTATATCAATGAATGTCAATCATTACATGGGCATTTCTGTATTTTGGATCTCTTTTTTAATTTTGATCCCAAACTTCATGGTCAGCTTAATGATTTCAAAAATAGCAACTACTCCTTTTGTGGGAATTTTCAATCGATTGAACGACGATGCGATGCACAAAAGTGAATTAGTCGGAAAAATTGGCCGAGTTACACTTCGATGTGACTCTAAAAGTATTGGCCAAATTGAAGTTAGGCTTGAAGGAGAGTCATTTATTCTCACAGCTAAAACACGAGAAGGCATTGAAATCCCCAAAGGTGCTCAAGCCATCATTGTGGAGCAAGCAAGTGCAGATTATTTCATCATTGCTCCTTTTGACAGTTAAATATATTAAATTCAACTTATTGAAAACACCAATAACTAACTATACTATACAACCCTTTATTTTTCACTTAACTAAATAATATTATATGCTAGGTTCAACCTTATACATTTCCATCGGAGTCTTGGTACTCTTTTCCATAGCAATACTTGTAATGATTGCCACATGGTACAAAAAAGCCAAGCAAGGACAATCAATTGTACGGACAGGTGTCGGAGGCACCAAAGTCAGTTTTAACGGGATCATTATTATCCCCGTTCTCCATCGCCATGAATTGATGGACATAACGGTAAAGAAAATTATTACAGCCCGAGAAGGGGGAGACGGTCTGATTTGCAAAGACAATATGCGTGCTGACATCAAAGTAACGTTCTTTGTTCGAGTAAATAAAACCAAGGAAGATGTCGTCACCGTAGCTCAATCCATTGGAGCTCCTCGTGCCTCAGATCCAAAAATGCTGGAATCTTTGTTTGATGCAAAGTTTTCTGAAGCATTAAAAACAGTCGGTAAGCGATTCGACTTTGTAGAATTGTATAATGCTCGAGATGAGTTTAAGAAGGAAATTCTACAAGTAATCGGAACGGACTTAAATGGTTATGTTTTGGACGATTGTGCTATTGATTACTTAGAACAGACACCAATGACTCAATTGGATGAGTTCAATATTCTTGATGCAGAAGGGATCAAAAAGATTATTGATTTAACATCTCAGGAAAAAGTAAAATCCAATTTAATCGAACGTGACAAAGAAAAAACAATCAAAAAACAAGATGTTGAAGCTCGAGAAACCGTTTTGGAACTCGAAAAGCAATTGAAAGAAAAAGAGGAAGAGCAACGTCGTGAAATAGAAACGATCCATTCTCGTGAACAAGCGGAAATCGATAAAGTAAAAGAAGAAGAATTCCAAAAATCGGAACGTGCACGAATTTCAGCCACTGAAGAAATAGCCGTTTTAGAACAAAACAAAATTCGTCAAATCGAAATAGCTAGATTAAACATGGAGCGGGCGAAAGTGATTGAAGAGGAACGCGTAAAGAAAGAGCAAGAACTTGAAATTACTGAAAGAGAAAAGATTGTTACACTAGCTCAAATTGCAAAAGAAAAAGCGGTAGAGGAAGAGCGTAGAGATATTCAAGAGGTAATCAGAGAACGGGTTGTAGTTGAAAAGGCCGTTGTCGAAGAGCAAGAGAAAATCAAAGATACTGTGGCATTTGCCGGAGCGGATCGTGAAAAGACTGTCGCTTTAACAAAAGCAGAACAAGAAGCGCAAGAAAATCTTGTGAAGGAAATTAAAGCAGCAGAAGCACGCAAGGCATCGGCTGAGCATTTAGCGAAAGAATTATTAATCCAGGCGGAAGCTCAAAAAGAAGCGGCCGTCAAGCAAGCTGAAGCTAAGAAAATAATGGCTGAAGCAGAAGCCGCTGAAGTAGCTGCAAAAGGAATGGGAGAAGCTCAAGTGATCGAAGCTACAGCCTCTGCCATGATCAAAAAAGGTGAATCGGATGCGAAAATAATCGAATTAGAAGCTCTCGCCTATGCCACTGGAGACAAAGAAAAAGGTTTTGCAGAAGCCGAGGTAATTGAAACGAAGGCTAGTGCCATTGAAAAGCAAGGTACTGCAGAAGCGAAAGTTGATGAGTTAAAATACGAAGCTGAAGCAAAAGGAATTGAGCAGAAAGCAAACGCTATGCAAAAGCTTGATGGAGTTGGAAGAGATCATGAGGAATTCAAATTAAGATTGGACAAAGACAAAGAAATTGAATTGGCACACATCAATATTCAGTCCGATATAGCGGAAGCTCAAGCCAAAGTACTCGCTCAAGCATTAGCGCAAGCCAACATCGATATTGTTGGTGGTGATGGGCAATTCTTTGACAAAATTGTAAACTCCATTACTAAAGGTAAATCAACGGATCGATTAATGGATAATAGCCAAACCCTTACTCAAATCAAGGACACCTTCTTCGATACTAAAAATGGTCTTTCATTTAAAGAGAATCTTAAAGATTTCATTGGCCAATTCGGAATGAATTCCGATGACGTCAAAAATCTTTCTGTCGCTAACTTATTGAACACGATGGCCAACAAATCTACGAATGAAGAGACTCAAAACTCTTTAGGAAGCTTGCTAAACATGGCCAATTTCTTAGGAATTGCCAATAAAGCGGTAGGAGACTTGGGACTTATTTAATGAAGTCCCTTCTCGCTGAAAAGTGAGTTGATGGCAACAAATTTGTTAAGGGGGCAATTAAATTACCTAATTAAACTATGCCCCCTTCAATCTAATTTAGGATGTTGCCTAATAGTGCATAGAAAATTAATATATACAGAAGTTCAACAACTGTTTTTGAGATAGTATGTCAGAAAGCAAATCCAACGATACAACCAATAATCCAGCTAATGTCGAATTAGAGGGTGGCACCTATGAAATTTTAAGAAATCGGCTTAATAAACAAGGCGAAGATCTTAGGCTTCGATTAGGCAAGCTTAACGACGAGCGAAAGACCGCATTTGGATCTATTGACACAAAAATCATTACTACCGAACGCATTAGTACTCAAAACAACTGTGTTCCGTGGGATATGATTTCCATAGGAAAGATGATTCTCTTTGGCTACAACGTACAATTTGGCCTAAAAACTAAAATAGACGTTGCCGATGTAATTAGTACCTATGCGTATGAAAATCATCAGTACACAGAGACCTCTTTAGAGCCTCTAAAAGATCCTACTTTCTTAAATGATTTCGACAATCTCTACAAATATTATAAACATACTCAATTTGTAAAGTTTTCTAAGATTGGCACTTTCCTTTACATGGTTTTTCGATCTGGAAAAAATGTGAAAGACATTAAAACGTTCAAATGGTTGATAAAAGAAGATACCATTGAATACCAAGATGCTCGAAGTGACCATGAATTTCGTTTTCCAGAACAAACGGAATTTCAGTGGACAAAAACAACCCGTGACATGCACATGGATGGAGAACATCCACATGTATCGATTGAAGACGAAGTATTTGTGGAATCAATTGGCGGTGACATTACCATCAAAGTTGAAAACAACACTGCCACAGGCAAAGGAGTATATGCCGAATTAGTGGATCAAGCCGATCAAACATTAGATGATGCGGATATCTTTTATGCACGCGTTGGGAATCTATTTCTTTTCAAAATTCTACCATTTCAGGAAAAAGAATGGCGGTACATTGTATTTAACAAAAAGACACAAAAAGCGAAACGAATTGATGCCATTGCGAATGGATGCGTTTTACTTCCTGATGATCAGGGTATTATTTTTTCAACGGGATATTGTCTTCAATCTGGTGAATTTAAAATAATAGAACACAATGTAAATGAGACGCTATTTGAACGTAAAATCCCATCCCCAAATGGAGAGGATTTCTTGTTTGTCTTTTACAATTTGGAATTCGGAAGATACTTACTTCTTTCCTACAATATTATTGATCAATCCGTCAAAACACCTATTACGTGTAATGGATACTCCTTATTTGAAAATGGGGAACTGGCTTTTTTCAAAGAAGACACAGAACCTAAAAAGATCCATCAAATTCAAATTTGGCAAACGCCTTACACACACGCTGATTTTCAAATTGCATCCAATTCAGATAGTTATTTACAGAAGATTGGAAATAAGGAAGTTGTTCGAGCTATGGCTGAATGCAATGACCTCCTCAATTTAATTGACAAAGATGACTCCTATGGCGGTTTGTATGCCGATCTTTTAAAGTCATCTACAAACACCTTGGATGCTTATTTCTGGCTTAATCAGGAAGAAACGTACAATCTTGCGGCACCCATTACTGAAATCAAAGGCACTTCCAATACGGCCATTGAAGAATTCGAAAAAGTTGTTCAAATCCGAAAGAACACTACTGATCAATTCGAAAAAGTGGGCGAAAATGTAACTACACTTATTGCAAAAGTTAAGCGTGCAAATCGAAAAGCGGTCAGTGAGTTTGTGGAAGATCTTGCGGCATTTAGAATTCTTCGAGGAGAAGTTATTTCGCTTAAAGAACTTAGGTACATCGACATTGAAGCAGTAGAAGCGTTCGAAACTCAACTTGGCAAGCAAAATGAATTGCTCTCGCAAGGATGCGTTAACTTCCTAATAAAACCCAATGCCCTTACACCCTATCAAGATAAAATTGGAGTTCTTGAACAAGACATCAAAGACACCAAGAAGGTCGTTGAAGCAAATGAAGTAGATCAAAACATCAACGATCGTGCAAAAGAGCTTGAATTATTAATAGATGTGGTAAGTAATTTGAAAATTGAGGACGCCACGCAAACTACCTCCATTATCGATCAAATCTCTTCCATTTATGCTCAGTACAACACCCTTCGTGCTGCGTTAAAAAAGAGACGGAAAGAATTACTTTCTGTGGAAGGAAAAGCAGAGTTCACTGCTCAAATGAATTTGATTGGACAAGGTTTAATAAACTATTTGGATTTATGTGACACCACATCCAAGTGTGAAGAATACCTGACCAAATTAATGATTCAAGTGGAGGAATTGGAAGGGAAGTTTTCTGATTTCGACGAGTACATCGAAAAGTTAGCCATTAAGCGAGAAGAAATTTATAATGCGTTTGACGGTCGAAAAATTGAAATCAAAGAAGCACTTGATAAAAAGAATAATGCGCTCTATCAATCTGCTGAACGATTGATAAAAGCCATCAAAAATCGCCTTGCCCAACTACAAGATGTCAATGAGATTAATGGTTACATGGCTTCTGATTTGATGGTAGAAAAGGCCCGATCTATTATTGATCAGCTTTTAAAATTAGGTGATTCGATAAAATCAGATGACATCCAAAGTAAACTTAATACAGCCAAGGAAGAATCTGTACGCCAATTAAAAGACAAAAAAGAACTCTTCACAGAGGATGGAAGCACTCTTTCTTTTGGTAATCATAATTTCCTGGTCAATGATCAATCTGTTGGAGTATCAATGATTGAGCGAAATGAAAAAATGCACTTCCATATTACAGGCACAAATTTTTTCGAAGAAATTGAGGATGCAAAAATCAATGACAGCCAAGCAATTTGGAGTCAATCTGTAGTATCGGAAAATTCACAAGTGTATCGAGCAGAATATTTAGCCTACACCATTTTCCAAGAAGCATTGCTCGCTAAATTAGATGATCCCGATAATAATCTATTTACGCTCCAAACATTACATACCCAGACGGAAAAGGAGTTGATTCTTTTTACGCAGACAAAAATGTCGTTGAGATACAACGAAGGATATGTGAAAGGAATTCATGATTTTGATGCTGCAAAAATATTATTCCAACTAATTTCCCTCCATTTAGAGGCTAAACGTCTTCGTTTCAGTTCGAGTGCAAGAGCTCTTGCTTCGATCTATTGGACGTATTTTGCGGAAGATAAGTCCACCATGGAAAAACAGTTAAAAGGTGCAGGAGCAGTATTATCTGTCTTTCCTGACTCCAATGTTTTCGACAATTTACTTGCGCATTTAAAAATACAACTCAGCGCATTTATTGACGAAACCAAGCTATTTTCAGAAGACCTAATTGATTCTGCGGCTGAATATCTCTTTGAAGAGATTTCATGCCACGATGAATTCATAGTTGAGGGTGCTGCCTTTGACGGATTTGGAGAATTCAATGCTTATTTAAAGGAAAAACGAGCCTTAAGCTCTTTTGAAACCTCCATTAACGAGTTAAATGAATCTATTTCTAAAAAATTGCATTTGGTTCGGAGTTGGATAGAGTCTTGGATGCTTAAGCATCCTCAATATGAAAATTACACAGATGAAATTGCCTTCATCCTATTAAACGGTAAACCAAAGAGTAAAAATGTAGTTAGAGTCGCTACTGAACAAGAAATTGATGGCATGAATGGCTCTCATTCGGTTATTAGTGAGGAAAAATATATTTTAAACTACCGTAGTCTTTCTTCCCGATTAAAGGATTTTGTAAATATACAAGTGCCTGAATTCTTACAATTCAGAGAATATAAGCAAGACCTATTGCACCGATTTGAATCCGAATTACGCCTAAAAGAATTCAAACCAAGGGTGATGGGCTCCTTTGTCCGAAACCAACTTATAGACAAGGTTTACTTGCCTTTAATTGGGGCTAACTTGGCCAAACAAATTGGTACGGCAGGAGAAGACAAACGGACCGACTTAATGGGAATGCTTCTATTGATCTCTCCTCCAGGTTATGGTAAAACGACCTTAATGGAATATATCGCTAGTCGTTTAGGCGTTGTTTTCATGAAAATCAATGGTCCTTCCATTGGGCATGAAGTTACCTCAATGGATCCGGAACAGGCTGGAAATGCAAGTGCCCGGGAGGAATTGAAAAAATTAAATCTCGCCTTCGAAATGGGGGATAACGTAATGATATATCTTGACGATATTCAGCATTGTAATCCTGAGTTTTTACAAAAATTCATTTCATTATGTGATGCTCAACGAAAAGTAGAAGGAGTTTACAAAGGAAAGGCAAAAACGTACGACTTTAGAGGTAAAAAAGTCGCCGTAATTATGGCTGGAAACCCATACACTGAAAGTGGCGAAAAATTCCGTATTCCGGATATGTTAGCCAATCGGGCCGACATTTACAATCTAGGAGATATCATGGGGGACAATGACGAATCCTTCAAATTAAGTTACATCGAAAATAGCACCTCTTCTAACTCAATATTGAATAAAGTCGCTTCAAAAGATCAAGAAGATTTCTTGAAGTTGGTCAAAGCTGCACGTACAGGCGACATGACTGGGATTGATTTAACTGGCAATTATTCACCTGAGGAGATTAGTGAGTGTGTTTCATTGCTTCAAAAAGTACTGGAAGTTCAAAAAATTGTATTAAAGGTCAATCTTCAGTATATCGAATCGGCAGGACAATCGGACGAATATCGAGAAGAACCACCATTTAAACTACAAGGGTCCTATCGTAATATGAACAAAATTGTAGAGCGCTTATCTCCTATCATGAATGATCAGGAGTTGAAAACGTTGCTTTCTTCTCATTATGAAAACGAAAGTCAGACCTTGACCACAGGAGCGGAGGCAAACATGCTAAAGTTCAAGCAAATTTTCGGAATAATTACAGAAGAAGAACAAGAGCGTTGGAAAAACATCACAACCACTTTTGTGCAAAACAATCGATCCAAACATTCTGATGGAGTAGATTTCTCCGGACTAGAAAGTCAATTGGAATCATTGGGCAATAGCTTAAATGAAATTCATGGAACACTTGCACAAGCACCACAACCTACAGAGCAACCTAAGACTTCTGATCAACCTGGACAGCCGGTGCAACTACAACAATCCTCTGATAATGTATCATATCAACTATTACTTCGCGTTTTAGCTAAGTTGGAAGCAAATCAAGATGAATTAATTAAACGTTCAAAACCGTCTAAATCAAAGTAATTTAACCTGTTGGATGTCTTAAAATCAAACTACAAACTACGACCTAGTTTGTTCGGCATAGCAAAACATCATCCTCCTAGATTTAAGACGATAAATATCAGGAATCTATATTATTAGGAGTTTTCAATAATATAGATTCCTCATTCTATTTCATTTTAGAAGGCATGCGACATTCTTATATATTTACTCAAAAAAAAGCACCTAATAGGCTAATTAAATTATCATCTATCAAATAAGATGGACTAACGTAATCAACATCAAGTCTAATGGGAAACTGCAACTTGCATTCTCCATTCCTTAATTTATTTGGTAAAAAACCGCTGAAATTCGGCTTACTTTCCATGGAGCTTACTAATTTTACTCCATGCAGCATCAATATGTTAATTTTGAACTAAACAATCGGGTTGGATACATTACATTGAATCGACCCGAAAAACGAAACGCCTTGAACTCTCAGGTGGTAACAGAATTAAAAGAAACCTTTCGACATGCCGAAGAAAGCAGCGATTGCAAGGTTATCGTACTCCGAGCTGCTGGAAAAGTCTTTTGTGCAGGGGCAGATTTGGAATATTTACAACAATTACAAAAGAATAGCTACGACGAAAACCTGGAGGACTCCCGGCATCTAATGGAACTTTTCAAGATGATTTATCAATCTTCGAAAGTAATCATTGCGCAGGTGCACGGACATGCCATTGCTGGTGGATGTGGACTAGCTACTGTTTGTGATTTTGCTTTTACCATACCCGAAGCCAAGTTTGGATATACAGAAGTGAAAATCGGATTTATTCCGGCCATTGTGAAAGTATTTCTAATTCGAAAAATTGGGGAGGGTAAATCAAAACAACTGTTGTTAAGTGGAGATTTAATTGATGCGCAAACTGCCCTTCAAATGGGATTAGTCAATCAAGTGGTGGAAGGAGATCTAACGGAGTATGTGCAATCATTTGCGGAAAAGTTATGCACGGAAAATTCCGGAGAATCCATGGCCCTCACGAAAAAAATGATTGCGAACGTTCAGAATATGAACTTGGACGAAGGGCTTAATTATGCTGCGGCCATGAATGCCACTGCACGCGATTCAGCGGATTGCAAAGCAGGAATTGGTGCTTTTTTGAACAAGGAAAAATTAACCTGGTAGTTCGTTTTTTCTTTTTAACCCTTAAGAACAAAAATTCAATTGATTCAGCAATGGAAAGCTCATTTGGCGATGTTAATCGTTGCCCTGATTTATGGAATTAACTATTTCGTAACTAAATCCGTTGTCCCTGAATACATAAAACCTTTTGGGGCCATCTTGATTCGAGTAGCTTTTGGCTCAGCACTCTTTATCCTTGTACATGTCTTATTTGTTAGAGAAAAAGTAGAGCGCAAAGATTACCTTAAGCTTGCATTATGTGCCTTTTTTGGGGTGGCATTAAATCAACTTATGTTCTTCAAAGGACTAAGTATTACACGGGCTGTCAATGCTTCTCTAATTATGACAACTACGCCCATTTTAGTTCTAATTGTTTCAGCTATTTTCCTCAAAGAAGCAATTACATGGAAAAAGATATTAGGAATTATACTTGGGGCTACCGGTGCTGTTTTATTGATCGCTGGTTCTGATTTTTCCTTTGGTTCCGAAACCATTTGGGGTGATTTATTCATTTTAATCAATGCTTCTTCCTACGGAATCTATTTAGTATTGGTAAAACCCTTAATGAACAAATATAAAGCCTTGACCGTTGTAAGATGGACCTTCTCCTTTGGTTTTTTAATGATTCTTCCCTTTGGTTTTTCAGAAGCAATGGAATTGAAACTTGCCGTTTTCACCCCCAAGGTTCTTTGGGCTATGGGTTTTATAATTCTATTTACAACATTTATGGCGTATCTTCTCAACGCCTGGTCGCTCCGATTTGTAAACGCATCGGTTGTTGGATTCTATATTTATCTTCAACCGGTGATCACGACGATTTTAACCTTGGTATTAGGATTAGAAATCGACCTTGTCCGTACGCTATTGCTTAGTTCACTGATTTTCACCGGTGTATATTTAGTTAGTAAGTAAAATTAATAGTATCTTCCAACTGGAAAAAATTCTATTTTTTTGAAACGCAAAATTCATGCTTGGTTAATTCGATTACTCCAAATTGGCTTGGATGATCATTTAGGGATAGCTAAGGCTAAACTAGTTATCTATCTTCCGGTTGGCTATGGGTTAATTACATTGTCTTCTGTGCCGCTAATGATCTATTATGGCGCTTGGCACCTGCTTGTTTTCACATTTCTTGCATTATCTCTTCTTCTTGCTACACCCTTAGTTTTAAAATGGACTCGTTCTACACATAAAGCATCTTTGTTTTTTGCGATCGCCAATTTAATTTCTACTACAATCAGTTTCATTCAGATGGGAAGTAGTATTGATTTTTTGGCCGCTCCCTATTACATTATTCACATCGTGATCGTATCGTTTTTGTTAAGTAAACGCGTTACCATTTTTTTCGCCATTTTAGACGTATGCATTGTCACGGTTCTTTATGCACTCCGCCAATTTGATATTTATCATCAAAATGCCATAGTTGCGACCACGAACAATCAATGGGCTTTGCTCTTTAATTTTATTCTGATGGTGGGTGTGTTGGCGTATATTCTGATTCGATATATTGATGTACGTGCGGCCATAATTAATCAGGTTAAGCTTAAAAACAATGCTCTCAATGTTCGTCAGGACGAAGTCAAAACAGCCAATGCCCTTCTGAATGAAAAAAACAAGGATTTAACCGACAACCTAATGTATGCACAACGGATTCAAAATGCATTAATGGACGAGGAGTCTTATGTGAGCAAGCATTTGCCCGAGCATTTTGTATTTTTTCACCCTAAGGATATTGTCAGTGGGGATTTTTACTGGAACTACCAAAAGGACAACACCTGGTATGTTGCTGCTGCCGATTGTACAGGCCACGGCGTTTCTGGTGCATTCTTAAGTTTGTTGGGCATATCTTATCTCAATGAAATTATAAAAGAAAATCCCGACATCAAACCAAGTGATGTCCTGGAAAGACTCCGTACCCAATTCATTCATGTTCTTGGAAATCGTGAGGAGCTAATCTATAGCTTGGATGGAATGGACATTGCTTTAATTAAAGTCAATTTAGACACTTTGGAATTGGAATATTCTGGTGCATATAACCCATTATACCATGTACGAGACGGACAATTAACAGAAACTAAAGCCACCAAATCAACTATAGGGCATTCCATAGCCATGTATCCCTATCAAAACCATAATGTTCAACTTGAGAAAGGGGATTTAATTTATGTATTTAGTGATGGTTTTGCAGATCAATTTGGTGGAGACTTAGGAAGAAAATATTCCTATAAGCGATTGCGAAACTTCATTGGTTCTGTATGTCAAAAACCACTTGAACGACAAAAAATTCGCTTTCATAAAGAGTTTTTAAACTGGAAAGGTGGACATGAACAATTAGATGATATTTGTATTTTAGGAATAAAATTTTAGTTTTATAGTTCCATCTTCACACAATGAAATTGGACAACTACGAGGAAAAGAACTAAACAATTAAATTAAATTACATTACATTAAACTTACTAATATGGAATTTCAGGAAGTAATGACGAAGTTGGAGGAATGGGGAAACGCTCAAACCAAGAAAGTACTCGTCCGTCACGGAGCCAAAGAACCATTTTATGGTGTAAAAGTGGCCGACTTAAAGACCATTGTTAAGAAGGTTAAAAAAGACCATGAATTAGCATTGCAGCTTTTCAAAACAGGAAACTCGGACGCCATGTATTTAGGTGGATTAATCGCGGATGAAACCAAAATCACCAAAGCGGAATTACAAGAATGGGTAGAAGCGGCTTATTGGTATTATTTAAGTGATTATGCCGTATCAGCCGTGTGCGCAGAATCCGAACATGGTTGGGAAATGGGTCTTAAATGGATTGAAAATACCGAAAACGAGTTCATCACTTCTGCTGGTTGGGCCACTTTATCGGGAATGGCTTCGATAAAACCTACTGAAGAATTAGATTTGAAAAAGTACGCTGAATTGTTGGAGCGAGTAGGCAATACTGTACACCAAGCAGAAAATCGAGTTCGATATACGATGAATAACTTTGTGATTTCTGTTGGGAGCTACTTACCACCTTTATTAGACCAAGCCAAAGCGGTAGCTGATAAGATTGGAAAGGTAGAGGTGTTTATGGGCGAAACTTCTTGTAAAGTTCCTGTAGCTACAGATTATATTATAAAAATGGAAGGAAAGGGACAAATTGGAAAAAAGCGCAAGGTTGCTCGATGTTAAGTCTAATTTAGGAGGAATTCCTTTATTCATGGTAATCTTCAATTCAATTCATCCCCTTCTTATTTCCAAGTGGCTTACCTCCTTGTGGACCAACAACTTGAACTAATTTATCCCGCATACTCATTTTCTATGCCACTTACTAATTAAGCTGCTCCACATTGCTTATTTAGTAAGTAAAGCCTGTATCTTTAACTAATTAACTACTGCTACGCGGCAAGTTGATTCTCTTCACATACATTATATAAAATGAAAAAGATTACATCTTTACTTAGTGTTTTAGGTCTTATCATGATGATCACCTGTACCGCAAGCGGAACGGATTTGGTTGTTCAGGATAGTGGTCCCGTAGGAACCTATGCATCCATTGGTGCAGCAGTTACTGCCTCTGTAGATGGAGATCGTATTATTATTAATAATAAGGTTTCAGCCCTTCCCTGGATAGAAGATATCACCATTAATAAATCTCTCACCTTTCTTAGCGCGGTGGATAATCAACAATTCTTAGTATTAGGTACATATACTGTTGAACATGCTCCTGGTCGGGAAGTAAATATCATTGGTATGGATAATTCCGGAGGTACGGTGAATGCGAGTGGCAGTGGTGCCACCTCCGCTACAATTGTGAATCTTATGTCATGTAAGTTTCTGGCGGCAAACATTTCGTTCAATGCATATTACTTCGAATTGAATGTTGCCAGCTGTAATTTTGGATATGGAACCTACATTCGACTGACCGATGGAAGCATTATTGGAAACGACTTAGGTGGTGGGGATGTTGAAATTTACAGTGATAATGTGAGTGGAACCAAAACCGTCAAAGTTATAGGCAACATGTCTATTCGATACATTACTTCCTATACGCAAAGTCATTATGTATTAATAAGTAATAACTACATGCGAAATACAGTCAATTATCTTGCTTATTCTATTCATATCAGAGGGTCCAAGGTTGGTCCGAAGGAAAACATCATTCGAAATAACTCGATCACTACCAATGATTACGGAATCGTCCTTAACACTGGATCTGCGGGAAGTTTTTATATTTTCAACAACGTTATTGCGGATCATGGGACTGCGGATTATGGGATTCAAAATCTCTCCACTGGAACTGTCACAGCTGCTTATAATTACATTGAATATGGCTTCAATATGGCTACAATTGTGGGAGTATCTTCTCTAATCAGCAACAGTACTCCTTTTTCCTTCGATATAAATTCGGATGGTTCTAATACAGCATCCAACACCATTGATGGAGGTGCTCCAGGATTAGATTATTATGACCTTGATCTTACTCGTAACGATGCGGGATGCCTAGGCGGCTCCTATACTATCAATAATTTTCATCCGATTACGGGTACAAGCTCCAAAGTATATTTTCTAGAAATGCCACAGGAAATCATCATAGGAAACTCCAATGCCGTAAAAGGATATTCATTTGATCGATAACAACGAACTAATTGCATCACATTAATCCGTTTTCATTTCGTAAAATTTAAATTCAATATAACCTTGAGATTCATTCCTAAAATAGTTTTTTTATTCACCTTTGTGATTTTAACCTGTTCCTTTGGCACAGCACAACAAATTACAAATGCAGAATATTTCTGGGATACCGATCCGGGACAAGGAAATGGAACTGCGATTTTGGCCTTGGACGGAGCAATGGACGAAGCCATTGAACAAGTATTAAGCGATTCCGTCAATTTACCTTCTGTAGGAATTCATTCATTTAATCTTAGAGTTTTAGGATTAAATGGAACATGGAGTAATCTTTTTACCCATGTAATAAATGTCAAAAACAACACTCTGACCACGCGGATCGCTCAAGTCACCCAAGCCGAATATTATTGGGATACCGATCCGGGACAAGGACTAGCTACTTCAATTCTAGCCCAGGACGGAGGATTTAATGAAATAATCGAACAGTTATTCGCAGATAGTGTTTCCTTGCCTTCAGCAGGACTGCATAGTTTTCATTTACGTGTTCTTGGCGAGGATGGGTTTTGGTCGAACGCATTTAGTTATGCGGTGAATGTAAAAAACAACACCATTATAACGCGTACTACTCAATTGACTCAGGCCGAATATTTTTGGGATGTCGATCCTGATCAAGGAAATGGCTTCGCTTTGCTTATGGTTAATGGTACACTTGACCACGCACTTGAATGCATTTCAGAATCGCCTTCTTCTTTTCCTTCGGATACGGGATTACATGTCTTCTATCTGCGAGTATTAGGGACTGACAATACCTGGTCGAATGCTTTTGGTCATTTGACTCGAATTGGTGGAATTCCTTTAAGTTATGGCGTTATTAATCCGACGATTTGTCAAGGTGCTTCTTACACAGTTCCTAGTGGAAATGACGTATATACTACTGCCGGAATTTATACAGATACGATTCCCAATATTTGGGGTGGAGATTCAATCTTAACCATCCATTTGGACGTCCATTTGCCCACAACAGGAGACACGAATGTAACAAAATGCGGAAGCTTTGCTTGGTATGGGAATACGTATTCTTCAAGCGGAGATTATGATCATACTTTCGTTGGTGGGAATGCTGCTGGTTGTGATTCCGTAGTTACATTGCATTTAGTAATTGATTCGTCTAATACCGTTGGCGATACATCTGCAACGCAATGCAGTGATTTTACATGGTATGGAACCAATTATTCAATAAGTGGGGATTACAACCATACTTTCCCCGGTGGGAATGCTGCTGGATGTGATTCCGTCTTGACATTGCATTTAACCATCGTGCCAGGAGGAAATACAACCGGTGATACATCCGCAACGGTATGCAATAGCATAAACTGGTATGGTTCAACTTATTCTTCAAGTGGAGATTATAATTATACATTTATTGGTGGGAATGCAGGAGGATGTGACTCCGTTTTAACCTTACATTTAACGATTAATTCTAGCGGAAATACCAATGGTGATACTACAGCCAGTGCATGCGGAAACTTTGACTGGTACGGGAATACCTATTCTTCGAGCGGAGACTACGATCATACTTTCATAGGTGGAAATGCTACTGGTTGTGATTCTGTGTTAACATTGCATCTAACCATCAACTCTAGTGCCGGTACTACTGGGGATACTACCGTAAGTGCATGCGGAAACTTTGATTGGTACGGGAATACTTATTCTTCAAGCGGAGACTACGAAC
The DNA here is from genome assembly GCA_965277185.1 of Cytophagales bacterium. Taxonomy (GTDB): domain Bacteria; phylum Bacteroidota; class Bacteroidia; order Cytophagales; family JAHDFW01; genus JAHDFW01. Next base: position 81,369 of record CBDICC010000020.1, on the reverse strand, counting down.
ATACTTTCATAGGTGGGAATGCTACCGGTTGTGATTCTGTGTTAACATTGCACTTATCTATTCATTCTGCTACAACGGGAGATACTACAGCCAATGCATGCGGAAACTTTGATTGGCACGGAAATACTTATTCTTCAAGCGGAGACTACGAACATACTTTCATAGGTGGAAATGCTACCGGTTGTGATTCTGTGTTAACATTGCACTTATCTATTCATTCTGCTACAACGGGAGATACTTCTGCTACTGTATGTAGTTCAATCATGTGGCATGGCAATACATATAATGGAGCTGGAGATTACATACATACATTAGTTGCTTCGAATGGTTGTGATTCCGTACTCACATTACACCTGACCGTACTCAATACCTTAAGCGGTGACACCACTGCTGTAGAATGCGGATCATTCACTTGGCATGGAATAACGTATACTTCTTCATCAGAGCCAGTTCATGTGTACACAAATGCTTTAGGGTGTGATTCGATCGTAACGTTGCACTTGACTATCAAAACCGTTAATACAGCAGTAACTTCTGTAAACAATACGTTGTTCATCAGTAGTAGCACAGGTTCTTATCGTTGGTTGAATTGTGATAATGGCTACAGCGTAATTGGTGGTGAAACCAATCAGGTTTATGCTCCAAGCAATAGTGGGATTTATGCCGCAGAAATCACCGAAGATGGATGTGTCGATACCTCCCAATGTTTCAATATTTTATTTCAAGGTTTAGAGGACGAAATCCTAGAAAGTGTTCGGATCTATCCCAATCCAACTCACGGAGAATTCTATGTAGAATTTACAACAAAGATGATTGCCCAAAACGCCTCTCTTCAGGTACGAAATGTATTAGGTCAAATTGTTTTTGAACGCTCAGCTGTTAACCAAAAAGTATTGCCTATTTCTGAGAATTTAGGGAGAGGGGTTTATTTTGTTACCATTCAGATTGGAGATCGTCAGCAGACATTGAAGTTGGTTCATGAGTAATGAATCATTCACCTAGATTGCATACAAGATTAGTTCTTTAAGTTCTTTAAGTTCGTTACCTACTTACTTTCCAAACAACTTCTGCTCCACTATTTCACACAAGGTGTGTCCAACCAACATATGGCATTCCTGAATTCGTGGAGTATCTGTAGATGGAATTTCAATTAAAAGGTCGCTTAGGGTTTTCAATGCTCCTCCTCCATTGCCGGTAAATGCAATGGTGGTCATTTTTAGTTCATTGGCCACTTTCATCGCCTCGACAACATTGCCTGAATTACCTGAAGTAGAAAGCCCAATTAATAAATCACCTTCTTGTCCCATGGCCTGAACCATTCGTGCATACACATGGTCAAATGAATAATCATTTGCCACGGCGGTTAAATAAGAAGTATTCACGTGCAGTGCTTCTGCAAATAACGGTGCTCTGTCAAAATAGTACCTGCCAGAAAATTCAGCTGCTAAATGTTGTGCGTCAGCTGCACTCCCTCCATTTCCACAAAACAGTACTTTCCCCCCATTTTGAAAGCATAGAATCATTTGATCAGCCAGATTGCTTACTTTTTCTAAAAAAGCTTCATCTTCCAGTAAGGCGTTTTTAAGCGCAATGGAATTTTTCAGATTATCAATTATTGCTTGATGCTTACTCATGTTGTATTTATCAGAATAAACTAAAATCTAATTCATTCATTTCAAGTAAAATTACCGAATTATCTAGTAGTTTTTTGATTCTACGCTCGAATTTTATAAAATCTCAAACTCAATCCACCTTCTTGATCCATTCATCAATTGCAAAATCAACCCTACCTATGGTTCTTATCACTCCCGAAGATTTCGCTTCACGTTTTGGATTTCAATCCAGTTCGGTTTAAAATAATGTTTAGGTTAAAAAAGAATGGCAAATTACAAAACTCTGGTAATTCCTTTATTACGCTTATATTTTTTGTTCGATTCGCCTATTCTGAATCGACGTGGTCCGGTTGGTTCCAAAAAGATATAAGTCTCGTTTTCGTACTTAAGGGATTTCTGATAGGTTCTTGGCACTCCTTTCATCGCCATAAACATGTGTCCGGGCACATGAACCAAAACGAGTGGAGGGGTTTTAAAATGTTTTAAAATAGAGGCTAATAAAAGTGATTTTGAGTCGCAATCACTATACATATTTACTAATGTGTGGGGTGGAGAGAATAATCCTGCTGTTATCTTTCCATTAAACGTAATCGGTGGTCTGCAATATGGAATGTCCTGACAAAACTTCAATGCAAACTCTACCTTGGTATTAATATCTGCATTTTTACCCACGGCTCGCTCGATAAATTCCGCAATAGGTGTAGCATAAGGTTTGTAAAATTTGATCATCGCATTGTAATCCGGAGTCAATTTTCCTTTTTTCATTATATACATTCCCGATTTCATTTGACGTTGCAACATTGCTTGATTTGCGGCTGTATTTTTAATTCCAGTTAAAAAGGCGCTGGGTATTCCAAATTTTCGGATTTTCTGATCTGTGGCTACACGTGGATATTCTAAATTGATCGTTTGTGTCTTCTCTTTATGGTCTCTAAATGTATATCGAATTTTATACGAACTTCCATTCACCGACACATTGGTACGGACATGGGCATTTTTCTTTTTCTGACTATCACTTTTCTTAATAATAACCGATTGTGCCGCATCAGTAGTGATTTTACTATAGAATCGGTCTCCAGCATAAAGATTCAAGTAGTGTACACCTACAATAGAAGCGGTTAAAACAGCTACTAGGAAAAAAGAGAGACGAATTTTACGATTTAAATTATGTGCCATATGCGAGCAAGTTACGAATTTTATATCAGCACAAAAGCAAACTTCATTCCACCCTGAGCCATTACTTATTTTTTCTCTACGTAAATTGACTTATATTGCTTATCGATTCGAACTATTAATTGAACGATGCCAAATTCATCAAACAGTCATTTCATCGCAGAAGATCTAAAAGATCAATCCATTCATTTAATGCCGGATTCGAAAATTGATTGTTTATATGTCATTTGGAATAAACATGCTCAAGCGGAAATAGAAATCGATGGCAAAATCTATCCTCTAGAGGAAAATTGTATCTTATTTATATCCGAATTTCACATGGAAGTGAAGGCTCACTTTCATCATGCTCGGGTGATTCATTTCGATAAAACGTTTTTGGGAATTGATACTTCACTGAATCAGGCAGGAGATTATCTGTTGGTTTTTTATGGCTACCATTTTTTGAATAGTGTACCTAAAATTAAGTTAAGTAAGGATCAAACGACCGAATTCGAGCAATTGTGGGCGCTCATTGTAAAAGAACTTCCATTAGGGTCCAATTCATTCTCGAAACCTTTGGTTCAAAATTCATTTCAGCGATTGATGCTGTTGAGTCAAAAAATCCACGTGTCCTCTGAGTTTGATTTACACGTAGACTATATGGATTTACGGGTCATTCGGGAATTTCAGTATTTAGTTGAAACCAACTTTAAACAATTGACCAAAGTTTCAGAATATGCGCAGGTAATGAGGGTAGCTCCAAAACGGATTTCTGAATTATTTAGTAAACATTACCATCGAAAACCAAGCGATTTAATAACACATCGGCGCAATGTATACGCCAAGAAACAATTGATGCATACCCGTGAATTAATCAAAAACATCGCGTATGAATTGAATTTTTCCGATTCACAATCCTTCTCTCACTTCTTCAAAAAACACAATGAGGAGACCCCTGAGCAATTTCGAACTCAACATTCATAGTACTTTAGACAGAAGAAAATTGAACACTTCTATTATTAAATTGAACACCTAATCTAAACTTTTCCAGTAGTATATTTGTATTATAACAAACACAAAATAACCTAAAACAAGACAATTATACATCTATCACCTAATATCATCTCAAGCTTATGTTTACCTGGAAAGATATAATACACTATGCCAACAACGGCAGTCCGGCACCAGAACGACGGATGGACAAAACGGAAGAAGAATGGAAAGCAATACTTACTCCGGAACAATTTCGAATTAGCCGATTAAAAGGAACGGAACGTGCAGGAAGCGGCGAATTATGCCATGCATATGATCCCGGAGAATATAGTTGCATTGGCTGCAACACCAAACTTTTTGATTCAACTATCAAGTTTGATTCTGGAAGTGGATGGCCAAGTTTCACTCAGCCTATTAAAGACAATTCGATCAAATACCATAAAGATACTTCGTATGGAATGGTACGGGTAGAAGCACTTTGCAACACTTGCGACGGACACTTAGGGCATGTTTTTCCCGATGGACCTGAACCAAGTGGATTAAGATATTGTATTAACTCAGAATCCATTAAATTAGAAAAAAAATAAATATGAAAACTCAAGTAACTACATTCGGAGGAGGTTGCTTTTGGTGTATAGAAGCCATTGTGCAGCAGTTAAAAGGAGTAACAAATGTTGTCTCCGGTTATACAGGGGGAACGGTCCCAGGAACTCCGACTTATCGCGAGATTTGTTCAGGAAAAACAGGTCATGCAGAAGTTGTTCAAGTTACGTTTGATGCAGATATTATCAGCTTACAAGATTTGATCACCATTTTCATGACCAGTCACGACCCAACCACGTTAAATCGTCAAGGGGCAGATTCAGGAACCCAATACCGTTCGGTAATTTATTATCATGACGCAGAACAAAAGCAAGTGATTGAAAACGTTATTCAAAAGGTACAGGAAATATTCGATGACCCCATTGTAACTGAAGTCTCTGAGGCAAGCATCTTTTTTGAAGCTGACCAAGATCATCAAGACTTTTATAAAGAAAATAGTGGAGCAGGGTATTGCAGAGTGGTCATCGACCCTAAAATTGCAAAGTTGCGAAATATGTATTCGCATTACTTAGCCTAATTAACTTTAATTTCACGAAATTATGAGCAGTTTATATTTAGGAATCTTGTTGGTTTTATCAAGTATGCAAAGTCCTTTTTTGACGCAATTAATTAATATAAATGGAAATCCTATGCCTGTGGCCAAAAAGCAAAAAATCAAACCTGCACCGGAGTTGCGGGTAGATCAATGGATTGACGCAGAAGGTAAGGAAGCTAAACCTTATCGATTAGCTCAATTTGAAGGCAAGTTTAAAGTAATCTTTTGTTATCAACATTGGTGTCCAGGATGTCATAGTCACGGATTGCCTGCTTTGCAAAAAATTACGGAAGCGTTCAAAGATAATGACCAAATTCAGTTTTTAGCGGTGCAAACGGTGTTTGAAGGATTTGAAAAGAACAGTTATGACAAAATCCGTCACACACAGGAAAAATATAAGCTGCACATTCCTTTTGGACATGACCCCGGAAAAGGCATGTCTACGATCATGGCTGACTATCATACAAAAGGAACGCCTTGGTTTATTTTTATTGATCAAAAGAATAACATCGTTTTCGAAGATTTTAATTTAGATCCAGAAGCAGCGATTCGATATCTCACCGATCAACTGGATGGATCTGCCAATGATAAGAATAAGAAACAATAACCTCAACTAACACATAACACCACTGACTATGAGCATAATACTTGAAAATATCAAAAGTTACTTTTCTAAAAAAGACTCGGGACAAACGGTTGGACCGTCACCTGAAGGTACTTGCCCTATTTGTTGGGGACATAGTGAATGGGACGGGAAATATTATGAAATTAAAAAGGACAAGCAAGCTGCACCTGGAGGGACTGTATACAATAGCTTCATTAGTAAAGTTGTAGACGAGCACGTTCGTACCACGAAGAATTTGAAAGATAAATATATTTGCTTGAATTGTGATAAGGAAATTTAGTTTTTCGGTTTTTCGGTTCTTCGGTTTTTCAGTTTTTCAGTTTTTCAGTTTTTCAGTTTTTCAGTTCTTCGGTTTCTCGGTTCTTCAGTTCTTTGGTTCTTCAGTTCTTTGGTTTCAAATTATTCTTTCTTAACTAGCAACTGAATAACTGATCAACTGAATAACTTTTTTTTTACGATTCTTCGGTTCTTTGGTTTCCAATTATTCTTTCTTAACTAGCAACTGAATAACTGATCAACTGAATAACTGAATAACTTTTTTAACGATTCTTCAGTTCTTCGGTTTCCAATTATTCTTTCTTAACTAACAACTGAATAACTGATCAACTGAATAACTTTTTTTTACGATTCTTCAGTTCTTGACAAATGGTGAGATTCGTTTCTTACCCTTAAATTTTCGGAACTTTGATCCTCTTTTTCTACTCTGTTTATACAATTATATGATTAACTTTTTAGATATATCTCCCAGTCCTCATTTTGTATCGGAACTTCCCGCGGATGATATTCAGAACAATGAATCTAGGAATGTACACGAGGCTTTTTTCTCCTATGTTCCTACCAAAAAACCTGGAAATCCAGCATTAATCCATCTTTCTAAAGAATTTTTGAAGGAATTAGATGTGGAGGTAGATAATATGGATGAATTACGAGACATCATGAGCGGCGCTAAACCTTTTCATAATTTTCCATCTTATGCCATGTGCTATGGTGGACATCAATTTGGAAACTGGGCTGGACAGTTAGGTGATGGACGAGCAATTACCATTGCCGAATTGGATATCAAGGATCAAAACTGGAAATTTCAATTGAAAGGTTCTGGTCCTACTCCCTATTCAAGGCGATCCGATGGACTTGCAGTGTTGCGCTCGTCTGTACGAGAATATTTGTGCAGCGAAGCGATGCATCATTTAGGCGTTCCTACAACTCGGGCACTATCATTGGTGGAAACAGGAGATCTAGTTCCTAGAGATATATTGTATAATGGAAATGTACAAGATGAAAAAGGGGCTGTAGTTTGCCGTGTTTCGCCTAGTTTTATTCGTTTTGGTAATTTTGAAATTTTTGCTTCACGCAAAGACCTTCCAAATCTCCGTAAACTGGCTGATTACACGCTTAAACATCACTTTCCACATTTAGGTGCTCCTTCAAAAGAGTCCTATCTGGCCTTTTTTAAAGAAGTTGCCACTTCAACCAAAGACATGATCGTTCATTGGAAACGGGTTGGATTTGTACACGGGGTAATGAATACCGATAATATGTCCATCCTCGGGTTAACCATTGATTATGGTCCCTATGGTTGGTTGGAGAATTATGATCCATACTGGACACCCAATACCACCGATGCATCGCATAAAAGATATCGTTTTGGAGCCCAACACGAAATTGGTCTTTGGAATCTTTTGCAATTGGCCAACGCCATATATCCACTAATCGAAGAGGTTAAACCGCTGGAAGACATTCTGATGGAATACAAAGAATCCTATTTGAACGATTATCATGTGATGATGTTGGAAAAATTAGGTTTGTATCAAAGTCACTTGCCTACTGCTTTTGTACAAAATCTAACCGACTTAATGGGTACTTCAGAAATTGACATGACGTTGTTTTTCCGAGATTTATCTACTCTTCAAACAGAACTTAATTTAGACCAATTTTGGAGTATTATTGAACAATCTAGCTATAAATCTGAGACAGAACTATTGGAATTTAAAGATCAATGGGCCGCTTGGTTTGCAGAATATCAATCACATATCAAAGCTGAAGGACTGAATGAGGCCGAAAGAAGCGAAAAGATGAAGTTGGTAAATCCTAAATACGTCCTTCGGAATTACATGGCACAATTGGCTATCGATGAGGCAGACAAGGGAAATTATGAATTGATTGATGAATTATATCAATTGCTGCAACGACCTTATAACGAGCAACCAGATATGCAAAAATGGTTTGCCAAACGTCCTGATTGGGCAAAAGAAAAAGTAGGTTGCTCTATGTTATCTTGTAGTTCATAGCCCTTCTAATTAGAACGGATTTGATTAGTTCACATCAAATGTATTAAGTTAAGTTTAATCAAATTATAGTTATGATTGAAGTAAAAGATCCCTCCGAATTCGAAGCTCAACTGAAAAATCAGGATGTTCCAATAGTACTCGATTTTTATACGGACACTTGTAATCCTTGTAGATCACTTGCTCCTATTTTGGAACGGGCAGCACATGAGTTTCAGGGAAAAGCGATTTTTCTCAAAACCAATGCTTTGCATAATCCGGAATTGGCTCAACAATTTGGAGTAAAGACTGTTCCTACGTTAATTTTCATTAAAAACATTGAATCCATGGAACGTGCCAACGGTTTGGTTACCGAACATTCTCTGCGATTAAAAATGAACCAATTGATTGGCTAATTTTGAAAAAATAGGATTTGGTGGTGGATGCCATTGGTGTACGGAGGGCGTTTTTCAATCTTTATTAGGAATAGACAAAGTCGAACAAGGATGGATCGCTTCACAAGGAGAAAACCGACCGTTTTCTGAGGCTGTGATTGTACATTTCGACACTTCAATTATTTCATTAAAAGATTTGATCGAAATTCACCTATACACTCATTCCAGTACTTCGAATCACTCGATGCGTCAAAAATATCGATCCGCTGTGTATGCGTATTCAAAAGAACAAAAAAACCACTGTGAATTGATTATTCGTTTGCTTCAGAACGATTTTGAACACGACATTGTAACACAAACATTGATGTTTCAGGATTTCAAACTAAATAAAGAAACGTATCTAAATTATTTATACACCAGACCGGAGGCCTCTTTTTGTCAAACGTATATTCACCCTAAATTAACCCTGTTACAAGAAAGATTCTCGAGTAAGTTGAATATGGACAAAGTGCAATCGTTGAAAATATAAACTTCCGGATAATACGTTGTGCTTATCTTTGGAGTGAAATTCTAACCAATACGTAAAGCAAGGATAAATGAACATAGGATTAGGTACCGCGGCCATTGGGCGTCCCCATTATATCAACATTCGAAAAGACGGAAACCCTTCGGATCAGCCATTTTCATTGAATACTTTTAAGGAAAAAGGCAAACTTCTATTATCCGATGCCTATAATCAGGGTATTCGTCATTTTGATACGGCTCCAGGCTATGGAATTGCAGAAACCATTCTATTAGAATGGCTGGAAGAAAGTGGGAATAAAGACATTTCTATCTCTACAAAATGGGGATATACTTATGTCGCGAATTTTGACCCAAAAGCTACTAAACATGAAATCAAAGAACATTCTCTTGCCAAGCTCAACGAGCAATGGGAACAATCAAGTGCTTTTCTTCCTTATTTGAATTTCTATCAAATTCATTCTGCCACATTTGATTCTGGCGTTTTAATCAATGAAGCTGTTCTTCTACGTCTTTATGAACTAAAAAAGCAGCACAATATCAAAATTGGACTTTCTTCAACAGGGCCACATCAAAATGAAGTGATTTTAGCTGCAATGGACATCCACATTGACAACGAAGCACTTTTTGATGGTTTTCAGGTAACATATAACATATTTGAACAACGCTTACATCAATTAAAAGATGCTTTACAAGGAAAATATCTGATCATCAAAGAAGCATTGGCCAATGGTCGGGTTTTTCGAAATGATCAATATTCAAATTATCAATCCGCTTATAACCTATTGGAAAAGCTTTCAAAAAAGTATCAGGTAGGACTTGATGCAATCGCACTTCGATTTGTGGAAGACTCGCTACAACCTAGTATGATTTTGAGTGGCTCTTCGGAAAGTAACCAATTGGACAATAATCGAAAAGCATTGAACTTTGAATTAAGTGCCCATGATATTGATTTATTAAAAGGTTTAATGGTTAAGCCAGAGGAGTATTGGACGGAGCGAAAACATCTTGATTGGAATTAGCCTCAAACGAATAAACTTTCCCATGTATCAAAGTTGTAGTACTCCTTAAATATTAAGCTATCTACATTTTTGATTATATTGCATAGTTCGATTAATGATCCCATTTTAAAACTTCAACTATCAAACATTACAGATTATTCTTATTGTTGTTTTTGGTTGTAAGCATTTCCAGCTTGAAAAAAGCCAATGCTTCCCACCTTACAGCGATTGATCTGTATTATACCCACATTCAGGGTGATTCTTTTAAGTTCGTCCTTAAACTTTATCGGGATTGCGAAGGGGTTGATCTTGGTACTGCTGCCTTTATAGAATTGAGTTCTGTTAACTGCGGATTTGATCAAGAGATTCAACTAAATATAGATTCCTCGCGTGAAGTTTCACAATTATGTCCCTCTCAAATAATCAATAGTAGTTGTAACAGTGGGAACCTTCCTGGGGTTCAAGAATTCACTTATAGCCTGATCTACGAGCTGCCTCAAGGATGTTCCGATTGGATTTTAAGTTATCAGGATTGTGCTCGAAATGCAATGATAACGAACATCGATAATCCCGGTAATTCTTGTATGTATGTAGAAGCCATGCTCAACAACTTAGATTCCACATTAATCAACAATTCTCCCGTTTTTACCACCATCCCATTGGTATATGCATGCAGTGGTCTTTCGTTTAATTTCAATCATGGCGGACTGGATCAGGATGGTGATTCACTGGTTTTTTCCCTTGTTACACCGTTGACCGGTGTAGGGGGTACTGTTTCTTTTAATGCGCCAAATACTGCTACCTATCCAATTATCGACAATCGTGGATTCAACACTTTTGATTCTACCACTGGTGAAATGACGTTCGAACCAAGTTCCCCTCAAGTTGCCGTAACGGCCATCAAAGTAGAGGAATATCGAGATGGTGTACTCATCGGATTTGTAACGCGCGATTTACAAATGATCATTCGGGCATGTTCTAATAGTCAACCAAGTACAACCACAGGGATTCAAAACAATGATGCTGGAACCATTACTGGACCTAATTCAATCGATCTCTGTAACAAAAATAGTGTCAACTTTGAAATTGGATATCAAGATCCAGATGGAAGCGATCAGGTAAGCATTCAAAGTAATGTAAATCTGGTTATTTCAGGTGCCACTTATACTTCGGTATCAGGAAATCCAGCACGAATTTTCATTCATTTGGATTCATCCAACTTTAGTGGTTCAAAGTCGTTTACGGTTACTGTCAGTGATGATGGGTGTGATGTTTATACCACACAAGTATATACTTATACCATTAATTTTGTCTCTTCTACCCGAGTTAATGAAGATCAGGAAATTTTTTGCCCCGGTGGAATTTCTGCCCAACTAGATGCACTAGGAGGAAGTGTTTTTACTTGGAGAGCAATTGAGGGTGATTCCATAATTGTTGGAACCAATTTTTCTTGTAATCCATGTGCCAACCCCATTCCAACTCCTGACACATTAACGGTGTATGAAGTAACTAGTGATACAGATCCTGCTTGCTCCAATAAAGATACCGTCACGGTAAAAGTAGTTCCAGGATTTTCAACTTCCATTGATTCCATAGGGACAGAGATTTGTTTTGAAGATACTGTGTTGCTAAATATAGTCCCGTCGGATACTGGAACATATAAATACAATTGGTATCCCGCTTCATTGATCGCAAATGACACCTTGGCCTCTACTTCAGCTATCTTAACCGAAAGCCAGAATATTGTATCGCATGTCCTGAATGTAAATACAGGTTGTGTTGTACCAAATAACATCGATTTTTACGTAGCTCAACACATTAATTTTATCGATTTGGAAGATTCCATGCATTTGTGTCGTGGAGATTCAATCACATTGGAAGCAAAAACTTATTTCCTAGATTCGGCACTTTGCAATGTGTATCAGGTTGAAGAAATCCCTTTCGATCCATTTGTTGGACAGGCCGGATGGATCGGCTCCACTACCTCCAATTGTGTTGATTGTATTGATTCCAATGTTCCAATAGGATTTGACTTTACTTTTTATTGTGAATCTTATAATGAAATCAACATCTCTTCTAATGGCTGGGTTTCATTTGATCCGCAAACAAACGCGGAGCCAATTCCTCAATTCCTACCTAATGCTTCAGCTCCAAATAATCTTATTGCTTTGTTTTGGGCAAATCTTCAGATCGGTTTCACCGTCGGACCTAATATTCGCTATCGCCTAGAAGGAACCCCTGGAGACCAAACTTTCATCATTCGATATGACCGTTCAAGCGGCGGTTTTTTTGGTACTATTTTCTCCGGAGAAATCCACCTTAAGGAAATAGACAATTCAATTGAATTACACATCGAACAAGTTATCGACTTTAATGGAACTACGACCCGAACGTTGGGAGTTGAAAACAAAACAGGTCAATACGCCACCTCTCCTATTGGATTCAATCAAAGTAATTGGAGTAGGTCCCTTTCGGCTTATCGATTCTATGAAGATTTACTTTCTCCCGTTTCCAATGCACATTATACATGGTCTCCAAGCGATTATCTTGCCGATAGCTCTTTAAATCCGACCGGGACAAAACCGTTAGAAAACGTTCAATATAATTTAGCGATCACCGATAGTTCCGACCGTTGTTTCCATCTCTACGACAGCATCTTCATCGAAGTTACCCCTAATGCTATCCCACAAATCACCTTATCGGATGACACCATTTGTTTAGGAGAAAGTGTTACGTTAAACGGAACCGGAGGCATTTCCTATTCATGGAATTTTGAAAATTCGAATAGCACAGGCAGTTCACTTACCCATGACCCCACAAAATCCTTAAATTTCACCTTGATCGCAGATAGTGGATATGGTTGTGTAGATTCAACCCAAACAATGGTTACCGTTGTTCCCTTTCCAAGTCAACTATCTATATCACAAGATTTGGATATTTGTGCAGGCGACTCTGTTATTCTTAGCGCCCTTGCTTACGAGGACGTACTATGTAATGACTATCAAATCAATTCAATTCCATACACCGAAACTCCACCTCCTGCAAGTCTTCCGTTAACGGCATGGAATAATTCTACCGTCTCAAATTGCAACGACTGTGTCCAAACAAGTGTACCTATTGGATTTGATTTTGGATTCTTTTGTAACACGTATAATACTGTTAATATCAGCTCAGAAGGATTTATATCTTTTGACGGATTAACCGCGGGGGCATTTCCTACTCAGTTTATTCCTGATGCTGCCTCTCCCAACAACCTGATCGCACTTTGTTGGACTGATTTAAACCCTATCCTTTTTGGTCTTATTGAGTACAGAACGATTGGTACTCCGGGAAATCGTATTTTCATGGTGCGATTTGACAATATTGTTAGCGACAATCAATTCTTCTCAATAAACGGATCTATTTGGCTTATTGAATCAACAAATAATATTGAAATTCATGTAGAAAATGTTTCCCCTTCTTTTTTTCCTACGGCAAAGACATTGGGAATTGAAAATGAAGATGGCAGCATTGGGTATACTCCTCTTAACCGAAATTCCGTCCATTGGAATACGAATTTTGAAGCATGGGAGTTTGCCTCTTCAAGCCTTATAGTAGATCCAGTTGTTTATAATTGGTCACCAGGAATTGAATTAATCGATTCTCTCGCCGCAACTACTTCAGGACACCCTTCTAGTTCTACTAATTTCATCGTATCTGTTTCAGATTCTATGAATCAATGTCCTCCATTAGTAGACTCCATAGCGGTCACATTTCATGAATACCCAATAGTGCAAGCTTCTGTTTCTGAAGATACTGTATGTCCTGGCGATAACATTACTTTAACGGCACTCGGGGCAACAAACTATAGTTGGAACTCTGGGCAAAACACTGCTTCCTTTAGCCTAGCTCAGAATTCAAATCAAACCTATATTGTACAAGCCGACAATGGTTTTGGTTGCTTTGATTCAGATACGGTACAAGTTTGGACGTATACCGTTATTAATCCTTCCATTTCCGTTGCCCCTTCTAGTTCTATTTGTCTTGGTGACACTACCGTTTTAACTGGATCTGGTTCTTCATCCTATTCTTGGTCAACAGGAGATACGACATCGTCTATCCAAGTCTCGCCAGGATCTTCCTTCAATTACATCCTTACTGGCTTAGATAGCAACGGCTGTTTTGGACAGGCTTCTACTACTATATCCGTGTTCTCTACAGCAGTAGACTCTATTTCCGGACCTGATTCAATTTGTACTGGATCATTCGCTACGTTAAACATGACAGGAGACAATTTTTATTTGTGGCATAGCGGAGACACCAATTCTATCGTTGATATCCATTCAGATTCCAATCAAACCTATACCGTGGTTGTGACAAATGCATTTGGATGTTCTTTTACCGATTCACAATATGTGGTCATATTACCACTGCCAACCCCTCTTATTACCGGAGATTCTGCAATTCATTTTGGAGAACAAACGACGCTAACTTCTACCCTAGAGCAAAATTACCTTTGGAACACCGGAGAAGTTACCCAAAACATTACCGTTTCGCCTGACTCTAATAATTGGTATTATATTGAAACCACTTCTTTAAACGGATGTACAGCGTTGGATTCTATTTTAGTGATTGTAGATCCTACTCGTACAATTCCCAATATCATCACACCAAACGGAGATGGTCAAAATGAATTCTTTATCCTGACTGGATTTCGGACAGGTGGAATATTAAAAATCTTTAACCGCTGGGGAGTACTCGTTTATCAAAATGAGTCTTATCAAAATGACTTTACTGGTCAAGATCTTTTAGATGGCGTTTATTATTATGAATTCTGGCCAGTTCATGAAGAAGGAGATTTACAGAAAGGTTATAAAGGTTGGTTGGAAATTCGAGAATAGCTCATTCTCCCTTTTAAGAAAAGAAGGGACATCTTTTTTTTAATTTCACATCCCGTCGATTAAAGCGCATTTATTTTCTCGACTCTTTCTTCTTTGCATGCATTTGCTTATGATCTTCTAAGGCTACTGGGTCATTCAATTTTGCTGTTATCCTCCAACCGGGAAACTCATGTCGTAATTGAAGAATCGCTGCTCGTAGTTCATTTCTCAATGTTGGGTCGTCCCCGGCTAACACAATTTTAAATTGTCTTGTTTGTTGAAACCATTGGATAAGAAATCCCGCTGATTTCCCGGTATCCTCATGACAACGCACTGTAATTCCATTATTACTTTCATGAATTGCTTTAATCTTACTTCTTACTTTACCGAGAATCTGTTTTTTCACCCATGCCTTAATCATTCCGGGCTTTCGATGTTCTACTGGGACTCCGCTAAAATCAGCTCGTTTATCTTCGTATAGTTTTCTACGGATCAATCTCAATCGATCAAATTCAGCCTTATCTTTTTTCTTTCCTCCTTTCTCCACTAAGCGAACCCCATCGTGCGTTGGATCATCGGAGTCAGAATCTGAATCCGTATATACCTCATCTTCATGTACCACTCTGGCATCTTGATGTTTCAGAGGATCTGATCCTCCCCGCATTTTCAACCATTCGGATCGTGGTCTTCCGTTTTTCACTCCTTCGTTCGCATTGTAAATCGCCGGTCCACTTTGATTATGGTAGTACATTTTTCTAGATCGCACATCATAAAACCAAATCACCCCCTTTACCGGAATATCCCAACGTAAAATCGCAGAGCCATTGCTAATCCATTTCATTTGAATTGTACCTGCTTTTCCATCGGCCTTCGTTCTAAAATCCGGAATAACTACAGGACTAGATTCGCCAGAATGAGACGCCGATTTACGTTGAATTGCCGCTCGATCAGATTTCACACTTCTACTTGGAGCATTGCTCGATGGTTTATTCTTTCCTTCTGTATGTTGAGTCGTTTGAGATTCCATAAGCAATTGGTTAAATGACGTATTAATAGCGTACGACGTATGCATGCTAATTACAATTATAGTTATTTTTTACATAACAATAAAGCAAATACCATTATTTACCCATATAAAACCATATTCGTGTTTTCACGATTAATTCCAAACTAAATCAAGAATTAAAAATCCGTTATATCGAATACAATATGCTATAAATTAATTTTAATTCCATTTTATAACAATTATTAAAAATCCGTTTTTTAATAATTGTGGCTTTAGTAGTCGCCCCAAAACCCTGAGATTTGTCACAGTTACTTTAATATAATTCATTCACACAAAAAATAAATGTCATGAATCAAAAACCATCAGGTGCGTATATCATGGCTTCTTGGGTAGCCCTTGGAGCCGGAGTTATTGGATTTCTAGTTGCTATTTGGAGATCTCAAGAAATGGAACTTAATGAAAAAGGGTACTATTTCACTGTTCTCATGTTGGGGCTATTTTCTGCCATCTCCGTCCAAAAAACGGTTAGAGATCGCCTAGAAAAAATTCCTGTGACCGATCTATATTATGGAGTGAGCTGGATGTTTACCATCATGTCAGTGGTATTGATGATGGTTGGACTTTGGAATGCGACCATTGATCCATCTGAAAAAATGATGTACGCCTTTGCATTTCTATTAAGCATGTTTGGTGTAATCTCCGTTCAGAAAAATGTACGGGATAGTGTGACGCTATCCATGTCAGAAGAAGATGAGAAAAAACCGACACCTACTGCTAGTCCAGTTCGCACCGTTCGTCCTGCGCGTCCTGTTGATCCTGGGCTGAAAAAATAAATAATTAAATCAAATTAAATCAAAACAAATCACGGGTTCAACAACTCTAATTAACAAAGTGCACTAAGTTGGTATGGATAAAAATTGCGTCCATACCGACTTCTTGCCACAATTATTCAATACAAACATTTTCAAACAATGAATCTTAACTCGCTTATTGAAAAAGAACATTTGAATCGATGCATGTTCAACTTTTTCTCAATCACATTGGGCATTGTATTATTGCTAACGTCTGTTATATCCGGATTAAATGAAGCTCCAACCTACATTCTTATTGTTTTGATGTATTTCCTAATCGCCTTTTTGTATGGAAATTATGTATTGATATTGCACATCCGTACCGCTGGAAAGAAGCATCTTTACAAGTGGTTTTTTGGAGGAAAAGTCATTTCTATTATCGCTATTACACCTTTTATTCTTTCATTCTTAACCATCTCACTTTACATCACCTATGTGCTCTGTGGAGGACGCGGCCCAGGTGTCATGTAGGCTTTTTTCAAATATTTTTTTTCACTCAAATCGCTTGTTAAAGGAACTTTTCTCTTAAATTTAAGTCTTATGGAGAAAAAGAACTGTGTATTTATAGCTACAAGTCTGGATGGATGTATCGCAGACAAAAATGGCGGATTGGATTGGCTTTATGCCGTTCCCAATCCAGATCAGATTGACATGGGATATGCCGCATTTACGGAAGGAATCGACGCCCTTATCATGGGACGTACGACCTTTGAAACGGTGTGTGGATTCGATGTAGAATGGCCTTACACCAAACCCGTTTTTGTACTGAGCAACTCGTTGAAAGAAATCCCTGCTGAATATGCCGGAAAGGTATTTTTAGCAAAAGGGCCTTTGAAGGAGGTATTGGAAGAGATTCACGCAAAAGGATACGGGAAATTGTACATCGACGGTGGCAGAACCATTCAAGGATTTCTAAAGGAAGATTTGATTGACGAAATGATTATCACGTTGATGCCAATGTTGCTAGGAGGAGGATTTTCGTTGTTTTCCGAATTGCCAGAGGTTTTGAATTTTGAATTAGCTGGTTCACAAGTGTTTTTAGATCAGGTTGTTCAGAATCATTTTGTGCGAAAAAGAGACCTTAACTAATTATTAACATCGTTAAGAGCTTATTTCTTGAAAGAAAGCATCACAATTCAATTGGATGATGCGGTAATGAGCCGTATCCAAGAACTGCTCTCACAACAGTATCTCTATTTTGATACGGGAAATAGATCTCAATTACCGGCTCGATGCATTTTCCAAAATGCCACGTTAGAATCCAATCTTTTATCGGTTGATTCTCAATTATTTTATGAGAAAATATTCTTTTCAGAAATTCCAGAGGGTTCTAAACTATTTTGTTTTTCTGATTTTAGAAAAACCGAACACATTGGATCTGGCAAGGTTTTATCAAGAAACTTAACTCCATCCACCAAAGAGGACATGAATAATCCACAATATCTTGATCCGACAACAGCGGATTTGATGGAGGTGGATATTCAACTTTCCAAAACGGAAGTGGACGTATTAACACTAGGGGAAACGTCTCTTTCAATGGACGATAAATGGCAGGCTTATTTTGACCCTAAAACACGCGCCATGCATTATTTCCACAGTTGGACTGGTATTGAGTTTTATCGTTTTGAATTGAACCTTCCAGTGGGAAAAAATGATCTATATGAAATTCGAAAAGTTTACCTATCCAAAGAATGGGATTGGAACTGGAATTTGGAAGAGAAGAAAACGTTGATCATATCTAAGTTGAAAAACGATATTACAGGCAAATTAAAATTGATTGAGTGATTCATTAATTCATTAATTAATACGTGTATACCCGAATTTATAAAATAGCGTTTCCCATTACTGTTTACAAGCCTGACAGCAACTACATATCTCAATGCGGCTCATCCGGCCTTTTATTTAACAACCAAGAGATTTTTGCCTACTTGCAAAAATCTAAATTCGTCTCAATTACTCTTGACTACGAGTATTGTTTTCTCTGTGGAGAAAAAATCACCCATCGGGAAACGAAAATTTCGGACGGTCATTGGGTTTGGAGTGCGAACCTAATGCACCACACTGAAAAGCATAATTTCATATGGCCTTTAGAATTCATGGAACACGTTGAAAAGAAGCGGAAGACAGGGTATAAACCAGATTCCTTCCATGATTCGATCTTTGAACATTTTAGCCTAGGCCCCGCCCCTATAGATGCAATCGAAGGTGACCTAAAATGGTGGTAAACTTATTTCAGTTCTTGACTAATATTATATTCATTATCTTGCAAAACAAATAAACACGCGCTTATACCGTTTTTTATTGCAGCATTTATAATTCCATAGCCACATGAAAAAAATTCTTCCGCTCTTTTTTGCTTTATTTCTGTCCTACGTTGTCTTAGCTCAAAACAGTCCAATTGAACAACGGCTTACTAAAATTGCGGACATTTCTCAGATTTACCGGCTAGAAAATACCACTTCAGGAGCCTCCAATTTCGTATTTAAGGTAAAACAGCCCATCGATCATTCAGATAAGTCGAAAGGATTCTTTTTTCAAAAAGTATATTTGACTCATAAGGGTTTTGAACAGCCCACGGTAATGGTGACGGAAGGTTATAACGCTGCTCGACTTCGAACCTCGGAATTAACCGCTTTATTGCAAGCCAATCAAATTCAGGTAGAACATCGATTTTTTGGTGCAAGCGTCCCTAAATCACCTAATTATGACTATTTAAATTTAAAGCAAGCTACGGCTGATTTACATCACATAAAAGAATTGTTTGGAGCTATTTATTCTAAAAAGTGGATAAGTACAGGCATTAGTAAAGGAGGAGCAACTACTATTTTCTACCGTTATTTTTATCCGAAAGACGTTGATGTAAGTATTCCTTACGTTGCACCTATCAATAAATCATTGGAAGAACAACGAATTTACACCTTTTTGGATACAATTGGAACGGATGAATGCCGAGCAAAAATAAAGGCTTTTCAAACAAGAGTATTGCAAAATCGGACTGAAATACTAAAACTGTTGAAGTTTTACAGCAAAGGAGCTGGAGCTAAATATGCTCTTTTATCTCCTGGAAAAGCGTTTGAATTTGCCGTTATGGAATATCCATTTTCATTTTGGCAATGGGGTTCCAAATGCGAAGAAATTCCAGATGAAAAAGCCTCTATTGAAGAAATCACAGAATATTTAATTGATGTTTCAAGTCCTACATTCTTTAGCGATGGATCTATTGAACATTACAATTCGCACTACTACCAATCTGCTACCGAAATGGGCTATTATGGGTATGAAACATCCGAGTTTAAGGATCTATTAAAAGACCTTCCAACCGATAAGAATCCACAGGCCACTTTTTTCACTTTTGATATGAATAAAAAGTTTGATGGCACTTTATTAAATGATTTGAACGCTTGGCTTGAAAAAAAGGGAAATAAGTTCATCTACATCTATGGAGCAAATGACACTTGGACAGCCAGTGCGGTGCGTCCAAATGAGAAAGTGAAATCTGAGTGGTTTATTTTGAAAGGAAAACATCATGGGAATGCACGTATAAAAAGCATGACGGATGCGGAGTATACAAGATTTACCAGCACATTGGAAAAATGGTTAAAAATTGAGATTTCAAGTTCCAGATGAAAAAGGTGGAAATTTAATAGACTAGAATAATACCATGTTTAAAAAATACAATTCCATTGAAAACACCTACCAAAGTGAATTCTTAGAAAAAATCAAGGATCATGAGTTTTGGGATGATGAATTTATAGTTCAGGAGAAAGTTCATGGTGCGAATATTAGCTTTTGGACCACGAACGGCAAGGATTTTCATTCAGCCAAAAGAACAGAAGCAATAAGTGTAGATGAAAAATTTTACAATCATGACCTTGTATTGTTGGACCTTCTTCCAAAACTTCAACACATCTGGTCCACTTTAAGCCTCGACAGATCTGATTTAAGGCAACTCACTATATTTGGTGAATTGATGGGAGGTGATTATGCTCACCCTGATGTCGAAATCAACAAAAAGTCTATTCTTGTACAAAAAGGAATCTATTATAGCCCAGACAACCACTTTTACGCATTTGATATTTTGATCAATATGGAATCCTATTTGGATGTAGAAAAAGTAAATACGCTGTTCGAACAACAAAACATGTTACATGCCCAGACACTTTTTAAAGGAGATATCCAATCTTGCTTGGACTACCCAAATGATTTTGACTCCACCATTCCTGCTATTCTTGGGCTACCTTCACTAACTCCAAATATTTCAGAAGGAGTAATTATTAAACCCCTCAAAAATCGTCATTTCAATAATGGAAGTCGTGTAATTTTAAAGAACAAAAATGAAAAATGGGCTGAAAACAAAAAGTACCACAAATCCATCAAACAGGACGACACACCTTCTGACAAGGTTTTAAAACTTCAAGAAGCCATCTTAACTTATGTAACTGAAAATAGGTTGAACAATGTCCTTAGTAAAATTGGTGAAGTATCTCAAAAGGACTTTGGACGTGTCTTAGGAATGTTTAACAAAGATGTAGTGGAAGATTTCACAAAAGATTACCACCAAATCATAGCCGAGTTGGAAAAAAAGGAGGTTAAATCCATTACAAAATCGTTTTCTCAGGGTGCTTCTGAAATGATAAAGGACAGATTAAAAGAAATTGAAAGCTAAAGAGCGGTTCTAATCTTAGTGAAATACAACTATTGGTTCTATTAAATAGATTACTTCGGGTCATATGTAAAATCGAAAAGCCATTTTTCTGCATAATTTAACTTTTCAGGCAGGTTTACAATCGATACACATACACCTTCCAAATCGAATTTTCGTTATCATAAACTTTCGAAAAAGTCAATCCTTGCGCTTTCCAATTATTAATAGGAACCGTGGAAATCAAATGATGAACCCCTTCCTTTCTAAGCGGTGCGAGATTCAATTCTAAATTATTAATTTCCCAGTTTCTTTTTTGCACCAATTTCTTCCTCAGCATTCCCTGCCCTATTTCAGCAGAAAATACGTAACAACGACTCCCCCAATGTTCAAAGTAGTTTTTAATGTTTTTATTTTTCTTTAGCTCCTTTGAAATGATCGTTCGCATAAGTTGTTTTTGCTTCAACGAATACACATTGTTGTATCCTCCAATAGTCGGTATTCCGTTATAATTCAAAATCGCCGGAAAGATCCCCACCGCTGCGGCCTTCTCCAATCCTCCTCCTTCATCCTTCTTAATCGCCTCAAATAATTCTTTGGCAAAAAATCGTTTAAACGAACTTTTATCGCCCACCGCCTGGCCAAAACTTCGCCGCACATTTACATTCCACTCCTCATGATCCCTTAGGTTTGTTCGGATTTGCAAGCCTATAAGCAAGAGAATAATCCCCAACAACACACTTTTTGGTAACTTAAACTTGGACAATTCAAAAATGGCCAATCCAAATAAGGTATAATACACTGCAGGCAACAAAAAATACAATCGATCCCATTGAAAAGCTGCAAGAATTTTAAACTGCTGCTTCAATCCAAGCATGAATTCCATATTTTTAATTCCAAGAAATAAGGAACAAAACAACGTAAGGATCAATCCTCCCAATAACCACTTCCAATTCTGTGAACGATTGACCAACGTGCATACCAATACCACAACAGCAAAGATCAAGGGAACCGTAAATCCATTGGACACATGCGCATGAGAGTCTACCCATACGCTCCAAATTCGATCCAAACCTTCCCCAAAAGAAACTACATCCGGAACAAACTCTGTTCGATGGTTTACAAAACTATTTTTAAAAACAGAATAATAAATCAAACCTAAATTAGAGAGAAGATAGCCCATAATTAAGGCCACAAAAGGATACAAATACAGCTTGTTCCACTTTCGTGTTTTTAGCAATTTCACAATCCAAAAAAGAATATAAAAACCAATGATAAAAATACCCACAAGTGGCAAAAAACTGTAAAAGCAGAAAAGCAATATGCCTCCCAAATTCAAAACAATCCGTCGTTCATTCCAAACATTTACAACACAAAACACTAGAAAAGGAACTCCTAACACGGACAAACCGTACGTTTCATACACCGGCATCAACGTAAAACAAACGGCAATCAATGCACTTAAGTTTCGATTTCGAACTACATACTGATTCAAAAGAAGAAATAGGCCTATTAAACCAATGCTATGCACTAAAATAAAATTCACAAAATAAGCTGTGTAGGGCTCAAACACACCAAATATTGCCGAAACAAAATGAAGGTTAGACATTAATAAACCCCTCTGAATCCCATTTAAGACGGGGTTAACTGCTGAAAGATAATCAAAACTAAACGTTTGTCCTTCATTGGACAACGACACCAATTTCCCAACTTTTTCTTCTAAATTGTCATGCTCTTTGATGTAGGAACCATCCCAGTTGATCGCATACGGCAGTACTAAAACCAAAATCCCTATGATCAAGATACCTCTTGCAAACCATACAGAGGCCGTTATCTTTTCTATTTTAGATTTTAATGTAATCATGAAAACAAGACGCAATGCACGTTCCTTTTGAAATTTAAAAGTACTAAATAAACCTTTGCAGACCGGATAACATTTGAAACCTTTGTAAATTTGAACCGTTACATTTAATACAGTTCAACTCTATGATTAAACGTTCCACATTATTGAGTTTATTCGTCTGCTCAATCTTCGTGCTCTCTGCGAAGCAGGTGAAATTTAATTTCAAACCGGGTAACGTCCCGGTAATATTTATGTATGACAATGTGAAGTATGTAACTGATACAACTTCAATTTTTAACAACGACCGAATGTGGAAGCTTGATAAAGATAAGTTACGGACATTAATTTACAACCAACTCCATTCTAATCCCAATGCACCCGTTATTTTCAAAGGACAAACGATCGCTTTTACGGATGATAGCAATATTAAAAAAGGAGATTTATATCTCCCCAACATTGTAAATTGCTTGTATAAAGCAAAGACAATTCAAATTGTAACGGCTGATGGCCAGATTGTTCCTTCAGCACAAGTCAAAAAAAGAATTGATCGTTGTGGAAATTCTCCTTCTTCGGCAATTTGCACTATTTATTATGACCATTTTGATTCTATTTCAAAGAAGTTGGTCTTTACCTATTACATAATAAAACGTACTACCACACCCAAGTTTAAATAAAGTAACTTCCGTAATAAACTGGCCTGAAATGGAACAATGACTCAATTCGCTGCTCGATCAAATGTTCAATTTATCTCAAATTTCAACATAAGGTAGCGAGAAAAGTTAATTTGATTCCAGTGCACCAATCGCTTTTTTTCAAAATTAATTTGGAATGCTTTTATTGTGTCGCAAAGCCTAAATTAAGCATGACGTCATTTAGACTAAGATTAGATGAAGCTTAACGTACTTAAAACACAAACCAACAGTCAGTAGATACCCCAATGAAGATCCATTGCACTAATCCGCAAAAAGTTAAACAATCGGCTTAGATTCTGCATTTTACACCTCCTTAATCCCAGTATTTTTATTAAATTTGCTAGACTACGGTATATTCTATTCGACTAAGTTATATGCGAAATGAATGTTTCATGACACTGTAAATTCAGATTTATGAATCCAATTCGTATTTATTCAGAGTAAATGATTTGCCAATCGGATCAATAACGAAATACATCTACATGAAGAAACTGATTACACTTGTACTAACTGGGCTATGTACTTTATCAATCTATGCTCAACAAGACATTTCCAAGGAGAAAGCTAAAATCCTACCGGTTAAGGAAATTTCTAAGGTCACTGCCAAACCAGATGGCAAGAAGCCAAAACAAACCGAAGGAAAAGAGGTGAAACAGGTTGTTCAGATTAAGAGAAACGAGGTGCAAAAGCCGATTTCAACTGCTACACCCATTTCAATCGCTAATAAAAAACTTCGTAATAATAAGGTTAGAAATAGCCAAGTGGATGTTTCTAAACTGAATGCATATAAAGCACCGCCAGTATTGGTCAACAGCTTAAGTGCATCAGGAAAAGCCGCAGCACCTAATGGAGGTGGTCAATCAAAAGATCCAAGAAACCTTCCTTTGAATCAAAACGGAAAATTATTATCTCCGGATGGATATGAAGTTACATTCCGAACCTCAGGCAATCCAAAAGTAACCAGCGTTTGTGCTACTCCCCGTCCCTATTTTGATGGGATTGCTGGAAACAAAAGTGCTGGATGTTCTTTTACAGTGGGCTGTGACAATCCTGCGAATAGAGATGCTGCATCAACTACCACAAAGTATTTTCAATTGAGATGGCATGTAATGATGGATGGCGGAACTTCCTCCAATATTGATCAAGGCTTGATTGATGACATGATGAACACCTTAAATAGTGATTACTCCACCCATAACATGGTATTTTGTGAGGATTCAGCCCGGTGGATTGAAGATGCCGCCAACTATACACACAATTCCAATACAGAAGAATTTTCCCTTAAGAACACCTATAATCAAAGACCATCTCAATTAATCAACATATATGTAGTTGGATCAATGACAGCTGGTGGATATGCCCGTTTCCCTTATGACCCATCAGGAGGAACCAGTACTACAGGAGGAATTGTATTAAATAGAGGTAATTGCAACGCTACAGGACATACATTGGCCCATGAAATGGGACATGTTTTTGGATTAGAGCATACATTCGCAGGAGTCGATGAACGAAATGAATGTTCCGCTTGCTACGAAGAAGTTCGAAATGCAAATGGATCAAGTAATTCTGCTGGAACTCCTACCGCCTTTGGTGGACCCTATAATAGCGAAGGTGATCAGGAAGGAGATTGGTGTAGCGATACCCATCCACATGATACATACGCTTATAATTGTTCTACAAGTTCTAACTCAAATGGTGCTTGTAATGCTTTTCCATGGAATAATGCACCCGTGAATAATCACATGTCCTATTCGTTTTGTTCTTCTCAATTCACTAGTCAACAATACTACCGAATGCACTGTATGGTCAATTCTTATTTGGCCAGTTGGACTTCTTATGGAGGAGGAATTTGTGGAACGAATCCACCCGTTTCTAACTTTGTGGCATCTCCAACTACATGGATTGCACCAAGTGTAGTTAACTTTACAGATTTATCTCAGCCTACAGCTATTATTTCAACATGGCAATGGGTATTTGATGTAGCGGCAAGTGGGACTGTAACGTGTACTGGATGTACTGGTACGAATGCAACCTACGTTGGTCAAACACCACCGGCAGTTACGTATCCAAATGTTGGAACGTATGATGTATCCTTAACCGTAAGCGGACCAAATGGAAACGATACTGAAACCAAATCGAGTTATATTGAAGTAATTGCTCCGGCCGGAGATTGTGACACGCTCTCTCTTTATTGGGACAATCCAGCACCTAATGCATCCAGTTATGGAGGAATTGCTGCCGGAGAACATATTTTATTGGTTCCTGATGTTTCTAATTCGTCCGCAACAGGAATAAAAGGTGGATATGAACGATTTATTACTCCTAGCCCGGGAGTAACCAAAGTAGGAGCTATTCAAGTTGCACTTTCGTCTTTGGATGATGCAGACGATGATATGGAATTTCAAATGGCCGTATATGATGATAATGGTGCAGGTGAACCAGGAGCACTTCTTGGTGTAAGTCAACGCTATTCGCCTACGGCATTGAACGTGCCATTAACTGGAGTTGCAACCTATGCAACCTACACCATTCCAATGGACGAATTAATCCCGACTACAGCAAGCTTCCATGTGGGAATTGAAGTGTTCCCTGGAGATTTAACAGACGAACTGGTTCTTATTGCCTCTTCCTCCGCAACTGCTGAAGGCCAAGGAAACGGATTAAATCACATCTGGAGTACCGATTATGGCTATGAAAATTTATTAGGCATTTATGGTTTGGACGTAGATTTATATTTAATTCCTATTTTAGGAGGATCGACTCCAGACATTGAAGTTACTGGATATGCGCAAAACGTAGTTTGTGATACAACCTATGTAGCCATTTTTGACACCGTGTATGATTCTTCTGTTTCTGGAATGACCTATACCTTCGCAGATGGAACCAGCTACAGTAGTACTGATCCATTGGGAGTTATTTACAGAACGTATACTACTGCAGGTCAAGATACATTGACCATCACTGCAATTAACGATTGTGGTAGAGCTGACACTGCTACTTATTTGATTCCTCATGATTTCATGCCTACACCGGGAGCAGAGTTTAGCCGTTCACCTGTAGACACCATATGTATGGGGGCGCCAGGTGTCACCTTTACCGCCAATGAATCAGGACATCAGGACTACACTTGGGATTTTGGAGATGGAACCACTACTTCCTCTGCAAACACAGATAATGCGAATCACGTATATACTACCCCTGGTCTTTATTACTCTTCTTTATCCGTTACATCTTTAGGATATCAACCTGTAGATACATTTTATTTTGAAAATTTCGGAACTGGATGGCCGGCAGGATATGATCGATACAACATGGATGCTTTCACTCCAGACGCCAATGTAAATCCACCTTTTGACGGAGAAGATTCTACAGCATGGTTTGTTTTTGACGCAGATGGTAATGGAGACAATGAAGCAGTAAGTACTTCTTACAATGGACCGGGTGAACAAGCTGACGACTGGATGTTAACTTCTGGAATTGGAGTACTTCCTCTTAATCAAATGTTGACTTGGGATGGAGAGTCAATAGCCAGTGCTTTCAAGGACTCTTACGAAGTACGAATTTCCACTTCCCAATTACCTGCAACTACTGCTAACTATAGTACTTTATTAATGACGGTAACAGAAGAAAATGCTAGCAGCACTTCACGAAGTGTGGATTTATCCGCTTATGCAGGACAAACTGTTTACATTGCATTCCGTATTATATCTACCGATCAATACCTTCTAACGATTGACAATAATCCGAGTAGGAACCATTGGTGCTGGATGTACTGCATCAGTTAGTAAAACAGATTATGTTCGAGTAGTTGATTGCTCTACCATGGCACCTGTTGCGGTTTTATATGGAAGCGATTCTGCGGGATGTGCACCTGTTACGGTCACTTATGCAGACAGTACGATCTTGGGTGATTCAGCGACTTCATGGCTTTGGAGTTTTGGAGATGGAACCTTTTCAACCCTTCAAAACCCTCCTCCGCATGACTATGATTCGGCTGGAACTTATTTTGCAAGTTTCCAATCATGTAATTCTGGTGGTTGTAGCACAGACTTTTTCAGCGTAGTAGTAGGAAGTGGAGTCATCGCAGACGCCGGGACCGATCAAGTACAATGTGGTGGGACCACCGCAACCCTTGCCGGAAACAATCCATCTCCTGATGCAGGAAATTGGGCCTTTATCTCTGGAACAGGAACACCTTCTTCGCCGGCAACATTCAACTCAGGAGTCAATGGTTTGACAACCGGAGTAAATCAATTTGCATGGACTATAACCGGAAGTGGATGTATATCCGTTGATACGGTATCCATAACGGTCGTTGCTCCTTCCAATGCAGGGACAATGGGCACACAAAACTTTTGCTCAACCGGTGCTCCAGGTGATTTATTTGCTGATCTTGGTGGTTCTCCCGATACAACTGGAGTATGGACTGGACCCGATTTTCCATTAACAAATGGACATTTAGGAACCTTTACTCCTGGAATCAATTCAGGTGGTACATTTACCTATACCGTAAGTGCAACTTCTCCTTGTCTTGCAGCTGTACAGACGGTAAATGTAACGATTAACAACACACCTGATGTCGATAGTTTAGGAGATGTAACCGTATGCGATGGATACGTCTTACCTACTTTAACCGTTGGTAATTACTTTTCTGGATCAGGAGGAGTTGGATCTATTCCAACTGGAACCAACATTACATCTACACAAACCATTTATATCTATTCCGAAACTGGTACTACTCCTAATTGTTCGGATGAAAATAGTTTTGAGGTAACTGTAAATACAACACCAAACGCAGATGCTCCATCAGACGTTACTGTATGCGGAAGCTATACATTACCTGCACTTTCAGTAGGTAATTACTTTGCTTCTCCAGGAGGAGTTGGTTCGATCTCAGCTGGAACCATCATATCTTCAACTGATACAATATATGTATATGCTGAAACGGGAACGACTCCTAATTGCAGTGCGGATAACAGTTTTATTGTCACTGTGGTTCCTGCGCCAAATGCTGGAACCAATAATACCGTTGGTATTTGTGCGACCGCACCGCCAGTAGATTTATATTTATTACTAGGAACGGCCGATCTAGGTGGAGCATGGTCTGGACCAGGAACTGCATTAACAGGTGGAGATCAAGGTACATTTACTCCAGGATCTAACATTGCAGGGACATATACCTATACAATAACTGGTAATGCACCATGTTCTAATGATGTCGCGACCGTTATTGTAACCATAACCGGAAATGATGATCCTACATTTATTTATCCTGATTTCTGTTCGGATTCGAATGGAGTGCCAGGGGTAATAAACAGCATTGGAGGTACATTTAGCTTTAACCCCGATCCTTCAGATGGTTCTTCTATCGACCCTATGACTGGTATAATCACATCAGGAATGTCAGGGGCAACTTATAACGTACAATATCTAACACCTACTGGTGCATGTCAGGATAGTTTGACTTTAGCTATTAATGTCGGAACTCCACGAAACGCAGGTTCCAACAATACATTAACGGTATGTTCTACAGATGGTACTACGAATTTAGAAACACTACTCGGTGGAGCTGAGTCTGGTGGATCGTGGTTGCCTTCACTGAATTCAGGTACAGGTGTATATAATCCAGGAATGGACGCAGGTACAACGTACACTTATACGTTAACTGGATCTAATGGATGTCCAAACGAAAGTTCGGATGTAGCCGTTACGTTGAATACTACTCCTGTAGCAGATGCTCCAGCCAACGTACGACAATGTGATAGTTATACTTTACCTGCTTTAACAGTTGGTAATTATTATTCAACTTCGGGTGGAATTGGTGCAATTGCGACTGGAACGATCATTACTGGTACTCAGACAATCTTTGTTTATGCAGAAACAGGTACTACTCCAAACTGTACGGATGAAAATAGTTTTACAGTAACAATAGACGTCACTCCTACTGCAGATGCTCCTTCAGATGTTACGGCATGTGATAGTTATACTTTACCTAATTTAACTGTTGGGAACTATTACAGTGCGAGCGGTGGAGTTGGGTCCATTCCGGTAGGAACGAGCATTATTACCACAGATACCATTTATGTTTATGCTGAAACAGGTACTACTCCTAATTGTACGGACGAAAATAGTTTCATCATCACTATAAACACAACACCAACGGTAGATATACTTCCTGACACAACGGTTTGTAGTAGCTTCACATTGCCTAACCTTTCTTCTGGAGCATACTTTTCCGGATCAGGAGGAACAGGTTCGTTGGCGGTAGGTTCGGTTATTTCAAGTAATCAAACCATATACATATATGCTGAAACAGGAACGACTCCTAATTGCTTTGATGAAAGTAGTTTCGATGTAACTATTATTGCCAACCCTACAGCCGATGCTCCGGCAGATGTTGCAGTTTGCGATGATTACACCTTACCTGCATTGACAAACGGAAATTACTTTAGTAGTTCCATGGGTGTAAATGCGCTTTCCGCTGGGACAGTGATTAATAGTAATCAAACGGTTTATGTATATTCGGAGACGGGAACGACTCCAAATTGTACTACAGAAAACTCATTTGATATTGCTGTGAATACAACTCCTTCTGTCGATAGTGTTGGAGATGTAACCAATTGCGGTAATTATATTTTACCTGCGTTGAGCAATGGTGGTTATTATAGCAGCACCGGAGGTGTTGGACCACTTGCATTTGGAACTGCAATCACTTCTACTCAAACCGTGTTTATTTACGACGAAACTGGAACGACTCCAAATTGTTCGGATGAGCGCTCTTTTAGCGTAACCATCAATTCAGCGCCTTCTGTAAGTGCTTTGGGTGGAACGACCATTTGCGAGGGTGATTCTGTCGATATCTCGGCTAGTGGAGCAAGTTCTTATCTATGGGATAATAGTCTTGGAACCAATGCTATGGCAACTGTACATCCAACAACAACTACGACTTATAACGTTACTGGAACCACTAGTGGTTGTACAGATCAGGCACAAGTAACCGTGGTCGTTAATCCGTTACCAACGATTGTGGCAAATGCAGATTTCTCCATTTGTGAAGGAGATACAGGTACATTAACCGCCTTTGGTGCAGCTAGTTATTCTTGGGATAACGGTGCTGGAACTGGATCAAATGTATTAGTTAATCCAACAACCACTACTACATACACGGTTACAGGAACGGATGCAAACAATTGTACAAACACAGACACGGTTACAATTTCGATTGATGCCTTGCCTTCTGCTCCAGTAATTACGTACAGTGGAGGTACGCTCGAGACCGGATCGTATCCAAGTTATCAATGGTATTTAAATGACACTCTTATTGACGGTGCCACTTTCCAATTGTTGACTCCACCAGAAAATGGTGTGTATACAGTTCTTGGTATAACAGGCGGAGGAACTTCTTGTCCTGATTTGGTTTCTGATCCATTTACGGTTACGGATGTAGTTGGGATTGTGGAAAAAGCCACTTATAAAGTGCAGTTATTCCCGAATCCAAACAATGGTGTCTTCACATTAAACATCAACTTAAAACGTGTTCAAGATTTGAACATTAGTATTCGAAATGTCCTAGGTGAAGAGATTAGTTCTAAAAACCTACATTCGAAATACGTAAGTGATCAAATCAACATTAGTCAACATGCTGCAGGAGTATATTATGTACTCATTCAGATTGGAGATGATGTAGTTGTTCGAAAAGTGATTAAAGATTAAATTGAATAAGGTGAATTAATTCGAATTGAGGCGTTGCCTTGCTAAAATAAATCCCGTGTGCTTAACTTTATTAAGTACACGGGATTTTTCTTTTTTGTCTAAACTACGACTATGGATTAAACGATCATAAATGAACATCTCTGAAAACTCTTCAATAAATACTCGTTTTTAGTTAATTTCGCCCCGATGCCGCTGTGCAATCATTTAATGAACATATATAAAACGTTAAGAATTGGAGCTTTTCATACAAACTACTGCGAAGACTTTTGGGTCGAAGAGAATATAGGGAACCATCAAAAACTAATCGCCGTATTAGACGGCTGTACGATGGGTACTGAATCCGCATTTGCCGCCATGCTCTACGGCAAAATTTTAAGAAACTACGCGAAACAAGCTTGGTATGAGGAATTTCATACAGGAATCTCATGTGATGAAAAGACACAACTGAGAAACGTCGTTGAAGGGTTAATTCAACAAGTTAAAATCACTAAAAATCAACTGGGATTAGAAACAAATGAACTTTTGGCCACCTTGATTATTGCTGTAGTCAATACCCAGGATTCCACCGCTGAAATACTTACAATTGGCGATGGCTTAGTTTGTATTGATGGAAAATTAGTTGAGTATGCACAAGATGACAAACCTGATTATTTGGGCTATCATTTAGGTAAAGCATTTGATGAATGGTTTAAGCGCCAAAATCAACGACTTTCTATTACTCAATTTCAGGATTTATCAATTTCTACAGATGGAATATTCACCTTTAAAAATTTAACTAACAAGCAACAACAAAAGACAGAAGAGGAAATAATCCACTATTTGCTAACGGATAAGGAGGATTCCAAGTTTGAAAATTTTCTAGATCGAAAGGTCCGTTCTATCCATTCTGAATGGAATCACGTAGTCACGGATGATCTGGCTATTATTCGAATTATAAAATAAATCAAGCAAGCAAGCAAAATATGAACCGAAAAGAAGCTAAAGATCAAATCAAAGAACATTGTGGAGAGGGATGGTTGACATTGGTTAATATCGTATTTGACAACGTACCCAAAGGCATAGAAATTACGGAGGTATTTCAAAAATACGCCGGTTTGGAAATTAGGTTTGATGGTGAAGACGAACACTTTCAAGAGTTGGTCGACAATGTCAGGTTCGTAAGTGAAAAAATGTGTGAGGTTTGTGGTGAAAGTGCCTCCTATAGTATTATAGATGGTTGGGAAACCATTTTATGTGATCTCCATTTTGAAGCATCCGAAGCCAAAGAAAAATATCGCTTTGATTTAGAGGCAGATTGAATCCATTCTAAATTAGGTTCTTATATCTAATTTGATTGAGCAGCCAATGCGCCCGTCCTACTCAATAAGAATTATTGATCAGTAAATTCTTCTCATCTTATTTTAGTACTTTTGCCCAAGATTTTAGAAAGGTCTACATTGGTAGATTAGATCTACTAAAATCAACTAAGTAATAAGTACAATATCTGATATGCTCCAAGACGTAATTCAATACCTGCAATCCTATATAACGAATTTCAAATTCGAATGGTCTCACGGGTATACCGTTTTATTAGTATTTATTATCAGTGGAATTATTGTGCACTTCAGAGGGAAGCGAAGATTTAAATTCATGCGTCAAATGTTTGACCACTCTACGTTTATGGCTCCGATCAATTTATTGATGTATGCCTTTTCGAAAGTACCAAACACCGCTTATCTTGATCCTAAGATCATGCCTGAATTACAGCCGTTGCAAGATAATTGGGAAATAATCAAAGAAGAAGCATTGAGTCTGAACAAAGCCGAAAGTATAAAGGGGTCCGATCAATACAATGACATCGGATTCAATTCATTTTTCAGAAGAGGTTGGAAACGTTTTTATATTAAATGGTATTCCAAATCGTTCCATTCATCTGCTTTGGACAAATGTCCTAAAACCATCGAATTAATCAAGGGGATTAAATCCATTAAAGCGGCCATGTTTGTGGTATTGCCTGCCGGGTCTAAACTTCCGCCTCATCGAGATCCGTTTGCAGGTTCTCTAAGGTATCATTTAGGATTGGTTACGCCAAACGCTCCAGAATGTTATATCGATGTAGACGGGACCGAATATTTCTGGAAAGATGGTGACGTGGTTTTGTTTGATGAGACCTATTTACACGATGCGTATAATAATGCAGACAGTGATCGATTGATTTTTTTCTGCGACATCAAGCGTCCGATGCGCAATATCATAGGGCGCTGGCTAAATTCATTTTTTGCGTGGTTTATTGTTGCTGCTTCCCGCGCTCCAAATGAAGACGGAGACAACACTGGAAACATCAATAAGGTCTTTAAATACCTATATCAGATTCGAATTGTTGGAAAGAAACTGAAGGCCTACAATAAAACGCTATACTACGCCGTGAAGTACATTCTTTTCGGAGCGATTATTTATTGGATCTTCTTTGCTTAACGAGAATATAAAACTCTCATTGTCAGGGAATTATTATTTAGTCTAGATAAAAAACCACACATGGAAGGACAAAAGAATTCTTGCCAATCCGCACCTTATTACCTAACGTTGGTATTTGTTGGATTTCTGCTCTTTTCCTGTAAGCCCGATTCTGAGAATGTTAATCAACCTGTTGAATCTACAGTAGATACACTAGTCACACTCGACTCCACTCTTCCTGTACAATTAGACACTTTTCCGATCGATTCTGCATTCTTGAAAAAAGTACGGTTTGCCTATGAACATAAGATTCCGCTGACCGACTATAGAGATTCTGCCAACGCAGATGAAAATCATTCGGAGTACTACTCGGTAGTTCCAACCAAACTAAATTTCAATGGCGACGCCAAGGATGACTACGTTGTATTGTATGTCAATTTTCATCATGTACAGGGCTTTATTATAGATGGGAAAAACGGTAGACGAATACCAACTATTGGAACCAATTGGAATGAAAACGGTTTGTTTTTTAATCGTCCCTATCCAAATGAAGACGTTTCTGGATTGGAACTGCAGGTTGTAAATGTGGATTGCTCAGATAATCAAGATGAATTGATGATTCTTTCCGGTGTTGGTTGTCCCCCAGGAAGTGAGTGCAGCCCTATTACGGAATTACTTCTTTATCGATTTGACCCGGATTCACTCAAAGTAAAAATGATTTTTAAAGAATTGGTAATGGAATTATATGACGATATCCAAGAAGATACATCTACTTTAGGAAATAGAAATGCGAATTACATCGACATTTTGTATTCGGATGAATCTTGTATTGAAGCAGTTAAAGTGCGGAAAGGAAAACATCAGGTAAGTAGTGTTGATTGGCGTGAAGCGAAGATTCAGCCAATACCTAGTAGCAAAATAACAACTTATAAGTTTAGCATTGAAGCCCATAAATTTGAAGTTCGCTAAAAAGTTCGTTCTGGCATCTAACCATTTGCACGCGTTTACGCTTCACTAAAACGCGCGCAAGTTTTGTTTTTAAAGAATTGGTAATGGAATTATATGACGATATCCAAGAAGATACATCTACTTTAGGAAATAGAAATGCGAATTACATCGACATTTTGTATTCGGATGAATCTTGTATTGAAGCAGTTAAAGTGTGGAAAGGAAAACATCAGGTAAATAGTGTTGATTGGCGTGAGGCGAAGATTCAGCCAATACCTAATCGTAAAATAACAACTTATAAGTTTAGCATTGAAGCCAATGAATTTGAAGTTCACTAAAAAGTTCGTTCTGGCATCTAACCACTTGCACGCGTTTACGCTTCACTAAAACGCGCGCAAGTTTTGTTGTTGAGTTTTCGACACTATCTATATCGACTATAATGAACCCTGGCATAACATTCGTTCCAGGACCCTTTAAGAAACTCCTTTTTCAATTTAATAAATTCATCTTCTTTAAACGTCTTCTTCAATTCCATTAAAATTTTATTGGAAGACTCTAAAAAAGCTGTTGAATCCTCCTTTATTAGCTGACCTTTGTGATAATAGGTATTAATCATAAATCCGCTATCTGAAACAATTAATGGAAGTCTTCTCGTTTGCATATGATCTCGTTTATCTTGCAACTTGATCGTAAACAGCCCCCTGCAGCTGTCCTCTGAAACGTGGCACAAATTGAGCCTTCCTAAAACCTCATACAATTTATAGTTCTTGAGTATTTTATTTGCACGAGCTTGATGCTTAATTTCTTTCCGTACCGGTTTTGACAACAACTTAAAATTCCCTTCTACTTTACAAGAAGTAGTCAAAATGATCATTATTAAGGATATAAATGACCAAGCTATTTTTATTAAATTATTATTTATGATCATTCTTATATTCTTTAGACTCTTCCACCTCATGCTCATAAGCTCTTTTCTCACTTTCAAATTTAGTAAGATCTAACTCTTCAAACACATGTGTTTCCTCATGTGCTCCATTTCTGTGGATTATTTCTTCTTGTGATGGATCCTCTCCTTCAATTGATTTCATATAATCATTGTAACCTGACTCCTCTGCTGCACTCCCAACTTCCGTATTACTTCCTGTATTCTTATCCACAAAGGGATCAATAAACGACTCGCTATCAATTTTACCTTCCGATACGCCTCCATTGTCTGTTGGAATCACGACGTCCACTTCACCTCCTCTTTCCTTAATTTCATCAACACTTTCTGTGTTTGTAGAAACAATAAGCCATTTCTTCCTAGCCGACAACCCCTGTAATTTAGCAAATTTCATCTTATTCCCTTCCATCCCTTCTGGATTTACTAAAATTTTATCTGTTACCGTTATTTTGACTCTGTATGGCTTCTCTATCAATTTAGCTATTTGCGACCTTCCAGTAGCTGTAGCCGATCTTGCTTCTATATATCGTTCAGTACCACGCGCCTTTGCTCTATTTGAAATGTGTGTAATCTTCCCATTTTTAGTTCTAACCCCACGTATCTTTCTTCCATCCTCGTCAATAAAAATTATTGGATTGCCTGCAACATAATTGTAATCGGATAAACCTGGATACTTGCTGGCCAATGGATCTAAACTCAAAAATTTACCTGTTTCTGAATCATAAAAACGAGCTCCACGATAATCATATCCCGTCTCTTGATCTCGTTCATGCTGTGTGGTTAAATAAATTTCCTGTACGGACCAATTGTATTCTCTCAACACTTTTCCATAAGGGTAGTAATCGTACGCTCCCAAGATTTGATATCCTAAATCAAACTCTGAATTACTATCATCCGTATCCTTTACACCATACGTAACTCTGGTGTTTCCTAAATGATCATAAACATAGAAACGTAATCCATTAAAATCATCAGGGGTGCCTGTATTTAATCCTGGTATATCTGGGTTTTGAGGATTTGGAAGGGCTTCTTGAATTAAAGCTCTTACCGGAATACGAATTACTCCCGGCGCGCCAGGTCCAACATCACCTCCATTATTTCCTTTTCCTCCTTCTCCAGGAATCTTAATTATCTCTTTGTCATTTTTAATTGCCGTAGATGAAATTTCATCAAATTGATAATTCGAATTATTCACTTTTCTATTTTCCAGCGTTGTTCTCATCAAAAACTCTACATTCTCGGCTAACTCTCCTGTATATATATCCCGCTCTTTTATACTTACCAATTCTCCCGGAAAATCATACCCATCTTGTCTCCATTTTTGAAGTACAGCCATGATCTGTTGGATCTGTTGTCCTGTAGATAATTTAGCCTCGTCTATATAATCAGGCGCTTTAGGAACTTCATTCAGTGTTAGCAAATTATCTTCATCAATATTTACACGCGCAAATCGGTTATCGGCATATAAATTCATAACCCACTCGTCATTTTCCAAATCCATAATTCCTAACTCTCGTCCCATTGCATCTCTTAAATAAAATTGTGGTGCATCCACATTTAAGCTTGCATCGGTTATATCCTTATAGATTCGCTGATCTCTTTCATCGTAAATATAATTAACTTCTTGACCCGTTTGATCTTCAATTTTTATTGGAAGATTAGCTCGTTCATATTTAATATTGGTAATATTTCGCGAATTGTCCTCTATTAAATTTCCATTTAAATCATACTCAAACGATTTTGAAAGATTAGACACATTCGCTCCAACCGGAGTTATCGTTTTTTGATATCCAGTCATCTGATTTTTGCCTGTAGAAAAAGTCATATTTAAATCCTCTCTTTTATCAGCAAATTGACGTGAAATATGAACCAAATTCCCTAAAACATCATAGCTATATGAGTTACCTCCATAAGTATTATCTTTTGCTAAAATCAATCGATTCAAATTGTCATATTGATAGCTAAAAGTCGTTGTACTGAAATTACCTGGGTCGTTAATCGCGGTCGTAAAATCATATATAGCTTGTACACCATTTATATTTCCATTTCTATTTTGGCTGACTCCTCCAATAAATATATCGCTATCGTATTTTAGAGAATAATTGAAAAATTTAGACTCCATACTGGTCATTCGTTCACGTATATCATATGAATAACTCATATCGTCCAAAAGTGTCTCTACTCCATTTAATTTCATGAAATATTTTTTACCCGTCATCAATCCATTCGCATCGTCATAATCTAACTCTATCAATTTATTCCCTGCTAATCCCTGATTTCCAAAATTAAAGTACACATTTTTTAAACGATTCCAGTCATCAAACACAAAATAGTGTTGTACATCCGGGATCAAATCATTATTAAAATCAACACTTTCATCTACTAAATTTCCTTGCGTATCATAATTATTATACCAAATACCGGTCCCTTTTCCTTGAGCTGTCAAACTCAACCCATTTGGATTGAACTGTTGAAATTCTAAACTCAATTGCCCACGATTGTTATAAGCAAAAACCTTTTTCAAAACGGATACACTCACCTGACCATCCACCTTATAGCTCTCTGAAAAGGATAATTTTCCTTGGTTTTTATCTTGAAACGGCACGTAATTTTCAATCAAATAATCATCCATTTCATATGGAATCGTAGTGGCTTCCGTATTGTCGTAAAACCACTTTTTCTCCATTATCAATGATAAATTATTGACATCCATATTGTAATAAAGTCCGACACCAAAGGATTTGGCTGTTTTATCTAATGTTAATAATTCATCTGTAGCAAAACGACTAAAATTAAACGTTCCGTTTGGTTTTGGATACTTCCCCTGTTCAATTGGTCTACCCAAAAGGTCATACTTAGTAATACGTGTCATATTTTCGGTTCGTAGATTTCCATCTTCTTGAGCTACTAAATCTCCTGAGACATTATAAATAAATTTCTTTACGCCTCCATCTACTGTTTCCTCGTAATACATTTGACCAAGGGTATTATATAAATAAACCGAATTCTGACCTTTGGAATTTACAGATTCAACTACGTTTCCTCTGGTATCATATATGAACCAAGTAACTATATCTTCTGTCGGACTTAATGCAGATTTGTTTGCAACTGTTCTTCCCATTACATCAATATAAGCAATATTTATTTTTCCATCCTCATCAACTACTTTATGCTTTTTAAATACATGAGGTTTCACATTTCCGCTAGATGTCGTTGTAATACGCACCATTTCTGAAGCAGACAAGCCTAATTCCGCACGCAATTCTGACCAGGAAATGAAGCAACGTTCATGAATAACACCATGATTTTTTGTTATGCTTTCACCTGGTTTAAATTCCTTTAGTAATAATGAACGCTGATTTTCCTCGTAAACAGCTTCCTTGTATTCTAGCGATATTGCACTCAACGGCGCTATATTTCCTGCAAAAGTTGTTTCAAATGGTCGATAAGAACGAATAGCTCTTCCCCAATTATCATATGTTGTCTCACCAGAATAAATTAATTTTGTGGTTGGATTAGATGTACCGGAAGTATAGGATATAGATTGAATCGCTTGTTTTAATGGATTAACATAAGAACGTTTCACATTATTATTAACGTTTGGATCGCTATCAAGATACGTCGTACTTTCTACATAATTTTTAGCCATTCTCTCTTCAAAGTTGTCACTTAATTGACCATCCCAAAAATGGTATGAATAACTTTTAAGTTTTACATCATTTTCAGATATGCTAGTTAAACGATTAAATTCATCATACTCATAAGTCCCTTCAACGTTATTAGTGTCAATAATTGTATCAATTAAGAGCACATCGTTATATGCAAATTTTGACGTTTGACTAGCTGTTGTTCCTTCTGCAATAATTATTTTCAGCGGCTTCCCTGGTGCTTTCATT
Organism: Cytophagales bacterium; assembly: GCA_965277185.1. Taxonomy (GTDB): domain Bacteria; phylum Bacteroidota; class Bacteroidia; order Cytophagales; family JAHDFW01; genus JAHDFW01. The sequence goes on along the minus strand of CBDICC010000020.1, from coordinate 41,840 downwards.
TCACCCAATCGATAACTTTGATCAACGTTCTCCAAATCTTTATAATAATTGGTTTTCCCGATATCATAGGAATAATCCGTAACCATCCCTCGACTATCAGTAATTTTATTGTATAATCCCAAATAGTTTCGGTTCTCCATTTTTACGGCCGTGAACTCCCGGTAGCCATAATCATACACCGGTTTATTATCCGTTCCTATATGAATTTTCATAATGGGCAGATCATCATTTGGTCGCGTAGACGCCTTCGACTTATTCCGATGAATTTCAGAAAGATAACTAATCGTCTTAATTGGTTTTTCTGACCCAACAGGATCTTTCACCTTACAAAATTTATATTCTATTTGTCCAAAATGCCCACATTCGGCATAAAGAGGGTTATCAAACTGCTGACTAGCCCATTTTGTATCATCATTTACGAAGGTTTTGGCATTCAACTCTGAAATAACTACGCACTCATACGCTACATCCGTTGGTACCGGTTTAATATCTGCACATGCCGGAAAGAAAGGTTGTGCGAGGGTACCCGCATAATCTAATTGTCTATCTTCATAATTTAGCGGATCAAACTCATATTCGGTTTCCTCAGGTTGTGGTCCATCTTCATCTGGTGCTTCTGATTTAATAATCGATCCATCTGCAAGAATATGATATATATCAAATCCTGGAGGAACGGGTTCAAAGGATGTTCCATAAATGTAGTATTCATTATTAACCGACTCTACACTTCCATAATTCCAAGTGGTCTTACGGGTCTGCATTCCTTCCGTTCGAGCTCCATTTTTATAAATTCGGGCAAAGAAACTAATCCCATCCAGTTCTACCGTATTTATCTCTTCCGGATTGAAAATTCCTTCTAGTTTTCGCTGATCCCAATAATAGAAGTACTCCGTTTTATTTTTAAGTCCAGGCAACTGAGGAGAATATTGCGTAGTACTATATAAATTCCAAGAAGGTTCAAAGTTATATTCATTATTCCAAGAACTGGTATTCAATGATATATACGCAAACTTATTGCCCAAATCATCTTTTTTATCTAAGAGATATTTATATCCATCACTATTGGTCATTCCTTGCTCGTTTCCATCAAAGTATTCATAATCCGTAATGGTTTCCATTACGTTCACGGCATACGTATTTCCTCCTAATACAAATCCTATTTTCTGTCTTACTTGATCTTCAGCGGCAGCAACTACTGCGGGCAACGACTTCTCTTTTTCCTCCAAATCAGGATTTTCAGCAATAATTTTGTCTCGCTCCTGTCTTTGGCGAATAACTTCCTGATCTACCGCATCGTTAAGATTTTTTACGGTCTCTTTATATACTTCACCCTTCACAGATGGATTGATTTTTTCTACATCTGAACGATTCATGACAATTGCTACATCCCGTACACCAGAACCTGGATTCGTAGTTCCTCCACCTCCATCATCTTCTACGTAATATGTTGCATCACAATAATCGTATACCGTTTTCTTTTCCTGAATTAAACGAACAAAAAAACTTGCTCCATAACTGTACCCCTTAATCACTTCTTTTTCATTATCCCGATCAGACAACACATACATTCTTAGTGCATATCCATTTTGATTTATTGGCGACACGCCATAGTAATAATCGGCATAGTTCCCATACTCTTTATCATCTCCTACTTTAAAGACCTTAGAGCCAGTTGGGTATTGAAGATTCGTTACTTTTCGACTAAAATAATTATCGTATGCTTTACTTACTTGGTAGGTATACTCGGTTTTATCCAAACGTGCGTTGTCGGATGCAAAATTTTCCATTTTAAGCATTTTTCCAAACTTAAATGGATCATGACTAAACTCATATAATGCAAAATCATTAGCTGATTCAGAATTAAGCTTAGGCAAAATAACTTTTACTTGCTCAAAACCAGAAGATTGTGGATTCGTTGAAGTATGCACGGAATTGGAAGGAAATACACCCGCATTTTCGGTTAAAATTCTACCGTTTGTATATTCATATATCGTATAATTCCATCCATGTTGTGTGAAAACGCCTTCTTGTTGTACCGCAGGATAAATCTGAAGGGTTACTTCCGGCCCTATTGCTACGGGGTCTTGCGTAGAGGATGCCGTTTTCAGATTACTCCGCTCAGATTTATTTGTTACAATATAACGGGTAGGTTCGTCTCCTAATGAATAATAATCATACGTCACTTCTTTACCTAAATGATCCGTAGATCCAGCCATCAAAATTACGCTTCCTTTGGCATAGATTTCTGCATGATCATATCCTTCAAAATTATTCTCATCAAAATCATATCGCTCATACGCAAATGTTTGGGTAGGACAATTTGTGCAGCTGTTGTAACGATCCTTTCTTGTGATCGATTTCAATAGAAAAATATTTCGCATTGCTGGATATACATTCCCACCTTTTGAAAAGTACTTAGGCGTCACTTCTACGGTATAAACGTATCCAGTTGATCCGTCTGCTTTTGTATAAGGCTGAGGGGTCTTCTTAAAGTTGTTAACCTGAATTTGTGTAATGTCATAATTTATTTCGTGGGATACAGACAAATGTCTGCCCAAATTCGGTCCAAGATCATTTACTTCTGAGTATTTTGCTTCCCCGTTGTATTGATAAAAGTTAGCTCGCCGTAGCATGTAAGGCGTTTTCCCATGTCGAACCAACTCCATGCCTTGCAATTGTACATCCGCGTCGGCTGCGGTAGGTTTATTTGGCCACAAATAAAGATCTCCATTAACTCCTACGCCTGGCTTCGCAAATACATTTGACCAAAAGTTATAGAACGGAGAGTTGAATCCTAATTCTGGTAAGCTTGGATCATTCATTCCGTAAAAAATACGATGTGCAAATCCAGCTACTTGACTCCATGGAAGACCAATTCCAAAATTTGGAGTAGGCTTATAGTACGCATCTCGATCAGCTACCAAACTTTGATTTGTGCTGTTATATTGCCATCGTTCAAGATTTGAATTCGTCAAATAATACGTGTACCAAGAGGAGGCTATATCAAACGTGAAATCAGGATTTGTTGCATATCCCGCTATCCCATTTACGTAGCTCGTGACTCCCGCTCCATTCTTTGGTCCCATAGAAAAATCATTATCGGAATTTGCCGGACCAATTTGAATATCAAATCCTTCATAATCCGAAGGAATGTCTGGCATTACAAATCGATTTGCTGTATAAATTTCAGCCCCATTTGTCTGATACATATTGTTCCATTTAATCGCATTATTGAATGTTGTAAAAATGGTTTCACTTTTCATTGCCGGATTGGCCTTTTCCATAAGGTCAGTTGGTGCGGGCGCATCAAAATTAAACATCGAAGATGGCGCGCTAGGATTATAAATTCCACTTGGTATAAACTGATGTAAGTCATCATAATTATGTAACGACGACGCATCTCCAGTGGCAATATTGATATCAAAATTAACCGCTCGTGGATCTAGAGTAAAGGGAACTTCTATTTTGGTTCTAAGCTCATACTCCTCGCCTGGAATAAATTCAGATTCAATATCTGTAAAATTGGTATTATTGAAACGGGGTGATTGCAAAAATGAGTGATCAAACGACAGCGCATTACCTCCCGTTGTGGGCTCATTGTTGTCCGGGTAAAGATAATCTCCATTATAGTTATCTGCACATACATATGGATTATCTCTATTTATAGTATTGGCTCCATAAAAATAGCCTTCACCTGCTTCGTAAATATATTTATCCGATATTAAATGTCTATATCGCTTCCAATCAGAAAAAGAAGTTCCTGATCCTTGGTGTACAAACTTGTCCGAGCTATTGGTCAATCCTCGATATAACACCGATTTGTATCCATACAAATTATCAAACAATGCAACTTCTGGATCGCTCGTCAACAACATTCTCGATGCTTCTGGACTATATTCCAATCCATTGTCAGAAGTAGTATTATATCCTACTCCTCCATTATAAGCATCGGCATCAAAATGTTCGTATTCTAAATCCAGTTCCTCGAAAATATAATAGTTGTTTCGTGCTTTAACATTTTTAAGAAATACATCTTTAAACATATTAATACTACCATATTTTAGGTCCTCATATTCTTTCATTTCCTCTTCGCTGTACATCCAATTGGAAGCAGGATCTGTTAATATTCTCCGTTTAGCTTCTCCTGTAAAACCTTCGAAACCACCATTGAAAAACACTTCTAAATCCGTTTTACAATCAAGGTTGACTTCGGTAACTCCGCTTGATAAAGTATAATCCAGGCACAAATAATCTAGGGTAGTAAAGGTCGAATTATTCGCTTGTAAAAAACTTGAAACATCCACCAGACAAGTGATAAAATCAGTACTTCCTTCGTAAGTCTTACATTCTTTCCTTGTGTAAAATTCGATCGGATCCGGACTTAGTTCCGTGTAAAACTCATTATATAGTAGCGCTCTTAAATTAGGCTGCGCAAATTCCTTAAAGTAGTTTACCTTACCGAAGGTTTCATATTCAAAAACAATTCGTTCCCCATCTGTAAATTTCACAGGGTTGGAAATTTCTGTAATGTACCAAGCAGTAACTTTGGTCTTAGGCATGAGCAAATTCTCCAATTCATCTCGCTCTGAATCAGTGTATTCTCCTGCGTGATTATAATCTCCCGGAACGCGTTGATTGCTTGGGGCAACGGTCGATTCCTGACGCATATCAAAAACGTACAATGTTCCATCAGGACCAAGTACCTCCCACATGTAACCGTTAAAATGTGCCTCCACATACGTATCAAATTTCCTAGGCACAAAAATATGTTTCCCATCACTGAAGTATTTATAAACAAACTCCTCACTAATCAATCCAGGAATATTAATTACTGGACGAAGCCATTTAAGTTCTCCTTCCTTCGTCTTCTTATCATGTGTAGCTAACGAAACTGCTTGAGCTGGATCTGTTACCGTAATATCATTATAAGCACTTCCTGAAACTCGAATGCTTGGAATACTTACACTCCATCCTTCGCCGTAAGGGATCCCACTCATGTGAGGCATTAAACTACCTGTGGATGAGACCGTACTATAAGATAGGTTCACTGGATAAGCTAAACCTGCCGGAGTCGATACCGCTCCTAATTGCTGATTATAATTTACTCCTCCACTAAACGGATCTACTCCTCCACTAAACGGATCTACTCCTCCACTGGCATTTCCAATAGATAAATCACTTGGTTTCACCTCGTGTGGAACTTCTTGACCGTTCTCTCTTCCCCCAACTATTTGTGCAATTACCAATTGTGATGTAACTACCAATGCGGCAACAATAATTCCTCTAACCCCTTTCATCTTATTTATGAACATATACTTCGTTTAACAATTCTATTTGGAACGCTTCCATAAAAAACTTTCTAACATAAAATTACTTTAAAAAGAGACATCAAAATTACAGAACTTATTAACGGTCAGAGAAATCTTCCCAACGGTAGGTATTTCCGAATTAACGGTAAACTTACCCACTCTATCTAATTTTCATTTCGTCATTTAAGATATAAATGAAATATTTTACCAAAATAAATCTTATTTACGTACTTTGACCCTATGATGAAAATTAGGTTGTTTGGTTTCGCATGTTTGCTTTTGTTAAGTATCTCCGGATATAGTCAGCAAAAACCCCTTCCTATTCGGATTTTAAACAAGATGTTTAATGATACGATCTCAACGGGAAAACCAAAGTTTCTAGCCTATCCAACGCTTGGTTTCGCTCCTGAAACAAGCTGGGAAATTGGCGTTTCTTCTGTGTTTGTTTTTAATGCTAAAAATGACACTAGTAATCGTTTAAGCGAAGTAAGTGGGTTTACCTTTTTCACTTTGGCGCAACAATATGGCGTCAATTTTGAACATGCCATTTACACGCATGAAGACAAATGGTTTTTCTTAGGAAAATTAAAAGCGCAAAGCTATCCTCTACTCTATTATGGTATTGGACCCGACATTGAAGGAGAAGAATTAGGAATTGCCAATGCCAATTTCAACTTAATCAGAGAACGATTTTTAAGAAAAATTCATGGTCATTGGTACGTTGGTTTAGAATTAAACTACGAGCGGCTCGGCAATGTCCAATTTGATTGGATCGATAGTACTCAAACGCACGTGCTTCCTTCAGGAAGTAATGGTTCCAACAACCTTGGATTGGGACTAGGATTGGTATATGACACACGCCATAATGTGTTAAATGTCCGTCATGGAATGCTTTCAGAAATTGGATATTTACTATATGAGCCAAGTCTGGGGTCAACCAACAAATTGGGCACCCTATTTTTGGATAGCAGAGCTTATTTTAAAACCAGCAAACGCAATGTGATTGCCACTCAAGTATTGGGTCAATTTTCAAATGGTGATGTTCCTTTTAATCAATTAAGTATGATCGGTGGGGAGGTAATGATGCGAGGTTATTATCTAGGGAAGTATCGAGACAAAAACATGATAAGTGCACAGGTAGAGCATCGCTGGCTGCCTTTCAAATTTAGCAAACGAATCGGAGGAGCCTTGTTTGCAGGTGTAGGATCCGTTGCTCCAGATTTAAAGTTCAGGAAAGTGTTATGGACTGTAGGTGGTGGTTTGAGAGTCTTAATTTTTCCTCAACGAGATATCTTCTCTAGAGTGGATGTAGGACTTAATCCAGATGGATACGGACTCTATATTTTGATTGGAGAGGCGTTTTAAAATTCATATTTCCCTCTGTAAATCATCGTATTCGTCTTTTCTAAACTAAGCTTACCTGAACGTTGCTTAAGTACAAATTCAATGTAATAAGGAATGCAAATTGGCTCGTACATAAATTCAACTACTCCCCGCACATCAAAATCTTTTTGAGAAGTCAATACCAACGATCGTTTAAAGGTTGTATTCACTTTAATCAGTTTCACCAACATTTCTAACTCTGGAAAAAATTCCTCAATTGACGCTGGAAATTCTAATAGAGAATCACCTAACAATACGGACTCATTTTCTTTTATTAAAAAATCAAAAGGAATACTAAAGCCGTCATTGGAGGTAGTTGAAAAAACATAACTTCCCGAATCTTTCATTACCAAGTTTACCGCTAAGTTATACTGACTTCCATTCACTGGTTCCAAACTAAAATCAACGGCAAAAGGCAATTCCTTTTCTGCCTTGTTCTCCCTTAGCTTGTCCTCTGAACGTTTGATGGTTGAATCAACCTTTATTTTATTAAGATCAATCTTTCCTGTATCAGGAGCAGCTCCATCTGTTTTATCACTACAGCTGACAAGTAAAATAGAAAAGAATAACACGAGTAAAAAAGGATTCTTCATAGCAGATATTTATGTAAATTATGATATTTAAGCCTATCAAAACTACCCTCTTTTGCTGAAACTAGCGTTTGAAAAGAAGTCCATTTTATTGAATGGTCAAATTACAGACCTGAGTGGCGAGTAGACGAATCTGAAATTTTATCTCACACTCGATTCCCTCACAATCAACTTCGTACCCACGGACAAATGCTCAAATTTTTCCACCTCCTTATTCTTAGATTTGATTTTCTCAAGTAAGACGCGCACAGAATTTTCACCAATCGATTCTACAGACTGTGAAATTCCGGTAATAGTGGGTGTAGAATATTCAAACCATTCTACATCATCATAGCTGGCAAATGCAACGTCTTTGGGAACGTCAATGTTATTATTTTTAAAATAATTGAAACACGCACTGGCCAAACGGTTATTGAGGGTAAAGATGGCATCTACTTTTTTGTTCTTTACAATGTCATCCAAGAGTTTCTTTATGGATTCATCTACCGATTCGTAAGGGATATTATAAATGAGTTCATTTTTAATATTTGCCTTCTGTAAAGCTGATTTATACCCTTTAATTCGATCATTGATACTACTCAAGTGATTAGGTGAAATGGTCAACAATGCAATGTTTTGATTTCCGTTTTCAATCAAATGATTGGTTAAATCAAGGGCTCCTTTTTCATTATTACTGATTACATAGTCGCACACCAATCCATTGATATATCGATCGACCAACACAAAGGGAACCTGAGCTTCCTTTAATTCTTCAATTGGTTTTTGATTTTCTTCACTAAGCGTCGTCGCAACGATCAATCCGTCGACCTGTCTGCTTTTAAGCATTTCGATCAGTTCCACTTCCCGAACTGGATTCTCATCCGAACTTGCAATAATCAAATGATGGCCCGTTTTATAGGCAATATCCTCAATAGATCGAGCTATTTTCGCATAAAATGGATTGGAAATATCCGCCACGATTAATCCTACAGTATTGGTAAGCCCCGTTCTTAAACTTCGAGCCATACCATTGGGCTTATAATTTAACTCCTTTGCTTTATCATAAACTCTTTGTTGCGTATCAACGTTAATTCCATGATGATCTCCTTGATCGTTTAAAACCATGGAGACCAGTGTCTTTGACACGTCAAGGGCTTTGGCGATATCCGCTAGTGACGTTTTCTTCATAGTTTTATGTTCAATCTATCCTTAGTACTATTCCAGTATATTTTATCTTATCTTATCTGATAATCAACAACTCATTGTTAAATACCCGATCCTCACTTTGCAACATCAATACGTATGAACCTGCTGGAAACGTACTCAAGTCCAAATCCATTTGACGAATGTTAGAAACTACATCTTCATAAATCAATTCTCCTTGAATAGTTGTCACCATTACTTTGGTATTCTTAAACATGGAAACATTCGATGCGGAAATGGTAAATTGCCCTGATGATGGATTCGGCACTACACTTAACTTTCCTTTCTGAACTCCTTTTACACCACTGTTAAACGTATTCTTTGTCATAAACTGATGTCGAATCTCGGTCCCAAAATCTGTTTGAAACGATTGATAGATTTCTGCTGGATCTTTCGAATTTTTAATCCATACTGGACCTCCATTTGTTTCATCACTGTTTGCCCACCACGATAAACCATCTCGATCTGTATCGGTTAGTACAAATTCGAAACACCCTTCTTGTAGATTGATCGTATCTGAATGAAAGGTATTCCCAAATGCTAAATCATTCAGCGCTACAATGTCTCCTGCATTATCATAAATCTTCCAATTGTTTTCTGCTGCTCTATTATTGGTCCCTACTTCCAAAATCAAATAGGTAGAGTATACCGGCACAGTATCAAATGAACTTGCCATGCTGTTGTTGTCGGCATACTCGTCTGTTCCATTATTTGGATTTGACAACGTCACTTCAAAATTGGTTGAAGTTCCATCCCAATCACTGATCGACTCCAATTCTACGATTTCAGACTCCAAAAGATCTAAGCTCCCTGTCCATGTTACGGTATCCGGGGTTGCTCCTACTACTCCATAAATAACATCTACTGAAGTAAGGGTAGTACTTCCTCCATTTCTAATTTCAATTACCGGTTTACCACAAATCGGATTCTGACGTCCATGGGCATCTTTTTGACTTGGACTAATAATATCGATTACCTCTGCATCCAATGCGAAATTTGCCTGATCATACTGAAATAACACTGCATCAATAATATAATTTGGTGGCACCTCACCTGCTGCTACTACAATCGCATACATTTCTAAATCCAAATCAATACTGTTGCTAGATCCTGCGGTTAAGTAAGTACCTATTTCATTGTGATACGTATGTGTTTTGTCCCCAGGACACCAATTCGCTCGATCATATAACCATGTTCCTCCTTGAGGAAATATAGCATTGGATCCACAATCGTCTCTCCACATATCTTGTGTATATCGAATCGTATTATCTACTTTTAATCGATACTCACGATTGCAAAATTCAGCGCAATTTTGACTATTTACAAACCCGTGTCCGCTTGGCGTAATCCGCATCTTTGCAGTAGACATACTCGCATCGATATCAAGTGTTTTGGCAGGGGTATAATTTGTTTCAAATGCGGCCGGATCATCCGATCTCCATCCACCAGGTCCACTGCGATACACATTCTCTAAACTTAGTACTTCTCTAGCAGGTGTCCCTTCAATCATTACAAAATTCACATCGACACTAAATCCAGAACTCCATCCTCCGTAAAAGGCTCCTATTTCAACAGAATCTTGTAAAACGGCGGCAAAATCAGTGACATCATATTGATAAGTGTGCTGCCAACTATTATCAAATCCATGCTGATTTCCTGCCATATAGCCTCCATAAGGCGTCATAAATCGACCTAATTCATATTCATTTTCTACTTCAAACAGCTTGTATCGTTGGACGTACGTAGCATATAAAATGGAATCAGATGGCACAATAGAATCTCCAATTACATTTCCTGATCCATCATAAAGCGAATTGGTAATGTTTGCATCCCACACATAAAACGTATCGGTTGGAACCAGATAGTTATTTGTATCTCCATAAATCAACACCGTTTTTACCGAGGTTGCATTCGAATCTACCATTCCAGATAACACGTTATATGAGGTTACATATGTAGTGTCTAAACTAAAATAGTAGGTGTCAATCGCTACTCCATTCACCGTAAAACTAGAATAAGGGGTTAGTACTGAATCAATTACTCCCGTTTGATGGGTTGCTTCAATCCGTACCGTGTAATCCCAGTCACTACAACCTCCTGTAGCGCATCCTAGAGTCACTTCCATAACTATCTTTCGATACTCCGATGAAGCATCTGGGAATTCTCCCCACGCCGTTTTCTTACCCCACCAGGTAAGTTGAGCATCATCCAAAGATGAAACTACCGTTGTATCACCAGGAGCTGCAATAGCAGTGCCCATGCCTAAAAAAACGAGGATTACTAAAGGGAATAACTTTTTCATAACTAATTTAATTCTATTTGGTCTAACATCGAATAATTGGTCTTCTCAAATTCAGACCAATTTTCATGTTCGATTTAATTCACCGGAAATCATTCCCGACATTTCACTTCAATAACTAGCTCTATGCCAGCATTTTTTTACTCGATCACAACTAACTTGGAATACCGAATATGTTCATTTCTCTGATTTCCTACGATCCGAATCATATAAGTCCCGCTTGGCAAATTAGAAACATCCATTTTCGAAGAATTAGCACGAGATACATATTGTACCACTTGTTCTCCTAGTAAATTATACAATGAAATATTTCCTTCAAACTGCTTACTTAACATATTGATAGAGATCATGTCTTTAGCCGGATTTGGAAAAACAGAAATTCCATAATCCATTTGTTCGTTTATAGAACCAATAACACCATTACAAGGATCTACCAATGAATTATCACCTACTCCAACAGCATAATATCCACTTTGAACATCAACGGAATCAAAAAGAACTGTTCCTGCATTAATTTGAGTTGCTGCACACATTGCTGTAAATGCTCCAGTCGAATCTGCACGATGAAACAAGGTGTAATTTCCTGCGTCCGCAGTTGAACTCAATTCTGTTCCTCCACCGGCTGCATTCGTCAAGTTAAATGCCAATTGACTTTTGAAATTTTCTCCTGTTTTTTCCACTTCAAAATACCACGTTCGAGCAGTTCGTTGAAAGGATTCGTCCAATGCAACTTGTGGTAAATCATCTGCTGTAACACCAGTAGCATTGTCGTGCCCGTACATTAGATAGTTCGTAGAATCTACCACTGTAATTACTGATAATCCGTTGGTTGTATTTGCTACTCGTAAACTAGTAGCCGGATCATTGGTCATTCCCAACCAAACAGCCTCAACATCATTTTTTTGGTGCATTAAATCTGATCCAATTACCGCATAAGAGGTAGCCCATCCTGATCCATTTAGTGTACCGTCAATTCCACTCACAACGGTTGCATTGGTTATCGTAGAACCCGTTCCGCTATTCATTCCATACAATGCTACCAGATTCGCTTCTGAACCTGTCATTACTTTATGCATGTCTGCCTTTAATTCTGCAGCGGTACGAGCTACATTCCATATTCGAACTTCATCCATTTCACCAATATACATTAATGCTCCAAAATCCCAGGGAGCGATTCCAAGAATCAATGGGTCCGAATTTGTAGCTAGATTACTCGATCCAACCGCAACTGTTCCTACATTTTCACCATTAATATACCCAATTGCCAGATTTCCTGGCTCAAAAGTTACCGCAACATGTACCCAACTATAAAAAGCTGGAAGTGTTCCAGCTGTAAGCGCTACATGACCTGGCTGCCAAAATTCACAGTAAAGGCCATCACTTAATCCAAAAACAAATCCTGAATTGAACGAGTTATTCGTTTTCCCAACTAATTTTCTATTGTCTCCAAATGTTGCAGGATTTATCCATGCTTCAATCGTAAATTCTCCACTAAGATTAAATGCTGCATTGTGCCCACAACTTATATAAGAGGGAACCGACAAATTGGAAATACAATTCTCGGCAGCCGTTTGCCCATACATACTCCAACTGGTAATCACAGTGGCTAATACAAGTAAAATTCTCTTTTTCATATTATTCAAATTTAGGTTGTTTTCGTAATTTACTGATCCCACCACACTTTAGCAAACATATCCGTTGGTGAAATGGTAAGGTCTTTAATATTTTCGTTTCTCGAAATCTCAGCACTCGGCAAAGGCAATCTTGTGGGTACTAAGGTTTGATCTAATTCCGAACCACCTTGATCTAGTACTTTTGGGAATCCCGTTCTTCTCCATTCCGCATACGCTTCAAATCCATCTCGCATAAAAAAGCATTTCCACTTTTCAGTCGAAATCAGTTCTTGATCAACCGTTAATAATGCTATACTGTCCACATAAGGATCAATCACACTATCTGGCATGGCAAGCGTATACATGTGTGCTCTAATTCCTGCAGAAAGCAAACTCGCGGCATCTCCACCAAACCCTTTCAGCGCTGCTTCTGCCTGCAACATACAGGATTCTTCATAGGATAAAATAGGCCGCGCTTCTGGAGATTCAAAGTTCGTACCGCCAATAAATCGTTCATTAAAATTAGATCGATAAAACCCATCTTGCTTCGTTGGTGAAAAATTGCTGGTTCCCACATAAGGTGCAAAAATTCCGATTACCTGAGATTCTTCGGTTGGTTGAATCATATAACTGATTCTAGGATCCTGATCATCTAACAATAGATTCACTAACAATTGACTTGGTAATTCAGATACTTGGGCTTGTCGATATCCTTCTGCAATTGGACTTCGCACGTTGTCGCCATAAGAATATTCAAAATAAGCGCCTTCAGAAGCAGAGTTAATAAAATTGGATGCCGTCATTAATTCCTGAATATGTTCGGTCGCTAGTTGTTGATCTGCATTATAAATTCGAAGCGCTAGTCGAAGCCTCAAGGTATTCGCCAATTTCGTCCACGCATCTAGGTCTCCACCATAAATCATATCCGTAGAAAGTGTTTTTTTCGATGGATCGAACGAAGTCGTAGCTGCTTTCAATTCACTCAGCATATGCTCATAAATTGATTGCTGAGAATCATATTTTGGATATAAAATTTTGCTCTCCAAGTCCCCTTTCAATGCCTCTGAGTAAGGTATATCTCCCCATAAATCCGTAATAACATGAAACAAGTACACCTTCCAAATTCGAGCAATAGCTGTTTTATTTACATCTTGTGCATTATCCTGTGTAAGATTGATTACCTGCTGCACATTGGTTAATCCTTGGGTATAATACACACTCCAGATTAAATCCACATCACTTCCCCCATAGATGTACTCTTCATTCAACGTTACCGCATTGGAGTTTCCAACCATTTGTGTCCAGGTCATTAATGCCCATAGTTCGGTATTTACACCCACATTATATGCGCTAAAAGGGGCAATAACAGATTTTGGAAATAAATAATCTGGTTGAATCACCTCGGAAGTAATGGCATTTGGATTTTGGTTTAATTCGTCAAAATCCTTCTTGCAGGAATTCAACACCACCAACGCAACCACTGAAAATAATACCGTATGTAATCTCAACTTACTCATTCTCTTTAAAAAGCGGCTTTTATTCCTAAACCATAATTGGTGATGATTGGAAATGTTGCATATTCTACTCCTCCTGCTCCATTTCCATTGTTATACGCTGCCTCCGGATCGATATTCGGTACACTGCTGTATATCAACCATGGATTATTAATAAAGAAACTCGCTGACAGACTGGTCACCTTCATCTTTTCACATACCTTTTTGCTAAAGCTGTATGCCAAAGAAATTTCTCGTAATTTAATGAAGTTCACTTCATATACAAATGGTTCATGAATTTCACTTCCCCAATTTGCAAACTGCGACCAGTACATTTCAGGATCTACAAAACGTGTTGCATTTTGCCCGCCAACATCTTCGCCATTAATCATTGTACCATCGGCATAAACGCCTTGTACGGATACCCCCCCAGTTGGCGTCCAATCCATTTGATAATTTCCGTTCCCATCATATCCCAATGTTTTTCCTTCACCTTTACGACGCTCTTCTGAACTATACCACCCGTCTCTGCCTTCAACTGTTTGTTCTACATTTCCTGAATACCCATGCAAATACATGTTTGAAGCAGAATACATATCCCCTCCTTTTCGGATATCTATTAACAATCCCAACGAAAGACGTTTGAATTTGAATTGAGATCTCCAACTAATCTTAAAATCTGGGGTTATATTTCCTAACACCATCAATTCTTCCGATCGTATATAACTTCCATCAGCGTTCAATAATGCGTTCCCTTGATCATCCCTCACAAGGCCATAACCTAAGATATCCCCAAACAATGCTCCTTCAGAAGCAAATACTCCAATATTCCATTGAGAGGCTCCTCCAATAGGAATGTATTCGGTCTCCACAAATATTTCATCTACAATGGTTCTCGAAAAGCTATAAGTTAAGGTGTTTTCCCATCGAATACTATCTCGCTTAATCGGCGTGATATTCAAGGAAATATCCAAGCCTCTTGTGCTAAGTGTAGCCGCATTTTCTACAGAGGAAGAAAAACCAGAGGATGGCGCTACGGGTAAATTCGGAACAATCACATCGTTTGTTTTTGTTTTGTAGAAAGTCATATCTAAGCCCAACTTATCGCTAAAAAATAATAAATCAGTACCTATTTCATAGGAATTTGTTCGTTCTGGACCTAAGGTGGTATTCCCTAAATTACTTTGAATCTGATATACCGGAAGACTTCCGTAAGAACCAGATGGCTGATAATATACGTTTGTTAAAAATGGACTATCGTCAGATGCTACTTGTGCGGCGGAAACTCTAATTTTTCCAAATCGGAATTTTTCGCTGGTTATATCAAATGCATCAGAAAACAAGAAACTTACATTAACAGATGGGTATGTATAACTGGAATTCGACGCGGGTAACGTTGAAGACCAATCCGTTCGTCCTGTTAAATCGAGGAACAAGTATTCTTTGTATTTAAAGTTTGCAAATGCATATACTGAATTAATGGCTTTTTGTTGTACCCAGTAGGAGGAAGACAAAGTAGAATTCGTATAGTTATTTAAGTTGTAAAACCCAGGGAAAGGCAATGCGCCTACTCCTGCTCCATGATTTTCGAAGCGTTGCTTCATTCGATTTCCACCAGCATTAAATGTCGCTTTAATGTTCTTCCCAAGGTCTTTTTTAGCGGAAATAAGCAAATCCGAATTTCGCTCTGAAAAATTTTGCCAAAACTCCCATAAATTACCTGTTACACTTGAAAAAGCACCCGTGGCTGTATGATTATATCTTCGTTCTGAATAAAAATCCATCCCCGTTCTCCCCTGAATAAAGAGCCATTTGTTCACATCGTATCGTAAGGAGATTTTGCCATTTACTCGCTCTCTGGAATCTTTATTCAAATCTTCACGTGCTTTCCAATATGGATTCGGTGCCCATGCCCAACCTTGATACCACGTTTTTTCATTTCCATCTGCATCTTTATGATCTTGAAGAGACGCTAAGCTCACATTCCTTGGCATCAAAATGGCGTTTCTGATCACCCCGCGCCCATCACTTTGCGCTTGTCTGTTTTGAACATTTTGATTGATGTAACTTACTTTAAAATCTGCGGTTAATTGATCACTTACTTTGCTCGATGCCCTTGCCGTCACCGAGTTGCGCTTCATCTCCGAATTCTCCACAATTCCTTGATTGGTCAAATTAGAAAATGACAATCTAAAATTAGTGATTTCATTACCACCATCTACGCTAAAACTATTAGTGAATGTTTTTCCCGTTCTAAAAAAGTTGGATAAATTATTTGGTTGAGGCGAGTAGGTCGTAACCGTGCTATCCCAATCCAAATACTGTTGACCATTCATTCGAGGTCCCCAACTTCTACCAATATAAGGCGTGGTATTAAAAGCTCCAATACTATCCCCTTCGTCCGTTACATGGTAACCATAAAAATCTCCTCCGGTTCCTTCCCCATATTCATTTTGAAATTGCTTTTGGATTGATGCTACGTCTAGTGTAGTTGTGGAACTGTATGAGATCCCTAAACCTTTCTTACTCCTCCCTTTTTTAGTAGTAATGATAATCACTCCATCCGCTGCTCTGGCACCATAAAGTGCGGCAGCATTCGCACCTTTTAATACGCTTATCGATTCAATATCTTCTGGATTAATGTCTGATATCGGACTTCCATAATCAATTCCGCCCCAAGTATCTCCGGACCCCGTATTGGAATTATCAATCGGTACACCATCCACCACAATTAAGGGCTGATTGCTCTTGGTTAATGAACGAATCCCTCTCAAGTTGATCCGCACGGAACTTTCTGGTCCTCCTGATGTTTGGGTTATATTTAGTCCGGCTACTTTTCCTTTTAAGGAATTCGCAAAATTGACTTGCTTGTTTTCTGTTATTTCATCCGTATCTACTTTGTCAATGTCATAGCCCAGTGCTTTTTCCTCCTTTTCAATGCCTAAAGCGGTCACTACAACTTCCTTAATCAGTCGTTCATCCTCTTCTAATTGAACATTCAAAATAAGTGCGTCATTTACCGCCACTCTTTTGGTACTGTATCCAACAAAAATAAATACCAAGGTATCCGTCCCTTCGACACTAATCTTATATTTACCATCAAAATCGGTCGCTGTTCCTCCGGATTTACCTGCAATTCCTATGTTTACAAACGGTAATGGTTGACTCTTTGAATCAGACACTACACCTGAGACTGAGACTTTTTGAGCCTCCATCAGGAATGTTTGTATTAAGATAAACATACAAAACAATGATCGGATCATTGTTTTCAAAGTGAATATGGATTGGGCATTATGCATTTAGGGCCGTAAATCTAGGTAATGTATTCTTCTAAAAAAAGAAATAATGCCTTTTTAGTTAATTTAAATCGGTTTAAATGATTTAACGACAATATGTAATTCCGAAGAGATTTTGCTAAATTTGTGGGATATAAACAGATGTTTACCCTTAAAGTTTCGTAATATATAAAGATATTTCTCGACTTTCTCATTTGTAGGCACTCAATTCCTCCAAATAGAACAAAAATGCATTAAAGTAACGTATCACACTGAGATATAGCTAGGTAACGGGCTGCTTAATGTCTTAAAAAAGAATGATTTTCCAGTTCGGAATTATTGAACTCACAGTAAGATTCATTTTTTTTCTTTGAAATAAATCATTTTGTACCTTAATTTACATTTAAACCGATTTAAATGCAAGAATCCAAACCTAAACATATTCAATCCTTTATTGTGCTCACCTCCCTCTTTTTCATGTGGGGATTGATCACCGTATTAGTTGATTTCTTAATCCCACGATTAAAGGACATATTCAATTATGGCAATTTTGAGGCTGGATTGGTCCAATTCGCATTTTTCATTGCCTATTTTTTCATTTCGATTCCTGCCGGATTTCTTCTCAAGCGAATCGGATACAAACGAGGCATTCTTCTTGGATTACTGGTTATGGGTATGGGTTGTGCCATGTTCTATCCGGCTGCAGCCATGCGATCGTTTCCGGTATTCTTAATAGCATATTTTACATTAGCCGGAGGAATGACGATACTTCAGGTTGCTGCCAATCCTTATGTAACAGTACTTGGTTCAAAAGAAGGTGCGTCTGCCCGATTAAATCTGGCACAGGCATTTAATGCCCTGGGAACAGCCATAGCTCCAATATTAGGAGCCACCTTCCTATTAAGTGATAAAATTTTAAAATCTGATGAGATCGCCGCACTGTCGGATACCGCCAAGGCTACTTATTTTTCCGCAGAAGCAAATGCGGTACAAGCACCCTTTTTAGTATTAGCTGGTATTATTGTGCTTTTAGCCGTCACTATTCTTTTCATCCCACTTCCTAAAGTATTAGTGGAAACTAAAAAAGGCTACGGAGAAGTTCTTAAGAATAAGAAATTAATGTTTGGCGCAGTTGGAATCCTACTATATGTAGGAGCAGAAGTAGCCATTGGAAGTTATGGAACAATCTATTTTGTAAACTTAGGATTGGCCGATATCATTCGGAAATCTGAGTTTATGACCATGTTATTTAACATGATTAATACCGGGGATATTATGACAATTGACGAGAAAGGAGTAGCAGGTGCATTCCTCTTCTTCTATTGGTCTGGAGCAATGATTGGACGATTCATAGGATCCTTACTAACAACGCTCTTCCCTCCAAACAAAGTGCTTATTTTCTTCGGATCCATTGCTATATTATTAATTGGCGTTTCAATTTTTGGGGATGGCTTGGTTGCTATGTGGGCATTATTGGCTGTTGGATTATTTAATTCCATAATGTTCCCGACCATTTTTGCCATGTCGGTAGAAGATTTAGGTGACCTTAAACCACAAGGATCAGGAATTTTATGCATGGCCATTGTTGGAGGTGGAATCATTCCTCCTCTTTATGGATTAGGGGCCGACCACTTTGGATACAAGATAAGTATGCTTTTACTCATCCTATGTTATGCGTACATCGCCATATTTGGAAGTTTGTTCAGTAAAAAAGTAAAAGTATAATATAGAATAAGATATATTAGTTTATGCAGGTTTCGATAGGAATAGATATTGGAGGTACAAACAGTCCATTTGGGATTGTAAGCGAAAATGGGCAGATTCTTAAACAGGGTGCCGTCAAAACGACCAGTTTTGCCAACCCAGAAATATTTGCCAAAAACATATCAGATCAAATCAAAGGGCAGTTATCTGAGTTAGGAGAAAAATATGAACTTTCCGGAATTGGTATTGGTGCTCCAAATGGGAATTATTACAATGGGACAATTGAATATGCGCCCAACTTAAAATGGAAAGGCATCATTGATCTTGTGGGAATTTTCAAGAAGCACTTTGACGTTCCTGTAACTGTTACCAACGATGCGAATGCTGCTGCAATCGGTGAATATTATTTTGGAAAGGGACAAGGGATTCAAAACTTCATCCTCGTAACCCTTGGGACAGGAATTGGCAGTGGCTTTTTCAGCAATGGTAAATTAATCCATGGGGCCGACGGTTTTGCAGGAGAATTGGGACACACGATTATTGAAGAAAATGGACGAGATTGTGCTTGCGGAAGAAAAGGCTGTCTTGAAACGTATGCCTCCGTGAATGGGATGCTTCGAACCGCAAATATTATTTTAGCAGAATCATATGCCAAGTCTGAACTTCGAGATGTCCCATCAGAAACGTTAACGGCTAAAATTATCTGTGATGCTGCGAAAGAAGGAGATGAAATTTCGCTACAAATTGTAGATTATACCGCTCGTAAATTAGCTTTTAGTATGGCAAACGCTGTGGCAATTACCAGTCCTCAAAAGATCATTCTTTTTGGTGGATTAGCGAAAGCAGGAACCGTCTTATTGAATCCAACTAGAGTCTATTTTGAAGAATATTTGCATAACCTTTATAAAGGGAATGTTCAGATTGAAATTTCCGCTCTTACGGAACAAAACGCTGCAATTCTTGGAGCCTCGGCATTGATATGGAACAACAAAGAAATTGATCAAAATGAAAACGTATTTATTAGTTAGTACTTGCGCCTTACTCGGCAGCATTCTAATTTCTTGTAGTTCTGGTGAACAATCAAACCGTGGCGAAAAAGATTTAAGCAAAATTGTAAATCCTTTTATTGGTACTGGGGGACATGGCCACACTTATCCTGGCCCCTCTACTCCTTTTGGCGGAGTTCAATTAAGTCCAGATACTCGTCTGACCGGATGGGATGGATGTGGAGGATATCACTATTCCGATAGCGTAATTTATGGATTTTCACACACGCACTTAAGTGGAACCGGAGTTTCTGATTATGGGGATATACTGTTTATGCCATTTACCGGAAAACTAAATTTTAAAAACGGATACAAAACATCACCTGATTCAGGTTATGGGTCTCGGTTTAGTCATTCCAATGAAGAAGCGGAAGCGGGTTATTACAAAGTGCTGCTGAGTGACTATAACGTCGAAGTGGAATTGACCGCGACGGAACGTTGTGGATTTCATAAATACACTTTCAAAGGAGAAGATCAACCATCATTTATATTAGACCTTAAACATCGGGATGAATTACTTGACTATTCAATTGAACTAATTGACAACAAATTCTTGCAAGGAAAGCGAATTTCCAATGCATGGGCACGTGCTCAACATGTCTATTTCTATGCGGAGGTTAAAGACGGTGTAAAAGAGATCTTGTACAATGCCGATTCAACAAAATTAATGTTCAAAACCAATTCAACAGGTGAAATCTTACTTAAAACAGGAATTTCCGCCGTCTCTATTGAAGGAGCTAAGAAAAATCTGGAACAGGAAATTGGACATTGGGACTTTAGCAAAACAAAAAAGGAAACCCAGAAGAAATGGAATCAGGAATTATCCAAAATTGAGGTTCAAATGCTTACTTCAGCGGAAGAAGAAATTTTCTATACTTCATTGTA
The DNA here is from genome assembly GCA_965277185.1 of Cytophagales bacterium. Taxonomy (GTDB): domain Bacteria; phylum Bacteroidota; class Bacteroidia; order Cytophagales; family JAHDFW01; genus JAHDFW01. The sequence continues at coordinate 21,061 of CBDICC010000020.1, read as the reverse complement.
CCATTCCTTTTTGAATCCAAATGTATTTCAGGATGTAGATGGACAATATCGAGGGACCGATTTGAAAATCCATACTGCCAACGACTTTACGAATTATACTGTTTTTTCACTGTGGGATACCTATCGAGCCACGCATCCTTTGTTTACACTTACACAACGTAAACGCACGAAAGATTTCATAAACACATTCTTAAACCAATACAAAAACGGAGGGAAATTGCCTGTGTGGGAATTGGCTGGAAATTATACCGGTTGTATGATTGGATATCACTCCATCCCGGTGATTGTTGATGCGTATCAAAAAGGAATTACTGACTTTGACACTGACCTTGCCTTGAAAGCAATGATCGAAACATCCAAGGCATCTGAGCTAGGTAAAGAAGCCTATGCGGAATTTGGTTATATGGCATCTGATCAGGAACATGAATCCACATCTAAAAATCTAGAATATGCCTATGATGACTGGTGTATTGCACAATTCGCTAAGGCACTTGGAAAAGACTCGATTTACAAGGAATATAACATTCGGGCGCAGAGTTATAAAAATATATTTGACCCTAAAACTACCTTCATGCGTTCTAAGCGAAATCAACAATTTCAGGAGCCTTTTGATCCAACCGAAGTTAATTTCAATTTTACGGAAGCCAATTCATGGCAATACAGTTTTTACGTACCCCAAGATGTAACAGGACTAATAAATTTGCATAATGGACCGGAAGCATTCGAGAAAAAGTTAGATGATTTATTTACCGCTCCCGACCAAACATCTGGCAGAACACAAGTGGACATTACCGGATTAATTGGACAATACGCTCACGGAAATGAACCTAGTCATCACATGGCTTATTTGTACAGTTATGTAAAAAAGCCACATAAAACGCAGGAGAAAATTCGTCAAATTTTGGATGAAATGTATTCCAATAAACCAGATGGACTAATTGGAAATGAAGATTGTGGACAAATGTCTTCTTGGTATGTTTTGTCAGCTTTAGGATTTTATCCCGTAACGCCAGGGAGTAAAGATTATGTATTTGGTTCTCCAAACATTCAATCTGCTACGCTTAATTTGGAAAACGGTAAGCAACTAAAGATCAAAACGAAAAATCAATCTGCTACCAACATCTATATACAGGCTATTGAGTTAAATGGTGAAGCTTATGCTAAATCTTATATTTCGCATGATGATATCATGAATGGTGGGACGCTTACTTTTCAAATGGGAAGTACACCAAACTTGGACTGGAACCATACTGGTCCACAAACAAGCATCTTGGACGCACAAATCACCCCTGTCCCCTATGTAAGTTCAAAGGATCAAATCTTTTCGGATTCTTTGCTAGTTGAATTAAACTGTGCTGAAAAAGAGGCCGTAATTTATTATACCCTAGACGGTTCAGAAGCAAACGAAAGTTCAATGCGTTACGAAAAACCAATTAGTCTTAAAGAATCGAGTACATTAAACGCTTTTTCTTTATCTGATTCCAAGTTAAAAAGTAAGTCTATCCAATCTAAGTTTTTCAAGATTGATAATCGTAGAAAAGTAACATACACCAGCCCTTATGATCCGCAATATTCTGCTGGTGGAGACAAAGGATTAATCGATTATATCAAAGGTGGTGATGACTTTCGAACCGGAGCTTGGCAAGGATGGCAAGGCATGAACGTTGAATTTGTAGTGGATCTAGACGAACCTCAAAACATATCAAAATTGGGGGTAAATTGCATCCAAGACATTCGATCATGGATATTCATGCCTACCAAAGTGGAATTCTTAGTTTCAAAAGATGGTAAATCTTATTCAAAAGTGGGTGAAGTAATTCCTGCAGTACCGGACGACCAATATGATAACATTGTAAAGGAATTTAGCATTGAAATAAAACAATCCAAAATTCGCTATATTAAAGTGTTAGCTCAAACCTACGGGACATTACCGGAGTGGCATTTGGGAGCAGGCGGTGAAGCCTATATCTTTATGGACGAAGTGATAATCGAATAAATTATCACTTCATACATGAAATCTTTCTGGTATTCTTTATTCCTATGCATTGCAATTCTAGTTGCATCTTGTGGATCTAAAAAACAACTTAAAACCCAATCACCCAATAAACAAATTGAACTCTCAATCGACGTTAGTCCTACCGGAGAAATTAGCTATCAAGTAGATTTCAAGGGAAAACCGATTTTGAATACATCTTTGCTGGGTTTGCAAACCGAGTCGTTTGATTTTACCCAAAATTTCAAGCTGGTAAATTCTTCTAAGGCCATTGTTGATACCAGTTGGAATCCTATTTGGGGGCAGCGTTCACGCATTCAAAATCACTATCATCAAATTCATGCTTCCTATGAAAATGATCTAAATCAACAAATGGACGTTGAATTTCGAGTGTTTGATGATGGAATCGCATTCCGTTATTCACTTCCCGGAAACGATTCAATTATCCTTTTGGATGAAAAGACACAATTCAACTTTGCACAAGATCTTTCCGCTTGGTGGACTCCACAAGATTTTGATTCATATGAACATTTATATTCCAATTCGCCACTCAGTAGTCTTACCAGTGTAAATACTCCTTTGACCTTAGAGTATGAAGACCTGTTTATTTGTATCCATGAGGCTCAACTTGAAAACTACACCGGGATGACCTTGAAACGAACGGATTCCCTCACTTTGGAAGCTGTTCTGGTTCCATGGAGCATTGAAGATTCTGCAAAAGTAAAAACTCAATTGCCGTTGAAAACTCCATGGCGTACCATTCAAATTGGAGATCAATTATCTGATTTGGTGGAGTCTTCAATGATTTTGAATCTAAATGACCCATGCAAAATTCAGGAAACAGCTTGGATTGAACCGATGAAATATATTGGGGTATGGTGGGAAATGCATATGGGTATTTCCACTTGGGAGCAAAGTCTACAACATGGCGCTAATACCATGAATGTAAAAAAATACATCGATTTTGCTTCCAAAAACAACATTCAAGGTGTATTAATCGAAGGATGGAATCAAGGTTGGGAAACATGGCATACGGACAAAAGCTTCTTTGAATTTAGCACACCCTATCCTGATTTTGACACCAAGGCCATTGTAGCTTATGCGAAAGAAAAAAAGGTCAAAATTATTGGCCATCATGAAACGGGCGGTAACATTCCTGAGTACGAAGCACAAATGAAAAAGGCCTTTGAGTATTATAAAAACAATAACATTAACGCTATAAAAACCGGATACGCTGGGAAAATAAATCCCGAAGGTCGGTTTCATCATGGCCAATTTATGGTCGAGCATTATCGGAAGGTATTGGAATTGGCGGCGGCCAATCACGTTATGGTTGATGCACATGAACCGATTAAACCTACCGGACTTTCTCGAACTTATCCAAATATGATGACGCGAGAGGGAGCAAGAGGTATGGAATGGAATGCTTGGAGCGAAGGTAATAGTCCCGAATACACCACGACCCTTCCTTATACCCGATTGTTGGCTGGCCCATTGGATTATACACCTGGGATTTTCAAACTAAAATTCAATGGATATGAAGAAGGCACTCGTGTTCATTCAACTCTTGCTCGACAATTGGCGTTGATGGTTATTCTTTATAGCCCCTTGCAAATGGCGGCTGATCTACCAGAGAATTATCAAAATCAACCTGCTTTTCAGTTTATAAAAGATTTTAAAACGGATTATGATGCATCCAAATTCGTAGATGGAAAGATTGGAGATTATACAATCATCGCTCGCAAAACAAAACAACAAGATGAATGGTTTGCTGGAGCCATTACGGACGAAAATGCCCGAATGGTACATATTCCACTCTCCTTTTTGGATGAACAAACGTATCAATTAACAGTCTACTCCGATGATTCATTAACTAATTGGGACCAAACTCCCACACATATTGTCATTTCCAATTTTCCCGTAACTCAACAAGACACATTAAAAATTGCATTATCCTCTGCGGGCGGAGCAGCATTGCGCTTGAAGGCTATACCGACACCGAATACCAACTCAACATCTCTATTAACATTCAATATGCGATCGGCGCGTCTTCTTGAGCAGTTCAAATCAAACTATGCATATGGGAATGTCCGTACCATCAAACATAAAGGTATGTCTGCAATCATTGATTCGTTCACCTCGCCCGAAGGTGCATTCACAAGCCAAGGAGTTCAAAGTTTGATTGACGGAAAACTTGGTAATGTGCTAGATAAAAACCAATTATGGTTGGGCTATCAAGATAACAAGTTACATCTTCAACTTCATTTTAAGGAGCCTCAAAAATTAGATAGCATTCAATTTTCTTTTTTAGTGGAGCAGATCAGCTGGATTTTTGCGCCAGAAGAAATCATCATTAAGGACGATTTAGGTATCGTTACCAACACACATTTGAATTCGACTGAACCAATTATCGGGAGTAAAAGGCATTCGTTTACGATTCAATTTGACCATACACGAACCACTAAAAGTCTGGATTTAGAAATTATGCCGCTACAACATCTTCCAGAATGGCATAGTGGAAGTGGACAAAAAGCGTGGTTCTTTACGGATGAAATCATTATTAATTGATTTAACAATTTGACATAACATGACATGAAACGATTTTATCTGCTGTTACTTATTCTGTGTATTTATTCATTTAGCAAAGCTCAATTGATGTCACATCAATCTGCTTCAAAAACTTACAGTAATGGAAATACGAGCATACTTTCTGATGGGAAACGTGGAGACGCAGATGATTTACATACTGGCTGGATTGGGTTTGAAGGTACCCATGTGGACTTCACAACTCATTTTGACACTCCAACGTTGATTCGTGAAGTTAAATTAGGAGCATTACGTTATCATGATGCATGGATCTTTTTACCTCAAGCAATTGACGTAATTACCATTGATGCAAACAACAAAAAACGAACTTATCATTACAAAGCACAACCCCTTGCATACAAAAAGGGGAATCTTAAAAGAGATTTCACCTTTACTTTGGATAGTATACTCGTTCGATCCATTTTTATTCATGTCGAAAATTTAAATACATGTCCCGATTGGCATCCTGGATTGAATCAACCTAGCTGGTTTTTTGTAGATGAAATTAAGTTCAATACTTCACCAACTCCCTTAACTAATGGACCTCGTGGACTTCATTTTACTCATGCACCCTATCAATACAAGGCATTACCAAAATATGATGAAGTTAAAGATCAACTTCCTCAACCCATTTTAACCGAAAATAAAGAATGGCTAGACATGTATTGGTTTTGCTGGAAATTAGCATTTAACAAGCTTCGTACTCCGGAAATGGGCTCCCCTTTCGTTTCCAATTACATCGATGAAGCATTTAGTAAAAACATCTACCAATGGGACACCCACTTTATGATTCTTTACTGGAAATATGCACATCACTTATTTCCTGCGATTGAATCTCATGATAATTTTTATGCTTGCCAGCATTCCAATGGATATATCTGTAGAGAAATCTCTGAAATTGATGGAAGTGACTATATCTTTATTGATCCGTCTAATACCATCAATCCTCCGCTTTTTCCGTGGGTAGAACTTGAATATAGCTTATGGTCACAAGACACATCCCGTTTCAGAATTATTCTACCTGCACTGGAACAATACGCCAATTGGATTGAAAAAAATCGAAAACAAGACTCTCAACATAATTTATACTGGCAAACAAATTTAGGGTCTGGCATGGATAATTCTCCCAGACGTGGAAATGGTTGGATAGATATGTCTTCCCAAATGGCTTTATTTTATGAAAGCCTGTATACGATGTCTAAGCAAATCGGAGAAGATTCGGTTGCCCTTCATTTCCAACAAAAACAAATTGAGATCACTAAAAATATCAATCAATGGATGTGGAAAAAAGAACATGGAATGTATTACGATGTTAATTATGACGGGATTCCAATTTCCTCAACTCAAACCATTGCCTCGTTTTGGCCATTCCTTGCAGGCGTACCTTCTTTGGAACAAAAAGATCGCATGCTTAAAACGTTAACGGACACCTCTAAATTCTGGACTACTACCCCCTTTCCAACATTAAGTGCAGATCATCCTGAATTTCACAAACAAGGGAACTATTGGGTTGGAGGAGTTTGGGCACCCACCAATTATATGTTAATCAAAGGTTTAAATAAATATGGTGCACATGATTTGGCACAAAAAGCAAGTGCAAAATACCTGACTTCCATGTATGAAGTATTTAAAAAGTCTGGAACCGTTTGGGAAAACTATGCGCCTCTTAGCAAACAAGAAGGTAACTGGTCTAAAAAAGATTTTGTAGGTTGGACTGGGCTTGGTCCAATCTCCTTGCTTATCGAAGATATTATTGGAATTAAACTTACATCCCCCAATCAACTTACCTGGAATATCACTCGAACGGATGAGCATGGAATTAAGCAACTTCAAATCGGAAACAATACAATATCGATGATTGCAGACAAAAGAAAAGACCGCAGTAAGAAAGTTTCAATTCACATCGTTTGTTCCGCTCCATTCAACCTACACATAATCAATGGGTCCAAAAATACTGCCATTCAAGTAAAAGCCGGAGAAAGTATTTTATCCATCTAAACAAATTTAAACCGGTTTAGATTTTGCTAAACAGATAAAAAGCACTATAATTGTATTCCAAGGTTTTTTTTATATCGTTACTAAATCGATTTAGATAAATAAAATGAAACACTTTCTACAGATCTTACTCTTTTCGTTCACTCTAGGTTCTGTGCTTGCACAGGAAAATAGCATTCATTTTGACGGGTCGAATGACTATGTGGATTGCGGAAATCATTCATCATTAGACATCACAGGAAATACGCTAACCATCGAAGCTTGGATATATCCAACTTCTTTTAAAACCAATGTATGGGAAGGAGTTGTACTTAGTAAAACTGGAGGAGGAGATAATGGCTATATGTTGCGTGTTGGAAATGGTGGAGAAGTAAATTTCAACATTGGAACTGGTTTTTGGAACGAACTTTATTCCGGAACCGGTGCCCTTACACTAAACAACTGGCATCACATCGCAGGTACGTATGACGGAACTACGATGCGGTTATACGTCGATGGAGTGGAGATGTCAACAAGATCGTTATCCAACAACGTAGGTTCAGCTTCCAACAATCTATTGATAGGTGAAGACCCTAAAGACAACGGAAGGCATTTTCCAGGGGCAATTGAAGAAGTTAAAATATGGAATACTTATCGATCGGCCAACGATGTACAACTTGATATGGATTATAGCACCTGTACTCCACTGCCTGCTGGATTAGTCGCCTATTACAAATTCAATCAAGGAAATGCAGGAGGCAACAATAATGGACTTACGAATGTGATTGATGAAGTTGGAAACAATGATGGAACGTTAACAAACAGTTCATTAAGAAACGCTACTTCAAACTGGGTTACTGGACTCACCCGTATTTGTCCTCCGGTCATGACTTATACTTCCTCTACCGTTACACAAACAGAAACGTCAGATATATGCCCTGGCATAACGGATCAATTAATTATTGGAATCGAAATCGTAACCAGTGGAGCTACTTCCCCATTGGATCTCACTCAGATTCAATTGAACATGACTGGCACCACGAGTCTTTCTGACGTTACTAATATAGATATATTTTCCACGGGTACTAGCGCTACTTTTGCTACTACAACCTCTTTTGGTTCTGCTACACCCGCGGCAGGAACGATTTCCGTAAATGGCACTCAGACCTTATCAACCGGAACTAATTATTTTTGGATTGTCTATGATATTGCCGGAGGTGCAACGAGCGCCAACTTGGTGGATGCCCAAGCTTCTCAAATTACAATTGGCGGCGTGAATTACACTCCAACAATTACCAATCCAGCCGGAAGTCGACCTATCATTGCCCGTGGAGTAGATTGTCCCGGTTTTGGAGGATTGGACATTGGAACGGTTTCTTGTGGAGGCTCTCCCTATGTGTATAATGATAATACCACTGGAGCCAATAGCGATTGTTCTCAACGCGGTTCACCTGACCACATGTATACGTTCACCTTAAACGTTGAATCCGACGTAACAATCACAAATTGTAATAATGTTAGTACGTATTGGGATGGATATCTGTACTTGTATAATGTGGCCAATGGCAATTGTTCTTCCGGATCTATTATTAGCAACGATGATAATGGCTGTGGATCCATAATTACTTCGAATGCGCTGGCACCCGGAACGTACGTAATCTTGATAGAGGGATATAGCTCCTCTGATCAAGGAGAATATGAATTGACCCTTGCCGTATCAAATTGCAATGAAAATGGTGATACGCCGTGTGAAGCCATTGGTGTAACTGTAAATTGTGGCTCAAAAACAGTTGGATCCAATACTGCCTTGACCAATTCTGGAATCACTTCCCCTTCTTGTGGGAATTATGTAAGTTCAGATGTTTGGTTTTGGGTTGAAATACCAGCTTCAGGTGAAATTGAAGGTGAAATCGTTTCTGTATTATCCGGGATAACTGATTGGGGGATTGCTGCATATACTGGTTCTTGTGCAGGTTCATTAACACTCCTTGATTGTAACACCAGTACTAATTCTGTTTCTCTATCTGGTCTTACGCCAACGGACACCCTATTTTTTCGGATCTGGGAAAATGGAAACAATCAATCTGGTTTATTTGAGCTTGAGGTTACGGATCCTACCAATTTATATTGTCTAAACGGAGATGCCAGTATGTTTAATTTTCCTGCCGATACATGCATGGAAGTTACTCCGAATGCTGGAAGTCAACGAGGATGCGCTTGGTATCAAAATACAATTGATTTTAGTTTGAGTTTTGATCATACACTGGACGTTTATTTAGGCGATCATGACGGTGGAGATGGGATGACCTTTACTTTTCATTCCGATCCTGGCGGAACTTCCATCTGTGGGGCAAACGGGCAAGGATTAGGAGCGGACGGAATTCAAAATGCATTAGTAATTGAAGTAGACACCTACGACAACGATAATCCAGATCACAATTGGGATTTATTGGAGGATCATGTCGCTGTATGGACTACTGCTTCTGGACATACCAATCCCATTGCCGGACCAATAAGTGCTACTGCCCCTGCTACCTCCGTTGAAGATGGCAATGTTCATCAACTACGACTCGTGTGGAATGCGGGAACAACCACATTGGATATTTACTTTGATGGACAATTTCGCTTATCAGTAACGGATGATTTTGTGGCCAATGTTTTTGGATCCAAGAATGTATTTTGGGGATCTACTGGATCAACCGGATTGTTTACAAATCAAATGTATGTTTGTCCTCCAACTTCATTAATTCAAATACCGCTGCCTTTTTCAACTACGGATTTCACCAGCTCTTGCAAGGGTGAAAATGTAAATTTACAATGGACCAATGAAACTCCAGACAACATTTCACATTTCGTAATCCAAGAAAGCAAAGACGCAATTCATTTTTCAACTGTAAAAACAGTACAGAAAAACTTCACTGGTTCTTACTCTGAAATCATTCATCAAGATTTAAAAAACTCCTATTATCGAGTTCTACAAGTGGAAAAAGACGGAAATGTATTCACTACGAATACCACAACGATTGATTGCAACGAAGGACAACGTGCAGTAAGTATTGTTTCCGATGTAGAAAATTCTACTGTATTTTTTAATTTAGAAAATTTAGCTTCAAGTGCAGAGGTCAACTTGTACAGCATCGATGGGAAATTTATTTCCTCTTTTACTCTTACTTCTGATGAGCGCAACTTCAAGTTTACGACACATGCTTATTCAAAAGGAATATACGTTGCTAAAATCAATGTAGACCATCGCGTTGCCATTGCTAAAAAGGTCTTATTTCAATAATGAGTTCTGCGAAATAAAATCCATTTAAACTTATAATCAACCACTTGTAAAACTACCTTCTAATTTTCAAACCATGGAAACGATGGAAGCCATCTCAATACTAATCTGTGCTTTATTTTGCGGAATTTCAGTATTTTCAATTTTAAAATTGCAAAAAGAACACCGGATACTAACGACCAAAATAAATGAACTATCCGTTTTTATTACTTCAACCGGAACCACAACTTCACCTATTGGAGAACTCCATCAACCGACAAATTCTCAAGTAAGGATATTAAGTCAAAAAGAAATTATATCTTCTTTTGAAATGCAGAAATACCAACGGATTCTACAAAAAAAGCATCCATTTATTACTGCAAATGAATCCAGATTATGTGCTTTTGTGAAAATAGGGCTTAAATCCCATGAAATCTCTTCCATCACCAATCAATCCGTTCATAGTATCGAGGTTGCTAGAACACGATTACGAAAAAAACTAGGGCTCACAAACACACGAAAAACACTATCAAACTATTTGCTTGAGATCTATGAGTCCAACAAAGCGGAGGCGGCGTAATGAGCTCGACAAAACCAAAATGATGTGCTACATTTCGATTTCAAACCCTGAAAAGTTGGAACGACGCATCTGTTTTCCAATTTTGGGCAATTGATCCATCCGAATGTATTGTGTTGACATTGGTTCCACTTGAATCGGATGCTCAAACGTTTTAACTTTTCCGTTCTTTCGTTTCAAAATGAATTTCATAAATCCTTGATACGATGTCCCCAAATCAGAAATTATGGTAACTGAACTGTCCGTTTTTATTGCCATCACAGGTTCGTAATTACTCTTTACACTTTCATACGCATGCTTTTCATTTCCATAATAATCAATAATACTCCAAGAAGGTCCGGGCCAACAATCATTCAATTGCCAAAACAATGTTCCCATGCAATGTCCCATTTTCTTACGATGTGCTTGAATGGCCATTTCCATTCCTTTGGCTTGCGTCTTCTGACTCAAATCCACAAATTCACTAAAATTTGCTGGCTTTTTATAATATTGAAGTACATGTTTTTCGATCAACCCATTTCCGATATAGCTTTTTTGACGGTTTTTCATTACTTCAGAATCTAAATGCAAATTGGAATCATCTATCACTTTTTTCAATGTATTCATTTCTGGGAATGACTGAAAACCATACTCCACCATAAAGCGTCCTACATTCTTTTCAAAATTCTCAAAGGGCTCTCTTCCATGCCACACTCCCCAATAATGCATTGTGGAATGATTAAAGTTTTCTGCAGTCCCCCAATTACTTATTGGCGATGTAGACACGTAAATTTCAGTCCCATAAGAATCCAATATTTTCGGAATCACTTTATGAAACAGGTTCTTATAATCATTCCAAATTTTTGTAGAGTCTTGCGAACTATACCCAAACTTTTTTTGCCATCCCCAATTGTGCCAAGCCACATTCATTTCATTATTTCCGCACCAAATCGCTAACGATGGATGACCTCGAATCCGCTCTACGTTATCCCTTACTTCATTTGCCACATTATCCAGAAATTGCGTATCACCCGGATACATGCTTCCCGCAAACATAAAATCCTGCCACACCATTAACCCTAACTCATCGCACAAATCATAAAATAAATCACTTTCATAAATCCCTCCTCCCCACACACGAAGCATGTTCATATTGGCTTTTTGAGCTTGCATCAATAAAGAACGATACTTTCCATCTGAAACACGTGGAAGCAACATGTCTTGCGGAATATAATTCGCTCCTTTAATAAAAATAGGTTGCCCGTTCACCTTAAAATAAAAGGCGGTTCCAATGGAATCTGGTTCATGAACCAATTCAATCGTTCGAATCCCATATCGAATCGCTTTTGACGCCAATGCTCGATTTCCTCGAAACAGTTTTACTTGATCCAAGTATAAGTGGGCCTCACCCCAACCATTAGGCCACCATAGTTTAGGCTTAGAAATCCGCTTCCGAATGGTCATCTTGCCTTCTTTTATATCCTGCAACGAAGTTTTAACCCCCAATTCTTTTAACTCAATCGATAGCTTACCCATGTCGCCATTCCCTTGTTCAATAGATAAATCAATTTCAAATTTTAACCAAGCTGAATCACGGGTGATCTTTTCAGTTGTCACATATACGTCCTTAATCTTATTGCTACTTCCATAATCCAAATATACATCTCGCCAAATCCCACTGGTAACAATACGCGGCCCCCAGTCCCAACCAAAATGATATGCTGCCTTACGCGTATATGGACCTACCTTTATCTCTACATTTTCACATCCTGCTGGCAATTCATAAGCCGCATTCGTAAACTTTTCCTTATTCTTTCTAATAGGTGATGTGAATACAACCTTCAGTTCATTAGAGCCCAATTTCAGTTCCTTGTGCACATCCACTTTCCAAGTCCGAAACATATTATTTGCTGAAAGAATCTGTACATTATTCAAATACACTTCTGCGTAAGTATCCAACCCTTCAAAAACGAGCACATGGTGGTCTTGACCTAGGATTTCTTGATTTACTTGGAATGTTGAAACATACTGCCAATCTTCCTCTTCTATCCAACGGTAGTTAATTTCATTGTTTTCAAAATAGATGTCCTCAATTAACTTATTATTCATTAAATCCTGATGAACCGTACCTGGGACCTGTGCTGGATACACTTTGTCTTCTCCAACTTTGTTAAATAACCAGTTCGAATGAAGATTTTTTCGCTGCTGCGCAAATGTTGCTAGCGAGAGAAAGACAAACCCAATATGTAATATCAACTTGCTCATTTCACATTGAAATCACATCATCGTTTTCGTTTCATAATAGAAGATACTTTCTCCTCGTTCACATGATATTTTGGTCCCATGCCCAATTTAATTTCGCGCTCTGCTTGAACGGCTGTAAAGTGCACCGCATCAATATTTGTATCAAGAAATTGATCTACATTTTCCGCATTAACTCCACTGCCTGCCATGATCTCTATTCGTCCTTTCGCATGCTTGTGTAGATCAATAATTAAATCTATCCCTTCAATTGCCTTTGGGCGTTGGCCAGAGGTAAGCAATCGATCAATGTTTAATTCGATCAACTGTTCCAACACTTCAAATGGCTGCTTTGCAAAATCAAACGCTCTATGAAAAACGGTTTCCAGCTTATTTTTTCGCGCCGTTTCAACCAGCAACGCATTGGATTCATAATCCAATGCATTTTGCGAAGTCAATACGCCAAAGACAACTCCTTTCACACCCTCGAAAGCCATTGCTTCGATGTCTGATTGCATCACCTCAAGTTGCTGTTTGTTATATACAAATCCACCTGCCTCGGGTCGGACCATTGCAAACACCGCTTGTTTTGAATGTGTAACGCAACTTCGAACCAATCCAATACTTGGAGTTAACCCTCCTTCATAAAGTGCCGAGCACAATTCCACCCGATCTGCACCAAATTGATCTGCAATCAAGGCGCCTTCCAATGAATCTATGCAAAATTCATACTCCATGGTTTTGATTTATATTTATACACTTACTTAATTGGATAAAAGAAGACAAATCTATGCTAGTATTAAAACGAATTCTTTGAGCCATCTCGACCAAAGTTATCCAATATTTCTTACAAAATGAGGAATCATCTTCACTTTAAACTGTCATTCTGAGGAATTTTTCTTACTCCATTTTCCTAAGCAACAAAACGAAACGAATTCACGCTAAATATTCCGCTTAAATATGATTGAAACAAACAAAATGAATTTGTTTTCCATTCGAAAAACAGTAAAAACAAACAGAGTAAGCAATCGTATATAGCTCATTTAGAACACTCTAAAATCATCCTTAAGTCTAATTATTCCTGATTAATTATGAATTCTCAATATCTTATTGTTATCTTTACACTAAGTTGTGACATTTAAATGAAGTAAATACATCCCATCCAATTTTGCAGCGATCTTAGATCTACAGGTTTATAATATCGATGCAGCAGTAACAATATCTGTTACGTTTGAGTAGGGTGCTAATCTAAATTGTAAGTCCTCCACTTCGATACTGAAACAGGGACACAATCACAGAATTACCATTTAAGGGATTCAACCCTATATATACTTTATTAGTTTAAGTCAACAATTTTAAATAATTAAGTAAATACATTTTATACCAACACATATTTTATCTTTTTAAATTAATATTCAAACAGCTACGATTATGAAAAAACTATTTACCTTATTAATAATACCAATATTCAGTGTTAGCATTGGATATGCGCAGATCTCCCTGCCCATAAATTTTGATACAACGAATGTTTCCACATCCGACATTACAAGTTTTGATGGAGGAACAGGTTCTGTGGTAGCCAATCCTTTAATGAGCGTAGACAACCCTAGCGACTCAGTTGGACAAGTAATTCGGAACGGTGGTCAAGTTTGGGCTGGTGCTTTAATAACGTTGGGAGCAAATCTTGATTTTTCTACTTTGGACGGTATTTCCATGAAGGTATATACAACCGCTCCAGTTGGAACCATTTTAAAATTTAAATTAGAAGGGGCTGGAGGAGTCAACACGGAAGTAGATTTAGTGTCTACGGATTCTGCAGCTTGGGTTACTTATACTTGGAGTTTTGCCGGTAAAGCTACCATCTATGATAAGCTTGTGTTTTTATTTGACTTTGGAGCGCTGGGTGACGGCACTGGCTCATCTACATTCTATTTTGATGATATTCAGCAAATTAGCACAGGTACCACTTTACCTGAATTACCAATCAATTTCGATTCTACCCTTGTAACGACCTCTAGCCTTGTAAGTTTTGATGGTGGAACGGGTTCTGTTATTGCGAATCCTCAAATGGGAGTTGATAATCCAAGCGATTCCGTTGGACAACTTGTTCGAAACGGTGGTCAAATTTGGGCTGGTACAAAAATTACATTGGGAAGTGCATTGGATTTTACCACATTGGAAACTATTTCTATGAAGGTATATACAGATGCGCCTGCTGGAACAGTTTTGAAATTTAAATTAGAAGGTTCTGGTGCTCCTACAGAAGTGGATGTAGCAAGTGTTTCTCCTGGAACATGGCAAACCTACACATGGAACTTCGCGGGTCAACCTGCTACATTTACCGATATCGTATTGTTATTTGACTTTGGTAACGTAGGAGATGGAACTGCTGCTTCTACATTCTTGTTTGACGATATTCAGCAAGTTACTAGTGGTATTACATTACCTGAATTACCAATCGACTTCGATTCTACACTTGTTACTGTAGGGAACTTCATCGATTTTGATGGTGGAGTAGCTTCTGTAATTTCCAATCCTCAAATGGGAGTTGACAACCCAAGTGACTCTGTAGGTCAAATTATTCGAAATGGTGGTCAAATATGGGCTGGTAGTAAACTTCCTGTTGCAAACAACATTGATTTCTCAACATTAGGGAGCATTTCAATGAACGTTTTCACTACGGCTCCAGCTGGAACTGTGGTTAAATTCAAATTAGAAGGTCCTGGTGGTGCCAATACCGAAGTAGATATGAGTACAACGGTTTCTGGTTCTTGGGAAACATTAACATGGGACTTTACGGGTCAACCAACTAACTTTAACACCTTGGTATTGATGTTTGATTTTGGAAACACTGGAGATGGATCTGCTACTTCTACATTCTTGTTTGATGATATTGAACAAATTGTTGCCGCTCCTCCTGCTGCTAAGGCTGATTTGCCAATTAATTTTGATTCTAATCTTGTAACAACGGATCAATTTGAAGATTTTGATGGTGGTGGCGGAACTGTTATTGCTAATCCTCAAATGGGAGTAGACAATCCAAGTGATTCTGTAGGTCAAATCATCCGAAACGGTGGTCAAGTTTGGGCTGGTAGTAAAATCGCACTAAACAATAATATCGATTTCTCTACTTTAGGATACATCTCTATGAAAGTGTATACGGATGCGCCTATTGGAACTACCGTTAAATTTAAATTAGAAGGTACTGGTGGAGTAAATACCGAGGTAGATGTGTTAACTACTGTATCTGGTGGATGGGAAACCATGCGATGGGATTTCACAGGACAACCAACTTCTTTTAATACGCTTGTATTAATGTTTGATTTTGGAAACACTGGAGATGGATCTGCTACGTCTACATTCTTATTTGATGACATTATGCAGGCAGATACATTACCTGCTGTTGCTCCAGATCCAATCTACTTACCTATCGATTTCGAAACCGTAGTAACTTCTGCTAGCTTCGTTAATTTTGATGGTGCTGGTGCAAGTGTAATTGCCAATCCACAATCTAGTGGAATCAATACAAGTGCTACCGTTGCACAAATTGTTCGAAACGGAGGAGAGATTTGGGCTGGTAGTAGTATCACCTTGGATACCATCATTGATTTCTCAACGATGGCTGCCATTCAAATGAAAGTTTTCACGGATGCGCCTATTGGAACTACCGTTAAATTTAAGTTGGAAGGTGATAGCACCGATACAGAAGTGGATATGTTAACTACTGTATCTGGTGATTGGGAAACATTAAGTTTCGATTTTACAGGTGCGGCTACTGAATATCATACACTTGTATTTATGTTTGACTTTGGAAATGTAGGAGATAGTTCTGCTTCGTCTACCTTCCTTTTTGATGACATTGAGCAAGCTCTTCCAGATACAATCGATGGAATCGCTGAAGCATTTACTGGACAGTTAGAGGTTTATCCAAATCCATCTAATAATGTTTGGAATATTACTTCACATGAAATGAATGTAAATATCACCGCTGTAGAAATCTATAATACAGTTGGAACAATGGTTTACAATAAAATTGTAAGTGGAAATGGATCTTCTACATCTATCGATGGATCTGCTTTATCTAATGGAATCTATTATGCAAGGATTTCTACGAATAAAGGAGTTAAAACCATGAAGATTTTGAAGAAGTAAATTAGAACAAATGAAATTCAAATTGGAATAGATCGGATCGGTTTGATCTTGACAATAAGAATACGTTTTAAGTTTAATGTTTATTAGAAAGGGTTGCGCGTTTTAAACGCGCAACCCTTTTTTTGATTATCGAGTAGTAGATCTGTTATTCTACACCATTTCCTAGCTATTTACTTATTTTATTAAACTTCTATTCCTAAATACTTCGCTAAATCTTGATGTGATTTAATCGTAGAACTCATGTTCTTCATACGAAATGTAAATGTCCCACTTTTAGAGATCTTCATTCTAGTAAAATCCTCGTGGCTAAGAATATACAAATCTCCTTGTTGGGTAAATAGAGCTAAAACATTTTTCCCTTTTGCATCGCATGTAAAGGATTTTGGATCAAAACTAAAGGCGCCATTGTAATTCAAATCAATCAACGACAAGACCATCAAATCATTAATGGCATTCCCACTTTCATCCACAAAATTTGCATTGACCTGAACCTTATTCGCCAAACGGTAAATTTGATCGCAATTATACACTCCAAATCCTTTTACATTCAACCCTTTCACTACATCCGGATAGGTATGTCCAGCATTTATTCCTTCTGCTAATAACGTACTTTGCTCCCGGTTACTTTCATCAAAATTAATCCCGTTAACAGCTCCTCTACGATTGTTCCAGTTATCATTCCACTTATCTACATTATTGTTGATTGGCATCTTTTGAAAATCAGGAACTTTCTTATTTATCCCCCTCATGTTGGCTGGCTCCTTTACTTGTTCTTGCTTACAACGCTTTCTTTTGAGGCATTAATTCCTTTGCTAAGCGGCTCAATTTGCTGTATTTTAACCCAATCCGTTCGATCTTTGTTCAATTTAAAAAATGATATATCTGGATTCTGCTTCGCAATTCCGTAGTCAATTTTTATACTCTTGTCCTGAGCAATATGTACGTTTTTCCCATTCGATGTCGCCCCGGTAATCTCGAACATCCCTGAACTATTAAAACAATACGTTTTATAATTCATTGGAATACCTGAAAACGCAATATCTGCTGCATTCTTAAATTCTTTAAATTGGATGTTGACCATACCTTTTACTTCATTGCCAAAATCATCCACAAAACAATTAGAAGGAATATGCATTAATGTCCCTTTTGTATCTATTGCTACTGAAGAAGCGACTGAAGCATTCACAGGATAAGCTCCTGTTTTTACTTTAAATGCTTGCGGAACCGCATATTTGTAATCGACTACAATTTCAACGGCTCTTATCTCATCCGGATGATAGTAGCCCTCAACCTTTGAAATATCTATCTTTGCATTGTTCTTTTCTAACAACTCCTTAAAAGGCACAATCTCTACTTTATCTCGATCGATTCCGTGCCCTAAAAAGTAATTATATACAGCATTTGTCCGTTTTCGGGCAAGCATATTATTGTAAATACTGTTTCCTCCATTATCGGTGTATCTTGTGATGCTGATTTTTGATATCTTTTGGGTTTTAGCTTTTTCTAAAACGCTTTTCAATTGACTAGTTCCCCCTTCAGTCATTCGATCCTGATGTTGACTAAAAATCAAAACTTGTTTTTCGGATTCCTGAGCAAAAGTCCTTTTGTAACTAAATAACATTGCAACTAGGACAGCAGTATAGGATAAATATCTAAGCATAATGGTATAATTTTGGTTAAAGTAAATGCAACTGGGATTCTGAAATAAAACATCAATCACCTCCCTAATTCCTTCATCAAATTAACCTATAAAATTTTACACCACAGACAGTTACGACACTACACTTAGTAAACTTGACTCTTCACTTAGGGAACAATCCAATTTGAACGGGCTTCGATTACAAAAGGATTGGTGCGAAGAGACTTGAACTTTGATTAATCTACAATTCATGCTTCATTCAAGCAAAATTCATTATTTTCGAATTGCTAAGAAAATTCCTCAAATAGTAGAAACGAAAGTAAAAAACATCCCTTAGAAAAAATAAGAATAAATGGGTATAGTAAAATGCGAAATACACGGACGCCAGGGATTTTATGAAATTTGTGGACACCTCCGAGACGCTTTTGACGTTGGGGAATATCCTAAAATGGTCGTATTGAATTTTTTTGACATCCGTATT
Organism: Cytophagales bacterium; assembly: GCA_965277185.1. Taxonomy (GTDB): domain Bacteria; phylum Bacteroidota; class Bacteroidia; order Cytophagales; family JAHDFW01; genus JAHDFW01. The sequence continues at coordinate 2,177 of CBDICC010000020.1, read as the reverse complement.
TGCCGCAAATGTGATTTTGAACTAGATTTTTCAGCCCATAAGAGATATACCTTTGATGAACTGATCGAAGCTACAGATAAGGACGCTAAAGAAATAGAAAAACAATTGAGTAAGGAATATGACCGTATTCCTCGTCGTCGATCTATATGTACTCAATGCTACCTTCAGGCTCAGTTAGATCACGCTCGAAAAATTGGTAACCCAGATCCTTTTGAAGCCTTTGAATATACATTAACGGACAAAAATCAGGATTCCATTAACACGCTTCAAAAGCTTCTCAAATCGGCATTGTCACTTCATACATCTTGGAATCCTTTTCGAAAAAAAGCCATAACTTCTGTTAAAATCAAAGCAGGTCATCTCAGCGCTCCTTTAACTATTTCCTTTCATAACATTGGAAAAACAAAGGATCAAGATCATTTGTTAGCTATAATTGACGACTTCTTCGTAGATCAATATTGGAGACAACGAATTGTCCACTTTTACAATCCGGATTTAATTCGAACAGAAGAAGTTAAGAAACATCACATTTAACTTACTAACTAAAGTTTATCACACTAATTAGATCCAATGACGCTCTAAAGAAGGATACCCTTCTTTATTCCAAAACCAATCGAACAATCTTAGACGCTCCATCTACATTAATTCTCAATACATAAATACCTGGTTTTGCCTCAACACGAGTTTGAATATATTGAACTCCCTGGTATTCCCAATCATACAATGTTCTACCCATTAGATCTGACATGGTAACTTTCACCGACGTGTGTCCTTTATCCAAATCAATAAAAATCGTTCCGAACCTTGAAACTGGATTGGGGCTAACTTGAATGGTGGCTAAAACGTCATCTACATTCTTAGGTATAGACGTTAAAGTTAGCGGAATGCAATCGGATGTATCTGCACATCCACTTTCTGTTATCAATACGGCATAATCTCCGTTTTCAGACGGAGTCAATACTCTTGCCGTACTATCCATAATTGCCGAATTGGTACTACAATCAATCCATTGATACGTTGCTCCCATCAAATCAGCCTTTAACGTATTACCGGTTTGCGAAACGCTATACTCAGGATTTTGAGCATACCTACATGATCGAACTTTGTATTGATCAATTTCCGCCTCTGTCATCCAATGAATTCCATTTGTGGGAGCCGCATTGATGGTATAATAATAAAAATCCTCAGCCTCTTGCTGCGTAAAGCCAATATTTACGTAATAGTTTATATATGGCAGATGATTCGCATGGCCCACCGCAAAATCCGTTGCCTCATTCACTCCATCACTCCAGGAATGAACTCCTACTGGATCAACCGTGACTTCCAACTTTCGAATTGAACCTGCTAAAAACATATCCGTAGCACCAGAAGCGATAAATCCTCCTTGAGGTAAATACATTTTATACCCTTGATTATAAATAAGTTGAGACGCCTGTAAATTCGCATCATCGTCTTCTGATCCTGGACAGGAATGCATAATAATGGTAGTTACGGAAGAATGGTTGTCAATTAAATCCTGTACAACACTTGGAGTTGTACTTCCAATTAAACCATAGGCAACGGCAAATGTGCCATTGACATGAAACTGAAATGTAGCATTTTCATCAGGATTTAAGGTTTGTATAAAAGCCGCATACCCGGTTGTATCTACGACACAGTCACAACTTTCAGACACTTGCGCGTGCAGCTGAATTTGAAAAAAGAAAATTAAATTGAACGATAGAAGAGTGGAAAAGAATAAATGTTTCATGAGATTAAACCTTTTTACTAGTTAAAATTACTCATGGTACACAACCTTTGCGATGGATCATCTATTTGCTGCCAATTTCTTCCATGTGCTGCAGCCAATAGTTATTTATGTTTTACAACCAATCTGAAACTAAAATAGTATATTTTTCTAAATTATGCAATACACCGCGTAAAAACATCGACTCTTTTCATCCAATATAAACTCCTCCGTTTTCATATTTTAGTGCAATTCGAGTCGCTTCTAGGGCATTATCAATTCTGAATTCCAAACCATCGGCTTGCAAATTAAGCTCTGCTGAAATTTGACCTAAATTCACCTTCACCATCTTCAATTCTTCATGCAATTTCTTAAGTTCCGCTCCTTCTGCATATACATCTTGATCTTGTAAGGAATTCAACATTCCGCAGTTCAGTTTCCTGATGCTTTC
>CBDICC010000019.1:0-24996 GCA_965277185.1 Cytophagales bacterium | reverse complement strand
TTTTAATTTAACAAATGTTGGAAAGTTAAAGTATAAATATTAAAATTTGACAAACCTCATAAGTGACTTTTCTTTTCCTGCCGACACCTCAAGAAAATATACGCCAGCTGAAAGTTTTGAAATTTGATAATCCTCTTTCAAGAAATCTACAACATAATGATTTTGGAATACTGGTTGACCATACATGTTGTAAGTAGTAATTTTTACATCCTGTTCTTCGAACAAATCAATCTCCAATGTGAATAAATCTTGAACTGGATTCGGATACAATTTAACATCTTGAATCAATCGATGGTTTTGAGAACCGATCAAAGAATCCAAATTTTCTTGTTGCAATGGCACAATCTCTATCGGTTTTGTAATTGTGTCTGCGCAGTATTCATTGTAGGCAATAAACGTTACGTTATAGGTGTTTGGAACGTAGTAAATGTGCCATGGATTTTCCTCATCAGAGGAGGTTCCATCACCAAAATTCCAGCTGTAACTTAATCCATCAAATGGCGTAGAAACTTGCACAAAGAATGCGGTATCCCCAATATTTACAATTGAAGGTTCTAGGAATTGTGCGTCAATAGATTCGGTGGTTTCTATGAATACGATATCGTCTGTCTTAATGCAACCTGCTGCACTTGTTACAATTAGCTGATAGCTTCCTCCACCAGAAATTAATAAAGTCGAATCCGTGCCTATAAGCGTGTCATTTAAATACCAGGCATATGAATCGGCATTCCCTCCTGAAAGTTCAATCGTATTCAGATTACATAGTACCTGATCTTCTCCTAATTCTGCATTTAGGCTGTTGTCAGCATTGATCTCGAAAGAGTCTCTAAGCGAACATCCTGCACTATTAAAGATGTCAACCCAATATATCCCGGTACCTGCGAAAGTGTTAAAAGCATTACTGCTTCCATTCGACCAAAGATAATTGCCAGCTTGAGCGATCGTAATTGTTGTATCTGCACCGTTACAGAGTAAAATGTTGTCGATACTTTCGAAAGGAACATTCAAAATTTGAACGTAGGTGGTGTCGTTATTCGTACAACCATTTCCGTCTGTGACAACTACATCGTAAGATCCATCTGTGGAAACCAAAATAGTTTGACCGCTTCCACCCGTATTCCAGGTAAACATTGATCCTGCATTTCCAGCGTCCAACATTGCATTTCCACAACTAAATGTTGTATCCTGAAATCCAATGATAGGAAGTGGGTTGAACAGAACTTGAATGCTATCTCGATATGAACAACCTAGACCATTGGTTACCTCTACCCAGTACAAATCGGAGGTGATTGGTGTAATAGTTTGGGAGCCCGCCGCTGTAGACCAAGTAAAGGATGCACCAGCATTACCAGCATCCAGCAAAACAGGTTGTCCAGCGCATGTAGTAATATCTATTCCTAAGTTTACAACAGGCAATGGATTGACTACTACATTTATGGTATCTCTTGAAATACACGCATTTTGATCTGTTACTTGCACCCAATACATTCCGGAAGTAGATACATCAATCGTGTTTTGAATCCCTCCTGTACTCCACAAATACGAACTTCCCATTTGTAATGGGACCGACAAGGTTAATCCATCGCAGACGGTAGTATCATTACCCAAATTAGTTACAGGCATAGTATTTAATGTTACAGAAGCCAGATCAGAAGCTACACAGCCATCCGGAGAGGTAATCGTTACACTGTAATTACCATCTGTACCTACGTTGAATGTTTGGTTGGTAGAGAAATCACTCCAAACAAAAGCACTTCCGGCATTTCCGGCATCAAATAGATATGAACTGCCACAGGTAATAATTGTTCCTCCTAAATTTACCAACGGTAATGGATGAATGGTAATAGAGTCGGTAATTGTGTCTGTACAACCAAACCCAGATGAAGCAATCAGTTGGATTCCGTATTTTCCGTCTGTTGCATAGTCATGTCCTACATTTTCGGATGTAATAATTGTTCCATCTCCAAGATTCCAACTGTAATTCAAGTTTCCCGAGATAATGGAAGAAGTATTAGTAAGGTTGGCCGTTATGCCATCACAAACGTTTGCTTTGACGAAACCAGCCACAGGTTTGGGATAGATAACAATAGAAGTGTCTTTAGTCGCTAGACATCCGTTTGAGTTTGTTACGGACAATTGTACATTATACGGACCAGCAGTAAGGTATGTGTTTTGAGCCGTTGCTATATTACTGGTATTGCCATCCCCAAATATCCAAGCGTAAGCAGCTCCTGCATCTGTGTCTGTTGATAAATCGTTGAAAGTAATGGTTGCCAACTGGCAGGATTCGTTCATGTTGTAGTTTACAATAGGCACCGTATCAATTTGGATTAATTGGGAGAGACTATCCTTGCAACCATAATTATTTTCCACCACCAACTTGGTTGTATAAACCCCTGCAGAGGCATATAAATGACTTGTGTCTTGTGAGTTGGCAAGAGTTCCATCTCCTAATTCCCAGTAGTTGAGAGTGTTGTCGGTAGAGGTGTTGGTAAAAATAGTAGTGTCGTATGCACAACCCGCATTGACCGTGTACGATGCAATTGGGAATGATTGCACATCCACCGTTTTATTGATAGAATCTTTACATCCCGTATTGCCATAGGTAGATATTAATTTGACCGTATACGTGCCTGCACTAGCGTAAGTATGAGAAGGGTTTTGCGCGTTGGAGTTGCTTCCATCTCCGAAATCCCAATTGTACATAAATGTAACACTAGGTGGATCTGCGATGATAGTACTATCACTGAAATCTACCGCTGTACCGAAGCAAACATTGTTGTTGAAAGCAAATTCTGGTTCTGGAAGAGGCTTAACTGGATTAATAATGGTCGAATCATCCGTGCAGCCAAAGTCGGAAGTAACCGTTAATGTAACAGAGAAGTCCCCATATTGTGAATATGTAAAAAATGGAGAACCAACTACGGATGTATCTTCGGGTAGTCCCGTACCAAAGTCCCAATGATGACCTGTGATGGAGCCCGTTCCAATAGTACTTAAATCTGTGAATGCTGAACTATCGGTCAAACAAGTTATAACTGGTGCAGAAAAACTAGCCACAGGAACAGATTTATCAATCAATAGGACAGAATCTATAGCAAGGCATCCTCTTAGATCAATTCCCGTTGCATAATACCAACCAGAAGCACTCGCTCGAGTTGTTTGCGCGCTATCTCCATTAGACCAAATATATTCAGCCAACCCAGCTATTCCCATATCTAGCGTTAATGTGTCATCTGTACATAGGTATAATGAATCTAGGCCTAAATCAACTGGAGGAAGTGTAGTACATTCTCCGGGAGCAAGTGTGTAAACATTTAAATTAGTATCAATTGTTTCGCCTTCGAAACTGTTTGTTACAATGTTGTTCCCGACATCAATGGAGCCATTTTGCCCCCGCCAAGCTACTTGATTAAAACTTCTATATAAATCAAGATCCGCCTCTGTGTTTCCATTCAATTCTGCATCGAAATAATGAAACAGAACTTGAAAGGTATCGGTCGAGAAATTTGGAATAGCATTGAAGTATCGAACGATACTTCCATCACTTACATTTCTAATTATATGACCTCGTTCTACATAGGTCATTCCCATTGACCCTTTCAATTCTAAACCAAGATTACCTGCATGTGTAAACCCAGCATTATTTACCCCAATTCTAGATGTTATAAGTCCTCCTATACCATAAATTCTGGATGTTTCCGATTCGTTATTCAACACCACGCCATCAGCGAGGTTAATGTTTCCGGAAACTAAATTGATCAATCCTGAACCAAAATGCAACGTATCTCCAATTCTTATGCTATCTATAATTTGAGCTTCCGTTCCAGCAGTTTTATCCAAAATGAACTTGTAAAATCGAATATTCGAATCCGGACAAATAATTTGCTGTGTATTTCCTCCAATCAAAGTTACAATGCCAGAATCTGTTGGGAAAATACCATTTAAATCACTCTGGTTAATAATATCCCCTGCAACTCGGATGTTTCCCGCATTGAGAATTTCGGGAGGAGCCTGAAAGGTGTCGTTGGTATGTACGTAATTTCCAGAAATAGTTACCTCTGCTCCATCCAAAATAGTAATTAAACCATGATTGTACAGATCACCGTTTTGCGCATAACATGTGGAAATACCCAATCCAGTCAAAAAAATAAAGAATAATATGTTGAACTTGCTTCTCACCAATTTCTTTTTTAATCTAAAAGAGGTTAATTATTATAATTTGAAGATGTACGCCAATACGTAATAGGGAGGTCTGTTTTCATGTCCGGCAACGGTTAGATTACTGGTAGCACTAGTTGTTCCAGAAACGTTGACGGTATGCACATGATTAGGAGCAGTAGACATAGAAGTATTGCTAATACCTCTTGTTGTGCCACTTCGTCCATCTTGCGGGTACGTTCCTTGATTTTCGGCTGTACCCGTTCCTCTAAAGTCTAGCGTGTGTTTATGTGCTCCACCTGTGCCTGTATTTCCGCTCCAAGCAAAAGTGTGTGTGTGACCACGTAGGGGGACTTGGCTGCTTCCTAAACTAACCAACCCAGCTCCTCCGGTTTCACCGGGTGTTGTACCACCAGTACTTAAATTTCCTGGTTGATCATAATCTGCAGCACCTGGCTCATACGACACTATAAATCGACCTTCCAAATCAGGAGTTCGTACGGTACGTTGGGCGCTTGAAGTAACGGCATTATTCGAGTTATCATTTGGATCATAATAGTTTCCATTACATAATCCCCAACCGGGTGGCATAGTGGTTCCACTCCACATAACAATTGTACCTCGAGGCACAAGATCATTGCCTCCCTCTTGGACTTTTCCTGTAACGGAATTAATATTTCCTTGTGTTTCTGTAGTCCCGCCGATCGTTACATTTTCGCTTGTAGAGAGTCCATTGACACCGTTTTGAGCCTTCCAACGATTCAACGAGTACCAAGTCGTCGTTGCTTTATCCCAAAAGTAAAATTCAGACTGAACTGTATCAAAAACCAAAATCCCATTGGCTGTTTGTGCTGCAGTAAAGTCTACGTTTAAGTCACCCGCTCTTGGCAAAAGTAGACCTTTACCAATGTTACTTGGTCCTGAGAGATCCAGCACGGCTGAAGAATCAGGTATGGGAGTGTTAATACCTACCTGCGCAAACAACATCGAACTACAAACTATTGCAATAGTGAATACAACAATTTTTTTCATGGTACTATTTTTTTCTATTGGTTTATTTGAATATCCTTCCTAAATACATCACCCGATTTATGGTGCAGTCGCAGTTGAAAACGATGCACCGGGTTGTCCGTATTAAGGTCTACAGTTAACTTTTTGTCTTGGAACAAAGGTTGAACTGCTATAAATCTATTATCTTCTTTTCGGTATAAACTGTAGCCAAGTATGAACTCGGTTTCCAAATTATTTTCCCATCGTATTTTAACTTTAGACTTCTTCTTTTTGAGATTATAATCAATGTCCCAGTCAAGATTAGTTGTAATATCCGCATTTTTGCTTTTAAATACAATAATATTCGAATTTTTTGATGTGTTTCCGGAGGAGTCCACTGCCGTCAAATAATAGGCATACTTCGTCCCTGGGGTAATTGTACGATCTCGGTATTTACTTGATGTCCTAGGGACAGGTTGCGCATTGATCTTTTTCCAGCTTTTTCCATTTTCCACTTTTCGATATACTTCATAATGCGACAAATCATCGTCCACATTTGGTATGAATTGCACAGATGCATATTCTTCAATTTGCTTCACCTGTTTTATAAAAGGATCAGAAGGAGGATCGACATCCGGCAGTCGAACTACAATCGGTCCATTCCCTTCACTCATATTAAAGTTGGAATCTAACGCATAAAGGAAGTATTTGAATTCATTTTTAGCACGTTTTCGAAGTATGTCCGTATACGCAATAGTATCTATTAATTCACCGTTAACCAGCATAAGGTCCTGCTTCACCGGATCTTTTTTAACCGTTCTGTAAATCCGATATCCCTTTAAATCTCCTTCAGAATTAGCAGTCCATGTGAAATGTGCTTTTCCAGTGTCCGCTGTAACTTCAAAATTCATGGGTTTTGAAGGAGGAAATAGATCATACACTTCTATAAAAATAGGCGAAGAAAATCCAACGTTCCCTGCTTCGTCGATCGCTCCTACTTTATAATAATAATAGCCTTGTTCTTTTTCCGCTACATGCAAATAGGAAGTATCCGTCAAAGCCAAAACCTCCGAGTTTACCTTCGTATATCCTGAATCTGAATTTGTACTACGATAAACATTTAGGCCTATGGCATCCGATTCCGCGATAGAATTGACCCAATTTATTTCTACTTCGTTCATTTTTACATCCACCTTCCTTAATTGAAACGGTGCTACGGGTGGAGTTTGATCAACTATATTAATGGTAAACACATTGCTTTTTTCAGACTCCTTTCCAAAAAAACCAAGAGTTGTTAAATAGTATTGATAGGTGTTTTTTTCTTTTACCTCTTCATCCTTAAAGAAAAAGTCAGGCTTACGTTTATCCCCTGATTCGGAAACCAAAATTGGACGCACATTTGCCTTCTTATATTCTGCTCCATTAATAGATTTATATACATTTACACCCCAATAACGAAATTCCTCTTCCATCCAAGAGAATGAAACCGATTTTCGCTTTTCTTTCACCGTAATTTCATTTGGAGGAAGCGATTCAATCGATACGGAAGGATCAATCCAATCTGATTCTGCAATGATTTTACTAGTATTAGACGTCTCTACTTTGTATTTAACTAATTCACTGGGAACCGAAGTATCTTCAAAGTAAATACCCAAAATTTGAGCAATCTCGTTGTATTGAAAGGATAGAATCATTGTGTTCAATAATAATACTCCTTTAAAATCCTCCGGTTTCATATCACGAGCCATTTCAATCCCAAACTTAAGATCTTGGTTCGAATCGTCTTTTATCTGATTTGCAGCAGTGGCATCTTTTTTTATAGGTGCACTGTTTAATTTAGACCAGTTACCATCCTTCGTTTTCCTGAAAATATTGATTCCTTCCGGATAAATGAGTTGGTCAGAATACCATTTGAGTTGAATAGATGAGTTGTTAGATTTAAACACAATACTCCCAGCATACGTCGCGGTATGGGAAATAGTTGTAAATAGAACTATTGTCAGAAAAAGTGTTGAGAACTTTAGTTTCACCTGAATAGATTTATTTAAATCGGTGCAAAGCTAATTAATTAGATTGGAATGAAATTGTACTTGTAAATAATATTTACAGATTTATTTTGAATTGCAGGTATTAGCCTTGTATTTTTGCGCTAAAGTTCGAAATGGCAAATGTGCCAAATTGTATTAAAGATTTTATTATGGTGCTGAGTCGCATAAAATGGAAAGACGCTAGATTCCGGTAAGAACGGTGTCAGGCGTAAAACACGTGGTCAGTTATGCATTTTAGAATAGGAGAATCAAAAAACGATTGATATAAGTATTACCCTAAGTTCAACATTTAAGGTTTACCTCAATCCTAGATTTGAAAAAAAAAATAGATTCATGTAGATAAAATGCTTAATGGTGTTTTAAAAGGTTTGAACATGCGAATTAAAATGAATGATAGACTGAATGAATCGCGATGATGTAGACTTAGAATGGTCTATCAAATCAATCAGGAGGGATTGTTATTCCTGAAATCAATAATGCTGGTAGTATATATTAGTGTTATAGAGAAATAAATTATAATAACTGAGTAGTAAAGGATTTAATGCTAAGAATAACGTTAATAGGTGTTTTAGTTGTCAGTGCAACGTTTCAATTATTGGCACAGCCATGTTTGAATGGATGGGGTTATCGTACAGAGATTAGCGTGGATAATTCCATGAATTCTAATGCACTGAATGATTATCAGGTTTTATTAAATTTGAATACCCAACAACTGATTACCGATGGGAAACTGAATGTAGATGGGAGTGATTTGCGTTTTACAGATAATGCAGGTGGGTTATATTCCTATTGGATAGATCCAAATACAATAAACACCACGAATACAAAAGTCAGGGTGCGAATCAGTGACGCACTCCCTACAACTTCGACCGTTTCAATATACATGTTTTATGGAGCTCCTTCCGCACCGTCCGCATCAGATGGGGTTGCAACATTTGAATTATTTGATGATTTTGATTCTACGAATGTAGATAACAGTCTTTGGGCTACGTGTGGTCCTGGAACGCAGAATAATGCTTCCTCGGAACTTACGTTAGCTGGTGGTACATCTAAAATTATCTCCCATCGGTCATTTGATGAAGAAGTAATTGTTCAGGCGAACGTTACTAATATCACAAATAACGGATACATCGGTTTAACGGATAGCGTTTCTTCGTTAGGTCACTCGATGCAATATAATGTAGCTCCGGCAGCCGCTATGTACATGAAAAAGAACACAGTAGCAGCGTGTTTCCCGCAAACCGATCTAACAGTGATTCAATCCTATACTAGTTCTGTTCAAACCGGAGACTGGTATTTTAGCTGGTACATGCCAAACAATGTGCGTTTAAATTGGGATGGTTCTGCAGTGGGTGAAATCGATTATTCAACCATTATTCAACCATATCCAGCAAGTAATGAAGTGCATGCGGCAGTTGGGATAGAAGGAGCAAGTTCATTTAGTTTGGATTGGGTCTTTGTGCGCAAATTTGCGAATCAGGAGCCTGTATTGACCATTGGTTCAGAAACATCCATATTGATCCCAACTATACTTGTAAGTAGTAACAGTCCGGTTTGTAAAGGAGACACTTTAAGGTTAACGGCGTTCTATAATGAGAATGCATTGTATAGCTGGTCAGGACCGAACGGCTTTGCATCCACGGATTCAGTGGCGCTTATTCCAAACACAAATCTGGCAAATGAAGGAACCTATCAATTAAGTGTTTCGTCAATTGCGGGATGTAATGTGCAATTGTATGAACTAGAAGTAGAAGTAGCAGATTCTTCCATTGGAGGTACAACAAGTTTAGACGATACGTTGTGTGCGAGTTCCGGTAACGGTTTAATCCATTTGACTGGAAATGTCGGGAATGTTATTCGATGGGAATCTTCCCCAACTGGAATGGAACCATGGAATAGTATCTCAAATACGACGGATAGTCTTGCTTACATGAATTTGATTTCTACCGTCTTCTATCGAGCAGTGGTACAAAGTGGAAATTGCGATGAAGCGTATTCATCGTCTACAAAAATTACGATTGATCCATTATCTATTGGTGGGAAGATCATTGGTGCCGATGAAGTTTGTGAGAATGCCAATGCTGGAAACTTAAGTCTTACATCCAATACAGGAACAATTAATAATTGGCAGTATTCGATAAATGGGGGGGCGTCTTGGACGTCAATTGTGAGTGCAGCTTCAACTATAAGCTACTCTAATTTGACGACAACGCGGTTGTATCGAGTAGAAGTTCAGAGTGGTGAATGTCCTGTTCAATTTTCAGATACCGTTACGGTGCTAGTTAATCCAACACCAAATGTAAGTTTTGCGGCGGGAGATACTTGTCAGGGGAATGCGAGTTTGTTTACCAATGGTACAACTATAGCAACTGGATCCATTACGTCTTATCAATGGGATTTTAAAGATGGAGAAAGCTCATCTGCAAAAGATCCACTTCATTTGTATGCTGCATCTGGTACCTATTCAGTCGTATTATTTGCCTTTAGCGATAAAGGTTGTAGTGCTTCAGATACCTCAGATGCCATTGTACTCACTTCTCCTGCAGCTAATTTTAGTTTTAGTGGGGTATGTGCGCAATCCCCAACGAATTTTACGAATCTTAGCAACATCGCATCAGGATCCATAACCAATAACAACTGGGTATTTGAATCTGGAGCAACTTCCATTGCAACGGATCCAATGTATACCTACAATGTGGATAGTTCTTATTTAGTGAAATTGGTAGCGACCTCTAATTTGGGCTGCTTAGATTCAGTAGAGATCGAAGTAGATATTGCCGCATTGCCACTGGTAGATTTTCAAGTAGACACCACATGTTTGTCTGACGTAGTTGTTTTTAACAATTTAACAACTTCTACTAGCAGTAATGTTTCCTACTCTTGGGGATTTGGAGATGCTTCGACAAGTTCGATAGAATATCCAACCCATCAATATGCATCTGCCAATACGTATAATGTGTTATTACAAGCAACTACTAACCTCGGTTGTGTCGCGGATTCAATAAAACAAGTAGTGATTTTAGACGCTCCAGTAGTGAATTTTTCCATCAGTGATCACTGTCAGGGAGATTCATTAGTTCTTACAGATTTGACCACGGGTAGTGGGGCTGGATTTATTTATAATTGGTCCTTTGGAGATGGTTTGACGAGTAGTAGCACCGAACCTGCGCACTTGTATGCAACTAGCGGAACTTTTCCTGTTCAATTGTCAGTGAGTTCACCTAATGGTTGTGCAGACAACATAATTCAAGTAGTAGCTGTTTCACCTGTTCCAAATGCGAATTTTTCCAATACAGATGCATGCACCGATGCAGCTACTCAATTTGATAATTTCACAACCATTGCATCAGGAAATTTAACGTATAACTGGACTTTTGGAGATGGGAATGTCAGTGTTCAAACGGCACCTTCTCATACATATTTAGCGGAGGGCGGATATTTTGTTCGATTGATTGCAACATCGGATGCCGGTTGTATTGATAGTATTACAAAAGGAGTTACTGCGCAACCAAATCCTAGAGCTTCGTTTACATTTACCTCTCCTTGTGATGGAAACCCAAGTCAATTCAACAGTATATCTTCCATTGCATCAGGAGGGATCAATGCATATACTTGGTCCTTTGGAGATGGAAATAGCTCAGGCATTGAAGATCCTGTACATCAGTTTATGAACTTTGGAAGTTATAGTGTTAAGCTTGTCGTAGTTTCAGATAAGGGATGTATGGATGATACGACTATTACAGCGTTTGTAAATGAATTGCCTGTTGTGAATTTTAGTGCAGAAGATGCGTGTTTGGGAGAATCTATTGAGTTTATAAATTCCTCAAGTGTGGGTAATGGCAATCTGTCTTATCTCTGGAAACTTGGAAACGGGGATTCATCCAATGCAGAAGCACCAATAATAGATTATACTACCGACGGATTGCAAACTGTCACTTTAATTGCGCTTACCGATAGTGGCTGTACGGATTCAATCACGAAAGGAGTGTACGTATTTGAAACACCAGTTCTCGTTGCAAGCGATGATACCTCCGTGAGTAAAGGATTTAGTGTGCCACTTTCAGCTACGGGAGGAGAAAATTGCGTTTGGCAGCCTTTCGAAAGTTTAGATAATTCATTGTCCTGTTCGCCATTAGCTAGCCCATTGGAAACCACACTTTACATCGTAACAACTTATTCAAGTTTTGGCTGCAGTGTTAGCGATAGTGTGTTGGTTACTGTGATTAATGATCGAATTGTTACTGCGACCAATGTCTTTACCCCAGATGGAAGTGGACAAAATGAAACTTGGTATGTTGATAATATTTTAAGTTATCCCAATAACAGAGTGACTGTGTTAGATCGAAATGGGGCCGTTGTATATCAGCAATCAAATTATCAAAATGATTGGGATGGAACCAGCGATGGAGATTTGCTTCCTGATGGAACTTATTATTACATTATAGAATTTATAGGCGAAGATATTCACTACAAAGGAGCCGTGACTATTATACGAAATAATCCTTAGTAAAAAAGAGTAGGAAAAGAGTGAAACGACACCTCCATATCGCAATACTGCTTATTGGCACATTGATTATAACGAATGTACAAGCACAGGATATTGAACAAATAACCAAGGCAAAGCCTGTGGCGGTATCTGGAAGTCTTAGCGCATCCTCTTCATTTTATAATATTAATGGGGCCCCAGATCGTCAGCCTCCTTTCTTTTGGAGCATGGGGGCCAATTTGAATTTTACATTTTTTGGATTAGTATCTGCACCTTTCTCTTTTAATTATAGTCCGCAAGGAGATCGATTATCTTACCCTTTTCAACGATTGCAACCCTTCAATCAAATGGGAATTAGTCCAACCTATAAAGGTATAACCGCTCATATTGGTTATAGAAATATGAGTTTTTCCAACTATACCCTTTCAGGAAGTAATTTTATGGGTGGAGGAATTGAGATTAAGCGAAAAAATTCAAAGTTTGAATACACTGCTATGTTTGGAAGGCTGGCTCGCGCAATTCAAGATACCGCTTTGTTAGTCAATAATCCCCAGCCAATCATTTCAGGATATACACGATTAGCCAATGCCTACAAGCTAAAACATCGGGATAAATCAGGAAATACAACTGAAGTAATTTTGATGAAGGCTTGGGACAATGAAAGTTCGTTGGTTATACCAAAAGAATTGGTAGAAGCACCACAAGATAATTTCGTTGTTAGTACTACAACTAATAGAAAAATAACCAAAAAGCTTAGTCTAAATGTTGAGTATGCTTTGAGCATGTTGACTAGAGATGCATCCTCATCTGAAGCGAATAATTTGAATAACTATTCGTTTTTAAATAATCTTGGACCTTTATTCAAATATCGAAGTACCACTTCCACAAGTGGTGCATTGAATTCCGGACTTTCCTATAATCTAGGGAAAGCACAGGCTAAATTAACCTATCGAAGAATTAGCCCCAATTACATCTCCTTGGGTATTCCATTTATTAATAATGATCTGGAAGAAATTAGTACTTCACTAGCTTGGCGCATGCTGAAAAACAAATTGAACATCAACACAACCGGTGGAGTTCAACGAAACAATTTAGATCGTGCCAAAAACGCTATAAACCGACGTTTAATCGGAAGTTTAAATACTAGTTATGCCATTTCGAAAAAATGGACGGCGACAGCGAACTTTTCAAATTTTAACACTTCGGTTACAAAGGTTCGAATCAATACCTTGGATTCGTTAAACTACTATCAGCTTACTCGAAATTTGACCATTGGAACGAATTACCGTTTAAAACAAACCAAAAAATCGATTCATGGAATAACGGTAAATTACAGTTCACAGCTAGTGAACGATATCGCTGAAAACAATTCTTCGTTACATATGACCAATGCTGGCTACTCGATGTCATTTCCCGAAAAAGGATTGAATTCGTCTATTGCTGCTAACTATAATGCGAATTCACATATAGGATTGGAAAATCCAGGCTATGGAGCGACTCTTTCTTTAGGTAAAAAATTATTTAAGAAGAAAGTCGATCTCACCATGGCTGTTTCTCAATTGAACTTTTCCAATAGTGGGCAAGTAGTGGATCGAACTCAAAACGTTCGTACCAGTATCCGGTATACTTTAAAGAAAAAACATAGTACCTCTCTTAATCTAAATTACATTGACAAGGTGAACGTACTGCAAAACATAGATTTTACAGAATATCGTATTACACTTCAATACGGCTATAATTTTTCAAAATAAAAATGCTTTTAGTACAAAAATATAAAATCGGATTACTTGTGCTCGTTTTGAGCATGGGCATGGTGGTACAATCTTTCGGTCAACAATTCGCACGATATGCTTCTTATTACCAAAATCCTTTTTTAGTAAATCCTGCGTTTGCTGGTGACTCTGTTTCGAAAGGATTTGGTTTACTGCATCAAAACGCATTGGTCCAATTTCCAGGTTCTCCGAAGTCCACAGGGATGATTTTTTCTACAGACTTGCCAAACAAACAAATGGGGGCTGGGTTTTTCCTTAATCAGGATCAGCTCAACTTTATGAAAATGGTTCAGGCAAAAGGTACATACGCATA
The DNA here is from genome assembly GCA_965277185.1 of Cytophagales bacterium. GTDB lineage: Bacteria > Bacteroidota > Bacteroidia > Cytophagales > JAHDFW01 > JAHDFW01. Next base: position 11,226 of record CBDICC010000019.1, on the reverse strand, counting down.
TCGAGTGAACTTTAATGCCAAAAGCTATGCTCGTTTAGGAATCTCCCTAGGCTTTTTGTATCAAAACATAGATTTTGCAAAAATGAATGCTCAGGAGGAATCTGAACCAATCTTACATACGGCGGTGGATGTACGACCCAAATTAGATGGAGACGTGGGATTTAGTTATGTAAATCAAAAATTCACATTTGGAATCAGTTCGCATAACATCATGAGAAACTCCATTCAGTATATGGATGGTTTTGGTACTTCAAGTTTTGGATTTAAAGCGCTTCGCACCTATCAAATGTTTGCCATGTATCGGGCACGAATCAGTTCGGATTTGGAACTTAGACCTATTGTTGCTTTCTCTGCTACGGATGGTATGCGATTAAATTCTCGATTTGAAGCACAATTAATCTTGAAAGAAAATTATTTATTTGGAGTGAATATTTCTCCTAATCGCTCGGTTGGTATTACTTCAGGACTTCAACTACATGACAATCTCAATTTTAATTACTCTTTTGAAACTGGGACTGGTGATATTCCAGTTGGATTCACTATTCATGAAGTGATGCTTAGTTTTTCGATACCTAATAGTCGTAAAGAAAAATCAGTACCAAAGAAAGATAGCGACGAATTAGAAGAGCGTTTGGATTATCTAGATGACAAAACCAATGACATGAATGAGGAGTTGGAAAAGCAAAAGAAAAAAGTAAACTCGCATGAACAGCAACTCAACAATTTGAAAAAAGCAGCGGTATTGGATAGTGCGCAATTGAATGCCTTTATAAGAAACAATAATCAGTTGTTGCAACAATCTCAATCTGATAATGGAACAGGAACTTTTGCTTCCGATCCAAACAATACGGAAGGAACAGGGCAATTTTATGTAATCATGGGAGCATTTACACAATTTGAAAGTGCAAAATCCTATCAGGCTATTCTTAAAAGAGAAATTGAAGGGCCAAACTTTGTAAAAAGAAATAAAAATGGTACATTTTACCTCGTTTATACGCAGAAGTTTGACAATTATCAGTCTGCCTTAAAAGAATACAAGCGATTAGGGACGAAATACAATGGGACAAAATTGGTTTATGATAACGTTTGGATTTACACGGAGTAAAAAGAGTTACGGTTCCAAATTAGCTTATTAGAAAGCAAGAGAATAAATTAGAATAGAATAGATAAGAATTATATTACAAACGTGATATCCAATATAAAAAAAATAACGCTGAGCTTATCACTACTTCTATGTAGTATGATCACCTTTGCGCAACAATATCCGGTGTCTGTAAGTAGCTTTATTACCCCACCTTACCCCATATATGTGGAGGATCTTACGGGACAAAATGGGCTTGGAGGTTGGACGGTTTCAATGACGTTTAACGATTTTAATGAACCTAGTAGAGACGTCTTCCTGCGTCTTAAAATTGAGTCTGATTTATTGAGCTTACGAACCAATTTGAATTCGCAAACGTTGCCTAACTGGAATATTTTACCAGGAATACCACAATCGGTTAGTTCCTTTAACTTGGAACAATATCTTTCTCCTGTAAACTTAATTGCTACCGGTTCATATAGTGCCCAATTTCGTTCTTCGGGCAAATTTCCAGAAGGGTTCTATTCCTTTTGTGTGGAAGTAGTCGATCGATATTCTGGGGAAGTTTTATCGCAGCAGTCCTGTTCACAACTTTGGATTCAATTGCAAGATCAACCTATTATTAATACGCCACAATGTGGTTCCGTAGTTGATCCAGCCACCTTTAATAGCATTAACTTTCAATGGCAGCAGTTAGGGAATCTTTCCCAAAATTCTATTGCGTCCACCGAATATCAACTTACGCTGTATGAAATTAATGCTCCTGTTGCAATCGAGCCACAGGCAGCCATCAATAATGGACAAGTGGTACTTCATTATCAATCATTTTGGAGTAATACGACTGCGTTGGTTTATGATATTTCATATCCACAAATGATTAAAGGGAAACGTTATGCATGGCACGTGCAAGCTCGCGATATTTCCGGAAGAGACGTGTTCAAAAATGGTGGATTCAGTCAGGCGTGTTGGTTTGCTTATGGATACCCCGAAAATGGCCATATCAATTTAAAATATCCCGCAGATAGTTCAGGGTTTTCAAAGGCTGAATTTCAATATTTTGATTGGAGTGGTCCGGATAATATGATTCCGATGCAAGCCGTTGAATATCATATTACCATTAAAGAATTGAACGACGGGCAAAATAAGGATAACGCTATGCTTGACAATCCAATTTGGCACTACTACGGAACGGAGCAGCTATATCAAGATCAAGGTTATGATATGACCATTGACAAAGCCGAAAAGAAATTGGCAGCTTCAGAGTATTATGTTTGGCAGGTTGAGGCATTTACCGGAGATCAAAAAATCGCGGAAAGCGATGTCAATGTTTTTAGTGGACCTCCTTTTTTAGAAGAATTTTATGCCGATATGTATCGGGTTGAAGTAACAAAATTGTTTGGAAAAGATTTAAATAATCTTTCCGGAGAAGGTCGAATTCAAGTTGCTCAAGACGGTCGTGAAGTTAATATTACGTTTGAGAACATTGGTCTAGTTAATATCGCAGGAAGATATTATCTCAACACAGGAATCATCACTTCTGACTTTGATGAGCCTATTCCAATTTCATTGACCCCAGAGATGGGACAAACGGGAACCACTACGGCTATTCTCGACGGACTAAAGTTGAGTAAGGATCAAGGCTTTCAGGTGCGGGCAACACTTGAATGGGATCTTTATTTACCAACGATCGATGGCAGTAACACCGTGCAATTTGCTTCTGCATGGTTCAATTACCCCTTCTATGAAATGTCTGGAGTGACTTCTTTGAAAGAGGATTACACCTTTAACTTGTTGGAACCACTTAACTTTGATTTTGAGCTTAGTGATCAGAGCACCTTTATCGTACGTTCAAATGTAGTTGAATCCATATTTAATGGGCAAGTGACGCTACCAGAAAATGTTTTAAGTAGAACAGATCAACGCGTATCTTATCCATTCAACAATCAAAAAGATCTTTATTATATTCAGGAAAACAATCGAACTGGTACAGATAAAATACTAGCCTATCAGGCACTTAACACCACATTAACTCCAACTTCGTATACCTTTGACTTTTCAGATACGCAGTCTCCATACGCGTCAAATGATCCATATTGGAAAGGATTCTTTCCAGGATCTTACGTCCTAGGTATGGAGAAAAAACAAGACTACTACGCTACGCTGAATTTTGACGCAGATTTAACTTATGCCATGCAGCAAGTTGAAGGAGGGCCGAATGTGTTTAACGTAGATGCAAAAGGATTAAACTTGAAAGTAGACAATTTTAAATTAGACGGTGGGGAAGAAGGTGTGAAGTACAATACCTTTCCGTCCAATTTGTACGATTTCAACTTAAATATTGTCAATAGTGAATTTGAAGACGGTGCATTTCATGGAGGAATGAAAGTTCCTGTTTTAAGTGAAACTAAGGAATTCGCTTTTGAAATTCCATTTGGATATTCTGGTTTTGAAGATGGCTATCTTACAGAGGATATCGATGGGAAGACCTACACATTCAATCCAGAAGGGGGTAGCCAAGTGATGTATTTAAACATCAATCGAGCGGTATTCAGAGAACGGAATCACCTTGAAATGGACATGGATATTGAATGGCCAGAGTTCAATATCCGAATGAATGGTACAGACAAATTTTGCGTTTGGGGTAATTTTGACATTGGATTTGTTGAGCCAAATGGAGCCCTTGCTTTAAAGCAGCAAGTAAGTGGCCAAGCGAGTGGGTACGATATTACGATGGAGGTTATAGGTGCAGGTCGATCTGCCAATTTATATTCTTTTGGTAGCACAGCTACTATTATGATGGGAGAAGACATTGCGGGAGAAGATGGTCCTCCTATAATCAATGCCTATAGTATTATGGAAAGCACAATCATTCCAGAAACTTATTCAGGTACATATAATGCCCCATACGAAGAAGATATCAACTCAGAAAACCTCTTTGACATTACCAATAGCGGAGAAGGACTCGATGTTGAAACAGAATATGAGCAAGATTTAGCAGCACTGCTTTATGGAGTAAGTGATGATTTGGCGGCAGGATACCCAGTAGACGTTGATACTACGACCGGACAAATAGATAGTTTATTTGCAGGTTTAGGAGGAGGAGATGGTGATCAAGTTTCGATTCAGGAAGCATTGGAAACATTGGATCAATTGATTAAGCTCTTGATTATTGTCGCTCCGGATGATACGACCAAACAAAAGTTAATTCAGGTTCAGGACCTACTAGCTAAAACGCAGGATGGTGATTTGGCTGAAATCATAAAGGACATTCAAGAAAATGGTTTTGACGTGAACCGAATCTTGATGGGGCAAATTGAGCGAATGACAAAACGCTTGGACAATAAAGTAAAAGAGAAAATTGGCATCGTTCATAATAAGGTCCGAGAAATGGTATACAAGCCAGTGGATCTCGCTATAAAGCCATTTGATGATTTGATTGATGAGTCCATAAAGACCATTGTGGATAATTTGGCGCAATGCGCTGGAGGAAATGAAGTCGTACTTGGCTTTTTGGATACCATCGGAGATATTACCGCTAATTCTATCAAATTGGAATTTCATGATGCCATATATGGCTCGGTTGAGACAAATATTGTTGCGAAGATCAATGGAGGTATTGACAAAGTAGTAACCGACAACGTTAGCAATTTTATAACGGGCGAAATTCCAAAACTGGGAGGTGCTTTATTGAATAAAGATCAAAACAATTCGGATGCATTCAATCAACTTTTTGCCGAAACGGGTACAATGGTTGAAAACATGGGAGACGATTTGGTTCAGGAACTAGCGACGGTCAATGGTGGAAGCATTAAAAGTACGGGGCAAAATCTGGTGAAAGATGCTTACAATGACATCAGTTGGGCGGTGATCGCAGGAAGAATTAAAGAAGATATGCTAGCCCTGGTTGATGATGCAATCAAAGATCAAATCACAAATTCAATTGCGGATCTCTTTGGAGAGGGAGAAGGAGGTTTAGCAGGTGGAATTGCAGCGGGTGTATTAGCCAATGTAGAATTAGATTTCTCAAACTTAGGTGAAAAGGTGAAAAGTGGTGATTTAAAAGGAATTGTCAAATTTGATCCAACGACTATTAAGGTGGAATCTAAAGTAGCTGACTTTGTAGGTACCTTGAAGTTTACCAAAGACGATCCGATTTGGGGTGACTCTTGGCAAGCAAAATTAGATGCAACAATTAAGAAACCAAAGACCTTTAGTGCATACGCCACGTATGTAAATGGTAAGGTCGATGGATATTGTTATTGGTTTTTAGAATTAGGAATTAGTAAAGGCTTAAATGTTGCCCTCGCACCTGCCGTAGTAATGGATGGAATTGGAGGAAAAGTGTTTAGGCATATGCGCTATGACCGAACGGCGAATAACTATTTTCCTGATCAAAATACCAAGTTTGGAGTCGGAGCAAACCTATTCTTAGTGGATGGTGTTCCGGCAAATAGAGACTTGATGGGACGCTCAATGCGTTTAAATGTAACCGCAGAAGTGACCATATTGCAAGACTATTTCACTATTGATATTCGAGGAACAACGGGAGTTGCTTTTAAGAAAACGATCGATGAAGAAGCTACGACGGACTACAGTAAATGTATGGTGACCGGAGATGGTTTTATTGGATATAATAGCAAGGATCAACATGTACTTGGAGAATTTACGATTACAACCAATACTGCACCATTGCTATGTGCAGGAGGAACATTAGGATTGAGTATCAAACCTGGCTATTGGAATGTATATGTAGGTAAAAAAGAGAGTCCTATTTATGCCAAGTTGTTCTGTAAGGATTTTGCCAAATTCGAAGCTTGGTTTGACTTAAGCAATACTTATTTATCAGCTGGATTACGTCAGCGAGTTGTAATAGCAGGGAAAAGTCCTTGGATTAAGGTCTTAGGAAAAGAAGTGCAACCATTTGCAGGATTTGGATATGACTTTATGGCGGAAGTCGGCTTGCAGGTTAGTCCTAAATTCCGACTAGAAGAAGCATCAATTTCATTATCCGCTTTTGCAGAAGTTGGAGCAAATTATAAGAAACAGGAAAATGGCGAAGAGGTTATTAAAAAATGGGTTTTAGCCGGAGCGTACTTAGACGGTTCTGGAAAATATAAAAACACGGATGAAGAATCATATATCACCGCGGCTCTTGCAGGAAAAATTAAATTGTTGGGTATAGGTGTTGGAGTAGACATGGAGGTATACAAGGAATTTGCAAAGAAAGACTAAGACGTGAAAAATTTATTACAAGGTAATTTTCCAATCAAGATGCACGCGCTAGAACAGATGTTTACATCGATCTTCCTTGGTAAAGGGACGAACGCTACTATAACAAGAATGAGTATTAAATATCCAATCGTTCTCTTTCTGGGAGCAATATTTCTTTCTTTAACCAGCTCCTACGCTCAAACAGATAGCACTTCATCAGGTTCAGATACGGCTTCTTATGAGGTCAGTGATGGAGAACTTAATTCACTGATTGATAATGTAAAAGACTTCATTAAGGAATTTTCTGATGTGAAAGCACTGGATCATAGTATCCAAACGCGTGCTGCTGCGAAGGGATATATAAAAGACAAGCTTAAGTCTTATTACAGTACTTCTGGCGTAGACTTTACTACCATTTCCAATTTGCAAATCGATGAATTTTGGCCAAAGGACGCTGAATCGAAGAAAGGTCTATTCGGTTGTGAACGGTAAGTTGGATACCCTAGTGTACGACAACGATGAAACATTTAGTGTCAATACCAAGATTGTTTTTTTACCTGTAGGAGGCCAAAAGACGTATACGATTGCCTTACAAGGAGTAGTTAATAAAAAGCTGGAAGACTTTCTGATAACCAAAAATGTAGGAGGACAATTGCAACCTGCTGTGGATGCGTATTTAAAAGATCGTCTTATTGGAACTCAATACAGCAAGCCTTCCGAAGCAAAAGATGATTTGATTGCTACTTTGGATGGCCTGTATGATGTGGTATTTGCCATTACTGGAGATTATGCTACGGAGCTATTGAATTTGCAAGAAGCACTTGACGATGCCAACGACATTTTCCCTCTAGCTTCTCAAAGTTTTCATGTTCGATTTGAAGCATCCGCTATTCAAAGCTACGGGTTTGATCAATTCAAAGATGCCTACGCACCGTGGACAAAGGACTACCAAAGTGTAGTAATGGGAAAAGACAACACTGCTTATTCGGTTGCCAATAAATCCATGGCTGATAATGCCCCAGACAAGGTAATTGCGGTATTAGTAAATGATAAGGCTGATCCAAATAATCAATACAAAGACATTACGCTAAACGATCTTCATTTCAAAAATGGGAAGGGGGAAGAAATCACCACTTTTAGCATTAGTGGAAATCAGATCATTTTGGATTTACCCGGGATTAATGGGAAGGATAAAATCTACGCTGAGTTTGGAGACGGCAATCCGATAGGGAAAATTAAGCTTAAAAGCTATAAACGAAAACAACGCAGAGTCACGATCGTTCCGTTGACGTCTGGGCTATCTATTGACACGGCTGCTATTAGAAATAAACTCAACTCGATATATCAACAAGCGATGATTGATTGGACCGTGTTGGTAGACGACCCGATGAAGACGGAGAACTGTACAAGTTATGATCAATTGTTGGATGACCCGGAGGTAAATGGATTGGCAAAATATACGGAGCAAATGCGAGCGATTCGGGCAGAATATTTAGATGCGAATCCAGATGCAGATCGTCAAAGCATGTTGATTTTTGCTATTAAAGGATTTAAGTCGGATATAAAAGGCTACATGGTACGTGGCCGCGGAATGGGCTTTGTGCGGGCAGATGAGATTACGAACAATAGACGCACGCTAGCCCACGAACTATGTCATGGACAGTTTGGAGTGAAGCACACATTTTCGGATGGGTTAGTAAAGGGAAAAACCAACAATTTGATGGACTATCCGGATAATCCTCAGCCAAACCCTGAATTGACGTTACGTCAATGGCGTAAGATTCATAATCCATTGCCTACGGTAAGTTGGTTTGATGGGGATGAAGATGGGAGTTTGACCCTCACGCAAGAAATTATAGAACCACATGGAATTGATTGTAATGGTAAAATTATAGGTAAATATGAAGTTTTGAAAGATTTTCATACTGCGAGTCCTATAATTTCAGCAAAAATGCCTTACCTGATTACCGGATTTAACATTTATGATCAGAACCACAACAAAGTTCAGACAATAAAATGTGATGATTTCGAGAGTTCTACTGACATTCTTATTACTTATACCACGGGTAGTAAGTTGGTAAATATTTATCAAAGTTATGGAGATGGTTGTTTTTATAGAAGGCAACCTATTGTTTACGAGTATACAACAAAAGAAAAGATTTACCCAACCATAGAGGCAGCCATAACAGCTACTAAGTGGGAAAAAAGGTTGTTGGGTAATGCAGATGAGTCTTGTGTAGTCAATTTTGTGGCAGAAATTATAGAAAGAGATCTAAGCCAGGAGTGCAAATCTGTTGATTTTATAAATAGTGGATACAATCGAATTCTCCCTTATACAAATGGAGGGAAAACGAATGCAACGCAGCTAGCGGTAGAAGTAAACAATGTTTGTAAGAGTTCTTTGTTGAAGTTCAATTATACACAACTCATGGCTTTGTTCGATTTGATAGTAGGGTTGGATGAAATTAAGGAAAACCAGGAAATAGCTATTCTAAGGTTAATGAGTTGCATTTCTACTCAAAATTTTTCTGAATTCTATAGGCATTTGGAAGCTAATAATAATGCTATTTCTATTCATTTGATCAATGAAATGCATGATAAATCCATTTATCCGTGGGACGGAGATAATTATACGAATTATTTAGGAGCATTAACATGGATGTTCAAAAATAATATATTGGCGATTTTGGATCGCTTTATGGAAACAGGAAATGACAAGTTGCTGGGTCAGGTATACAATGTCAGTGGTACGCCTTTTATTGATGATTTTGAAAGATCGGAAGACTTAGATGGTTTGCTTATTTCGATGAAGAATTTTAGATATACGGCGGAGCATGATACGTCTACTGGATTAGTTACTATTTATGTAGAGGAAAAAGTACTAACATCTACATCTATTGTACCAGTTTGGACAGTGCATAGGGATCAGCCAATTGCTACCGTTTCACCAATGACTCCTCTTATTATAAGTAATAAGGGAGGTCTGCCTTTAGTCCAAACTGCGCTGGGTAATACAGTGAGTGAAGTTGGAAATGTTTATATAGTGCCAGCTGTATTCCTAAGCTATAAAAGTGATAAAGAATTTGTTGAAAACATGGAAAAAACGGGAATCCTCATGTTGGATGTTATCACGATCGCAAGTTCCGGAGGAACCATATTGGCAACCAAGGTACATTGGGCAAGAAGGGTATGGGCTTTAATGGAGGTTGCAGGTGCCGTTGGAAATATAACTGTGAATACGATTGAAGTCCCTCCTCGAATGAAAGGAGCCGTAGATATTTACAACGCAACTATGGGGGTTATTGGAATATATCACCTTGGAAAAGGAGTAGGTAATTTTGCCCGCAATATTCCTAAAATCACTAAAGATATACTTAAAAACAACCAAAAACTTCGAACCGCACTACTAGCAAGTTATGTGAAATGGAGGGTAGCTGTAACTGAATTAGGACAATTGTCGAGTGCCGAAAGTAAATTGATAGCTAAACAAAGGCAAGTATGGAGTTTATTGGGGATTGCCGGAAAGGGAGGATCAATGGTAACGCGAGTGTTGGATAACACTGCAGATGCTTCCATAATTAATCAAGTTAAGAAATTGAGGCAGCAATTAACATCTAAATATAAAAAAAGTGGGAATTTTGGATATGCAGAAGTAGAAGTAATTGGAACTGGTAAATCAGAGTATTACGCCCATAGTAGTGTACAGCAGTTAACAGGAGAGTTGCCAGATAGGGTGCCGGATATTTGTCTTAAACCCAAAGTAGAAGATGAATTATTCCCATATTCAGCGCAGCCTACTAAATCAGGAGATATGCTTAATCGAAATGTGGATACGGAATATAAAATACTTACCAAATTAGCTAAAAACTTAGGTGATGATGAAAATGTGGTGGGAACATTAAAACTATTCACAGAGCGTGCGCCATGTGGAAGTTGTAGTAATGTGATAGATTTGTTTAAAAGTAAATATCCGTATTTTGAGATAGAAATAATTCACAACAATGGCGTGCAATTAATTGATTTTTAGTGTTAATGAAAAAGTGGGATTATTTTGAATTGTGTGAAGCAATAGAAGAAGTTTTTAAGGATCAAGTTGATCAGGGAATGAATAGTGCAGAGGCAGTTGGAATTACTTTTGAAAATTTTTACTCATATCCTGAAGAGGATTATAAAGTGCAAAACTTCGTCGTAATTGCGTATAATATACTTCTGAAAAATAAGCATTCGATTAATGTAAATGAATTAAATGTAGCGACATATTATGATTTCCGGACTAAAGTTAATAATAAACTAATTTATCATGAGTTAAATTCGGATGAGGCTCGGGATTTTATTTCTAAATTGAAAAAAGTAGAAATTGTCCTGACTGACAATTCGTTTTAAAAAATAAAAATTAGAATGTCTAATTTCTAAGAGGCATGCCGACCAAAATCAATGACTAAGCATAGAAAAGAAATATAGATTATCAAAAAGAATAATAAAACGTAAGTATTGAGGAAGACGAACTGTTAGCTTGGAATTATATATTAGGTGAACTGTCAGAAAATCTATAATCACTCCATTCAGAGTCACTCGCCAGAGGACTCTGAGAATATATTTTTCTAATTCATTCTCTAAACTCATCAGGTTCTGATTCTGGTATTCAAAATCAAACTAATTACTTTTTATTGGATAGGATCAGAGAAGATTATAAAGCGAATGGAGCACTTCATAAAAAATTGTTGAATATTGCGGATGGAAAATTACTTAAACTTAACGCTGCTGGTAAACCCGCGTCCCATGCGGAGGTTCAAGTCTTAGATTATGTAATAGAAAGTTTGCGTAGGAAAGGTATCCCTATAACAGAAGACGTTATTAAACAAACAACGATCTACATTAAAAATCAAAAAGATGGTAATATGTGTAGATGCCCAAATTGTTTTTACATAATTGGA
>CBDICC010000018.1:0-23272 GCA_965277185.1 Cytophagales bacterium | reverse complement strand
AATTACTTATTAAATTAGATCGTACGATAAGTAATAAGGCATATAAAGCCCTTCATATCAGACCAAATTGAGCAATTGAAATTTTCTTCTTCTGAATTTAGAAATGTACTAGTTATAAAAGATGTTGACCCAGGATAATGGGAAAAGGGTGAAATGCTAAATAATACCCTAGCAATTCATCTAAAGGCATATCTTTTACTCCAATTCCCAATTTTCTTTAAGGGATTCCAATGCTTTGTAGGACGTCAAATCTACCTGACAAGGAACAACTGAAGTATAATTATTTTCAACGGCCCATATATCCGTATCTTCTCCCAAATCTTGATTAACAAACTCCCCTATCATCCAAAAGTACTTCCTTTTATTTGGATCCTCACGTTCCTCAAAATCTTCTTTCCAGTATCCTTTTGATTGTTTACAAATTCGAATTCCTTTATTTGGCTGATCTGATTTTGCTGGAAAATTCACGTTTAATGCTATTCCGTTCGGCATCCCTTTCTCCAATGTATTTCTAACAATCGTTCGAATCTGATCAAATGTGTGATCCATCTCGGCCTCATGTGAAAAGTCACATAATGAAAATCCAATAGCCGGGATTCCTTCTATTGCTCCTTCTATTGCAGCAGACATTGTTCCAGAATATAGGATATTTACAGAAGTATTCGCTCCATGATTAATTCCGCTTACAATTAAGTCTGGTCTCTTCTTTTTTAACACCAAATGTTTAGCCAATTTGACACAATCTGCTGGAGTTCCCGATGTTTCATATGCTTCTATTCCATCATATATAGGACTGCTATTAATCCTTAATGGCTCTCCAATAGTAATTGCGTGCCCTTGTCCTGATTGAGGGTGAATCCGGAGCTACTACGATAACTTCTCCAAACTCTTTCATAATATGGGCTAAATTTCGAATACCTGGAGCGGTAATCCCGTCGTCGTTCGATACTAAAATTAATGGTCTTTCGTTGTTCATATTATTTTTTAAAAAACTCAGGAAACTTTTTAATTACCTAAAGTTTCCGTATTTTTGTGCTGTAAACAAAACTATGAAGAAAATATTCAATAAATAATGATGATTCATGGTAACTTTCTTACCTAACAAATCGTCTAACTGCTTATACCTAATAATGATGTTATTGAAAAAGTTTAAAATATGGATGTTAACCACTGCGTTGGTTTTCATTTCATTCATTGCTGTTGCTCAGCAAAAATATACTATCAGTGGATATGTAAAAGATGCAAATAATGGAGAGGAGCAGATTGGTGCTACTGTTTATTTCAAGGATTTAGAGGTTGGAACGTCGACTAATGTCTATGGTTTTTATTCTCTTACGGTACCGGAAGGTTCACACGAATTGATGATTGCCTTCATTGGTTATAAAACAATCAATCAAACTATTGTTTTAGACAAAGACATCAAAATGAACGTGGGAGTTGGAAACGGAGGGTACAGATATAGATGCCGTAGTCGTAACGACAGAAGCTGAGGATAAAAACGTTGAATCATTGGAAATGAGTACCACCAAAATCTCCATGAATACCATTAAGAAAATTCCTGCTTTAATGGGAGAGGTAGATGTAATTAAGGCTATTCAGTTGCTTCCCGGCGTTCAAACAGTGGGAGAAGGCGGATCTGGGTTTTATGTTCGAGGTGGTGGAGTTGATCAAAACCTAATTATTTTGGACGAATCAACCGTTTACAATGCTTCGCATTTAATGGGTTTCTTTTCTGTATTTAACTCTGATATTGTAAAAGGATGTAAAACTATATAAAGGTGGAATACCTGCAGAATACGGGGGAAGATTATCCTCCGTATTAGATATTCGAATGAAAGACGGAAACAAAAAGAAATTTGGAGCAACCGGCGGAATTGGAACCATATCGAGTAGACTTACGGTAGAAGGACCTATCAAAAAGGATACGGCTTCGTTCATTGTTTCTGGTCGTAGAACGTATGGAGATCTTTTCCTAAAAGCAGTAAATGATACTAATCTTCGCAAAAGCAAGTTGTATTTCTACGATTTAAACACCAAGGTAAACTGGAATATAAATGAAAACAATCGATTCTTCGTTTCCGGATATTTTGGTCGTGATGTATTTAATCTCGGTGGTTTATTTCGGTATAAGTTGGGGAAATGCTACTGTTACTTCACGCTGGACTCATATTTTTAATGACAAGCTCTTTTCTGAATGTAACAGGATTGTATAGCAATTTTGATTATGAACTTGGATCTGACTTTTTTGATTGGCAGTCCAATATTCGAGATTACTCTGGAAAAGCAGATTTTGAATACTATCCAAATCCAAAGAACAAAGTTTAAGTTTGGTGCACAATCTATTCGTCATCGTTTTTAGTCCAGGTGCAGTTTCATTTGAAACAGGAAATAGTACTATCTCATCCGAAGTTCAAAAGGCACATGCTTGGGAACATGCTGCTTACCTAAGTAATGAACAAAAAATAAACACACGCCTATCTGCATTATATGGATTGAGATATTCGCTCTTTCAAAATATTGGGCCTTATTCGCAGTTTCAATATGATGCGAACTTTGAACTTTCGGATTCCGTGAATTATAATAAAGGAGATGTTTTCAATAATTACGGAGGTTTTGAACCAAGAATGGGCTTAAAATATACGCTAACAGAAAATAAATCCGTTAAACTAAGTTATAACCGAATGCGACAGTACTTGCATTTAGCTTCAAACTCGACCTCTTCTTCTCCTTTGGACATCTGGATGCCGTCATCACCCAATGTGAAACCACAAATTGCGGATCAATTGGCTATAGGTTACTTTCAAAACCTAAAAGAAAACATGTATGAAGTTTCTGTAGAAACGTATTATAAGTGGATGAATAACGCCATCGATTTTAAAGATCACGCTCAATTACTTCTAAATCCTTATTTGGAAGGTGAACTTCGTTTCGGTAAAGCACGCGCTTATGGAGTAGAATTTATGACGCGAAAACAAAAAGGTCGATTACAAGGATGGTTGAGCTATACCCTGGCTCGATCTGAAAAAGAAATTGAGGCTATTAACAATGGAATAACGTACCCTACTAAGTATGATAAACGACATGATGTATCAGTAGTAGCAATGTACGAATTGAATAAAAATTGGGATTTTGGATCCACATTTGTGTATTCTACAGGAGCAGCAGTTACTGTACCGGTTGGTAGATATAGTTTTGGAGGAACTACGGTTCCAATTTATTCTTCTAGAAACGGAGCTCGAATGCCTGCATATCATCGTTTGGATTTAGCAGCCACTCTTCACCCTAAAGGACGAAATAACAAAGATGCACTTGGTGAATGGGTATTCTCGGTATACAATGCATACCTACGAAAAAATCCATATACGATTAATTTCACGGAAGATGAAAATAACCCAGGTGCTACTAAAGCGGAAATGGTCTATTTATTTTCTATAATTCCATCCGTTACTTACAACTTTAAATTTTAATTAATAAATCAGATTTAACTTCAATTGGATTGATTCAATTGATCAAGATATAATACATAAATCATGAAAAGACTTATTCAAAATATATTTATACTAGGGTTAGCAAGTGTAAGCTTATTCTCCTGTACGGAAGATATTGACTTTGATTTAAATGAAAGCGAAGAACAAATCTTGGTGGTAGAAGGCTATATTACTAATCAAGAAAAAGTACATACCGTGGACTTATCTCTTTCAGGGAAATTTTATGGCGCAGATGTGTTACCTAAGGCTACTGGAGCCACGGTTTCAATTTCAGATGGCACGATTGATATTCCGCTGACTGAAAATGAGCCTGGAGTTTACCAAACCGCACCTGATGTAAAAGGATCTTTTGGGAAAACTTACACCCTTTCTATTGACTATGAAGGGCAGAAATACGAATCAATTTCAGTACTGGATAGTGTACCTCCTATTGATACTATTCAAATGGTTCCTAATTTCTTCTTTGTGTCCAAAGATACGAACTACATACTTCTTCTTACCACAACAGAAATTCCAGGAAAAGGGAATCACTATTTGTGGAAAACCTATATAAATGGAGTAACAAATGGAGATACGTTGGGTAATTTTCAAATTCAGGATGACGAACTTACCGATGGACAGGCATGGGAATTAACGCCTTTGGAAGTAGGAATTGAAGCGGATTTTGGTGATACAATCCTCCTTGAGCAAATTTCCATTTCTAAAGAATCATATGACATCTTGATTTCTGCCAATTTAGAAACTGTTTGGCGAGGAGGAATTTTCGATGCCCCTCCGTCAAATGTGCCAAGTAACATTTCTAATGGAGCTATCGGTTTATTTGATGCACGTGGTGTAGCTGAGAAAGTAACTTATATAACAGAATAAAATTAATTCCTTTAATTGGGCTCTTTCCGAAAAGGATATTAATGATCCTAAAATCAATACTTATTGATTTTAGGATCATTTTTTTTAGGCCATTTATTCTCTCCTTTCAAAAAAAACAAGGCCAATTTCGATTAAAAAATAGTTACTAATGAATCCTAAACCTATTTTACTTAAGTACTTACTTATTTCGAATAGACATTAACCGAAGGAAGAAGGTGTTTTCTAATAAACTTGATCCAATGCAATGCTATAGCGTGCTGATCCTAAAATCCCCAGCCTTGTGATTGCCTATTGAAATATTCAACGGATACTTTAAATGCTGCTTCGACGGGTGCTTGATTCGATTCAGCCGTAGCCACATAAAAACCAAACCTAAAACGTTCTCTTGCTATTTTCACGATTCTTTCCGCTCCTGCAAAGGCTTCAATATGTTGATAATTATTTTCCATTGCATATAGAACGCTTCCTCCTGCAACCAATCGTAAACGTGTCTTTTTAATAATTGGAAACTTATTGACCAGTGCTCCATTGAAATGGTGGATATAATGCCCCTCTAAATACCAATCAAAGGTCGGGAAAGTAGAACCCAGCATTTGAAAAGTGGTCAACGGATCCGTGTAGATATAAGGATCTCCCATTCTTTGAAACTTGTAATCAATTATAGGTACACTATCTTGATTCAGGAATTTTCCTGATTTAATTTTAAATTCAGAAGTTCCTCCCAAGCCCAATTTAATTTTTTGGCGCATGTAAAATTCTAAGTAATCAAAATCAATAGAACTATGGAAAAGCTTATCCCAGCCTTTTCTGTATTTCACTCCAAATGTGGGCCATTTAGAACCCAGTACAATCTTCTCGTTTGGACGCCGGATATACTTTTGCTTTGGAGTATAAGAAAGTCCTATAGTTGTTTTAAAAGCATTGTGCAATTCAAAATCTCGGAAATTATTATCGTCAAATAGTCCATCAGTTATATTCCCTATTTTATAATGACTTATAGATGTTCGATACGAAAAGCTTGTAGAAAACGAAGAGTAAAGACCGTTAAATATTTCTATCGAGTTTGAAAAGCCAAAACGATCATTCTGAAACCAATTATTCCTTTTCAGAATATTAATGTAAGCATCATATGGATTGATCATATCAAACTCTCTGGATGCACGTACAGAAAGGTATCCTTCTCGAAAAGGATTATATTTCCAGCGCATATTCGCCGAACCTTTCAAATCCTTATTCCGAAAACCGTAATTAGGATATCCATATACGTAAATGCTACGTTTCTTTTTGAATTTCTTATAATAGCTCATCCAATAGCCCACTCGAAAACCTCCCACATCAAAAGGTGAAACCATTCCGGTAATCGAAGAGAAATACAATCTTTTCTCCTTTTTATAATCTACATACGCTAAACCATCAATAAATAACTTTCGTAATGTTACTTTATTAGCAAGTGCTTGCATGGAATCTAAGTACTCTTCACTTTCTTTTAATTCCCGAATACTATCTGAGTAAGCTACAAATTCTTGTTCTTCCTCCGTTAATGGCTCTGGTCGTATCGTTTCCCAAAAACTTGAATCTCGTTCAAATGCCTCTTCTGTCACCACCCCTAATTCATTGCTAAAATAGTTTTTCTTGAATGGAGGATTTATTTCCCAATCCGAAAATATCGCTTTAGTCTGTCCTTTATATAATTCTTTACCAGATTTTGTAGTATAAAGAAGTTCCTGATTCGATAAAACCCAAATTGAGTCATCGTGTTTATTGAATTCCTGCTTAACCGTAAAGTCATCAAATAAATTTGTACTTCCTTTCCCCAAATGCAATGACAATCGTTTTATGTTCCAATCTCCATCTACAATATCTATCGTTCCATCCATCAAAAGGTTCCCCATTCTCCTCGGAATTATTTTAATTCGATACGTCAGTTTCTCTCCTTCCATAAAGCTCTTGAGTAATTTGAACCGATAAGCCAGAATTCCAGTTACACTTAATGGCGAAATAATTGGGGTCTCTGTTAGGCCATTTATGTTCAATAAGTTTTTATAAAAGTTAAAATCAGCATCTGTGGTACTGGTATAGTATAAATAGTAATCTGATCCACGTTTTTCATATGCAGATACCGTTTCTTTAATATTATTAGGTGCTTTCCACTCTTTAGTAAGCTGAACTTCAACAAAACTTTTCTGTGGAAGAATTTTAGTCGGTTTTTTCGGTTTTGTGGTATCACCGGGCTCCTTATCCTCTTTTTTAGATTGTTTCTTTTTCGAATCGGACTTTTCCTTTTCCGGCTTTGATTTCTTCTTAGAAATGTTCTCTCCTATTTCACCAGCCTTTATATATACATTACAACGAGACGACTCAAATTGATTTAGATATCTTTTTTTTACGGCAACCGCACTTTTCATAATATCATATGCCGGATCTCTTCTTTTTACGACAACCTCTACTTGTTCTATTCCTTGAAGCGACTCCTTCATGTATACATTACGTATCACATCTTTAGTAAGCGTAATCTGGATACGTTTTTCTTCATACCCAATCATGGAAAAAATCACTTCATAGGTCCCCTGAACTAATTCAAAATGAAATTTACCTTTTTCATCAGTGGTTATACCCACTTCTGCTTCCTTGACAAAGACATTTACAAAAGGTAATGGCTGATTATCTTTATCCATCACATAACCGGACAAATCAAAATAATAGGCACTGATACTGTTAGAAACCAACAGCAAAAGAATAAAAGGAATGGTATAGGCGAAAAATCGTTTCAATGCATTGAAAACGTTAAAATTACGCAAAAATTATATTTCTATTGTTACTCATTTTATATTCATCTGACCGATAAAAATATCATCAAAAAAAAAGCCCTTCCAAATTGGAAGGGCTTTCATATTAAACCGAATATAATCTATATTCAGTTTTAATTTTATTAGACGAATACTTATTCTTGAATTCGAACAGTAAGAGTCAACTCACCACTGAAAGTAGTACCTGCAGCGTAGTTAGTTACTTTAAGCAATCCTTTTTTACCAGCATCGTTGATGAATGCATAGCTAGTTCCGTTAGATACAGAAATAGATTTGTTAGTAACAACAGTCTCATCAATAGAGATTGCATCGATATCAGAATCAGAAGCTGTAGCAGGATCCAAAGTAGTTGAAGAGAAATAAGTTACTCTTGCTCCAGCTAAAGTAGAATCCGGGAAAGGATTTGTAGATCCTTCTTCATCTCTGTAATCTGGAGAAACCAAGATAGGATCACCAGTTGCAATTTTTTCCATGAAGCTAATGTCAATTACAGAAGGATTTGCTTTTGCGTTTGAAGTAGAGTAAACGCTATCCTGCTCACTTGAGTAGAAAGATCCAGCAACTGCATTTTGAGCTCCTAATCTGTGATCTACACACTCTCTTGTAGAAGGTGCACCACTTGTAACATTTACAGTGATATCAGCAGAAGAAGTTTGACCATCAATATCAGTTACATCAACTGTAATAATACCAACAGAATCAGCATACGTTCCAGAAACAGTTCCTTCGTATGTGTAAACATCAGAAGTTCCGCTCAAAACAACAGAAGAATCGCCACCGAAGTTGGCATCAAAAATAGTCAAAGAAGACAATTCAGCATCTCCAGCAGTAATATTAATAGTTACTGTGAAAGATGAATTTGTAGTTGCATCTACAGTAGATGACGGATCAAAAGTTACGGTAGGAGGAATTGGATCCTCTTTTTTACAACTAGTTACAAATAATGTACCGACCACGGCCATCATTGCGAATAAATAAGATACTTTTTTCATTACTTTTTTATTTGGTTTAATCATTAATTTAAGATTCGATAGGACAAATATACTAATTATTTATCTCTCACCAATCGAAGCAAGTATTATACCAAAAGTATTTTTATTGGTCCATAAATAAAAATCATCATTTATCTGGTCATTTTTATCCGTTAGTCGTGCTATATGGATGATTTGTAGAGTTTATTTAGTGTTTTATACATGGATGATTATATTTGTCTCCTTATAATTCAATATCATATGAAAAAAATAATTCCATTTATTATCCTAAATACGCTCATTGCTTGTGGTACTTTAAGCGCACAATCTGGAAAATCAAACCAATCTATATCGCTTGAAGAAATTTGGCAGAAAGGAATCTTCTATGCCAAAGGAGTACATGGAATCAATTGGATGAAGGACGGTAAGTACTATTCTTCATTAGAAAAAAACAGTATTGTCAAAAACAATGTTGCAACGGGTAAATCTGCAGGGACCATTGTAGATGAAACCAATCTAATTATAGAAGGAAAAGAAACTCCGATTAAAATTAATTCTTATTCCTTTTCAAGTGATCAATCACAAGTTTTGATTCAAACAAATGTTGAGCGGATTTATCGGCACTCTTCAAAGGCCCAGTTCTATGTATATAATATAAAGTCCAAATCACTTAACTTATTATCTGAGGGGGCTAAAATCATGTTTGCTTCATTTTCTCCGGATGGTAAAAAGATAGCTTATGTGAAGGACAATGATCTATATTATACCAATATGATTTCCATGAAGGAGGTACGAATTACTAGCGATGGAGAATGGGGTAAAATCATTAATGGATGGGCTGATTGGGTTTATGAAGAAGAATTTGGAAAAGCAGTAGCATTTAGCTGGTCTCCAGATGGTAAAAAAATAGCATACTACCGATTTGATGAATCAAATGTACGAGAATACAATATGCAATTGTGGGGAGAACTATATCCAAAAGATTATAGATTTAAATATCCAAAAGCGGGGGAAGACAATTCTGAGGTATCCGTTTATTGTTACGATGTGATGAATCAAAAATCAACTTTACTAGAAGATGGTAAAGGGAAAGATCAATACCTTCCAAGAATATTTTGGACAAATAGTGCCAAGGAACTTTTAATCTTCAAATTAAACAGATTACAAAATCATCTTCAAATCCTAAAAACTAATACTAGTTCCGGAGCACAAAAAAAGATTTACGAAGAACAAAATAACACTTATGTTGAAATCTATGATGACATTCATTTTATAGAAGGAAAAGATCAATTTATTCTAGCATCAGAACGGGATGGATATAAGCATTTATACTTATATGATTTTGACGGAACATTGATTAACCAAATTACAAAAGGTAAATGGGATGTTGCGGGATTAGTAGGAGTTGATAATAAAAAAGGTACTGTCTATTATACTTCTGCTACATTAAGTGCGATGGATCGACAACTATATGCTGTTAATATGGATGGAACAAGTACGATCCGATTAACGACCGGAAATGGTACTCATAGAATTAACATGAGTCCTGATACACGTTACTTTATTGATAGCTATTCAAAGCTAAATACACCAAGCCTCGTTACCCTATATAAAACTGCAGGAAATAAGTCGATGAAGATTTTGGAAGATAATGCGGTATTAAAAGACCTATTAAAGGAACGTGCTAGTTCAACACAGGAGTTTTTCTCTTTTAAAACAAGTGAGGATATTGAATTGAATGGATGGATGATGAAACCTCCAGGTTTTGATGCCTCCAAAAAGTACCCAGTATTAATGTATGTTTATGGTGGTCCAGGTTCGCAAACTGTAACAGACAGTTGGGGAGGATCTAATTATATTTGGTATCAAATGTTAGCTCAAAAAGGATACGTTGTAGTCTCTATTGATAATAGAGGTACTGGATACCGAGGTGCAGAATTCAAGAAAATGACTTATGGTCAATTAGGAAAATATGAAACCATGGATCAAATTGAAGGAGCTAAATATTTGGGAACGCTTCCTTTTGTAGATAAAAGTAGAATTGGTATTTGGGGTTGGAGCTTTGGAGGATATATGACCTCTTTGTGCCTAACGCTGGGAGCTGACGTTTTTAAAACAGGTGTAGCTGTAGCTCCAGTAACAAGTTGGCGATTTTATGACAGCATTTACACGGAACGTTTTCTTGGTCTACCAAAGGATAATAAAAGTGGTTATGATGACAACTCCCCTCTTTCTCACACTGACAAATTGGAAGGTAATTATTTCATCATTCACGGAACAGCGGATGACAACGTTCATTTTCAAAATGCCATTGAAATGGAAGATGCTTTAGTTAAATCGAATAAGCAATTTAGATCGTTTTACTATCCTAATAAAAATCATAGCATTTATGGTGGAGTTACTCGATTGCATTTATATACAATGATGACTGATTATATCCTGAAGAATTTATAATTTTACAAGGAGGTTGAATTTTGTGCTATTCGATTCAACTTCGTTTATCATAAATTAAATGTTCGTTTAGTATGCATCGTAAACTAAGTAAATTCGCTTTTTTCGTTATTACGGTTTTATCTTCTGCACTCGTTTCTCGGTATGTGTTTAAGTTTGGTATTGAATCTAGCGACAAATTATCCAAATTACTTCGTGTAGCGATCGGAATGGCCATCATCATTCTTTCATTCATTCCGCTATCCTATTTCAACAAACCGATTCAAAATGCTACTAAAAAATACCTAGAAACATCAAAGAAAATAGCTGAAAAGAAGAATGGAGGGGTGATTTGGGGGTTAGTCTTAGCATTGGTTATCTTGTTTTTCCTTTATGCATTTCTTTGGTACGATCTTACTCCTGCCAACATTTTGAGCACGGAAGTAGCGGAATAACTGGTAATGAATCAGTTAGAGAAAAAGTTAATCAAACTTACATTCTTTTTAATATAAAATAAAACCAGATCAGAAAAAGTACCGTAAATTAGCGGTATAGTTGTGAGTTATCTATGAAGAAATCATTGGCAGAGTGGGATGAAATTTATCGTGATACGATGAAGGATTTTTCGAAAGAAGATCGAATTGAGTATTGCTATACTTTGATTGATCAAAATCAAAAAATCCTAACGCAACAAGGTTTGGAATTACCTAAACTAAAACGCCTAATGTTATCTGAATTGATGGAAGCAGCTCAAAAAGAGATTCAAGTTCTTACTGGGATTAAAACCAGCCGTCAATCAGATATTGATTCTAATGACTTTGTAAATAAGGACTCAAAAGATTCGAATACTAACTCTGGAGAATAACCTTTTTATTGGCTCGAATAACCATTCTACCTCTTTTCCCCATCTTTCTATAAGTTAAATTTCCTGTCCGCTGCGACCGGTTCTTCGAACTTAGGTTAAATGTACATTACCAGTTCATTGGTATAATGTTCGTTCCCTTTTGGCTTTACAAATTAAAGTTAGATTAATTCTTCCATCAATTATTATATCATTTCCCAAATGTGTCTGACACGAAACAGCTTATTATCATATTAAAGGCTGTTTTTTTTTTTTTAGATTTAGAAAACAAAGGGATAAATTGAGTAAATCGATTAAAACAAAAAGTCCTCCGAAGAGGACTTTAGTTTAATAATATAAGAAGAAGGTTTCCTTCTATTTAAAATATCTGAAATCTTGATTGTTTTTTACTTTCAAAACAAATTCATACATCAATTTGATTACGTTTTCCACATCTTCCTTCGCCACTGTTTCAACAGTAGTGTGCATGTATTTTAGAGGCAATGAAATCAATGCCGAAGCAACACCTTCGTTAGAGTAAGCAAATGCATCCGTATCTGTTCCTGTCGCTCTAGAAGAAGCTTGTCGTTGGAATGGAATTTTTTTCTTCTTCGCAACTTCAATAATCATATCACGAACATTATTATGTACAGCTGGTGCATACGATAAAACTGGGCCTGCTCCGCTCTTTAAATCTCCACTTTTCTTTTTATCATACATTGGAGAGTAAGTATCATGGGTCACATCTGTAATAATGGCCAAATCTGGTTTAATTCTTTCGGCAATCATCTGAGCCCCTCGTAATCCAATTTCTTCCTGAACCGCATTTACGATGTATAAACCAAATGGCAATTTCTTTTTGTTCTGCTTTAACATTCTTGCCACTTCTGCAATCATGTAGCCACCAATCCGATTATCCAATGCTCGTCCGGTTAGATACTTTTTGCCAAGCTCCATTAATTCATCCTCAAACGTAATTACAGTACCTACATGAATACCAAGGTCTTCCACTTCCTTTTTTGATTCCGCTCCGCAATCCACAAAAATGTTTTTCAAGCTAGGCGCTTGTTCTTTTTCTCCAGCCCTAACATGAATTGCTGGCCAACCAAAAACCCCTCTGACTTTTCCTTTGTCTCCATGAATAACTACGCGCATGGAAGGCGCTATTTGATGATCCGATCCACCATTCCGGATTACATAAATATATCCCTTATCATCAATGTAATTTACAAACCATGAAATCTCATCGGCATGTGCCTCAATTACAACTTTGTATTTTGCCTTAGGATTAATTACTGCTACTGCACTTCCGTAGGTGTCGACCTCATAAGTGTCTACGTATGGTTTTATGTAATTTAACCATATTTTTTGCCCTTCCGCCTCAAAACCGGTAGGTGAATTTGCATTTAAATATTTGTATAAAAACGCTTTGCTCTTTTTGTCCATTTAATCCCTGTTTATAGTTTTTGTTGCAATGAAGATACAAACTATTCGGAGAAAGGCAAATTCAAAATCAGAACTAGTATAACCACACTAGATTTCATCGGACAATTTAATTGCTAATACTTCATTACCTTTTGATACAGATCTCGCGTACCATTTGAAACCTGAATATGATAGATTCCTTTTTGTAAGTGCGACAATGAATAGGACTTATAAAACAGGTCATTCAATTTAATTCGTTCCTTCATAACCAACTGACCAATTGCATTATACATCGTCAAATAAAAGACTTCACTTTGCAAGAATTGTGTCCCTTTAGCAATACTTAGATTAATATTCGCATTGGTTATTGTAGGTTGAATCTCCCACGAAAAATCCTGCTCAATTGGATCCGGATTGGTTCGATTGGTATCTATTGTAAAAATATACAATCCTTTTGTACGATCTGTTGCAAGTAATTTATTATTCCGAGCGAAAGGATAAACACCAAAAACCCCATCAAAGCCTTCCTCATCTTTATCTGGAGTTGTATCGTATTCATCAACCATTACTGGAAATGCAGGATTCAACAAATCAAACATTCGAACTCCAGCTGAGTAATAAGAGCACAACGCCCAATCTCCAACTACATAGATATTGTGAATTGTTGCTGTATTATCTGCAAACCCTTCCACCCTATCTGGATTCTCCAAATCGCTAATATCCCATACTGATATGTCTCCAAATGCATTGGTTGCAAGTTCATCACATATATATAAATACTTCCCATTTTTACTTATCCAGCCCTGGTGATGATATTCAACCAAAGGATCGTCAATAAAGGAAAGTAATACTGGTTTTTTTCGGTCCGTTACATCATAGATATTTGTACCATAACGACCATGAAAATCATATAACACATCTCCTACTACGGTCACATCGTGTCCTTCATTACCTCCTTTCCAGAGACTATCCGGCTTGGTTGGATCTGTATTTAAATCATAAATTATTACACCTGGATTTGAGGCATACATATAGCCTTTTTCATCTATAAAAAGGTTATGTGATGAGGGAAATGAATCCACTAGGACAGGATTTAAAGGATCCTTAATATCAATAATGTGACCAACAGAGCCATTTGTTCCTGAACCTGTTACAGAATAAACATAATGACTCCAAACTTTATGATCAAAATTGGCTACGCCGGGAACATTAGATACCACAACAGGATTCGACGCATCTGTAATATCAACAAGCGTAATTCCATCCGAACCTACTACAGCATACTCTTTTTGGGCTATCGAATCATAATATCCCCAAATATCCCATGAAACATCCTGCATGGCAAGCGTACTTTCTAATTTTAATCTTTCTTGCCCCAAAACATCCTGCGTAAACATGCCATTCATTCCGAAAAGAACTAGGATATATAAAAATGGAATTTGCCTCATTTAGTTATTTATGAATATTCTAAGGTACGACATTTTGATTTGTTGTCAAAAAAACGTTAATTTTGTTTGTGTATTGTATTGAAAAATAAGAATTTAGTTATGTTTAGATCATTATTATTGACCCTTGCGGTAGTTTTTGTATTTATTAGTTATAATACAACCGCTCAAACTGCAAAACCTAAGAACATGAGTTCATTAAAAAAAGACTCAGAGTTTTACTCTAAGGTTTATGCAAAGGACCTTGCTACCAATATTGGATTGAATAAGACACAAGAAGCGGAAATTGCTCAGATTTATTTAGAATATAGCAACAAAGCCGTTCAGCTTCGGAAATCAAATCCTGAATTATTAGAAGAGCAATTGCCCCTCTTAAATAAAGATCGAGATGCGAAAATTCAAAGACAACTCTCTGATAAACAAAAGGTCAAGTTCACTAAATACCAACAAGAACGAAACAAAAAACGGAATTAATAAATTTAAAGGCTCTGATACGATTTTATTTGATTGTATTTATTTTGACATTCAGTAGCCAATAACATAACTTTGCCATCAATAACACATTACGTACTTTACTAAACCATCCAGGCATGAAACAATTCGTCCAATCAATCTCCTTTTTAATTCTTACCATTCCATTTTTACTTATTTTAAGTAGTTGCGAGCCGACTCCAAAGGAAATTGCTGACCAGAAAGAAAAAGAAGTCATTGCTCAACATGATATAGCAATGGAGAAAATGACAGCTGAATGTAAAAAGACGCTGAATGAGCTGTTGTCAGAAAAGAATGAATTCATGATGGATTCTAGTAGTCATCATGCTGCTCACTTACCTGAATGTAATAAGGCTATCAAAGATTTGGAAATGGCAGAAGAAGCCATGATGGTATGGATGAGAGAATACTCGGAAGCGTCAAAGGTGACTCGAACGGACGCCGAACGAATTACGTTTTATGATGCCGAACTAGTTAAAATTAATGCAGTAAATGAGCAATTGACTGTTAGTCTTAAAGAAGCCCAACACTTTTTCCATAACTGGTTAGTTGATAAGGTTGAAAGTAAAAAGAAACAACAAACGGAAACTCAAGACTCTACCAATACTAGTGATGATAAAGACGGTGATTCTGACGTTATGGATTCAGATGTAGATATGGAATCCACTTCAGATGATACGAATAAAGATGCTCAGGTTTAAGGATTTTGCATATCGCTTTTTCCTTCTAATTGGTTTTTTCTCGTTTATTTCATTTAGTTTTTCGAGTTGCTCTTCTTCATCAGCGGAGAAGTTGAAGATTTATACCAAGAAGGATTTAGATAATGGGAATTACGTTACTATTCCTTCTTATGAATTCACTGATCAAAGCGGTTCTAGCATTACCAATGAGACATTCGAGGGGCAAATCTATATAACGGACTTTTTCTTCACGTCTTGTCCTACCATTTGTCCAAGGATGAAATCTCAAATGAAACGTGTATACAATGCGTTTGAGAAAAATTCAGATGTTTCATTCTTATCTCACAGTATAGATCCAGCTTATGACAATGTCGAGCGATTAAAAGAATTCTCAGATAAGCTCGAAATTGAAGCTTCCAAATGGCATATGGTTACGGGTAATCGCGATTCCATATTTAATATGGCCAAATATTATATGGTTACAGCATTAGTCGATCCGATGGCCCCTGGAGGATATGCACATTCCGGACACTTTGTGTTAGTTGATAAAAAAGGATTGATCCGAGGTTATTATGATGGAACGGAAGAATTAGATGTCAACAGACTAATCGATGATATTAATAAACTACTTCTTGAATAATATCAAATTGGCAAAATCAATAAGCTGTAGTACATTACTTATTGCATTTTGTGTTTTATTCAGCGCATGTAAAAATGAAGCTAATAAAGATGGAGCTCGTTTATACAATGAAAAATGCCTTAACTGCCATCAAGAATCAGGACAAGGAGTTGGCAAACTTATTCCAGCCCTATCCGATACTGAATTCTTAAAAGCCAACCGAAAGAAGCTTGCTTGTTTTATTCAAGATGGCACGGATGAAGTAATTACAATTAATGGTGCTGAATATCGCGAAAAAATGGAGGGAATTGAGGACCTTTCCGATGCGGACATCGTTAATATCTTAAATTATGTTGGTAAAAACTGGGGCAATGATTTAGAAACATTCACCATTGCCGAAGTTCAAAAAACACGACAAAACTGCAAATAATAAAGCGCTACCATCAAATAATAATTGTCCAGCGCAATAATCTATATTCTTCCTACTTTTAGATTGATTTAACGGTTGAATTGAATCGCTTTGAATACTCGTTAATTAATTTCATAGCTGGTTTCACCAACATTAATTACATTAAGAATTAATTAAAACGGAAAATTAACATCAACATGGCACAAGCCGACAATAAAATTATAAACTTCATTAAAAAGCGTCTTAAAATGACGTTGGCCACGATTGTTGTTTCATTAATTGTTGCGTTCTATTTCTGTTTACCGAATCCTCTTTTCAAAGATTCCTGCTCCACTACACTTTATGATCGCGATGGCACTTTACTAGGGGCCATGATTGCACCTGATGGACAATGGAGGTTTCCTAAATCAGATTCAGTTCCTATAAAATTTCAAAAGGCGATCATTCAATTCGAAGACAAACATTTCTATTATCATTTAGGCGTAAATCCTGTATCAATAATAAAGGCACTTATTCACAATATCTCATCGAAGAATACTCGAGGAGGAAGTACGATCACAATGCAAACGATTCGACTTGCCAGAAAAGGTCAAGCTCGAACCATTCCTGAAAAATTAATTGAGGCCATTCTTGCAACTCGTTTAGAATTAGGAACTTCAAAGGAAGCTATTTTAAATCTATATGCTTCCAATGCACCTTTTGGAGGAAATGTGGTAGGTTTAGAGGCTGCAAGCTGGCGTTACTTTGGCAGAGAGCCTGCATATCTATCTTGGGGAGAAACGGCCATGTTAGCAGTCCTTCCTAATGCGCCCTCTCTAATTCACCCTGGAAAAAACAGGGATCTACTAATTGCCAAAAGAAATCGATTATTACACAAATTATACAAATCAAATTCAATCGATTCATTGACCTATATCTCCGCTTGCGCGGAGGAAATTCCAGACAAACCACATCCTCTCCCTCAATATGCTCCCCACCTTTTGGTTCGAGGATTAAAGGATGGAAACTTTGGTAAATCCACTCATTCCACTATTTCATTACCTATTCAAAAACATGCGAACAGAATTGTTTCACAACATGTCAAAAAACTTCGATTTAATGACATCCATAATTCTGCCGTACTTATAATGAGCGTTAAAACGGGCGACGTAGTCGCTTACGTTGGCAATACACCGGATGACGAAACGATCGATCATGGGAATGATGTGGATATTATCACTTCAAATCGAAGTACTGGAAGTATATTGAAGCCCTTTCTTTTCGCTGGCATGTTAGATGCTGGTGATATATTACCCTATACTTTGGTGGATGACATTCCTACTCATATTGCCGGTTATTCACCTAAAAATTATAGCTTAAAATACAATGGAGCCGTCGCTGCCCGAATGGCACTTGCTCGTTCGCTTAATATTCCTTCCGTAAAAATGCTTCGAGAGTACCGAGTTCCAAAATTTATCAATTTATTGAATCAAGTTGGATTATCCACTATTAATAAATCTGCGGATCATTATGGTCTTACACTCATTTTAGGAGGAGCAGAAACAAATTTATGGGAAGTTTGTGGAGCTTATGCTAGCATGGCTAGATCACTGAATCAATACATCCCTAATAGTTCAAAATATAGCCTTGCAGATTATCATCCACCTAATTATCGGTTATCCGATTCGTTTTCAGATAAAAAGGACGATGAATCAAATCTGGTCGAAAAGGGTATTTTAAATGCCGCATCTATTTATCATACTTATTCTGCGTTGCTATATGTGAATCGGCCTCAAAATGAAACAGGATGGCAACATTTTGCTTCCTCACAAAAAATCGCATGGAAAACAGGTACTAGTTTTGGAAACCGCGATGCTTGGGCAATTGGTTTTACACCTGAATACGTGGTTGGTGTTTGGGTTGGAAATGCCGATGGTGAAGGACGGCCGGAAATGACTGGTGTCGGTTCCGCTGCTCCTATTCTGTTTGATTTATTTAAAGTCTTACCGTTGGAAAAATTAGAATTCGATTTACCCTATGATGATCTTGCGCAAGTTGAAATATGTAAGCAAAGTGGATATCGTCCTTCCCCTAACTGTCATGATCTTGTAAAAAAGTGGATTCCTAAGTCTGGATTAAAGACAAAACCATGTCCATATCACGAATTATATCACTTTGAACCAAATTTAAATTACCGGGTAAACAGTGAATGTCAATCCGTAGATAAAATGGTCCATAAAAGTTGGTTTGTATTACCTCCGGTCCAAGAATGGTATTATAAAGTTCGAAATCCTTCTTATAAAAACCTTCCCCCTCTACGCAGTGACTGTTTTATTGCTTCCGGCAATCCTCTTGAATTTATTTATCCTCATCATAATACCATTATATATGTACCTAAGGATTTTGACGGGCAGCGAAGTGCTGTTGTTTTTGAAGTAGCTCATAGGAACAGGGAACAAAAGTTATTTTGGCACATCGATGATCAATATGTGGGACAATCCCATCAATTTCACAAAATCCAATTAAACCCAACTCCAGGCAAACACACCTTAACTGTAGTAGATGAGCAAGGAAATCAAAAGTCGATTCAGTTCGAAGTAGTTGAAAGGTAATCACCCTTTATAAAACACTTATTAATCATCTTCAACGCGTCTTTTAATTTTAAACAAAGAGCCTTACCTTTGTTTAAAGTTGCACATTCAAGCTTGTCAACTTTCTTAAATAAAAAATAATTCACATGAAAATCGATCAAACAAATCCTTGGCACAAAGTTTCAGTAGGACCTAATACTCCAAATATAGTTAACGCAATTATTGAAATTCCTAAAAACACTAGAGCCAAGTATGAACTTGATAAAGAATCAGGGCTTCTTTTAATGGATCGTGTTCTTTATTCATCCATGTATTACCCGGCTAATTACGGATTTATTCCACAAACATATTGCGATGATAATGACCCTTTAGATATCATTGTCCTTTCTCAAATTGCGGTAGTCCCGTTGTGTTTAGTTTCTGCAAAAGTAATTGGTGTAATGCGCATGCTTGACAATGGAGAATTGGATGATAAAATTATTGCCGTTGCAGAAAATGACATGAGTGTAAGCCACATTAATGACATATCTGAGTTACCAGATCACTTTTTTCAGGAACTTCGTAATTTCTTTGAAGACTATAAAAAACTTGAAAACAAAACGGTGGAAGTTGAAGATTTTCAAAATACAGAGGTCGCAAGAAAAATCATATTGCAAAGCGTAATGGATTACAAAAAGTTAATTAACGACCACTAATTCACGTAATAGGGCTGAATAAAAGAAACAGAGTTCGTCTTTTTATAGACAAAATAAATAGTACCTTTGCGCCTCGAATTTTACAAGAAAAAAAACTCTATAATTTATTAATAGATCGGAATTATGAGCGAAAGCACCCACAAAGTAATCTCATTGGATTACAATTTATTTAAAGACACTGCGGAAGGAGAAATGATTGAGTCAACTAATGGAAAAGAGCCATTGGTATTTCTTTCGGGAATGAATCAAATGATACCTGATTTTGAAGCACAGGTAACAAACTTAGGCGCAGGCGATACGTTTTCATTCGGAATAAAAGCGGAAAAAGCATACGGAAAACGAAGCGACGATGCAGTTCTTGATTTACCACAAGACATGTTTATGCGAGATGGTAAATTGGCAGAAGAAGTTGTTGCTGGAAATGTGTTACCTCTTGAGGACAACAACGGGCAAGTTCATCCT
Source organism: Cytophagales bacterium (assembly GCA_965277185.1). Lineage (GTDB taxonomy): Bacteria > Bacteroidota > Bacteroidia > Cytophagales > JAHDFW01 > JAHDFW01. Next base: position 3,071 of record CBDICC010000018.1, on the reverse strand, counting down.
GCCAAAGTTGTTACAATCAACGAAAGTTCTATTACTGTTGATGTGAATCACCCATTAGCTGATCAGGATTTACATTTCACAGGAAATGTAGTTGAAATTCGTGAAGCTACTCAAGAAGAAGTTGACCACGGTCACGTACATGGACCTGGTGGACACGACCACTAAGAAATTCATCCAAAATAATTTAATTAAGCCTTTGCAAACATGTTTTTGCAAAGGCTTTTTTTATTAGTTGATTTTTGTCAAATAATAAATCTAAACGTCCATATCCCTTCAATCTACCTACAGATAATAAACTGTTTCAGTCCTTCGATTAATATTCATTTGTTTTAGGAGACATTCTTTAATCTCGAACCTCAAACAATCAAAATGACTATTGCCGGAAAACTCATATCACAATATCATCCTTGGCTTTATTTCCTTTCCATATGGGAAAAGCGCATTCGGCGGCGTATACAATGGAAACTTTCTACGACTAAGTTTTCACAGGATAAAAGTTCAGAACCTTTGGCTTTTAGAGTGAAAAAACACCAATCCAAATTAATTCGTAAATTGGGTAACTCCGATTTACGTTTGCAACATAATAAAGTAGACAATTTAAAAATTGTTATAGCTCGCATTTCTGGAATGATCATCCATCCCGGTGAAACATTTTCTTTTTGTAAAACAGTTGGTCTTCCTACTAAAAAGAGAGGATTTAAACCCGGAATAGAATTATCTTTCGGTGAAGCCCAAGAAGGAGTTGGAGGCGGCATTTGTCAAAGTTCCAATTTATTGCATTGGTTGGCCTTACACAGCTCTTTAACCATTGTAGAACGTCACCATCATAGTTTTGATCCATTTCCAGATAATGGCCGCGTCCTTCCATTTGCAAGTGGTGCCACCGTTTTTTACAATTACATTGATTTTCAAGTGAAAAATGAAACCAATCATACGTTTCAACTGAATTTATGGCTCACGGATAAGCTACTAGAAGGAGAAATAAGAATTGATACCGAACTGGATTATGCTTTTCACGTATATGAAGAAAAACATGCTTTCGTTAAAAAAGAGGATCAATACTTCAGAACAAATGAGTTGTGGAGAAAGAGAATTGCCAAGTTCGAAAGTGGGAAAATTTTGGAACGAGAATTTATTTTTCGTAATATGGCTCGAGTACTGTATAATCCTTGTCCAAACGAAAGCGAAAAACAGTAGTAATTTTGTCGGTTTTATCTTTAATCTTAGGATTTGGATATCTAACCTTCTTCTTTCCTAATGAGCCAAATCCTGATCTGGTTCAACAAATGAAATCGGCATGGTCTCGTTATCCGACTGAATTCAGTAAACTACCTAAATATGGGATTTTGATTGATTACAATCTTCCGGTTACTAAAAAACGATTGTGGGTTATTGACTTAAAAACCAACGAGATTAAAATACATTCTCGCGTAAGTCATGCACGCAAATCCGGCTGGATATGGCCTACACTGTTTTCCAACAAACCTGGTTCAAATCTTTCGTGCAAAGGAGTCTTTAAAACCAGAAACAGTTATAAAAGCAATTATGGATCTGGCAAGTATCAAATTGGAATGCGAATTAAGGGATTAAATAAATCCTTAAACGACAATGCACTTCAACGGTATATTGTTTTTCACTCTTCGTTAGGTTTGTGGAGCAGTGGCTGTTTTATGACTCTTCCGGCCACCAACAAAGCTATAATTGACTTGACTAAGACAGGAAGTATTGTCTACGTTAATTAGGAGCGAAATAGAAAGCATGTTGCGTTCTACTAATCTTGCATCAAAACTAAATTAGATTTCGAAACCTATCATTAAAACGGAACATCCTTCGGGTACTCCTTCTTTTAAGCTCACCTGAACTAAAAAGTCAGATGTATTTCTAAATTTAAGTTTCCAACTAGCCGGATAATCATGTTGGGCGCTATCAAACAGTACTTTATAGGAAGTACTTAAAATTTTAAATCGCAAATTTCCAGTCTCCCCTCCTGCTCCAACGATCAATTTATAGGATCTATCACCATAAAATGTACTTCTATACAGCTTTGTTTCTCCTGCACTCAACACCCCTCCTCTAAATTGTCCATCAGAAACATATGGGCTTAATTCTTTTGCACATGCTTTACGTGTTTCGTCACACTGTCCTGTTGAAATAAGATAAGTAGAACAAAACAGTATTAAAAAAGACCATTTTGTCCATTTCAAGCTACTTATTTTCAATAAATATTGAATTATTGGTTGCATTAGGCGAGTTGCAAAAAGAAAAGTAATTTTAATTTGATATGTATTCCAGACTTAGTCCGGTTATTGGAATTTAAACGCAAATAATGCGCGGTTATTGCAAGGAGATTGGAGTAATAATTTTAGCTTTTAACCTTGGTTAACGAATTCCGAATATGATCAATGATAATGGTTATTTCAGTTAATGCCGCACTCGGCATTTCCACATTTGTATCATTTCCAATTGTAGTCATCCCATCGTTGGAACTAGCTGATGCATCTCCATTTTGAGTAATTTTAACTCCAGCATATGCTTTATCTAGATCCTTTAATTCACCAATTAGTTTATTTATATTGTCATTGTCTTTATGTACTTCCAATAATGACAACAAATTTTTCAATGCGGGTTTTTGTTCCGCTATACTTTGCGTAATTGGTGCTAAAATTTTATCCCGATTTTCATCTTCCATGTTCGATGGATATTTCTCCACCACTTTGGTTGACAAGTATAAACCTTCAATCCAACTTCCCGCAACGATCATGGCGGAAACGTTTGATCTTTTATTTTCTTTTAAATATTTATCCGTAAGCTCAAATGATTCTCCAACGATGGTCATTAATGAATCTCTACTTCCCATATTTTCATCAAATCGCTTTACCATATCGTATTCAAAAGCTCCCAAAATTCCCAATTCCTTTGCCATACTTTTAGATACTCGAAGATAATCAAACGCTTGATTTGCATCTAACATGTACACACACGCATATCCAAGATCTGCTCCATATATCCCTAAATTCAATGCTGTGATATAGTTTGAACCATAATAGTTTTCTTCGTTTTCTACAGGATTC
>CBDICC010000017.1:0-67667 GCA_965277185.1 Cytophagales bacterium | reverse complement strand
CGCATGAGGCAATTAATGATTCAATAGGTTCGAATACGAAGATTTAAACAGGATAATTCCTTCTTTTTTTCGTACGTTTTCACGCATTTTTTTTGTAATTTTAGCTCGATTTTTAAATGCCTAAATTTAAAAATCAATTATACTAAAGTCAACTCAGTTTCGAATATTCATGAATTCTAATACCTCGTTATATTCAACGATTTTTCAACAGGTAATAAAAATTGGTTATCAGCCTATTGCAATCATTGCATTCCTTTTAATCGTAGCCTGCGGAACTACCACTTATGCTCAGTCTAATCCTGACCCGGTTGATTCTACTGCAGCAGCAGCCGAAGAGGATAATCTAAAAACGAAAATCAAACAATTCCTTAAGGAATTCACCAATATCAAACGATTGGACCAATCTATGCAGGTACGGCACCAATCCAAAATATCCAGAATCAAACATCAGGATAAGGAAGAAAATGCGTATCCAATTGAACTTACCGTTTATACCAAACTCAACATAGATGAAGTATGGGCTCGGTGGTTGACTGGAAAATGGGTTTATACCGCGTCTGGAAAAAAGGACTCTGGCTATGTGGTGGACAGTAATGGAATTGATCTGAATTTTGAATTTGATTCTTTATCTGGTGAAAAATTCATGGTAACCAGTACCGCTACGCTCAACGATGATTGCCGAAATTACCTTGCCGGATTAGAACCTTCGATTGATCCAACCGAATTAGAGAATGAACTAAATGAAGCTTTAAAAGGCTGGATTGCCAATCAATTGGACAAACCAAAAGAAGCAGATTTAGACAATGTCATCGATGAAGTATTTGATTTCCTCCTATTAAAAGGGATTGGCAATTTAGGCGACCCTAATTTATACCAAATTCAGTTTGCGGAAGACCCTAATTTAGATCAAACATTGGCTTTTACCGGTTTTGATAGTCGAAGCAGTCAATCTTCTTTTGCAGAGTATGAAAAGTTAGAGCTCAATAAGACACCATATTACGTAGCTTGGAAAGCGGTTAAAACAGCTCAGCCCGTCTCGATCTTAACATATACTCAAAACGAACAAAGTTTCGATGGTGGTAATATTCGATTTAAAGATTACACAGGAAGTGCAGTTCAAATAGATACGGCCTCCTCTGTCGAAGCAAGTGACGGCAATCAAAGTTCAAATGGAGGATATACGAGTGCCAGCGCGCGTTTTATTCAAGTTAAAGGAATGGTTGATGAACAAGTTCAGCCCTACTCTGCTTTTATGGATCACACCACTGAAACAGGAGAAACAGAAGAAGTTGAAGTAGGAAGGCTCAATGTGATAGCCTACCCAGAGTTACAAAAAACATTATATATTATTCCAGTAAATGATGCTTCTGTTCCTTCTCCTGAAGATGCGCAAGCCGAGCTCAATAAAATTTACGGACAAGCCGCGGCCAATTGGATTATCCATATTCAATCACCGGCATTCAATATCAATACGGAAGATTATTTGCGAGGGATGGATTATACGGAATCTGGATACTTCTCCAGCTATCCAGAGAAATGTAAAACGTTCAATGACGAGTACAAGAAAGACAATGACATAGATAAAGATGCCTATTACATCTTTTTGATTAAAGGAAGTCAATCTGATCGGCAAGGTTTTATGCCCTTTAAAAAACATTTTGGGTATGTATTTGTAGATCGAACCGACGATGTGCTGCACACCATGGCACATGAATTAGGTCATGGAGCATTTCATCTACGCCATCCATTTGATGAGTTTGCGGTAAACGAAGGAACGACGGACAACTTAATGGATAATCATCCAAACAAAGGCAAAATGCTTCGTAAGTATCAGTGGGATTATATTCATCATCCAGAGTCGATGATTGGTTGGTTGCAGGATGATGAGGAGAGTTCCATTGCTGGTAAGTATTGGTTTGATCCTAAATGGGACGTATTTACGAATACAGAAACTTCTACTTTTTTCAGCCATTTCGATGAACAAATACCCCAAGGTACCGTACCCGGCTTTGTTGTATCTGGTACACGTTATCAAGCTCAATTCGACGCAAACGATAAATTTGAAAACTATGGTGGTCCTTCAGGTTTAAGCTACAAAGACTCCCCTTCTGATGATTTCAAAGTTCATTTATTCGAAAATATAGGTGGTTGCAAAAATAAATATTATGAAACCACCTATGGAGACGTTGTTAAAAAACGAAATAATAATGAAAATCTTTTTGCAGGTTTATCTGGGCTTACCATTCCATGTTCTAAAACTCATTTTGAAACAAATTCACATAATCAACAGTATTATGTAGATCTTTTTGAAAGTCTAGCAGGACAATCTCCAGTAAGTTTGGACAAAAACACCGTTGTTATCAACGCATTAAAAGGCAAAATCACCGCAGGTGATCATTGTACTTTTCCTTCCGACGATGAAGGAATCGAGGGTAAATTGCTAATTGATCATTTGAATACATATGAGAAAGAAAATGGTAAAAAATTCTATGTAGTTCATGTCCAAATCAATACAATTTCCGGTGATCAGAATTCTTGGAATCGATTAGCGAAGGCTGTGTTTAAAGCGCAAGGTTTATCCGATGATGACATTTTAATCACCCTCCCATATGTAGTATGTGAAGGATTGGTGACAGGCTCCGTTCGATATTATATGCCTGGAATTGCAAAAGGGAATTCCATCATGATGGACGTTGGTGCTTTATCCACCAATTATGATAATACCACCTCTCAATCAAAGCTTTGGGAAACAAAAAGGAAGTCCATTGGATACTTTGTAAAAGATGTACTTGCTCAAACAAAAAAGAAGTATCAGGAATCCATATACTACATCAATTACAAAGGAGATATTTTAGCCAAAGAGATTCCAATGTCCGAAAAAATCGGATTTCCAGGAACTTATAATTATCGATTTGCCGTAGATCGTCGCTTCGAAAAATATGCACAGTTGGTAACAAGTCTTGAAAGAAGCACTTTAGAGGTCGATGCAACGGGAGTTGGTTTTGGTTTAACTCATCAGACTAATTATACAGAATACCAAACAAGTAATTTGGGCAATAATTATTTGACCTATAAAGAACAACTGGAGAACTTTCTCACCTATTTTCCTACTGCGGAGGAATTCGTACCAAACCATGGTATGTTTGAACAAGATGGAATTAGTAAGGAATCCGTTCGAATTCAATTCGCTAAATGGTATCGTGATCACGAATATGCCACCTTAGATATAGACGGAAAATGGTTTACCAAGGCCCCTTCTCCTGCTGATGAGTGCTTTGTATTGGGTAAAAATCATATTGTGTATGAAGAAAACTTAATGGCTTTGGATGGATTAGGAATTATGTTAGCCTCTGTTGGAATGGATTGGATTGCAGATGGAGTAGGGATGATTTATACCGGCTATTATGGTGACTATGCTAAATCGATAACCTACGGGATTGGTGTACTTATGCCTGTAATTAGCGGTGGTTTACTTATACATGGAAGTAAGGCTGCATATAAAGGCTTGATTACTGGAGAAAGTAAAATTGTAAAAGTTGCGGATCAATTCATAATGCGTGCGGTAGTTAATTTACTTCCTAAATTCAAATATTTATCCGAAGGAAAGTTAATTATAAAAGCTTCCGAAAAACTCGATTTCATTCGAAAATTAGATGTCCCTCCCGTAACTGCAGACTATTCTACGGCCACTGTAAGGTACATTGATTTTGGAACCGGCAATCAGAAGAATTTTTATCAAACACTAAAAGTATTTGATAGTCCTCAAGGTGTAAAATGTGCTTTTGATGCGGTAGGCGGTTTTTGTTTTCCAGCTGGCACAAAGGTATGGATCAACCAAAATGAATCTCAATCCATCGAATCATTAAAAATCGGAAATCAAGTTTTGGCCTACAACCATCAGTTAGGAAAGTCTGTTTCAACTACTATTAGTAACGTTTTTAGAAAAAAAGCACATAACTTGACTAAGTTAATTGTGGCGGGAGTAACTATAATAAGTACAAATAATCATCCGTATTTCGCAAACGGCGCCTATACTGCGGCCGAAAACATCCATATTGGGGACAGTATTCTTAGTGAAAGTGGTAACTGGCTTCATGTAACCGCTTCAGAGGAACTCCATCAGGAAGTGGACGTTTATAATATCGAAGTTAAAAACCAGTCCAATTATTTTGTAAGTGACGTCAAGGTACTGGTTCATAATGTATGCAGTTTAAAAGAGATAAAAACTAAATTAGGAGATGAATTTGTAGATTTTTTCAACAAAATAATTAATTCAGAACTAAGCACTGCAGCACGTTCGGCTTTTTACATAAAACTAGCGACATACACGCCGGATCAGATCAAGATCTTCAAAAATTCCTTTGCGGACAACCCAGTTGCAATGAAAAAACTGGCTGAATTGTGGTCATCTGCAGATGACGTTCCATTTAATAAATTTATGGATGATTTTGTAGGCAATGCAGATGCCCTTACTAAAATCAAAAATAGTCCTGAATTAATTAATAGTTGGATGAAGCTATTTAAGGAAGGTGACGTTGTTTCTGATGCTTTAAGGAAGGATATAAATTCCTTAGAATGGTTTTCAAAAAATGTGGATGGTATAGCAGATAATGTTGCAGATGATCTCCTAAGTAATCTTAACGGAAAGACTATTGAAAGAACTTTTGAAGATGCTCAAGGTAGATTAGTTGTAATGACTGAAAGTTCTCTTTCTACTAGAAGAGTTGTGACTGTCGAAAAAACTGCTTCTGGTGAAATTAAATCATTTAAGTATACGAACGCATACAATAAGGCTGGACAGCCAGGTAAACCACCAATAAGTGTAAATGGGTTAACCCCTGATTTTTCAGGTAATCCCGATTGGCTATTTCCAGTGACGGGTAATCAAAAAAATATTGTTAGAATAAAATTGACTGGAAAGAGAAATGGGGTTGGTGGAGATTTTGACTTGGCAAACAAGGCGGCAAATTTAAAAGATTTAGTTCCGTCAGGTAAATGGAAACCTGATGATTATACATGGCACCACTTGGATGACTTTGACCCTGTTACAGGTGAGTCTACTCTTCAATTGGTAAAGACTGTAGATCATCAAGGCGCATTACCTCATTCAGGTTCAGCAAAACAATGGTCAAATTATACAGGACAAGCCTATCTATAGAATATGATGCATAATTTATCAATAGTTAAAAAAGCTTCCTCTGCAGAAGTTAGAGAGATAGAACAGTATGAAACGCTCAATAAAGTTAGTTTACCTGAATCATTTAAAAAGTTTTTGATTGAACTAAATCCTATTGATACTCATGAAAGAGTAATTAGAAAAGAAAACAAGCTGTACTCCATGGATAGATTCTTTCCCTTTGATGAAAAGAATGACCTTTCTTTTCAAGTTACAAATGATAATTTGAAAGAGTTTTTTGAAAGCAAATACTTGACTTTTGGATGTGATGCAGGTGGGTGGCAGTTCGTTTTGTCAGTTCACGAAGCAGATTACGGGAGAGTATATTTTTGTCGTATGGATGAAGCTCTAGAGGATGCATTAACCCTTTTGGCTGAGAATTTTGAAGAATTTATTGAAATCCTTGAAGTGGAATGATAATAAATTAGCCAAGTTTAATAGCTTGGCTTTACACTTATTAGCGTACGCCTGTCCAGTTCTATAGTCTTTAATGATGAGGTCTATGCAGGAAAAAAAACTGTCCTTTTCTTCTTTTGGTAGAGTTTCTACATTTTCAAGTCGGTTAATCATCTCCTTGTCAAAGGAAGCGTTAACGCCTTCACCACATATTTTTTTCAATTGAAAAGAAGAATAAAGCTCTTATCTTGCAGTATGCCTCAAAAGTGGATATATCGTTTTACTTTACTCCTTCTTTTTGTAGGAGCTGGATTTTCGTGGGTGGAAGGGAAATCTAGGCAAGGAAACGAATTAATTGATAGTTGGAAGATATTGGGCGAATTGAACTCTGGATTAAAAACAGATATTCCAAGTCTAACCAAGCTTTCAAAGGATTTAAAGCTTAATCCTGATTTTGCAACGTTCTTAAAGGCTGCTCCTAGTAATTTTGATAGTTGGAAAGTACTTAATGCTCTGAATTTAGATGCTAGTTTTAGAGCAAGTACAGATTTACTTAATAATGTATCTAAATGGAAACCTGGTGGTGCTTCATTTTCAGTAAGTTCAAATGGGGCATTACAAATAAAAGGCCGTTCAGGCGAATTGGTTGGAGAATTTTCTAATGGCCACCTTATCCCCGAAAATAACAAATATCTTACTAGTGGAACAGGTACACACGTAGGGAACCCACAAGATGGGTATGTTCTAATTGATAAAAATGGAACTTTAAAACTTAAGCGTGAACCGGATATTACGGGATATACTGGGGATGAGTTAGAATTATTGGCAGAGAGGGGACATACTCTTGAGCGTCATGGGCATGACGTGACTGACGCTGCACTGGTTAAAAGAGCTGAAAGTCCCAGCTATGCGCCTGATGGAAGCTTAAAACAAAATGCTCCAGCTCATAGTTCTAAATTTGAAAGTAGCGCAAAGTTGAAAGAGGCTCTTCAAGAAACAGGCCCAAATGCTTCGGATTGGAGTCCTCCTTCGAATCCAAATCATGGGGCAACGTACAGCCGATCTTATACTTACCCTAACAATGTTCCGTTTGGTTATGGAATTCCTACCGGCGGTACTATTAGCAATAAGGTCAATTTGCATAGGGTTGTTGCAAAATATCATTATGACTCGAATACCGGAAAATGATGGTTAAGCACTATGTATCCTGAATTATAATCTTCATTCAAATGTATATAAGTTTACAAAAAGCTATTAGTAATTTTTTTCATCATAGTATTGATTTTACTAGAGACGAAAGTGTGAAATATTTGGAAGAAGCGATTACATTGGGAGCATATGACCGGAGCGTTCTGCGAACGGAAATGGACAACTTAGTAGTTGAAGACGAACTAAAGATCTCTCAGTTTGTAGTGCAGAGTGGATTGTTGTTGGATAATGAAAAAACTACTACAAAATATGCGATCAATTATTTGAAATATTGTTTTTGGGATGTACTATACCCTGAGTTCAAAGTGACAGAGGATATTAGGATAAATATAGTTATCTATTCATTAGCAATTTTAAAGAGTTACAGTAATAATGATAGCTGGATTGAACTGGAAGAATTGCTAATCAAATTAAAGCAAAATCCCATGTTTACAGATTTAGAATTATATAATTTGTACCATTTTCTAGGTGATGCTGTTGGGGAGTTTGAAATGAATGTAGAAGGTAAACTTGAGCTGATGGATGGTGAATTGTATTACTATGTTAAGTTAAAATGAAGGAAATTTGAAATCTATTCCACTAATTAGGAATTAAAAGAAAACTGAACTTGCTATATTTGATAGGTCAGTAAGTTAAGCTTTCTCATAAAAAGAACCGTAAGGGCAGCAGTTATTAACTGCGAGAATTTGTAATTGATTGTGATTAGGAAAGTCAGAACTGGACAATATCGAAAAATGACAATTTTGATGAAGTGGTAAAAAATAACAAGCATAGATGAAAATATTTTCCTTTTAGGTTTCATCTTGCCGTGTGCTTCGGAAACCCATCAAATATTCTTGCCGTTTACTCTTATTTGGGCGACAACACTGGTTTCTTTAGCCACTTCCTACGCTCAAACGGACAGTACTTCATCGGGCACCGATACCTCGTCTTATGAGGTAAGTGATAGTGAACTAAAATCAACTCTTACTAAAGCATTGTCTGATGCAAATAATAAGTAGAATGGTTTTTTTACAGAATTGGATGAAACGATTAAAATGCTGGCAGACGGAGAAACCGTTTCATTAGGTTCCACGAATATATATAACAATGAGCTAGACGTTGTTAGTGAATCGGGACAATGGTTAGCCGAATGTAAACGTGTTGAAACAAAGCAGAAAAGTGGATTTACAAATAATCTAAAAAGAATAGGAGAAAAATTTAACGACAATAATAAGCTAAACCTCTGTCAGCGAGATTTTTACAAAAACAAGGGTGATTTAAATGGTATTATAGAAATTGGAAATACTAGCAACCCCATATACAACGAATCTTCTTCTCAAATTAAGAACAGGATAACAACATACTTATCTGAAACAACAAGTGACAAAGTACGTATTGGATTAGAAAGCACTAAATCAATAACGATTATCAATGGAACTGGTCGGCATGTCTTTACAAAAGGAATTCATTATTAAAGTAATAGAACGCGTAATTTGAAAACATTTAAACATGTAGGCTACAGGGACGACCCCTTCTTTGCATTCTATTTTACGTGTCAAAAGAATTTTTAGAAAATTGTATCAATATAGGAAGTGACAATTTTGACAAAATTTATGCGTTTTATGAAGATTATATAGCCATTTCTAAACGTTTTTGTTTGGGAGAAATCATTCCACAAAAGATTCTTATCAAGGACGGTATTGATTTACCAAAAATTTATTAAGAATTAACTTTTAACTATTTTAAAGAAACGGATCGATTATGTTTCTTCCCACTCATTGGGACGAATTCGATGATCTTAGATAAAAAATGTTTAAATATTCAGCTATTTAGATGAATACGAAAGTATTGAAAATAGTTATTTAGACTTCAACAGTCAATCAGTTAAACAAAGTGATTTAATCAACTGACATAGGCATGATTATGATCAAGATGCTTTTGAAATTGTTAGTTTTCCTGTTAACAGTTTAGATTTAATCGATGACATTGATTCCGTCGAATTAGGTTTTAGAATAGAGGTCTCATCGGAGATTTGGTTTCAAAAATGCCTTTGGGACTTAGAAAAAAAATCAAATGACAATGCGATTAATTCAACATTAGCATACCTAAATACTCCTCGATTCAATAGTTTTCTAAGAGACATAAAAAAACATGGATCGGAAAGTATGGGTGGAACTTTGAATTAGAAACCAAATGGAATAATGTTACCTCAGAAGGCATCCTCCTTGATGGAGAAATTATTTACCAGGATGACATCGATGAAGGTAGAATGAAAATTCCTAAACATTAAGAATAAGTATATTTCAGTATTCATAGCCCGAAGAGCTATATTATAGTTTAGATTCGGATTGTAAATCCAAATCAGCTATGGTTTAACTCCGACCGAGCGACGGATAATACAAAGTACAAATATTGCGTTTGGAAATATATCAATTACAGAAGGAAGAACTTTTAATTATTTATCTTTAAGTGACTCATTAGATGAAAGTCTAATAACTAAAATTCAGTTATTATTTCCTGATTTAGAAGTCATTCCCAACGTAACTAAGGGGGGGCATCATAATTTTTTTCCTGATATTCTGCGAGTTGGAGCTAATCAGGATGCTGAAACCAAAGCGATTGAATATAGTCTAAATTTGTTATTCGAAAAATATGGATTCAAGAGCTTTAATAAAGAACAAAGAAGTATAATTACAAAAGAATTATTTGAAACAGGGGATTTAAAAATGACTGTATCAACAGAAATGAAACCTTGTACTCATTGTGATAATGCTATAAATGTGAATAATCAATACAATAAGAATATTATTGATACTAAGTATGGTACAAACTTCTATAATCCAGAATGAAAATAATTACAACTCATTTTTTGAAGCTTATAAAAACTTCATTATAAAGTATAAATGGTGCAATGAAAGTCTAATCCTTGGCTTATCTGATGTCCAAATAGAGAAATTGAAAGATACATTAGGTATCCATATTAGTTTAAGTCTTCGTTCCTATTTAAAGAATTTTGGACATTCGTTCAATCTTAAATATTATAGCGATAATATTAATTTTGGAAGCGCTGCACTAATCCGATCAAGTAATGCTTTAAAAAGATATAAGGACGACGAAATTGATTTACTAAAAAAGATTGCGAGTATTATTAACATTGATGATGAAGAGTCTGAACACTTAAAAAAACAACCTATTTTGTCTCCTTTATTTTTTTTCTATGAAGAAAGTTCTCAAGTATTTGGCTTATTAGATCAGCATCAGGAAAACCCAATTATTTATTTTTATTATTTATATACCGATTACTTCACAGAAGGAAAAGCCAAATTAACTGATTATATGAGAAGATGGCTCTGGAAAGGAATAATAGATGAGCTTATTCGTGGTTCAAATGAATCCCGAGAAAATAATGAAGCTTTAAATGACCTCGATTGGGTTCAATTTTATCTTCCTCTAAAAAACAAAAATTTGTTTTGGGTAAATATCCATGAATATAGAAATGAATTTCAACTAGAAATAGCGCACAAAGAAAAAAGTACGTTGTTAGGAATTAATGAATATGAAGAGGCATTCGTATATTTTTTAATGGATAAAAATTATGTGAAATTTTAGCACATTCCAAAAAGTGTATACACTAATTTAAACCGAGATATTATCGAGATTGATTCAGATTACAAGTGCCGAATCAGCCTAATTGGACAAAACATTTCATTATTAATTAAACCGCTTCATTGGGATTAATTTAAATTATCATGGATGCTAAGGAAATAGATTGCGGGTCACGGGGTTGGTATTTTAACGATAACAAAACAATATCTTTACATAGAAAAAGGTTTTTCAAGTCATAAAAATGCCTGTGAAATAACCGATGAAATTTTTGAATTGGTCAATTCAAAGGAATGAAATAGTTTACAAAAAGCAATCAATTAAAATTCCCACGTCATCATGAATAAGATATTAGGTAAGTAATTTTAGAATATTTTGAACACAAACCTATTTGTAAATTCAATAAATAATACACAATTTTAGTCAATCTAGCGTAGTCTTCTAATTAAACGAACAAATTTATGAGATCAAAACGATGAGTGCTCTTATGAAATGTTCAGGTGGATTTTGGCATATTATTCTAGAGGCTAATTGAGTTAAGTTATGACTAAAAATAAAATTGAAAACCTAGAAAATCACGTGGCTCATTTAGAAAATGAAATTTCTAACCTTAGAAAAGCCGCTCTTTTAGAAGATAAACTAAGAGCGGATATTGAAAGATTAAACGCATCCTTATCGAATAACCAAACTACGAATGAGGACTTTGATTTAGCAAAATCATTAATTTTAACGGATATCTCTGCCCTTAGGTGGACAAATAGCAATTGGCAAGAGCGAAATCAGCTTCGGAAACAATTCTTAGTAATGTCTAAAAAAACAGAACAAAAGGAAGTCTTTGATAAAAAATATAAACTTGACATCCTAGTATCAGATTATATTGATGGGATATTATTAATTCAAAATTTGTTAAAAAACTTAAACGACGAACTTCTCCCTAAATACGAGACGTTTGGCGAAGTTCTAAATCAAGAGCTAACATCCTTGTTAAACAAAAGGTCTGAAATAGAGATTGAGGCACATATTAATGTTAAACGAAGTTTTCTAAAAATACTTCAAGCAGATCCTTCCTCATTAAGTGATCAGATTGTTTTGGCTAGCATTCAATTGCTGTATGAAAAACACCTTTTAATACACGTTTCCAGTGGTGCGCTGAAATCTAAAAAATTGATAAGTGTATTTTCAGATACAGTACATCAATAACTAAATTACATACCCTAACGTTATCAAAAGAGATTTTCGTAACTATAATTAAAGATGGAGGATTACTTCCTTTATTTTATTAGAAATATTATGATTAATTTGATCCGGATTGAAAATCCGAATCAGCAATGGTATTGGAAATGGAATTCTAAAAAACTATAGAGTTGATTATGATGAGTTTGGATTTCCAAAATTTGAACAATATTGTCCTGATGGGTTTAATGCTAATCAGAGTAGTTTGTCAAGCTATTTACAAATGGTAAAACAAGACTTGATGGTGGATCTAATGATTTTACAGCCGCTAATCATTGGTTGAAAGATAAATTCCCTGATAAAGATATTACTAAGTCGAATTCAGGTTTTAAGTTGAAAGAAAATGGTGTAGAAATAGAATGGGAAAGATATTTTTCCAGTTCCTAAAGCTATACATAATACAGGAACTAGAGTTAATGGTGTTCAATATAAAGGATTTCCTCACTTGGAAGGAGCATCTTTAATAGATGAAAGTCCTTCAATAGTAGTTTTTTTTCCAAATCCAATATTTTGACAGTATGGAAATAATAAATAGAGGTTTTAAGATTTTGAAAACAAGACCCTTAAATGATGGGTTAGATGTTAATGCTTTAGAGAAAGAGTATGATGTAAAAGTGCCTTCTAGCTACAGATTGTTTTCTGAGTTGTTTTATCTGATTATTGAGATAGATGATAATAGTCAGGTGATTAGGTATTTTCCTGAAAATAATCCAGTGGGAGATGAGATTTATTTTGATGATTTATTCAATTTAGATTTTTGTCTTTCTAGCTATGAAGAAAATGATTTTTGGCATGATAAGGGATATATGCAAATTGGTGATGGACCACCTGATGGAGGTATATTACTTTGCATGAATGGTGATGATAGGGATAGTATTTTTTATAACAATGGACATAAGTATGTTAAGCTAGCGTCAAGTATATTTGATTTTTTTCGAGATGTGGTCACTGTTCGAAAAGAGGATGAAAATATAATTTGAAAGAAGATAATAATTAAAGCCTGATTACAGGATTGGGCTTTTTTATGCAGTGATACTTTTGATCTTCACTTTTTGGATCATCGCAACACCACACCTCCAAAACGAAGTTAACGTCTATAAATGCTTCACCACAAATCGCTGTGCAATGGCATATTCTCCATACTTAACAATAGCATAGTACATTCCATTGGACAATTCGGATACAGAAATCCTACTAGTACTCGTTCGCTTCATCAACTGACCTGATGCATTCACGATTTGAATGTTCGGCTGTATTTGACTCATCTTACTTCCGCTTTCAGGCTCTATATTTATCCACTGATCCGCAATGGTTGGGTAAATTTTGATATCTCCCTCCCCTGTTTTAAATGTTGGTATTCCTGTATGATCCACAAAGGATTCCCAATAAACTCTATACTCTGAAGTCAACGTAGAATCACTGGAATATACATTCAATACAATAGGTACATCCGTTTGGAACGTACTTTTAGTTACATTACGGATAAATGGAGAATTAAATCGATATATGTAAACCCCAGACATTTCAAAATTACTTATCAAAAGCGTTGAATCGGCAATGGTGTCTGGTAATAACAAAATCTCCTTTGTTACAGGATGAATAAATCCACTGATAATTTGATTTCCACTGGTTACATCAAAAGATCTAAGTTTGGCTCCATATGCGTCAAATGTAAAGTCAACCGGCATGTTAAAGACACTATCTTCCGCCATTCCATCAAAGGTTACTTGAAAAGTAAAAGAAGAATCATCTGCAATGTATGGCACGTCAATCCCTCCTCCAATGATCGTGGAAGAGGCAAAAGTACTGCCTTCTATATCCATGTGAAACGAATCCACTTGAGCCGGATACCCTTCATATTTTATTTGGATGGTTTCGTCTGCTTTCAAGTGATAGTTCAATCCTGTGGAATCAATAAAATTGGAATCTCCACGAGCAATGGCAAAATTATCCAACGAAAATATACTTCCAGTATAACTTAATGTAGGTGTATCGGTATCAAACCAAATCCCCTTCCAATCATTGGGTAAACTCCCAAAAGACTCATTATCTGAGAAATCAGCTACCCCAGTGATGGACGAAATCCCCGTAGAAATTCCATATTGATCGGTGGCGTAGTTCCCCGTTACATCAAAATAGGTTAATGAATCATTTTGATCATGACTAAAGTTGAATTTTCCCTTCGCATCTTCAATACTTCCAGAATAATCACAAGTAAAAGTATTGGTAAGTAACCTAAAGGAAACAGAAGCCAAGCTTAATTCATAATCACTTGGAAGCCCTTTTAGATTATCCATTATTACATTTGGAGATAAAATTTTAGATGCTGTTACATTAAAACTATTGTATAAGTACCAAGCATCATCCGATGTAATGGTTATTGCCGTGTCGCTAACAACGGGTAAATCCCATTCAAAATGGCCATGGACTCTTGTACCTCCCGCTATAGAATATCGAATTGAATCTGAAATAAATCGATATTCTCCACTTGGGAAAGAAAATGTTCTTATTCTTTCCGAAATAGGAAGTGGTGCCGTTACATATCCTCCAATCAAGCTAAAATAACCTGAATTGCTTTTAATAGTTAAGTTATCCATAAATACATATTCTAAGTCACCCGCGGCATTGACCGGAATCCAGCCCCATCCTTCAAATGAGGTAAGTGACGTATTCGTTGTTTCCATGACGATTATGGTACTGTTTATCCAAAACTCGTCCACAAACAATTTGCCACGAAGTACACGTAACTCACTTTCCGCAGTTAGACTTCCTGCACTATCATATGCCTGCACTTTCCAAACATACCAAGTTTCGTAGTCAAATACCGGAGAAGTGAAAATATTGGAATAAGCTCCACTGGAAAACGGTGATGTAAAGGAATACCAATCTGTGTTGTTTGTCATGGCATCTAATGGAGTTTGTCCATTATTTATTTCCTTGATCGTAAGTACATATTCAACCGTTCCAACCAAATTATCCGGAGCACCCCATTGAAAATTTTGAGCCTTATTCTTATGAAATAAGCTGCTATCTAGAGGAGTCACTAAAGAAATATTTTGCGCTTTTAGATTTCCAATTAAAAGTACAATTAGAACGGTAACAATTGTTGAAGCTTTGAACATTTTCATGATTTTCATAATTATGCGGCAAATGTAAAATATATTTTACAACATTTCACTGATTTTAACCAAAATAAATAATAGCACTTCTTTGCAATCTAAGTCCTAACTCTAGGACGAGAACGTAAGAAGAAGAATTTTAAATTCTTCAAAAAAACCTCCCCTCATAATCACAAAAAAATGATATCTTTGCAGACGAGTTTCAACTAAAGTTCTCATCAACAACCTAAAGACATACATTCAACGCAAAATCCATCTTGCGATCCTCTTGATATTGGTTTTGATTACTTCTACGCAAGTAGCTGTAGGTCAAAAATATCCAGTAGATTTGACGAGCATTGTAAATCCGCCATACTCGGTTTACTATGAAGATTACTATTCTCTAATCACCAATAACTGGCAGATTTCCATGACCTTTCAGGATTTCGACGAACCTTCCCGAGAGGTGGCTCTTCGTTTAAGTATTGAAGGAAACGGCGTCAATATTCGAACAAAACAAAACATTCTTTTCAACAATTCGGTCACACTGATTCCTGGTGTCCCCTATTTTGCTAGCGGAAATCTATTGGAACCTTACCTCCGCTATGAAAACATAGAAATTACGGGTTATCCAAGAAGTACATTTGAACAATCAGGCAAAATTCCAGAAGGTCAATATTCCTTCTGCGCTGAAGTCATTGATAAACTTTCTGGCGAAGTACTATCGGACAAAATTTGTGCACAAGTTTGGATTCAACTTAATGATGAACCCAACTTTGTTACCCCCATGTGCGGTGAAGTGTTGGATCCAACCATTCCAATCAATCTCCCTATTCAATGGCAACTTGGGAATAACATCTCCCTCAATTCCCTGCAAATTGACTATCAACTCACATTATTTGAGGTTACTGAACAAATAGCCAATCCTTCCAATGCCATATCAAATGGAAATGTGGTGCAAGTTTATCAGTCCATGTGGGGGCCTATCAGTAACTTAATTTATGACATTTCACATCCTGCACTAAAAGTTGGAAAAGCCTATACCTTTATGGTACAAGCCAGAGAAAATAGTGGCAAGGACATTTTCAAAAACAATGGATTCAGTGCCCCATGCTATTTTTACTATGGATATCCTGAAGGAGGATCTATTTCGCTAACCAAACCTCCAAATGATGCTGGATTAACAAAGAATTCACCTCAATATTTCCAATGGGGCCCGCCAGACAACTTGTTACGCAATCAACAAATTGAATACGAATTGACTGTTGCGGAGTACCAAAACGGACAAGAACTCACGGAAGCCCTTGAAAACGGGCAAGTATGGCATCAATTCATTTCTCCAAAAGTGGGTGGCGTAACCTACAGTAATTATGTTCCCAAGTCCGAAAAAAGTATGCCTAAAGACAAGAAGTTTGTTTGGCAAGTTATTGCCAAAACGGGTAATCAAACCGTGGCATCAAGTGAAATATTTCGGGTAGACGGACCTCCATTTATTGATGAATTTTGGATTAACCGAAATAAAGTTTTGGTTAAAAAGATTACCAATCCTGACCTTAATTCACTTTCTGGAATTGGCTCCATTGTCATTGACGAAGACGGAAACACCGTAGATATCCCGTTCGAAAACTTAACTATTTTAGCCCGATCAGGAGTATACTATTTAGAATCAGGAATACTGGACGGAGCACTGGACAATATTATCGAAATTGATATCGCACCAAAACTAACCGAAAACAAGAAAGCAACCTTCCTAATCAATCGAGTGAGATTAAGCCGTGAAAAAGATTTAGAAGTAATCGGAAAAATCCGTTGGAATTTCCCCATTCCGACAAGTTCATCTAAACAGGAATACATAGAATCTGAACAAAAAACATTTCGATATGCCAAATTCAAATTGACAGGTTCGGCCAACTTTGTTCCAAAAAGTTATCCCCTTTTAGAACCCTATCAATATCAGTTCAACACCTATGCTTCCTCCAAATTTCAAGTACTGGAAAACTCCTTTTATATTGTCGCTGATGGAAACATCTCGCTCCCTAATAATATAAAAAGTAATTCCAACTCAGACCTAAGCGTTGCATATTCATTTTCAAACCAAGAACAATTCTTTTACATGGAAGAATCCTCTACCAATGAACGAGGAGCTATTCAGGTTATGGAAGGAACCAACATTGAATTATTAGGAACGGAATATACGATTGATTTGTCCGAAAGTTTATCCCCCGGTAAATTTGATGGAGATGCAGTTTGGAAAGGGATTTATTTCGATCGCTTCAGAATGCAATATGACTTGCTTGAACAAAGTAATGCTACCTTAAACTTTTCACAAGCCATTGTGCAAGATTGTCAAATTTCCGATCGTCAGGAGAACAAAGCCTGGGTTTCGTCAGTGGGTTTAGAACTGGATGTTGAAAAATCATTTACTTCTTCCGATTGGGTAACGTTTAACTCCTTCCCTAGTCAACTAGATCGAATTGCCATCAAAATTTCCGACAACTACTTTGAAAGTGGAATGATTTATGGAGCGTTTAAAATTCCAATTATCAGCGAAACACGAGACTTTTCATACAATATTCCAATATCGGCCGATGGTTTTACCGACGGCTATATGAATGATGATTTAGAGGGTGAAATATTTGTTTTTAATCAAAACGGAGGTGATAATCGAATGGAAATCGAAATCAAACGCGCCGTTTTTGAAAACAAAAGACGTCTCAACATGACGCTCGAAGTATTCTGGCCTTCGTTTGATGCAACAATCACTGAGTTAGAAGGTTTTATGGTTTGGGGGAACTATAATGTCGGATTTTACAAACCTAATGGGACTATTCCTGTGTATTATCATACACCGGGACTTGCGGCAGGAAATGACATTACGATTGAAGCATTTGGAGCTGGTCGAGACAAAAATTTATACTCCTTTGGTTTCGCAGCAAGCATGATCATGGGAGAAGATGTGGCAGGTGAAAATGGTCCTCCAAAAATCAATGCGTTCAGTATTCTTGAAAACAATATTATCCCGGAAGATTATGTGCCAACCATCAGTATGGAAGATGATCCTGCCTATGATGATGTGAATGCTGCTGGGAATTCAGGATCGTATGACAACATTGAAGAAGAGGCAGAAGCAGATGTATATGCGGCATTATCTGGCTTGGAAGATGATTATGAAACAGGAGCAAACAACAATCTAAACGACAATACGTACGACTATCCAGATTCTACCAGTAATGATTCCACCTTTGCCCTCACCGTTGATGGGTTAATCCAATTGATCGACGTTGCCATGGTTGTGGCCAATGATGCTCAAAAAGAAAAGTTGCAGGAGTTAAAAGATAAGTTGATCACCTATGATCAAAGTGATATCGCTGCAATATTAAGAGAGTTACAAGCCAATGGATTCTCGATCAAGAAGTTGCTTAGCATGCAAGTAGACAAGTTGATTGAGAAACTAAACGAAAATATTACTCAAGAGGTTGACAAGATTAATGGAAAAATTGAAGGTTTTGTATTGACCCCAGTAGACAACAATGTAAAGAAATTTAATGCCCGTATCGAAAAAGGAATTGATAATTTATTTGATAAAGTAGAGAATCTTGCTGGTGGAAGCGAGGAAGTTGCCAATGTGATTGAGGCCGCTCGAATAAGCACCAAAAAAAATGTGACGGAAGAGTTTAGAAGTGCCGTCCTTACCTCCGTAAAAACGAATGTAACAGATAAAGTAACCGGTAAAATCGATGACATCATTACGAAAAACGTAACCACTTTTGTGGCAACGGAATTGCGTACCATGGGAGATGCCTTATTGGAAAAAGAGTTTAGCGGCGACAATGTCAATCAAATTGTTCAGAATAGTGGTGCGTTACTCGAAACCATCGGAACAGAAACATTTGAGACCTTCCAAACTGTAAGTGGAGATGGGATCAAAGAAACGGTTGCCAAAACAGTAACAGATGCTTACGAAAACATCAACTGGGAACGCATTGCAGAACAAATAAAACAAGATGTCTTGGAAGCTGCCGAAGGAGAAGCGAAAGCATTATTAACGGACGCAATGGGAGAAGTATTTAACAGCGGAGGAATGCAAGCATTGGCTACTGGAGTGTTAAATAATGTCGATCTTGATTTCTCCAATGTGGGCGAAAAACTTAAAAACGGTGAAATTGGAGAAATCGTAAGCTTCGATCCATCTTATATATTGGTAGAAACCAAGGTTGCCAAATTCGAAGGAATGATGAAGTTCACTAAGGATGATCCAGTTTGGGGTGATTCTTGGCAAGCGGCAATAGAAGCAGAATTTTACAAGCCAAAACCGTTTACCGCTAAAGCAAAATACTTAAACGGAAAAGTAGATGGATATAACTATTGGTTTCTTGAATTAGCCGTTCCCTCTGGTCTTGCCACACCTCTTGTACCCGGTGTATTGGTTATGGACGGAATCGGTGGTAAGGTCTTTAAACGAATGCGCTACGACCGTGCTACAAAAGACTATTTTCCAGATGAAGCTACAAAATTTGGTGCTGGACTGGATTTATACTGTCTCGATCAAACCATGGGTGCTTCGCTAAGATTAAAAGCTACTGCTGAATTAACCATTTACGAAGATTATTTCAATATGGAAATCCGAGGTGATATGGGGGTTGGATTCAAAGAGGCAAAAGCGGATTATGACTTTGCCACCATCAAACCAACTGTGGTAGGAACCGGATTTATTGGATACAACAGTAAGGATAAGCAGTTGCTTGGAGAATTCAATGTTTACACAAACATGTCACCCGTGCTTTGTGCTGGAGGACAAATGGGTATATTGGTAAAACAAGGATATTGGAATGTGTACATTGGAAAAAAATCAGATCCAATTGTGGCCAAATTGCTTTGTTTAGACGCGATCAAGTTTCAGTCTTGGTTTGATCTGAGCAACGAAAAACTAGAATTAGGATTGCAGCAAGATGTTAGTTTATGGGCCAGATCGCCGTGGTTCAATGTCCTAAACTATGAAGTTCAGCCTTACCTAGGATTCGAATATCATTTTTTAGCTGAAGCGACAATTTTATTCAAGCCTACTTTCAAGATTCAAGAAGCAATCCTTGATATGGAAGTATATGCTGCCATTGGAACATTGTACAAGAATAAAGTCTCTGGTAAAGAAGGCGATTGGGTACTGGCAGGTGCTTATTTTGCAGGTGGTGCCCACTACAAAAACACAGATACAGAAGCTTACATAAAAGGGCATTTAGAAGGTAAACTAATTCTTGTAGGCATATCTATTGGGGTCGATATGGATCTTCATAAGGATTTAAAACAGTCCTAATAAAGACGAACAAAAAGGAAGCACAATCCTTCTAATTCTAATCGTTAAGCCCCCTCCCATCTTTCCTACATTTCAACAATTAAGAAATCTAGGTTCATTTCTTGAAGAAAAATAAAGCGAAGACGATTTAAAATTGTTATTTCCCTTTCTTTTTTGACTACAGTTCTCTTTATTCGCTTACTGTAAAATATACAATTAGATAAAATACGCATGAATCCTACTCAGACAAACGCTTGGAATAAACTCTCCGCACTCGCAACGGACGCAACGCAAACACATCTAATCGAACGATTTAACTCTGATTCTAATCGTTTTTCAAGCCATTCAATTCAAACAGAATATCTATTGTATGATTACTCCAAAAATCATGTAGATCAAACCATCCTTAATACATTGCTTGAATTTGCAGGGAACATGAATTTTAAAAATTGGCGTGATCAGTTTTTAAATGGACAGGCTATTAATGAAACCGAAAATCGTGCGGTTATGCATACCGCTCTTCGAAATTTCTCCAGTGGCACCGTAGAAATTGAAGGGAAAGATGTGCTGCCAGATGTACAACAAGTGCTGGCACAAATAAAGCGATTTTGTGACTTGGTTATTTCTGGAGCGCATAAAGGGTTCTCTGGAAAGTCGATTAAACATGTAGTCAATATTGGAATTGGAGGTTCGGACCTAGGACCAAAAATGGCGTATCAAGCGTTAAACAATTTTCACAATCATCTAAATGTGCATTTTGTTTCTAACGTAGATGGTGCGGCAATTCAACAAGTATTAAAGAAGGTAGATTTGGAATCAACGCTATTTATTGTTGTTTCTAAAACGTTCACCACTATAGAAACGCTGACCAATGCAAATAGTGCTCGTCAGGCGGTTTTAGATCTGTACAAAGACGATCAAGCTGTTGCCAATCATTTTGCAGCAGTAAGTACCAATCTGGAAGGGACCGCTAATTTTGGAATTGACTCCAATAACGTATTTGAGTTTTGGAATTGGGTTGGTGGACGATATTCTATGTGGTCTGCTGTGGGATTGAGTCTTGCATTAGGACTTGGATATGAACATTTTTCCAATATGCTTCGCGGGGCACATGCGGCAGATTTGCATTTTAAAAATGCCGAGGATCGAGAAAATATTCCATTGTTAATGGCATTGATCGGGATATGGAATACAAATTTCCTTGATATGGACAGTCAAGCTGTAATTCCTTATTCGGAAAACCTGGGGTTATTTTCCAAGTTTCTACAACAATTGGACATGGAAAGCAACGGGAAATCTGTTGATAAACAAGGACATCCGGTCAATTATAAAACCAGTACGGTTATTTGGGGAGAACCAGGAACAGATAGCCAACACTCCTTTTTTCAGCTTTTACACCAAGGTACTCCTACTATCCCCGTTGATTTCATTGCTTTCCGAAAAGAAAGTCCAACAACGCATGATCGTATTTTACTATCCAATTTAATTGGCCAAGCACGCGCGCTTATGTGTGGAACCTATGGAGAAGATATGGATCAATCTGACCCACATGCACCTCATAAAGAATTTACAGGAAACCGCCCATCTTCCATGTTTATATTAAAAAATGAAGATCCGTTTCATCTGGGATACCTAACTGCCTTTTACGAACACAAAGTATTTTGCCAAGGTATTTTATGGAATGTCTTTAGTTTTGACCAATGGGGAGTACAATTAGGTAAAAAGTTAGCTACCGAATTGCTTCATTTGGATGAAGCTGGATTGGAAAAGTTAGATTCATCCAGTAAGGCATTGTATCAACGATTGATGAAGTGATTATTGAGTTTTTTCAGCGAATTATTTCACTTTAATTTGGCTATTTCAGTATTTAAAAGACGGATTCTCCTCTTTTTAACTTACCAAAGATATATACACCAATAAAGAATAACACGACCGCAACACCTGCAATTGCATACCAAAATATCTCGGAATGTTTCCCATTATACCATCTGAGTGGTTTTATTAAATGATCTTTGATTCCAAGCTGTTCTTCACATTTTATTTACCTCCTACTAAGTAGAATGTACCAAATGCTCAATACTTTCAATTTGGTTGGCATTTGGATTATAACGAATTAATAGCCTGCCAAATAAAGTTCAACATCTCTCTTTCAGTTCTAATCTATGAAATTATCCAGATTAAAATTCGAACAGATTAATTGAAATATTCTTCCTTTAAATGGAACCCTACTTCAATAAGATTGGTTTCAAGGCTTTAACGTCTATTCTTTAGGCAAAACAATAGTCCCATTAGCGTGATCAAACCTGCATTTTTTGTATCTTTACTACCCTAGTTGTCTTTGTTATAAAATGAAAAAAGTATTTAAAATTGTTTGGATTGTACTATGTACATCCTACTCAAGCTTGTTGTTTGCTCAAACAACAAATCCCACTAATCAATCGCATTATAATAATTGGTTAATTGAAAAGGATAAAATGCCTGTTCAAAACATTCACCGAATAAAAAAGGCTTTTGATAAAGCCTGGGATGGGAAATCGTATGAAAAAGGAAAAGGATGGAAACAATACAAACGTTGGGAACACGCCGTACAACGCAGAACCGATCAGGATGGCAATCTTGTTAACCCCTATCAATACGCGCACGAGTACGAAGATTTCCTTCAACGATCATCGCCTGCAGGAGACAGCACTGGAAATTGGTCTCCGCTAGGTCCATCCAATTGGGTTACTACCTCCAGCGGATATAATCCTGGAATTGGAAGGGTAAATGCAATCACTGCGGATCCATCCAATCCTAATATTCTTTTTGCAGCCGCTGCAAGTGGAGGAATCTGGAAATCTGAGGATGCAGGAAATTCATGGACTACTACCACGGATGATTTAGCGGTCCTAGGAACATCGGATATTGCGATAGATCCTACCAACTCCGATATAATTTATATTGCAACGGGAGATCGAGATGGTCTGGACACCTATGGAATTGGCGTGCTTATTTCCAAAGATGGAGGTGCTACTTGGTCCAATACTGGACTTAGTTATGCAACCGCAAATGTAGATTATGTGGTTAACAAATTACTCCACCACCCTACTCAATCAGGCGTAGTCATTGCTGCTACCAAAGATGGAATTTACAAAACAACGGATACTGGTGCAACTTGGGTCAAAAGTTCGAGTCTTGACATCAAAGATCTTGAATACCAACCAGGAAATCCCAACGTGGTTTATGCTTGTAACACTGGGTTTTATAAATCAACGGATGGAGGAGATTCCTTTACGCAAATATCGTCTGGAATGCCTCCAAGTGTTGGCCGAATGGTGTGTGGTGTTACACCTGCCGATTCCAACTACATCTATTTATTGGTAGCTAATGTTCAAAATGAGTTTTATGGCGTGTTACGTTCCACTGATGCTGGAAATACATTTACCGTTCAAATGAGTTATGACACACTCAATTTATTGGGATATGCTTTCGATGGTTTAGATAACTCTTCTCAAGCATGGTATGATTTAGCTATTGCAGTTTCGCCTACGAATGCAGAGGAAGTATATACTGGGGGAGTCAATGTTTGGAAGTCCCTCGATGGTGGAGTAAACTGGGACATCAGTAGTCATTGGTATTATGTAAATGACCCTGATATCTATTCACATGCCGACATTCATTCATTGGATTTCTATGACGACGAGCTATACTGTGGATCAGATGGAGGTGTTTTCAAAAAAGATACACTCGATGTTTGGTCAGATTTAAGTACGGGACTAAACATTGCTCAAATATATAAAATGTCCAATTCCGCTACAGAACCAAATTATCTTTCTACAGGACATCAGGACAATGGGACCAACTATTTCAAAGATGGAACTTGGAATCACGTTTTGGGAGCAGATGGAATGGAAACAGTAATTGATCCGTACAGTGAGGATTTGATTTATGTAAGTTCTCAAAACGGCAACTTCAGTAAATCTACGGACGGCGGAGAATCTTTTTCTGGAATATTTAGTCCAGGAACGTATGGTGATGATGGAGGATGGGTTACACCATTTGTTATGTCTCCATCAAACAATTTAAATCTATATGTGGCCTGTAGAGATGTCTATAAAAGTACCAATGCTGGAAACACATGGGCTCCAATTTCAGACGATTTGTACCAGAATTCGCTTTCTACATTGAATGTCGCTTCTTCAGATGAAAACTATATTTACGTTACCTATTCTCGATTGATTTATGTTACCAAAGATGGAGGAGTCAATTGGAATCCCGTTGTACTAAATTTCAACACCGGTGACATTACTGATTTGGAAATTGACATCAATGATCCTGAAAAGATTTATGTCACTTGTGCAGGATATAATGACACCTTAAAGGTTTTCATGTCGGAAGACGGAGGGGATAATTTCACCAACATCTCTAAAAACTTACCTAACATTCCGGCGACGACACTCATCTTAGACAATGAATTTCCGGGTGCAATTTATGTTGGTATGGAATTAGGAATTTATTACACAGATTCATCCTTAGATGAATGGATTCCTTATCAGGAAAATATGCCGCATGTTGAAATTAGCGAATTGGAGATCCAATATTCCAGTCGAAAGTTACGGGCTGCAACCTACGGGCGTGGCGTTTGGGAATCCCCTTTATTTCCAACGGTTATTAGCACAGGTTATAAAGAGTTGAACGATCAATTCACCCTATATCCAAATCCAACGCAAGGGACGATTAATATTCAACTAAATTCAAAATTGAAAAAAGGTTCTAACATTTCTATTCACGTTTTAAATGTTGCTGGGATTCAAGTAAAAAAGTATGACTTTGATTCAATCAGCAAGAAATCTACATTGGACTTAGGTGACCTTTCCAAAGGCGTTTATTTCATTAAAATCATTGGTGAAGACTTTGAAAAGGTAGAAAAAGTAATTCTTACGGATTAAAGAATGTATTATCTTTCACATTGGCGTATTTTGTATCGCATTCATAATTTCTAATACCGCGCTACAAACGACTTAATTGATACGAAGTTATTTTACTAATGGATTTTCCGATATTGGATCTGATTATCAATTAATTAAATTAATTAACCAACTAACAAAAACGACGAATCTCGATGTAAAATCAAGATTCGTCGTCTTCTTTTTAAATACATTTCGTTTACTAATCTTTGGATATTGAATAAACGCTTACTTACAATGAAGATTTGAAATGTGCTTTATCTTTAGTTTCTTTCTAGAGACTATACTTATTTAACTATTACTCAACTACGATCTTTCTGGTTTCTACCCAATCCTCGGTAGATATAACTACGTTGTATACTCCTGCTGGTAAATCCTGTACGTTCAAACTTGTACTCACTCGATCCATTCCACTCATACTCTTTGTCATCACCGTTCTACCAACTGCATCCATTAGCTCAATTTTTGCATTGGTTATTTTCATCAAGCTCATTTCAATTTTCACAACATCCTTTGCCGGATTTGGATATACGTTTACAATCGGTTTATTATTGGGCTCTTGTACATTTACAAATTCTCCAATTACAAAAGCATAATTAATCCCTGCACCAAAGTCGTTCTCAAACACCTTTAATGTTCCTCCATCCAAATCTTTCAATACAAGGAAACCTGTTGTCTGTGCTGCATCATTCCAGAAATCTAATCCATTGTCTCCAGTATCGAAAAATTCTAGATAATAACATCCTTCACCTAATGCCAACGTATCATCATAAATCGCCTGGCTTGGATAAGTTCTGTATTTTATCGTGTCTCCTCGAATGTCCCTTATCGTATATGAATTCTGATTAGGTCGATTGTTTGCTACCAATTCGATAATAAAGTTTTCTTCGTAAAAATCAGGAAGGTCAAATGCGGATAACATGGTATTGTTTTCTGCATACTCATCAGCTCCTCCATTTGGTTCATCTACCGACACTTCAAACACATTCTTTCCGTCTCCAACCCAAAAACTCCCCGATGAAATAGGTAAAACAACTTCTGTTGTTTCCAATGTACCTAACGTTCCTGTCCAAGTAAACTCTTCTGCCGTTCCACCCGAAACAGAATAGGTGATTTTAACACTCGTTAATTCTGTTGCTCCTGTATTTTTAATTACAACTATTGGTTCAATGCAAACAGGGTTAATTCGTCCGTTAGTTGGTAATTTCGAGGGCCGAATTACTTCATGCACCGCAACATCCAAATTGAAATTCGGAGATCCATAGGACACCATCTGAGCATTCACAATATAACGACTATCCCCAGAACCACCTGTCACTCCGTAATCCAAATTAACCGTTCCATTAGTTGTTGTAAAAGTATAATCGTGTACATCTGTTGGGGCTCCAGGACACCACCCTGCTCGATCATAGATCCAAGTTCCTCCTTGAGGGAATATTGGATTATCAGCACATTCCGTCCATCCCTGCCACACCAATTCTCTCGATCCACCATCTACATTTAAAAAATGAAATTGTGGAATAAATTCTCCTTCTTGCCCATGTCCAGAAACCACAGCTTGTACCTTATGTAAACTTGAAAAGGCTGGTATAGGAATATCTCTAGGCTCAAAATAATCATCAGCCATGATTTGGGTGTAATTTCGACTCTGTACTCTCCATAATTGTTTAACATCCAAAACTCTCCTTGGAGGTGTTCCCGAAATAAAAACAAATCGCACATCCATTTCTTCCTGATAAACTCCTCCTTCCATGTGCAATCGCTTTGCTCCTTTTAAAATCGGAGCAAAATCACTTACATCAAAAACCCATTTTTTTCCTTCCAATCCAAAATCCAATCCAATTCCGTATGGAGTTACAAATGACATCAATTCATATCTTCCTGGATATTTAGCCATGTAATTTAACGTTGTCACCGTAATACTTGAATCGTGCGTCACTACGAATGAATCCGTTACCATCCCCGATTCATTAAATACATACTCATATTCTCCTGGCCATCCATCAATTGTATCTAATACCAAAATGTCGCTTCCATTTACACCATAACTTATTATTGGATCTGGTATTTGTTCAATGGTATCCACTACAACAGAATCATTTACAACAGTGGTATAGATTCCTTGTACAAACGTTAAATTCGGTCTAAACGTTGTTGAAGCAAAATCTTTAAAAACATCATTCCCTCTAAACGTTCTCCAAATTTCAATTCCATTCACAGATGTGTTTGTATTGTTGGTTGGAGAAGCATCATTTGTATTTCCATCCAATCCATATCTACCAAGTAGATTCGCATAATCCGGGTGCGTACTATTAATTTTCTTATTTCTCCAATCATTCAGGGTAGTTGCCGAAAGTTCTTTGTCCCAAACTCGTAACTCGTCCATATCCGCATCCAAACGTCCTCCATTCCAATAAGCAAGCAATAGATCAATCGCGATTGTATTTAAGGTAGCATTATTTTGAGTAATCAATGCTCCATCATAATATACCTTCACAGTGGTTCCATCATAGGTCATGGCATAATGATGCCAAGTTCCCTCGCTCCCTATCAAGTTAAAATCAAAATCGAATCCACTTCCCCACATTTGAGCTCTCCAACTGTCCGTGCTTCCTGCGGTCCGCAATGAAAAATCACCTCCAGTAACTCCAGATGCCCCTGCTTGAAACAATCCAGCGGAACCAAATACATTCACCTTAGACCAAACTTCAATTGTTCGTGGACTCGCGCCAAGAATCTCAGGATAAGCGCCCATATTCAGGTAAGTCCCACCATCCGCTTCAAAATATCCATCTCCAGATGATGTAATTGCAACATCAGCACTTTCATCCTGCCCATTTAATAAAATATCACTCCCATCTAACGGATTTGTGTAGTTAACTTCTACCACAATATTCGAGGTACCATCCCAATTGAAATTTGAATGAAATTTGCATTCATTAATTCCATTTTGCAAATCTGTATTTTGAAAGTAAACTTCTGTTAGTCCTGTTTCCGGAGCATTTGCATCCAATGTTGTGGACGAAGTTGTCATCATTTTGATGCGCATAAACCCTACGCTTCCTCCTGCATTGGCTACATCGAATTTTAACCCACTGATATCTCCAGCTGTTAATCCGGCTGTTGATAATTCGGAACTTGTAATCAAATACTGCGTCCTTCCATTTTTATTGGATAAGCCAAATGGATGATTCAATCCCGTAGAGCCTGTTCCAACGGTTCCTTCAGACTGACTTGTTGTATCCGTATACGAAACATACTTTTGATCGTATTCATAATAGTTATAAACAGGTTGGGTTGAAAAGGTATAAGCCATTCCTCCTGGGTTAGACACATTGTGAGAAGAATGAGATGCTTTTACAGAATCCGTTCGTGAAGAATCTGTGATGTATGTATTGCAACTATAATCCCATTCTCCACACCCTTTATTTCGATCCGTTCCAGTGGAAATCAACCCATCTTTGCAACGCATAGTATATTCCATCAAAATTCGCTGATATTCCTGCCCCGTATCTTCCGGAAACTGAAAAACATAATTTCTTCCGGTACTATCAAACGTCAACGTTTGAATAAACGTAGTATCCTGTGCATTTGCCTCTTGACTGCTATAGAGAATGAGCAGTGGAGCCATTAACAGAATCAGAAGGGATTTGTAATTATCAATTTTCATTTCAATGTTCTTTTCAAAACGTAACTTAACTAGGCGAAAAAATACTTTGCTTTGGTCTAAAAGAACATCCATTAAATCTGTTTGTTCCTTTACAAAAGTTGTATGCAGTTTAATTCACCTCTACATATTCAAAAATAACAAGATTGAAACGATTTAGGTAGAGACCTCTCTTTTATTAAGAATGTTGTACACCAATTGTACACCTTTGTCAATTGTGTGTTTATGCGTCCTAAAGCTCAATACAGCTACCCTCATCCAAATATCTCCATCAATCACCGTTGAACTCATAAAAACTCGTCCATCTTTCTTTATCTCATTCGCTAGCTCTTGATTTGCTTCATTCGGATCTCCTTCTTTAGGTACAAACCTCCAAATCGCGACAGATAACTCTGGATATGGTCCGACTTCTATCCCATCTATTTTCTGAATTTCTTCATAAAAATATCGACAGAGCCAAATTTTCTCTTCAATAGCTGCCTTGAATGGCTTTAATCCAAACAATTTTAATGGCAACCACATTCTTAATCCTCGGAAAGGTTTGGTTAGTTCTGGCGACAACTCCGCAGGCGAAGGTTCTTCCTCTACCTCAATGACATCACGCATGTAGTTGGCCTTATAATAATGGGCTTGATTAAGCGCTTTTACATCTTTAATTAAAATTGCACCTAATCCATAAGGTAAAAACAATCCTTTGTGCGGGTCTATCGTGACCGAATCTGCCAATTCAATTCCGTTAAATTTATCTCGAACTTCATCGCATAAAACGAAGAAACCACCATAAGCAGCATCTACATGAAACCAAAGATTATGTTCCTCACAAATTGATGCAATCCCTTCTAATGGATCTACAGAACCAGTATCTGTTGTTCCAGCAGAAGCTACCACTAAAAATGGATTAAGTCCATTTTTTCGATCTTGCTCAACCATTTCCTGTAAATGCGATGTTTGCATCCGAAAACGATCGTCCATTTTGACATGACGGATATGTGCATTGCCAAATCCAGCAATTCGAATTGATTTTGTAACTGAGTGATGAATTTGTTCAGTAAGATAAATTACCGCATTTTTATAATCGTCTGAATGGGCCAATTTCTTATCCCTAGCGGTCGTCATCGCTATTAGATTCGCAATAGATCCTCCAGAAGTCAGGTTTCCTAAAGAACCCTCTGGAAAACCAATTATCTTACACATCCAGCGAATCAGCATGTTTTCCATCCGCACAGCTCCTGCGGAACCAAAAAACACACCCGCATATGAATTTAACACATCCGCAAGGTAGTCTCCAAGTGCTGATGGGTAAACACCTCCTCCGGGAATATATCCCAAATGTCCTCCCGATGCGGGGTTTAATCCAACCTTTGCTACGTGTTTATCGATTGCCTCAATCAACTTATCCAGTTGTTCTGGTTCGTCCGTGATATCGAAATCGCGTATCCCTTCTCCTGTTCCATTGTCTGCAACATAAGCACGTGCATCATCTAATTCTTCTATAAATTGCTTGGCATAACCTGTTATTTCAGAGTTTAGTACGTCATAATACGTATTTTTTGGCTCAAGAAGCAAAGCTTCTCTTTCCAGTTGTTGCAATTTATCCAGCATGGCACTATATTTGGTTGGTCAAAAGTAGACATTTTTTAATTCTATAAAACTATGAAAAAACTTGGATTGTACTTTAGTCTTTTAGCAATATGCCTTTTCTCCTTTCGTACAGAGGAAATTGACATTTACAGCGTGATTCGAGTGATTGGATCAATTACTCATACAAACAACGGAAAAGCACTTTACACAGGTGATAAGGTTCGATCCAATGAAAAATTAAAATTTAGAACCCAGCAATCCAAAGCTGCAGTTATTAGCCGTAGAAAAGGAAGATTTATCTTATCAGCGAGTGTTAACAATAAAAAATTGGGGCTCATGCCTGCAATGAACAATATTAGTTCTAGAGCTGGAGCATTGATCAATTCGCTTGATCTTAAAAAGCACTTTGAGGGTAAATATTTGATCATGGATGGTTATGAAGTTGAAATTGGGGATAAAAGTTATCCAATGAATGCGAATAATTTCTTTTTCCTACGCTTTGATTACAATGGAGAGGCAATTTCTAAAAAACTCAATTTCGAAGGCAATAAGTTGCACATGACAGAGGATGAAATCATGAAAGTAGATGAGAAATCTATTACCTTACCAGAAGATGCAGAAATGAAACTATTTTACCGTGACAACGCCCAGAACAGCAGTACAGAAATAGCGGTATTCACTCCAATATTTGCGGATAATGAAATTTTAAAAATGGAAGTAGGCATTATTTTAGACGAATATTCGGATGCGGACTCAAAAACCAAAGTAGAGGAGGTTACTTCCTACTTAAATGAAAATTATGGGAAACCACATAAAGACAATTTAACGACTTGGCTAAAGGCAAACTTTAACGTTGAATAAAATAAATATTCAACTTCAGTCTTCATTTTTTCACTATCTTATCGGTCTAAAGGAAATACCGGCTATTATCGCTGACTAGAGCGCTATTCGTCTAGTCCAAAGGAGTGATTTCAAGGATCTTTCCATGTGTAAATTCGTTTGTAGAACTTAAGTTAATCCATGTCTCACTTTTTGTATTCGCCCCGCTTTATCCTAATCAGAATTGGAGTTATCTGCGCTATCATTTGGTCTCAACTTAGCTTGATCGATATTGATCTCAACGCGCAACCATTACGACCGTACATTAAAAATTTCAGTTATAAAGATTACGGGAAAGACAAAAACCCGGAAACGTATTGTGCAGCAAAAGATTCAAATGGTGTCGTTTATTTTGGAACAGCAAAAGGAATTATTACCTATAACGGTAGTCGGTGGGGGTTTATAAATCTCGTAAACAATCAAATTAACTATGTGATGTCTCTTGATATTGATCGTCAAGGAACTATTTATTTAGGTGGATTAGGTGGCTTTGGCTATTTAGAACTTGATTCCTCTGGATTTCTTAATTACACATCTCTTAGTGATTCGGTTCAAGAAATGTTTGGAGCTGTCCACAAAACATATTGTGGTCCAGAATCAGTCTACTTTCAAACCGAAGAAGCACTGTTTATTTTGGACAAAAAATCAAAAAAGCTATCTCTTTCAAGTCCTGAAACAAGTTTTCATTTGGGCTTCCCTTATAAAAATGGCATCTTAATAAGGGAACGTGAAAAAGGATTGATGCACGTGATAAATGGAGCCCGAGCATTACTTCCGGGGAGTGAGGCTTTTTTAAACATGGGCCTCTTTGGTGTTGTTGAGTATGCTGAACAAGAAGTTAGCATCATTCTAACTCAGGAACAAGGACTATTTTCCATTCAAAACAATCAAATTTCACCAATTAAGCTTGAAACTGAACTTCAAAACAAGTTAATTGGAAGCAAAGCATATGGAATCCGAAAGGGATTAAACAACGAACTCATCATCAATACATTGGAAGCAGGAGTTCTTATTTTCCCGGTATCTTTCAATGGAGATAGTGTCCAAGTTTCAACTAATTTCATTCAATATAATAAACACGCTGGCTTAAGGGTAAATGATGTAAAGGATGTGATTCTAGATGACTTCAATAATATGTGGTTGGCTACAAACAATGGAATTTCATTGATCAATTACGGCTCTCCATTTTCTTATTTTGGAGAACATTCTGGGATTTTTGGAGATGTCGAAGCGATTGCCAATGGAGGAAAACTGGTTGGTACATCGGACGGTTTATTTATTTGGAAGAATGATCGATTTGAAAAAACTGATTTGCATGCTCAGGTGTGGGATATTGCTGAAATAAAAGGAAAAACAAACGGGTATATCATCGCAACGGTAAATGGCATATATCGATCCGTGGATTTAAAGACTTTCACCAAAGTCGGGAATCATACTCAAATGAATTCCATTCATTTAATTAATACAACGTCTTTGCTCGTTACGGGCGCAAATGGATGTTTCTTCTATTCTGCCAATGATTTAATTAAAGATAAACTAAAAAATTTAAGTAGAATCGAACTGCCGTTAAGCAGAACGACTTCTATTGTGCATGATCAAATCAAAAATGAAATTTGGATTGGTACCGTAGGAAGCGGTGTTTTGCGCATTTTCCCAGATCAAAATTTTCGTTTTGACCTCTATGATGATTTGGATGGTCTCGATCTAAGTTGGGTTAATCCGCTTGAAATTAATGGCCAAATTTATTTTGGTACAGCCCTCGGTCTGCAAACATTTATTTCAGAAGAAATCATGCGTGAGAGTTTGCCCGATAGCCTAAAAGATAACCCTGAATTTGCAAGAGGTTATTTTGACATTGCTACTATCGATGCAAGAACCATGGACGAATCCATTAACTTACAACGAACCATTGGTGATTTTGAGTTATTAAACATGAATGATCAACTCTTTCTACATCCTAAACAATCTCAAATGGCAGATTCGTTGCTGTTTTCAGATCCATTTAAGAGTGTAGAATATGGTAGGTTAAATACAATTTCAAATCAAGGAAATAATGTACTACTAGGTTATTCAGAAGGGATGATCACCTTTGAAATTGATCAGTTAAACGCACCGGATGTCCCGTTTAAATGCTTTATCGATAGTATTTTTCTAAATGGTGATTCCAGTATTTCAACTCAATTAAATTTTGATCAAATTGACTATGAATTCAATACCTTCTTTTTTCAATTAGCCGCTCCGTACTATGAAGCCGGACAGTCTGTTGAATTTACACATAAGTTGGAAGGCTACGATCCAGATTGGTCGAAATATACCAAAGATGCTAAGTTCAAATACAATGATTTGAAAGAAGGGACTTATAATATATTGGTTAAAGCTCGAAACATTCATAATAAGGAAAGTTCTATTTCCTCCTTTTCCTTTACGGTATTGGCCCCGTGGTATCGAAGATGGTACGCATATTTTGGATATGCGCTCTGCCTTGGCTTAATCATTTATTTAGCGATCAAACTAAGTTTAGCTCGATTAAAAGCCCAAAATGAGGAATTAGAACGTATTGTGGCTGAACGCACGCACGAAGTAGTGGAGCAAAAAGAAGTTATTGAAGATAAACATAAAGAAATTACGGCCTCTATTAACTATGCTCAACGAATCCAGCGTGCCTTAATGCAAGCAGATGAACAATGGGGCAAAATTAGCCATGATTATTTTGTCTTGTTCAAACCACGTGATGTAGTAAGTGGCGATTTTTATTGGGCCTATCAAAACCAAGACATTGCTATTTGGGTAGCAGCAGATTGTACGGGGCATGGCGTTCCTGGGGCATTTATGTCTATGCTCGGAATTGGTTTTTTAAATGAAATTGTAATTGAAGGCGGAGACATTGAAGCCGATTCAATTCTGAACGTTTTGCGTACAAAAATCATTAAATCCTTGGAACAAAAAGGAAGCGAAGCACAAGATCAACGTAAGGATGGAATGGACATTGCGTTATGTGTTTTGGATAAAAAAACGAATCAGATGCAATTTGCAGGGGCTTACAATCCGCTGTACATTATTCGAAAAACAGATCAGGTGTCTGAAGAGATTCTAACTAATAAAGAATACCGAACGATTTCTGAAGACGATTGGACATTGATCGAATTAAAAGCTTCCAAAATGCCTGTTGGGAAACATCTTTTAGATCAGCAAGCGTTTACTAAATCCAATTTCAAAGTTCAATCGGATGACCGAATTTATTCGTTCTCCGATGGATTCCCAGATCAATTTGGTGGTGACAGTGGAAAGAAATACATGTCTAAACGATTTAAAAAGACATTGCTATCTCTTCAAGGACAAAAAATGAGTGAGCAAAAAACTGCGTTAAATACCGAATTTGCAAACTGGATGAATGAAGGAAAAACAGAACAAATTGATGACGTTTGTGTGGTAGGCGTAAAAATTATTTAACTTTAAACAAAAATGAGTGACCATATGGTCTCTCGTAACTACGAAATACTAAAAGCTAAGCGCAGACATTTTCGCCAATGATCAGCAGGAATTATATATCAACTATTTTCATCCTATTCCGTACTATTACTTTAGTAATCTTGCTGGTTTCTATGTGTATCATAGGATTCTCCCAAAGTGCACGTGCTAATCCAATGATCGATTCATTGGAATTTAAACTTAAAAATGCGCCAAATGACTCTGTAAAGGCCAAACTTATGGTGGATCTTGCATGGCATTTAAAATTTGATAGCGCGCAAGTTGCTCAAAAATTATTAGAGGATGCACTCATTCTTAGCAAGGAATTAAATCTTCCACCATTAATCGGAAAAACCTACAACCAATTGGGAGTTGTTCATTCCATACATGGAGATTACATCGGTTCGATTAATTATTACATTAAAGCATTGGAAATCTTTGAGCAATTAAAAGACACCTCCGCCATTGCTATGATTAACAACAATATTGGCATGTTGTTTTACACCGAAAAAAGCTTCAAAAAAGCCATTGAGCATTTCAATAAATCTCTTGCCATCAATATTTCGCATCAAAATTGGCAAGACGTTCAAATGAATTGCATTAATATGAGTGATTCTTACCGAAACATCTCTCAATATGATAGTGCAATGAAATACGTCGAATATGGGATGGAAATCAATCGCCAATATCCTAATAAAAGTCATCTCGCATCCTTTTTACTAAATAAAGGACTCGTCTTGGATATGAAGGGAACTACAAAAAGTTCCCTTGATTTATATAAACAAGCATTTAATCTGGATCAAGAATTGGAAGACAAAGAAGGAATGTCTATTGATTTAATCAATATTGCCTACGCCAAAATGTCTTTACGAAATTATGGAGAGGCAGAGAAGGATCTAGAATTAAGCGAAAAATATGCTACAGAAATAGACTTCAAAGACCATCTAGCAGAAGTATATCTTGCTTTCATTCAATTGCACAGCTCTCAAAACAATTATAAACAAGCATTTGAATATGAAAATAAATACATTGAACTACATGATTCACTTTTAAATGCGAACATGAAAGATGCTGTTCAACAAATCGAAGAACGGCATAAATTGGCCAAAGCAGAAGCGGAGTATTTAGACCTCAAAAAAGCAAGTGAACTAAGAGAACAGCAAAGTCAACTAGAAATTGAACAACACAAAGTGGTAAACTACATTACTTTTTTCGTGTTGGTAATCGTATTATTAGTTACGTTTTTCATCTTTCGAAATAGTATTCGTAGAAAGAAAATCAACACCGTTCTCGAGCAAAAGAACAATGAAATTGCAGATCAAAAATCCATTATTGAGCAAAAGAATTTGGATGTGATGGACAGTATTGAATATGCTAAAAAAATACAATTATCCATTCTACCCGAAAATCAACTTTTTGACGATTGGTTTTCAGAGTATTTTATCTTTTATCAACCCAAGGATATTGTTTCTGGTGATTTTTATTGGGCAAACGAACAGTCTGGTAAAATTTATTTTGCGGTTGTCGATTGTACAGGACACGGAGTACCAGGGGCCTTTATGTCTATTATTGCCTTCAATGGTATGAACAAGATTTTAAATGAAAATCTACATATACGACCTGGACAATTATTAGATAAACTTCATTTTCATGTACGTGATTTGCAACATATGCAAGGCGAAGAAGGTGGCGGCGTAAAGGAAGGAATGGATTTAGCTGTATGCAGTTACGATCCTAAAACGAAGATATTAGAATTTGCTGGAGCACTGAATCCGCTCTTGCTTATCATGAATGATGAAATGATCGAGTTGGACGCCAATCGAAGATCGATCGCTTCCACCCTTCAAGATAAGAGTGATTATTATCGAAACTACGTTATTAAACTAGATGTAGGAGATTCTTTTTATCTTTTTACCGATGGATTTGTTGATCAATTTGGAGGACCAAAAGGCAAAAAACTTACAAAAAAACGTTTTCAAGACACCTTAGTTGAAAACAATATGAATCATTCAAAAATGGACGATCAGGGTCAATTAATCAAACGTTATTTTAATGATTGGAAAGGGAAAGAGGAGCAAATAGATGATGTTTGCGTCATTGGAATCAAGGTTTAGTATAACGAAGAAATAAATGCCGTTTACAATTACGTGCGTAATTAATTAAAATATGGGAAACCCAATATTAGATGAGATTTTAAATTATGTAAAGGACGTCGAATCCGAACCATTGGAGAAGTACGTAGGTCCTTTTACATTTGATGTCATAAATGATCGATTGATTCACATAAAAAAATTCTTAAAGGAGAATGAACCGGATCGTCAAAAATTTAAACGTGTTTATTCCGTTTTAGTTGAGATGACTGAAAATGTAATTAAGCACAGCAATAAAGAATCTGAAATAGCTGAATCGGCATATTTGTTGTACAAAGAAGCAGATAGGTATACCATATATGTAGCTAATATGGTGCATGAACAAGATGGAGATAAAATAAAGGAACGTGTCGATTTTTTAAGCCACAAAACACAAGAGGAGTTAAAAGAAATAAAATTATCTCAACTAAAAAATGGAGAAATTTCGAATCGCGGAGGTGCCGGATTAGGATTAATAGAGATTGCCATGAAGGTACAAGGGGATTTTAGTTGTGAGCTAAAATACATGAATAACGGTGAACGTATTATGATCATGATTATCAATATTAATTAATTTAATCACTGAGCGTCATATAATTATACGTCTTAACAGAATTACGAAGTATAATTAGCATAAGATTTAATATATAGCCTAAAAAAAAATAAAAAACACTAATTAAGAAATAGACAACTTGCTAAAAAGCATGTTTTAATACATATGGAAATTTATAAATCACAAGAAACTGCAAGCGAACCAAAAGTTGAACTGGATCCAAATAATCATACAATCCTTTTGGAAGGAGAATCACGACCAGAAGATGTAACCAGTTTTTATGCCCCCATCATGGAGTGGTTGGAGGAATATGAATCCTTTCTAAAATCTGCTGGGAAAGATCAAACGGAAATTAATTGTAAATTCAATTTGGATTACTTTAACTCTGCTTCCTCTAAATCCATACTGGACATAATAGAATTTCTTGCAGCTATGCAAGAATCCATCTCCAATTGCAATATAAAGGTTAAGTGGTATTTCGACCCATTGGACGAAGATATGAAAGAAGCCGGAGAGGAATTTCAAATGATTTCTCAACTTACATTTACGTTTCATGAAGTTTAAGGTATCAAAGACCTTTATACTACTCCCCTTCCTGTTTCTTTCCATGTTTTCTTTTCTAAGGATGCAAGGGCAAGAACAAGATTTGCATGGGAATCCTTATATAGTTGATTCTCTTAACGCAAAAAATTTAAGTCAACTTGACAAACAAGTGCTCGACTCTGTTCTACCCCTTTACCAAAAGGCACAACAGGATAGTGTTAAGCTAAAACATCTCTGGTTTATCGTCGAAAATACCTGGAGTATCCGGGTTTGGCCAAAGTTCAATCAACTGATGTATGATATTTCTGAAAGGAATCTTCGCAATGATCCTAACAACCCTGTTTTTTTAAGTTACAAAGGAAACGCTATTAATAACTTTGGATTTTTCAATAAAGAAAAGGAAAATGCCAGTTTAGCTTTAAAACACTATCTCGATGCACTCACCATTGCACAACTCATCCATGATGATCGATTAGAAGCTACTTGTCTCAACAACATAGGGTTTATTTATCAGACGATGCTAGGAGCTCCAGCCAAAGCATTGAATTACTATCAAAAATCGATGGAAATTAATCAACGGATTAATGATATGAAAACCTATGCCGTTACTCTGGCCAATGTTGGCTCCATTTATTTTGCCCAAAATGACACAGCCAAAGCCCATCAAAATTATAAAGAATCATTAAAAATTCGAGAGCAAGAACAAGATTTGGAAGGTATAGCTCGAGTTTCCAAAGATCTGGCAAGATTTAAACTAGCGACAGGACATTTAGATGAGGCGCTAAACTATGCCTATAAATCATTGAAGGTAGAAAGACGTTTAGGGTTGGAACGTGGAGTAAGTGAGAACTTGTTAATTATAGGAGAAATATATGATGAACGTTCTAATTCAGATAGTGCTCTGAAATATTTTCAAGATGCCATGCAGATTGATATTGCCATTAAAAACAAAACCGGCCATGCGAATGCGCTTCTGTACATTGGACAACACTATAGCTATGATAAGCAGTATGAAAAATCACTTGAATATTTCCTACAAGCCAACAAACTATATCAGGAAAGTAAAATCCCAGAAAAAATTGTTCGTTCTGCTTTATCACTTAGTAAAGTGTATGAATCGTTAGGTATGCATAAGGAAAGCCTTAAATTTTATAAAGCATTTCGTACGTCAGATTCATTAATTCACAATCAGAAAATTGAGAAGCAAATCATTCGACAAAATCTACAAGCTGAATTTGACACGAAAGAGGCCTTTATAGAAAAGCAAATGGCGATTACGAAGGAAAGAGAACAAAGTAAAAACATCATTCTTTTTATTTCTGTGATTTGTTTAGTCTTGGTACTCGCACTTTTAGTATTCCTTTATAGTCGGTTTAAAGTAATTAGAGGTCAGAAAGATCTCATTTTAAAGCAGCAAACATTACTCGAATTCAAAAATCGAGATTTAAATGTTAAGAATAAGCAAGTATCCGATAGTATCAATTACGCTCAGTATATTGCTCAAACCATTTTCCCTTCTCACGAATCGCTCGACACAAATTTTAAAGATCATTTTGTACTCTTTGAACCAAAAGATATTGTTTCTGGCGATTTTTATTGGTCGCATCAAATCGATGAAAATAACATTGTGTTGGTTGTTGCTGATTGTACAGGTCACGGCGTTCCTGGATCCATGTTAAGTTTGATTTGTGCCAGTATTCTGGATAATGTAATTGTACAAAACAACATCCTTGAGCCACATCAAATTTTAGATCAATTTTATGAAGAATTGATTTCTAAAATGAATCGCCATTCGAAAGATGAAAAATTAAACGATGGCGTGGAGATGTCCGTTTGTTATTACAACAAACTAAAAAATGAGTTGATTTTATCTGCTTCCTATCACAAGATGTATTTTATTGATAACGGTGAACTAACGGAATTTGCCGGGGACAAAATTCAAATCACAAGAAAGAATCTCGAATCAGGCAACGAATTTACTCGGTACATTCTTCAGCCAAATGAAGGAAGCATGCTCTATCTTTTTTCAGATGGATTTGTAGACCAAAAAGGGGGTGTCAACAAAAAGAAATACTACTATGCCCCTTTCCGTGATTTGCTAAGCTCTATTTCTGATAAGTCTATGGAGCAGCAAAAAGAAAGTCTCAAGAAAGAATTAAAAGAATGGCGTGGTATGATAGAGCAATACGACGACATAATGATTTTCGGAATACGATTTTAAACGAAGCACTGCTTTGTTTACGTTTAACTTAATTTAATTACCCATGATGAAACTTAAGTTTAAATTGGTCTTGGCCTTCCTTTATTCTGCCTTAACCTTCACTGTTTTCGCTCAAGAACAATTTTTGATCGTTAAACCGAATGGCCACAAAGCATCAATCCGAGATGTTGTTGTTTCAAATGATGGCAACTATTTGATTACTGGAAGTTTTGACAAATCCATTAAAAAATGGAATTTAAACCAGGGTGAAACGGAATTAGAATACCATGGTAAAATCGGCAAAGGGATTGAAGGGTCTGTTTACTTCATTGCCATTTCTCCAGACAATAAGTATGTAGCCGCGCAAGGATGGTTTGGTGCAGAAGACGAAAGCGAACCTATCGGAGACGTCCGATTATATGACTATAAAACGGGCAAAATGGTTCATGTTTTTCATGACCTAAAAACAACCCCAGCAGGCTTAGGCTTTTCTAATGATTCCAAATTCTTAATAGCAGGTGATCAATCCAGTAGAATTGTAAAATGGGATCTTAGTACACACAAAATTGTAGGTGAATTCAAATATCATTCAGCTGAATATGGAAAAGAACTGGACGTCATCAAAGTGCGGGATGACATCATGGTTTCCGTAGATAGACTTGGAATAATGTGTGTTTGGGATATAAAAAAGCCGAATACCCCCATTACAATAGATAAAGAATATTTAACAAAAGTAGTACAAGATAATTATTATGCTACTCCGAATATTGACATCGCTCCAGGTACACATGAAATTTGTTATAGCTGGGAGGAATTCATTTTCTTTATGGATTCAAAATTAAATTTAACCGGATATTTCCAAAACAAAGAACTTCCTGGATTTGTCCGTTTCTCACCCAATGGTCGATTATTACTTACGGGCGTCGCAGAAGAAGGAACTAATAAACCTAGTTATCTTTTTACCAAAAATGAAAGCGATAAATGGGTTGAAGCTGCAGCCATTCCAAATGAAGCCAATCGATTGGCAGGTGAATTTCTAGACAATAATCGTTTTGTTTATACCGGAGGGGACTATAATGAAATAACATTATTCAAATTGGATTTTGAAAAAGGAGAATTGAATGACTATAAAGAAATGAAGAGTAATGGAGTTCTATTTCGCTCGGTAGCACTCAATAACAAAATGCTTGCCTATGCAGACACTTGGGATGCCAACTTCGGTTACTCTTCTCATAATAAGGTATTTGATATGTTTCTAAAAGACATTGACACATTAAATTCAAGTAAATCAATCAATTCAAATCAATTCAACTATCCCGATACTACCTACCGTTCATTTAAAATTAGACGTTGTCGGGTAGGAAAAAAATTAAATGATTTCAATCGAGGATTGGTCATTTTAGAGAATAACAAGGTGATTGACACCATTGTCAGGGAAGTTTGGGACGGAAATCGACATACAACATTCGGTTTCACTCCTAAGGGTAATATTATATCTGGAGGAGACTATGGAATCCTCAAAGCATATAACTCCAGTGGATTTGAAACAAACGATTTCGTAGGACACACCGGTTATATTTCAGGCATGTCCATTTCAACAGACAAAACAAAAATGGTCACGAGTGGGGCCGATAATACCATACGCATCTGGTCTTTAGACAAAGTTGGAGTTCCCTCCTCTTCCGCTCCACCTGAATCTGTCTGGGAATATTGGGAACGAATGGATCGTCTTAGTGGAAGTAGTAATGGCAAAGAGAACGTATTCCATAAATTATTTAAGAAATGGGGAATCGAACAACTAGCAAAACAACGCACCTTAACGGCCTGGAAAAAAGTTGTTGAAACAACCAAAGCGAAGAAGTTTCCATATGAAAACATGGAGAAAAAACTTTATGATTATTTAAGCCAAAAAATTCATCCTATTGTAACCATTTTT
Source organism: Cytophagales bacterium (assembly GCA_965277185.1). GTDB lineage: Bacteria > Bacteroidota > Bacteroidia > Cytophagales > JAHDFW01 > JAHDFW01. Next base: position 25,778 of record CBDICC010000017.1, on the reverse strand, counting down.
GTCTCCACGGACGGAGAGTGGATTATATATAATGAAGACGGCTATTTTAGCGCTTCTAAAAAAGGGGCACAATATGTTGGTTATCATGTAAACAAAGGAATAGATAAGGAAGCCAAATTTTATCCATTTGAACAATTTGATCTTAAATATAATCGTCCGGATATTATTCTGAAGGACCTCGCTCTTGGAGATCCAACCATCATAGACTTTTATCATCGAGCGTATCTTAAACGGCTTAAAAAAATGCACATTGAAGAAGCCCAACTTGCATCTGATCTTTTAATCCCTGAAATCAAAATTGAACAGCATAAACTCAATAAAGAAGCCAAAACCGCCGATATTGATATTAGTTGCTTGGACACCAAATTTACGCTGGATCGAATCAATGTATATCTGAATGATGTACCGGTTTTTGGAACCAATGGAATTTCGATAAAAGAATTAAAGACAAAAAGTTTATCCAAGAAACTCTCCCTTGAATTGGCTCAAGGGAAAAACGATGTAAAGATATCCGTTCTTAATACGGCCGGGGTTGAATCATTGAGTGAGCGCTTATTACTATTCTTGCCCGAGACAGAGGTCAAACCAAATTTGTATTTGGTAACCATTGGAACTTCGCATTACAGTGATAAACGATTCGACCTGAAATATGCGGCCAAAGATGCCACAGATATTGATCACCTATTTGAAAAAGACAAAGTATATAAAAACATTCACCACAAAGTTCTTACGGATGAAAAAGCCACGAAAAGCAATATTTTAGCCCTTCGTTCCTTTTTGGAACAAGCTGGCCGTAATGATGTGGTAATGATCTTTATAGCTGGACACGGCCTTCTAGATGAAAACTTTGATTATTACTACGCAACGTATGATATTGACTTCAATACCCCTTCTAAAAACGGAATCATCTATAGTCAGATTGAGCAATTACTAGACGGGCTTAAGGCTCTAAAGAAACTATTGTTTATGGACACCTGTCATAGTGGTGAAGTAGATAAGGACGATGTAGAAAAAACAACAGACAATAAAGTTCTTCAAGAAAACGTCACATTCCGTGCGTCAGGAATTGATGTTCAATTGAAAAACAAAGATAGAATGCAAAATGCATCTGAAATGGTCAAAGAACTTTTTGTGGATTTACGTAAAGGAACAGGAACCACCGTTATCAGTTCAGCTGGAGGGGTTGAATACGCCATGGAAAGTGATCAATGGCACAACGGGCTTTTCACCTATTGTTTATTGCACGGATTACAAGATCAATCCTCCGATTTGAATAAAGATGGAAAGATCATGCTTTCTGAACTTCAAACCTACATTCGGTCCGAAGTGAAAAGTAAATCTGCCGGGAAACAAATCCCCACTTCCAGAATGGAAAACATCACATTGGACTATCCAATATGGTAAATTAACTAATACAAATTTCGAAGAATGATTTTCAATTCAACCCAAAAACACGCCCATCGATTTATCTTTTTGATTGCTTTATCCATGCTCTTTATCTTGTTTTCAAAGGAGAACATACTAGCGCAAGATACGGAAGTGAAATTACCTAGATACTTAAAAGGGGTTTTTAAGGATGATTATAAAGGAAGTTATGAAATAAGTAACGATTTCTGGAAGCATGATGCTCAAAATCAATATAAAATACTCATTGTAGACAAGGTTCAACAATATATAATTGTGGAAAAGTTAAATGCGGACCCAACAAAGGGCGGAATTTATACTCGAATTGACTACATGAAGTTCAAAAAGATGAAACCTTACAAATGGGGATTTTGCTATACAGCTTATGATGTCGAATCTGAAGAAGAAGCCCAAAATGTGCGGCCTCCAGATCGCTCAAAACCAAAAACAGCTTGCAATGGATATCCCTTTTCTAGAATGAAAGCATCCAAATGATTTAATGTAAAATAAGCTCCTATCTTTGCGACTTATTAGATTTTAGTGAATCTAATATTATTGTTATAAAGATGCTTTGAGCTCGACCTTATCCTATAAAAACATATTTCGTGTTGCTACTCCTATTATGGTCAGTGGTATTGCGCAAAACATCATTAATGTTACCGACACGGCATTTTTAGGCAATGTGGGACGTGTTGCCTTAGGTGCAGCCGGTAATGCTGGAATCTTCTATTTTGTGTTAATTGTAACCGGTATGGGCTTTACTACCGGTGCACAAATCATTATCGGTCGTAGAAATGGAGAAAAGCAATACCAAGAGATAGGGAATGTTTTCAATCAAACATTGCTCTTTATCATGCCACTCGCTATCGGCTTATTTATCATTCTAAAGTTTTTATCACCCGGGTTTCTAGGTTCAATTGTACAATCAAAGGATATCTTAAAATCCGCGATAGGTTTTCTTTCCTATCGATCCTATGGGGTGTTTTTCGCATTTATGATCTTCACATTCAATGCGTTTTATGTTGGAACTACGGATACCCGAATTTTAATATGGGGCACATTGGTGACCATGGTGACCAATGTCTTTTTAGATTACGCCTTGATCTTTGGAAATTTTGGATTTCCTGAAATGGGAGTAGAAGGAGCTGCCATTGCCTCATCTTGTGCTGAAGTCACTACCTTTTTCTTCATTCTAATTTACACTTACTTCCATGTTGACTTAAATAAATATCAATTATTCAAATGGAAAGGATTCAATCGAACGATTTTTACCCGACTCTTTAAAGTTGGTGGTCCGGTAATGTTGCAGAATTTTTTATCGCTATCCTCCTGGTTTATATTTTTCATGATAATTGAAAAAATGGGCGAGAAAGAATTAGCCGCTTCGCACATTATTCGTAGTATTTATATGGTATTGATGATTCCTTTATTTGGATTTAGTGCTGCTACAAACACTTTAGTCAGCAATTTGATTGGACAAGGTGAAGCGCGCAATGTGTTAAAATTAATCGGCAGACTTTTGGTTATTAGCCTTGCAACCACCGTTCTCACTCTCTTGATTAATATTATTGCTCCAAATTATATATTGCATTTATATACTCAGGATGAAACGTTAATCAAGTTGGCCTATAGCGGATTAAAAGTTTTGAACTTCAGCATGTTCTTTTTCTGTGTAGCGTTCATTTTATTTAATGGAGTAACCGGTACAGGAAACACGCTTATTTCTATGTTTATAGAATTTATTACCATTCTAGTTTATCTTGCTGGAGCTTATTTAATCGCCGTAAAATGGCAACACTCTTTGACAATCGTTTGGTGCTCTGAATTCATTTATTTCATATTGTTGGCCTTCCTTTCCTTTTTATATCTAAAATTCGGAAAGTGGTCGCAAACAAAGCTTTAACCGCACATCTTACCTATTTCCAAACAACTAAAATCTACAGAATAAGATTCGCATAATTCCATTTAAAATTAATTGTTTAAATTGGGGTTGGGTGGTTTCTAGCTTTTGATCTAGCCTACTCAAAATTAAAGACCTATAGTATTTCATTAATCTTTTAGTTCAACTTGAATGAAGTTCAAGATACCAGCATGTAAAATCCCATTGGATCATGCGCAACATCGACTTTACAATGCATTATTACCTGGAGCAATTCTGGCCGTAATTATGCGAATTGCCATTTCTATACTATTCTTTTCAGAAGAGGTGAATTTCATGGGATTCTATAACCTTGTCGGTGCAGTCTTCTCCATAATAATGCTTTATTTGGTGTATAGCGGGTATCTCAAATTGACCTTGTTTTCCGCAACATTTGAAATGTTTGTGGCATCAACTCTTGCCAATTATTATGTTGGCTGGGAAACCGATTTTGATCTATATATATTTTTAATTATCCCCCTGTTTTTCCTCTATTCAAAATGGAAATCTTGGGAGTACATAACGTTCATTGTGCTGGTTGTGGGTGGATATGTATTTGAATATTTTATGTTCAAAGGTGAAATTCCTCATGCTAAACTGGATGCTCATTTAGTCGACTTATGGGCTGCGACAAATTTTGGATTAGCATTTGGTGCGATACTTTGCATTCTTCTTTATTCAAATTTCGCCCTAAAATCACTGGATTTCAATCTTCAGCGAGCATATAAGAAACTGGAAGCGAAACATGAAGAAAAAGAAGTAATGTTGAAGGAAATTCATCATCGAGTAAAAAACAACTTGCACGTTGTGAATGGTCTGTTGGAATTGCAAAAACACGACTTACCTGATCCTCGTATAAGGGAAATATTTAACGATACGCAGCGAAGAATTATTTCTATAGCTGCAATTCATGAAAAAATGTATGGAACGGAAGATCTTCGATATATCGATTTAGAAGAGTATTTCCAAAAGCTTATCACCGATATCATTCGAACTTATACTGACCAGAAGGTTGCATTTGATTTTCAGTGTGACAGCGTTCAATTAGACATTGATAAATTAGCTCCTTTGGCCTTTCTTATAAATGAAGTAATAACCAATTCCATCAAATATGGGATCAAAGAATTAGAGAAACCAGGAATTCACTGCAGTTTTCATCTTTCTGAAGATCTTCAACAATTAATCATTATAATTGGAGATAATGGTGCTGGATTTGATCCAGATTTATTCCGTAAGCCGTCTACCTTTGGAATGGATTTGGTAACCTCATTCGCTTCAGACTTACAGGCTAAAATCCAGTATAATCGATCGGAAGGAAAATCTGAATATTTGATAGAACTTCCTCTCACAAAAGAGATGGAAGAAGCGCATGACCAAGTTTAACTATTGGCTCGCTTATACAAATTTGTGTTGGTTTATTTCACATACCTGCCATAAACCCATTGACCACATTTCACTTTACCACTATCAAATATATCCGGAAAATGCCCCCATTGATTGAACTGCATAGATTCTAAAAACAATTTACTGGCTTCATTTACATCCATCAAAATAGCTAAAAGACTTTTGATATTCTTTTTTTTGCATTCTTGAATCGTTTGCTCAACCAAAAAACGGGCAATCCCCTTTCGATGATGAGATTCATGTACATAAAAACTAATTTCCGAACAGGACGCCAACGCTTTCCTTCCACATCGATAAGGTACCAATGTACAATACCCTATTACCATCTCATTTTCCTCTGCTACGTACAAATAGTGATCACATGATGCCTCGTCAAACAGGTCAAACCATTCCTGACGCTCTGACACATTAAACGTTTCTGTATACGCATTCGCGGTTCCTTGAAGAATTGCTTGATTTAAAATTTCAACAAGCATGGGTAAATCTGTCAATTCTGCTCGTCTAAATTTTCTCATTCTTAATTAATCACTTCTATTTGAAATTGAACTTTGTTTGTGATGATTTAATCCTACAACGGATTAGAAAGCTCTAACATAACAGGGTTTGAATTACTTTGCTGCAGCATTAAATACCAGCTCCCCATCTATAATTGTTTGAATCACCGGCAAAGCGAATAATTCATTTTCTGGCGCAGTTAATAAATCCGCCTGCATAACCACCATATTGGCACGTTTACCTACCTCAATACTTCCTTTTTCCTCTTCTTCAAAATTGGAAAAAGCAGCCCAAATCGTCATTGCACGTAACGCGTTTTCTCTTGAAATAGCATCTTTCATTTGAAATCCTGTTTTAGGATAGTTGTGTTGATCTTTTCGACTTACCGCCGCATAAAACCCAAACAATGGATTAATTCCCTCTACTGGAAAATCACTTCCGGCTGCGATTTTCCCATATTGCTCCAGCAATGTTTTATATGCATATGCTCCCTTTATTCGATCCGTCCCAAGCCGTTCCTCTGCCCAATACATATCCGAAGTACAATGGGTAGGTTGAACAGATGGAATCACTCCGTACTTACCAAACTTATCCATATCTGCCGAGTCCACTACTTGTGCGTGCTCTATTCGCCACCGCATATTTTTATTTCCATTCGAATATTTTCCACAGATATTTAATAAAAGTCCGTTCGCAGAATCGCCAATACAATGTGTATTCATCTGAAATCCAAGCTGATGTATTTTTTCAGCAAGAGTACTTAATGAATCTTTTGCGGACAATAAAAAGCCAGAGTGTCCCGTTCGATCGTTATAATCTGATTTTAAACATGCACCTCTTGATCCTAGCGCTCCATCAGCATACACCTTAAACGATCGCACATTCAACTGGTCAGTTTGATAAAATCCTTTTTCGCTCGCAAAATCGAATTCATTCTTTCCAGGATTAAGCATGGCATAAATATGCATTTTCAACTTGCCCGTTTTTTGTAATGAATCAATCATTAAAATATCTTCAATATCCAATCCTGCATCGTCCACAGTAGTTAATCCTACTTCAAAGCAATTTTGTTGTGCTTTTAGCAACGCATTTGATTTATACGTATTATCCGGCTGCGGAACCACTTTCATAATTATATCTACGGCATTGTCTACCAATAATCCGGTCAGCACTCCATTTTTTGTTTCTATAATCCCACCTGATATGGTATCTCCTGCAGTTATTCCTGCTAAATCCAACGCTTTTTTATTCGCAATGGCAGCATGTCCATCAACTCGCCTTATCAATACCGGTTTATTTGGAAAGCGTGCATTTAATTCGGCGTTCGTAGGAAACGCCTTATTCTCCCAATCATTTTGATCCCAACCACGGCCCGTAATCCACTTTAGATCAGGTTGATTTTGATCAAAGGCATATACTTTCTCCAAAACTTCTGCATAAGAATTCGTTTGGGTTAAATTGACTTGAAACAATGATTTGGCGTATCCAAGAAAGTGGCAATGCGCATCATAAAATCCAGGATAAATATACTGCTCGTTCAAATCTTCTTTGATCGGAGCATCGTAAGCCAATAAAATTCGATGTGTACTGTCTAATGCAACAAATTTCCCATCTTTTATTGCCACGGCTCCACGTAATACCTCAAAGTTTTCGTTTACCGTGTAGATATTCGCATTATAATATATTGCATCCACTTGCTCCTTGTTAGGCACGCAAGATTGAAATTGAATAAAAAAGACGAGTGTTAAAACTACAGCTCCTATGCCTCTACTCTTGGTAAGATTGAAATTTAATCGCATCAGGTCAGTTTTTTTATTTCTTTAACTTGATTGATAACCTTCAAAAAAGATTAATTGATTGGATGGTATCAACGGATTTATAACTCCTCTGAATAACGCATATGCTTAACCGATCCTCCAGAATCCTTTAATTCCATCAACGCATCAATTCCTACTTGCAAATGATTATCTACATAGTTTCCTGTAACTTTTTTATCTGATTCCGCTGTTTTAACTCCTTCAGGAGTCATTGGGTTATCCGAGACTAATAAAAGTGCACCTCTTGGAATTTCGTTTACAAAACCTACCGTGAAAATTGTGGCGGTTTCCATATCTACTGCCATTGCGCGGGTCACACGCAAGTATTCTTTAAATTCCTCATCGTGTTCCCAAACTCGACGATTTGTTGTATAGACTGTTCCTGTCCAATAGTCTAGTTCATGTTTCTTAATCATGGACGAAACTGCTCGTTGAAGACGAAACGAAGGTAGGGCTGGAATTTCGATAGGTAAATAATCATTGCTTGTTCCTTCCCCACGAATACCAGCTATTGGCAAAATTAAATCTCCTAACTTGTTTTTCCGTTTTAATCCACCACATTTCCCCAAAAATAAAACCGCTTTAGGATCAATCGCACTCAATAAATCCATTACGGTAGCTGCCATAGCACTTCCCATTCCAAAATTGATAATGGTAATTCCATTAGCTGTCGCACTTTGCATCGGTTTATCTTCTCCCTCAACCTCTACTCCAAATTTCTCTGCAAACGTATCTATGTAGTTATGAAAATTGGTTAATAGTATATATTGACCAAATGATTCCAGCGCTACTCCAGTGTATCTTGGTAGCCAGTTTTCAACAATCTCTTTTTTGGTTTTCATCTATGTCTATGAATTGAAATGTTTTGATTTGAAATGTTTTGAAATTTGTATGCTCTATTTTGCATATCGAGACGGCAATGTCAATCTAAATCAATCAGATTTCGTTTTCGCCTCCTCAATTGGGTCCATTTTGCGTACTTCAACAAATAAAATTATGCTTTTATAACCGAAATAAATATTTCTACTGCTACTTTTGAATCACAATTAGTTACATAACAAATTGCAACCTGCTTATAATTCCTGAATGGATCTTATTTTCCCCACGTTCGAAGCGAAGTTAATCAAACGGAATGGCAAACCCTATATATTCGATGTGATAAGGAAAAAACACATCTTCCTTACTCCTGAAGAATGGATTCGGCAACATTGCATCCATTTTCTGATCAATAATAAAAACTACCCTAAGTCTATATTGAGCGTAGAACGTAGTCATGTCATTAACAGTCGAATCAAACGATCGGATTTAATTGCTTACAACCGCAATGGACATCCTTATCTTCTTATTGAATTCAAAGCCCCGGAAGTCCCCATAAATCAGCTGGTTCTAAATCAGGCTACTCTTTACAATCAGACCATAAACGCAGAATATATAGTATTAACAAATGGTTTAGATTTACTTTGCGCTCAAATTCGCGACAATGAAATCGTTTATTCTGCAGATATTCCAGTTTATCCCGAGTCCGACAAAAAATAAATAGCAATTATTTAAAGTCTCTTGCATACTTTCTTTCCAGATTAAGAAAAAAAACAATTATTTCGCAGAATAAATAATCAATCATACAATCAATATCTAAATAGAGACAAAAGGATTGTTTCTAATAAAAAATTAACACAAACAAACACATCTAAATTATATGGAAGACGAAATAATCGTAACGGACGGGGCTGAAAAGGCCTTTGACATCTCACAATACGTGTATGATTTCACAATGAAATTTGGCCCTCGGGTTATCGGTGCAGTAGTGGTTTTAATTTTGGGACTAATCGTTGCAAAACTAATTACCAGTGCCATACTCAGTCGCTTAAAGAAAAAAGACACGGATGCTACCCTTAGTCCTTTTCTTGCTGGAATTATTGGTACCTTACTAAAAGCAGTAGTTGTTATTAGTGCTTTAGGTATGCTTGGCATTGAAATGACTTCATTCGTTGCCATCTTAGGTGCTGCCGGTTTGGCCATAGGTCTGGCTTTATCTGGAACGTTGCAAAACTTTGCAGGTGGAGTAATGATCCTTATTTTTAAACCTTTTAAAGTCGGTGATGTATTAGAAGCTCAAGGGTATACAGGGGCAGTAAAAGAGATTCAGATTTTCAATACAATTCTAAATACGGTAGACAACAAGACCATTTTTATTCCAAATGGAGGATTAGCTACAGGTTCAATGGTCAATTTCAGTACTGAACCACTTAGAAGAGTGGATTGGACTATTGGCATCGGATATGGTGATAGCACAGAAAAAGCACGTGAAGTAATTATGAAGCTAATTAAGGAAGATGCTAGAATCCTTACCGAACCTGCCGAACCATTTATTGCCGTTTCTGCACTTGCGGATAGCTCTGTGAATTTTGCTGTACGCGTTTGGGTTAAAGCAGAAGATTATTGGGGGGTGTACTTCGATATGAATGAAAAAGTGTATAATACATTCCCATCTGAAGGGCTTAACATTCCTTATCCGCAAATGGATGTGCATGTACATAAAGTACAATAATTAGACCCTTTGTCTACAATTTCAAAAGCATAAAAAAAGCCACTTAGTAATCTAAGTGGCTTTTTTTATTTCAATAATTTGATATCCTTTTAGGATATTAATCTATTACATGAAAAATGGACTTATGCCATCTCCATTTCTAAGTAGTTATCTACATTTTTATACTCCAATCCGAAAGCGTCCGCTACTCCTTTGTATACGACGTCTCCTTTGATTATGTTTAATCCTTTTCGAAGACTTGCATCATCGATACATGCTTGACGCCATCCTTTATTAGCCAATTGAATAGCATAAGGCAACGTAGCATTTGTTAAAGCTAAGGTTGATGTATAAGGTACAGCACCTGGCATGTTGGCAACACAATAGTGAACTACATCATCAATGATGAATGTTGGATCTTCGTGCGTTGTAGGTTTACATGTCTCAATACATCCACCCTGATCTACAGCTACATCTACCAATACAGTACCTGGCTTCATATCCTTCAACATTTCTCTTGTAATCAAATGAGGGGCTTTAGCACCTGGAATAAGAACTGCTCCAATAATCAAATCAGAATACGTTATCGCTTCACGAATGTTATAATCACTCGAGTACATAGTAGTTACATTCGCTGGCATGACATCATCCAATTGACGAAGTCTTTGCAAACTTATATCCATCATTGTTACGTTGGCACCTAAACCTGCTGCCATCTTTGCTGCTTGAGTTCCAACAATTCCACCTCCTAACACTAATACGTTAGCTGGTTTCACTCCTGGTACACCTCCAAGAAGAATTCCTCTTCCCATCATCGGTTTTTCAAGATACTTAGCTCCTTCCTGCGTTGCCATTCTACCTGCAACTTCACTCATTGGTATCAATAAAGGAAGTGATCTATCCGAATATTCAACCGTTTCATAAGCCAAACAAACAGACTTATTCTTTATCATCGCATTTGTTAAAGGTTCATACGATGCAAAGTGAAAATAGGTATATACAAACTGATCTTCTTTAATCAATTCATACTCCTGTTCAATTGGTTCTTTCACTTTCATGATCATTTCAGCAATTGCATACGTTTCTTCAATCGTTGGAAGAATCTTTGCTCCAGCCTCAATGTACAGACCATCACTGAATCCACTACCTTCTCCGGCAGTAGCTTGAACATACACTGTATGTCCATTTTTCACCATTTCTGCGGCCCCTCCTGGGGTCAACGCAACACGGTTTTCATTGTTTTTGATTTCTTTTGGAACACCAATAATCATAGCTCTAAAAATTAAACTAAACTAATTACCTTGACTTTAAATTTCGGCAAATATAGTGATAGTTTTTCGAAAGAAATGTCATTTTTCACCACGAATTTTTCGTGAATTTTCCTTTAATATCTTTAGTGAATTTTATCCGTATCAAACTATAAATCAACGAGAAGTTCAACATTCTTCTTTTTCCTAAGGCTTATATGCTTTTTCTCCCACTTTAATTTCACAACCACATTGCATTCAGAAGGTTCTTCAAATGAAAATTCACTTATCTCTCTTTTTAATAGAATAAAACAAGTGGATAACAATCTAGCATAGCATGAACTTATAAAACATCCAACGCTTTTTCGGATTTACTATCCGAAAATAAATACCAAAAGGATTTAAAATCCGATCAACAATAAAACCACAACTATTAATCGATCTTATTTAGTAATTCTTTTAACGCTGCATTCCTCGGTAACGCTTTTTCGGATTTGAAATCCGAAAATAAATACCAAAAGGATTTGAAATCCAATCAACAATAAAACCACAACTATTAATCGACGTTATTTAGTAATTCTTTTAACGCTGCGTTTGTCCGTAACGCTTTTTCGGATTTACTATCCGAAAATAAATACCAAAAGGATTTGAAATCCAATCAACAATAAAACCACAACTATTAATCGATCTTATTTAGTAATTCTTTTAACGTTACGTTTGTCCATAACGCTTTTTCGGATTTACTATCCGAAAATAAATACCAAAAGGATTTGAAATCCGATCAACAATAAAACCACAACTATTAATCGACGTTATTTAGTAATTCTATTAACGCTGCGTTCCTCGGTCTCTTAAAACAAATAGTTAATTCGAACACTCACTCCCTGACCACTCCAATTTTTCCCAAGGGGCAATGCATTTATGTTTTGCCCAATTAAGTCCAATGACACCTGATTTGAAAAGATTTGAGCATGAAGTCCTGCCCCCACATTTAAAGCGGCATATCCACCCACAGATATCGGAAAATACCAACTTAGCTTATTATTAGGATTTAATATCGGTGTAATCATCACCCGTGGAGCAAAACCTTTTATAAGAAGTTGTTCGAGAGACGCTTGCAACAGTAGTTTTTCTGAAATTGAAGATTGAAATTGAATTCCTAACCGCGCAGGCATCGAAGCCACATGGTTTTTGCTTTCTCTTTTTCCTCCAAAATTATCAAACAAGTAGTCACCGCTTAAATCGGTTACACTATCCAAATCCGGAGATAATACATTATTAATTTGTACTCCTTCAAAACGAATCGATGAATCCAGTGTAATTTCCTGCACATTACTTAAAAATGCAGCACCCAATTGATTAATCACAAAACGAACCTTGCCTTTTCCATTCGAAAGATTCATTTCAAAACCTGCATTCACCGTTACTCCCAAAGCAGGAGAAAATGTAGACGTATCAATAAGACTTCCTATCGATCTAAAATTCACCTGGGCATCCAAATATTCTCCATATGGGGCTGTATACAATGACCCTGTTACAATCGACACTTTTTGATAGTCCAGAATTCGATGTAATGTAAGGCCTCCAAAAAACCTATTTTGATTCTTAAGTTCCTTATGAATCTTACATCCTAGGTAATTAGATGCTACATAGGTTCCTGCCGTTCCATCAAATGTTGCTGTTTGATCTTCAAACTGTTTATTTCCAAAAGACGCCAGATTTAATAAATCTCCTCGAATTCCAACAGCTGCAAAATACTGTGTCCCCACCATAACCTCAATGGCATTTCCTGAAGTTCTTGAACCTTGGGCCAGTCGTACTATTGCACCAAAGTTTGCATTTAACCCAATCCGGTTCCTTTTACCTATCCGACCTCCGAAATTTGCTTTCAGATCATTTGAGATGATTCCTTCTCCAAAATAGACCTCATTAATCATCGCATTAGTAACCGAAGTCGCATTTTGATCTAAGTCAGCAAAAACAGTTATTTGAGAGGTTAATGTATCCTCAAAAGCATTTCTATAATTAGAACTTAGATCCAATTGAGCAATTACCCCTCCTCCACATACCTGCATTATTACAAATAGTAACATCACCATTCTCAGCACTTGCAAGTGTGCGTCCTGAATAATTCGATTTATTTGACTATAAATTCTCAACAAATGGTCTGTAAATAACTTATGAATGGATTCGATTCTCTTATTCTTCGTTTGGTGTAATAACAACTTAATTTTCATATTTAACATCCGCTGTTATCACAAAGTCAATAGAATAATCGTCATAAATTTTGTTAAAGTTAGTGCTACTTGATGAATTAAAGGTCACTTCAAACTCGACATAACTTGCCGCTGAAATAGAATTCAACCGATCATTGTTTATATCAAACGTATTGATCGTACGCCTTGGAGTGACTATTTTTCCATTAATCGGTGTTCCCGCCAATATCTCACTTTGACTCACCAATGAATCCAATACCTGATACGTTTCATCCAAAAATCGAATTCGAATATTACTAGAAAGAGGAAATCCATTATCCACTATAAAATTCAGTTTTCCCGATACCGTTTGATCCAAATCTTGGGTGCTTTGCATCTGAAAATCAGCCGTATCCTTTAAGGTTAAATTATTGGCAATCAACGATAATGGGATGGATAAGTTAAGTGCTACATCCAATGTATTTGTATCATAGGCAAAATCCTCAAAATCCGTGGTCAATGTATCTACTCCCGGGTTCAAATAAGCTTGAATATCGAAATCTAATGCATTTGGGAGCACATTAATTAAGCTTGTAATGTTCGAATTTCCATTACTTAACGTCAATTCGGTATGCGTAGAAATATGTGGATTGTCGGTTGCCGCTAAAATTGATATATCACTAGCTACATGTGAACCGGTAAGGGAAACTGAATTTCCAGTTTGATCATTTCGTGCTGTGAGTTCATTAATTCGAATATTCCCATCAATCCCTAGATAGTTATCTATTGAAATAAATGCCGATACTTCTTCTATTTCTAAACTACCATCCGTAATTACATCAAACAAGTCCAATGATTCCGATTGATTTGATTCACCAAGCGTATCATTCCCCAAAAATCCACGGACATAATAAGGTTTTAGATTTTCAGTCGAAACATGGATCACTAAACTATCTGCAAGAGATAACGTAATCTTTTTCCCTGTTGAGTCAATCCTCCCTGTTAACTCACTGTAAATCACATTTGCAGAGTTTCCCAAATCACCACTAAGGTCCAATTCATAATTTGAAAAATCATAGGGGAATTGGCGGGTAACGCTGCCTCCTGGAGGAGCAGGTGGTATTACAATCTCGGTTAAAAATGGCACCCCACTCAATGTGGCTCCAGGAATAGAATAGGTAAAATAGATCGTATCTTCAATCGTGCTGGTTGACTCAATGAGCACACTCCCAGAAGAAATTTTCGCTTCTTTCAATTTAATATTATCAATTAACAACGAGGTACTTACTTTTTCATCTACCAGATTTTGTGACGGAAACACGGCTGTGGCAGATTGTAACTTCATTGATCTCAAAACCAAATCTACTTGTAAATCATCCGTAGTATCTATTAATATATTCTGGTTTCCACCTAGGATATCTAAATTTAGAATACTTACATCCAGCAACCCCTCTACAGTCAACCCAGTTAAATCAACCGTTTTTGTTTGAGAAGTCCCCGCTGGGATATAGGCAAAAGTTTCATTGACAACCACATTTCCCGCTATGGCATTCTTAATTTCAAAATTCACATTAGCTATATCAACAGGGAAGTTATTATGAATTGTAAAATCCATAAATCCAGATTGAAAGGTAGCTACCTCAAACACATCATTTACATTGAGGGTAAAGGGTCCTGATGTAATAGCTGTTATATTCGGCAAAGAATTTATCATTCCATTATTAGCAATTACAAATGGGCCCCAAACAGGCCAATTGTTGGCAATCATCCCTAATGAAATTCGATAGTTTACTAGACGATCATCCAATCCGATGCTACCAATGTTTGTATTGTTATCAAACGTACTGTTTGGTAGTGTAATCAAGGAATCAATTGAAAAGTCACTCAGTTTTTTGGAAAAAATAAGGTTAACGGAATTATCTGCATTTACCTCCTTAAGCGAATCCGAAACCAATTGTTCAATCGATAAAGATGATTTCGCCAGTGGCACCAACAAATCGGTTTCCCAAGAAGGATTATTGACCTTTCGATTGCACGCACAGCAGACCAAAAATAAGCCCAGGACTAGCAGAATCTTCTCAAATTTAATACCGTTTCTAAGTTCCGTTTGCTTCATGTATTCATTTAATGTATTATTTTAATTTGCTGATTTGCACTTAATTTAGTTTTAAAACACTTTGCTAAGTTACTGATTTCTCAACAACCTTCAACGCTCTCTAAGTAGATTCCAATTTAAATGCGTTTTTTAGCCACGCTTCTAATACTTAATTGAATGTGAACGAAATTATCCTAGCCTGCTAATTGATTCTTATTTACATTCAGAATTACCAGTCCATTTAAACCATATTCACCTATACTACAACTATCACATTCCCCCTCCAAACGCCTCAAAACATTTGAATTAGTTTATTGTTATCCAACGTAATTATCATCATTTAGGTATTCCAATTATTGGCTATGTTTTAAACGTATATAAATATAGACAAATATAACTCTTATTCACAATAGAGTTTGAGCCCAGTACAAGTCGATTAGAAATCAATGTATAACAAGAGGATTATTAAATGCGTATCCCCATAACCAGCACATCGTCAATTTGTTCATTAAATCCACTTTTCCATTTCTCGAATTCTCTGCTCAGTACCAACTCTTGTTCGCGCATTGACTTTTGGCTATTTTTCAGCAACATTTTTTTCAGATTCTGAGAATAGTACTTTTGTTTTTGAGGTCCTCCAAATTGATCTGCATAGCCGTCACTAAACATATACAAAACATCCGATTCTTTAAGAATGAGGCGTTCTTTTTTGAATTCAAATGAACGTGCTTTATGATAATTATAACCAATTGATTTCATCACTGGCACCAAATTGATTAATTCCTTATCGCGTAGAATTTGAAGCTCTATTTTTGCCCCCGCATATTCCATCACACGAGTCGAAAGATCCAAAGTACAAATCCCAATGTTCATTCCGCTTTTTGCATTATCTTGATTTAAGTCCCGTAAGAAACCTTCATTGAGACTTTCCAAAATAACCTTTGGGCATTCCTTTTTTTGTTCCATAACAATATCATTTAATAATGATACTCCAATCATGGTCATTAATGCTCCTGAAACTCCATGTCCCGTGCAATCCGCAACGGCCCAAATGACCTTGCCATTATCCATTTGCCTTACCCAATAAAAATCTCCTCCAACATGATCTTTGGGTTGATAAAACAAAGCATGTTCTTTAAATGTCGTTTCCAGAAAAGATGTTTTCACTAAAATGGAGTTTTGTATTCTACCAGCATATCGCACGTTGTCTAGCATTTGCTGATTCTTCCACTGAATTACAGAATTTTGCTCCCGAATTACCTTTCGAGAATTTCGGGCCTTTGCTGCCGAACGTTGAAAGAATACCGCTAATACAGCAAACAGATACAAGAGATAAAAAAAAGTCAATAGTTGAAAATACTTATATTGATTTGCAGGAATAATATTGACAGGAGTCCATCCATTATAATCAATAAGATAAAACAATGCGAAACTCAACATAATCAATGCAGTCCACATATTCCCCAGCTTTCGACTAAACAAATAAGACGATGTTAAAATCAACAACATTACATATATGTAAGAACTGTACAACCCTCCCGTAACCAATGACACTCCCATAACAGCGCCCCAAGAAAGCCAAAGAATAATGTTGTACCCGATTTTGCCACCTTGCTCCATTTTGGTTGCCAACATCGCATTCAAAAACACGGCAATCATGAAAGGACCTAAAATTATAAGTAGTTGAATTCCTGCAGATAGAAAGAATACATTTGCTAGGGCAAACAATAATGTCCCAGTAGACAGCATGAGGCTGAATACTTTGAGTGACTTAATATGATAATACGTCAGCTCTTTCGTTATAGAATCCGTTGATTTCATCGTATTCGCTTCCAACAAAATTAATAAAATATGACAATTTACAATATGTTACATTTCTACACCTACGATCACAAGCTTATTATTCAGGAAATCAATGTTCTAAGAGACAAATTCGGTATATCTACTTTTGCACTTTTGTTCTAATAAACAAACATGTATCTTTGCTTAGATTCAAATTATGGCTAAAGCAAAAACAACCTTCCATTGTCAAAATTGCGGACAACAAGCTGCCAAATGGGTAGGCAAATGTCCTTCTTGTCAAGAATGGAATACGTTCGTAGAAGAAGTGATTTCTACGGAAAAAGAGGTGAAAAAACAATCTAATAGTTTATCCTCCAGTTCGAGTCCTATTGCGGTGCAAGACATCACTCAATCACTCGAGGATCGATTTAAGTCTAATGACTCGGAATTAGATCGCGTATTAGGAGGTGGAGTTGTAAACGGGTCGGTCGTTCTAATTGGTGGTGAACCGGGCATAGGAAAGTCTACACTACTTCTTCAAGTTGCATTGGGATTAACGACTAAAAAAGTATTGTATATCTCTGGTGAGGAAAGCATCAACCAAATAAAGTTGAGAGCGGATCGCATTGGAATTCAAAATCAGCAATGTTATTTACTTGCGGAAACGGGCACTGAAAAAATTGGTAAACATTTAAAAACCGAACAGCCTGAATTTGTCATTATTGACTCTATCCAAACATTACACTCTCCTTATATTGAATCAACGGCGGGTAGTATTTCTCAGATAAAACAATGTACAGCGGAGTTGATCAAGTTCGCAAAGGAAACAAATACTCCGATCGTGTTGGTTGGACATATAAATAAAGATGGAGCCATTGCTGGTCCGAAAGTATTAGAGCACATGGTGGATACTGTCCTTCAGTTTGAAGGAGATTTGCACATGGCGTATCGAATTTTGAGAACCACTAAAAACCGTTTTGGTTCAACCTTTGAAATCGGAATTTATGAAATGCAATCAAGTGGATTACGACAGGTTCCTAATCCTTCCGAAATCTTATTGAGTCAACGAAATAATCAATTAAGTGGAATCGCCATTGGTGCTACAATCGAAGGTAATCGCCCCCTTTTAGTAGAAGTACAATCATTGGTCGGCGTAGCTACATATGGGACTCCTCCACGTTCCTCCACTGGTTTTGATGCCAAACGATTGAACATGTTGTTAGCCGTCTTGGAAAAACGAGGAGGCT
Source organism: Cytophagales bacterium (assembly GCA_965277185.1). GTDB lineage: Bacteria > Bacteroidota > Bacteroidia > Cytophagales > JAHDFW01 > JAHDFW01. Next base: position 7,647 of record CBDICC010000017.1, on the reverse strand, counting down.
ATCGCCTAGGTACACAAGATGTCTTTTTGAATATTGCTGGAGGGTTAAAAATTGAAGATCCTGCCATGGATTTAGCAGTGTGTGTTTCGCTTATTTCGTCTTATGAAGAATCTAAATTAGCTCCCAATTATTGCTTTGCAGCAGAAATTGGCCTAGGTGGTGAAGTCCGGCCGGTAAGTAAAATAGAAAGTAGAATCAGTGAAGCTGCTAAATTAGGATTTGAGAAGATTTTTATTTCAGCAAATAATTTAAAAAACATTGATGCGATGAACAAAGATATCGATGTGGTACCTGTGACCAAATTGGATGAAGTACTTAACTCCATATTATAAAAACAAATCAATACGACGCCTTCGATGCATATTCTTATTTATTCTTGTCTTTGGTACAAGCGGGATTGGAATGCATGTAAAGGCACAAAAAAAATCGTTATTTGCAGGAAAGAAGATTAATTTTCGCACCTTCCTTAATTCGGTAAATACAGGAGATACCATTCCTCTTGAAATCAATAAAAAAGGATTGCTAAATTTTCAAAGAAAAGGCGTAATTCGGGAAAAAGCGTTTGTTATTGGATGTGGAAATGGTGGGTTCTTAAATACTTTGATAAATGGAAAAAGAGGTTTTTGGCGACCCAGTGGGATTTGGACACAAGAGAATTCAGATAGGCACATTTTACATCTCGAACTGGTCAATAGAACAAACGTTTATTTAAGATTTAATGAGGTGTCGTCGTATTGGATTGTGGAAAAAATTGAACCATTAGAACAACTTAGTCCCAAATTAAAAAAACTAAAGACTCAAAGAAGAAAAAGAACGCTTTACCGATAACCATTTAGCTGAATGAAAGATATAAATCATGCTAGTACTCATATTTATTCTATAGTTATAAAAGCTATTGGAGGGATTCTATTCGTTACTGCATGTGTCATTTATTCAGGAAGAAAATCCACATACCGCCAATTAAAAAAGATCTTTGATGGCACCACAGTAAGCGTAGATCTCAGTAAGACAAAACTTGATTCCCGAGATGTATCGGTGTATTGGAGGACCGATTATATAAAATCAATAGAAATCTATGGAAACGGAGAACAATCCTTCGATGACATGTGGGAATTTCAGAAGAACTACTACGACATCTCGATAAAAGACTCCGTTTACTTCACTATTCTATGGAATAAAAAAGACGAATACGAATCCTATGATTTTGATATTCAACTAATTGAGAAAGGCTCAAGTTTCACAATGGATGTAACATTAGATTCTTTAAAAGGTATGGCCCGACTAACTTCAAAACATTAAAATCAGCTTCTAATCTAAATTATTTACATCGTTTTGCCTAACCAACGCAATACGTTGTCATACCAAATTCGATTTGCTTCTTCCTGTGTTAGAATATCCACTTCTACTGCAAAATCAATGACCCTTCCTGGATAACCAGAACCAACACCTTCCATTTCTCCTAATGGATACGGATCATCCAATCCAGAAACGATTTGAGATGCTCCTACCCTTTTCTTCATCAATTCCAGCGTATATGAATCATGAACTAGCGTATCAAAGAATAAATTTTCGTGTCCCAGCGCCTTCCGTGGATCATTTGCCTGATCAAATAAATCAGGTCTTCCGTCGTATCCCTGAAGTCTACGGCCATAGTTTGCTTGTCCCAACATACATCCGTGCGCAAAACAGGTTCGAACGTTTTCAAAACGATGTTGCATTCCTTTCAACGTGTAAAAATGCAATGTATCCGCGGTTTGAGCCATCATCCAAACCAAATGAAATCGCCAGTTTTCATCTTTTAACTTCACCATCTTAGGTCCATCATATGGATGAATCTCAACGGCCAGTTTATATTGATTTGCCAATTCAAAAATCGGAAAGCATGATTCGTCTGCGACAGAAACCCATTCTTCATCTGAATTTAGATAATGAGTAGGCAAACACAGTAATCCCATTTTCAATTCCTCCACACACCGTGTAATCTCCTTCAATGCATCCTCCATATAAAGAGGCTGCACCACAAATCCACAGGTAAACTTATCTGGATGCTCCCGTTGTACTTTGGCATTAAAATCGTTTTGCCACCGAATGGCATCATCTGCGTCGCTTCTTTCCCAACCATTGCAATATACCTGCGATAAGTTAAGCATTACCGCATGATCAATACCATGTTTTTTCCATCCATACCAGCTTCTCTTTCAAAAAGAAACTTGGATCTGTAATCGGCCTGGACCAAGTACCTTGCCGCATGAATTTCCGATCCTCATCAATCCAAAACAACTTTTTATCCTTCATGAATTGAGGTACTTCCGAAGGTTCTGGAAGAATATGCCCGTGGCCATTAATTCGCATTTGACTTATCTTATTTTAATGTTCTAATTAGACTTTTTGTGCATATTTTTATACAAAACGCTCGTCTACTTCCATAACTTCGCTACACGATTTGCATGTTCTCAAATCTTCAGAACCATAGAATTCCCGGAAGCGTGGCAAAAAATCTTTTTCTATATTGGTCAATGGGAAATAAGACTCATGCAATTTAGTATTGCAATTATCGCAAAACCACATCAAGCCATCTTGCATGTCTGTTCCTTTTCGAACTCGTTCAATAACTAAACCTACAGAATTGGCGGATCTAGCAGGAGAATGAGGTACTTTTCCCGGCAATAAAAACATCTCTCCTTCTTTAATCGGAACTTTAACTGCTTTTCCATCTTCCTGTATGGTTACTTCTATGTCACCTTCCAGTTGATAAAAAAGTTCTTCCGTCTCATTATAGTGATAGTCTTTTCGTGCATTTGGTCCACCAACAATCATTACAATATAATCTCCAGCTTCCGCATACAAATTCTTATTTCCAACTGGTGGTTTTAGCAAATCACGATTTTCGTCAATCCATTTTTGTAGATTAAAAGGTTTAGCTATGCTCATTATACAATCTCTTTTATTAAAATAAAGTTAACTTAACTATTTGTTGGCAATGAAGGAAGTATCAAAAACAGGAATGGATTAAAGTGCGCTTAGTTTATAAAATATACTTCCGCAATCTTATTCTTTTTAATTTTATAAATTACGATCGCCTCTACCACTTCTCCTTTTTTTAAACCTGTAATTCTTTCTCGATCAATAATTGTATTTCCATTTATAATTCTATTTACCAGCTCACAATGCAACATTGCATTATCTCTAAAAATTGTTTCATACGATCTCTTCATGAACTCCTTCCCAGAAAATAATGGCTGATTTGGGAATGTAAAGACCTTTACATTATTTGCAAATGGCTCCATAAAAGCATCTATTTCACCTGAATTGTACGCATTTAACTGTTTTTGAACCAAGGAAGCAGGGGTTTTAGCGAGAAGGTTTTCCGTTTTTATTATTCGTCCATCCTTTATTACTTCTATCCTCGATTTTAAATTCCCAATGTCCTCCAAAGGATTTTCAGATAATAAAACTAAGTCGGCTTTATATCCTTTCCCAATAAATCCAATGTTTGTGATTACGTTCATAGATCCAGCGGGACCAATGGTCACCGATCTTAATAGGGCTTCATTTTTCAACCCTGCTTTCGATAAACTTTGTAATTCACTAAACAAAGAAACACCGTGTAAAGAGCCCATGTTACCTGCTCCACTTCCAAGTACGATTGGAATCCCATACGCCGAAACAACCCGCGCATTATATTCCAAATTACCTCGTATCACACTCAAATCAGGTAAACTTTCTCTCATCACATCAATTACCTCCTTTATTCTTTCGTCCTTGGTAACCAAATGTTGTAAATCCATGAGTGTTCCTAACTCAAACGGATCTCCGTCCATTAAATCCGTTGTAGAAAATAAATTATCGGAATTAATGACGTTAAAAAATCGATCCGATGCGCTCAATGCAGGAACATAAGAAACATTGGCTTCTTTCATTAATCGAAGTAACTCATCATCGACGCGTTCGCTAACTATTCCCCCTATGATAACATCCGCACCTAACTTTACAGCAATTTTTGCTCCGTTCACATCTGACACATTAACTATCGTCGCCAGTCTATTCAATTTTGATACAACAATTGCCTTTTTCAAAACCTCCTTTCGTTCCTCCAATCCCTCTGCGGCAGAATTCAAAAAAGACAAGACAATATAATCTGGATCCAGTGGCATTTGCTTATAGATCATTTCAGAAATTAACGTAGGATCTCCTGCTTGAAACATGGGTGCTGTTTCAGGGCGCCCCATATATGTTGGTACTGGCTGTAAAGCCAAAACGGGTCCAGTAATAAATAAATTAGGTAAATCTTTATCGGTAATTTGAACCCGGTGCTCCAATTGATGCAAGGGTCCACCGCGATCCATTACGGAAGTTATTCCCATAGATAAATGGCGTTTCATGTTTGTTTCAAAAGCCAAATCAGATGTCTTACGCACCTCTTCAATTGATTTGAATTGATTAAGGTTTAACATCTCAGGTTGACCATACAAACCACCCGTATTATAAAGTGAAACGTACCCATCGATCAAACCAGGGATTAGAAATTTCCCATCTCCTTTAACTTCCTTAAACGAACTTTTAATCGCCTTGGAACTAATTTTTTTGATTAGTCCATTTTCGATCAAAATATGCTGACCAGGAATTACAATTCCCTGCTTCACATCAATCATGTTCACGTTTGAGATCAACAAGTTTTGAGCAATTGCAACATTCGATATTCCCGCAATCAAAAAACTAAAAACTAAAAAACACTTTCTAAAAATCATGTGGAAAAAATTATGTCCATCATTCATAAAGGCTCCCCCCTTTTCAATTGAACTCAATAGTTAATCAATTGAAATTAATCGAGAAAAATTTCCTGCCCTCATTCTTAATGGAATTTCAGTACCAAAGTTAACAAGATGATTAAAGTAACAGTTGGATTTAATAAAAAAATAACGCCACCTCCTCTCCTTTTTGTTCTAAATCTAAATTACACAGAATAAAAAAAAGCCTCCACAATTAAATTGGCTAACTTTGCACCATGGAATCAATCACTGAATTTAAGAATAACATTCTTTCTGCTTTGGAAGAAAATGTGCTTGTCAAAGTCACTCTAAGCAAGCCTTCTAAACCTTCCAACAGACTTAAGAACATCTATATTCGCCCTATAATTATTCGAAAGAGACAAAACCTTTCTTTTACTTACCGAAGTAAAACCAACGATCAAGTTAAAAATTATCTCCCAGAAGCAGCGATGGAAGAAATGGGTAAATTACTTGAATCTGATTTTCGAATCGCCACACTCTTTACCCTTAAGGAAGATGTAGCATTGAAACTTTCCAAAAAAGGAAAAAGCAGCATTCATCGACATGCTCCTACCTTCTCCAATAAATTACCCGAGGTACATGATCGGCCAAAAGAAAAACGAACGGATACTGCCGCCAATGATACTCCTCAATACCTTCACTTATTAGGAGTAACCAATAAGGCAGGAGATGTGATTCCTAAAATGGCTGATAAATTCAGACAAATAAATAAATATCTTGAAATTATGGAAACCCTTTTGGCTTCCTCCGGATTTCTTGAAAAAGACACGCTCCGAATTGTCGACATGGGATCTGGCAAAGGATATTTAACTTTCGCATTATACGATTTCATTCAAAATAAACTCGGAAAGAAAGTCGAGATTATAGGAATTGAACTTCGCCAAGAATTGGTCGAATTTTGTAATAACGCGGCAAAAGAGGCTGAATTTGATTCGTTGAATTTCTTAGCCAAACCTATTGAACAATTTGATCCTGAAAACAGTCAAACCATTGATGTGCTGATTGCATTGCATGCTTGCGATACTGCAACGGATGATGCGCTTTACAAAGGATTATCTTCTAAAGCCGGATTGATTGTATGTGCGCCTTGTTGCCACAAACAAATCAGGCAACAGGTTAAAGGAAAGCCTCAAACCAATCCGATTCTAAAATATGGTATATTTAAAGAACGTCAATTCGAAATGATCACGGATACTGTACGTGCTTTAATTCTAGAACAAAATGGGTATGATACTAAAATATTCGAGTTTGTATCTAACGAACATACACGCAAAAACATTATGCTGTCTGCAGTGAAGTCAAATCATGCGTCTGAAGATAAGCAAACAGATGCACAGGCTAAAATCAACGAGATAAAGAAAGAATTTGACATTGATTTTCATTATTTAGAACGAAAAATCAGCGCAGATCCCCTGACTACAATTTCTTAATTCGAAACTGCATAAATCATCTTAGATCAGATTAGAGAATTCTAAACTGCAAAAAAAAAGAGGCCGAAGCCTCTTTTTTATTTAAGATATAATGTCCAATCTAATTTAACATATTATAAAATAATATTTTACATCTTAAAGTCTTGATAACCTACTTATAACAACAACTTTACGTTGCAGTAAGTTCCAAATAAAATCTACATTGCGTCAGCCGCTTTTCCTGTAAAGCTAATTTCCAATTCAATATCGTTCGAAATAACCATGTCTCCCATTGTGTTTTTGTAAGAAACTTCATATTTCTGACGATCGAAAGTCATTTTACCAGATGCAGTAATACCGTTTTCATCCTCCGTAACCATTACGCTTGTTACTTTTTCATCATTCGTGATACCTCTGATAGTCATTTTCCCTACGATGTCATCTCCGTCCATTCCAGTGATTTCAAACACGGCAGCTCCTAAACTGTCTGCCGCAAAAAAGTCTGCTGATTTCAAATGTCCAATTAATCCTTCTTTTGGATGCTCTGCAGAATAATTTGAATCTGTCGCTTCCATTGTACTCCAGTCAATTGTGAATTTTCCAGCAGAAATCTTCCCGTCTGTAGTTGCTACAGTACCTTCTGACATTTTCAATATCCCGTCATGAGAATAAGCTCCCATCATAGAACCTTTCCATTTAACCTCAGAGTTTGGTGCAAACACAGAATAACTCATTTCTTTTGCTTCCGCAGCAGCATCTTTTGAAACATCCTCTTTTGGAGCCTCTGAAGCACATGCTAGCATTCCTACTGCTAATGCGCTTACGATTGATAATTTGATAAATTTCATTGCTTGATTTTGTTAAGTAAATGTATAGTCTGAACAAATCAAATCAAATAAATTTGTTTAAACAAGTAATAGTAAAATTTTCGTAGTCGTAATGCGAAAGGAATTATTTCTTGCGATACAATAATCGGTCATATGCAAACTCTTTAACCAGTTCATACCGATCTTCAATCTTCTTTTTATCCTCTAAAAAAATGTAATAATATTCCTGAGTAGCGAGTGAATCAACTTCCTTATGATATTTGCAAAGTTCAATAAATGGAATCTTTTTTGTTTCAGAATAAAAGCTAAAAGAGCGATAAAACTTCCAATCCGTATTTAGTGTAATTTTTCGGCCCTTTTCACTATCCGATCGTTCTTTTAAATAGTTGATCACTTCCAAATTATTCTGATCATACCACCATTCTCTCACACTGTTTGAATTAAATCGCTGAATTAGATGCATTAATGGTATGGCTATCAAAAGCAAGGCTACAATTTGCTTTAATCGAATTCGCTCTGTCTTACGATCCACAATTTCAAAAACTGCAACTAAGACCATGGCAAATAAACCATAATAAAACAAAGCCGTGCGACCGTTCAAATTTGGAGTACCCAAGACCC
>CBDICC010000016.1:0-58253 GCA_965277185.1 Cytophagales bacterium | reverse complement strand
AAACTTGAAAAGTTTAATTTTTAAATTTAGTATTTAACTACTATCTATTAATTTGAGTAAAGTTTAAGTGCTCGACTGGCGTCCTATACATCCATCCGAGATCGTCTATCATCGGATGGATCCATTGAACAATGAATTAAATTAATTTTATTGATTAGTAAAAGGATTTATTTCCTAATGGTTCAACTCTTTTCACAGAACAAAAGGTCAAGCATCATGCTCCAATTCGACTATTCTATTCTATTCTTGGAAATTGAAATTAACCTGGTGATCGAAATACAATTGGAAAACGAACTCGTTGACGTACGGTAATACCCTCATGCCTAGCTGGAAGCCAATTTTCATAAATTTGAATCGTTTCAATTACTGGAATACCAAGTTCAGCCCTGCCCTCACTTACTATTTGAAAATCGGTCAATGACCCATTTTTATTGACGATAAAACTTACTACAACCAATTCCTTCGATTTCACCTTATCCAAGCGTTTAGAATAGTTGTTAGCGAGATAAAACTGTACTTTCTTGGTAAACATCGTTAAGCCATCTTTTGGCATCGCAGGTTGTTGTACATCATTAAAAACAAAATCTACAATGTCCGATTCATTGGAATTACTATTTGCTTCAATCTCAGCAATCCCGCAGGGAAATACAACAGAATAAAGGCGACTCCTTAACTCTAATTTTTGGGCAATGGTTATTTGTCTCTGATCGTCCAGCGCTGCGTATTCTCTATAGCTCACATCTTGCAGGATATTAGGCTCCTGACTAGGCTTAAATAACTTCCGAATATGCTGTTCTGGATGATCCAATTCGGTCACATTAAGCTTATCCTCTTCTTGGACATTTTGCTTCACAAAATATTCCGTTGAATCTCCAATGATCCCTGCTATTACTAAATGATAGATCTTTTTGTTTTTTAATCGTTTCGTAACCGCTCCATTGGCTTGGGGTACCAATCGAACAAAACTATTTGTTCCAGATGGTATCAAATACACTAGCTGCTGATCATATTTCTTATTTAATTTCAATTTAAGCTTTAACTCCCAGGTATTTGGAAATTGCTTTTTTGCACTAGGTGGAAAGATCGAACTTAATATAGCATCAATATTATGCCATCCGGTTCTGCGCACTTCAACTCTGTAATTATTGGATCGATCTCGTTCTAAATTTTTCAAATTAGATTGATCTCTTCCCGGCTTGCTTTTCTTCCATTTAGCCAATACACGTGTTTTATAGTACGAACGATCATTTTTTCTTGTTACTTCCTCCTGAGAAAGGTTTCGTACTTGTCTAATAGAGTCTAGTCGTGCCTGTTCTTCCCAATATTCAGATTCGGCTTCCAAGACAATTTTTCGCCACGCATGCTGTTCCTGACGATAGTATTCATTTAGTTTTTGGATCTGTTCCGATTCAATAGCCACTCTCCCATCTTTTCGATCTGCAAAACGTTTAAATGATCTTGCAACTTCAGGATCATCACAGAGTTCTCCAGCTTTCAAATCCAACTCCCACATATTTTTATCTAGGTTTTTGGCATAATTATCCAACATTTTCGGATTACATGAACGGTGAATTAACTTCATTCGTTGTTCAAATTCACGTGTTGCTAGAATTGTATTGTTAAATGACTCCCCAGTCCAAATCGTTCGGACCTGAGAAGGACGAACACCAGGATAAATCTGATTATTGTCTCCATTTGATGTTTTAGACATTTCGTCTCTTGAAATAGAATACTTTCCATTTTCATTCCGAACAAAACTCTTTTTACCCTTTTTTTGGATCGCAAGAACCGCAGGACCGTCTAAATTTTCATTTGCATATTCAAAGGAATAGTACAAACTATCCATATAAGACTTATCCGTTCGGACTTTAAAACGGTCATTCATCCCTTTCAATGTTTTAACATAGTTAGGTGGGTACAAATCCAACTCCGACATGTCTATCGTCGTCAGAAAATTATCCAACGGTTTGGGATCAACCCAATCGATAATTCCATCTTCATTTTTATGGCCATAGTAATGTTGCATAGCTGGGTCTACCGAATCTGTTGGTACATCCACAATGATCTTAGCATCTCTTGCTAAAAACAGTCGCAGTCCATGCTGAGATGCTTCAATATTAAACATCCCTCCTGTTTCCAATACTTCATCCCCAGATATAGTACTCAATCCAGACTTTAATATATCCATTGGTTTTAATGCCTCTTGCACCTCAACATCTATATCTCCTTCTACTATATTTCCGTCCGCATCTACAAATGCATTGGAAGGCACAGCGAGCACAATATTATTTTTGGAATGCAAAATGGTCGTTTTCTTGGCATCTACTTGAAACACCTCTTTATCCAAATTTATCCGCTCATCTAACGCAATTCTGTTTTCTTGTAGATCAACTTGATTAGTTGCTGTATTAGACTTTGCCGCAGCATTCGTTCTACCTCCTTTATTTTCATCAAATGAAGGCTTAACTTTCTTAGGATCAGCGAGAGCTTGTATCGGTGCTTCCACTATAATTGCCACATCCTCATCGCCAATGGAATTATCTTTTGGCTCAATAATTTGATCTGTTTCAATAAGTATTTCTTCTTCAATAACTTCGGTTTTCACTTCCGCATTTTGAGATTGTTGGTCATCCTTAGTGGAATTATGAATGAAAAATCCGCCTACAACTACAGTGACAACTATTGCACCTATTAATCCTGCTTTTATGATTAGTTTACTTAAGAAATGCGCTTTTTCTGCTCCTTGGATGGTTGAACGTAGAGACGCTCTCTTGGCTGCTTGCATAAGCATTTGTTGCGACTCCATTGATTTTTGAAGCGCAGGATCTTGCTTTAATTGTTGTTCAAATTGAGCTCTTTCCGCTGCATTCATTGCTTTGGTAAGATAACGCTCAATTTGTTCGATAATGGTTAACTCAGGTCTCATATTACTTTTTCTTATCTAAAGGTATGGTCAATTGGTTTGATTTGATTTTGTTCCGGTTCGTACTCGTTTCTTTTTGCACTTACCTATTGAGAATTTGCCTGCAGGTTTATCATTTGTTCCCGGCTGGTGAAAAATTGAAAATCCGATGAGGAATCCAACTGCTCCGTCGATCTTTTTGGAGTTAGGATCTTTTCATCCAGATTTTTTCGCGCTCGCTCAAGACATTTGTACTTCTGTGTCTTGGCAGCATTCACCGTTTTATAGTCCAGTTCCTGAGCTATTCTCGTCATATTCCAACCTTTATAATAAAAGAGTTCCAATATCTTTAAACATTTATCGCCCAATGTATTGAGGGCTTTTTCAGCGGTTTGAAGTTTTTGTTGATACAATTGTTCATCGACAGATTCCGGATTGAGCATCCGCTCATTCCCCTGTTCCCAAACAACATTTTTATTTTTATGCGATAAGCGATCCTTCCATTTGTACTTACAAATGCTAAAGACATAGGTTTCTACCGTACAAGTAAGGGTAAAGTCTTTCGTTTGAAGCTTTTCATACGTAATCAATAATGCATCCTGAAATAAATCTTTTGCCTCACTCGTGGTACCTCCATAATGTTTGACAAATTTTTCAACCTTCGAAAAATATTGATATAATTTTCGAAAGGCCTTATCTGGCTTTCCATCCTTGAATAACTTTATTATTTTTTCGTCTCGCATAAAATTGTTATCAGATAAACTTACTGTAATGGATCCAATGCTCGATCACAGAACTTTTATTTTAAAGTTGGTTATCTGTTAATGGTAGTAACTTATAAGGTAACCCAATTCCAGTATATTTATTTTTCAAAAAAGGTATATTCATATTTCAGCACTACTTTTTTATAATCAAAATCTATCAAGGCTTGATCTAATAAGCCATTTTCAAGATAAGTATTAAATGTTATTTGTTTTCGCAAATCACCTTTAACCTCTTCTTTTATTAATACGCCTTTTGAATCGAAGTATTGAATGATGTCCTTTGCATAGGAACTTCTTCGCTTTGTAGTGGATAACCATTCTTCTGTCACCGTACAAGCACCGGTTTGATCATAAGTATATACCCATTGCGATATGGGTTTTTTATACGTTTTCGATTCATATACAATCACTCTAGAAAGATTCGAATTTTCGAGATATACATATTTTTTATAGTAGTTATTGATTCGTTCTCTAATCATTTTACCCTTTTCATTACGCTCAACTTCACGAATAGAAAAAGTGTCGTTTCCAGCAATTCCATATTCGGATATTAATTGATCATTTTGATCAAAATTTGCAATCGTCGCTTGTGAGGCACTATCTGAATAGACGTTCGTTCCAGGTTTAAGAGGGTAAGTCTTTTTGATTAACTTCTTTCTTTCTTTGTTCAATTCGTTTTGAATCAATTCTGCAAAATTACAGATACTACTATACACCATCAACGTATCCTTTTTGAACCCAATAACTCTATAATAAGATTTTGAATTACTAAACTGAATCTTTAACCCTTCCGAATCTTTAATTGTAGAAGATATAATCTTAGCCGTTTTCTTTTCGCCCTTTTTACGACTTTCAACAGAGACTGTGTCTTTTATACCTATTAGCTCTTTTTGATTATCATATTGATAATGTACACTCCCTCGATGCATTCCATTTCTTTTCGGAGCAATATATTTCATTCGGAGCAATTGACCTTTAGAGTCATAATTGTATTGGAAACGTTTATGCCAACCTATGAAATCATATCCTCCTTCATAGCTCGTTTCCTTAAGTAAATGCGACATCCAATAAATCACCGGTAACAATCCACTTTCATAACGAGGTGTTAAATTCTGTTCCAATTCAAGTAAATCAACTCCATATCTACCTAAATTAAATGCGTCATACGCTTCCAAAAAGACGACTTCTTTACCACCATCTAAATAGGAATAATACGCCAAGGCAATTGAATCGTTGGAAGGTGTTAGAAACACTTTCTGTTGCAACTGTTTCTTCTGATTATAAACATGCTTTATATGATATAAAATAGTACTATCGTCTTTAGAGTCCTCATAACTCACCAACCTAATTTCATTAAGGATGCCCTTTTTATTGTAATGGTAGTGTGATATAACGCCTCTAGTTCGTTCCTTATCCGCTTTTACAGAACGTGCAATCAATCGGTTTTGGGAATCGTATTCAAACTGCTCAATCAACTTTCCAACATAAGGAATTGGAACATAGTATTCGACCTGCTTCATGCTACCATTTGCATTTCTTGTCGTGATTGTTTGATACAATTTCTCAACTCTATTTCCAATTACCTCTTGGGATCTTATGGATGAATCTGCATTATACTCATGGTTGAATAGGATTGTCTTACCATCAGATTGTCTATTGTAGATTTCACTTCCATATCCATCATACTTACTCCAGTTCACAACTCCTTCCGACCTTCCGTCTACTTCTCGTGTTAATTTTATTTCCGAGATTCCATATTTTTTATACCCTGCGTTCCCCATATCAAATGGATCTGCTAAATTTTGAGAATTAAGTACTAGCGGCAAGCACAACAAAGCGGTCAAGAGCCACAAGAAATAGATTTTAGATCGTAGAAAGTCGAATTTCATTTGTTTAAGAATCATATAAGCCATAAAACATTCAATTCGTAGTGTATCTTAAACTTAGTCAATTCAATTGGAATTTGATATAAAACGACGTTAAACTTCGCAGAACGTTCCTTTCCTGTCTAATATACTCTTCATTTAATCTTCCAAATGTTGTTCTAAAATCAATGAATTAAACATGATTTTTTTTGTCTGGAACCAACTCGATTTAAAGGAAATTAATACTTTTGTTGAAAGAGACTGTTACATTTGATTTCGTCCCTTTACAAACCATTAAAATCGTACAATATGGACTTTAAAGCACTCATAGAACAAGGAATTCCTTCTGAATTACCTCCAGCACAACCTTATGATGAATCTGTAAGTCATCCTCCTAAAAGGAAGGACATATTATCAGATGATGAGAAAAAACTAGCGTTACGAAATGCCCTTAGGTATTTTGACAAAAAACATCATCCTGTTTTAGTTAAGGAATTTTCCGATGAGTTGAAAAAATACGGACGGATCTATATGTATCGATACAGACCTACATATAGAATTTATGCTCGCCCTTTGGATGAATATCCTGGGAAATCAGTGCAGGCTCGATCGATCATGTTAATGATTCAAAACAATCTGGATTATGCCATTGCGCAACATCCGCATGAGTTGATTACCTATGGTGGAAACGGTGCTGTATTTCAAAACTGGGCTCAATACTTATTAGCAATGCAATACTTATCTGAAATGACAGATGAGCAAACGCTCGTAATGTATTCAGGACACCCAATGGGAATATTCCCATCACATACAAATGCTCCGCGTGTAGTCGTTACCAATGGAATGATGATCCCTAATTACTCAAAACCAGATGATTGGGAAAAATTCAATGCATTGGGAGTAACACAATATGGACAAATGACCGCTGGATCCTATATGTACATTGGACCACAAGGAATTGTACATGGAACGACTATTACGGTATTGAATGGTTGTAGAAAAATTGATGATAAAGGAACCGCGGGAAAACTATTTTTAACCGCTGGTTTAGGAGGAATGAGTGGCGCACAACCAAAAGCAGGTAATATTGCTGGAGTAGTATCAGTTACAGCCGAAGTGAATCCAGAAGCTACCTATAAACGTCATGAGCAAGGATGGGTAGATGAAGTAATTACTGATTTAGATGAATTATGTACGCGGGTTCAACGTGCTAAGGATAACAAAGAAATTGTATCGATTGCATACGATGGAAATGTAATCGATGTATGGGAGAAATTTGATAAGGAAGGAATTTATGTGGATTTAGGCTCTGACCAAACCTCATTGCACAATCCATGGGCTGGCGGATATTATCCAGCAGGAATGAGTTATGAAGAATCAACCATTATGATGGCTGAAGAACCGGAGTTATTTAAGGAAAAAGTACAAGAAAGTCTTCGAAGACATACCGAATCAATTAATAAACACACCGCGAAAGGAACCTATTTCTTCGATTACGGAAATGCTTTTTTATTAGAAGCCTCCCGTGCAGGTGCAGATATTATGGCTGAAAATGGGAAAGATTTCAAATATTCATCTTATGTGCAAGACATCATGGGGCCAATGTGCTTTGATTATGGATTTGGACCTTTCAGATGGGTTTGTACATCCGGTGATCCAGAGGATTTACAAAAGTCGGATGATTTAGCATGTGCGGTGTTAGAAGAAATCATGGAAGAGTCGCCAAAGGAGATCAAACAACAAATGGCAGATAACATTCAGTGGATTCGAGGAGCACAAGAGAACAAACTCGTAGTCGGTTCACAAGCACGAATTTTATATGCGGATGCAGAGGGAAGAGTAAAAATAGCCGAAGCATTTAACAATGCGATTCACGAAGGTCATATCACTGCTCCTATTAATTTGGGGAGAGATCATCACGATGTTTCTGGAACAGACTCTCCATATAGAGAAACATCCAATATCTATGACGGCTCTCAATTCACGGCTGACATGGCAATCCATAACGTAATTGGAGATTCGTTTAGAGGCGCTACTTGGGTAAGCATTCACAATGGTGGAGGCGTTGGCTGGGGCGAAGTTGTCAATGGTGGTTTCGGATTAACATTAGATGGCTCTGAAGAAGCGGATCAACGACTTAAAAATATGTTATTTTGGGATGTGAACAACGGAATTGCAAGAAGAAGTTGGGCACGAAACGAAGACGCATTGTTTGCCATTAAACGTGAAATGGAGCGTACACCTGAGTTAAAGGTTACATTGCCTAATTTAGTAGATGATGATTTGTTGAGTTAAAGTTCGATATTGTTAAGGACAACACAATTCAAATATATTGATTCTCAGTCCTATAACAGCTTAGCAATTAATCTAAGTATTCAAAATCGGACCTAATTAAGCTTAATTCTTAAAAGACAAAAAAATAAGGAGCGTATGTAAAATACGCTCCCTATTTACTTTTTAATTACTTGCCGTTTATCGGATTAAACTGCCTATTGCTTAATAATCCTGCCTACTTTCGACATTTTTTCATTCCAAATCTTCAATAGATACACTCCTTCTGGTTCTGTGCTTAAATCGATTGTTCGAGCACGGCCAATTATCTTTTCCTGCCGCACCAATACACCTATTGCATTATAGATCGCAAGATTGTATTCCCCATCCTCTTCTACCGCAATATTAACATGTCCATTACTAGGGTTTGGATAAATATACAATCCATCATTAGATAGGTTTTCAGGCGTAGATCCAACTGAATAAACCGTATCCCAAACCATATTGGACATCGTATTTGTTATAACTGCTTCATTAAAGTCAAAATAGATACTTGCCGTATTTTCTATAAATGTCCCCTTCGTATTTCCAGCTTTTTGATTTATCGTAAAATCAATAAATCCATGACTCTCTGGCTCACTCGCATTGCTATCCGGTAAGTTAATTTCTTCAAATTTCCATTCAACAATCCCTTTATCAAATATGGTATAGGAATAAGAATGACTGCAACCTCCCATTTTAAATGAACTAATATCCAAAGTATTAAAATCAAGCGTATCAAGTACTTTTATATTTATAGCAGGGGCTGTTCCTGTATTCTGAAATCGAATTCGGTAATTCAGTTGATCGCTATCCGTGATGTAATTTCGACTTGTAAATCCTCTTGGGGACGCCAATTTATCATTAGGATCCCATGAATTAACAACTTCATCACAATAAATCCTTGTAAATCCATTTTGATCGTCTTGGGCAACCGAGTTTACGAATCCTAAACTTGCCGTACTTGAATCGGGCCCGCATAATTCAATTGTTTCTCTTGGCATACTATTACCTGGATGTCCAGCACGCTGATCAGCCTCCAATCGTAAAGTAGCTCCATTGGCACTAAAACATAATTGCAACGTATCTTGGCCATTGAGTTGAAATGTACCGGTTTGCACCAATACATTGTCTTCATACAACCGCCATTCAGAATTACCTTGCATATCTCCTTCTCCAGAATCTCCTGTATTCAGAATGGTAAAACAAACATTCGAATCACCTAAACACTCCCCAGTAACCTTCACACTTGATTTATCCCAAGTACTATCGACTTCTTCCAAGTCACATTCATGTGGGAAAATTTCTGCTTTTGTACAAAGAGTTTGCCCCATTATGGCGTCACAAGCAATTTCTACAAGGACGTAAAAACTACCGACTTGGCCAGATTGAACGGTACCCAGGTTATAGGTATATACTCCATTTAATTCGGAGTCATAAACCGTCGAATTATAAGGAGCTTGATTCCATATTGCACGAGTGGATGTTGTAACGATGGTAACTTCTTCTGGTGGCGTAATTTCGATGTACGTATTTTCTATGGAACTAAAACCAGCGTTAGAATAACTTACACGATACCAACTTCCAAAACATGGACGATACCCCACATGCGACATAGCAACTTCCAAGAAGCCGCATTCTGGTTCTATTGCAAAATCATAGTCTACGTTAGATAAAGAAGTCCCGTTGAATTCAACATGATGTTTCACTACGCTATCTGAACATGCGAAATTAGCATTTACCGAATTCAAAGTTACTTCATAAGTTCCTGAATCGACATAAACACCATAATAACCGCTGCTATCCGTGGTTACGAAAAAATTGTCCGGTAAAACATGAACAATTGCATCTGACAACGGTTCATCTACCACTGATTTCGCGCAATTTTGATCATTATCAATATAAACATGCCCAGAAATTAAATTAAAGTCACCACAATCATCAAAAACAGAAATTGAGTCTGTAAGTGTAGTATCCGAGAGCCCACACATTTGCCAGGAGTTAAAAAGAACACTCACTTCGTAATTTCCACTGGTTGGATAAACATGGGTTACATTTCCTTGAGACCAACTATTGGAACCATCACCAAAGTTCCAAGAGAACCAGCCTTCCGAAGCAATACCATCTAATATAGGACGG
The DNA here is from genome assembly GCA_965277185.1 of Cytophagales bacterium. Taxonomy (GTDB): domain Bacteria; phylum Bacteroidota; class Bacteroidia; order Cytophagales; family JAHDFW01; genus JAHDFW01. The sequence goes on along the minus strand of CBDICC010000016.1, from coordinate 48,273 downwards.
AATGATACGGGTGAATTTTTACATATATATTGCTCTGGCGCAATGGAAAAAGCAACCTCCGAAACGTCTTTAACCAAAACAGATATTAACAACGTATCTGTATTACCGTCACTAGCTCCCACGACGATTCTAATTTCATATTCTCCAATAGCCGCATATATATGACCTAAATTCCAAAGATAGATATGTGGACCTGAACCCCAATCTTGTACAATCACACTATCTGAAACAACGTTTCCATCTCCATAGTCAACCTCGGTATAAATACTATCCGTTCCTGCAATATATCCAGGTGTCTCTGTATACACATTCACAGAAATAGGTACTCCAAGACAATGCGCTGTAATTGACAAACTATCCAGCGACAACGAATCCAAATGCAAGGAAGTTTGAGCTTTTAATGCAATAGAAGAAAAAATTAATGTGAAGGAAACAAGGACTAATTTGAAATTCATAAATGATCTTTATAAGTTATAAAAATAAACATTACTAATAACTCTCACGTCCAATTATCTACTTAGGTTGGGTTTAGTAGATAAATATTAAATAATTGAGTTAAAAAACATCTGAGCTCGCTCTACTAAATAGTGTTAATTTAATCGTTTATACTTGCATAATGTCATGTAGAAGAAACAGTTAGAAAAATATACTTCAGGCAAATGCATTCTGAAACGCGGGTTTAATTAGCATTGCTTAATTTTCTACAAAATCTAAAGAAATAATTCCACTCTCATGGAAAAAATAGAAATAGCTGAGTAATTTCCAATTAACTCCACTGCACACCAAGTACCGTGATGTCATCAGTTTGCTCTTCTTTTTGTTTCCAGGTATGCAACGCATCTGACAAGAGCACCTTTTGTTCGACCATGTCCTTATCTGAATTAAGAACGATAAGCTCTAATAATCGTTTTCGGGAAAACTTACGCGTACGTCCGCCATCTGTTCCAAATTGATCCGTAAATCCATCCGTGAACATATACAGCATATCTCCTTTTTCTAATTGAAAACTTTGATTTTCGAAAGGAACGCTGGTATGAATTGAACCTATGGATGACTTTGAAGCTTCCAATGTTATCAATTCTCCTTTTCGGACAATATAGAGAGGAATATAGGCTCCTGAAAATTCAACAACATTGGTTTCTTTCCCAATCGCGCAAAGCCCAATGTCCATTCCATCCCCATTAATCGAATCTTGAAAATTCTGATTAATTTGATATTTCATTTGCTCTAACGCGGCCGCAGGAGAATTCACCTCCTTTCTTCGAATAATTTCATTCAGGAAACTAATTCCCAAAACACTTAACAAAGCTCCAGGAACACCGTGTCCAGTACAATCTCCTACTGCCCACACAATATTCTGTGGAGTGAATTTTAAATAATAGAAATCACCACTTAGATTTTCCTTCGCTTGAGATATTAAAAAATGATCTTTGAATACATGATCATAAATATCCTTTTTAGGAAAAATTGCATTCTGGATAGTTTGAGCATACTTAATGCTACTTAAAACTTCGTCATGCGCCTCTTTGATTTCCACTTTTTGTTTTCGCTGCTGATAAAAACTCCAAAATAATATTATACCTAGTAACGTAGCCAGCGCAAATCCCCATTCAAACGTTAATAAAAAGTCATGTTGCCGTTTATTTTCATCTTCTAGTTGATGCTCATATTCAATTATTTCATTTAAGTTATTTTTAAGAAACTTAACCTCCTTTTCATTTTCTTCCAATTCATAATTTACCTCGGCATTTTTAACCTGGTCTTCATGCAGTGAATCCTTTAAGTTGATATACTCCTGCTGATACTCAAATGCTTTTTCATGATTTCCTTTTAATGCATATAGATCAACTAATTGCTCCAAAAGTGGCAATGCATAATTAATAAGCTGCTCATTTTCAGCCAACTCCAATCCTTCCTGTGAAAAAGAAATCGCCTTCCCATATTCCTTTTGATCCTTGCAAATCGCCGAATATTCACGATAAATCAACGGCAAGAATGTAAGCATGTTGGACTCCTTTGCAATTTTTTCTGCCTCACCAATCGCATTTAATGCTTTTTCATATTCCTTGGTCTTACGATATAATTCGGATACACTAAGAAAATACTCGTAGCGATGAGAATTGTGTTGTAACACGGATTCCACTTTTTTGTAATACACCCGAGAACTATCCAAGTTTATATTTAGATAGGCGGCCGCAATCATGCCATATGAATGACGAATCAATTCAACATTTTGAATTCCACTACGAATCTTCAACGCTTTTTGATAATAATCAATCGCTTTTTGATAGTTGTTATGCGCCTCCTGAACTAAACCAATGTTATTGAATGCCACCGCAATTCCTTTCAATGCATTCTCCTCATCTTCCATTTTTTTGAATTCCACTATGGCCATTTCATAGTGCTTTTCTGCTTTTGGTAAATGCAGATGATCTACATAATAGACATTTCCAATAGAAATATTCCACCAGCCCGTTGGAAGGTTTTCTTCTCTTGCCAAATCAAGCCCTTTATGATAGGCTTCAAGTGCTAAAAGTTGTTCATCATGCAAGACATACAAATCTCCGATTCTACCATACCAATATCCAATCCGTTCTGTTTTTTTTGTTTTCCGAGCTAGTTCTAACCCATTTTTGGCGTATTGAATTGCTTTTGCCACATCAAAATTGAGATGAATCTCGACCAAGGATATGATCGTTTGATCATAAAGAGAATCGTTGCGTTCAGCAGTATATTGACTTAAAAGACTCTTTAAGCTATCTGTTTTTGTAGCTCCTAATGCATTTGAAATACAAAAGACACCACAAAAGAATACTCCCAATAATAATACGTTTTTGCGGATGCCAATCATTCTTCAGCAATTAAAACTTTCCCTTCGTTCTTTTTCAAGTCGTCAAAGTTAAGTTTTCCCTATTAGAATAACAACTAAAACGATTATCTCTGTAAAAGGCAATCAATGTAATCCCTAATTCTTCCGCCAATTCCACTGCCATCGAAGAGGGTGCAGAAACAGCTATAAGAAACGGTATTTGTGCCATATATGCTTTGCTTACAATTTCATAGGAAACTCTTCCACTCACAAATAGAAAATGAGCTTGTTCCAATTCCTCAGTTAAAATTAATGTTCCTATTACTTTATCTACGGCATTATGCCTTCCAATATCTTCCATTACAACTAAATTCTCCCCAGACAAATTAAACGCTGCTACTGCATGTGACCCACCTGTTTGTTGAAAAAGCGTTTGTTTCTCTTCCATAGATTGGAACATACTCTGTAAAAACTCAGGAGTGACAACCACTGACTTGTGTAAGTTTAGGCTGTCTTCTGTTGGCAAAAACTCATTCTTTTCAATCTTACCACAAATTCCACAAGAAGAAACAGAAAGCAAGTTTCGTTTATCCAAAAGGTCCGATTCTAGCTGAGATTCATCGATATCCACATTCACCGCAGTGATAATTCCCAACTTCTTTTCAGTTACGTGATAATTAAATTCCGACGCAGCAATTAATATGTTTTCGGTAAAAAGCAACCCTCTTACCAGTTCCGACTCATTCCCCGGAGTTCTCATGGTTAAAGTAAAAGGCTTAAAGTTGATATTGATAAGTAATGATTCTTCCACTAGTAAAGTATCCTCTACCTCACGAGGAACCCCATTTTCATATCTAGTTGTTTTACGCGTTGATAAACTCTTCATGCGGATTAGATGTATTATAACTTAAAAAATAATACGTTTTCAATTGGATTAACTCTGAACCGAAACTCGATTCAAATATAATCACTTAATTCTGGAAATAGAACAGACTCAAATTATATAAAGTATAAACGGTTATTAAGAGTAATACCCGACCATAAAAAGCGAAAAAAGTACAAAAATTTAGTTTTCTATCTGGTGCACAACTCTTTACCAGAATCAAATATCAATGGGATAAGAAGTTAACAGTTGGATTGGTTTCGATTGAAGAATAATAAGTTTGAGGTAATAAAGTGATTTAACTAAGTGGTACATCCAATAAATCTGACAAGGTCATTTCCAGTCCTTCCGAAACTTGAAATAAAAATTCAAAGGTTGGATTGATTTTACCTGACTCCAATCGTTGGATGGCCTGCTGATCCTTATTTATACTGTACGCAAGCTGAGCTTGTGTTAGCTTGCGTTCCTTCCGTAAAGCACGTATGCGATCCCCTAGAATTTGTAATCTGTCTGTCTTAATTCCCATTTCCGAGTAAAGTGCGAAAATTCCAAATATATGTTTACATCAAAGTCGTTGTAAGCAATATAAATATGTTTTTAATTGATAAACTATTACGTTTATTTTTATTTAATTAATGTTATATATCCACGTCTTTATAATAAATATAAATCCATCGTTTAAAGTTAACTTAGAAATACCAGCTGTTCAGAACATGAAATGTTCAAGCGATTTTAAAATATTGAAGTGGAGGAATGTCCAATCAATTTGAACAAGCATATTCAATTAGACCAACCGAATAAATACTATTATGATTGAGTAATTGGCAAAAGACTCCCCTTCCATCTCGAACATATCGAAACGAATTTTTGGTATTCACTAAAACTCAAATATTTATTTTAACTAAAGGAGATCAACTCTTGTAAGTGATCCATTCCGTGGTGTTGATAAGCTAATAGTAGCAACAGATGTGTGCTTTAGAATAGCTTATGTAAATGTACAAAATTGATTAGACAGCAAAAAGAAATATTTTCGAAAAATGGCGTTTAACAACAGGCATGTTGTATTTTGATTAGAAACCAATCAGGAGTCTTACCATCCTCTTTCACATCGGAAGACAGTCTCTTTATTAAAAATAAAAAAAACGTTCAATCTGAATCTATTTTATAGTTGATTCAGACTGAACGTTCTATTTCTTCTGAAGCGCTCGTTCGTTGCTTCTTGTACTATTATATTTTTTAACTCAAGCCGCTAATTACACCATTGTTATCAATATGCATTCCTTCTGAAGCAGGTGTGGCAGGTAAACCAGGCATTCGCATCATATTTCCTAGAATTGGAATTACAAATCCGGCTCCTGCAGCAAATTCAAATTCTCTTATACTCACTCGGAATCCAGTTGGTCTTCCTCTTAATGCATCGTTATCAGAAAAGGATTTTTGCGTTTTAGCCATGCAAACCGGTAATTTCTCTAAACCTAGTGCTTCAATTCTTTTCAAACCAGTTAGTGCTTTTTTGGAATAGTCTACTCCGTCGGCACCATATATTTCTTTAGCAATGCATTCAATCTTTTCCTTCACACTCAAATTCCAATCATACAATGCTTTAAAGTTATTTTCACCTTTCTCTACTTCAGAGACAACAGCCTTTGCTAATTCCTGCATACCATCTCCCCCTTTTGCAAATCCTTCTGCTACTATAGCTTGTACACCCATTTTACTACAGGCATCCTGAATAAATTGCACTTCTTCTACAGAATCAGAAGGAAAGGCGTTTATTGCCACCACCGGATTCAATCCAAACTTCTTCATATTCTCAATATGCTTTTCCAAATTAGGAAAGCCATTCTGAACACGTTCTAAGTTTGCATCATTATACTCCTCTTTTGCCGCTCCGCCATGATGACGTAAGGCACGAATCGTTGCAACTAAAACAACCGCTTCTGGCTTCAAATCTCCCGCTACACACTTAATGTCAAGGAATTTTTCAGCTCCTAAGTCTGCTCCAAATCCAGCTTCTGTAACTACATAATTGGACAAAGAAAGTCCCATCTTTGTTGCTAGGGTCGTATTTGTCCCTTGTGCAATGTTTGCAAATGGACCACCGTGAATTATAGCAGGGTTTCCTTCCAACGTTTGCACCAAGTTAGGTTTAATCGCATCTTTCAATAAAATAGCCATGGCATTTTCAGCCTTAAGATCACGTGCATAAATTGGTTCTTTCTGAAAAGTCATTCCAACATATATATTACCTAATCGATTTTTTAAATCTTCGAAGTCCTTTGCCATACATAAAATAGCCATCACTTCTGATGCAGGTGTAATATTGAATCCATCTTGTCGAGGAATTCCATTTGCAGTACCTCCAAGTCCAATCGTAATGTCACGCAATGCTCGATCGTTCATGTCCATTACACGTTTCCATGCAATCGTTCTTGGATCCATTCCCAAACCTTTCGTTTTGGACTGTAGATTATTGTCAATCAAAGCAGATAACAAATTATTGGCTTTTTCTATAGCCGAAAAATCACCGGTGAAATGCAAATTAATGTCCTCCATAGGAACAACCTGTGCATATCCTCCGCCTGCTGCACCTCCTTTGATCCCAAAAACGGGCCCCAATGAAGGTTCTCTTAATACAACCGTTGCTTGTTTACCTATTTTATTCAATCCTTCCGTTAATCCAATTGAAGTGGTCGTTTTACCCTCACCGGCTGGAGTTGGTGTCATCGCTGTTACCAATATCAAATGATTTTGTTTTAACGAGGATTCATTAATTAGATCTAACGGTAATTTTGCCTTGTATTTTCCATACATCTCCATATCATCCTCCTGAATCTTTAATTTTTCAGCGATGGTACGAATATGGTTTAATTCTGTTTTTTGGGCAATTTCAATATCTGACGGGAAGCTCATAGTTTAGTTTTATAATTTATTAGGGTTGTGAAAGTAAAAATTATTTTCGATTCTCCTAATCAATTGCCCTAAAATATCCATTACGAAGTGGAATCATCGCACACCTTTTGGTGATCTATACCCACTTTGATCAAACACAATAATTCCATTAATTTAGGCTATTCCAAACATCACAACTAAGGTTATTAGCTTGCTTATTCAGCAAAAATAATTGTGATTATTATAGCAAATGACCTAAAAATATATAATTTTGATATCATTCAAAATATGTGCAAACACCATGATTGAGAAAATAAATTCGTTTGAAGAATACCAGCAAGAATATCAGTTAAGTGTAGATAATCCCGAACAGTTTTGGGCAGAAAAAGCTTCAAGTTTTGTTTGGAAGAAAAAATGGGATAATGTTTTAAACTGGAATTTTGATGAGCCTTCTGTAAAATGGTTTGAAGGTGGTGAACTTAATATTACGGAAAACTGTCTGGATCGTCATTTGGATTCACGTGGAGATCAAACGGCGATTTTATTTGAACCAAATGATCCATCTGAATCGGCGGAGCATATAAGTTATAGACAACTTCATGAACGTGTTTGTAAATTTGCGAATGTATTAAAGCAAAACGGTGCTAAAAAAGGGGATCGAATCTGTATATACATGCCGATGACACCTGAATTAGCTATTGCCACGTTGGCATGTGCACGTATTGGTGCAATGCATTCAGTAGTTTTTGCCGGATTCTCAGCCAAGGCTTTAGCGGATCGAATCAACGATGCTACTTGCAACATATTATTAACCTCCGATGGTGGCTATAGAGGTACTAAAATAACTCCATTAAAGAATATTGCCGACGAAGCCATGGCTTCCACTCCTTCTATTACACGATGTATTGTTCAAAAAAGAACAAAGCAGGAAATTTCAATGAAAGAAGGCAGAGATGTGTGGTTACATGATGAGTTGAATGCAGTAGATGGAAATTGTCCGGCTGAAACTATGCAATCGGAAGATGAATTATTCATTTTATATACATCCGGATCCACTGGGACTCCAAAAGGGGTTGTACATTCCACAGGTGGATACATGGTTTATGCAGAGTACTCATTTAGAAATGTCTTTCAATATAATGAAGGAGACGTATATTGGTGTACAGCGGATGTTGGATGGATTACAGGACATTCTTACATTGTATATGGCCCTTTATTAGCTGGAGCCACTACGTTAATGTTTGAAGGAGTACCTACTTGGCCAGATGCGGGACGTTTTTGGGAAGTATGTGAAAAGCACAAGGTTAACATATTTTATACAGCACCAACTGCGATTCGCGCATTACAAGCTTGCGATATCGAATTTGTAAATAAATATGATCTTTCAAATTTAAGAACTTTAGGTTCTGTGGGAGAACCAATAAATCAAGAAGCTTGGGAATGGTATAACGAACACATTGGAAAACGTAAATGCCCTATTGTGGATACTTGGTGGCAAACGGAAACAGGCGGAATCATGATTTCACCACTTTCTGGTATTACCAAATTAAAACCAACCTATGCTACCCTACCTCTTCCTGGGATTCAACCTGAATTGGTAGATGCAGATGGAAAAACCATTGAAGGAAATGGTGTAGAAGGAAACTTATGTATTAAATTTCCATGGCCTTCCATGATTCGAACCACTTATGGGGATCATGATCGATGCAAACAAACCTATTTTTCCACCTACCAAGGAAAATACTTCACAGGAGATGGTTGTCGTCGAGATGAGGATGGCTTTTATAGAATTACTGGTCGTGTGGATGATGTCATGAATGTTTCAGGACATCGAATGGGTACAGCGGAGGTCGAAAATGCCATTAATGAACATCCGAATGTAGTAGAATCTGCTGTAGTTGGATACCCTCACGACATAAAAGGACAAGGAATTTATGCCTACACTATATTAGAAAATCCTGCAGAGGACGTGGAGGCTTTACGAAAAGAAATATTGGCTAAAGTAACGGATATCATAGGTCCTATTGCCAAACCAGATAAAATTCAAATCGTTCCGGGCTTACCAAAAACAAGATCTGGTAAAATCATGCGAAGAATATTGAGAAAAGTAGCGGAAGGAGATACTTCCAATTTGGGAGATATTAGCACGCTGCTAGACCCTTCGGTAGTAGAAGAAATCAAGAAAGGAGCACTTTAAATTAACTTTTAAAGCCCATTCAGTTAAGACATTTATATAAGAAATTAAGTACATTAAATTGATCCAATGAGTAAAACGATCGAAATACCAGATTTTCGTTATTCACCAACAGTAGATAAAGTTGGAGTGGAGGAGCGTGCAGCGCGGTTTACCACACGTAGTATTAAAAAGGAATCGAAGATGCAAGGGTTGCATTTAGCGCTAAGTATGATAGACTTAACTACTTTAGAGGGAAGTGATACTCCAGGTAAAGTGAAGCAAATGGCCCACAAAGCCATGCACCCCCATGATGCCATTCCTGGATTGCCTACTACGGCCGCCGTATGTGTGTATCCCTCCCTTGTAAAAGCAGCAAAAAAAGCCGTTAAAGGAAGTGGTGTAAAAGTAGCCGCAGTAGCGACTGCCTTCCCTGCAGGTCAGGCGCCCTCAGATGTAAAAATTCGAGACACTAAATTTGCAGTAGATGAAGGAGCCGACGAAATCGATATGGTAATTTCGCGTGGTAAATTTCATGCAGGAGATTACAACTTTGTATTTGATGAAATCGCTGCCGTTAAAGAAGCGTGTGGAAAAGCACGATTGAAAGTAATTTTGGAGACAGGTGAACTTGGAACATACGACAAAGTGCGTCGTGCAAGTGATATTGCCATGTATGCAGGAGCTGATTTCATTAAAACATCCACCGGTAAAATTTCGCCGGCCGCTACAATGCCAGTTACTTTAGTAATGCTGGAAGCAATTCGTGATTTCTATTATAAAAATGACATTATGATTGGAATGAAGCCTGCTGGAGGAATTCGAACGGCAAAACAATCCCTTCACTATTTGGTTATGGTGAAAGAAACATTAGGAAATGCTTGGTTAAGCAACGAATGGTTTCGATTTGGTGCTTCAAGTCTAGCCAACGACGTGTTAATGCAAATTATTAAGCAAACAACCGGCAACTATCATTCATCTGATTATATTTCAAATGATTAAATTAAAATTGATCAATACAGAATCGATTAAATTTAAATGATATTAGATAATTCAAGAGATTATAACATACACTACACGATACTACTATAATGAGCAAGATTAAATCAAAATTGGACTTTTCAGGCGATTGGAGTTACGCTCCTGCCCCGGAAAGCACAAAAGTTCAGATAGATAAAAGATACAAACTGTTTATCAATGGTAAATGGGTGGAGCCTTCTTCTAAAAAGTATTTCGACACCATCAGTCCATCTACCGAAGAAAAGCTGTCAGAAATCGCATTAGGAAATGAAAAGGACGTTGACAAAGCCATAAAAGCGGCTCGATATGCTTATGAGCATACGTGGGGAAAAATGTCTGGTAAAGAGCGCGGAAAATACATTTACCGTATTGCTCGGATGATTCAGGAACGTGGAAGAGAATTGGCCATTATTGAATCAATGGACGGAGGTAAGCCCATCAGAGAGTCCAGAGATGTAGATATTCCATTAGTAGCTAATCATTTCTTTTACTATGCCGGCTGGGCTGATAAATTGGATTATGCTTTTCCAAACTTGAAACCTAAATCATTGGGTGTAGCCGGACAAATTGTACCGTGGAATTTTCCATTATTAATGGTGGCTTGGAAATTGGCTCCAGCATTGGCTTGTGGTAATACAATTGTACTAAAACCAGCTGAATCCACATCTTTGACCGCACTTAAACTGGTTGAAATCATTCAAGAAGCAGGTTTACCAGATGGTGTAATCAATGTGGTAACTGGATTTGGAGATACCGGAGCAGCCATTGTTAATCATCCTGATGTTAACAAAATTGCATTTACTGGTTCTACAGGTGTTGGAAAAATCATTCAAAAAGCAATTGCAGGGACTGATAAGAAATGTACACTGGAATTAGGTGGTAAGGCTGCCAACATTGTATTTGAGGACGCTCCTATTGATCAAGCAGTAGAAGGTATTGTAAATGGGATCTTTTTTAATCAGGGACATGTATGTTGTGCTGGATCCAGATTGTTTGTACAGGAATCTGTGGCTGACATTGTAATTCGCAAATTAAAAGATCGAATGGAGTCCCTTATAGTAGGAGATCCATTGGATAAGAACACAGATATTGGAGCCATCAATTCGAAAGAACAATACAATGTGGTGAAGAAATACATTAAAATAGGAAAAGACGAAGGGGCCAATTTTTATGAGAATAGTTGTGCACTACCTAAGAAAGGATATTACTGTCGTCCTACCTTATTTACAGATGTATCGCAGTCGCATCGAATTGCAACGGAAGAAATTTTTGGACCTGTTTTGGCCGTTCAAACATTCCGAACCGTGGGTGAGGCAATTGCGAAGGCCAATAATACAGAATATGGACTATCGGCTGGAGTGTGGACGGATAAGGGATCGAAGATCTTTAATTTGACTACTAAGCTGCGCGCGGGGGTTGTTTGGGCTAATACCTATAACAAATTTGATCCTACGTCTCCATTTGGAGGATATAAAGAAAGTGGATTCGGCCGAGAAGGTGGATTGCATGGATTGGATGCATATTTAGATTTAGGATAATTATATTTATTTAATCGTTAAGATTATCGCTAAGGATTGTCTGAAAATAATATATTTAAAGTTGCAATTGGTGCATCGATCGATGTACATAAAAGAAATGGTAAATTAGGTTTACTAATTAATTTTAATGTCGCTTTACTAAAGAATGGTATAAAAAGAGTCGTAAATAACCACTGAGATCTTTGCGTAAAACTTTGCGCACTTAGCGGTTACTACAACAACAATAAAAAATTATGGCAACAAAAGCTAAAAACACAACATCAGCTAAGGTAGCTCAATCAAAAACAGCAACCAATGGCACAGCCAAACAAGAACGTCTGGCAGTACTTAAAACGTACAAAATGTACATCGGAGGCGCCTTTCCAAGAACCGAAAGTGGTCGATACTATACTCCAACAAACAAAGACGGAGACACGTTAGGCAATATATGCCAAGGATCTCGCAAAGACTTTAGAAATGCGGTGCAAGCTGCTCGAAAAGCACAAGGTGGATGGGCTGGAAGAGCCGCTTTTAATCGCGCTCAGATCCTATATCGAATTGCTGAAATGCTTGAAGGTAGAAAAGCACAGTTCATTGAAGAATTAATGTTTCAAGGTAGTACCAAGGCTCAAGCAGAAAAAGAAGTATTCACCGCAACTGATCGATTGATTTATTTTGCAGGTTGGTGCGATAAATACACTCAAATATTTAGTTCTGTTAATCCAGTTGCAAGCCCGCACTTCAACTTTACTTCCACAGAAGCAACAGGTTTGGTTGCAGCTATGGCTCCTGAATCCTCCTCTTTAATTGGACTTGTCTCTATCATTGCTCCTATCATTGCAGGTGGAAATTCAATTGTAATTTTAGCATCTGAGAGCAAACCATTATGCGCCGTAACATTTGCAGAAGTATTGAATTCATCGGATGTACCAGGTGGTGTCGTAAACATCCTTACCGGTTCGAAAGATGAGTTATACAAGCAAATGGCAACGCACATGGACGTAAACGCGGTCGTGTATTGTGAAGATAACAAAGATGTCATTCGTGAAATCAAGGAAGACAGCTCCCTTAATGTTAAACGAGCACACATATATAACAAGTACAACTGGATGGATGACAAAGCAGAGAATCCATATTTGATCCGGGATTTCCAAGAAATGAAGACGACCTGGCATCCGATCGAGAACATTGGTGGATCTGGAGGTGGATATTAATTTTAACAGGTGTTTAGTTAACCAGTTTTTTAGTTAACCAGTTAACCAGTTATTCAGTTGATAGTTAAGGAAGAATAATTAAAAACCGAAAAACTGAAGAACGGAAGAACTAAGGAACTGTGAAAAAAGGGTAATGAGGTCAAAAATGGTTGGTGACTTTTATGAAAATATTGGATAATATTAAGAATTCAACTTGAAGAGGACGTAGGCTCTGCTGAGGAGCAACCTACTAGCAATAAAGTTGAATCAATTACGGTAAGGGAGCAGTCAAATTTTGGCTGCTCTTTTTCTTTACCGGGTTGTTTTATGGCTAAAGAAAACCTATTTACTACTTTGGTTTTTATAATGAAGATACCATAGGATAAAAGCTTTTCTGTTGGCAAAAGAGAGGCCTCTATGTATACTTAAATTATCCTTTAAATGACCAAAGAAGGATTCCAATCCATTGGTTGACTTAGGTATTTTGGGGTTATCCAGATAATGAAAAAGATTTGGCATAGCTTTTCGGATCATAATAGCCGCTCTCCTTATATTTTTATGTCTATACCACCATCTTCCAGTTTGCGGATTTATTTTCTTCTCGTTGACATAGATTTTATGTTGCTTGTACCAAGTATTGAATACTTTGGTAAAGTAGATACGATCATTGTGAGTTTTGACTCTTGGAAGTAGATTGATAATGCTTTTTAATTCTATTGAAGCAGTAATTTTAGGCTTTTGTCTTAGCCAAATATTAGCCATCCTATGTACATGAACAACGCATCTTTGAACAATGATCTCTGGATACACATCTTTGATTGCCTTCAAAACAGCTCTATGTCCATCACAAGTAATTGACTCAATCTCAACTCCCAGAACCACAAGGTTAGCTAGGTCTTCACATATCTGTTCATACCGTTCACCATCCGAAAAACGGTATAGTTGGGTGTACTTTATATCGTTATCACGATATAATACTAAACACAAATCATTACTAAAATAAGTCCCATCAATCAACAAATGAGCTTTGGTTCTTCGCTTGATCAGGAAGGTTGGTGGTTGATTGAGATAAACTTTAAACAATCGTTTCAGAGTAGAGATGCTTAATCCACTATCTTTTTCTAAATAACGATAAGTCAGTCTCTCCAACACCCATTTTCGAAACCAGATCTCTTGATTAGCTTTAGCTCTTCCAGGATTAGAAGCGGTAAAAAGAACACCACAGTTATTGCATTTATATCGTTGCTTACCATCTCGTTTACCCCATTTAATTGAATCCAAGAAGCCACAAGCCCAGCATCGTTTTTTTTGTACTATTCATATACAAAAAAAAGTTTATTGAAACACGTTTCAATAAACTTTTTAAAATCTCGTGTAACTAACAGATTATCTGTAAATTAAGCAGATCTCAGTCCCGTTTTACCAACCATTTTTGACCATTATATCGAAAAAAGAGTTATTCAGTTGATCAGTTTTTCAGTTGATAGTTAAGGAAGAATAATTAAAAACCGAAAAACTGAAGAACGGAAGAACTGAGGAACGGAAGAACCGAAGAACTAAGGAACTGTGAAAAAAGAGTTATTCAGTTGATCAGTTTTTCAGTTGATAGTTAAGGAAGAATAATTGAAAACCGAAGAACTGAGGAACTGAAGAACTGAAGAACTGAGGAACTGAGGAACTGATATACATCCCCACCCGCAAACCTTCAAAATTTGCTAAAAAAAACTGAACCTACGTGATGCCGCGTAAATTCTATTAAGCAAGATTTTGAAGGTTATCCAACACTCAACTAAAAATCAAGTACAAAAAAAAATAACGGAAGAACCGAAAAACGGAAGAACTGAAGAACCGAAGAACTGAAAAACTGAGGAACTGATATACATCCCCACCCGCAAACCTTCAAAATTTGCTAAAAAAACTGAACCTACGTGATGCCGCGTAAATTCTAATAAGCAAGATTTTGAAGGTTATCCAACACTCAACTAAAAATCAAGTACCAAAAAAAACAACGGAAGAACCGAAGAACTGAAGAACCAAAAAACTGAGGAACGGAAGAACTGAGGAACTATGAAAAAAGAGTTATTCAGTTGATCAGTTATTCAGTTGATAGTTAAGGAAGAATAATTGAAAACCAAAGAACTGAAGAACTGAGAAACCGAGAAACCGAGAAACCGAGAAACTGAAAAACTGAAAACTACATTTCCTCTTCCTCAACCTTAATACTTCGAATCCATTCACTAAAATTCTGGCCATCTACTAACACATCCTCTAACACAGCTTTGCCATCTTTTATTCGAACTGTGGCATATGCGGCTTCAATCTTATCTTCACGTATCCACTTTCGAAGGCTATCCTCTGCAGGTTTAGCTATGGATTCTTCCATATAAAATCGATTAAAAGGAAATTTAATATTTACGTTACTCGGCTTTTTCTGTTTATTCCATGACATATTGGACCTAGCAGCTTCCGCAATAACAAAATCATCCTGAATCCCGTCTTGATGTAAGGACTCTTCTCTATTTGCTTTAGATCTACTCACCCAATCAATTTTGGCATATCCATCCTCCCCTTCTTTCAACTGAACATGTAACGGTTCTCCTTTCTTTACTTCCTCTGTAAACGGCTCAAATCTTAGCTGTTCAAAACGTAATGTCACATATTTACCTCTCAGTAGATCTGTAGGTTCACATGGCACAATTTCAAACTTATAAAGCTTCCCTTTTTGTAACACCTCTTCTGCCTGCCCTATTGTTTGAATCGGAATCCATAATTGAACCGCCGCAAGCAATACAAATACAACTGCCAAAATAATCTTACTTCTTTTCTTTATTAGATCCATCATAATAAAATTCTTTTATCGCTTAACTTAAGTTTACTTAATGTTTAATACTTAATAATCAATGTTTAAGATTAAGCTTGCGTATTTTCCTTTTCCAGTAATTCCTCTTGTTTTCTCCGTTTTCGAATCATAAAAATATTGGTGGCAAAAAATCCTAGTCCTACCGCTACAAACATGATTCCCCGCAATACAAACGGAACTTTGGAATCCGTAAAACGCAAGGCTATCAAAAAGGTTAGAATAATCAATCCAAAATTAACCTGTCCCAATTTTCCTTCTTTTGCCCCATTTCTAATTTCATTTATCCCGATGGCTAAAATCACAATGCTCATGCCTATTTTCGGTACGATTTCATTTGCAAACCCAACGAAAACCAATGCTACAAAGGCTAAGAAAGACAGCTCCAACAGGCTAAATATCAATGAATTACTTTTGTAACTTCTATATAAAACAAACCCAATAAATAATCCTGCAAAAATCAATAACAACCAAAATTCAGGATATTCCGCTACGGTTACTGAATTCGTTGTATTTCGATAAATTCCTTTCCAATAATAATTAAAAGAGGCATTTAAATACATTGCGATCAAACCAAGAATTCCCATTGTTCTAAAAGCATTATTCCTTAAGCTTAGATTCTCTGCCCACTTCATATTTCCTACTAAAAGGAAAATAGCAAACAATCCTGCATAAGATGCCATAATAAGTTCCCATTGCTCTGCGCAAAAGAACATTAAAGAAACCACTAAACTTAAGCCCCAAAACCAATGATGGAACGTAGTGAAGTTGCTTTTCATATTATTTCTCAACAACAACACATAATGTGGTATTGCCACTACCCATAAGCCCAAATAATACCATTCAACTGGCTGATGCCTCCATCCTATTCCTTTGCACACATAAAAAGTGGTTACTCCAATTAAATACAAAAGAGAAACGGCAGAAGATCGAAGTAAATAAATCAGCGGAGCACATAGGATAATCCAGATCAGAATTAAATCTTCAATATTGCCTTGTGTATGGTAAATTTGAGATATCAGCGACAAACAAATTCCAACTCCAAAAAACAGAAAAGAACCCGCTGCCTCTCGAAAAGCCATACTTTCTTTTTTCTTTAAAATAACCCATATGCCTAGAATTTGTCCAACTACTAATGGAACAAAGGCTATGAACGTCTTAATTGACTTACTTAATTCATCCCAATTATGACCAAGAATCAATACAATGCCTAATCCTACTAGAATTGCTCCTAGCATGGAAAATGCAATAATCAATCGATTCTGGGATTGTTTTTGACGTTCGGCATAATACCCTTTTATATTGGCCGACACTTCGGGGGTAATAATATTTGCTCCCTCCAATTCAGGAAGACTTTTCAACACCGCTTTAGACATAACACCTATAAATTACGTTTCTACTATTGATTAGATAAACAATCTATCCAATCCCTAATTAATTACTTTCCTTCAATTATTAAAACGGCAAGGTATATAAGTTATTGCCAAGGCTAAATCCATCTTTTCGGTAAAACGTACTTTAAAGAATCTTAATAAAGAACTCGAGGATAATCTAAAATAATATAATATAACCCCATTAACCTAGTTGCATCTTTGTTCTAAAGAATACTTTCGTTTCATTTAAATTAATTTCATTTCCTTTTTACCTTTTTTTGCTGTTTGTAGACCCAAGTTGTAAACTTTTCGATCTCGGGATGCGCTTTAAGTTGTTCCGCAGAATTATAATTCAATGCGAGCTCTTTGTGGGGAATCTTACGATGAATCATCGCATGGCAATCCGAACAAATCATAATTCCAAAAGTATTCAAATCAAATTCTTTGGGATACTTGCGTTTCACATAGGACTTATCTTGTACTTTTTTCGGCACCAAATGATGAAAAGTAAGTTTGACACTACGATTACATAAAACACATGCTTCGTCTTGTTCCTCCTCTATCGGTTCTGATTGCTCTTCCATTTAAAACGTAAATTTACGATCCTTACTTTAACAAGCAGCCTAATTACTTTTTCTTCAATTCGTTTATTACTTCTTTAGTGATCTTTTTGGTATATCGATTTAACTTAAAATGTGTAGGCATCCATCCGGCTAAAAAACGTTCAAAATCTGCAACGGCATAGTTATATAATCTACGCCACTCCGCTTGTAATGTTTCAAAATCCTTTAAATTCAATGTTTTTTGAGTTGCTACTGCCACTTGTAATCTGGAAAAGTAATAATTCACATATTCATGTTCCTTTTTCTGCATCTCCACCTCATCCAAACAACTTCCTAAAAAGTAAGCTACATCCTTCATTCCACATCCAGCTCCTACGTATTGAAAGTCAACTGCTGCTACCCCTTTCAAATTCGTGTCCTTTTCACTTGTAAAACAAAAATTAGCCACTTTGGCATCTCCATGCACCATGGTTTGAAACCTTGCTTCGTTTAACGCTTTGTCAATAGCTTGGGCATAATCTTTAAGTATTCCAGTTTCCATGACCTCCCATTCGTCCGGACGTGTATTTAAATGCCAATAGGTTCCAATGTCCCACAGTCCTTCTGGCTTTTCATGGATGAATCTAGCGTGGAAAAATGCCAGCCATTCCAAGCATTTATTAATATCTAATTCATTTAACGTAGACTTACGTTTATCATATCCAACGGCGTTCAGGTCTTCTAATAAGATGATTTGGCCATTTTCAAGTTGTTTTGTTCCGTAACAATTTGGAATACGACAAAGGTCATCACACCGGTGATACCATTTGGTATACCATTCGGATTCAACTTCATATGATTTTACCTTTCGTAAATGAGATTTGTCTGTTGCCCAGCCTCTTGGATGTGCATTGGATTGATTGAGATCAATGTGCTTCACGATGATTGAATCCACATTTGCACCATATAAATCGAAGCGTTTGATACTACCATAGCCGCTCCACAGAGATTGTACTAATTCTCGCTCTTCACATGATTTAGCCCCTGTTTGATCTAATATGAATTGAATCATTTAACCCAATCTAATTCATTAATGCACTATTCAATGCTTCTTCTTGCACATCATTAAAAGTAACAGGAACTGTTTTTTTTCATTTATTAATGCTCCGTTCCACAAAAGAAATCTTCCACCTGATGTTGATCTGCTAAATGAACCAAGTTTTTCAAATAAGCCATTTCATCTTTGTCTTCACATTCACCAGGCGCATTTTTCATATTACTTAAAGCCTTTATTGCGGCATCATATCCTTTTGTTCCGCTAGTCTTTTTCTGCAAGCAACGGATCACTTGACCATCTTTATAATAAATTCTTTTTTGTTCAACCTCGTCCGTAGTACCTACCCAATAAGAACTTTCGATGAACTTAAATAATAATGCTCCTTCCCAGAAATAGTAGGAAGTTTTTGTGCATCCATGATCGGAACAATCATTCTTAGAAAGAAATCTTAAATCGCTTCCATCCATTGCCTTATTCAACTTAGTTATTCCTCCCCCACATTCCGTTTCATATTTTTCATCCTTGTACTTTCCGGCTTTCATATCTTCGGAAATCACACTAAACTTATCTTTAATTAGCGCGATTTGCTCCTCTACCCGATTACTAGATTCAGCTGATTCCTTGTTCACTTTCTCTATGTCCGCATCATTGCTGGTGGTATTGGTATCTGTTTTCTCTGAATTTTCAGGTACAACCACCGCATCCTGCTCATTTACAGAACTATTGCTAGTACAAGACTGAAAAGCCATTGAACTTAATAAAACACCTAATGCCAGTATTGTGTATCTTTTTTTCATTTGCTGATTCATTTTATACCGCTAATCTAATTGTTTTTCTTTAAAGTAACTTTCCAATAAACCCATAAAATATTAAAAGCTACAAACGTTCCCCAAATCAGCCAATGTACCCATATTATGGGTTTTGACATTTGATATAAAGACAATGCGATTCCAATAGACGCAGTAGCGGAAAATATTATCTTAAGATTTAACATATTTTGGAAGGTCTCTAACGAAGCATTACGCCCTATCAATGATTCTATCCCTATTCCAAATAATGCAGCCGCCACCAGCCTAGTAATCATTAAATCTGGTTTGCCCAATCCAAACACCTCAAAAAACCAGGTTGGAGCAAAAAACATAGGTAATGCAAATAGCATATCGATCACAAAATGGAGGATAAAAGAATATTTGAGTCCAGCAGGGATTTGTGCTTGGTGTTTTGGTGACTTTTTGTTTGAATCCATCATTGTAAAATCCGTTTTAAACTTAAACAGCTAGTAACAAAAAAAGCAACCAAATTGGCTGCTTTTCATTTATTTAAAATCTTTATGTTTCTTAAACTTAATTAATCAAACAATCCTGCTTTCTGAAGTTTTACAAACTTCTTCACCTTGTCTGTTAACGAAAGTTCTTTTTTGCAGTTACTTGTACATGGCAAGGTACATCCTACCATTTCGTTTCGTTCGTTCTGAGTTTCTTGTGCGTACCAAACCTCTTCTATGTTTCGGTCTTTAATATTACCAATGCTATTGTAAGCATCACACATTGTAATATCTCCTTTTTCACTTACGAACAATTGCTCATATCCAATATAGCACTCTCGCTTATTGATAATTGAATATTGATCTCGGAAATAGGTTCGAATCATTTCAAAGTCATCCACTGTATTGAAAAACTTTGGGCTTGTTTCTTTTACTTTCAAGATATGATCTAAGCCTCTATCCAATGCTTCGTAGTCGTTTACCCAATAACGATAATCTTGCCATTTTTCAATTGGATTATAATAATCCCGCATTGGTTGAAACAATACGCGATCCACATCCAAATCGACTAGGAAATCGGTGAATTCAGGCAAATGACCAACATTATCCTTCATAATAATAGAAGAAATACCGATCATCATATCAGAATTCTTACGAAGGTATTCAATTCCCTTCATAGCGTTTGAAAACATCTTCTCTCTACCACGGAATTCATCATGTACTTCTGGAATATGAGAGTCAATGGAAATAGAAAGATAGGGCAATCCAGATTCAATAATCTGATCACATACTTTTTCACTACTTAGTGAATATCCATTGGTGGTAATCTTAGACGAAATTTTAAGATCCGTCAATTTCTTGAAAATCTCATAAATTCCTTTGTAAATCAAAGGCTCCCCTCCCGCTATTTGCACAAAAAATCCGGATCCTCTCCAGGCATGCATATCTTCTATAAAAGTAAGAATATCATCTTTACTTATATAATCACTTTTTTCATGCCAACAATCACACATCAGGCATTTAGCATTACAACGCATTGTTGGACAAATAGCCACTTGCATTGGTTTTGTGTATACCTTACCTGTACTTATACTTGCTTTCTTTCGAAAGTGATTCATCGCTGAACTAACAGCGAAACTTGCAGCTTTACTCATTTACTACTTTTTCTTTACTGATAGAAGTCTTTCAGAAACTTCTGTTCTTTTTACAAAGATAGCTTAATCTATCTCCATTATCAACTAATACGTTTACTTTTAGGATATGGTGGGGTTTTGATCAATTATTTTTGAATTTTCTTCCCTACTTTACCTTTAACTAAAAAAAACATCCAATCTGCCCTACTATAGTGACAAACCGGATGTTTTCAAAATGTCCTTATTTACTTATAACTTTATTCCGTCCTAAATTAATTCGATTTAATTCAATTTAATTCAATTCAAGAATTCACTTTTATTACTGTCGATCAAATGACCCATCCAAAGTCATCCCCATATAGGATCCAGTTACATTCAATTTATTTTCTTTCAATACCGAAATAGTTGCAACCTGCTCATCCACTGTTCCTTTATCAAAAGTAATCGTCTTGGCAGCAAAATCAGCCTCCCAAGCTCCTGTTTTACTTTGAACGTCATTACCACATAATGTTGCTCCATTATCATAACTATATGTTCCGTCACTGTTAATGGTCATTTTATCATCATTTCTACATGCTTCTACTGACACTCCTATAACTTCAAACGTAGCATTTCCCCAAATTCGAGAATCGTTATTATGTAAATACAAATCAAACGTAGCTTCATCCGCAGGAAAATCAAGAACTACAGTTGTTGTATCTCCGTTCCCTACTGTGGTGTCCGTATCTACAACATCATCATCATCATTGGTATCATTGTCGTTTCCTGTATCCATGGAATTATCCATGTCATTTCCGTCATTCGGATCCACATCTTGCTTATCGCAACCAACGACAACCGCTCCTACAACTAACAATGCCATTAAAAATTTAAACGTCTTTTTCATAACTATAACTTCTATCTTTATTAATTAAACAAACTATATTAAACTAGGTATTCATTCTATTTACCACAATCTACTTTAACAACTTAAGTTGATTTGTCGTAATGAGTTGAAAACGTTTTATCCTTTAAAAAAGTTCAATTTAACTAATATTGTAATATTTAATGAACCTTTCAACTTCAAATATTGTATTTTACATTGATTATTGAAACCCAAATAATTATACATCCTAGTTAACATCTATCATTCATAATTAATGCATTTAAACCATCTAACAAACACGTTCATCCGTATCATCTTAGTTGCTACTTTAAGCATTTGGGGAGCTTGGGGACTAATTTCAAGATCCCAAGCTCAAACTTCAAATGATTCATTTTTTCAGGATGCAGATCAGTTTCTGAAAAATTATGTTTCAATGGGTAAAGTCGACTATCAATCCATAAAACAAAAGAATGCTTCTTTGATCAAATTAGTAGATCAGATAAAGCAATTTAATCTAGAGGGTAGATCTAAAAATGAACAAAAGGCTTTTTACATCAATGCCTATAATCTATTGGTGATCAAACAAGTGGTCGATCACTATCCAATAAGTGGTCCAATGGAAGTAACTGGTTTTTTTAAAACTACCAAGTTTGAGGTGGCTGGTAAATCCATTACGTTAGATTTTCTAGAGAACGATATCTTACGCAAAGAACACAGCGATCCAAGGCTGCATTTTGTCTTGGTTTGTGGCGCTGTGAGTTGTCCGAAAATTGCCTCCGGAGCTGTGCTACCTGAGTCAATTGAACAAACTTTAAATAGCCAAACGGGTAATTCAATAAATGATCAATCATTTGTATATGAGAAAGATAACAATATCTACCTCTCTGAAATATTTAACTGGTTTAAAGAAGACTTTGGAGATCCCATTGCTTTTATAAATAAGTATAGAAGTAAGGATTTCGGCAGCCTTCCTGTAAAATATTACAAGTACGATTGGACATTAAATGACATCCAAAAATCCAGTACGAATGCAACCAATAACGTAGGATCAATTGGACCTACTCAATCTGGTGGACAAACATACAATCCTGGTACTTTATTAAAAAAGGGCCAAATGGATTTGACTTTATTTTCTAGCATTTACACCGAATCAAAATCGAATTGGCAGGGTCAAGATTTCTCTGGATTCCGGAATACGTTTGCAGGAAGTCTAATTCAGTTTACGTATGGAACATCAAAGAATTCTCGAATCAATGCAGGATTAGATTTAAATTTCCGAAATACAGGAAGTAGCGGCGATAGCACATTTGGAGGATTGATTGAAGGATTGGCGTTTAAAAACAGTGTAAGTTCGAGGGCTGGATTGGCTAGTATTGCGCCCAAAATTAAGCTCTCCCCTTTTAAGAATAACAACAATTTGACCATTCAGAGTCAATTTATTTATGTCTTACCGAAAGTTGCAGAAGGCAATGGTGCAGATCGGTATTGGATTGAGTGGGATCGGCATATGTGGTGGACTCAATTTTTCTATTCGAAATTGTTCGCAGGAAACAAGTTTCAATTTTTTGGAGAAGCAGATGCTTTGGTTCGATTTAAACGAAGATCCAATCAAGGAACACACTTTGACATTCCATTGAGTGCCTTCTTAAGTTATTTCCCGAATCGTAGAACCACGTTTTACATCATGACGCAGCATACACAACGCCTTGCGGATGGAACAGACACGGATTGGGTTATTAATGCCAATTTCACTGCTTCTGGTGCTGGATTTAAGTATCAATTAAATCCTAGGCTTCAAATGGAAATGCTTTACACCAATTTCTGGCGTGGACAAAATTCAGGATTGGGTGCCACGTATAATTTAGGGTTGAAGTATATTCGATAATTTAGGTTGTACGGTTACTTAAGAATATAACTTACCTAGCGCATTCATATCTGTTGGTTATTAGCCACATATCAAGAATGCATCTCTTTAAGATCATGCTCAAGGCATTCAATTTGGATTCAATTTAAATAGAAAAATTCGTGCGCGTTTGAAACACACACGAGATTCTTATGAGTTTAAAACTCCCGCAAATTCCGCCCAATTATTTTATTTATTTCGACTTTTAAAAGGACCTTTTCTTCTCATCAAAGGAAGAAACATTGCGGGTTTTAAAATTCGATCAAATCGACCGGCAAGACGAAAGTTAAGCGATAAAATAAGCTCTGTGGTTTTGACATACCGAGCTACATCAACTACCGGCATTGGAGGAGTTATTGGATCTGACAACAATGAAGGCGGGCGTAATTGGCTGACAGGGATATTTCTACCAAATACATAGGTCCCAACCAGCGTCAAATCCTTTCCTAAATAAAGCCAAAATCCTGCCTCTGGTCTATGAACCGTATACTCCATGGGACAAAAAATTCGATTAAAATTACGTTGGTGTTGAACTCCATACCCAAACACGATATTAAATCTGGATTTGGCAATCCCCTTTTTTAAAAGTTCACCTGACGCCACATCATATTTTGGATTGGCAAATAACTGCGTAATTGCCCATAAAGATGTTTGAACTCCTATTCGGAAACTTTGATACTGTTTTATATTCGTCATATACCCAGCCTTGATGCCTAAAGGAAGAAAAGACTGAATAGTTGACGTTCGTCTTAAACTTGTCCAATACTCAAAACTGCTCCCTATGACATGACTATAACGTCGTACGGAAGTATTGCGATAGCTTAAACCCGCATAGCAAGCCGAAGATCGTTTTTTGGGTATCGCCCACCCGACACTCGTTAAAAATAAAAGGAAAATACAAAAAACCGCTCTTTTGAATTTAATTGACATTAACTGTTTTGTTGTTCTTTAAGGTTAATTTGATTTGTTAAACTTATCTTATGTATAAGACCATAAAAAGAACAAAACGGTTGCTTATGTTATTTAACTGAATTTAAATAGTTCTTTAGAACCGGTTTAAAACAAGTAAATATGAACCGCATCTTTAACACACGTGAGCTGCCTCAATTAATTTAAAATGTGAATTTGTATTCAAAGGCTTATTCCCAACGAACTTGCTCCAATAGTCTAAATGGCGGTTTATCCTTAGTCAATGCATTCCACTGCATTTGACCTCCCTCTCCAAATTCATTCTTCCCTACTACTCCAAAGATAAATCGCTTCCCTGCTCCAAAACGTACATGATCTTCGTATTGGATCAATGTGTCATTGGGGAGTTGTGTTCCTGCACAAAAGCATGAGTCATAGTTAAATTCCGAACATTTGGTAATCGCAAATTGATTTAGCACCTCTGCTTTCGTCATTCCAGCTTGCTGTGCATTGAAATTGGAAAACCACGATCCTCCCATTTTACCTGGAAGTTCCTGCCATTCGCCTACTCGCCATAAATCAACCGAGTCCTGGTAAGAAATAAATAATAATGTATCGTCATCATTCCATGATTTCAGGCAATTGTTGCCATTTACAATTTCACCTGTAGAAATACTATCAAATGCTAAAACGCCTATAGAACTGGCGCATGTTTTAAGTTCTGCAACAGTTATTGGATTCGTACAAGGATTTGTCAGCAATTCATTTTCTGTTGATTTAGAAATAGGATCATTGGCCTCAATATCAGTCGAATCGGATGGTTTATTTTCTTTTTGGCAATTGGTTATTAGCAAGGAAAATAAAAACAAAGCGGTCAAATAACGAAATCTGTATTCTTTCATGGGAAGTAATTTTAATTGAAGCGGTTGTAATTAATTCATATTCAATTTAGTTATAAATATAATTATTTAATTTAATTCACCTAAATCGATCATTCGTATCATTCCAATAATCATTCTTGAACATTTGCTCAATCATTCCTATTATTTTTAGCTTTGGCAAAAATGCTTCCGCATGTCATGGTTAACAATAAAATTAAATAAATTTTTCTCATTAAAACTGGGATATAATTTGTCTAATATCGGTTTTTATTTGACCGTTCATGTATTCAATTAATTCTGTTCTTCCGGTAAATTTCCTACCTTCAAAATGTTTATGAGTGTTTTGAATTAGTTAAATATGTAAACAAATATTAACACTTTAATTTAAAACCCCTAATTTGCTTCGATTAAAATAATTATAAACACAACATATTTACGTATAAAAAATTGTTTAATATTAAATAAAACAAGCTAAGATACTTAAATGACATCGTATTGATAAATTTGACTAAAGAGCTTCATGGAGCTTAGTTTACATCTCTTTAGATTAAAAGATAGAAAACCAAAACATTCTTAAACTATCTGTTATCAAAAAAACATTGCAAATCATTGCACAATCAAGCGATATGTTTTCGAATGTGCTTGATTCTTTGTGATCCTCAGTTGATAAAGACCCTTTAAACCAGCTAAATCTAAATGGAATTGATCTTGGCCGGTACTTTTTGTTTTTAAAATTTCCTTTCCACTTAAATCGAACACTTTGATCTCTGCCTCTCCTATTCCAGTTAGATTGATATTCACTATTTGTTGTGTTGGATTTGGATATAACTGTACCTCCTTAAACAAAATTTGATCTGAAATAAATTGAGGATTCGTAATCGTGGTATCATTACCAGTTGTATCTACAATTGTGGTATCCTGCACAATCACCAATTTATTTTCAAACCAATGCACCGAATCTGCAACGGAACTTACAACAGCAATATCAGGATCTCCATCTCCGTCTATGTCTCCGGCATTTATATTAACCGGAGAACTACTAATAGTTGTGATTACCGATTTCGTAAACATGCCGTTTCCATCATTTATATAAAGAACTAATTTATCTTGATTAAACGACGCAATAACAATATCCACTAAACTGTCTCTGTTAAAATCTGCTAAATCAAACGAATAGAGCGTTCCCATACTAGAATCAATTTTAAGTTCAGTAAAATTGAATGATCCATCATTTTGAAACCATTCTAACGTGCCTAAATTATAATCGCAAGAAACAAAATCAAAATCGCCATCGGCGTCCAAATCAACGGATTGAACGGACGAATGCGAAGTGCCCGTTGTTGAGATTACATGTTGAGTAAAGCTCTGTACACTGTCATTTTCAAACCATGAGATACCCGATACACCTGCAGCAGTAGCTATAATATCAAGATCTTGATCCCCATCTATGTTTTGCACGTCCATCCCTCGATTAACTCCTGTTGCCGAAAAAACATGGTTGGTAAAATTACCTGAACTATCATTTTCGTACCATTCCATATTTCCGGTATTACTAAAAACACATACGATGTCTAGATCCAAATCTTGATCTAAATCCATGCACTTTACTGCTGTGATAGTATTCGAGTTCGTTGAGGAAAATTTGACAGCCGTAAAACTCTCATTTCCATCATTTTGAAACCACACTAAGTTAGTGAAATCAACATCTGAACAAACCACATCTAAATCCAAATCGCCGTCTAAATCTGCTACCGCAAAACTATTCGGTGCATTGATAAGCGCAATTGTATCTTTAGTAAAGGATTGATTTCCATCATTTTTGTACCAGAGCAGTTCATCATTCAAGAACGAACTGGTCACTATGTCCTGATGACCATCCTGATCGAGATCAACAATCTTCACCTTAATTGCATCCCTCCCATTTATTGCATGTTTATCGAATGATTGGCTGAAGCCCAAGTGATTTTGCCCCAAGAATGTAATTATTAAGGCAAGTGTATAAATTGTTTTTTTCATAAGGAATGGAATAGAATATATTAAGGTGTAATTATATTTGAGTATATATTTAAAACAACTTATTGGAGTATTACCCTACTTCATTGAAAGAAGCTATGACTATTAACGTATTTCTGTGATAATCCAATGCCATGAAACCATAATTTGATTCGAAATATTGCTTGTCATTTGAACAAATTGTAGATTTAACTTGAAAACCAACTGAATGAAATTCGTTGATATGAAAGCATCCTTACCTATACTCATCTTGCTCATTGGGCTTTTCTCGTGTAGCACAGCTGACCTGGAAGAGGAATCAAAGCCTAAGCAAGAAATAATTGATGATTCTTTAGTGGAAGCCATAAGGCTCAGTAACGAACGCCAATGGTTCCATAAAAACGACATTGATACGGTCATTATCTATAACCAATTCCATGGTGGGCAAATCAATGCCATGCATGATTATAGAATATGGTGGATTAAGGATGGAAAATTGAACAAGTTTAATGTTCTTCCATCTCTTGCATTCAATGGTTTTGAATTGCTTTTTAAAAGGAAAGACGATATAACAAAAGAAAAACCATCCAAGATTTATACGATATCTCACATGCCTTATGAGAACTTGGACTTATTTATAGATGGACAAGAAATCAGAATCGGTGGAGAAGGGCTCGATATTTCAAAATGTCCCGTAAGAATGGAAATCATGAAATACTTTAATCAAATCAATGAAGAAACTAATTCGGCAATCAAAGATTAACGTACTAATTTAAATAGTGCCTTCAATTTCAATATTGCATGTACTCAATACCTCTAAATTTTCTACCCCATTTTACTCCTACAACAACCAATTTAGATTTCACTTTACTGCATAAAACAAGAAAGCCCAGTTCATTTTCTTCAATGAACCGGACTTTCTTTCTTGGTTTATTAACTATATTTTCCTGCTATAGCTTACTAAACTTGGTTACATTATTTCGGGTTGAAATATAGTAAATACCGGAACTAAGATTGGTTAAGTCAATCGTACGGTTTGGAACGTTGCCATTCGTCATTTTTGTGTAATTTTCCTTTTTAATCAAATACTTAATTTCTTGATCGGATCTATTTTTAGGATTGTGCGCGCGCATTTGCTCCTTTTCAATCCCCCCATCTCTTTTCTTTTTTACATAATAAAAGTATCCATCTTCGCTATTTTTAAGAATGGTATACCCGTCAATTGTTTCAAGCGTTGAAATAAACGCATCCCCTCTCATTTGATGTTGCAATGTGGTTCCGTCTGGCAATTCAGTAGATGTTGCAAACGGCGGTGGAGTCACCATGCAACTCACGATCTCAGCCTTATCAAAAGGTGCAGGATGTTTGTGTGTTTGGGCTTGTAAATTGTAAATCGAAAAGAGTGCAGTAAAACCTACTGTAAACGCTATAACTAGCTGTTTGCTAATGGATTCTTTCATTTGGACGATGGTAAGAAGAGATTATGGATTGTTCAATATTTTGATCTAACAAAGCTACCCCTTATCTCACTATCAATCAAGATATGAATATGGAAAGACACGTACATCTCAATTTCAGGCATAAGCGGTAGTTATTTGGGCAAGTTTGGGGATTTTGAGATTATGGATTACACTTTTGAAGCCTTTTCTAAACTGCAATAACAACCATTTAAAATCATTATAGAATAGGAATATTATCGGAAGTACATTGAACAAACGCACCAATCCTATCCGGCACTTTTTGTGTCAAAATTAAATCAGGGAGTAATAAAGGAAACTCGATCTCAAAAGAACCCAATTAAAGTCATTTCGACGATAGGCCTAATTTAGGCTGGTGCGTGTTTGGTTTTAGAGAATCTAAATGATCGTTTTCCAACAAACACCTATTTTAGCAAATGTTTCCACCGTTCTTCATCTTCGGGTTCAAATCCCAAATATCTTAGTTCCTTCAAATTTGCCAATTCATCTGGCAATTTTACTTTTTTCGATCCAAAAAGAATTAATTCAGCTAGTTCGGTCAATGTCCCAATTCGTTTATCAACCACATTTATCAAACCCATATTAAGACGCAAATATTTTAGATTTTTCAATTTATATATCTCATCAGGAATCGTTGATTCCTTCAAAGCACCAAATACTGATAAACTTAACAGTCCAGGAAAACGCTCTAAATTAGTAAGCACATTAATATCATTGGTACACAGTTTTAATTCCTCTATTACCCCTTCCAATTCTTTCATTTCCAAGATTGCAGTTAATTCTTCTGAGGTAAGTCCACTGCTTAAATCAACCGATATTGGGTTCTTTTGAATTTCTGGTATAACATGTTTTGCTATAATTTCTTTTCTTAAGGTTTGATACTTTTCTACTTCTGAAAAGTTAAGAATATTTTCCCAATGACTCCCTTGCCGAAGATAAACTGCCAATACTAGTTGATCCAAATATTTCGCCAAAATTGCTCCTCTCGAATAAAAAGGTTGATATGGTTCATTTTCAAACTTTGTACGGTCTTGAATTAGAGCATAATATTCCGAATTAAGATTCGCTTTTAGAAATTTACGATAACCGGCACGTACCTTATCATTGGTACTTGTTTTCAAAACAGCAATCGCATCAATTCGTAAATCATCTGGCAAACCACCCGTTTTCATTATTTCCAATGCGAGCAAATCGGAGTCATCGTTTCCAGCATGAAGAATCTGACCCAGATTTTCTAAACTATTGCTTGAAATCGATTCTGCTTTTAGAAATTTCGGAGCATTCTTATCTCTATATTCATTCAAATTTTGTTCTGAGAAGAGGACCACGTTCGATTGAAGCTTGTATTTTGAAAACGGTGCCTTTTTACCCACCATTAAAAATTCCGCTTCTTCTATTTTTGCGGTAACTTGAAACCCTATTTCTTTCAATTCTTGCTTTATAGTAGTTTTTGACGTAATTGTATTTCCAATAACGGCTGCTTTTCTCTGTGCAATACTTGATGGATCCAAATCATTAATCGACTTTTCCTCCTCATTAAACAGGTGGTAATTCCCCCCTATTACATCGTGAATTAATTTGTTCGGTAATTCAAGTAATTGATACGAATGCTTTATGATTTGATCTGTAGGATCTTCCAATTGATGATGCCGAAAAACCCAGTAACCCAGTGCTTCAATTTCCAGTTCCGAAAAATTTTGTTTTTGGGTATATTTCAAGACATCATTTAAATCTTGTACCCAAGCATCAATATAGGGAGTATCGGCTTCTAAATTTGTTATATAGCAATTTTGAACCGGTTTTAACCATAAAAATTCTGCACTCAGTTTAGTAAGAGTTGGACATGAATTCAAATGCATCCTATGAATATTGGGTGCCAAACGACCATCTAATGAAATTTGTTGAAGGGCCTTACACTTTACTATTTCAAATGTTTGTAATTCCACCACTTTATTGGAGGTAAATTCTATTGATTCAACGTACGATCCTGTCAAACTAAAATGACAAAGTGTGGGAGAAAAGTTTTTAAGTTCCGTATTCGCGCAGCACTCATGGAGAGTTACGTTTGTTACCGCTGGATAATGCTCAAAATTGATCTTGAAATTACCCGAATTTCCTAGTCTCAAATTCGTTAAACTCGGCCATATTGGAAGGGGCATTTCAGGCTCTAACTTCCTGTTTTCCATACTTTCTTTTTCAGGCCTACTTAAACCTAAGTTTGTTAATCCCTTGCAATCACCTATATTTTGGATAATTACATTCGCGTCAATATCGGACGAATACAATTTCTTTAAGTTTGGCACTCGACATTCTGGAAAATGAATCAATCGAACACCCAATTCCAATTCTTCTAAATTGGGTAAATTCAATCGTTGTGGTAACTGAAGTGTACATTTCATATCATCGTAATACGGGTAGACATGAATCTTTTTTAACTCTGGACTATTTATTATGTTCTCCCCTAGACGTTCTAATTTTGTTACCAAACGTAAATGAAGGCTTTGTAAATTAGAAAGTGATTCTTTGGGTACGATTTCTGTTAAATTGCAATCGTCCACATCGAACACTTTCAGTTTTTTTAATCGATGAAAATCAGCCGGCAATTCAGAAAGAGATGGAATTTTCAATTCAAGATATTCCAAATTGGTTAATAGACAAATTTGTTCAAATCCAATTACTTCATCGCAATGAATCGTTAAACATTTCAGATGCTTTAACTGATCCAAACCATTCCTTAAATCTACTTTTGGCGTTACTAAACTCAATTCTTCCAATTCTGACAAAGTTCCAAACACATCCCCTAGTATTGCCGGTTTGGTTGAATAATAACTTAGGCGCTTTAATGGATGCTGGCTTAATATTGGGGGCAACTTCAATAATGTATCATTGTCCCATATCGTAATATCTTCCAAACTAAAATTGGCCAAAACCGATTCGGAATAAGAAGGAATATCCACTGGATCAAAGAAGCTATTCTGAAAATTAAACTTGATACTTTTCAAATTTGGATGTTCCTCATCGAGGCGTTCAATCTCCAAGGCATGCTGAAGGTATTTCTGTTCGCTATGGTCGTAAGAAACCTCTTCTACTACCGGATAAAAACGTTTACGCTCAAATTCAAATCTCATCATGAAATGTATTCAATTTAACTTAATTTTATTTTATTTTAAATAATGTTGTTCTCTCAATAAACAACGATCATTCGCTGGTCATAATTCTAAATTTCGACGACGCGAAACAATTTATTTATTTATTCGTTTATTTATTTCTCTTCAAGAAACGCCTCCCATTTTACTCGATCTTGAACTCCTCCAAAAAAATGTACTCGAGTTAATTTAGGTAGCGTTTTCAGTTCCTCTGGAAGCTTCACTTCCTTTTTGCTATGCAAATGAATCGTCTTCAATTGACTTAATCCTTCTATTTTGGAATCAATCTCTTCAATTTTTGAGGCGTACATTCTCAACTCACTTAGTCGCTTGCATTCATAAATAAATTCAGGAATCTTTTCACACGTCAAATCCCCATTTATCTCAATATTTTTAAGTGTTTTCGAATGCATGGACAGTGCCGGTGGCAGTTCGGAACCATTGACATACAATATGACCCTTTTCACCTTCCCCTGAATCTCTGGAATTTCCAAGATCAGGTTCACTTCTTCCACGGTCAACTTATGATGTAAATCCAAGTAATGCGGACGGTTAAGTACTTGTGGTATAATATGGTTTTGAATGATTTCCATTCTCAAATCATAATCTGCATGGTGATTCCATAGTACTTCTGGCCAATATTCGTTGGTACGTTTATAAAGAGCTAAAGCGAATTTCCCTACCAACTCCGTGGAAAAATCAGAAAGGTTATAAAATGGTCTTGATTTTGGTTTATCGAAACGTACATTTTTAGAAATCAATTTAAGTGCTTCCTCCGAAATTTTCCCCTTTAGAAAGGACTTATACTTCGTTTTGACAGACTTATCGTTTGATGTTTTGGCAATTACAATGCACTCTCCGATCAATTCCGACCTTAATCCACCGTTTTTCAACATTTCTAATGCCATTAACTCCGTTTCGGGATTGTTGGACCAAAGAATTTGACGTAAATTTTGGACATGCTGGTCCGTAGTAGATTCCTGTTGCAAAAACTTGGGCTGATATTGTTCCAAAAAAGCATTTATACTTGCTTCTGTCACTAAAATGACTTCTTTTTTCAACTCTGAAAAATCCAACTTGCTCTTTTTTCCAACGATTACAAAATCAGCCTCCGACACTTTGGTCGTCACCTTCATTTGAAGATTTTTTAAACTATTTTTAATAGACGTTTTTGTATCAAAAGTATTTCCAACAATCGCAATGGACTTATCTTTGATCTCGCTCTTATCAAAGTGTTCCATTCCTTTTCCTTCGTTACTAAATTGATCAAAGGATGAACTGATCAAACTAAACAATATATCATTTGAATATTGAAGAAGGCTCAACGTATCTTCTTTTATTTCTTGCGTAACCGGTGTAAATCTAGATTCATTAAACAACCAATACCCCAACGTCAATTTTTCGGGTTTTGAAAATGACTTAGAATCCATAAACTTTAACAGTTTTGATATGTCATCTACAAGAGGGTTTACCAATCCTTCTCCACAATCACCTATGTTTAATGAATCCAATTTGGGTGCTGTTAAAATTTCCAAATTCAATCGTTTCAAATTTGAACATTTTTCGATCGAAACGTAATATAAAGAAGTTAATGAAGCATTTTCAAATCGAATTTCTTTCAGTGCTGGTAAATTATTAATCCGTAAAAACTTGATTCTTGAAGTTCCTTTCAGGTCAATCACTTCCAAATTAACACAATTTTGAATCGTTAAATCCTCTATATTCTCCGGCAATCCACTTAACACGCTCAATGACTCTATTTTAGTAAAAGTCAACTTCCGTAATTGAGCATTTTGAGAGAAATCGACCTTGAATTCTAGTTGATGAAGTGCTTCAGATCCTTGTAATTCCAACTGTTCCAATAACGGCCAATGTGTAAAATTCATTTGTCCTTGCGCATGGTTATACACGAGCGGACCAAGAAAACTGGTTACTTTTTTCGAAGGTATTTGGGTGATATCATTATGTTGATTTAATGCAAGATCGTACAATTCTATTTCTTTTAAGTTCGTTGAATTTGGTAATTTATTCAACACCTCTTTTATCGGAATCATCGACAACGTTAACTTCTGCAATTTCGGTGCATCGCACATTGGAAACTGTTCTAATTGATACCCTCCCATTTGAAACACAATTAATGAGGGCATGTTTAATGATTCTGGCAACGAAAGCGACCCACGGGCTGCTTCACCATAGGTATACATATCAAAGAATTTGAGTGCGGGGCCTTCCAAAATTCCTTTAGGGATTTTTTGAAGATGAACCGTTCTATGAAGGGACAACTTCTCCAGTTTTGGCAAAACTAAATCTTCGCGAATTTCTTCAATATCAGCTTGTACCACGCTAAAAAAACGTAAGTTTCGGAGTAAATTTATGTCAGCAGGCAATTCCTTCATTTTGACAATCTGAAGCTCCAAAAACTCCAACGCATCATGGGAGCCCGTTGCTGTTTTAGCCTTACTTGTTAACTTTGATAGCCAACCTTGGTCGGATTGCACCTCTTTTCCAAACACTTCCTTCAAATCACGTACCTCCACTCCTACAAGGCGCAACATCGAAAGCGAAGAAAGTGTACTTAATCTCAATCCCAACGTTGCCTCCGAACAAGTTAAATCTAATTGTTCCAACTTCGATAAGTTCGATAGCACATTGGTAAAATCCGTCACACTTTCTCCTGCAACATTTAGAAAACGAAGTGGTTGTGTTCCTATTTCATCCGAAAAAGACGTTAAGGAATGTCCTCGTTCGATGTGGAGTAATTCCAACTGAAAATCTTTCAGAATTTGATTTATAAAATCTTCTGAATCAAAACTTTTACGAAATGCGGTTTTGGAAAATTCCATTCGGATCGCTTTCAAATTCGGAAAGCTTTTGATCAATGCGGTTGGATCAATTGGTTTATTAATGGAAAATCCTGTCAGCTGATCATTCGCGTATAAATTGTACGAATACGTATAATTATAATCAGATACATGTTTAAAATATCGGTAAATATTGTATTCGTGATCAATCGAACTCATGGCTATGGAAGTTTTCTAATTTTATTTTTAAATAAATAAATAAATAGTCTAAGTGTACTAGAACATATACAACTGGGCTAATAATGAATGGTTTTAATACGCACTCCACTACATATTTCCGAGCAACAACATACTTACCTCAGGATCATTCATGATCAGCTTCAAATGTGGGTTATCGGAGCCTATTAAATCCTGAAGAAAGATAAGGCGTAAATCATTGGGCAACACCTCCATTTTTGCGAATTGTTGAATGTTTTTCACCTGTGCCGAACTTGGCTTAATCTTATTCACAATAAGATAATTTCCAAATCGAGTACATAATGTTGCCAAAATATCCACTCTTAATACCTCTTGTTTTACTAATTCCTCTACATAGTTCTTTACATCCCGCTCGAACTGGCCGGTATTCAAAATTTTCTCAGGCTCTACCAGTTCGGATAGGTTTTGTTGTACAAACGTAATAAATGAAGTAACTGTTTCTTCATCCAAACAAGAAGCGGCCAACGTTTGAACCAGTGGCAATTCTTCGTCTAATTTTTCGATCCCTTGAATCGAATTAAAAAACTGAACTAGTGAACGTGGTGTCGTTAATTGACCATCGACAATTTCTGGATATGTCAGTACAAAATTGATCCCTCTACTATCTACTTTATTTGCTTCTGCCCATTTCGCCCAGCTTTTAGGATCAAATTTCATCGTAATATGCATCATACGCGTTAGCATTGCATCATCCATCGGAGTCACTGAATAATCTCCCCCATCTGGATTTGCCGTAAGTACAATTTGCCATTTTGAGGGCAATTTCCAACTCACCAATTCAAAGTTTTGCAACAATTGCATAATTCCTCTTAAAATTCGGTCGTCTGCCCGATTAACATCGTCAATCAACAATACTCCTGGTCCTTCTTCTCTCGGCACCCATTGAGGTGGTACAAAGGTGGTTTGATCTGATTCTTCATCAATTTTTGGCATTCCAAGCAAATCTCCCATCTCTTCAAATTGTGCTGGAGCAATATAAGCCCACTTATAACCCAATTCCTCGGTAATTTGTTGCACCAATTCGGTTTTACCAATTCCATGTTTACCCCAAATACAAACGGGCGTTTTCTTTTGATTTTGAGCTTCGAATGCTTCATTAGAAGCCAAGATGTGCTTTACAAATGCTGTTACTTCTTTTGAAGAAGATTTTAATCCATAAAACTGATAATCTTTAGACATATAATATAGCGTATTATGTTGTGTTATGTTCTGTTGTACTGAATTGTATTGTATTCTATTCTTCACTTATTGTTTCCATCCACATAATATTTGTTAGACATCTTGCATTTTCACTTTTTGACCCGGCAGTTCCTGCCACCATTCATCTTCGTCTGAAATCCCATCTGAAGTTATAATCCATAATACTGGACAGCGAGATTTCACCTCCGGTGCCATCCCTTCTCCGTCCGTAAAATAAATGATGCCATCAGGTCTTATTTCTTTATTTGCAAGAGAAATTGGGGGCGTAAAATTAGTTCCTCCTCTCCCCGCTACTTTTTCAGGAATCACTCCTTTATAGGGATACGTTTTTTGAATGTCTGCATCGCATTCTACAATAATCACCTCTGCCCCTTGCTTCCAAATAGCATTTAATTCTCCAAAAAACACCTCAACATCCTTTATGGGAACCGAAGCTGAAGTGTCCAAGGCTATTAACAATTTTTGATTTCGTTTCACCTTAATCCCTGGTGTGGTTCCATAGCGTTTGGAAGCCCTCCGAACCGTGTTCTTAATGTATGTACTGGTGCTGGAAGCAGCGAAACGCTTCATTACTCTTCTCCAATCAATTTGTGGCTTATACGAGTCTAAAAAACCTTTCAAGTACTCAATCAATTGACCAGGAAGATGCCCCATCAACTGTGGATTCCCTTGAAATCGCTCCATCAACGTTTTAATTTGATTGTACAATTGATATTCCATCACTTTAATATCAGCATCATTGAGCGGATCAAATTGTTTCCAATAAAAGTGTTTTTTCTGATGTGCTTCCGCCGAATTTAATAAATCCGTCAGAGAAGGATAATTGGTGCCGTTTTCTGCATTATAGGATTGCAATGATTGACTTGGTTTTTGCTGAATTGCCTTCTGCAACATTCGATAATAATAATCAGTCGATTGCCAAGCCTCTAATTGAATGCCATATAAATCCTTTAAATAATCAAACATTGACAAGACCAAAGCTCCTTCCGGCAATTGAGTTTGTATAATATATTGGTTAACAACCAAATCTGCCGCAATATTAAACAAAGGTTTATTACCATATTTTATCTGAATAAACAGATGTTTTAATACTACATGTAATAATTCATGTTTAATCAATCCATACTTTTCATCTTCCGATAATGTCTCCCAGAATTCTGGATTGATAGACAACTGGATCACCTTATTATTTAACAATCGCACGGCCGCTGTATCAATACTTCGATCCATTGATTTCGGCATTCCTAACATGAAATGCCCATAAAATGGTTCTTTCAATATAATTCTGGTAGATATTCTTGAAATTTCGTCTATCGAATGCATTCTGTACCGCGTTGAACTGATAAGGATTTACCCTTTAAAATTACGAAATATTCAATTTGTTTCTATCAAATCAGGTCATTTTAAATTATTAATGAAAGATGAGTGACGATTCCTTTCGTCGTAATATCAATCAAGAATAATGGATTATCTTATCAAACAATTACTTCGAATTTTAAGCATTGAAACTTGACGAAAATAACAGTTTATATAAAAATTCGTATTTTCATGTTCTAAATTAAGTTCAACAACACTAAGTCTTTAATTCAACATGATAAAATCAATTTCAAACCTCTTATTAGGTGCACTAATTCTATGCCCCCTATTTTTTACTACTTCCTGCCTCAAAAAGGGAGATGAAGACCCCGGAATTTCCTTGCGATGCAGGAAAGCACGTTTGACCGGTACTTGGAACCTCACTGAATTGAAAGAAGATTATTCCTACTCTTATACCAACCCGCCTAGCAACGAATTTACCGATCTTGAAACTGTAAAATATGAAGATTTGTGGTTAACAACATTGGAGAACGGAAGTCTTAATAGAGACCTCATACAGCGCTACACCTACGAATCAGGGGATCAATTTACCTATACTACTACTGAATCTGGAGGAATCACTCGAACCATTTTGGATTCAAATTATGCCGGAATCGTTTCTAGTACCGAGATTTCGACCGGAACCTACGTTTCCCAACATTCACAATCAATTACGATCAATTCGGACGGAACCTTTACATTAACTCGCTTAAATAATCGTACATCCAATCTTAAAACAGACTACGTAAGTTACGAAATTTCAGATGAGGAGCGAATCGAATCTTACCGTGTGACATACGATGGAACTTGGGGCTTTTTAGGAAAACAAAAGATCAATGATTTTAAAAATAAAGAACGTGTTGGTTTTTGGATAAGTAGTAGTACCAGAATTATTGAAGGGCATTCCAATTCTGTTTATACAGATAAAGATAGTACCGACGGTATCGATTACAGTGATTTGGGAGGATATAGTGAGACCAACGAAAATGAAACCAATTATCCGGCAAACTCAAATCCTGACTTTGTATGGGAAATTATCCGGCTCTCCAACAAAGAAATAAAATTAACCATGACAAGCAGTAGCGAATTAAACACTGTTTCTGAAAGTTTAATGCGTGATTATCTTGGAAATGATTTGTATGAATATCAGCAAAGCATTGACAGAACCAATTCAATTAATACAGAAATGACCTTAACACAAGACTAATGTTAAACTTAAAGAAGGAACAAACCATTTCTATGAGAAAATATTTAAGAGATGAATTAATCCAATTGCTAAAACGGTAAAAGGAGTAAAAAATAGGTAATGGAGGCACTTATTAAAGTACTTATTCTATCCTAAATGGCAATGTATTATCAAGTTCCTATTTTTATTCCAATGACACATACATCATCAATCTGATCCCCTGCTCCTTTCCAGTTTTCAAATTCTTGATCCATGTGTTTCTGCTGTTCTGCCATGGAGTGTTGTTGCATCGATAACAAAAGTGACCGAAAGTTCTTTTTACCAAACTTTTTATCATTTTGTCCTCCAAATTGATCTGCATAGCCGTCCGTAAAAATGTAGATCACATCTTCTTTTTGAACTTCTAATGTATGCGTAGTAAATGAGTCGCTTGTTATGTGCTTGCCAATCGGTTGTTTGTCCGCTTTAACCTCTATTATTTCCTCGTTTCGAACGATCCATAATGGATTGTTTGCGCCAGAATATGAAAGTGTAGTACCTACTAGTTTACATAGTGCGATATCCATTCCATCTTTCACTTCTTCCTCCGATTTTTCGAATTCTTGAATTACCAATTCTCTTGTTTTTTCAAGAATTCTTCCTGGATCTGTAAGTTTAAATTCTCGAACGGATCGATTGAGTGCACCATTACAAATTACACTTACCATGGCACCTGGGACTCCATGTCCAGTACAATCAGCTGCGGCAAAAAACACTTCTGAGTTTCTAGATTCGACCCAGTAAAAATCACCCGCAACAATGTCTTTCGGTTTATATAATACGAAACTATTTGGCAAGCATTTGTTGATCAATTTAGTAGGAGGAAGAATTGCTGCTTGAATGCGTTGAGCATATTTTATTGAATCTAAAATAGCTTGATTTTTAGTTGAAATCTCATCGTGTGCTGCTTTTAATTCAATGTTTTTCTTTCGCTCTAGCTCCGCCAGCTGTTTTGCTTTTTCCGAAACAAAATTAGACTCTTGAAGTTTGAGTTTATTATTCGTTTCCGTGTTCGCTATTTTTTCATGTAGCTGAACATATTTTTCTAGCGCATCGAAGGATTTATTTATGTTTCCTAATGCCTTGTGCGCCGTGAAGAGAAGTTTTTGCGCCCTCATTTCTTTAGGTTGAGCTTTATGTTCAACAGTTAATTCCAACGCAATATTAAGATGATCTATAGCCTCTTCTGATCTTGATGAACAGATATAAAGCTCTGCTAAATCGAGCATTGTAGTTACTACTGCTCGCTTATTATTAAGCTTATTTCTTATGTCAAATGTTTGTAACAGCAGTTGTTCTGCCTTTTCAAAATCTTTAGTTTTCGTATATAACACGCCTAAATCATTTGTTGCGCGTGACATGCCTTCGGGATTTGGATGCTCTTTAAAATACGCTATAACCTCGAGCACAGATGTTTTTGCTTCTTCATATTCGCCTAAATGTAAACTACAAGTTCCTGCTCCAGTTCGAGCTCGGGCGCTAATATATCCTTGATTAAAAGTATTAAATATTTCGGCAGCGAGTTTGTAGTACTTTTTAGAATTAGTATAGTCTTTTATATCAAAATACACTACCGCCATGGCATAAGTGCTCCACCCTTTAGCCATACTTGTCTCTACGGAATCGGCTAACTTTATTGCCTTAATCGATTGTTGCAAAGCCTCATCAAAATCACCTCGAACTAACTTCCCAAAAACATCGCCTACTAAGGCAAATAGCATCCCATTATTATCGTTAAGAGTTTCAAATAAATGAATGGATTCCTCTGACACCTTCTTCATGTCCATCAGCTTCGATTGTCCCATTAGGAGAAAAGCTTTGGCAACCTTATGATAAGCAAGCCCTCTAGGGTAATTTGTTTGCGCAAGTAAATCCTGGCACTGAAGCGTTCTTTGTTTGAATGTATCCGTATTGTGCTGATCAATCCGAACCATACAATAATCATTTAAAGCATCAATCTTTTCTTCTGATTGAGTACTACCTGCTAAGAATCGATCTATAGAGCTTTCTTCATTTAACAAGGCTTGACTCATATTGCTCCAGTTTTTCTTTGTTTAGAATACTATTTTACAACCTTAAATTACTATTCAATCCGAAAGGCTATGCTGTTTTATTTTTATTCGGAAATTGAAATACTACTAACAAATCTAACCAGAATTATGAAAGATTAAATTTAAATAGGACAAAAAAGTATTCTAATAAAGTGCACATTTCTTTATTAGAAGATTTGTTTTTTCTTCTTAAACCAAACCTAAATTATAATTGTAATTTGCTTTTTACGAAAAACTTAGCGCCAATTAAAGCTGCAATATCGACATTGCTTGGCACTTGGAGTTCTCAATATACCTTGACATTTAGGACACAAAGGAAGGTTTAACTTATCTCCATGCTCTTCATATACTCTCTGAGCCCACGTTTGATGGAAATTTTGAATTCCATTTTCTAAAAGCTTCAGCACCTTTGGATCTGAACTTGTCCATTCGTGGTATTTTTTTCCAAAGTTTGTATCATAGTCTTTAAATGGCGTGAACTTCATCTGAGCTACGTAATGTTCATAGGCTTTCTTTTCCAAATCGGTTTTATAAGCAGTACAATAGATTGAAATGTATTCCAAAATGTCATTTAACTTATTCATTTGTTCTTGTTTTAGTATTTGAATTCAAATCCAACCTACTTTTTCTTTAGATCATAATTTTCAGTCCTAATTAGCTGACCTTTTGGATCATAAAACTCCCAAATCCCGACTTCTTTGCTATTCATATAGGTTCCTGTTCCTTTAATTATTCTTGTATCGAGATAGTACTCAACAAAGTATGATTTATCCTCGTTCTTTAATTCATTCATTATAAGATACGTATTTGACCAAGGAAATGCTTTTTTAAATATGACGGAGGAGTCCGTTTTTTCCCGCTCTTCATGAATATACGAAGTCCATTGCGCTCCCCTAACTTTCCTGTTCGCATAATGTCCCTTTGGAATAATGATCGCCGGACATAGACTAGAATCCATCAATAATAGTTCTTTCATTGTAAGTTTAACAAAACCTGTAATATTCACATCATCACTCAAAAACAGCCAACTTCCATCAAATGCATGTTGAATTTGTGTGGTTGCCTGCTTTTTATCAATAACATTATTGGTCGTAGCTATCTGTTGATTAAGTTCTGCTTTGGTACGTTTTTTTAAGCAATCAGACACCTTTTCTTTATTATCTATTTCATAATTTTTCACAGGCAAAGTAAAGGTCGACACTTCCGCTTCTTCAATGTCTACATAGTTGATCCATTGCACATTACTTGGTTCGAAGCGGTAATCTAATTTTATAAGGGACATTTTTGTTTCTTCTATTTTTGTCACCAATAATGGAGCAGAGCTAATCCCTTTGAAAAAAGTAAATCCAGCAAATGCAACCAACTTGTAATCAGATTTCCAACTACTGGATGAATTCAGTTTAGAATACTTCATTTTCCCACCCGCGAGTGGTGATCTTAATAACTTATCTGATGATTCCTTAACATCACTTGTTTGCTCATAGAATGTTGCGCCTTCGAATTTATCTACAACTTTTAATCGGTCCATTTTCTCCGCTTCGTTCAACAATTTAAATGGAAATATAAATTCACCATCTATAATTTTAAATTCACCTGGAGCCGAGAAGTTAAGAATTGGAGCATTTTTTTCATTTCCAATGAGGTGGTTAAATCCTCTTTTTGATCTAACCCAAGTCAGCGTATCAATGGTTACTTTAATTTCGACTTCCCCATTCTTCATGTTTAATAATTCCGAAAAGTCTAATCGAATTAATTTATTATCAACCGTATAAATAAACTGCTGTGCCTTTTGACGTATTTCGCCCCCTGAAGTACTAGAAACAGCATATCCTTTCCATAATTTATTTTGTTCAAGTTTGATTTGGCCGTAGGATAAAAGCGGCAAAACGAGTAAAATATAAATTAGTTTTTTCATCGTGAATAATCTTAAATGCAAGATATAACTAGTTCTGGCAATAATACTTAAATTTAATCATATCGAAATGGTCACTTCATATTTCTAATATTGTTTGAATTATCTCAGTTGCAAAGTACTATTCCATCCCCCCTTTTTATTGTTAATCTTAAGTATAGCTGTTGACTATACTTAAGCTAATTTTGGGCGAAAAACATTACTCCAATATCCGCACTTCCAGAATTGATTCACTTAATATTTGTTTTAGCTCTTCAAACTT
Organism: Cytophagales bacterium; assembly: GCA_965277185.1. Lineage (GTDB taxonomy): Bacteria > Bacteroidota > Bacteroidia > Cytophagales > JAHDFW01 > JAHDFW01. Next base: position 5,321 of record CBDICC010000016.1, on the reverse strand, counting down.
TTCTGGAACACAAAGCCCAAATCCCATCTCACCATTTAACGTGATGCCATAAACTACAATTCCATGTTCATCTGTAAATATTTTATTAGCAGTTCCCACCGTAAAATCAACATCTTTATTTTCATAGATTTGCCTATCCATCTGACCTCTAAGGTGGTTTAAATCATTAATATTCAACAATAGACTTAATGCTGTCCAGAAGTCATCTTTACCCTGTGATTTGCGTTCAAATTGAAGATATCCTGTTTCAGTAAGTACATCGAAAAAAACATAGCTAGTCAGATCCTCTGTGTCCGGTGTAAGATGCTCTCTAACACTATGCCCAAAACCACACATGTACTGATACCTTGGTAATTTTGCCAATTCTTCATCCTCGAATTCACCATGATCCTCAAAAATACTTTCTTTCTCGTTGAAAGCATCAATTACCCTAAGTTTACTATCCTCCAAATCATCTTCAGAGAAACTTGGAATAATTAAGTCTATTGCTGTTAAAAATTGACTTAAAAGGGGGGTATTTTCAGCTGTGTTCATTTTCTATTTAGTTTGATTCTTTAACAATATACAATTCTTACTTGAATATGAATATAAACAGTCTAAACTTGCCCTAAGTTGAATTTCGAAAGAATTTGTAAATTAAGCTTTCAAATAACTTCGATTTCAACTGAAACGATTAAAAAGAAAGTATGAATTATTACAGCTATCAAGTACTTGCCTTCGTTCCTATTCATTCTTAAAGTCAGGTAATATTGGGGAGTATACCACCCTAGTGTTAAGTTAAGTTAATTTAATTGACTATTTGATTCTCAAAATTAAAACAGAATACTGTAAATATCTTCGAAGTTTTCAGCAATGGCATCGCAGTTTTTCAACTGACTTTTATTAAATGTTGTGGCAAGACCAATACTCTTACAACCAGCCGCTTTTGCTGCTTCTAAACCAGTTAATGAATCTTCAATAACCACTACCTCGTTTTCATTTAATTTTAATCTATTGGATGCTTTAATAAAGATTTCTGGATTTGGTTTCTTATTCACCACATCATTTCCCGATATGATCTCATCAAAGATATGCATCTTTTTTCCAGTCAAATTAAAATTAGTTTTGACTTTTGACATATCCGCGCTAGTAGCAAGCGCTATTTTCAAACCACTAGACTTCGCCTTTTCCAGGACTTTTTCAACCCCACTATACATAATTAGACTTGTTTTCGCATAGTCATCATATATTTCATAAAGTTCTAATTTACTAGTATTGTCTATGGCTATTGAGAAAGGCTGTGCTACACCTTGCAAAAAGTTTAGTTCGCCAGTACCAATAAATGGTACAAAGTCACTAGGAGAAACATTCATATTTCTTCTTCTAAAAAATTCCACTCCTGCTTTGGCTATAATTTCTTCTGAATTGAACAAAACACCGTCCATATCAAATAGAATCCCCTTAATCGTATTAATCTTCTTAATGTCCATAGCTCCTTGAAATCATTGTTATTATGCAATATAAAAACATCTTAATGACTTAGTTAATAAATAAATAAATGAGTGAATGGATATGTAAGCTATTTGTGTGGTAGTTATGTCCTATCCTTTAGAATCCCTTCAAAGTCACTCACAAAGGACTCTGAGAATAGGAAGCTGTACCAATCAAACATCGTGCTTGTAAGAACAAAATTGCCATTTGAAAAAAGTCTCAACAGCAATCTACTATCTCCGACACAAGAAGGACTCAGCGAATTATTTTAAAATCGACCTGTGATGTAATTAACCGAAGCCTAAGTACCATTCAACGGCAACCCACTCATTTTGGTATTCATTCCAGTTTACACATTAAGTTTCGATTGTTATATGGAGTTAATGGGGGAAAGTTCGAACTTTTTCACGAATGACTTTAACGCCGTGCTGGAGCAAAGCATTATTTAACCTAATGCACGGATGGAAACTGAAAAATTGAATTATAACGGCCTAGGCTATGAGTAGTGCCCCCAAGTGCATTGCGTATAAGTTTTGTTAGTTGCTGTATTTTTCATTTACTTTATTCAATAAATATTCAGTGAACTCCTTGGATTTAGCAATATTTATTAAGTTGAAGCTAGAATTACTGGCAAGGTATTCATCAATTGAAGTGCTAAGCAAGTTTATTGTCTCAGTAAAAATTGTTTCATCTATTTCTTCAATGTTGATCTTAGCAAGTTCTTCGAGACTATTGTTTTTTTTCTTCAATAGCACTTTGGCAAGCAAGTTCCCCAAATGCAGTTTAAAATTTGAGGTCATATTTTTTTCATTTGATTCAGAATGTTTTAACCAAAAATTGTGTCCTTTTTTATAAATCAAACAACATTTTAGATAAATATTGAAATCTTTTTCGGGGTTAAAAATCTTATTGTACGAGACTTCTGACTTTAACAAAGAAGTTGGTCTTGACCTTGCTGTATGCGGATCATCATAAGCTATAGATTGAATAGCTTGCGCTGTTAATTGGATACTAAAAATTTTAGTAGCTGGTTTGCCCTGATTTTTATAATAGTTCTTGCGCCTATCATAATAATAACCTTCGTTCAAAAAGAATAATTCTAAATTTCTTTGAATTGGCTCTGTTGCTCTTAAAAGTGTTGCTGAAACAGGGTTTTGACTATTTGTACTTGCAATAATGTGATCGGTCGTTTCTTTATTATTATTAATAATGACTTTAACTAGTACAGATCTATTATCATTAGAATCCTCGTTATGGATATTGAAGATTGAATACGAAGTTTGTAGTCCGTTTACAATTTGAATGTTCTCAATAGACAATTTCTTTCCTACCTCTTTTGGTTCTTCCGCTATAATGGTTATACCATTGTTTAACCACCAAAAATCCTCACTTGAGGGGTTTTCAATAGTTGTTTTTATCTTTTTATTTACATCTACCAAACCTTGAAAATGTCGAATGTTGCTTTCAAAAAGATCATCTCTAATATTTCCGTTTTCTGACTTTAAGAATTGCTTATAGTTGGCTAATTTAACAGTGCCTATATATCCTATACCATATTCTTCAAAGTCAGTTGACAGCGGTCTATCCTTAAACTCAATAGAGAGTCTATTTGATTTTTGTTTTTGATAAAACGCTAATAATTCTGTACAACTGAATGTTGAAAAAGTAACGGATTGACTTGATATACAATCTTTTGTTAATTGAATTAATTGTTCAGCTTTTTGATTGAAAACGTCATTTACGACTACCTCAGATGCGTTACATGTATAAACGTAGTCTATTGAAATATTTCCTCCACTAATGGCTGTTTGTTTCCAAACTTCAATTAATAGTAATGCTTGAGAAACCAAGTCTGAATTGAATCTACTCAATAATGCGGTTTCATTTTTTTCCAGGTCCAATAAAACAGGTATAGTAGTAATTAATTTGTCGATCGCTCCTTCTTTAAACGAATTCTCTTTTTTACATTGCGTAATTATGAATTTTGCCTTTGTCTTATTTGAAAATGTGAAATTTTCTAGGTCGTCTAAGCTTTCAACAAATTCTTCATCCATAAAAATCATTAATGAATCTACCCCACCGTCATTACCTCCATCCACAATGGCAGAAACAATATTTTCATATGTAATATTTCTATCCTTGTGAATTTGAGTTAATGAAAATACCTCAAATGTTTCACTTTCTGACAGGTCAATTTCATTTGTCTCATTAAAGACCTTAATACAACCCTCTAGTATTATTTTGTTATTACTCATTATATTTTTGTTTCAGCCAACCTTCGAATAAACGGAATTCTATTTGCTTCTCTAAAGTGGAATTTTTAATTAACCAAATGTATGTATAATTTTTAAAATATAAATTTAAATTGATAAGGCGATAGAAAGGATTCGAACTCAGCTGTATTAAGTCTTCCGGAAGGATGACTTAATACATACAAATAAAAAGCAGTGTCTCCGACACGGAAAGTACTTTTGAATTATCTTTAAACGCTCCTTTCTAACTAAACTGAAGTGAAGTGAACCCAATTCAACCCTCAACTTCGCCTCAGGTAACTTAAGCTCTCTAATAAATTCAGTTTTTAACTGGAAAAAGATAAAAAGTAGGTTTAAAATTTATCGCAGTCGCAAACTGCTACTTTCTGATTCCGATTTCTTTATGTGGAGAGAGGGGGATTATTCGTTCGTACCTCTCTCATGAATTCATTTCGAACCCCCGGCACGGTTTCCCGCACGCATGTTTAGCAAACATGTGGATTCAGCCACTCAAAGAGCGTTTTCAAGCCCTTATCCTACTCTCATAACTCAGCTACTATTTTCTAATCAGTGACATATTCAGTGACATATGATTAGTTTTAATTACGTTTTTGTAACAGTAAACATACAAAGTTTATGTCAAATATGAAAGTGCATCTACAGAAGGGTGATGATAGCATTGGAAGGAATAGGTTTTGATCTAGCTTGTCTTGCAATTATAGCCACTAATAAGCTGTAACGTTATCTTTTCCAGTTACCAACCCTCACACTTTCAAGATTATTCCTATCTTGTGCCTTTAAACATAAGAAGTTTACTTATCAAATAAAGGGAATTATAGAACTGCATGATTACAGGAGAGTTAAGAAGTAAAGTAGATAAGATCTGGGAAGCATTCTGGACAGGTGGTATATCCAATCCACTTACAGTGATAGAACAATTTACGTATCTGCTTTTCATAAGAAGGATGGATGAGCGCCAATTGCTGGAAGAGAAGAAAGCTTCTATGATTGGAAAAGATGCAGGTAAAAACATAATATACACAGACCTTCAGAAAAGGTTACGCTGGCATGTCTTTAAGAATGAAGACCCAGAAGCAATGTTTGATCTATTTACCAAGCCAGAAGCAGGTAGAGTTACCGTGTTTGACCATATGAAAGAAGTGGGCTCTAAAGCAGGTGTATTTGCGCAGTTTATGAAAGGTGCCACGTTCATGATCCCTACTCCGCGTTTGTTAGATCAGGTGGTACAGATGATAGACGGCATTCAGATGGATGACAGAGATACCAAAGGAGACTTATATGAATACCTGCTTTCCAAAATAGCAACGGCAGGAACAAATGGGCAGTTCCGTACACCACGGCACATTATTAAAATGATGGTGGATATGGTACAACCAACTAAGGAAGATACTATATGTGACCCTTCCTGTGGTAGCGCTGGATTCCTAGTAGCAGCTGGCGATTACTTCCACGAGAACAAAGCAGACTTATTCCTTGATCAAGAATTCAGAGCGCATTACCATAACAAGATGTTTACTGGTGTAGAGTTTGACAGTACCATGTTGCGTATTGGAGCCATGAACCTACAGTTGCATGGAA
>CBDICC010000015.1:0-16737 GCA_965277185.1 Cytophagales bacterium | reverse complement strand
TCGTTGTATCGGCCACTGTTACCATTGCAGTACATGAAGCCGCATTGCTGCTTCCATCCGTCGCAGCAAGGGTTACACTGTTTGCGCCTACGTCCGCACATGTAAATGCCGATTGAGAAAGACCCAAAGAAGGTGTTCCACAATTATCGCTACTTCCGTTGTTAATGTCACCGGTAGTTATACTCGCATTACCTGAGCCATCTAGAAAAATAGTTGCATTTTGGCAATTTGCAACGGGAGATATGGTGTCTTGAACGGTCACCACAGCAATGCAATTGGAGGAATTACTACTTCCGTCTGTAGCGGTAAGGGTTACATTGTTTGTTCCAATATTGGCACAGGTAAATGAGGAGATGTCAATCCCCAAAGAAGGAGCTCCACAATTGTCGCTGCTCCCATTATCTACGTCTGCTGCTGCAATCGTTGCATTACCGGCTCCATTTAAAAACACCGTAATATTTTGACAGGAGGCAGTAGGGGAGGTCGTATCGGCGATGGTCACCGTAGCAGTACAGCTATCTCGATTCCCAAACCCATCTTCTCCATAAAGTTTTACGGAATTCGCTCCGATATCACCACATGTAAAAGCGGATTGACTTAAACTTAATGTGGGAGTACCACAATTGTCGCTACTTCCGTTATCAATATCTCCTGTTGTGATCGATGCATTTCCACTTCCATTTAGATAAACAGTCACGTTCTGACAAGCCATGCTTGGATTAACCGCATCTGTGACGGTAAGGGTAACGGAGCGTTCAAGTGTATTACATGTTCCTGCCAAGCGTGCATAGTAGGTAGTTGTAGAAACAGGAGACACTGCTAAAGGATTGCTTGAACCTAAATTCGTACCCGTTCCTCCAGGACCAGTAAACCATGTTAAAGTCGCCCCCGTTCCTGCGATTGCTCCATTAGCGGTAAGATTTACAGGTGTAGATGGACAAATGTTATTGGTGCTAGCTGTGGCAGAGGTAATGGACGAGTTTGTATTCACATTGACCAATACGGAACCACAAAGACCGGTTGTTTCGTCCACGCATCCTGCACCGTCTTCTCCTCGCACAAAATAAGTTGTTGCAGTAGTAGGATTTACGATAAATGTACCTGTATTAGTAGTCCCAATTTGAGTGCCTCCACAACTGCCAGTGTAAATATGCCAATTGGTTGCATTATTCAGATTGCCTGAAATATTCAAAGTGGTATTGCTTCCTGAACAAACAGGATTTATGCTTGCGGAAACCATTGGGACATCTGGATTGGTACATGCAGGAACTGATCCACAAATTCGAATATTATCAAATCGAATTTCTTCTCCTCCTCCCTGATCTTGACCACAAATAATTCGTACTTGCATGCTCGTTCCACTAGCTGGAATTTGGAATGCGAAATTCTCAAAATCAGTTGAAGCGATTTCGGGTGCGCCTATATTATAAAAACCATCCAAATCAGTATCTTGCTGAAGTCCACTACCTATTCCCACATCATTGTTTCCATAAAAGGAAGCAAATGTATTCCATCCGCCACCGTCCATGTTGTATTGGAACAATAATTCATCGGCTGGTTCAAAACGGCCATCATTTGGACGCGGAATGGATAATAATATTTCCATATATACATCGTATCCAGTAACGACAATAGGATCTAGCGTTAAAACTCCGGTTCCCCCTGAGGCAACATCCAGATCTTCTCCTGTCCAATAAAATGTCCCGTCCGCATTGGTTGGAAGGGTGGTGGGGCATGAAGGTCCTGTATTATTGGCTCTGACGAAAAGGTCATCGCAAGAGGTATTAAATGTATTTGAAGTATATCTTGATCCTTCTCCGTCCGTTTCAAAACTTTCAGTAATTAAATTTGTACAGGAAGGAATTGAAACAAATCCAGTACCCTGCAATGCATAATCGTACGTTCCTTCATCCGCATCATTATTATTGACGGTAATAGTGGCTGTTCTTAGCCCCGCAGCGGCAGGAGTGAATGTAACGGTAAAAGTACTGGAATTCCCTGCTGAAACCGTCGCAGGCAATGTGATTCCTGCAATATCGAAATCACTGGCATTGGTTCCGGTTGAAGTTATTGATGTTACAGAAAGATTTGCTGTGCCCAGCGTATTATCAATCGTAAAAGTATGTACATTTGAACTTGAAACGCCTATATTGCCAAATTCTGTATCATCCGAAGCATCTGGTGCGATGTCTCCATCTACAATGCTATTTCCTAATCCGGTGATATCAATTTCTGGCCAAGTTGCTCCTACATTTCCGGTACCTCTAACGCTAAAATCATATGCTCCTTCATCTGCATCATTATTATTTACGGTTATGGTTGAGATTCGTTCCCCTGCGGCTCCAGGTGTAAAGGTTACTGTAAATGTGGTGGATGTACCGGAAGAAACCGTAGCAGGAAGCGTAATACCTCCAACAACAAATTCACCAGCATTGGTACCAAGAGAGGTAATGGATGTAATGTTTAAATCCCCTCCACCTGTAGAATTATCGATGGTATAGGTGTGTACATGAGGAGTAGCAACCATTATATTTCCAAAATCCGTATCATCCGACAAATCAGCCATCGCATCTCCATCGGTTATACTAGTTCCTAATCCGGTAATATCAATTTCTGGAGATCCGGCTGTACCATTAATTCGAATATGATCGAATAAAACTTCTTCTGTACCGGCATTCATCAAAGTTCTTATTCGAACCTGACAGCTATTCCCTGTTGCAGGGATGGTAAAATTAAAATTTTGAAAAGTAGTTGAATTAACCTCCTGAGCTCCGGCATTAAAAGCTCCATCCAAATCGGTATCAACTTGCAGATTACCATTGAAAGGAGCTGAGCCATTATTTCCATAAAGCGCACCAAAAATATTCCATCCTCCGCCATCTAAATTATATTCAAGGATTAGATAATCACTATTTTCACATCGTCCGTCATTTGGTCGTCCATGAGCTAATAAAATATCAACGTCTAATGTATAACCGGTTACGGCAACAGCGTTTAGTGTAAGGACACCTTCTCCTCCAGTTGCCTGATCTGTATCCTCTCCACTCCAATAGAATGTACCATCTTCTCCAGTAGGTACATTGGTTACACAATGTGTTCCCGGTATATCTGAATCTTGTATACGTTGAAAATAATCGTGACAAGCAATATAGAAATTGTTTGTTGCGTAGCGAGCACCTTCGCCATCTGTTTCGAAGCTTTCCGATTGCAACTCGATTTGAGCAAAACTGCAAATGGACGAGAGTAAAAGAACCTTAAGAAGTACTAAATATTTCATAAATAAACCAACCTTGTTTAGATCAAAATTATAGCTCCTGAACCCCTTATCTTAATATTTTAGGCAAATGTTAGTATCTTGTTATTTCGATGCGTGATTGTATTAAATTGGTCGATTAAGCACAGAAACAACAACTTACTAAGTAGCAGGTTGAATTATTTTCTTTTTTATACTGCAATCACATTTTTAAAACCCATATTTACTTCCATATGGAGAAGTACTCAGCGGTAATTGTTGAAGATGAATATAATGCACAAATAGCTTTAAAGGGACTTTTAGAAGAATACTGTAGTGAGGTTAAGGTGGTTGAAACTTTTTCAAGTGTTTCGGAAACGCTTGAAAAAATAAATAGCATTTCTCCTGATATCATTTTTTTAGATATCCATCTATCGGATGGAACGGGCTTTAATATATTTAGTAGCATTGATACCAATGTAACGAAAGTCATTTTCACGACCGCTCATGACCAATATGCCATTGAAGCTTTTAATGTGAAAGCAGAGGATTATCTGCTTAAACCAATAGACCCAATGAAGCTTGAAAAAGCGGTAAGTCATGTAATAAATAAAATTGACAAAGAGCATAAATCAAAGTCCATTCAATTTTTGGGAATCCCGATAAAAGATCTTATCAAGTTAACCGATGTGAACGATATAGTACGATGTGAAGCTAATTCTAATTACAGCTACGTCTATACAAAAAAAGGCGAGTCAATGCTGGTCGCTAAAACGCTCAAAAAGTTTGAAGACAAACTAGGTAAATTAGGTTTTTTAAGAGTTCATCATTCTCATATAATTAACATATCATGCATTTTTGAAGTAAGATTAAAGGAGAATATTATTGTTTTGAATAATGATATTGAAATTCCGATTTCAAGAAAGTATAGAATGCATGTGATCGAATCACTAAAGTTTAAACTTAAATAATGAATTTACGTCCGCTGACATTTATAATGGCTGTTTTTTTATTTACCAGCCAGCTGACCCATGCTCAAAAATTTGCAGACAAAGACAACTATTTGTTGGATAGCTTAGATCTTTCCTCTTTTAATATAACGGATAGGAATTTACTTGACAGCTGTCTTGAGATATATCACAAGGCAGAAGAAGATACCACTAAAATAGATGCGTTGGGCTATATCTGTGATAACATGATTGATGCACGTTGGAAAGATTATCAACAATTTCAATATGAGTATATAAAGGAATTAATCCAACAAGAGCAATACAAAAGCGCATTAAACAAAAGATACATTTTGGCTATTTTTAATATGGGGTGGGCAGAAATTTATAATGGAAATTATGAAATTTCTGCTGCATACTATAACGAGATCCTGGAATATTCAAAACAAAATAATTATACACATGGATTGGCTATGGGATATTCAGGTTTAGCTTATGGGTACCGATTGACAGGAGATCTTGATACGGCATTACAGTACTTTTTAAATGCAAATGATGCGTTCGAAAAACTAGATAAGGAAGATGGAGAAATGGCCAATAATCTTGTGAATATTGGCGAGGTTTATCGAATGAAGTCGAACTATTTTCAAGCGATGTCCTATTACAATCAAAGTCTGGATTTATATAAGAAAAATGAGAATGATTACGAGAGAGCAACGTGCCTGAATAACATAGGTCTTGTACAAAATCAACTTGGAAATATTAAAGAAACAATTAATCTATATGAGCAAAGTTTAAAGATTTATCAAAAATTAGGGCATAAGGAAGCGGAGGCTACGGTATTGATAAATATAGGAGAGGTGGTTTATAGTCAAAACAATTTTGATGACGCGCTTTCCTTTTACCAACAGGCATTTGAAATTCTCAAAAAGAATAAAATGAAGAAAGTTATGGCATATTGCCTGAACAATATGGCTGGTGTGTATAATAGAAAAAAAGAGTACAAAAAGGCTATTGATTATTACAATGAAAGTAAGGAAATAGAAGAATCACTTGGAGACGAGATAGGAGTGGCTCGTTGCAATACGAACATCGCAAATAATTATATCCGACTGGAAAATTTCCCGGAAGCCTTAATTTTTTCGAATGAGGCCTTAGCAATTTACTCCCGACTAAATTTGAAATACGAGTCTATAAAAGTTTATGTTAATCTTTCCCGTATTTATAAATCGAGTTCAAGCGAGAAAGAAAAAATGTATGCAGAAAAAGCTTTAAATATGGCCAAAGAACTCAAAAATGTAAATTCCATTCGCGAAGCAAGTTTGGTGAATTACGAAATGCTTGCGGGTGAAAATAAATTTGAGGAGGCACTTGACATGCATCTGTTGTATATAGAAATGAGGGATAGCGTGAAGAATCAAGAAAACAAAAACCTCTCAATAAAAGCGAAGGTAGAATACGATTTTAACAATAAAACGCTTCAGCTTCGCATGGATAATAATCAAAAAACCATGGATTTGAAGTTGCAAAAGGCTAAAAATGAAAATCAATGGTATTTAACTGCGTTATTGGTCATTGCCATTATGGTATTAGTATTCATCGTATTGTGGAGGCGATCGACCTATAAACTAAATCTCAGGACATTTGAACAAAGTATATTAAAGTCCCAAGTAAAACCCCATATGATCTTTAATCTTCTTACATCTGTACAATCTCTAATAATCCAAAAGAAAAATAAGGAAGCAACTATGTATCTTGCACAGGTAGCCCATTTTGTACGTACGAATTTAAATATACTTACCATAGCCAAAACCACTTTGAGAGAAGAATTGGAGTTATTGGAGCAATATCTAAAATTAGAGAAGTTGCGATTTAATGAGAAGCTTACTTATACAATTGTAAACAACTGCACCGAGCAAAATTTAAATATGCAATTGCCCGTATTAATTCTCCAACCAATTGTGGAAAATGCCATCATACATGGTTTTAAAGAACGCAAAGGAGTAGGGCATATATCAATTGATTGCGTAATGCAAAAAGATAAACTACATATTACCATCTTCGATAACGGCATCGGAATTTCAGATAAAGCCAAGTCCGAGTCAAAGGGCATGAACATAGTTCGAAAAAGAATGCAGCTGGATAATTCCAAAAATGAATTTATCATACATCAGCCTGAAACTGGGACTAAGATAGAATTGATCTTTGTGCATAATTTGAGTTGAAAAAAGCAAAACACGTTGCTCTTCATCTAGATGCAATGGGCGACTAAACAGGATAGGACGGTAAACAAAAAAATGAAGATGGGTGGTGGGGATTTTTTTCCTATAGAATTTAATCACTGACTTCTATTAGAGTTGAGCAAATTCACTTTCATGTGTGTGTGTGACTTGATGAGATTTGTAATATTCTATTTAATCTGGCTGAAATACATAGCGCTTTCTAAGTTGTTGTAAAGTATCATTATCCTATTGGAGAAAGTATTTAAGATTAAGTATTTCAAGTTGACCGGAGACCTCCAAGGCCTTATTCATTAGGTATCTATAACTTCTATGTTGGGTCATTAATTTATGTTTTGTTCATTATACCGTCTATTGTGAAGTAATAGGAATCTCCTTCCTAATTGGATATGATTATTTTCTTAAAATTAAGTTTCGAACCTATTTATTGAATGTGTAATGTCTAGAATTGGTTGAGTGCCAATCTGTACATTTAAAAGCCCAGAAACGGAATTAGTTGTCACTGTTACGGCTAGAATTTATCAAATTAATTGGCTTCATGTATCTGATATTATGAATGTAAAATTTAACTTATAAATAAGTTTAAAATATCTTAATACTTGAAAAAAAAATATAAATTAAACTTGCTTTATGTTGTTTAAATATATTTATTGGGTTTTTAAATAAAATATTAATACCTAAAATTTAAAATAAAAACAATAATGGGTGTATTTTCTAATTCGTTAAATGGTCCAATGTCTTCTCGTAAACTATTTGGGATAGTTGTTTATGCTGTAGTGGCGATTATTAGTATTTGGGCTACTTCGGAATCCATAAATAGCTCATTTGAGATACCGGTAGTCATTTCTTATTTGGTTGGAGCGGCATTTATTTTGTTGAGTGCTATGTTGTTGGGTGTATTAAAGGGGATTTTGGACGAAAGACGAATTAGCATCGTGAAATTTGCCTTTGTGTTATTTACATTTTTGATTTTGTGGGGCGTAAGTCTCTTAACCAATACCCACAAGCTTTTTACACAACTTAAACTTGCAGATATTCGGAAGAATGAAATGGATATTGCTTACACAGAACTTAAAAGTTTAGAGGGTAGATATAACTCCGTAGGGAAAGGAACGGTTAAAAAGTATGAGCAGTTGGTTTCAGATCGAATAATGGATTACAAGAAGGAAGTAGAGAATGCGCAAAATTGTGGACATGGGGAAATCGCTGGAGACTTATTAAAAGAAGTTAAACGGGTAATGCCAGGAAGTGATATCAATCGTCCGTCTGGTAACTGGAAATGTAAAGTGTTAGCCAATCGGATGGAAGAGTTACTTAGAAAACAATTATCAGATAGAACTCAGGAAATGTATGCAACGATAGGTGGAGGCATTGAGTGTAGAAATGAAGAGCGGAAGGGTCAATTGTTGGAGCGATTAGAAGCGAATAACAAACTTGAGAAAGATATGACCTCGGTAGAAGTAAAGCAAACACTTGCAGATGTACATGGTCATTACGATGAAGTTTTTCTATGTTATGAAGAGCGGCATAAAGAGGCCTTGGGGACCATTCAACCTTTTATTCCGGATTCAAATAGAAGAGAATTTATACAGAGATTAGACATACCCGTTCCCAGCATAGACCTGGAAAAAATTTCATCTTTAATACCATTTGTAAAAGCATATCCAAAAGAGACCCCTGGGTTATATTGGAGTTCATTTTTTATGAGCTTAGCCATTGCCTTTATATTGGACTTAGCGGGATTTGTAGTAGTGTATTATGTGATATTGAAAGAAGAGGAATAAGATAAGTTAAACGATTTATTTAAGAATATAATATGAGTGAGGATAATTTCGAGTTTACCAAACGTCCAGATGACGATGGTAAATCAGGAGACCAGAATATAGGAGGTGAGGGGAGTGCCTCTGGAAATAGAAAAAAAGCAAGAAGTGTTTCCGAAATTGTTACAGATAAGTATCATGAAAATTTGGTCATTTTTGTTGGCCCCAAGGAAGTTGGGAAGACAGTGTCTTTAATTAGACTAACCCACTTCCTGAATCAAAATAGAGAAGTCCGAGTAAAACCCAACGAACATTTCCGTGTAGATGCAGATTACCCAGCTGTAATCAGTGATTTTTTGAATGATGTTAATCGTCCAGATTTTAGTCCAAATAGAACAGGTAATATTAATTTTATTTTATTGGATGTATTCAAGGGAGGGAGTAAATTTTGTCAGTTTTTAGAAGCTCCCGGTGAAGCTTTTTTTGATGTAAATAATCCACACAGTCAAGGGTTTCCAACTTATATGTCAAAAATTATAAATCGTGGAAAATTGAAAAAGGTTTACGTCTTATTTTTTGAGGAAGGTATGTTGATGAGAGGTGATAAAGGCTACCCAAGAGCATATTCGACTAAGTTGGCAACATTGGTCGGTAAGATGGATCGGAAAAAAGATGACGTGATTATTTTGTTTAATAAGGCAGATAAGCATAGAGATTTATTTGAATCCAATCGACCCAACGTAAAGGAGTTTAAGAAATTGTTATATGAGGATGAGAATTATCATGCATTTTTAGGAGCCCTAAATTCATCAAAGGTTCCAGTAAGGTTTGTCCCATTTACGAATGGGGATTTTCATGAGATACCGAATAGTCAAGATGAGCGTTGGATACATTCAGACGATTTTTATCCAAGTACCTTATGGAAGAATATTGAAAGTTCTTTTAGATCATTTCGTTGGTTTTAAATAAAGTAAACTACGTTTTTTCAGTTTAAACAAGGGAAATGGGTCTAAATCCAAATAATATACATGTTGTTTTTTATGGATCACCAGGGGAAGGATTTATTTCTTATCCATCTAGGTATTCTAAGGAATTTGAGATTTTTGATCGCTCAACAAGTACCTATACTAAATCATGTTATTGTGAAGTAGATAGAACAAAAACAATCATATATTATACGATTAAAGGGCTAACAGGTATAGGACAAGAGACAAGGAAAAATTCCAGAGGAGGAAGGGTGTTTGGTATTCGACTTATTATTGATGGCTATGCTCCAATTAAGGATGACAGTTATAAAATTTGGAAGGCAATTAATCAATATGTCGTATCAGGTTTAACGGAGGCGTTAGGAATGTTCGATAAGCAAACAAATCCTATCCCTTCTCATTATTCCATTTTTTCTTTTGACGAGTTAGATCATTACATTGATGAAAATATAGAAGATTTTAAATTTTTTTTGGTGAATGGACTAGATTCAAGCTTTGTTCCAGTAAATCTGGTGGAACCTTTTTCGTTGGATTTGGCTCCAAAACCAATACCTCCCAAGGAAACGAAAGATTTAGGAGCAATGTCAATAAGGAAAAATCCGTTAGATTCTGGCAGCGAGGGAAATTCAAATGATTCTGATCAATCAGATAAGCCTGATCAATCAGATAAAAATGAGCAAGCAGTAAAAACTGAAATACAACAACTCAGTCTTTCAGAGAAAAGAATTTATTGGTTAATTATTGCCGTTCTGATGATTTTACTCATTGGTTCGTGGTCATATTTTGGTTTCAGATCTAATGAAGATACAGAGAAAAGTGAAAGTACGGACCCAGTTTCAAATGCCACCTCAACAGAAGAAAGCATGGAAACGGATCCTGAAGACTCCAGCGTACCCAAGGCTATTCCACCTGTAGAAGCTTATAGAGATGTTGAGCCAGTTTCTTCGATGACCAAAGAACAGTTGTTTTCAAAAGTAGACAGAATGACAACAAAGGGACAACATAACTACAAAGGAGCGATTTTGGAACTTGAGAAATATGTTGATCTAATTTCTGGTGTGAAAACTCAAATTGAACAAAAAATTCTTGACGTTGAGGAATTACGAAAAGAATTCTTGAAAAATAAATGGGCAAAAGCAAAACCTAAGTCAGATAGTTTAGTCAAAGAGGATGAATGGGATGCTGCAATTGCCATTGTGGAAAAGGTGAATAGTGATATTAATAGTGATAAGGCAAATGAGTGGTTCCATAAATTAATGACTGCTGAAATTAAGCGAATTGAAGGCCTGAAACCAAAAGCTCCAAGTGCTCCAACTGAGCAAGAAACATTTAACAAATTGTGCGAAACGTTGATTGATAAGAATTCAACTTTTTTTATTAAGGAAGGTGAGTTTTTATTTTTAAAACATTCGGCAGCAAAGAAATGGATGAAGGACGTAACTATTGTAAGCCACGATTCTGTTTTTGTTGATTTTTTGGTAGATAATAGAATGGGGCCAAGTACGAAAGGAATTGTATTATTCCCAACATTTGGATTAGATAATAATCCAGGTATTAAGACAGAACTTAAGCGTCAAATCAAAGTGAACAACAGTGCACAATTGAAAACATTAAATAATTACCTAGCCACTATCAAAAGCTCAGGAGGAGAAGATATCAACCTGTCCGAAAACCTAAAGTTATTCGATCTTAAGGGCTACAAAAAGCTAAAATTAATAAAATAATAAATACATTTAAAGGGTTATAAATGTCCTATCTCTGCCCTAAACCATCCTGTACTAACCGCTTCACCATCGGGACTGAATTCGATGAAGATGTTATTAATTACGTGTGTCCCAATTGTGAGCGGTTGTTGCCCGTTTCAGATAATAGAACAGCGGAATGGGTGAAACGAACAAAAAGGGTAGGGATCATTAGTCTAGTAGTGCTCTTAGTGGGATTCATTGGGTATTGGGCCAGACCCTTCGCATCTTTTAGCGATACATTTGACAAAGATAGCCCGGAAGCTACCTTGCGTTATTATTTGGAAAAAATCAATCAGGGGGATCATGAAAGTGCATATAGACTGACAAGGCATAAAGGGTGGAAAGAATTGACGTCTTTTAAAAAGGTTGCAACAGGTTGGAATTCAATAAATTCAATTAAAATTGGGCCTATATCGTATTTTTCGTTTCATGGCGCAGATACGATCCTTCGTGCTTCGTACGAAATGAAGATTTCGGCGAAAGCAGATCCTAAAATGGTTGAATTTGATTATCATCTTCGTAAAGATCCAGATGGGTGGAAAATTGTGCGATATGTATTTCCTCAAGATGTAAACGAAAGTGCAATTAAAAAAGAAGAAATGCCGTCGAATGCTCAAGAATGTGTAAGTGGATTTGTGGAGTATCTGAAAAAGGAGAAATATAAAAAGGCGTATTTGTTATTGGATACCTCTATCTATCATTCACAGAAGCATTTTTTGGAAAGTACATGGACTAATTATCGGTTTATTGATGTGGAAAAAGTGGATTTTCGAAATAAATCAGATTATGAATTTACAAATGTTTCGCTTTCTTTTTCAGCTGGTGGAACTGATTTTGAAGGCAAAGACCGTTTTTTTTACAATTTCTATGTAGCCGATACAGCAGGCTATTGGCAGATAATAAAGATTAAGGAAGAGCGTGCTCAAATGGCTATTTAGCTGATGTATTTCATTAAGCCGCAAAGCCCAATCCCATTTCTGCCAATTCATAAAAATGACGGAAAACCAAATCCGTTTTTTCGGAGAAAATAACCCGATCATAAGATTCAAGTAAATCATGGCCCAATATTTTTTTGATTTCTTGTCGCAGGACCTCTTGTGAAGCACGCTCTTTATGCCATTCTTGAATTAAAATTTGATTTTTTGCATCAAATAGGATTTCTAATAGTTTTTTTGATGCCAGTTTAATCTGCTTTTCTTCTTTCTTGTTGAGTTTTTCCTTTTTCAATAAATCAAAAAGTTCTAACTCGGTTTCACTCATGCCGTTTTTTGCGGCCCGTTCGTCATTAATTATATACCTCAAATTATTTAAAAAGTGAATTTAAATAAATAAATGACCAGACAAGGATCTTTCTGGTCATATTTGATTTTTGCAGGTATAACATGTGCCTTTTACTAAAAAAAAATATTATGGATGCATTTAATAGATCTTTAATTTTGAAATATCATATGCGTTAAGCGGATTACATTTGCCTGTTAGATCATTTTTGAGGCATAGCTTAAATTTATTAGAACCAATGTATGTACGTTGAGTAATCTTTAACCAAGTAAGAAAGCGAGTGGCTTCATCCAGGGACATAAATTTCAGTTGTACTGGTTCACCATAGTAATCTAAGCCTAAGCTATTACCTCCAGCCGCAGAAGTATCCCGAATCGTCCATCGATCATAGGTAAGTTCTCCTTTTTTACAAAATACTATTGACTGTGTAATTTTATTGGAAGGTTTGTAACGAAGGAATTTGACAGCATCATCTCCATCATAACCTATAGTTCGCTTACCTCTTCTGTTGGTGACCTTCCTGTAGATAAAGTTGTACTTTATTTTGATAGAAAAATCATTTTCAGGCGAGTTTGTCTTTGGTTCTGTACGATAGTATGGCTTCACCTTATGTAAGGTGTCATTTATAACCGCTTTCCTTTTTTTATCATACAATCCAGAAATATCTAACATCAAGCTGGTTGAGTTGGAATCGGGTTTTGTCTCTAATACGATGTCTAATAAAATTTTATCATTTAAGTTGTTCTCCGGACTTCCTTCCTGATAAATTAGTATTTCGGTGGGGCTAACGGAAACCTTCATAGCAATAAACCGAGGTCGAATGTTGATTTCTTCTGTCACAGTTCTGTTTTTTGTAAACGAGAGACCAAGGTTTGATGTATTAGTTGAACCAGAAGAGTTGCTATCTTCAGAAGAATCGCTGGAATTGTTCACTTCATCACCCCCCTGGTTTGTGGATGAATTCTGTGTGCTGGAAGTGGACCCCGTTCCTCCTAAATCTACCCCACCATTTACAACAAAACTTGTTGTATTTGAAATGCCTAGTTTTCCAAATTCTCTAAATCCATATTTAGTGGATATGTTCTGTAAGCTTTTAAATGTAACCGGCGCATCCGCAGGTATTGAAAGCCGTATGACTAATTGATCAATTCTTCCTACTTCTTTTGTTCCTTTCAATTCATCGTTTACATCAATTTCAATTTTCTTTAAAAAGGTGGTGTATTCTTTGTGCCGAGAATCATCGGATGAACTTGGTTTCTTTGGAGCCAGATTATGGCCCAGATTTTCGCGTAAAGCTTTAGGGTTGTGCGCTTTAATTTGGCTATTCATTGCTTTGATGTATTCTTTCTGTCCCTTTTCGGATAGTTCAAACCAGTTTTTTTCTTTTGGCTTTGTTGTTTCTTTAAAAGGAGTAGCTTCTCCTATTTTAAAGAGATCAACGGATACATATTTTGCTGCCTCGCTTGATTTCAAGGTGTCCGATTTTTTAATCCTTTTAAAGGATCTACTTAGCGTTGATTGAGCATATATGCTGTTGAATGTACTTGTGGCTATCCAACATAGTAAAATGAGTGTATAGGTCTTTTTCATGATGTTTTTGATTTAAGATAAATAGGATGAATTGAGTTGTTCTATTCTGAATCTACTCTATTGGACCCTGACTGGATATGCAGTGGTTTTAGCATTGTTTATTGATATGACTTGTATAGGGTCACATTGTGCAATAATTGCGGCAGCTGGAATAAATCGGGTTCTTTCATAACGTATTGGGCCGGCTGGACAACTTGTAAGAGTTTCGTCCGTTTCGATTACTTCCCAATTTGCATCAGCAGGATTAGTAACGATAAGGTAAATGTGCGGCATGATGTTTTTATTTAAAGGTTAATATGCAGATTTAAATTATTAATAAACATATAATTATAGGTAAAATAATTGAATAATACAATGATTTATATTACAATTGTATTGGGTAATATTTGAAAATATGTGATATGACGAATGCGAAGTCAATTTTGTGGTTTATTCTAATGAGCTTGTTATTTACCAGTTGTCAATCTGGGAAAATAGCTAGATTGACTATGCAAGTAGATAATTTGAAGGAGGGGAAGATAAAATTAGAGGATGATATAAGTGATTTGGAGCAAGAGGTTGAAACCTTGACAAAACATAAGAATAAATTATGTATCGATTCAACTCGCTTGCAGGAACGATTGATTGGTTGTAAGAAATTAGAGAAAAAAAATGTTCGGATTGCTCGTTTGGAAGAAAGGAAAGTGGTCCGTGAGCAAATTGCCAATATTGAAGAAGCACAAGAAGTAGACGACAATTTTAATATAGGATTCGATCAAAAGAAGGCAGAAGGTAAAGTGGCACCCCAAAGTAAAATAGATGTTCGTGCGATTGGTGAAAATAAGAGAACTCTACGAGTAGCAGCCAAGCTAGGTTATGAAGGTTTTGTGCATACAAAAGATAATAAGACCAAAGTTGGATTAGGCAGTGGTAAATATGATTCCGATATGATGAAGAATCAATTACAGTTTTTGAAAGACTCTATTAAAGCATTGATAAGGCAAAAAGGATTAGGACCTGAAAACATATCTTTTGAAATAAAAGGAAGCGCTGACGGCCAACCTATTGATAAAGTGAATGGCCTAAAGTATAGTTCCGATTCTAGCGCGGAACATATGAGGTATTTTTTAAATGGTGATTCTAGCACAATTGAGCGCGATGCATTGAAAAAAGATAGAATACGAAATAATCATGACTTGGCTTTTTACAGAATGGCATTTACTTATTTGAATTATTTTCAAACAGATTCCATCTTTAATTCGGACAGTTGTGATTATAAACTATCTGTGGATACATCACAGCAGGTTAATGAAGATTATAGAAGTATTGAAGTAGTCATTAATATTAAAGATGGGTTGGGGGAGAAGCAAGAGGTTGTTCAATTGGATAGGGAACCAAATTATAAATGTAAGGGGCAAAAAAACATGAATAATAAAGAATTGGCAGTGACTACATATCACACCGTAACCTTTCAAACAAAAAAAAATGCGGATGTACTATGTATCCTGCCAAGGAACGATTTTTTAACCGATGGTTATCAATCTAAAGAAGTTTTGATTGTTAAAATAGGACTTGAACCCTTGCAGTGTAAGCTGTTATTTGGAGAATATCAGGTTTGGTTAGAAAAAAGAGGTGAGGTTATATATCCTGATAAAGAGATAAGGACCGTAGAATATAATAACAACACACGTGTGATTGATTTGTAATTATGAAATACTTAAAAAATATTTTTTGTAACTCTGGCTTGGAAGTTAGTGCTTTTAATTTATTAAGAGTTACCATTTTAGTGCCCGTTATGTATTTTTTTTATCACGTTTATCCACCTGATATTAAGGACTACAGACTTATAGTTTTAATAATAGCAACAATTCTACTAGCCATTGTATATTTTTTGATAAGAGACTGGTTGAGAGAAAACCCATCGTGTAACGTACATAAGAAAGTTTTGGTTTTTGCGGCACTTAGTATTGCAGTATCCAGTCATATGATGGAAAGTACAACGGTTAAAGTAGGATGTCCTGATGAAAAAAGAATACAAATTGGATTTGACATGTGGGGATTGGGATTGACAGAGGAAGCCAAGAAAATACTCAATAATCCAGGATATAAAGATATGAATCGAACACCGATAGGATTATTGGAAGGGAAAGGAGTTAAAGGTGAATATGTTGCGAAATATTGGACGGAAAAGTCTGTTCGTTGGGCAAAATGGCTTAATTGTCTAGCTTATTTATCGAGCGTGATTTTTATCCTGTTTACTATATATTATGCTATGTTGCCCATTTTAGAAGATAGCAAGCGATGGGTGGAGAAGAAAGAATCAAAGAAACTACCAGAGCATGACTAAGGTTCAGAAAAGATGGAAAAGTGTCGTTTTACAATAAGGAAAACGTTTTGAATTAAAAGGAGTTAAGATTACCAAAAAAAAAATTAAACTTGGTGGGACACTACCTTAAACTTGATTAATTGATTTGTCATTAAAAACGGTTTAAGTAGTCTCCATATTCCTCAGAGTCACTTTTGTGGACACTATGTTAAATTCTACGTTTGTTAGTACGGAAAAAGCAAAGAAGGATCAAACGCATCTTATTGATCACATCTAGAGGGTTTTGCAGTTACTATTGATGAGATTAAGATTGTTGAATAATCTAATCCATATCGTATGCGACGAATGCTGTTTATGTTGCTGTAATGGACCGATGCTGTAGCATGTTGGTGTCATTTACTATATGCTTCCTGAAGCAATGAATTAAACTGAATTCGGTTGAAATAACCCCCTCAATTGTCACCTCTATACTCATCCACTCTTTTGAACTATAATATTATATATGTCTAAATAAGAATATAATAATATTGTTTAAAGACCAGATTATGGCGCTTCCAGTTTTCATTGAATCTGAAGCGCCACGTATCTAATTAAGAGTTGATTAATCAAATAACTGTTGCAGATTGCGACCTATCGCATTGCTTTCAGCAGTCC
>CBDICC010000014.1:0-49389 GCA_965277185.1 Cytophagales bacterium | reverse complement strand
TATTTGATATCAGATTTAGAATGTATATACCACTCTCTTCTTTCTCAATATTCAATGAAATGGAAGTTTGATTTTTAGTAATTGTTCCTTGATCTACTATCGCACCTAACACATCAAAAATCTTATATTGAATATCTTTTTCACCCAATCGATGTAATTTCAACATGAAATCTCCATTATTTGGATTGGGGTAAATTGCAATACTTCCTACTTCTGACTTAGGCAATCCATTTGCTCCTACGAGCATATATAATTCTTCTCGTACACTGTCATTTGAAGCCGAGTTATTCACCTTTAATTCTGTATAGTACGTTCCTTCTGTATAATAGTACACGACAGGATTGCTCTCTGTAGATGTCGATGGATCTCCTCCTTCAAACGTCCAATTTCTGGAAGCAACACCTCCCGTTGATAGATCTGAGTAGATTACTGAATCACCTTCAATAACAAAACGACTGGTACTTGTGAAATCTGCCGCTACTGGAGTAGATGAAACAAGTGACAATTCGATATTACTCGTTGCTCCAATGAACGTATTGGATCGACTTGAGGTACATGGCGTATTTGATCGTACCTGAATGTAATACAAATCATTGATTGTTACCGCCGAGATATCCGTATAAGATGTAACGTTACTTGCTACAGAATCTAAAAGTGCCCATCCTGATCCACCTGAATTTCTCCATATATAATACGTTCCAAAATTAAATCCTTCGTAATGATCCCATATCAGATGGTTATTGCTATTAAATGTGCTCATAACTAAATGTAATGTCTTATGATGATCGCTTAAATAGGATTCAACTCCACAGGAATCTACCGTGCTAATCTTATAGCGCCAAGATTTCACAATTGGATTCGCTACAGAATCAGTATACTCGCTTAGACTATCCCGCTGAATCGATGCGATAAGTTGAAAATCATTCGCCACTGTACTTTCTCTGTAAATATTAAAATATTTAACATCACTCTTTGTATCTGATTTATCCCACACAATAAGATTCGAACCTGTTACTTCATCAACTGTAACAATGCAAATTTCCTGGTGTGCACTTAAATTATCTTCAATATCTACTGTGAATACTCCTTGGCAATTAGAAGCATCCGTTACTGTCAATGTATACTCACCGGCTGTTACATTATTCAAGTCTTCTGTATTTGCGCCATTGGACCAAGACATAGAAGTATAAGGTGTCGTTCAACCCGACACACTGATGTCCACTGCTCCAACTGAATCGCCACAGGTTGGACTGTTAATGGATACTAAGTCTATTTGAGGTCCTCCTAAATGTCCTAAACTTATCGTGGCTGAATCTACACAACTGTTGCTATCGGTTACCCAAACTGTATAACTTCCTGCTCCAAGATTTAGTTGCGAAGACGTTGTTCCTCCAGTCGACCAAAAATAAGTATAAGGTGTCGTTCCACCTGTCACATTCACAGATGCTGTACCATTTGATCCTGAACAGGCTGAATTCACGGAATTGATTCCTAGGTTTAGGTCATTTGGACTTGCTATGGCTATTTGTTCCGTAGAAACACACCCCGTCGAATCTGTAACCGTTAACAAATAAGTTCCCGTAGCTAAATTCGTTAAATCCTCCGTTGCTGCGCCATTCGACCATTCAAAAGCGTAAGGCATGATTCCACCTGCTACAGAAACATCTATTGCTCCAGAATTATCACCTGGACAATCTAAATCTGTCGTCTGATATGTTATATTTCCGCCATTATTATCATTCACCTCAATGGCTCCATATTTGATACAGCCTGCTCCATCTTCAATGGATACTACGTAAACTCCAGCGGCAAGATCAGATGCAGTACTAGTGGAATCTCCAGAAGTCCAACTATAAGAATAAGGGGCTTGTCCTGAGGTTACATTTACCGTAGCGGTTCCATTATTTAAACCACAATCTGAATTGGTTGAACTCAAGGTCATTCCAATTGAAGGAATGGTTGATATCGTTACGTTAGGGACTACATTCACACAACCAAGCGTATCTTTCACATAAAGCGTATAATTCAATACAGACAAATTCGAAAAGTACGAAGAAGTACTAAAGATCACACCGTTCAAACTATACAATAAATCCCCATAGCCTCCAGATGCATAAACGTTCAATGATCCATTGTTAATAGATGTGCATGATACGTCAACAATTTGCATGGAATCAATTACAATCGTGCTTGGAAGAATTTCTACAAAATAAGATAACAAACTATCACATCCACTTGTATTTAATGTATCAGAGTATACTCCTTGAATTTTCCGGTATTCGCCAAACAATGACACGCTATCTCCTTGACATATTTGTATTGTGTCTAGTAAAGTCACTAACGCCGGACTGGTAATCGTTGTGGTTCCACTTGCTTGGTTACAACCGGTTGTATCTTTCACATAGACTTTATAGTTTCCTTGTGTTAGGTTTGTAAAAACACTATCGACTGTATAATTAACGCTATCCAAACTATATAATAATGATCCTCCCGAACCGGAACCACTTGCTATTGCAATTAAAAAACCATCATTTCCTTGATAACAACTTGTAGGAAAGGAATAAATGGAATCGAAGCTTAGATTGGAATTACCTTTAAACACCAATCTTACGCTTGAAATACTATCGCAACCTCCGCTTGGAAGCGTATCAAGATACTCTCCTTCTAAGGAACGTGAAATACCATGAATGGTAATGCTTGTTCCTGCACAAATCTCCAATGTATCCATTGACATTTTCTGTGCTGGTTCAGAGAAAATGGTTCTTTGTATAATTTGACATCCCAACGTATCAGAGACATAAAATGTATGTTCGCCCGCAGATAAGTTCGTAAACGTATTTCCTGATACATAATTTATTCCATCTGCACTATATGTTAGATTTCCTGAACCACCAGTGGCATTTATTTCTATTGCCCCACTAGATTCTCCAAAACAACTCACATTGCTTGTGACTGAAATCGAAGAGATTAAATTGCTATTGCTACATGTACAGCTGGTGAATTCCGTTGAACAATAGGTGCCCTCACAAACAGACATGTCAAAAAACATGTTGTCAGATCCACTTCCGTCAGTTTGTCCAACCCATAAAAATGCTCCTCCTGACACCATCCCTGCTGGAATCAAAAATACCGTTGAGTCACTACTTCCTTGCGCACAATAAATTTCAACAGGGGCTGCACAATTCGTATCTGTAATGAAAATTTCTGGATAGCTACCGAATGAAGTATTTCTCAGATTATCGATAGTAATGTATACATCTTCGGTGGACGGCGGCATAGTGTACTGTACCATGGAATGATTACTGAAGCAACTCGAAGTCAGGGTTTCTGACCCTCGCAAATATTGATCTTTTTGCACCTGTCCATAAATAATTTGGTTTGTATTTTGGACACAACTTGTGTGAGGTGCGCCTCCAAATTGATTGGTATACATTGGTGGCAAACAGTCATATTCCAAAATTCGCCACTCATCCACCAGAATTTCTCCTAAACCAGATCCGTAAATATTATCATGTATTGCAAACCAACGTGTTTCCGTATTACCTGCTTGAAACCAGGTGTATACTTGGTGGTATTTATCTGGTTCAATATTACTAATTTCGTAGTGTCGAATAGCTGTTGGATCTGTATCAAATACATCCCATGCGGATAACGACGGATCCACCGATACTGAACTTACTTTTAATCCAGAAGTAATTGCGGTATCCGCGACATACATTTCAACAACATAATATTTTCCAGCCGTCACATTAATCGCCGGAGAATGTACGTTGTATTGCATCGCAGAGGATCCCATAGACAACGCTACTTTAGCATGAAATGACTTACTTCCATTGTGGGCTAAAACATTATCAATTGAAACATTCAATGCCGACGTCGAAGGTCCTAAAACCACAGAAGGCAGAGGGCCTGGAGCAGGATACGGACCTACTTCTCCATCTTCAAAACTTGTATAATATAATGTGGTGTATCCGTCTACCGAAGGCGTACATCCATTGTCTATTAATAAGGTTACTGATGAAATACTATCGCACGAAGCTACATTAAATGTATCTACATATGTATTTGCAAGTTCTTGATACACTCCATGAATCAATAGGCTATCTCCATCACAAATGGTAATAGAATCTTCCGTTGTATTTGATGGTGCAATCGTTAAACTAAGGGTTACGATTGAATCACAACCCGCACTATTTACGATTGTATGTGTGGCTGAATTATTGTTCGCCGAATAAGTGTTCCCGTCAATCCAAGTAATTGGATTACATGAGAATTGAACATCTGTTCCTGTAGTACTATTTCGAATTGTTAAATCAAGTGTGACTGTGGAATCACAACCAAATGAATTGTTCAGTACATGTGTCGCTGAATTATTGCTTGAAGTATATGTATTTCCATCAATCCAGGTCAAGGATTCACAAACGCTCTTTACATCTGTGCCCGATGTAATACTTGGACTTATTGAAATAACGACGGTCGATATACTATCGCAGCTGTTTACTGTAAATGTATCTACATAATTCCCTGCTAGATGCTGATACATTCCATGAACTAATGCACTATCTTCATTACATATTGTAATGGAATCGGTTGTACTAATTTGATTTGTAATGGTTAGATTTAATGTCACCACAGAATCACATCCTGCAACGTTTATTAAATTAAACGTTGCAAAGTTATTATCGCTTAAATAGCTGTTGCCATCAATCCAAGTAAAAGAATCACATGCCGATACCATATCGGTTCCTGTACTACTATTGAAAACAGTTAAATCCAAGTGAATGATCGAATCACATCCGCTGGAATTCACTAAACTGTGTAACGCACTATTATTACTTGAGTAATATGTATTTCCATCAATCCATGACAATGAATCACATGCCGTTTCCACATCTGTAATGGAATCGGATATCAAATACCCTAATGATACACTTGAAACACTATCACATCCAGAGACATTAAACGTATCTGTATAGATTCCTTCATTACCTTGGTATACTCCATGAATGAGTAAACTATCTCCTTCACAAATCCAGGCAGAATCAACCTGAGTGATCAAAGATGGTTCCGTTATATTCACAATTGTGGTAATCTGGCAATTGCCTGCATCTTTAATATAAACCAAATATGTCCCTTGTATTAAACCTGAAAAAACACTATCCGATTGAAAAGTAGCTCCATCCAGACTATAAGAATTCGCTCCTACTCCACCTTGCGCATGAATCGTGAAATTACCATCCGAAACTCCAAAACAAGAAGCGTTATTTTTGTCCACTGATGTAACTTCTAGATTACTACCTACACAGTTGCAACTTTCAAATACCGTTCCGCATGGAGCACCTTCACAAACAGACATGTCAAACAGGAAATTCATGTTTCCAGTCCCATTTGTTTGACCTACCCAAAGAAAACCTCCAGCATTTAGTGTTCCTGCTGGAATGGTAAACGTAACAGAATCTGAGGTTCCTTGTGCACACATATATTCTACCAGCCCTCCACAATTGTTATTTGTCACGTAGATTTCCGGATAACTTCCGGCAGTAGTATTGCGAAAGTTACTGATTGTCACAGAAACAGAATCGGTCGTTGCTGGCAGGTTATTTTGCACCATTGAATGGCCACTAAAACATGAAGTATTAAAAGAAAGGCTTCCATATAGCGTTTGATCTGTTCTTATTTGACCATAGGTTATATTATTAACAGCTGCATCGCAACCAATTGAAGGTGAACCTGAAAAATGATTGGTACACATGGGAGGCAAGCAGTCGTATTCTAAGATTTTCCACTCATCTATATATACTTCTTCTGCGTGTAGGGTTCCAGTAGAGAAATTATCATGTACTCCAAACCATCTTGTTTCAGTTGTTGTGGCTTCAAACCAAACATACACCTTATGATACGGGTCGGGTTCCTGATTCACCATATCAAAATAATTAATTGCACTTGCGTGCGTATCAAAGACATCCCACGATTCCGTAGCCGGATCTACATTTACAGAACCGATCTTTAAATCTGCTCCAGTGGCAATATCAGACACATACATTTCAATTACATAATATTTTCCAGCCGTAATATTTATTGCAGGAGAATAAGCAGCATATTGTAAATGCCATCCGGAAGATTTTGTAGATTTAATCGTAAGTGCTTTTGACCCTGCATGTACAACTGCTGTATTCCGTAGGATATTTGAAGCTGCTGAATTTGGTCCAAGCACAAGTGTTGGAACAGGTCCCGGAGTTGGATATGGTCCCGTCTCTCCATCTTCAAAACTTGTGTAATACAAAGTAGTAGGTCCCCCTGTACAAGAATATGTTACAAGTCGCACATGAGAAATACTATCACATCCCCCCACTGAAATCGAATCATAATAATCTCCCGTCAATGACTGGTATATTCCATGTACCAACACACTATCTGTATTACAAACCAAAATAGTATCAGAATAAAACATTTCTGCCGGCTCTGCAATACTAATATTTTCTGTGGAGATACATCCCATATCTTCCCTTGCATAAACTGTATAATTTCCAGCTACAAGACTATCGAAGATACTTGTTGTATCATATGAAATTCCATCCAAGCTATAATTCAAGATTCCACTTCCAGATAATACATGAATTTGTCCATCTATCCCTCCATAGCAACCAACATCTTGATCTTTAATAACCGTAATAGAAGGCGGCCCTCCCCCTGTTTGACAACCCATCGGATTGTTATCACAAGGTGCTCCTTCACAAATCGACATTTCAAACATATCATTCATATCTCCTGAACCATCTGTTTGACCCACCCAAAGAAATCCTCCTGAGGTTAACATTCCTGCGGGAATCATAAATTCCATCGAATCTGCTGTTCCTTGGGCACACATCAATTCAACTAGTGAAGCACAATTATTGTTTGTAATCATTATTTCAGGATAGCTTCCTAATGCAGTGTTTTGTAAATTATGAATGGTAACGTACACACTATCGGTGGTGGCCGGGAGATTGTGCTGAACCATATTGTGTGCGGTAAAACAAGAGGAGTTCATTGATAAGCTACCATATAACCTCTGTTCTAATCGGTCCTGCCCATAAGTGATATTATTTAGTACGCCATCACAGGTAATGGAGGGGGATCCCAAAAAATGATTTGTATACATTGGAGGTAGACAATCGTATTCTATAATGCTCCAATCATCTGCATGAAATTCTTCATTCCATGGAGACCCCGTTGAAAAATTATCATGTATACCAAACCACCGTGTTTCACAGGTAGTCGCCTGAAACCAAACGTACACCCTATGATAAGTGTCTGGCTCTAAGTTTTCGACATCATAAAGTAATTCTGCACTGCTATGTGTATCAAAGACATCCCACGATTCAGCTGCTGGATCCACATTAATTGAACTAATCTTCATGTCACAGCCGGTTGCAAAATCAGCTACATACATTTCTACTACATAATACTTCCCCACAACTAGATCAATTGGAGGAGAATAAGCGGCATATTGCAAATTCCATCCAGTCGTTTTGGTCGCCTTCACCTCAAAGGATTTTAAACCCGAATAAGCACTAGTACCATTTCTTAAAATGGTCGTATTATTCGAATTCGGGCCATATACAACCGTAGGTAAAGGTCCTGCTGCTGGATATGGTCCTGTTTCTCCATCCTCAAAACTTGTATAAAACAAGGTGTCACCTTGAGATTTCGCTCCAAAAACTGCAGTGAAGACAAATATGATTGCCAATAAGTAATTTTTCATAGTAAGAAAATTTGCAACAAGTTAGCATGTTTTTATGATGCATTCATGACCCACAATTAAAATTTTATTAACGGTAGGTTTTGACTCATTAGTGGTCAATAACCATTTCATTTTTTTATTAAATTAAACTCTTACGACGTAATTGTTAATTCTACTTATTTCCCGTATCTTAGAACTACTAAAGTTTACTCCGTACCGGTAATAATCATGTTCAAAATCCATCCATTTTCAAACTTCTGTCACATATTTCTATGCGTGTTTGTCCTCATCCTTACTCCCTATAAAGGTTCTGCACAAATTACGTTTTCTGACGCTACCGCGGATTTAAATAATTCTTCGTTGTTAGGTAGTCATGCCATGGGTATATCGGACTTAAATGGCGATGGATTGGATGATTTGATACGTACTTCAGGCGGTCAAATTGAATTGGAATATCAATCTATTTATGGAAGTTGGACACGAAAAACATACAGCACAGGAATTTCGACCTTTTGGAGTGTATGTGTAGGCGATTTGAGCGATAACGGTTATAATGATTTATTTTTTGGTGCCATAAGCGGTTCTCAAATAATTTTAAATGCAAGCAATGATGGCAATTCTCATGCAATTGTCGCGCTAAATCCGGGGTTCTTTGCTCAGGCATCCAACATGGTTGACATAGATAATGACGGAGATTTGGATTTATTTGTATGCGATGATGATTCGCTCTCAAAAGCGTATCGAAACGATGGCAGCGGAAATATGATTCTCGATACTAGTTTGATCGCAGCATATTCTACGGTTCCTTCCGATAATTCTGGAAATTACGGCTCTGTTTGGACAGATTATGACAATGATGGCGATTTGGATTTATATATTTCCAAGTGTCGTCAAGGTGTTTTGGATCCGTATGATGGTCGAAGAATTAATCAATTATTTCAAAACGATGGTAATGGGAATTTTACAGACGTAGGTGTTGCTTCTGGGTTGGTTCCTTATGAACAATCTTGGGCAGCTGATTTTGCAGACGTAGATAATGATGGAGATTTGGACGCATTTGTTGCAAATCATACTGGATTAAGTCAGCTCTATTTCAATAATGGAAGCGGAATCTATAGTCCATCAGGCGATACGCTAATAAATAACTTTTTTGCCGGAAACTTCGCTAATCCATATGAATGTTTCTTTGAGGATATGGACAATAATGGATTTGTTGATTTGATTGTTGGAAATCTCACCAAAAACGGAGTGATATTTTGGAATCAAGGAGGTGATTTTGTGAATGCTACTTATTATGGAGACGGAAACGGACATTATATGATAGCAGCAGCTACCGGCGATTTGAATCACGATGGATTTCCTGATTTAATGACCTCGTTTTCGGGCTCATCCGGGGTTCCAGGAAACGATCGAATGTTGTTAAACAATGGAAACAGCAATCACTTCTTAAATGTAAGCCTAAAAGGAATTACTTCCAATCCAAATGGAATTGGAGCTCGTTTAGAACTATACGGCGCATGGGGAAAACAAATTCGGGAAATCCATTCGGGCCAAAGCTATGGCATTTGCAATTCTCTGACGGCCCATTTTGGTACAGGTTCTTATGAGCGTATCGATTCACTTATTGTCCGATGGCCCTCGGGCGAAACCAGTTTTGTTTGTGCTCCTTCCGTAGATCAGTTCATTATCGTAACAGAAGGTCTTTCAAATTCTGTAATCGGTGACTTTGACTTTATTTCCTCCAATTTAGATGTTCAATTCACGCAGAACTATAATCACTCTTTTGATTCGATCATTTGGAAATATGGAGATGGACAAACAGATTCGATTCTAAATCCATCAACTACTTACTCTTATGCAGATACCTTCGAAGTTTGTTTGGAGCAATATAGTTCTTGCTTAGCTCCAGATACTACCTGCAAATTTGTCATTCTAGACACGTTTGAGATTAGCTGTTCTTTTGGCTATTCACAAAACTCATTAAACGTAACCTTCATGGATAGTTCTGTTTCAATCCCCGGAATCAAATCCTGGTATTGGCAATTTGGTGATGGAAGCAATAGTACACATTCCAATCCAGGGCATTTGTATGGTGCACCTGGGTTTTATAATGTATGCTTAACCGTAACTGATTGGAATAATGAATCCAAAAGTCACTGTGCAACCATTTATCTTACCTGTCCCCCACCTACTGCTAATTTTAATATGAGCATAACAAACAGGAATATTACCTTAACTAATTCTTCCACATTTACAACCTTTCCAACTTACTCATGGTCCCTCGGAGATAGCTCTACTTCCAATAACGTAAATATAATTCATGAATATGCTGAAGAAGGGACTTATCCTATTTGCTTGGTCGCTCAGGACGTGTGTGGAGTTGATACCTTTTGCATAAATGCTGATATTATTTGTCCATTACCAGCTACCAACTTTGACTTCACTAATAATAATCGACATTTCAGTTTTACTGACGTTTCTCCGCCCACAACTGGAATTACAAATTATCTCTGGGAATTTGGAGATGGAACTACGAGTTCTGGGTTTAACCTAACGAATGTCTCACACAGTTATTTCCCTGATGGTAATTATAATGTCTGTTTATTTGTTACAGATCAATGCGGCACTAAAGACACTTGTAAACCTATCTTGGTTACCTGTTCACCCGCTATAGCTAGTTTCAACTATACCTCCAATAATTTGACCGCGACTTTTACTAGTACATCGGTTTCCACTCTAAATCCTACATTTTGGTGGGATTTTGGTGACGGAACATTTAGTCAGTTTCAAATGCCCGTGCATGAATATAGTGCAGCCCAATCCTATGAAGTATGTCTTTCCATCACAGATAGTTGTACCATGAATCGAACCTGTTCTATTGTTCAAATAGGTATAGAAGGGACCAACAAAGATAATTACACCTTCTTTGAAATATTTCCAACAACATCAAACGGGATCTTTCATATTCGAACCTCGGACCAATCCTTTAAGCAATCACTTGATTATGCCATATACAGTATCGTTGGCAAGGAAGTATTTAAGGGAGAAGTTCATGGTTCAACCGATTTAATTCAATTAACTCATTTATCCTCTGGATTGTATTATATCCGCATTTCGGATGAAATTCAGGAGCAAGTTCATCGAATCGAAATTCGACATTAAACCTGTCTATTTCTTATGTCATTTGAACATACTTTTTTTCTTCAAAATCAAACGAATGATAAAAATACTCGCATCTATGCAACGGTTTTGTAAATTAGCGTTTTAAATTTGAACAGGTTATAGTTTTACTATGTTAAACATTGTTTTATTCGGCCCTCCAGGTGCAGGAAAAGGTACTCAAGCTGAGAAAATTGTGGAGAAGTACAATTTGGTCCATTTATCTACGGGAGACATCTTCCGAGCTAATATCAAAGGAGAAACGGAACTCGGCATTTTAGCCAAAAGTTACATGGATAAGGGCAATTTAGTCCCTGACGAGGTTACAATCCAAATGTTGGAGGCGGAAGTGGACAAACATTCGCAAGCAAATGGATTTATTTTTGATGGGTTTCCAAGAACAAAACCTCAAGCAGGGGCATTGGAACAATTTTTACGTTCAAAAAACTCCGGTATTCGTGTAATGCTTGCGCTGGACGTACCTGAGGATGAATTGGTAAAACGACTATTAAATCGAGGAAAAGACTCTGGTCGTTCCGACGATATGGACGAATCCATTGTTCGAAATAGAATCAACGTATACAACGAGCAAACTGCAGTTGTAGCGGATTTTTACGAAGCTAAAGGGCATTTCAAAAAGGTAAATGGAGTAGGAACCATTGAAGAAATCTACACAAGCCTTTGCGAAGCGATTGATTCATTAAATTAAGACACTTACTTGGTTTAGTTTAGTTTAAGGTATGGAAGAGTAATATTCCCTGCATTAGTTTGAATTGAATCAAGTATAGTTACATCTTGTTAGTTTTGATCACTATTGATCATTATTTTGGTTTGTTGTAAATTAATAATTAATCAACAACCATATTTCATTTTTCTTAAATCACATGACTGACTATTAATGTCTTATGTCATGTGATTTAATTATTATTTCAGCCATGCCAAAAACTAATTTTATAGACCACGTACGTTTACACTGCCGATCAGGTAAAGGTGGAGCGGGTTCCTCTCATTTTCGAAGAGAGAAGCATGTCGCTCAAGGTGGACCTGATGGTGGAGATGGTGGACGTGGCGGTCATATTATTCTTCGAGGAAGTAATAACCAATGGACATTACTTCATTTAAGGTATCGAAAACATATTTTTGCGAAAGATGGAAATCCTGGTGGCCCTTCACAAAGTAGTGGAGCAATGGGAATTGATATGATTTTAGAGGTTCCATTGGGCACCGTTGCAATGGTTGCGGACACGCATGAGCCTATTGGTGAAATTACGGAAAATGGACAAGAACTAGTTTTACTTCAAGGAGGCCGAGGAGGATTAGGAAATACGCATTTTAAATCTGCACTTAATCAATCTCCACAACATGCTCAACCTGGAGAAGATGGACTTGAAGAGATCATTGTTCTAGAACTAAAGATGTTGGCCGATGTTGGATTGGTTGGCTTTCCCAATACAGGAAAGTCCACTTTGCTATCGGTTGTTTCTGCTGCGAAGCCTGAGATTGCGAATTATGAATTCACTACCATAACTCCTAATGTTGGAGTCGTATCTTATTATGATGATCAATCATTCGTGATGGCTGATATCCCTGGTATTATTGAAGGTGCTTCAGAAGGAAAAGGATTAGGGCATCAATTTTTGAGACATATCGAACGGAATCCTGTTTTACTGTTCATTATTCCCGCTGATACAGATGACATAAATGAAGCCTATCGAATTTTATTGGAGGAATTACGCAAATACAATCCAGAAATGCTCGATAAAAACAGAATCCTTGGAATTTCAAAAGCTGATTTGGCCGAAGGATTAATTGAGGAGATAAAAGCAGAAATTACAATCGACATTCCATATCTATTTTTCTCTTCCATTACACAACAAGGAATTCCAGAACTTAAAAATCTTATTTGGGAGAATCTTAGTTAACCCGTTAATCTAATTTTTTCCGGTTTTTATATTTTTTCAAGTCGGTCACGTTTAATCGAAATAAAGAGATACTCTTACTATCCTCTTTTAACAATTCGTGTTTTTCTCTGGGTTTCACTGCAAATTCGGGTAACTCACTATCTCCCATTTTACTTAAAATTCTTGTTTGACCATTCTTCAATAGATAGAAGTCCGAGTATCCATTGTATTGTATTTCGGTTGTATCAAACTGTGCAAAGTCTATAAATTGAATATGTTCATTATCAAAACCTAAAATATAATCTCCAATCGTACATTGTGCATGATTGGAAATCACCATTGACTTTAGCTTGGTGTTCGATTTTGCCTCCGTCAAATTCGAATGGTATAAGGCTCTAATGAAATTTTTCTGAGTGTTATAATTACGTGTTTGTGCATATATTATATTCCGAATTGGATGAATGATCATTCCTGCGACTACGATTACCGCAAACCATGAATTATTCCAATTTGGAAACACCAATTTCAAAATCAACACCAGACTGAATACCGCTAAAACACTCGCTGTTCCGATGTATCCTACGGAAAAGGACAGAATGTCTAGCACAATAAATACCATTAAAAAAATAAGCACTCGTGACTTCCCTTTATGTTTCAACAAATCATGAAGAATAGAGCTTGCTCCAATTCCTGCTATCGGTAATAAATACAGAAAATGGCGAGGATCCGGACACATAGGTATATAAGATGTTATTGAAATACTCATGAAATTTGCACATAGAAATCCGAGCAATGTAAGTAATCCAAAAAACTTCACTTGTCGACCTTCACCCCATTTCGAAACAAGAAATAGAAACGGAATTAACCAGGCGAATCCCGCAACCATATCACTTTGAAACAGCATTTTCCAATACTCATACCCTATTCGTTTCAATAATGTTTCAGTGGGCAATAGATCATAACTACATCTATTGACATATCCATTCTTGACAATTGCTGTAAATCGACTTGTCCAATCCCCGGTTAAAAAATGAATTAAGAGAAAATATCCAATTAATAACACCCCCATGGAAATCAAGAAGGTTAGCCAAAATTTCAAATGTACTCGTTCTCCAAAAAGTAAATCCCAAGCTGCAAAGATGATTATACATGGAATGAAAAGCACCATGGTTCCTTTTGTCATAAATGCCATAAGAATCATAAGACTCAATCCTAATCCGTTTCGAATCCACTTTTTTGTATTTTCATCCTTCGGTAAGCCGTTATTTTCCTGCCCGATCCCATAAGTACTAAAAACAAAATACGTTGCTGCCGTGATGAAAAAAGTCAACGCTACATCTGGCATTATTTTGTCTGAATAAAAAGAATACCATCCGTTGAACACTACAAAGGAAGTAGCTAGTACGAACGGAATTCGGCCTTTGACCATTTTATACATCAAATACAATGTTCCCATTGTATAAATCAAGGACGGAAGCGCTGATGTGTAGGTTGAAACCCCAAACAATCGATAGAATAGTGCCAATGGAAATACCAGTGTCCATCGATATGTATAATGATCCTGAATTAAATCGAACTGTCCATTATTAAGTTCATGTGCTATCTTAGCATACCACATGTCGTCATATCCAAAAGGTCCTGAAAACCCGATAAAATGATGAATTAATAGGAAACTCAGCAGTATAGCCATCCATGCAAATCCGAATGCCCTGTCGCTTAAATTTGATATTCTCAACGCAAAAGACATAACATTTACAAAATCACCATGTTTGTATGTGTAGTTTGTTTTGTTTAAGAACTCGCTTCGGTTCCTAAAAACTCTTTTTTATCTAAATAGAAAATCCCGCCAACTACTAATAGTGGAATAAGGGCATTCAATACATAGCCTAATAATCCATTTAATGCCATATAGTCCACCGCTAGATAAACAAGCACGGTAACCATCAAATACAGTATTATTTTACCGGTTCTATATGGAATAGGATAATATTTCTGACCAAAAATATAGCTTAAAACGGCCATTGTAAAATAACAAGCCAATGTAGTCCAAGCACTTCCAATGTAGCCTAAAATCGGAATTAGCAAGAAATTACCTACCAAGGTAATCACTGCTCCAATGATTGCTAACCACGTTCCCCACTGGGTTTTATCCGATAATTTAAACCATAACGAAAGGTTAATATATATTCCCAAAAACAAATTAGCCATTAATAGAATAGGGACTACAACCAATCCTGCTTTATATGATTTGCTTCGAATCAATAAATCACCAATCCAACCTATATTCAAGCTTAGGAATAAAAAGATAAAGCAAGCAATTAAGACAAACCAGATCATTATTCGAGAGAACGTCTCGGGTGAATTTTTTTCTTTTGCTTGAGAAAAGACAAATGGCTCTACGGCATACCGCATTGCCTGAATTCCTAACGTCATTAATGTAGCAATTTTATAACAGGCACCATAAATCCCATTGGCTTCAACCCCGTCAATATCATCCATTCCTTCTGGCCATAACCTTTTCACCATCGGACGATCAATTACCTCGTTTGCTATTCCCGCTAACCCCATAAACATCAACGGGTAGGCATAAGTCAAAATCGTCTTTACTTGTTCTTTAATAAGCTGAAAACGCCATTCCAAAAAGTATTTATATAGCATTGGAAGATACAATGCATTCGCAATTAAATTGGAAATAAAGACATAACCTACTCCTATGTTTGGATCATACAGGTCTCCAAGCCATGACATACCTGGCAGCATTTTTCCTTCAGAGATTGGCTTGCACAGCGTAATAAAGAAAAGATTCAACCCTAAATTCACTCCTACGTTCAATAGACGTACTCCTGCATAGGTTTTTGCTTTATTTTGATACCTGATCCTAGCAAATGGCACCGCTACCAATGCATCAATTACGATTACAATGGCTAACCACGTTACAAAATTGGATTTATCTGGAAAATCAATCAAATTGGCCAGCGGTTGACTCATAAATATTAAGCCCGCTCCT
Source organism: Cytophagales bacterium (assembly GCA_965277185.1). GTDB lineage: Bacteria > Bacteroidota > Bacteroidia > Cytophagales > JAHDFW01 > JAHDFW01. The sequence goes on along the minus strand of CBDICC010000014.1, from coordinate 33,599 downwards.
CCAATTATTGAAAACAACATAACGAGTGTTTGTGTAGAATTGTAAACCTCTTTCTCTGAATACGATTCTTTGTTATTGGCAAAACGAAAATACGTCGTTTCAAGACCAAACGTAAACAACACATTGAAAAATGCCACGTATGCATAGAGTTCATTAATCACTCCATACTCACCGGGTACAAACACGCTTGTATAGTACGGCACCAGCAAATAATTCAGAGCTCTACCGATCATACTGCTTAGTCCGTAGACTGCAGTTTGTGAGGCTAATTTTTTAAGCGGATTCATGCGTACTGAACGATTGATCTATTCATTTATTTACTATATAGTAACCAAACTAGTCAATCGTAAATGCGAATTGATTTTACTTCCCTGTAAATTCAGCCTTTCTCTTTTCTAAAAATGCAGTGGTTCCTTCTTTAAAATCTTCTAATCCACAACATCTTCCGAAACTATTTGCTTCTGTCTGGTATCCGTTTTCGTTTTCGTTGAATACCGCATTTACCGACTCTACGATCATTCCAACCGCTGCAGGACCTTTTGCCATAATCTTTTTCAACATTGCATTACAAAAGTCGATCAATTCTGCTTGTGGAACTACATGATTTGCTAATCCTAATGATTTTGCTTCTTCTGCTTTAACCATATCCGTAGTCATCATCAACTCCATGGCTTTTCCTTTACCTACTAATTGTACCAATCGTTGAGTTCCTCCATAACCGGGTAAAATCCCTAAATTCACTTCAGGCTGACCAAATCGAGCGTTTTCAGACGCTACGCGCATGTGACAAGCCATTGCCAATTCACATCCTCCTCCAAGAGCAAAACCATTAACTGCGGCTATCACAGGCTTAGGACAATCTTCAATCGTTTGAAAGACCTCTTGCCCAAACTCCGCAAATCCACGGCCTGTCACCTCATTTAATTCGGATAATTCAGCAATGTCGGCTCCAGCTACAAACGCCTTCTCCCCTGCTCCAGTCAGCACAACTCCCTTAATGGCTGCGTCATCGTACACCTTTTGAAAAGCAGTTTTAATCTCTTCTATGGTTTCACGGTTCAACGCGTTCATTTTGGATTCGCGATTTATGGTGACTGTAAGGATTCCTCCTTCCTGATCTAATTTGATATTATTATACCCCATGACTTAATGGCTGTTTAATTTCTATATGTCGTTAATCTGATTTTGCCTATTAGCAAAATGAAGGCACAAAGTTACTTTTTTTGCCTTATCGAAAGATCTTTTTCATCAAAAAAGCCTGAGATTAAGATTAATCTCAGGCTTTAAAAAATAAATTTCACTGTCTGTTCTCTTAAAACCTCACTTATTCCTGCTTAAAACTCATTGTCCCAGAAGAGGTACTTGTGTAATTTCTTGTTGTACCAGAAGAATTGGTAGTTGTACCATCTTTGTCGGTAAAATCAGTGGTTGTACTTACTGATGAATTATCTGTGTAAGACGAGGAAAACTGTACCTTCATCTCTTTACTTTTAAGCATTACAATATCCCAAACAATATCTGGCTCCATCTCAGATTGAGATTCACTTACCGTGGTAATAGACTCGCTCTTCGCAGTAGTAGATTTATCTGAAAATAAACTTACATTTTGATCTATTATCTTATCCTCGTCGGTCGAAGTAGTGGTTCCATTTATTGAAGTAATCCAAAATGCTACGCGCTGATCCTCCTTATATGGATCCGTTTCGGAATTCGTCTCACCTAAAAAGGCCCAGTGTCCTTCATAAACTAGATCTTCCTCATAAATATCTGTATTTGTTTCAGGTAAATCTGGATCTGAATCATCAGTTCCCACTTCAGTCCGGTTGGTAATTCGAGTCAATATAAATGACCCTCTTTTATCAATTTCCCAAATTTCTGACAGTGACGAACTATAAGTTCCTCCCGTTACAATTGTTTCTTCGGAAGAACCATTATGAAGTGTGATCGAAGAAGTAAAATTTGCTCCATCCGCTACAAAGGTAGAAGATACATTCCCTGTACTTGTTTCCAATTTAATAGAAGAAGACTCTGAAGTATAAATATCATCGCTTGACATTATATCAAATGATTCTATTAATTGTCCTTCTACTTCCAATGTTTCAAAATCATTGTCTGGATCCGTTGCTGGATAAATTTCCTTATAATCCGATGTTCTTTCATAGGCTTGTACTGTCCAAGTACCAGCCATTCTTGCTTTTCTAGAACTTAAAGATATGAACGGATCCTCATTTCCTTTTTTACAAGATTGCAAGAAACCAACTCCTACGGTTATTAATGCTATGATTAAAATTTTTGATCTCATAATAAATGTATGTTATATAATCTATATTAAACTTTATTTCGACATAATGTTGATGCCCTACGTGCCTAAGTTAATTAATTTTCGTTTCAAAATTACCTAAATTAGTCAAATTGAATCAGCCATCTATTAAATGGTTGGTTTGAATTATTAATTGGTTAACTAATATAGTTAAAACTCTTCTTGCAAACCAAAATGGAAACCGGCCAAACAGTTCTTCTCATTTCTAATTAATGTTTGGCTTTTGCGTATACTCAGACTCAAACCCTTCTAAACAAAAAAGCATCAGCCTAATAAATAGACTGATGCTTTTCTTAATTACAATTTATTATAATCTAAACTACTTCCTTTTGAAGGATTGGATTACAATAAAGATTCCGCCAACACTATCACTTTGTTATTTACGACTTCAACTACTCCTCCATCAATTACAAAGTTTTCTATTCCACTCGAAGAAGTAATTTTTACATTCCCTTTTCCTAATGAACTAATGATAGGAGCGTGATTATTCAATACCTCAAATGATCCATTGGACCCAGGTAATTGTACACTTGTTATTTCTCCTTCGAAAACTAATTTATCCGGTGTGACTAAATTCAACTCCATGACACTGTTTGCTCTAGTTTTTTATTTTATTAATTAACTTAACGGATCGTTTACTGTGCCGCTTGAGCGATCAGTTTTTCTCCTTTTTCAGCTGCTTCTTCAATAGTACCTACCAAGTTAAAAGCTGCTTCTGGAAGATGATCGTATTCTCCTTCCATAATCATCTTAAATCCTTTGATTGTATCTTTGATATCAACCAATACACCTGTAAGACCAGTAAACTGCTCTGCAACGTGGAAAGGCTGAGACAAGAAACGCTGAACACGTCTTGCTCTATGTACAACTAATTTATCTTCTTCAGATAATTCATCCATACCAAGAATCGAGATAATATCCTGTAATTCTTTATATCGTTGAAGAATCTGCTGAACTGCTTGTGCTGTATTGTAGTGCTCTTCTCCTACTACATCTGGCGTAAGAATACGAGATGTTGAATCCAATGGATCCACCGCTGGATAAATTCCAAGCTCTGCAATTTTACGAGAAAGTACAGTAGTTGCATCAAGGTGTGCAAATGTTGTTGCCGGCGCTGGATCTGTTAAATCATCCGCTGGTACATATACTGCTTGTACTGAAGTAATCGAACCGTTCTTAGTAGAAGTAATTCGTTCCTGCATTGCTCCCATTTCAGAAGCCAATGTAGGCTGATATCCTACTGCTGAAGGCATACGTCCTAAAAGTGCTGACACCTCAGAACCTGCTTGTGTAAATCTAAAGATGTTATCTACGAAGAAAAGAATATCTTTTCCTTGTCCATCTCCGTCACCATCACGGTAATATTCTGCTAAAGTTAATCCTGAAAGTGCTACTCGAGCACGTGCTCCAGGAGGCTCATTCATTTGACCAAATACAAACGTTGCTTTTGAATCTTTTAACGCTTCCTCATCTACAGAATTTAAATCCCATCCTCCATTTTCCATGGATTCCATAAATTTATCTCCGTACTTCACAATACCTGCTTCCAACATTTCACGAAGCAAATCATTCCCTTCTCTCGTACGCTCTCCAACTCCTGCAAATACGGATAGACCACCGTGTCCTTTTGCAATGTTGTTAATTAATTCCTGAATTAATACAGTTTTACCTACTCCGGCTCCACCAAACAATCCAATTTTACCTCCTTTTGAGTAAGGTTCAATAAGGTCAATTACTTTAATACCAGTAAACAACACTTCAGAGGATACGGACAATTCTTCAAATGCCGGTGCGTCTCTGTGAATTGGCAGACCTGATGATTTATCAGATTCTTTCAATCCGTCAATCGCATCTCCTACCACATTGTAAACTCGTCCACGAATTTGATCTCCAGTTGGAACCATGATCGGAGTTCCCATATCGGTCACATCCATTCCTCTTTGAAGTCCTTCAGTACCTTCCATGGAAATCGCTCTAACACGATCTTCTCCAAGATGCTGCTGAACTTCCAACACCACTTTTTGTCCATCATCCTTGAATACTTCAAGAGAGTCAAGAATGTTTGGTAATGTTTTTCCCTCACCTGCGAAACTTACATCCACAACAGGACCGATAATTTGCGTAATTTTACCTGTATTAGCCATTTTTTATTTTTTGATAACGATGGTCTCTTATTTTCGACCGCAAAAGTACTTATTAATAGTTAGAAATCAATGTGATTTCTAAATTAAAATTGTTCTAGTTCTGAGAAGAAAAAACCTCCTTCAATTTGAGCGTTTTCATCTGAATCCGATCCATGAATCGCATTGGCCCCTATAGACTTAGCATACAATTTACGAATTGTTCCTTCCGCTGCTTCTTCTGGGTTTGTAGCACCAATCAATGTTCTAAAATCTGCTACTGCATTGTCTTTTTCAAGAATGGCAGGATAGATAGGTCCTGAAGACATATATTCACAAAGTTCTCCGTAAAACGGACGCTCTTTATGCACTTCGTAAAATGTACCTGCATTCTCTGGAGTTAATCGTGTTTTTTTCATTGCTACGATTTTGAATCCCGCTTCTTCAATCATTTTCATAATTGCTCCTGCGTTGCCTGCTTCCACTGCATCAGGCTTTATCATTGTAAAAGTTCTGTTTGTTGCCATAACGTTCTTAATTCTCAAATTTGGCGCAAAACTACAAGAACTAATGATGGATTCAAATTAAAAAAGTGCTTTTATACATAGAACTTAAGTTGCCTTGGAATTTAACCCGCTAAAAAGAAGTGAAGTCCACTAATCGAAGATCACAATTTTAGTTATCAACGCGCTTTCGCCTATGAAATAATGAGCGAAATACATACCTGGAGATAGCTCAATGTCTAATGCTTTATTGTTTTTATTCAATTCTAGCGTTTTTACACGTTGACCTACTTCATTTAAAATATGAATTGATATATTTTCAGTAACATTATCCAACTGAATATGTATTTTCCCAGTAGATGGATTTGGATAAATTGCCATAGTGTTTTCGAACTCTTCAATTCCATCAAAATCACATATTGCAGGAGATACAACTATTGAATCCGATCCTACACACCCAAATGCATCTGTCCCGCTTAGAACAAAGATTTCATTTCCTTGGCCTGAATCTATTATCATCACCGAATCTCCATTTTGATAACCTCCATCCCAGATCATATTTACATTCGAATCCGCAGTGGCATAAAGATGATAATAATCTCCGAAGCAAATAGAAGTATCATTCCCCGCAAAAACAGTTGGTAAAGGTTGTACTTGCAATTGCACTGTGTCGTTTGTGATGCAATTCGCAGCATTAATTGCTGATAAAACATAGGAAACGTCCGTTACTCCATTAACAACCCAATTCAAATCCATAAAATCCAAAGTGTCACTTCCATCATCAAACATATTTGGGCTCCATACATAGATTACTCCAACTTCTGGAGTTACCCCAGATCCTAGTACGGTGTTCTCTCCAATGCAAATCTGTTGATCTGAAAGTGGCGAAATAGCTGGGTAATCTAGTTTTTTAACCGTTACGGTGTCAAAATCAAAACAACCTGCATTGTCTTCCACCCTCAACATATATTGATCTATATCTATTGACGACTGTACCAATGGATGTTCTACCATGTTACTTGTACTAAATACTCCTCCTGTAGCTCCGGTTGTCCATTGAAATAAATATGGTGGATTCCCGCCTGATACCGCCGATGGATATGCACCTAACTCTGCATCATCTCCTTTACAAATTCGAATGGTATCATTGATTCCTCCAAAATCGGTTCCTCCTGCTTGGGCAAGCAAATTAATTATTTGAAGTGTTACAGTATCCAAATTTACACAACCGTAAAAATCGGATACTTCGACAACATAGCTGTGTAATTGTCCATCTTGAACTGGCGTAACCAATGGATTTGAAGCATTGGTATCTGCTCCAATTTCGTTGATCGAATAAACTCCATTTCCTAAATCCTGATACCAATTATAGGTAAAAGGCCCCGTTGTACCTGAACCGGTTGGAGATCCTCCTATTGAGACTGACAAATTTGGACAAACCGTTTGATCAATTCCTGCAATTACCTCTGGTTTTCCGCGTACAAAAACGGAGATTGTAGTATCATCGGAACAACCGTTGCTTGAGATTACCACGTGATTTACAAAATAGGTTGTATCATTACCAGTAAGGTTTTCATATACATGATCATTTTTAGTCGTGGACCAAGTTGAAAAAGCCGTTCCATCACCAAAATTTGTGTTGCGTATTATAACGCTATCTCCAGAAGATATATCACGAAAGGTCATGACATCGCCACCACAAACGGTGTCCACTATAAAATTAGCAACCGGACTTTCTATTATTTCAACTAATAGAGGTTCTGAACTAAGAACCGAACATCCAGACGGAGATAAAACCTGAAATACAAATGCTGTTGTAGTATCTCCTATTCCTGGAAATCCAGAAGTCGAATCTAATGTTGGATCCTCTACTCCTCCCGTAAAAGAGAACCAACCAAAGGAAAGTCCCGCCGCCACCGGATCAAATGGACTCAAAAATGTCGCATTCAAATCGAAGGAATCACCTTTACACACAGTCGCGGATGTATCATGTGTGAAAATAATCGGGTCCGTTACTGAAAAACATTGAGTAGTTGTATCTGCACAATGGCTTGCATTGCTATCGGCTACAACTAACTCATAACACGTACTCTCCAACATCTGTACGCTTGTATTTCTCACATTTAAAACATTGACAGATGTATCTCCTAAATTCGTCCATTCATACGTAAAAGGACCTCCCAATCCTCCTGAACCAGTACCGTTTATGGTCGCAATATCCTCATAACATTGAAGCGGTAGCGTGTCAATTGATGCTACAATATCGGAGGCAAAGGTAATGTGGATGGTATCCGTGTAAAGGCAAACTCCATTAGATATATATACTATTGTTGGAATAGTACAAGGTGTTCCAAAGCAACCAGGTAGAACGGCATCATTTTCACAAAGACTGAATACACACTGAGGTATAAATCCGGTTGAGGACCAATTTGGACATGGACATGTAGGACAAACAGTTGGAAGCCAACTCAAATCATACTCCCAGCATTCATCTTTACATAACACGGTATCTGGCCCTAGATCAACTACTGGAACATAGAATAATGGTAAGACTAACGAATCCATATTTGTTAACCCTGTACTAGAATCCATTACAGTAACGTAAAAAGTAATGCTTGAATCTGCACTTATTGCTGGGATACTAAAAACTGGATTTGCGGCTGTAAAATCACTTAAAAATGTCATCGGGCTCCAACTATACACATAATTTCCGGAACCTCCAGTAGCTGTTGGCGCTCCTCCTATCGATTGATTTGAGCCCGCACAACCCAGAATAACTGCGCCAGCATCAGCCACCAATGGAGCTACTACAATAATAGTGGCGTAGCTTGTATACGAATCACCTGAATCCGATATGGTTACCCAAATATCCGTTGTATCCCCCACATTTAATCCGTGATAGGAATTACTAAAGTTCATACTTCCGTCTGACCAAGTCATATTACAAGTGGGACAACTTAAGGAATCGCTTGTAAAATCCCAATTAAGGCTATCACCTACAACTAAAAACAAGGTTGAACTATCTACTGGCCCTAAGAGTGGTTTCGGAAAATTTCTGATTGTAATTTGTATTGAATCAATTGCAGGACACATTGTAGGTGAAAATCCAATTACCGTACGTTCAACAATTGAATCATTACTAATGGGACCATTCATAATGATGGATGTTCCATTTACCATACCATTATCCCAAATAAACGTCTCGGCTCCTGTTGCCAAGAATTGTACACTATCTCCATTATTCACCACGGCATCAGGATAAAAATTAGCTAATGGCAACGTTTGGTTTGAATCTACAAAGCCTATCTGTACTGTATCACATACAACCGGACACTGGGCGAACAAAGCTAAACGATACACGCAAAAACTAAATTCCATACTACACAACGTATCTCCGGGTCCTAAAACATAAATTGTATTGGGGCTATTATTCAAAAACAAGCCCGATCCGGTCGCATGCCATGTTGGAGAACTCAATTCGGATGTTACGCCATAGTCTACAGTCGCATCCAATTGTACCGTCCCAGTCAAACTATCGGTATGAATTAATTGATCTGGTCCAGCATCTACTAGGGGTTCAGAAACTATGGTTAAACTTGCTGAATCCATTACAACACCACAAATTCCTACATCAACTTTTAAAATCAAGGTAACCGGTTGAATTAACACAGGGTGCTCTGGAACAACGGATTCGTCTGGACAAAAACCAGATTTCAAATCAAATCGGTTTGAAAACCCAAGTGTATCACTTGTCGATGAAGTACTCGTAGCATAACACCACTCAATTGTACTGCCAGGAAAGTCGCCTTGATTATAGAATGCACCTTTTAACGAATCCAAACATACATCACCACAAGCTATTTCATAATCCAAAGGACCACAACCATCGCACGCTGAAATAACCGCTCCTATCGTATTAACGATGAAACTATTGCAAGAACCATAACTTGAGCATCCCGGAATTTCCCCTCGGACATAATAGATTGTTGTATCATGTGGATTTAGCAATACCGTGTCTCCTATAGCTTCAAGCATTCCTCCGCATGAACCTGAATACCAATGCCAAATAACTGAGTCGTTTAATGCCGGAGGGATCCCGATCGCAATTCCTCCATTAAGACAACCTGCAGTATCTGCTGGTAAAACTGGCGTTTCCGTTATAGAACAATTAAACTGTAAGACATTTACATTCGTTGATTTTAGTGAATCACAATCCAAGTTCAGCAACGAATTCACAAATACAGTTCCAGAATAATCCTGATGACAAACCAGTTCTTCGTGTCCACCTTCAAAGTCAGAGCCATAATATAATCCACGCTCAATATCTCCAATCGCATCAATCCATTTACATGTATCAAAACCATTCGACAATTCCATGTACTTACGATTTTGGCCATTTAACATGGTAATCGTTGAAACACTATCTACAATAATATTTCCAAAGCGATAAGAAGAAAATGTATCTCCTACTTGCAAAGTAAAATCATATAACAATGTTTCCGATCCTCCGGATAAGCTACCATCAAAGTTCCTTCCTTGAGAATAAATCCTTCCACTGTCATATCGAACATACCCATCGGAAAAATGCTCATTTTCCATATGACTGTATGTAACTCCGCCAATCATGGTATCACCCATAAAAGTTACCGATGCATTGTGCTGACCTGGATTGGTCCAATCTCCGTTATAAATTTCCCCCTGAACAAATCCTGGTTGAGGAAAATGATATAAGGTTTGTCCCAAAGCTGGTGTTAAGCATAAACTTTGAAATACAAAAAAAAGTATTAATCCTGTTGAAAGGGTAGCGTTACGTATCATGGGTCGAACTTTAGGTTAGGAATACCAAATCTACACAACAAATAGATTACATTGTGATAAATTTAACATTAAAATTTTAAACTCACACCGAATTGAACCTCCCTACTTCACTTTAAAATCAGAAATCGTCGATGTTGATTTCACCCTCTCCAAAACCGTCAATACTAGAGCCTTAAATTAGAATACGATCATTAATCGATAATGTTACCTTAGTTCTAGAAAAAGAAAATTCACCCCGATTTTTTTTATTAGAAAAATCAAGGTGAAGTCCTTTATTGGTTGCTTAAAAACTTAGTTATTTGGTTACTACTAGCTTTTTAATTTCCACACCGTTTGAATTGCTCATTTCAATAAAATAGACACCCGCCATTAATCTAATTTGCGCCTTTTTTATAGGTTTATTCAGCGTTTGAATTGTTTGTCCTAAATGATTTTTAATTCGAATTGATTGAATCTGATTATCTGCGTTCGATTCAATAAAAACAACTCCATTCGATGGATTTGGGTAAACCTTAAATGAAGTGGATAAATCATCCCCTATTGAACTCATTGTATAAAAGAAATTTACGGATAATTCGCGGCAATTCCCACTGGAAACCTCTACGGTATAATCGCCATTTTCCGTCGGATCATAGGATTGATTGGTTGCGCCATTAATGATCGCTCCATCCAAATACCATTGATAGGAAGTGTAACTCCCCGTTGACAAACTCCCATTTGATTCTGTAATCGCTGGAGCCAAACCAACGGTGACCGTTATATTGTCCTGAGAAATACATCCATTCAAACTTGTCCCGGTTAAGGTATACGAGTCAGTGCTATCTGGTAAAATATATTCCCATCTACTATTCCTTGGCTCCATCCGTAACTAAATGCATTTCCTACTGCGTTCAGTACAATAGAATCTCCCGTACAAATATTAGTATCTGCTCCAGCATTTACGTGGGGTAGCGCTTCCACATTAACCGCAATAGGATCGGAAGTAACTAATCCACAAACATTGTTGTATTCTTGACGATATTCCCCAGAATCTGGTTGTTGAATGTTTGTTAGACTAAGCATATCTGCATCGATTCCCAATCCTGTTCCATTCAATGTCCACTGCCTTGTATCGAAGCCTGAAGCCATAATTGTTAAATCCAATGATTCGCCTTCGCAAACAATCGTATCAGAACTTAACACAGTAGATACTGGTGCCGCACATTCAAGAAACGTTAAATCACCATGTGCATATATGCCGTTAATCGAAGTCAATGAGGCAAATTCGATTAACGTATCAAGAATCAAGTCATATTGATAGATTACTCCATGAAAAGATGTATCATTCTCATAAAACGCCCCGTATACGAAATTACTATCTTCCGATAAATACATATTTCCTCGCACTCCTCTGCCTCCTTGAACAGGTGCGTTAAATACCGTTGATACCATGTTAGAAATATAGTTGTATGAAATCACTCTACCAATACTATGACTTAGAGTAGTATATAAGTTTCCGTTTTTCCCCTCTACAAAAGTATTTTCTCCTCTTGTTCCGGTAGTTGTACTATTCAAGTCAATTAATTTAGTAAATGTATCGGTTGTAGGATCAAACGAAAATATAGTCCCTCCATTGTTGATTCCACCTCGATCTGAAATTCCATAGAGCAATCCATTTTTTGCTAAAAACATAGCGTCATCTGGTCCATAACCATCTACTGCTCCAGCGAAATCGTATAGCACATTATAGTTTTTAGTTATGGGCTCAAATGAAAATATACTTCCTCGTGCAAGCCCTCCTGCGGAAGTCGTACCATAAAGCAAGGTACTATCTGCATTCCATGTTAACCCTCCGTAGGGATTATATGAAACATTATTAAAATCATGTAATTTGGTTATCGTATCCAGTATCGGGTCATAGGAATAAATAACACCTCTATTCGTTAGTCCTCCACTTACTGCGGTACCATAAATTAGCCCATCCGGTCCCTCGATCAATGTCCCATACGGTTGACTGCCATTTTTATCATTGGAAAGCCCGTTAAAACTTTTAATTAATTTAAACGTATTTGAAACCGGGTTTATCTCATAGAATATTCCTGCTTCATATGGTCCCCCATATTTAGTCGTACCATACACCATACCATTAGAAGCTTTAATCAAGGTAGGCATATGCTCCCTCCTGCGAGCCTTCAAAGTCATATAATTTGGAAAAGTTAGTTGAAAGTAAATCATACTCGTAAATCGTTCCTAAATTATGTTCCCTGACGAATTCGCTAATCCATATATTTTATTGTTGGTTGGATGCACAAAAACTGGGTTATATTGACCATTTCCATCCCCATTTGCAGCCACAAAATTATGCAGGATAGTTTGCTGCTTCGTCGCATAATCAAATTCATACAAAACACCATTAGCAGTTCCTCCTAAATAGGTTGTCCCATAAAATTTATCTCCTACCCCTTTCGTCAGTCCACATCTTGGGTTACGTCCGGTTGAGATTGAATTATTAAACTCAAAAATCGTTTTTACAGAGTCTGTAGCTGCACTAATTTCAAAGATCGTTCCCCAACTTGCTGCACCACCTGTCTCCGTAAAGCCTAGTAAATTACCATTATCTGCTTCGACTAATGGTCCAAAATAAGTACTTGCTTCCAAACTATGTAGTCTCGTTAATTGATTGGTATTATAATCATATTTCAATACTGCTCCCTTCCCATTACTTGCCCCTGAGGAGGTTAGACCATATACCAATCCAGATGTAGCAATCGTCAATTCATTTCTAGCAAGATATCCGGTGGAATCATCTAAACTGATTAACGTCGTAGCGGTGTTAGAAGCTATCTCGTATTTAAAAATAGTTCCTTTCAAATTGGCTCCACCTACATTCGTTAATCCAAGTAAAACGCCCGGTTCAACCTCGACTGGCGTTCCAACAGGTCGAATACCTGTTCCCAAGGTTGCGTTTGTCAATTTAATCGTACTACTATCTATTTCGTTGTATCGGAAAATCCCTCCGTACACTCCAAACCCATAATAAAACCCATCCGAAGCTTTCAACATATTTCCGTAAGGATGTTGGCCTAATTGATTGGTCAAATCTGCGCGATGAATAATTTCTATATTGTTTAAATCGAATTCATATAAAGTTCCATGATCTCTATCTCCTCCACTATAGGTGATTCCTAATAGATTGCCATTGGACATCATCGTAAATGAATTGGCTATTGGAGAACGTCCTTTACGATCAAATGAATGAATTTCTTCGACATTTCCATCGGTATCCGCTGTATAGATGCATCCTGCACCACTAGCTCCTCCAAACTGAGTCGTCCCTATAAATTTGATTTGCGCCATTAATGGCGATATCGAAATCATCCACATCCCAATCACTAAAATAAAAAGGGGAATGTTGTTTTGTTTAAAAAAGTGTTTCATAATAATGTCTTAATATTAAGTTGTTTCCCCTTAGTCCGATACAAACCTAGAGGTAAACAACATTTTTCAGAAAATGAAAAAAAAATAAATCAGGAGCTTGGATATTATCATTTTCTTATCACTCGATTTATTAATTAGATCATTTGAAATTCCCTATTACATATAAGTCTTGTAACGTTGCTTTTTATTTACTTATTAACCAGTTTGCCCGTTCGTAGTTAGAAGGTTAACCATTGATTCATTTTCTTTCACTTCCTGTTTTATTTGCCATGATCCTGTTTACCTTTATCTTTTAAACGGACCAAGTAATTGAATACTGATTCTAATAACATATTGCGAAGCAACGATCCTAAAGAACGTAAGACGGAACTGAGTAAATTATATTTGCGCTATAGGGATGAGTTTGTTCAGTGGGCAACGAATGCCAACAAAATTGATATGGAAGTTGCATGCGATATTTATCAGGATGCCATTGTGATTTTATATGAAAAGATTACCTCCGGGGAGCAAATTTCTGTGCAAACCAAAACGTATCTTTTTGGAATTGGGAAAAAGTTGATCGCTCGGGTTTTTGAGAAACAAGACATTGTATCTAGGCATCAGCAAAAAGTAGGAGAACATATTGGATTCTTACTTGGAGAAAGTGAAACCTCAAATCCTGAGCAACAGAAACTATTAACTATTTTAAAATTAAAATTAGATGAATTAGGAGAACCTTGCTCCTCTATTCTTAGCTTATATTATTATGAACAATATTCATTAAAAGAAATTGGAACCACCTTGAATTATTCAGATTCAAACGTGGTAAAGACACAAAAAAGTCGGTGTTTAAAGAAATTAAGGAGCTATTTAAAATCTAATTAGCCGCAAATATTCAAATCTATTTATTATATATACTATGCTATAATATGAGTGAGATAGAAAATTGGAATGACCAAGTGGAGGCTTATGTTGATCAAACATTAAGTACTGAGGAACATACTGCTTTTGAGAAAGAGTTACAATCAAACGAAGCACTGCAAAAGGAAGTTGATGCTTATCGTTTAATGATTCAGGCAATTAGAGAAAAAAACCGAGAAGAAACCAAACAGTTTCTAATGGAAGTAGAATTGCAAAACGAAAATAAAACCATCCCTATTTTCCAGCAAACATGGTTTAAAGTTGCTGCAATGCTACTTTTGATTAGTTCAGTCTCTCTTATTACCTATATAGGCGTAGATAATTTATCTAATACCAATCAACCAGACTATTTAAGTTACTATAGTCCGTATCCAAACTACTTAACAAATACCACACGGGGTGTTTCTGAAAAAGATTCTAGTCAAATTGCATTGCAAAAAGCCATGCTCTTATATGAATTAGGGGATTTTCCTAAAGCAGAAGGCCAATTGGTTGCGCTCATCTCAACTGAACCTAAAATAAATTTATATCTAGGAATCTGTTATCTGGAACAAAAAGAATACGTTCAATCCCTAGCGTGTTTTGCACAAGTTTCTTCCAAAGATGACGTCTTCTACGAAGCGTCTCAATGGTATATGAGCATTTGTCTGTTACAATCTGGAGGAAGTTCTAAAACCCTTGGAATCGAACAAGTGAAAAAGATCGCTAAAAACAAAAATCATGAGTTCCAGAAAAAGGCTAATGAACTAATGAATGAAATTGGGTGGAAATAAGTTGGGTATTCTAATTTTAGAACGAATGCTTTGTTCTAATTGAGTTAAGCTTCCGTTTTTCTACTTATTCGTTCTAACTCTTCTTATCCCGTATGTGATTAGAATCGCAAACAATACTAAGAATCCTAACGCCAATAAGATTCGATTGAGCGTATTAAAATTACTTTCCGTAAGGTCCACATTTGCGTCGGTTCCGATCATCACAACACCACTCCAATAATATGGATGTGCCCCTATTTTTCCACCATCTTCCAAATATGTTCGTTTAGCCATTGTCAAAGCAGAAAGATTAGTTTTCCGTTCTTTGCTATTAGAAAGCATTTCGTAAAACAAGTTCATTAATTTTGAAGTAGAATGATCTGAGATTGGCCATAAACTCATTATAATGTTTTCACACCCTGTATAGGCAAATCCTCTTGCCAAACTCATTTGACCTTCCCCTAACTCATATCGTCCTTTTCCAGTATTGCAAGCAGAAAGCACCACTAAGTCAGCATTGATTTCCAAATTATATAATTCTGCCAAAAACAGGACTCCATCATTTAATGAATCCTTCTCAAATAACAATCTCGAATTTTCTGGCTTTTCATTATCCAAAATGGCGTGAGTTGCCAAATGAAGTATTTGATACTTTGATGCGTATTCACGAAAATAACTTTCTGTTGCTTCTCCGGCAGTTTGATAATTGCCTCCCAACATTTCCCCTATATCTAATACTTCTTTAGTCGCACCAGGTAGTTCTTGCATTGTCTCTCGCTTGACATCCTGTGCTTTTTCCGTAAATTGAGGGGCCATTCCAAGCCATGTCTCCTTAGATTCAATTTTCTCTTCATCGTTTTGTTTTTTTAGCGATGGTGAGAACAAATAATTAATATCGTATTCCTGAACCAAATATCTATGATTATTATAATTCTCGTATTCAGTTGGCAATTCTTTTAATAACATTTCGAAGGGAATAGAATTAAGATCTGCGTGAGGAATGATGGTTACTTTTGTTATTGATTGTTCTTTCAAAACCATTTCTATTGGCTCCCAAAATGTTTTATACATAGCATAAGCCGCTCGAACAAAAGAAGTATCTTGTTGCTCAATCAGCTTTGGCAAAGAACGTGTAACCTCTTTTAACTTGGTTGAATAAGGGATCTCAATTAAATCAAACGATCGGTTGGTAAAAATGGATGCAAAAATTGTTGTATCCACCACATAGTAATCCAACAATGCGTCCGAAGGATTGGCCAAATTAGTCTGAATAACCTTGGAATCTAGATTGACAGATTGATATTTCAAATCATGGTATTTGGGATACGTTTTTTCTAAAACATCTATAAAAGTCTCCAATCGTCTTTTGGCATAAAACAAGCTATCTGAAAAATCAGGATTCTGAGCCATATCTACTGAATACCGAGCAATTTCTTCTTTAATAGCATGCTCTTTGTTCAAAACTTCCAACGGAATGCCAGCATAAGACTTTGCCGAATTATGCTGAGTGTTGCTAAGCAGCAACATGTTTTTATTTCGTGAAGAGTTTCTGAATATTTCCAGTGCATATTGTTGATCTCCCGTTAATTTATATAAGATTGAGTTCACTTGAACCAATCTAGCATAGGAAGCATATGATCTTGCTTTTATTTTCTTGACATCATTATCATCTGATTGTGTGCGTTGAATATAGGCAATATGTTCAACGCACTTGCTGAAACATTCTCTAGCCAATAATAAATCTTTGATTTCCGTTTCGAACCCATCTTTGTATCGTTCCCATAAATATTCTGCCTTTTGATTAAGGGCATAATGTTGAAGCCACATATGGTTCGCAGTAGAAGATTCTGGAAATTCATGTTCATTCGCAAAATTTTCAAATGAGTTTTTTTTGCTGTTGTTATGCATTGCCAGATTCAACCAATATAAAGCAGAATCACGTTGTTCTATCCCCATAAATGTTCGTGCATATCGAATCCCACATAAGACTGTATTAAACTGGGTCTCTCCATATAATTCTTTATACATTAGATATGTACGATAATAGTATTTATGTGCCTGTACCCAATCTTTCTTTGTTTCATAGATATAGGACAATTGAACTAAGTAAGATGCTTCCTCATGCGCGTCAAACAATCCGTGCTTAATCATCTCATCCTTGGATTTTTCTAGATAATACTCACTCTTATCCAAGTCTAGTTCACGATAGATACTTACCAAATTATTATAAATAGCTCCAAGTTTATGTTCGGGATCACCATTTTTGATTAAGAGCTCTATGATAGTCTCCATATATTGGACGGATCGATCTAATTTATCAAACGACATTTCTACCAAGGCCAATTCATTCAACAAACGCATGTAGATTCTGTCTTCTTCTAACTTATATTTTTGTTTTCCTTTAATCTGCTTTTCAAAAACAGACTTCGCCTGATATACAAACTCATATCCTTTTTTACCTTGATCCAAAATTCGAGTATGCGTACTACCTATTTCAAATAAAAATTTCACCTGATATACGGGTCTATTTTTACTTATTTCTAAACCAATCTTTGCTCCCGTCAATGCAATGGTAACTTCCTGATTATCATTTGCCGATTCTACTACCTTCAATAGTCCTTTGAGTAGTTGGTCCGAATCTTTCGATTCTGATTTCAGCTTAAGTACTGCCTCTTCATTGGGCATAAGAAGAATTTCGCGAATTCGATTCTGCCAAACTGAATCTGGCAACAGGTCCGTTGAATTTTGAGCAAAGGCTAGCACTGAGATACTTGCAACGAGTATCACCACTCCTATGAAACGGAGCATCAAGTATTTAAAACTATCGACGTTCAACCTTTGAAATTTATACTGTATGCCTTAGAATACAAAAAAGCCTCAATGACAAAGTTCATTGAGGCTTTCCTTTATTTTCATATACATTAACTATTTACGTTCATTCAATATCACGCAAATCGTTAATGATTTTTACTTTGTAATAACCAATCTTCTAGTTACAGAGTACTGTGCATTCTGTAATCGAACAATGTATACACCTGTAGGTAAATCAAGCTCCAAAGAAGCATTAGAGAATTCTTCCTCTAATACGATTTGACCTAATTCGTTTCTTAACGATAGGGACATTCCAGGAACAAACTGTCCCATCTGAATCGTCACTTGTCCTGCAGAAGGATTCGGGAATATGGACACTGATGTTCCAAACTCTACTCCAATTCCTCCAATTACGATTGCCACTGAATCAGATACCCCCATACATCCGTTTGTATCTGTTACCTCAACAGTATATGATCCATTTCCGCTAGATGCTAAATCATCAGAAGTCATCGTTTGTGAAGTTGCTCCTGAAATAGCCGCTCCGTCTAAATACCACTGGTAAGAAGCAAATGATCCGGTAGTAGCAGAATCATTGTTATACGTAATTACTGGCATAGGCGAAGCGTTAACTGTCACCACTACGGTATCTGTTGCAATACACGTTGCTGCATCCGTTCCTGTTACCACGTATGTAGTAGTCGTGGTAGGTGTCACATCATGATTTGCTCCAGCACCCAATCCATTATCCCAAGAGTAAGTAGTTGCTGTACCAGTAGCACTTAAAGAAGTAGAATCTCCATTACATAAGATCATATCTACTCCAGCATTCACTGTAGGTGCATTAACTGTTACTACTAACGAATCTGTTGCTGTACAATTGTTCGCTGCCGTTCCTGTCACTGTATAAGTAGTTGTTCCTGATGGCGTAAATGAAGCTCCATCTGTCACTCCATTATTCCAAACATAACTAGCTGCTCCTGTTCCAGATAAAACTAATGCGTTTCCTCCGCATACGGAAGTATCTATACCAGCCGAAACAGTTGGCGCTGCAAGTACATCTACAGTAACCGTGTCACATACAACCGGACACACATTAAATAAGGCCTGACGAGAAACACAGATTCTTAAATCTAATGAATTACCTGCAACCACATCACTTGGATCAAATGTATAGGTTGTAGTTAACGAACCTGCAGGTGCAAACGATCCATTTCCTGTAGAAGAAGTCCATACAGGTGCAGTCGCTTCTGAAGTAATTCCATAAGCTGCTGTTGGACTCAAGGCTAAATCTGTCTCATTATCACATATCGCTTGATCTAGACCAGCATCTACCGTTGGTGCCGCAACAATTGTTAATTTAGCCGTATCAGAAGGTATTGTACATACTGTAGGCCCACTCACAATCGCAGTCAAAATAAGGTCAACTTGTAATACGCTGCTTGCTGGCAACACAGGAATTCCTGGTGCTTCAGGATCAAATAAACTATTTACAGAATTACTGTCCGAGAAGACTGTTGAACCATAAGAGGTTCCACTATATTCAGCACTCCATATTACACCAGCCGCATTCGTAAATGCTCCCTGCAATACTAGATCATTACCAGCACAAATCATACTGTAATCCAACGGACCACATCCATCACAAGCAACTACTGTTGGTTGTGCATCCACGCTAACCGTAATAAGGTCATTACCTACGCATCCAGAAATATCTGTTCCTGCCACACTATAGGTTGTGGTTGTAGTTGGACTTACTGTAAATCCATTTCCAGTTCCTAATCCATTATCCCACGCATATGCTGCAATCGTCGTCGGACTTGTAGCTGTAAGTGTCACACTTTGTCCTTCACAAATTGTCACATTTGAACCTGCATCAACGCTAGGAGGTGTTGTCGTTGCAACCGCTGCCGTAGCTACTGCACTACATCCTAATAAATCGGTTACCGTTACCGTATGTAATAGTGGTAATACATTCGCAATAGTATCTGTTGCACCTGCTACAGGAGACCAAGAATAAGAATAGGTTCCTGAACCACCAACGGCAGTAACCCATGCTTTACCATTACTAACCAAACCACATGATGCGTCTTGCGTATTCGTAGTTAACATCATATTTGATTGTGAATTAACCACTACAGAATCTGTGTTTGAACAACCTGTAATATCTGTAACTGTTACTGTATAAGTTCCAGCCGTTGCACTAATATCTTCTGTACTTTGTCCATCGCTCCAAGAATAAAGTAAACTTCCTACTCCTGTTGCGGTTAAATCAATTAGTCCATTTGAATCTCCTGCACAAACTTCATCCGTAACACTTAAGTTCATTGGAATATCCATTACGTCAACGTCATAAGATATTAGATCCATGTTACCACATCCGTTGGTTACAGTCAATTCTACGCTATATGTTCCTGCACTTGCATAATCATGCTGTACTGTACTTGCCGTTGTTGTTAACGTATCACCATCTCCAAAATCCCATGCATAGGTTCCTCCTCCAAAACTAAGGAAGTTCACATCTTGGCAAATCAAATGATCTCCTCCTTGTGGAGCTACTTCAAATACAAAATCACCATTTACCGGGCTGCTGTTATTGATCACAACCGGCACTGAATCTACAGAAACGTTTCCACAACTGTTAGATACGGATATTACTGCGTTATAATTTCCAACTGTTGCATAGGCATGACGTGCTACTAGTACGGTAAACGTATTTCCTTCTTCTTCTAACTCCAACGATTCCGTTGCTACTACAGCAGCACTTCCATCACCGAAGTCCCACGTTGGTGTCCCAGTTCCAGCATAGAAAAACAATACAGAATCACCAGGACAGTGCGCTCCATTACCTTCATCCGGAATCCCAAAATTATCATCCAAAGTTGGGAAAAGGTCGTTTCGAATATCGATGTTTCCTACTAGCGTAGTGTCTACACCACAACCATTTGTAACGGTCACACTAATATCATAATTACCTATAGTTGGATATGCATAGGCAGGACTAGATGTACTGGCTACATCTCCATTATCAAAGTCCCATGCATAATTCTGGAAACTTGCTTCTCCATCCTGACCAAAAATTACAGCTGTAATATTATCTCCAGGACAAGATTCTAGTGTAAATAAACCAATATTACCGAAAGGTACAGCATTGCTAATATTCACCGAATTAGATGTCATACTTGTATTTCCACAAACGTTGGTAACAGCTAATGTAACATTATATGTACCTGCCGTAGTATAACTATAGTTTGTTAAATAATCCGTCGTATCTAAGGCTCCACCGTCATCATAGTCCCAAACATAGGTACCTGTAGATGAAATAACACCTTGGAATCCGATCAAATCATTTGGACATGAGTTTCCTGAACTAGGATTCATGCTAAAGCTTGCATCAGGCGTAGTTGAATTACTTACTGCAACCATTGTTGTCATCGAATCTGCTCCACAAGCTGCACTAGTAATTACCAATTTAACTGGGTAGTTTCCTGCCGCTACATATGAATGTGTTGGATTTTCTTCTGTCGACATGTTTCCGTCTCCAAAATCCCATGCGAATGTTTCACCAAATCCTTCGTATCCAAATTGCGCTTCCTCATTTGGACAAATTGAATCAACACTGTTGATGACATTCAATCCATAAATGCTTATCGTATTTGTTATCTGATCTGCCAAGACAAGGTTGGCAGGATTACCTCCCCAACCCGTAGTATCAAAAACAAGCATACTTACTTCAAATTCTCCTGCATTATTAAAGTTGTGCGTAAAGTCAGCAGGTCCAAACATAACGGTATCCGATCCATCACCAAAATCCCAGAAATACAATTCACCTCCGGTTCCTCCAGTCGATATATTATCAAATGCTATTCCTGCTGGTTTACATCCAGTTAAATTAGAAGTCCATCCAGCTACCAAAGGAGGATATGCTACGTTAATATTACCTGTAGTTATTGTAACCGTACTGTTGGTCATTTCTACATAATAATTTCCTCCATTCGGGAATGTCATGATTCCAGTAGTATTTGTATAAACAGAACTTCCTCCAGCTTCAAACAACTCAAATGTCGTAGTATTCGTTGTTCCATTTGAATCGATCAAAGCTTGTGAACTATAATCCATTGCAACGGACCACGCTAAAGAAGTATCCGCATAAGGTGTTTGATTTGCTACCGAATTAGAACCACTATTAGGATTTCTTACAACGGTATTGAATCTGACCTTTACAGCTTCCGTTAAAAACATCTTATTATCTGATGCATTTAGTTGAGTCAATGCAGTATGACCTTCAATACCTACGAAATCTGTAATTTCATTTTGCCGCGTCCCAACAATTTCCAAGGCATTTAATCCAGTTAAATCAATCGGACCAGAAAGCATAGAGTTTGCTATTCCAAACGATTCCAACTTTGTTGCATCTCCTAAATTTGTCAATGATGATAAAGGACTACTATTACAAGTAAATCTAATTAATTCTGCCTTCCCTGTTAAATCCAAGTTAGTGAGACCAGAACTCTTTACATTTATTTGTTCTAAATTATTAGAACCAGTTATATTCAAAGAAGTTAAACCCGATTCCTGCTTTAATTTTAATCGTACCAATTTGGTACATCCACTTGCATCTACAGTGGTAAGTACATCCCCCCCTGTATTTGCATGCACTACTAACAATTCAGTTAAACCAGAAACATCAAGCGATGTAATGGATGTTCTTCCCAAACCTAATCTTTCTAGTTTCATTAAACCACTTACATTGATTCCTGTTAATCCAGTATTTCTATTTAAAGAAAGTCTAGTTAATTCCGATAAAGAAGTAAAATCCAGAGCTCCTTCAATATTGGTATTTATACCCAAAACAGGAAAACTTCCCATGGTTTGAGAAAAAGAAGTAGATGCTTTACCACCTGTTCCTCCACCATTACCATTGGAACCGCTATTTGCCAAATTCAATTCAGTAACCCTACTTGGTGTAGATGCATCCCATACTACTCCATCCCAATCTGTAGGACATCCTTCTGTTAACCAATTTAATGCGCTACCTCCACCAAAGTTATTATGAGCAATGTTAATCAATGCTGCACTGTCGGCTGCACTATATGGTCCTCCAGTACAAGTTCCACTTACCGAAATATTTCCAGTTTGCTGAGACAATGTACTATTTGTCATCACTACATAATAGTTTCCAGGTGTATTCATATTAAAAATACCTGTCGTATTCGTACTGTCCAAGGTCGGTCCTGTTACATTATACAATTGAAAAGTAGTCGTGTTGCTGGTTCCATTTGAATCAACTGTAGCTTCTGCACTATAATCTATCGTAGCTCCTTGAACTACGCCATAGGCCCCATAAAAAGTTTGATTAGCAACTGGATCCCCTCCAGAATTATCTACTCGTACTATCGGATTGAATACCGTTTTCACAGAATTGGTTAGCGACAACTTATTGTTATCTGCATTTACTACCGTTAATGAAGATATTCCTTCGATTCCTTTAAAATCAGTAATTTCGTTTGACTTAGCTCCCATTTTCTCCAAAGAAGTCAGCCCTGTAACATCTACTTCTCCAACAATAACACTATTTGCGATTGACAACGATTCTAGATTTGTACAATTCGTAATCCCAGTAACGCTACTAAGTGAATTCGAACTTCTTGCATTTAATCGTATGAGACTAGTAAGTGGAGAAGCATCTAACGAAGCCAGACCACTGTTACTTACATTTAATTGCTCTAACGCACTACAACCTGTTACATTAAGGGTGTTAAGCATTCCTGCATTCTTAATTTTCAACCTTACCAAACTCGTACAGCCAGATGCATTTACAGAAGTTAATGAACTATTACTACTCAAATGAACTATAACTAACGAGGTCAAGTTTGATATATCCAATGAGGTTAGGTCTGTTCTTCCTAATCCCAATCGGACTAAGGATGCCAATCCAGATACGTTGACTCCTGTCACATTACCATTTCGATTCAAAATTAAGCGTTGTAACGCTGACAATCCACTCACATCTACTACTCCTGACAAGTCCGTTTGCATGCCTGTATTGCTAAAACTCCCCATAGCTTGAGAAAAATTTGTACTGGTCTTACCTCCAGTGTTGCCACTCCCAGTGTTTGCAGAAGAATTAGCCAACTCAAGTCTAATTACTCTTTTCGGAGTTGAAGCATCCCAAACCACTCCTGACCACATATCCGGATCTGGATCATTCCAATCCAAGGTAGTAGAACCAGTAAAGTTCGCTGCCTGAATAGCACGTAAAGCCAAGGTATCCGAGGTACTATGCTGTCCGAAAGCGGGCATAATCCAACTTACTGATACGAATGTTAAAAACAATAATAAGTAATTCTTTTTCATAGGTCTTCTAATTTAAAATCAAACAAAAATACTAAAAAAAGTAATTGTACAATTATAAATACGATTATTTATATCGATTTTTTTATTTAATAAAAATTCGTAGGCAAAAAAAAAGGTCTTCTAGATTACTCCAGAAGACCTTTTAATTCTTTTTTTATTATATCTCCAAGTATATATTTTGGAGAAGTTTAGGTTCGCTTAACTATTTAAACCCTAATGTAGCTACTCCACATTCCTCATCCTCGTCCTCATCTACTTCAAACTTCACATAATAAATACTGGTAGAGTTACATCGGTATGCTAAATAAGGTCTAGTAATTTTCCCATTTTTCCCGTAGTTCGCTGCAATTTTATGCTTTGTACGATCTAATACAGTAATTTTCATTTTACCGTTAACTTCTGAATCATTACAAGTTTGAATTAGGTAGGTGTTTCCTCTAGAAAATACATATGAGTACTCATCTTCACCATCAACGTTATATGATTTCAGGTATCGAAAGTTTGCTATAAGTTTCTTAGAACATTTATCATTGGTCTCCTCAGATGCGCATTGGGCAGAAGCAGCATTGATTCCAAAAAGTACAATCGTTGAGAAGAATATTAATTTTAATGCTTTCATGTTGAATTCTTTTTTCAATTAATCTTATTATTTTTTTTTTAGGCTTGCTTGAAATCGATTCGTCTTTGATTTGATTGATTCAGATCAAAAAACGATCCAATTAGTTTACAAACTTTGATCTAATTTTTTCTGTTGTTATTCTAATTTCATCCAACACTTCAGGGGATATTTTAATAGTAACAGTTGTTTCTACTTCTGTATACTCCAATCCATCTTCATCCGTTTTCGTCACAGGCTCTCCTTGCGTTTCTTCGATTTTCACCTTCTTAAACACCTGTTCCAATTTAGTCATATCATTTTTAAGTTTTTTAATGTCCTCATCATTATCAAACATTCCCAAAAGCATTACGATTTGTTCCAATGTAATTTTTTGCTCACCAATTCGCTCTCTTAATTTTTGAGAATCATGGTTTTTTGCTACATAACAAGCTACGTGTAATCCTTCGATCCATCCACCTGTCATCATAAGAACTGATTCATTCACCCGCTTTTTCTTCTTAAGGTGATCGTTCATCTTCTCATAGTTCTTCGTTGTAAGGTTCAACAATTCAGTTAAATTGCTCCCACTAGAAGCTAATTGTTTGATTGTTTCAAAATCAAAAAACTGACCTACGCTTAGCTCATCTGCTAAATCTCTTACTGTACTTAAGTAATCAATCGCATCCTGAGTTTGACTATAGATATTTGCATATCCTAAATCCGCACCATACACCCCAAGGTTAATCGCTTTCTTATATGAAGTATTGTATTTCTTCATGTTTTCAGTAGGATTCAAGGGACCGCTTGAATATTCTCCTCCTTCATCTTTCATTAATACAGCTAATTCCAAAGGTGGTGGAACCGAGTTCAATAAATCCACAATGTTATCAATTGGCAATGCATTATCAGCATTCATCACCTTATCGTCCGTCTTAGATTCTACTACCCCGTCTTCGTATTGATCTTCAATACTGTTACCTTCTCCACATCCAAATAACACAAACCCAACCAGGGACATCGTAATTAATTTTTTGTACATACCTCTTTTCTTTTTTTATTATTTTTTACTAAACGAAATTTTACCCACTCTTTCCAGCATTCTCAGCTCTGTTTAATGCATAGCTATAATACCTATGACATTCCCTTAAACTAGGATCTCAAAAAACCAAAAAGCAACACTTTACTCCACGGAATCTTACCTGCATTCTCCAATGTCCATCGCAATACTTCAAAGTATAACGTGATATACATGAATATTGTTCCGATCCAGATTACGGTAAAGTTAAACCAAAAAGTATCATAAATCCTACCAAACATAGGTTTTTTTGGCGAATAGAAATGTGTTCTATAATCCCAAGGTTCTTGCAATGGAGAAGGGTTTTGATACACAGGATCATACTTTTGAACCAGATGATCATTGTCCACAATCACACGTTTCTTAGCGTTGAGATTTTTCATGATATCCGTCATATTATCATTCGCATACTTGTCCTTAATCTGATTAAAGATCATCGCGTCGTGATCGGTTGCATTGTGCAAAGCAATCAATGAATCCTTCTTATGGTTATAGAAATTAAAAATGTTTCCATAATACTCTGCCATAAAATCAAAATGCTTTTTTAAAGCGACAGCAGTTTGTTTCTTGAAATGTGTATGATCCGATAATTCATGCACTGGATCAAAGTGAACGCTATGATTAATCTCATTCTCTCGTACAATTTCATTTTTCATTATGATCAAATCGGCATCTATCTCTTCGGCCAACATGTCCACTTTTTCCTTCAACTTCTTGTCGTGCGTTTTGCGTAACTTCTTTTTTATATGATAAATCTCCAATTCATCACGCATAACCTCATCCAACATTGCTCTTAAGCGTGGAATGTAATATGCCTGTTTATAATTGGCGGCACTCACCCTTCGTTCTGCCTCAAAGAAACCCTTCTGAAAATAGTTATTCTTATATTGTTCGACCGATAGTCCTTCAAATGCCCATCGTGCAACCATTACATCAGCCACTACCGGCACCTTTGATTTATTACTAATCAATGAATTTAACTTATCATAATCGAATATTGCACCACTCAAAATCATCTGTGGAATTACCAATAATGGAATCAGTATGTAGACCGTAATTGCTGAATTAAACGTTGCAGAAATATTCAGCCCTAAAATATTGGCAGAACAAGAGATTGCAAACAACATCATCCAATAACTAATGGTCATCCCATGTATTTCAAGAATCATATTTCCTACAAACGCAAACAGAAAAGACTGTATTGCGGACAAAGAAAATAAGATGATCACTTTGGAAAACAAATAGCTATTTCTACTTAAATTCAGGAGTGATTCCCTTTTAAGTAACTTTCGATCCTTAATAATCTCTTCCGCACTGACCGTTAATCCCATGAAAAAGGATACGATAATACTCATAAATAAGTATGCTGGTAAATTTTCATTTTCTCGAAAAATATAATCCGAAGAACGAGGTTGTGCTATATACTTGATAATAAATGCTAATGCTGCAGCTAAGATTGGTGCTTGCAACAAATTGATCAGCATATATTGTCTGTTGTGTAACTTTGCTAAAACATCTCGTTTTGTAAAAAGAAACAACTGTTTAATTCTGGTTGGAATAAACAGGTTTTTAGGCAAGTTTCCTTTTTCCGCACGGATTTCATCTGGAATTGATTTGTCCGTGTATCGTTTATGCCAAGTTGCAGGATTTGTTTTTCTATTATCTGTGAAATTCCCGTATTCATCTACTACTCTTTCTTCAATGATATTGAAGATTTGCTCTGGATTAACATTACCACAGGTTTCACATTGTCCTGATTCACTATTCAGTTGATTTGCTTCTCTTTTGAAATATGTAACCGCTTCAACAGGATGTCCATTGTATATTGGAAACCCTCCCACATCCAAAATGATGATCTTATCAAACATCTTATAGATATCAGATGACGGCTGATGAATTACTACAAAAATAAGTTTACCTTTTAAACTTAATTCTTTCAGTAAATCCATTACATTTTCTGAATCTCTTGACGAAAGTCCAGAAGTTGGCTCATCCACAAACAACACATCCGGTTCACGAATCAACTCTAATGCAATGTTCAATCGCTTCCGTTGTCCACCAGATATTGTCTTATCTAGCACCGATCCAACCCTCAATTCTTTTCGTTCCCAGAGACCTAAATTATCCAGCACAAGTTCCACCCGTTCGTGGATTTCAGCATCACTTAAGTTATCCAAACAAAGCTTAGCGCTAAAGTATAAATTCTCATAAACTGTTAATTCTTCAATAAGAATATCGTCCTGAGCAATATATCCGATTACACCATCGATCTCATCGTGATCTGCAAAAATGTCTTTTCCGTTTATTTCAATACTACCTTTGGAAGGTTTTTCCAATCCAGAGAGTGTATTCAAAAGCGTGGTTTTTCCCGCTCCACTGGCTCCCATAATGGCAACCAATTTATTGTTTCCAATTGCTACATTTATATCGGTTAGTCCTATTCCTCCATTTGGGAATTCAAATTCTACATCCTCGACAATAAACGATATTGGCGCAACTTCTTCATCTGATAAGAAGTGTGCTACCGCATCACTATAAAATATTGGATCCGATTTTGGAAGTTTAATGATACTTCCATAAGCAAATAGATTAATGGTGTTTGCCTTTACAAGACTTCCGTTTAATGAAATTTCATCTGTTCCATTATAACGGATGAAATACATATCTACACTTTCTACGTTTAGAATGCCTAAAAATCCATTCAATTCATTTGCATGAATTCCGGAAAGTATTGCTTCCCCTTCCTCATAATGTTTAACCATTAAGACGTCAGGAGTATTTATTTCTAATATGTCTTCAGAAAGAACAAATTGTTCGATGATCTTGTGCTCGATCTTATCAATGTTAAAGACATCGGATACCGTGTCAATAATCATTACTCGTTGCTCGGAGAAGTTGCTATCTGCTTTTAACAATTCAAACAAACGAATTAATACAATCACTTTCTGTTTTTGGGAAAGCGTTTTATTAATCTTCTTACAAATGGCGAGTGTACGAACCGAATCTTTTACCGAAGTAAGCTTCTTCTTATCGTTTTCAGAAAGTACTTTTCCGTAATCCGAATGTTTTTCATACAAACGAATATATTCTTCAGCCTGATCGGCCCCCAGCGTATCCACTAGAAAACCCCACACATAATCTTTTTCATTTTCTGAAACACCACCATCCTGCTTTGTGATGATGGCAAAGAGTTGCATGAGGGCTTTGAGTATTTCTTCACTCATATGATATACTTATGCTAAAATGCCTGTTTCGCCTGCTCCTTATTAAATTATTGTGGCAAACTTAATTTTATTTTACGTTACCTTAAACTAGATTCTATTTTATCAAGGTGAAATTAAACTTGCTCAAATTGATTCGTTCAAAATGATGTTATTCAACTTCGGTAACATTACCCTAATTTCAACAATTACAGCTTTTCTTTTTTTAGATATGCTATGTGTATAAATGAACTCCTTGCATTGAATTGAGTTCAACTAACAGCAGAGGTTTATTCAGCTATTCCCTGAATAATTAACCTCTTAAAATTACACCTAACAAATCATTATTCATGTTTTTGACTTATTCTCCAAAAACACAACACTCCAAAAACAAAAAAGGAAAGGCCCTTCTACTTAACTGTACAATACGTTCGTTAAAGCGACTTCCTTTCCTTTACTGTTATTAATTTCTTCTATTGCTCGATATGCTCGAACGGCACTTCTACCAAATCAGCAAACTCTTCACCTGCTTCTTGCATATCCTCATCATCCTCATCATAATGCCATCGAATAACGGTATTATTTCCTTCGGTATGATGTTCTTCCAATTTCATAAGCACATCCAAAATCAACTTGGATGAAGCTGTATTAAAATATTCAAGCTTAAAATCAAAAGTGGAAGTTGGCAACGGACTACCGCCATAATACTCGTCCAACCAATCTAGAATCGGCCCATAAAAACTTGGAGCATCCTCTGGTAAACTCCGGCCGGAAATTTCAAAAGTATTACCCTCCGCGTCAAATATAACTCTCGGGGTGTCTTCAGTACTTTCTATATCTAATTTTGCCATAACGTATTGAAATTGATTTTATTTATTCTACTTGTTTTTTTCTTTTAACTTTTACCTGTAATGTAAAAAACGACAACTTGTCGTCAATGGGATCAAATGAATAGATCATTTTCTCACCAGATTTCCTTGCCATATCAATCAATCCCAATCCTGCTCCTCCTTTAGAAGAAATTTTGCCATCACGGATGATCTGCTTGTAATAATCCTTTAATTCCTGCTTATCCATTGCATTTACAATTTCAAGCATGTTTCGAAGCTTCTCTACTTCTTCATTAAATATGTGATTCCCTGAGCAAATGAAATATTCATCTTGCTCAAGTCCTACTACGAAGATAGAACTTTCTTCTATTCCTTTAAGCTCATACTCTGATGAATGTTTACAAATATTTTGCAAGCATTCAACCATCACATTAAAGACCTTTTTCTTCGTTGTCTTTTCCTCATCCAACTGATTCATACTTTGTTCAGTCATAGAAATAAACGCACGCGTTATTTCTTGCGAGAAGGTGCCTTGATAGACCAAAGACAATTTATTATCCTCCATCTTATTGTGAATGTCACGAATAAATGACAGCGGATATTCTATTTTTATTCCCATTTCTCAGGTCTTGTTTTAATCAAATATGTGCTAAATATAGATAAATTGTTATTTAAAATACAACTATTCCAAAAAAAAATCATGAATTGTTAATTGCGTATCAAGCTTTGCCCAACAAATACAGTTTATATATTTTATATTTTTTGAAGTTTTTAGCATTACGTTCACCAGAAAAATGCTTTTTCTCCATTTTTTCAAGCTTCTTTTTATACTTCCACCTAACTAATTTAAGAAGTGAAGGAAAGCGATCTTCTGCAAGCATAAATACCAACTTCCATGTCGGTTCTAAAACTTCTTTAGCTAATTGATCTACGATATCTATTGTAGGCGCTGTTTCATTTGTAATGTCTTTTTCTGACTCAACCTTTACAGGATATTTTTCCAAATGCTCCAGCCACTCCTTGTATTTATGTCCTCCTCCTAACGGGCCCTTTTCTGGCATATCCGTTCTGAAAAAATCACAAATTAATATTTTCCCATTCTCATTCAGGTAATTCAATGCACGAGGAATCGATTCATGCATATGGATGTATTGAAAACTTTCACTAAACATGACCAAGTCATATTTTTTCTCCACATCAAACTTCTCAAATTTCGTGTTATAGATCGTCCCCTTGTCTCCAATAAGTTTTTCAGCGTACTTATTCAACAAAATACTTGGTGACACGCAATCTACTTCATATCCCCTTTTTATTAATTCAAACGCTGTCTTACCTGATCCACAACCTACATCCAATATGGTTTTTGTACCTTCCGGAATATTAGAGAATAGCATTTCAGCATATCTTTCCTGCGCTTCTTTCAGATTTCCGACATCTGCCGCTAGTCCATCAGAGAAGTATCCGTAATGCAAATATTCTGTTTTTAAAAAAAACTTAAATACATGCAGTCCTATTTCTAGTCCTACCTCCTTCGAATCTACCTTTTTGATTTTTTTACCCATACTACCCTTAAATAATCCATCAAATGTAAATCTTTTTTTAAACGGATTAAATAAATTGCATCAAAATTAACAGCATGATGAACTGGGATCAACTTTTGACAGCCAAGCGGCTAGGTCAAGAGCATAATGAGCAACATAACAATGAAATAGCACGTTCGCAATTTCAAAGAGATTATGATCGAATTATTTTTTGTTCGCCATTCCGAAGGCTGCAAAACAAAACACAAGTGTTTCCTCTACCAGGCAGCATTTTTGTACATAACCGACTAACTCACAGTTTAGAAGTCGCTTCTGTGGGTCGTTCTTTAGGGAATATTATTAGTTCAAAATTGGAAAAAGAAGATTCCAGCCCATTGATTCCCGAGATTGGAACCATCGTTTCAACAGCGTGTCTTGCTCATGATCTCGGTAATCCTCCGTTTGGACATTCTGGGGAAGAAGCGATCTCAAACTATTTCAAAACATTACCTGAAATGCAAAAAAACGCATTAAAGGAAAAAATGAGCGAGAACCAATGGAATGATTTATTGAATTTTGAAGGAAACTCAAATGCCCTGCGAGTTTTAACTCATCAATTCACTGGCCGTTTGGAAGGTGGTTTCCAACTAACCTATTCCACCCTAGCATCGATTGTTAAGTATCCTTGTACTGCTACATTAAAAAAATCTGACACTACTATACATCGAAAAAAGTATGGTTTCTTTGATTCGGAAATTGGAACTTTCCATCAAATCGCAAAGGAATTAGGACTAATTAGTACGGAGGAAAATGCATATTTGAGACATCCGTTGGTCTTTTTAGTTGAAGCAGCAGATGACATTTGCTATAACATTATTGATTTAGAAGATGCGCAACGTCTAAAGATTATATCATTTGAAGACACAAAGAAACTTTTGCTTAATTTCTTTTCGCATCAATCAGATAAGGAAAAACAACATACGCAAGATCGATTAGAATCCCTAAGTGATCCCAATGAACAGTTGACTTATTTGAGAGCAAAGGTAATAGGACTCTTGGTAATGGAATGTTCCAACACGTTTTGGGAGAACCGTGAATCTATTATGAAAGGAACGTTTGATTCCGACCTAATCAATCGAATCCATCCTGAAATAAGTAAAGCTTTAAAGAAAGTCCAGAAGATCTCGCTGAATGAAATCTACCGACATCGCTCTGTGGTTGAAATTGAAATTGCAGGTTATAAGGTACTTGGAGGATTGATGAGCGAATTTTGCGAAGCTATTCTTAATCCCGATTCTTCTGTAAATGAGAAACTAATTAGTTTGATTCCAAAGCAATATTTCTCTGACAATACGGATGAATACTCTAAAATTCAAACAGTATTGGATTTTGTATCTGGGATGACCGATTTGTACGCCGTAGATTTATTCAAAAAAATCAAAGGAATATCGATAGACAGTTTATGATCTAATTTCTTTTTCATTATTGTAAAACAGCCCGTCAAACGGTCTTGATTCTCAAATTGACTTGTACAATTGCGCCAAAACGCAATTGATACTTTGGCATTACAGATGTTATCTTGTAGAAAATTCGTTTTCTTATGAAAAACATCCTTTTTGCAATTGTATCCATCGCAATAACCGTTATTTCTGCTCAGGTCCAACAAGAATCCAATGTTTGGGTAATGGGAGATTCACTTGGTCTGGATTTTTCGACCAATCCTCCTACTTCATTTAATTCAAAAATGTATGCACAAGAAGCATGTGCCAGCGTTTCGGATGGGGAAGGGAACTTATTATTTTATACTAACGGCGTGGATGTATATAATCGCAATTATGAAGTAATGCCTAACGGTTTCAATATTGGAGGTGACATTCATGCATCGCAATGTTTGATTGTGCCTCAACCTAGTTCAGATAGCATTTTTTACATCTTTATCCACGAACTACAGGGGGGAACCATGCGCTACTCAGATGTAAACTTATCATTAGATGGTGGCCTTGGTAATATCACATCCAAGAAGGCGTAACCTCTTTTGGGAAATGCAATGGAACGAGTTGCCGCTGTACACCATTCCAATAATGTTGATATTTGGCTTGTTGCTCAGACATTTACAGATTTTCAATTTTATAGTATTACGAACGACGGATTAAACACCGTAGCCAAAAAGATCCAATCCCATACAAACTCCGGTGTGGATTTCAGGATAATTTTTAGCGGTAGGAAACTTTAAATTTTCACCTGATGGAACTCAATTTGCTGTAACATTATTGGAAGACGATTTAATTGAAAATGATACTGGCAGAATTGAATTGTACGACTTTGACCGTTCGGATGGCTGTTCCGACCAAACCATACTTGAAATTAATCCGTGCTCA
>CBDICC010000013.1:0-36499 GCA_965277185.1 Cytophagales bacterium | reverse complement strand
TTTGACACATATGCCATTCCTTCATCCAGAATCTTTTGCGTGGTTTCAATTTGTTCCACAATATGTCCTGTAGCTGTAGGCTCAATACTTGGATCCAATAAATTAAATGCTTTCGTTTCGTGATGAAATCCATTGGTATACCGTTGTACGATTTCCATTGGTTCCAAATTTTCCAACTTCGCCTTTCTTCCTATTTTATCTTCACCTTCGTCTGCATCACCTACTAAATGACCTACATCCGTGATGTTTCGGACATAACGTACTTTGTATCCAATCTCCATTAAATATCGGTAGATCACATCAAAACTTAAAAAGCTTCGAATATTGCCCAAATGCACATCGCTGTAAACCGTTGGTCCACAAACATACATGCCCACATGCGGAGGATTTAAAGGTTCAAATACTTCTTTCTCCTTGCTTAGTGTGTTATACACTTTCAGTTTTCCTACCATGGTTGACTGTTTGTAGTTTATTTAATTTCTTAATTTATTATTTAATTGCTCGATTGGGATTGTTTTTAACCAAGTGGTTTCTTAATGTCCACAATAACCAAACCGTTATTACAAATGATCCGATAATTGCCGTTAATGGCATAGTCTCTTCCGAGTCCAAATCGAACGTTATTACTTTTGTATTATATAAATGCATCATTACAACGGCAAATCCATTGTTTACAATGTGGCCAAACATAGCTAATGTTAAATTCCCACTCCAAACGTAAATATAGCCAAAAAGAGCTCCTAAAAACATTCTTGGGAAGAAGCCCAAAAACTGCATGTGAATCGCACTAAAAATAAAGGCTGTTACCCAAATGGCCACATGTTTGTTCTTAAACAAACTTTTAAATAAATTTTGAAGCACTCCTCGAAACATAAATTCCTCTCCTACTCCTGCAATCACTGCAATGACAATAAATCCAATTAACAATTCAGGAATTCCGCTAAAGTTGGTCAACGACTTTGTCAACTCCCCCATTGACTGCTCCATTTGCACTATTTTGTCTGGAAAAGGAATCATTGAATTTAATTCCGCAATCCAACCATTGAATGGCATTGAGAGAATCACAAATACGAGTACAAGTAAAAACGAGGTGAGATGATATGAAATTTTATTTGATTCTTTACTTTCACTTATGGCATCTTCTCCCGTATAATTTCCGTTTGAAGATATGATTTCATTTTTCGTTCCAATAAAAAAGGTTTCCCGAATCATGGTTCCGTTTACTTTTAAAACCACTAATGGAACGACCACAAAAATAAAAAGGGAAGCTCCTCCTTGCATGAGCCAAAGTCCCCATTTCATAGCGGGTTCTTTCATTAAGGTCTCCATTTGAGCCGATACCTCGGCTGGATCTTGTCCTAAATTAGCCCAAGAATAAAGACCAATTACTCCAAAAATAAACATTAAGGAAAAAAGTGGATGAAATTTGCCGTGGACCTTTACCATCTTGTGAACGATTTTTTAACTAAATTTGCGTAAAATTAGTGTTTTGGTCAAGATAGCAGACATAGAATTAGGAGAATTTCCATTATTACTTGCGCCGATGGAGGATGTAAGTGATCCACCCTTCCGCGCAGTTTGCAAAGAAAATGGGGCTGATCTGATGTTTACGGAGTTTATTTCATCGGAAGGGTTGATTCGGGACGCGAGAAAAAGTGTTCAAAAACTCGACATTTACGACTACGAACAACCCATCGGAATTCAAATATTTGGAGACAAAATTGAATCGATGCGTCTTTCAGCGGAAATAGTTGAACGTTCTCAACCCGATTTATTAGATATAAATTACGGTTGTCCCGTAAAAAAGGTTGCTGGAAAAGGGGCCGGTGCCGGAATCTTAAAAGACATCCCGAAAATGGTCGAGATGACCAAAGAAATTGTTCAGAGCACAAATCTTCCCGTTACGGTAAAAACGCGTTTGGGGTGGGATGATGACACCAAATACATTGTGGAAGTTGCAGAGCGCCTGCAAGACATAGGTATTAAGGCTATTTCTATACATGGACGTACAAGAGCGCAGATGTATAAGGGAGAAGCCGATTGGAGATTAATTGCTGATGTAAAAAACAATCCACGAATGCAGATCCCCGTTTTTGGTAATGGAGATATTGATTCTCCGCAAAAGGCACTGGATTATAAAAATAAGTATGGCATAGATGGAATTATGATTGGTCGTGCTTCTATTGGATATCCATGGATTTTCAAGGAGATCAAACATTTTATGGCTACTGGTCAAGAATTAGCTCCCCCATCGATGGATGAACGAATTGATGTTTGTAAACGACATCTTAAGTTCTCATTGGATTGGAAAGGAGAAAAAACGGGGGTTTTTGAAATGCGTCGACACTACACCAATTATTTCAAAGGAATTAGAAATTTCAAACCGATTCGAAGTCAATTGGTTGAATGTGTGGATCCAATTGAAATATTTCAAATACTGGATTCTATTCCGCATGAACTAGGTCTCCATGAGTAAACCTGAAGCAAGCTCTGACCTTCCAAATAAGTCTGAAACGAAATTGCAGGCCTGGGCTTTATTAATTGTACTGGCGATTATTTGGGGAAGTTCCTTTATTTTAATTAAAAGAGCGGTTATAGGCCTAAGTCCTATTCATGTAGCTTCATTGCGTGTACTCGCTGCTTCTATAGTATTTCTTCCTTTTTCTATTCGAAGTTTACGGCAAATACCACGTGCTCGATTGAAGTATTTTTTAATGGCAGGTTGCATTGGGAACCTTGCTCCTTCCTTTCTATTTGCCATCTCAATGCCTTATATGGAAAGTACGGTATCTGGCATATTGAACTCCCTTGCTCCGCTTTTCACGTTAATTACTGGGGCAATTATTTGGAGACATAAGTTTTCATATTCTAAAATTCTGGGGGTTCTGGTTGGTTTTGGAGGTTGTTTGGTTTTGATCGCCTTTAGAGGTAACTCATTTGACCTTAA
This sequence comes from Cytophagales bacterium, assembly GCA_965277185.1. Taxonomy (GTDB): domain Bacteria; phylum Bacteroidota; class Bacteroidia; order Cytophagales; family JAHDFW01; genus JAHDFW01. The sequence continues at coordinate 33,552 of CBDICC010000013.1, read as the reverse complement.
CATCAACTATTATGCACTTATGGTGGTGCTTGCTACTTTTTTCTATGGTTTAAATACGAATATCTTAAAATCTTTTTTTTCGGATGTAAAACCGATTCAATTTGCGAGCATTTCCTTTTTGATGATTGGTCCCATTGCAGGAACGATCTTTTTCGCAACCAATGGATGGGAGTCCATTTGGGTTGATCAAGCATCCATAAATGCTGCTGGCTATACCATCGTTTTAGCTGTTTCTAGTTCTGCGTTGGCATTGGTTCTTTTTACCAAACTAATTCAAATGACTTCGGCTATCTTCTCGGCGTCGGTGACCTATTTAATGCCTGTTGTTTCCATTTTTTGGGGTGTTTGGGATAACGAAGAAATCGGATTGGTTCAGATTAGTGGGACATTGATAATCTTAATTGGGATTTTCTTGGTGAGGAAATAAATGCACTTCTTTTTCGACGAATTGCTTATTTCAAGATTCCTTTATTCTCCAATTTCTCAATAAGCAATGCCGTGTTTTTATCTCTTCCACACTGATTTAAATGATACCATTGATTAAACCAATATTCTTTTGGGTAAATTGATTCATTAAATGAATTCAGAAACAGATGATCCTCAGACTCATTTAGTTTATTTATTCTATTTGTATCTATTTCATACAATCCTTCATGAATTGGAGGAAACCAATAATACACCTTTCCCGGAAAAAAGTCCTTCATGGATTTAGCCGATTGATCAATATAGAACTCGTCAAGCCCTAAGCTAACCACCTTGAAACGATCATTCTCCAGTGGTTTGCAATTTTTATAATTCGCTGCTGTGTGATCCACCTGAATATATGAGTTTATCACTTCATTTGTCTTTTTCCTGTTTTTCGCTTTATTGGACTGCTTAAATATTAAAGGTAAATCAAGGGGTGATATTTTAAGCCAAGATCTCAAAGTCAAGAGGGCATTAAATTTGAAAGCCTGCCGCATCCGGTCATTGCTTAGTTTAATAAGTACTCTCGGATCATCCATTGGTAAGAAATTATTCATTTCATAGTGCCCATGTGGACTTGCAATGATGATGACATCCTTTTTAGTCGGTCCTAGTTCTTTCAATTTCTGCAAAATCAAAAATTGTCCTGAGGATGCTGAATAATTACATCCGATGAAATTATATCCTGAGAATTTCGTTTTTAAGCGATCATAATCTATGTTGAAGTCAAGATTTGAGGATCCTACAAAAAAGACATTGGGCTTTGCTGAATCTCTCTTGCTTGCTGAATAATACTCATTATCCACTGCGTCTGCCAACGCTAAATAGGTAATTGCAATGACGGATCCTTTATAAATTACATATGTAAAAAGTAAGGCTGCTACTATTTTAAGGAATTTTTTCATGTTAAAAATCAAAATAAATAAATTCCTGGGAGGAAGTTTTCAGCAGGTGTATCACGACCATTTCAAAACCAACCAACAATAAAACATACTTCAACCAAACCGGTACTTTTACTTTTTTGAAATATAAAAAGTCCAGCACAAAAAGTGGGATTACATATAGTAATAGTTCCTTTTTCCATTCCAATTGAAGTAGGGATCCATTCAAATTTGTTGCTATTCTCTTCAAATACCCAAAAGCATTCATGGCACTGTCGGCTCTAAAAAAAACCCATGCAATAGCAACGGCAGTAAATGTCATTAAGGTACTTAAAACACGCATGACTCCTTTCGTAAACCCATTGGAATCTTTTGACTCATTTAATTCTTTCCCACTGCTTTTTCCCCATATAAAAAACGGTAGAAACAGCAAGCCATGGATACTTCCCCATATAATAAATGTCCAATTAGCACCATGCCAAAATCCACTTAACACAAAAATGATGAGTACATTTCTAAGGGATTTCCATTTACCATTTTTTGAACCTCCTAATGGAATATAAACATAATCTCTAAACCATGACGACAATGAAATGTGCCACCTCCTCCAAAAATCGCTTATGTTGCTTGCGAAATATGGAAAGTTAAAATTGATGCATAGTTGGAATCCAAACAAACTGGCTACACCAATAGCAATGTCCGAATACCCACTAAAATCACCATAAATTTGGACCGAAAAATAGATCATTCCCAACACCAATGTTCCACTGGAAAAATTTTCTGGGTTATCAAAAATTTGATTTACAATAGGCGCAAGCGTATCTGCAATAACAACCTTTTTAAAGAGTCCCCATACAATTAATTGTAGTCCTAAAAACGCCTTATCAAATGAAAAAACACGTTGATTTAGAAATTGAGGTAATAAATTAGAGGCTCTTTCTATTGGACCCGCCACTAACTGCGGAAAAAACGATATAAATGCAGCAAAACTCAGGAAATTCCGAGTTGGTTCTATCTTATTATTATAAATATCAAGGGAATAGGACATCGTTTGAAATGTATAAAACGATATTCCAACGGGCAAAACTATATTTAAAGTAACGTCATCCAGTTCATATCCAACATTTTGAAACGCAGATGCTAAATTTGTTGCGAAGAAATTGAAATACTTTAATACTCCTAACAACCCCAGGTTAAAAACAACGCTTACCGCCAGCCATGCCTTCTTCTTAAATTTACTTGTAGCTTTAAATATAGCACCACCCGTAATAAAATCTACGATTGTACTCAAGGCGATCAGCGATAGAAAACGCCAATCCCACCAGCCATAGAAAACATAACTTGCAACCAACAATAATCCATTTTGGTACGCTTTTTTCTTAAAAACAAACCAAAAGAGTGTAAATACTAATGGAAGAAAAATTGCAAACTGGATAGAATTAAAAAGCATCTATGTGGCTTATTTGATATTGGATTGCAATTCTTTACAGGTCCAGCTAATCGTATCTTCCATGGAGAAGTATTTATGAGGAAATGCTTTCTCTATTTTAGAATTATCCATAATCGGAAATCGATCTGATTTATACACTGCATCTTTAGTTATTAGAGGTTCGGCCCCCGTAAAAAAAGATCTTATTGCGCTCCACCAAAGTAGTCCTCTTTTATGAAATGTTTTCGCCTCTTTAAAAGGTGCTCGCTTCTTAAATTCTGCAGCTATTTTAGAGAATACATCTTTATAACTAACAGTATGTCCCGTTATGACGAAACTATTGTTTTCAGTATCTGAATAGGTGATGGCAAACATTTGCTGAACCAAATCACGCACATCGATAAAATTATATCCTCCACCAATATAGAACTTATGTTCATCCCAAACATATTTAAATAGTTTTGAGCTACTTCTATTCCAATCTCCTGGCCCTAGTATAATTGTTGGATTAAGAATTACGGCAGATAGCCCCTCTTCAATTCCTCTCCATACTTCAAGTTCAGAATAATACTTAGAATAGCCGTAACTACTATGTTCTTTGGATTCGTCAAAATAGTTTAGCTCATTCAATGGTTTTTGCTCCGTACCTTCTCCCAAGGCTGCGACCGAGCTCAAATGACAAAGTTTCTTCACATTCTGAAGCAAGCATCGGTTGACCACATTCGCAGTCCCTTCAATGTTCACTTTGTGCATATGAGCCTCCATTTTTCCACCGTATGAAACAATCGCTGCACAATGGAATACGTATTCTACTCCGGATAGTGCATTACTTAATGCGACAACATCTAACACATCCCCAATTACCCAATCTACCTTTGATGTATCAAATTTAAATTTATCTTTATCTGATTCTTTCCGAATTAACGCTCTTACAGGTATACCGTCGCTTACATGTTTTTCTAATAAACATGTCCCCACTAACCCCGTACTTCCTGTTATCAAATTCATTAACTAAATCTATGTATTCCAGTCTTTATTTTTCGTTTTGCTTTAAGTCCTTCTGGTATCTCCAACAATCCTTTCTACTTAAAGAATCTCTTTATTAATCAATGGTAATCTCAAGGCTTTTCCGTAATATTTTTCCTCCCTGCTTCGTTTCAACACACCTACATGTTTCATATTATGACAATCTGTGCCTAGAAAATCAACCATTTTTTGATCTATTAACTTTTCTGCTGCCTTCTTTACTTCTTTCGAATAATAACCTGTGAGAGAATTTAAATTTAGCTGAAAGAAAACACCTTTTTCCTTAATTTCCATGTATTGATCCAAACTTCCATGTAAATATATGTACCGTTCAGGATGTGCAAAAACAGGTTTATAACCGTTTGACAACAAATCAAATATTACTTCATACAATTGATTTGGCTTAGTCATAAAGGAAGTTTCAAACAAAACATAATTGTCTCCAAAAGTCAATAAAGGTTCTCTTTTTTTCAATTTAGAAATAAAAAACTCATCCAAATAATATTCGGCGGCACAATCCAGCTCGACATCTATATTCTGTCTCAATAACTCCTCCCGAATGATTTCTAATTTTGGTAATAAGTTTTCTGCTGAATTTTTGTAAAAATCACCCATGATATGAGGACTGGTAATCAGTTTTTCATATCCCATTTTTTGAAGGTGCCGAATCAATTGAACTGAATCCTCCAAGGTCTTTGCCCCATCATCCACGTCAAAAATCAAATGAGAGTGCATATCTGTTTTCAAAACAGGTAATGGCTCTTGAGAATCCTTGTTTTTATTTTTTAAAAATGAAAAAATTCCCATTCGAGATTTCAGGTTATGTGGTTTTATTTATTTTTTTGATTCAGTAGCTTAATTTTGAAGACTGTGTTCATTGCCTTCTGCAAAACAAACCTCGCGACCTTCAGCATCAACTACTTTTTCAGTATTTTATCTACGAAATTCGGTTCTTCATCATCCTCTTCATAGTAACCATAACCGTATCCATAACCATAACCGTATCCATAACCATTACCTCCTTTACCTAGAGATATCGAATTAATTACGATGGATAATCGATTAAATCGATTTACATGAAATAGTTTATTCACGTTTTTCTCAAATCCCATTTTTGTGTAATCCGAACGAACTACGTAAAGTGGAATATCAATTTTTTTCATAATTAAAACACCATCTGTCACCAAACCAGTGGGCGGCGTATCGATTATAATTACGTCATACTTGCTCTTTAACTCCTGAATCATTTGATCGAATTCGGGACGTAAGATCAGTTCAGACGGATTCGGAGGTGTTGGACCGGCTGAAATAAAGTCAAACCCTTCAATTGCTGTATGTTGAATACAATCATCTATTGGCGTTTTTCCACTCAGAATAGTGCTCATCCCTCTCAAATTCTCCTGCCCAAAGGCTAGGTGAATTTTTGGCTTACGCATATCTAAATCCAATAGAACTGTTTTTAACCCAGATTGCGCGATGGATCCTGACAAGTTAATGGAAACGAATGTTTTTCCCTCCCCACTTATCGTAGATGTAACCGACAAGAGTTTTCCTTTAAAGGAGGATATGAATTCAAGATTGGTCCTTAACGTTCTAAACGCCTCACTAATCATTGATTTGGGATTCTTATCTACCACCAACAGTGACACTTCCATTTTCTCCTTTGAATATTTAGGAATCACCCCTGAGACAGGTACTGGCGTTATCTTTTCAACGTCTCGTTGTGTCGTAATCGTATTGTGTAAAAAGTATCTTAATACCACTAATAAAAGCCCCAGCGATACTGCACTAAATGTGCAATTCAAATACACTAGAAAAACTATTGGCTTAATAGGTGTAGTGGGAAATGAAGCATATGACAAAATTTTAAATTCAGGTACAATACCTGCTTTTGCAATTTCAAATTCAATTTTCTTTTGATTTAGAAGATTGTAAAAGCGCTCATGCAAACCATAGTTTCGATCAATCCGATCGCTCTCAATAAGTTTTTGCGGCATCTCATATAATCTTCTGTTGTGATCCACTCTTCGTCCCCGCATCTCTGAAAGGTCTAATCTTGCCCCCTCTAAATTATTATTTACCGCATGCTTCAATTCTTTCGATACTTCATCGAACAATTTAGATTGGAGTTGATAGGCCAATGTTTTTTCTTTGGCTGTAATTTTCACTCTTTCCGTGTTTTGGTTTACACTTTTATAAGATCTGTATTGCCCCGCCATATCCTTAAAGCCAAAAATATCTAGATAATTCATGCTCTCCTCTACCAATCCACTATCCAACATTACCCTTACCTTTTCCAGAATTCGGACATCATATTCTTTCTTAAGAATTTCTTCTTCCAGCTGATTTAACTTCGTAATACTTTGTCCAAAATCAGATTGAATATTCACTGTTCGGTGTTTCGTTGAAAAGTCTTGATATTCATCCATTGAACTTTGCAGAAGCTTACCCGTTTTTTCGATTTGTCCTTCTAAAAAGGTAATCGTCTGTTCATTAATTAGCTTTTTTGTTTCTAATGTATGATTCAGATATGCACTATCTATTGCAGAAACTATACTTTGCGACTTTTGTTGATTTCTGTCCGTAAATTTGATTCTAATTGTACTTGAACCGTGATTGATCTCAACTACAATGTTAGAAGCTAAGTACCCTCTCAAATTTCCTATTCTTTTCAACTTGAAGAAATAGTCTGATTCTAGTAATGCTTTGGCTTCAAACCCTTTGTTTACATCCAATTTAATTTCCATGAAAGGATTGGACTCTAGGACACCAAACTTATGGGTAAAAACATGTTCTTTATCTCCTACCGTAAACTTTAAGGTGTAGGTCTTTTCATCTTTGTAGTCGACAAACAAATTATTGCCATAGCAAGAATTTTGTTTTACTGAATATTCGCTTACAATAAAAGGACCTTTGGGAAACACTTCCTCCTCAAGGACGTTCCCCATTCTGTGATAGCTTACGTAAAGGTTTAGTTTATCTATAACCTGATCGTAGATTATAGGTGATTTGATCAATTCAATTTCTCCAGCCAATTCAGAACTACCGGCTCCAAAACTATTAAAACCTAATGTAGAACTTTCATTTGTTTGTTTAATCTTAAGTGTAGAACTTGATTGATAAATCTTAGGTGTCCATCGAAGATATAACCATCCTCCAAAATTTGCCAACAAAACAAGCAACACAATCCAGACCAAACTTCGAACGAACATGGTAATTGCTTTGGAAAAATCAAATTCAGCAATCCCTCCTCCACCAGAAGAATAGGTGGAATTTTGCGAAACAAGCTCACTTGCTTCGAAATTATCTTTCTCGTAATTATTTTCGTCGGAACCCCCTCTCATTAACTATTTAATAAACCAAATTATGTCCAATTATTGTCTCAAACATTACAAAACGCAAGTTACGTTTTTTCTAAAACTATCATAATTTCATCATGACGCAGAATAAGTTATATTCTTGACAGTGATATGATTAAAATTGTAATCGAAGAAGTTACAGAAATCAATGGTGCCAAATCTCTTACAAACTCTGACACACGATTTCTTTTTGCTTGTACATAAATAACATCATTAGGTAGAACTTTCAAATTGTACTGTTTCAACCCTTCTATCGTGGATAAATCTACTTTTAACACTTCTGGATCTTTCAGATCTCCACGAATAATATTTACATTTTGAGCATTCGAACCGGTTGCTATTTCCCCGCCCAATGCCAATACTTCTAACAAATTCATATTTTCATTGTTTAGAGGAATCACTTTTCCTCCTTTTCCTGTAAATAGAATAACTCTCTTGTTCAAAGGTTTTATTCTTACATAAGGATCAACGTAAAACTCCGAAAACTTCTCCTGTAGTTCTTTTTCAACATCTATAATACTTCTTCCATCAACGGCTATATAATCGACCATAGGGAACCGAACCTTCCCATTTTCCAAAACCAAATATTTCTGATTTTCAAAACTAACCCCGTTTCGTGCCGCAGCTGCACCACCACCAATCAACGTTTTTAATTCTTTGTTTGGGTCAATTAATAACTCCCCGTTATTTGTGTAAACGTTTAACTCAAACCAATCATTGATTTGTAGGATATAATTATCCTCACTAAACTCAAATAGAGATGAATCTGTTTTAACAATGCTTTTCTCCGTTTGAAACATGTAGTGCTGCGTATGATACTTACATGAGGTAACACTAAAGGCCCCAAAAATAGCGAGCACCCAAATGAAATATGATTTCAGTTTGATCTTATTTTTAAAAAATAATCTATTCATATTTTTAGCTTCGTTGACTTGATTGCGCGTTCAATTCTTTTCTAACTTCCTCCCCAATCGACTTAAAATTGCGAGACAAAAGAATCAAAACCTGGAAGTTCTTGATCCTTTTCAGAAACGATATACTTTCCAACTTGCCAATCAATATTTAATGTTGAATCATCCCACTTCAACCCACCTTCACTCTTTTTATTGTACAAATTTGAACATTTGTAGCAAAATGTGGTATCATCCTCGAGTGCCACAAACCCATGAGCAAATCCTTCCGGAACCAAGACCATGTTATGCTTCGTTGACTCTAACAGAAATGTCTGATGTTGCCCATATGTGGGTGATTCTTTGCGTAAATCTACAATTACATCCAGTGCTGAACCGGTCGTAACACGAACTAATTTACACTGTGCATACGGTGGGTTTTGAAAATGTAACCCTCTTAACACTCCTTTAGATGATTTTGATTGATTATCTTGGACAAAATCATCGTCAATTCCTTGGGCCTTAAAGGCCTCTTCATTATACGACTCAAAAAAATATCCTCGCTCATCTTCAAAAACGGAGGGAAAGATTTCAAAAACGCCTTCTAACTTGTTCTTTTCAAATTTCATTTATTTTCTCAAGGTATTTACCGATTACAATCTTCTCGTCAAAACGTTTTTCTGCTAATCTCCTGCTTTCTGTCCCCATTTGCTGCAAAGCTACGTCTTCCAATTCAATCATTTGAATCATTTTATTGTGCAAATCATCGGATGATTTCACCTTGCAAATATAACCGTTTTTATCATTTATCACAGTTTCTTTACATCCGGGTGCATCTGTCGTAATTATCGGTTTGGAGAGCGCCATTGCTTCCAATAACGTTTTTGGCGTTCCTTCCCGGTAGGATGGTAATACGACGCAATCCGCAGATTGAACTATACTTTTGACATCATCTGTTTCTCCCAGATACTTTATCCAATTTTGGTCTTGCCATTTCTCAAAGACTTCGTCAGAAACTGAACCTCTCGAATTATCTTTTTTTCCAAGCAAAACACATTCAACCTTGTCGCCATATTTAGCTTTCAATTGTTGTGCTGCTTCCGCAAATTCAACTGTTCCTTTATCTTTCAGTACTCTTGCTACCATTAAAAAACGAAATGGCGCGTTGCGACTAAACTCTGACTCGTTTTTAAAATGGGTTAAATCAACTCCTGAACCAGGCAACACAGCCGTGGTCTTTTTTTGAACTAATCCCATATCTACAAAAAGATGTTGATCATCAGGGTTTTGAAAAAACACCACATTTGGATATTTAAAGGCTCTTTTGTATAACCCAAATCCTACTCTCGAACTAATCTTCGTTGGATGGATAAAGATCGTTCCCAGTCCAGAGACATTGCAAATCACTGGTTTCCCAATGGCCTTCGCAGCCATCGTTCCGTAAATATTTGGTTTAATGGTATACTGTAAAAACAGATCTGCGCCTGATTCTTTGTATTGCTTTTTCAATTGAAAGTAGAGTCCCAAGTCCTTAATTGGGTTGGTTCCTTTATTTTCCATTTCAATGGGCAAAAAAGTACATCCCAATTCTACTAGTTTTTCGGAATAGGCATCTTTTGGTGCTATTGCAACTACCTCATGTCCTTCAGCCATCAATGCTAGCACAAGTCCTTTCCGGAAATTAAAAATGTTCCAGGATGTATTAATTACAATGGCTATGCGCATATTTCGGTACTCCTAAATTAAACTTTAGCAGATAATATTTAAAGATTCAATCTTATTCTTCCAATACTAAAGTTGAGTCAAAGTTAATAGAATTGGGAATATTTAGGTAAAATATTTAATATTGACCTTAAATTAATGTAGAACCGATTAACGCTATTGAATTATGCTCAAGTTTAAGGTAAACGACAAATACGATTTCACGTCAACAAATGACACTGAATTAGACGTTTCTGCATTGTCCGACACTGAATTTCATGTGATTAAAGATAATAAAACGTTCCACGTTGAGATTCAGGATCAAAATTTAAATGACCACACCTTAACTTTAAAAGTTAACGGTCAGGAATATTTCGTTAAAGCACAAACGGAGCTAGATCAATTATTGGAAAAAATGGGGATCGATACGGCTTCAAGTTCTAAAATAAACGAATTAAAAGCACCAATGCCAGGAGCTGTAATATCCATTGAAGTTACTCCGGGTCAATCCGTTGCAAAGGGAGATGCCTTGCTTATTCTGGAAGCTATGAAAATGGAAAATGTACTTAAATCACCAACCGACGGTATTGTTAAGGAAATAAAAACTGAACAAGGTTTAAATGTAGACAAGAACGACGTTCTGGTAGTTTTTGAATAAAAAAACTTCCTACAAAGTCATTTTAACTTAATTTGGACTAAGGCAAACTAGTCGTTAATCCATTCTTACTTAAGAATTCAGAGTACACTTTTGCACCCTTATAATTGAGATGCGTTAAATCTCGATAATGGTCATCAGAAAGTTGGAATGCACTATGATCAACGACAACCGCTTCCGGGCAAATAGTTGAGGCAATTTCATGGTATTGTTCGTCATATGAGACAAAGTGTTCTTGCATTTCCATATGCATTGGTACATTTAATAAAACCAATGTGATATTTTTAGATTTGCAAAACTGGTACATCTTACCCAAATATTTGATCTGAGCTGCTGAAGTCTTTATTTGTGTTTCGTTTCGGTCTTTTTTGTCTTTAGAGGCTCTATTTTCTCGATCTTTATCTAGTTTATTTTCGGTTACCTTGCGATATCCTCCCATCAAAGTTGCTAGCTTTTTATTACCTGAAAGTATTCTTTTCGCATTGTAATAAATCACATGTGGTGTAGATTACGGCACTTGGATTTGCTTTAAATAGTTCCCAATAATCCTGAATTGAAAAAAGCACAAAATGAGGGCTTAATTGAAAATGAATTTGGTTATCCCCGCTAAACCAAAGGTCCCTATGTGCGCCAATATCGGTCATGGAGAATCCTAAAACAACCGTGTCTATATGTGCGTTTTTATTGATAAATTCTCGCACTTTTAAGTAGTTATAAAAGTATCCTGTACTTTGCAAGGACAAGTTTTTCACGTTGCGAACGATTGAGTCGTCTATGGCACATTCTGGATGTGAATCTCCTACAAGAAGAATATTTTGGCTCTTGGGAATACTCAAATCTGCGGTCGATTGATAAATTTTGGTTGTTAAAATTATCAATGAACCGATAATCACGAATGTCGTGATGAAAAAGAAGAGGCAATATTTAAGAAACTTATTCATCTCTATCAAAATTGAAAGTAAATAAACTCCTGCTGCGAACCTTTAAAAATTGAGATCAAAAGTATAATCCCTACATATATACTCCAACGCACAATTCTACTGGAAAAGATCCCATTAATTTCCAGCGCATGACTCTTATGACGTTGTAACCACTCTGTACAAATCAAAATGGTGATCATCACCAATAATGTCGCTGGTAACTTGTGAGGCAATGCAATTAGTTTTCCTGTAAACATTCCCAAAAAGTAATTATACGCCCCCGTGATGGATTCAGACCTAAATAAAACCCAAGCTAGGGTAGTCATTACAAATGTTGTCATAATTTGTAATGCTTCTTTAAAGTTCGGGAATATGCGCCCTTGAGCGACAGTATCCTGGTTTTGTTTGTTTTTCTTCAATAATAATAGTGGGAGAAAATAGAGGGCATTTATAAATCCCCAAGCTATAAAGGTCCAATTTGCACCATGCCAAAATCCACTCACCACGAATATGATCATCGTATTTCGAATTTTCAACCAAATGGAACCACGACTTCCTCCAAGCGGGAGATAAAGATAATCTCTGAACCATGTTGACAGGGAAATATGCCATCTCCTCCAAAATTCACCTATATCTCTTGAGAAATAAGGAAATGAGAAATTTTTCATTAGTGAAAAACCAAATAAGCGAGAAACACCAATGGCTATATCCGAGTAACCAGAAAAATCGCAATAGATTTGAAATGAAAATAAAATAGCCGCTAACCAAAGTGTACTCGCCGAATGCATTGATGGATCTTGATAAATATCATTCACATAAGCTGCACAATTATCAGCAATAACTACTTTCTTAAAGAAACCCCATAAAATCTGCCTCATTCCATCCGTGGCAAGATTCAAATCAAACTTTCTCTTTTTGTAAAACTGTGGAAGTAAATTGGTTGCCCTTTCAATTGGTCCTGCGACTAATTGTGGAAAAAAACTAACAAAAGCAAAGAAGGTTATCGGATCATGCGTGGCTTTTAGCTTGCGATTGTACACGTCCAAAGAGTAACTAAGCGTTTGGAATGTATAAAAACTTATTCCTACGGGCAGCACTATTTTTAATTGAACGGGATCAAATGAATTCCCAAAAAGTGTAAATGCATCCGAAAAACTTTCTGCGAAAAAGTTGAAATACTTAAAGAATCCAAGAAATGATAAATTTACTCCAATACTTAAAGCCAGTAATAACTTTCTAGAAAGAGGTTTACTGGTTTTTGTCATTTGAATTCCCACCAGAAAATCTACTAATGAACTAAAGGCAATTAGTGAAAGAAATCGCCAATCCCACCATCCATAAAAAACATAACTTACAATAAGAATAAGCAGGTTTTGGGACTTCAGGCTTTTATTAGTTACAAACCAATATAGAAAAAAAACCAGAGGTAGGAAAATGGTGAATTCTAAGGAATTGAATAACATTTAACGTACAAGATCTGGATTTGATGAGAATTTATAGGGTAAAGGTAAGCGACTTGAAAAAGATTTACAAGAAATGTCTAATTTAGAAATCAATTATCGCCCCTTTGAAAATTCCAACTTATGCTCGAACACTTCCAAAATCTAATTAACGCATCTTAATAAAGCCAACGTATGCGGATCATGTAAAAAGGGCTCCTATTACATCCCTATGAACGTACAAACAACCATTTTGTCATCTTGAATAAACCAACGCCTACATAACCTAAAATACCTGGCTTTTCTTTTTGAAACATATTGACTGTAATGGTTGAATAATCTGAAAGGTGATCCATTCGATTCATTTTGCCTTTATATAAATCAATTTGGCCTGTGATTCGTTCTAACTCTTTTTCAATTTTCAACATATCCGACACGTCAGATGCTTTTGTTAATAAAGCTAAATACCGGTCACGTACTTTTTCTGCGGTTTGTAACCTGGTCTTCACATCGTAATACTCCTCTGTTACATCCTGCCCTCTTGTACTTTGTCGAACTACATTGCCTAATCTTTCCATTTGTTCCATCGCTTTTTTCAAATGTGCTTGTTTTACTCGCACGATGGTTTCTTTGCCTGATGCTTGTACGTACCCATCGAATCTTTTTGCTATTAACCCTATGGAATCCGCTGCTTCTTCGTAATTCTCTACATACATTTCCATGAATGCAGTATAAATAATTTTTCGCTTTGCATGATTTGACTTTTTGCCTTTCTTGTCCCCTTTTACAAAACTATCTTGCGTTCCACTTGAATACGTTGCCGCCTGATAACTTCGAGTACATGAAGTATGGGCAACAACAAATCCGATACACACTAAGGCATAAATAAAATGTTTCATACTAATTTGATTTGTTATTTTCAGTACTCATTTACCTTATATTAGTTTACTCCTTCATCTTATCTATCAATCCAAAATCAAACTTGCTCTGTGGGCTGCTCCACTGTTTCTTCTATTGGCATTGGTTTACTATACTTTTCAATGTTCCTGGTTGGCTTGGCTTGTCCATCTTCTGAATACGTTGGACAGATATATCCTAATTCACAACTTGACATTACCATTGTTACTCCAGCTGCGATTGTCATTATTACTAATTTCTTCATGTTAACTTAATTTTAATTGGTCTGATTTTAATTTAATTCACGTTACTTCCCTCAATATGAATTGATTATACTTATTATTCTCTTAGTCATTCCATTGTCTTTTAGGTGCCTGAGATAAAGAGACTCACTAAAAGACTATTTCGATTGCGCAAGCTTGCCGGATCGGATCTAAGCCAAAATGCCCTTCCGTATTTCACATGAATTACAGGTCCAAAACTGTATCCTATTTCTGGTCGAATTGCATGAGATAAAACATTTCCATCTAATTCTAAACGGCTCAAAAATGACATCCCTAGTGATCCACCTATTATCAATGCAAATCCACCAGTCCAACCAGTCGCTTTCATTAGCAATGCCTTTCCTCTGATTGAATATAAAGCCCCTAACGATCCTATGGTGTATCCTCCTGTTCCTTCTCCAAACTGAAAATGGCCATATCCGAGAGAAACTCCAATTAAATCGGTGTTATTGCCGCATTCAAACGCAGGTACAATTCCAAATAGCTTTGCTTCTGAATAAAACGATCCTCCATAATGCATTTCATATTGAGTTATCGAGTCCTGCTTTTGAGCCACGCTAAACTGCGGCATGCTAAGAATTAAAAGGCATATGATTAAATATAAAGTTCCTTTACTCATCTCTTATCTGATGATCGAATTCGGTCTTCTTAGTTGTTTGCTTTTTATAAAAAATAATTACGGTCTGTTATCTACTACTGGTCCTAGCGATTCTGCAATTTTCACCAACTGAATAAACTCTGATCGGTATCCGTTATCATCCGGTCCTTTGCTCCCCTTTGCTAATGCAGTTACCATTTCATAGGTAAGATTTTGCTTGAATTCAGAATCAGATAGTAACATCCCAAAACCTGCTACCGATGCAGAGAATCTAAAGTCTTCTGAAGGATGCGCCTTCAACTCGTCTTTTACTGGATGTACAATCAAATTACTTTTGGTTTCATTTGGCTTTTTGTATCGAAATTTAACCGTTAACAATTCGTCTCCAAAATTACCGGGTGCAGCTGTTGCCTGTGGTTTCTGATACTTTAATGCATCAACTGATTTAATAAATTCACTTTTAACGCCTACCGGTATGATTTCATACAGAGCCGTCACCGTATGACCTGCACCCAGTTCACCTGCATCTTTTTTATCATCGTTAAAATCTTCATTTTTTAATCTTCGATTTGCATATCCAATCAAACGGTACGCCTGCACTTTTTGAGGATTAAACTCTACTTGCAACTTTACATCTTTGGCAATGGTGTAGAGTGTACTTCCTAATTCATCTACTAGTACTTTATTTGATTCTTTAATGTTGTCAATGTAGAAATAGTTTCCGTTTCCATTATCGGCAATTGTTTCCATTCTAGAATCCTTGTAATTCCCCATTCCAAATCCTAATACGGTTAGGTATACTCCCTGATCTCTCTTCGATTCGATCAATCTTTTCATTTCACCATTGGATGATGCCCCGACGTTAAAGTCTCCATCTGTTGCAAGAATTACTCGATTCACTCCATTATCTTGGAAATTATCCACTGCGATTTGATATGCCAGCTTGATTCCTGCTCCACCTGCTGTCGATCCGCCTGCTTCTAAATTATTAAGCGCATTCAATATTGTTTTCTTATCACTACCAGGCGTTGATGGAAGAACCAAACCTGCCGCGCCTGCATACACCACAATCGCAATTCGATCTTGTGGACGCATTTTATCTACCAATAGTTTATACGATTTTTTAAGCAGTGGCAACTTGTTCACATTACTCATTGATCCTGACACATCTAATAGAAACACTAAATTCATAGGTTCGATTTGTCCAAAATCATAATTTCTTCCTTGTAATCCTACGTGCACCAATTTGTGCTTTGCATTCCAAGGGGCTGCTCCAATCTCCGTGTTGATAGAAAAAGGATGCTTCCCTGAAGGTTCTTCGTAGTTATAGGAAAAGTAGTTAATAAATTCTTCGATCCGAACGGCATCCTTTGGCGGCATGGTTCCTTGGTTAATAAATCTTCTACAGTTTGTATAACTCGCGTTATCCACGTCTATGGAGAAAGTAGATAGTGGCTTTTCTTTCGCTTTTAAAAATTGATTTTCCACCACTGCATCATAGGATTCTGTATTGGACTCGACCTCCTTTAGCATGTCTGGCTGCGAAGTAGGATTTTGAATTGGTATGCTCTCTGACATTATTCCATCTTCTTCCTCATAATCCATACTTTCGACTTCTAATGCGACCATTTCCTTTTTCTGTACCATCATCGCTCGTTCTTTTGCATCTGATGCACGATCCCTTTTAGTTCGAATGCTACTTTCAGCTATTTTATACTTCTCCTCCGATTTTGTAGTCGCTGGCGCTTTTTTCTCTGGTGCTGGTTGAATATAACCGAGCGCTTTTTGTTTCTTGTGTCCTTTTGATGATTTGTAAGTAGGGCAAGTGTTGCACTTTTCTTTGCAACTGGATACGGTGATGATTGTAAAACACAACACTAGTAATGATGCTCCTAATCGGGTGGAAATTTTCTTAGTTTTAAACATGGCTGAAAGTTGTTTTAATAAGGGTGAATGATCGTGTTACTTCAACCATTAGATGCAGAACACCTCCAAATTCCATAAAAAAATATGAAAAAATTAATTTTCATGCTTTCTCACGAAGCCATTTTGTACCGTAGAACGGTAAAAAAAGGTCGTATAGGGCATTTCTTTTTCAATCTGCGGAGATTGAAAATCTGTTGCGTTTCGTATTTAGCAACACCTTACTACGTCCTTGTTGGAGGAGTGGTGACTTAGAGGATTTTTTGAATTTTTGAATTAAGGTTCCTTAACCTAACTTCGATTTTATCAAGTTACGTACAGTAGCTTTTTTGTTTCGAAAAACTCTTCTGAATAGAAGTTTGATAAATTACTGCTTTCGACTTTTCGTTTGCTTTCCGTGATTTCTTCTCTTAGATCTCCTCCTTTTAACAGAAGGTAGCCATTTTGAATTTCATGCTGAGAATGTGATTTTAATTTCCCTCTTACCCAACCGTGAATCTTACCAATTGGTGCTACGGCTCTACTTACGATAAAATCAAATTGATCGGATACATTTTCGCAGCGATCTTGTCTAGTTTCAACATTTGTCAGCTTCAATTGAGCTGCCATATCACTTACTGCCCGAATTTTCTTTCCGATCGAATCGATCAATAAAAACTGAGTTGATGGAAACATGATGGCCAATGGGATTCCTGGCAAACCTCCTCCTGTTCCTACATCCATGATTTTCGCATCTTCGCTAAATTCAATATGTTTGGCTATAACCAATGAATGAAGAATATGACGCTCATAAAAATGCTCCGTATCTTTTCGTGAAATGAGATTTACTTTTGAATTCCAATCTAAAAACAGATCATGAAATTGCTTAAACTGATCCAATTGAGTTGGACTTAGTTCTGGAAAATATTTAGTTAAAATATCCAACGAAAAGGGGAATAAAGTGAGTGATTGAAAAGTAGCTTACAGGTCAATAAAATAAATCGACGTGGGGATTAAATTTGATCTTTTTTATCCTTTAACATTTTAAATAACATGTCTCTGGATCGATGTAATTGTGCCTTTACAGTACCTAATGGTAATTTTAATTCATTTGAAATTTCTTCATATGAATATTCCTTGAAGTAGCGTAACTTAACCAATTCTTGGTATTTTTCTGGAAGGTTTTTCACCACCATTCGCATCAATTCAATTTTCTGATTACGAATAAAGTGTTGTTGTGGATTCAGACCCGTATCTACAATTTGTAACTGAATCGTTTCATCTCCATTATCACTTTTAATTCCAGCATCAATACTGGTCGTATTCAATTTTTTCTTTCGAATAAAGTCTATGCAATTATTGGTGGCGATTCGAAATAGCCATGTGCTAAAAGCGAAATCCGGATTGTATCTGTAAATATTTATAAAAGCTTTGGCAAATGCTTCAATGGTTAAATCTTCTGCATCATCGACTTTCTTTACCATCCGTAAGATTAGATGATATACTGACGTACGATACCGATTCATCAGCAATTCATAGGCTTTTTCATCTTTGTTCTTGGCTCTTTCTACTAAAACCAAATCTTCCAATGCCTTTTCCGAAAATCCTTCCTGCTCTACTTCCATTTATTGTTTTTAACCAAAATCACCGATATTCCTGCGACCAGAAAATAAATTACGTACAAAAAATCGTAAAACGGAAATAATAACCCCCGCATTTTAAAGTTCCACCTTCTTTTGCATGTCCATAAATACCCCCAGTAGAAAAACCGAACTACTCCTAAGGCAATAAGGTAGAGGTTTTTATCAGGGAAAGCAAGGAAACACACTACGAAAAGTGCTATGTATGACCAAAGTACAAATTGTTGCCAGAATCCTACTATTAGCTTGTGAAACAGACTATAAGATCGCCCCACACTTAAATGTCTTCTTTTCTGTTGAAACCAGTTTTTCCATGAATCGGATGACAACGAGATCGTCTGTCCTTCGTAGGTCGAAATCAAACCTACCTTTGCTTCTTTTGCTACTTCGCCTACAAACAAATCATCATCTCCTCCCACAATTTCTTTATGCCGATCAAATCCTTGATTGTTTGTAAACAATGCCTTTTTATAGGCCAAATTCCTTCCTACGCCCATGTACGGAATTCCTAACTTTGCGAATGTCATGTAAGAAACTGCTGTAACCAAGGTTTCGAACTGAATGAACTCATTTAATAAGCTAAAAGAACCTTCATTTTGATACTGGGAAATACCCAGAACCAAGTTATACTGGTCATGTGACATATTTTGAGTCATCTTTGAAATCCAATCAGGAGAGCAAGGTTTGCAGTCTGCATCTGTAAAAAGAAGCGTTTCATATTTGGCTGCTTCTATTCCTTTAATTAGTGCATGTTTCTTTCCTGTAATTCCTTCCGGCAACGTTTCAATAGAAACGATCTTTAAATGGTTATACTTAAGCGCCCATTCTGCAAGAAATTGTGAAGAATCGTCTGACGAACGATCATTGACTACGACCACTTCAAATTCTGGATGATTTTGCTGTAATATTAATGGCAAATGAACTTGCAGATTAGCAGCTTCATTCCTTGCAGCAATAATTACAGATACAGAATTCATAATATGTCAGTTAATAAGCAATGAATCCAATTCGTAACCTTCTCTATTCAATTAATTTTTAGTTGGGTAATATATAATTATAGTAATAACACCTCACATCGTTATCCTTTAATATTTCAATCCACTAAAGAACTGATCGCACAATCTCAACAAATCTATAAACGTCTTCAAAGGAATTGTACATGGGCACGGGTGCTATTCGAATTACATCCGGTTCGCGCCAATCTGCAATTACTCCATTTCGGGTTAATTCATCAAACACTTTTTTACCATCCTTTTTCATCACCAAACTTAACTGGCACCCTCGTTGATTCGGATCTACAGGCGTTAAAATTGTAATTACTTCTCCTAAATCTGCATTTAATTGATTGATCAAATACTCCAAGTATCCTGTCAACTTGGTGCTTTTTGCAACTAATCGCTCCATCCCCACTTCATCAAACATCTCCAAGGAGGCCATGTGTGCTGCCATAGATAAAATTTGAGCATTACTCAATTGCCAACCAGCGGCACCTTCCATTGGTACATATCCAGGCTTCATTAAAAAACGCTCGTCTTCATTATGTCCCCACCAACCTGCAAATCGAGGTAAGTCCGGATTCTTTCCGTGACGCTCGTGGACAAAGATTCCAGAAGTTCCTCCTGGTCCTGAATTCAAATATTTATATGTACACCAAACAGCGAAATCCACTCCCCAATCGTGTAATTTAAGATTAAGATTTCCGGCAGCATGCGCTAAATCAAACCCAACAGGCACGCCTACTTCATGTCCTTTTGCTGTTATTTTATCCATTTCAAATGCCTGACCAGTATAATATTGTACGCCGGCCATCATTACCAATGCTAACGAATCTTTATGCTCTTCAATCGCATCTAAGATGTCTTCTGTTCGAAGGGTGTGTTCTCCTTCTCTTGGAAACAATTCTATTACAGCATCGTTTGGATCAAATCCATCCCGATCGGGTAGTCCTGCGTGGTATCGGACTTGCGTTTCTAAGGCATATTGATCTGATGGAAATGCCCCTCCTTCTGTTATTATTTTATATTTTTTATTGGTTGGTCGATAAAAACTAACCATCAGCAAGTGTAAGTTGGTAGTCAATGTATTCATTAATACTACTTCCTTCGGATTCGCTCCTACTACTTTTGCTTCTTTCTCATTTAAAAATTTGTGATAATGGAACCATGGATTCTTTCCGTGAAAATGCCCTTCCACTCCAAGATTTTTCCAATCTTCTAATTCCTGCTTCACATACTCTTCGGTTGTTTTCGGTTGTAAACCGAGCGAGTTTCCACAAAAATAAATACTGGGTTTCCCATTTACTTCTGGGATGTAAAACTTATCCCTCCACGATCTTAGTTCATCTGCCGCATCTTGTTGCGTTGCAAATTCAAGGCTATTTTGATATTCCATATTGCTGTTTTTCAAGAGCGGCAAAGAAGGCCGAAAAATAGAAGGTTTGCAACAATTGCTTCGAAATTTTTTAGTGCAAATCCCAAACTATCTTTTAAATTGTAAAACCAAGGTCTATCCCTGCTGTTAGATTTGGTCGTGTTTTAAAATAAAACCCTCTTGTTTCAGGTCCTACTCTTGCTCCCATTCCCAGATAGGTGTCTATGAAGAAGCCACTTTTATAGAAGGTCTGCCATCCAATTTTAAAATTCGCCATTCCAACAAATCTATTTTTTTGTGTCGATGGAGTCTGATACGAATCCCATATCACATACCCATCTTCATCTAGACTTTGAACAGTTACCCATTCCGAATGCATGACAGAAACATGCTTATATCCTCCATTCACCCCCACATATGTCTCGCCCAATCGATTGCGATAATTTCTAGTGGAAATTACATGCTTGATCTCCGTTCGAGCTTCAATACCATAAAACAAATGCTCATTCGAACCGTAGTCATGTACTATTAATCCAAACGAATTTTTCCAGTAGGTTTTTGAATTCATTCTGGAATTTACTCCAACCAGCACCTTCCCATATCCTTCTAACAATGCCAACGGTCTTACAAATAATACAGTTGCATTGGATTGATCCTGTCCTAGGTTGAGCGATTGTGCTATCAGTTTTGTTTCACTAGTATTGGTTGACTTAGCTATCACTGGCTGATACGTTTTTTTATAAATCGGCTTGTTATTATTTGTTGCATCAAAAGTGATTATCATTCCGTTCCATGCCACGTATCTCACGTCTAAAATAGGTATATCATGTACGCTTCCATCTTTTATATAATGTACTTTGTGCTCATCAAACTTATGAACGGAATCCATCTTGACGTTCTTACCGGTTATAAGTTTGATGTAATTTTTGACATCTCCAGCTTTTACATTTACGGTGTAAAAGCACACCAAAAACAGACAAAGAATCCTTACTAAACTATTTTTCATAATTGATAAAATTAGATTTGAATGACGTGTTGGATTGAATTAAAGTGAATTGACTTGCTGTAACTTCAATTACTATTACTTGTGTTTGCGTTGGGCTAGATTAAATCCAAAAGATCCTCCTACAAACCATCCTTCTTTCTTATTTGGCGTCACATACACGTTTACAGGGATGTTTAAATGACCTGACTTAAATGTTTTACCCATTGCCCAAGCCCATTTGCTTTTTAATTCCACATAATCATCGGCATCTTTATCTAAACTAAATACAGGGCCAAAAGCTACTTCTAAACCAGTTTTTGAATTTCGATAGCCATTTAAAAAGGATACGGAAGGGATAAACATTCCTTGATCCATTCCGGTAGCCAATCCTACAATTTCAAATAATGCTTGAAAGTTTCCTGCGTTTAGATATTGAATTTCGTGTTGGTACCCAAATTGAGTAAGAACGGGATATGCATCTCGTGCGGCCAATCGATCACTTAACGCGCTTCCATCCGTCGCCGTTCCTTCTGTAACATACGCCAACCCCATTCTTGGTCCGTTTGCGTGTAATTTGGCGGCATTATTCACGATTGGATCTTCAATGAATTTTAATTGTTGAAGCATGATTGGATCTTGTTCCAAACTAAACATTTCACGAAGCAATACTGCGGTCATTTTTTGTAAATGAGGCTGTAGGTTTTCAAATTCCATTACCGCACTCAATTCAATTGTTTCTTTGTTTACGTCAATCAAACGAATGTTGTAAATCAACTTTTCTCCAAATCGCTCTACGCTTCCTGTAACTATTTTATCCATTTTCAATGCACTGCCGACATTAGATGCGCAAATGGTACCGTAACAATCATCCAAGGAAACTTCATTTTTCTTCAAAATATGATCCATGTCGTATCGATCCATTACCGAGTACGTATTTAACTTGGTCATTTCCGTACGCACCATTGATGCGAGTTGAGCTGGAGTTTGTAAAATTCCTTCTGCATCTAAATGGATTACCGCTAACTTGTCTCTACTTTCTGCATATACGTCATTCATACTTATAGTGAAGATTGCCCACACTAAAATTCCAAACGATGCAATTGTTTTAATGGCCGCTTTTCCCATTTTTACGTTTTTAGATTTCACTGAATATTTCATGATTTTTTATTTTTAGTTCAATTTTTACTTTTTGAATGACGTTATATTGGTTTGTTGTCATTGTTCGAAGGCAAAGGTATATATTGGGTTTAAGCTGTGTAAACGGGTATTTACAAGTGGATTTCGAATTTTTGTAACATTTACTAATATGTTGCATTATAAAGGCAGAGAATCACATTATTTGCGAAAATCGCAAATGGAACGTTTCAATTTATGTAACTTGCCAAAAGGGGGTTGATGTATTCAGGGATATCATATAATCTTTTATCGTCTTTAAAAAATAATTTTACCGTGATAGAGAACGAAGTAAATCTGAGTGAACCAAATTTTGATGACATCCAACAGGTGTTTCTTACTCAATTAAAAGATAAGTTACCTGGTCATGTCTCATTGGTAGAGGAATTAGCTGAAACTCTAAGTGTAAGTAATGACAGCGCGTATCGAAGAATTCGAGGGGAAACGGCTTTATCAATTCGAGAGGTCTATGTGCTTTCTTCTCGATTTGGGCTTTCGCTGGATTCCATGTTGCAAGACATTGGAAATGCAGTAACGTTTGAAAACATGAGTTTTGTCAATCATGCGTTCGATTCGGTGAATTATCTTAAGAAGATTTTAGCTGACCTTAAAAACATTGCTTCTTTTGAGGATTCGGAAATTATTTATGCGGCAAAGGACATTCCAATTTTTCATTTGTTTGTGGTTCCGGAGATCGCCATGTTTAAAACGTTTTTCTGGACCAAAACGATCGCATCGTTACCTGCTTTGGAGAATGTAAAATTTTCTCTTTCGCAAATGAATGGAGAGGTGTTGGATTTAAGTGACAAAATACTTCGTCAATACAATGAAATTCCTTCCACTGAAATATGGAGTGATGAAACCATTACCAGTTTACTAAAGCAAATTGAATATTATTTTGATTGTGGTTTGTTTGAGGATGATGGAGACGCGGTAAAAATGTGTGACAAAGTTGAAGAAATGCTAACCCATATAAAAAAACAAGTTGGAAAGGGCGAAAAATTCCTGCCTAATAGTACCGATACAGGTATTGCAGATGGCTTTAAGATCTATTTAAATGAAGTTGTGCTTCCTGACAATACGATCTTAGCGAAGAAAGATGAGCACACTACTACGTACTTGAGCCACGATGTCATGAATTATTTAATCACGAACAATCGTAATTTCAGTACTACGACATTATCAACAATTCAAAATGTAATCAAACGATCCAGCTTGATAAGTAAAGTCTCTGAGCGAGATCGAAATCGATTTTTTGAACGAATGATGAAGCGGGTACGAGCGTTGAAGGTTAAAATAGAAGCATAATTCCCAATTTACGTGTTTGAGCAAGTTCCTGGAGAATTAAATAGAATGCAATAGAATAGAATAGAGAAAAAGATATTATAAATTGATTATACAAAGGACTATTGAATTGATTAATTCATAGCTAAAATAAAGTGTCAACAAGAGTGCAAAGAATTTGAATCCGTGGAAAGAGCAGCAAATTATTTTATAAACGTAAATCGGTATATTTATTACCGGTATTTAATTCTGAATTATTCAGCAACCGTATTGGATTCGATACGGATCATGTTGTTTGCTTCTTTTCATAAATCGAAGGAGGAAATTAATGATGAGTACGCGGTCCTCAAACGATCCATGCAAAATCCAGATCATTTTGCTCCGATTTACAACAAATATTACAGTGAAATTTTTGGTTTTGTATTCAAGCGAATTGCGGATGAAGATGTAACTGCAGATATTACTTCTATTGTGTTCTACAAAGCGCTTTACAACCTTAAGAAGTTCAAATTCAGAGGACTACCTTTTTCCTCGTGGCTTTACCGAATTGCGATTAATAGTGTTAATGAACATTATCGAAAGGAGAAAAAGAACACTCGCTTTGTCACGATTGAGCCTGAACAAATAGGGTCTTTCTTAATGGATTTGAACTTAGATGAAACTGAAGACATGGAAGCACGAGTTGTGGAACTGCTGGGAATGTTGAAGCCTGTAGAACTTCAAATAATTGAACTTCGTTTCTTTGAAAATTGTTCTTATCGGGAAATTGGAGACATATTAAGTTTGAGTGAAACCAATTCGAAAACAAAAACATTTCGGATTCTAAAAAAATTAAAGCAGTTTTACGATAGCAAGTGGCAAAGATAAAAATAAATAGAAAACCCAAACCGACCGAAAAGCAAATCGATCAGCACAAGGATTTTAACTCCTTTATTAAAGGCTATCGTCAGTTTACATCGTATCATGGCATCCGATCGCTTTATCGTAAGCCTCGCTTGTACACGATGATCATTGTCATCATCATCTTAGTTTTAATATTATTGTTCGAAAAACTGGGATAATCAAGCTATTACAAACTATTTCCTATTTTTGGCTTACCTTTTGGTAGTTCTTAGCATATACTAGGGTACAAATATTTATCAATCCTGATTATTATTTGTATTTGAATGCTATGAAAAACAAACAACTTGTTAATGCTTTAAGAAAGCGTTACGGTCTTGAAAAAGATATTTGTACAAGTTGCAAAAAGTCGGTTCTAAAAAATGAGATGGAGAATAACGTGAAGTTTGAAGCTTATGGACGGATTTGCAATGCTTGTGCTGAAAAAATTGATGCGTAAAACGCATCAATTTTCGGTGATTCAGTTTTCGGTGATTCAGCTAATCAGTTCGTCTTTTGTAGACAACAACTGACTACCTGATCAAACGAAGAACTACTCCTTACTTACTTATCTAAATTTTAAAGACAATCGGTAGTACCATTTCTACTGGAACTGATTTACCCTCTTTTTGCCCTGGTTTCCATTCAGGCATGCTTGCTACCAACTCTTTCGCTGCTTTGTCCAACATGGGGTCGGCGGATTTTGCAATATTAACATCTTCTACTTGCCCTTTAGAAGATATAGTAAATCGAACCATCACTTTTCCTTCCTTCTTTGCTTCGTACGCTTCTTTTGGATAGCTAAAATTTTCCTGAATATAAGACACTAATGTTCCATTAGCCTCATCAAATTGCGGCATTTGATCTACGTCTTGTTGTACTTTTTTCTCGTTTGATCCATCCGCTGTCATTAGATCTGATTTCATTGAATCCGTATTGGAAGTAGAACAGCCCCATATTCCTAAGACGATCATCATGGCTAACATCATAGCTACTCTTCCGCTTGCTACATTTGATTTTGATTGTTTTAACATTTTTAAACGCATAATTATTGATTTTTGGTTTCTAAAAAATGGCAGTATGAATGATTCATTTTGAGTTCCAAACTGCTGATTCAGCATGCTATTCACATACTGTTGTTGATTTACAACTTCGTTCGCATCCAAATCTGCCTGATATTCGTGCACTAATCTAAGTTCCTTTTCCATGAGCCAAACAAATGGGTTGCACCATCCAATTATTTTCATTAGTTGATACCAAATCAAATCCCATGAATGACCTCTTTCTCTATGACTCATTTCATGCCGCAGGATTCCCGAATCGTTTTTATGATTGTTATTAATATGTATAAAGTTGAAATAAGAGAAGCTTAATGGATGTTCTGAAACTACAATTTGCCCATTTGCTCCATCGTTCCCCTCTTTCTTCAATTTCAAGATTAATTTATACGTCGTAAAAAAGGTAATTCCTGCGGATATCGTTATCGCCATACAACCAGCTAAATATGATAAAAGAAGTACCTCCTCTGACAAGATTTGATACGATTTCAGCTGATTCGAAATTAGCACCGGGTCCAATTGCAATACATTAATGTTCTCCAACGGTTGATAAAATGATTCGAAAAATGGTATTTTGATTAACATTGATGGAATCCCTACCAAGAGCATTGGCAACAGGGGAAACGACAATATGAACCAACGATTCCAGTTGAAATTTGTAGTTCGAGCCAGCAGCAACTTATAACTAACAAAAAGTAATGCCTGGAGAACTATATATATTATTAGATACTTGATTAACATTCCGATCGATTTATTATTTCTTCTTTTTATCTGTGGGCGATGCTTCTTTTGCTTCGTCCAAAAATTGTTGTAATTCTTCCAAATCAATCCCCTGATCTTTTACAAAAAAGGACATCATACTTTTAGGGGAATTCTGAAAATATTTGGACATAATGGAATTCAGACTAAAGCGCGAATATTCGTCTTTCGAACATGTGGGATAATATTCGAATGATTTTCCATATACTTTGTATTTCACAAAGCCCTTATCCACCAAGATTCGTAGAATAGTAAGAATCGTATTATAAGCTGGTTTCTTATCTGAATACTCGATATTCTCAATAATCTCCTTGGCAAACCCTTTTTCAATCTTCCACAAGACTTGCATTACTTGCTCTTCTGCTTTGGTGAGTTCTTTCAATTTCATAAAACAAACCTACAACTAATTTATTAATTATACAACTATAAACATAGTTATGTAATTAAATTTATAGTTTAGTTTATCCGTAATAGAATAGATTAAGACGTATTGATTTGACTACTAGCTATTTAAATAATAAATCGTTTTATCCGAAATAATTTTAATTAGGAGGACAAGTGTATCTTTATCGGTGGTTTGATTAAATTAAATTAACTCTTGATCTAATGTTGAAAGAAATCGTTGCAACTATTCTGATCTTGTAAAATGTAACCAATACTTCGTATAGCTCGTCATTCCGTTTGTAACACTTATAGAATTAGGGGGTTCATCCTTAAAAAAATAGTCTATTTCCTGATAGGGTAGGTATTTTGATTTATGTGGTAAAATCTGCACCACTTCAGCTTCACTGAACATGCTCATTACAGCGGATTCACTATAACTTACCTTTTCTACATCCAACATTTGATCAGATTCATTTATGATACAAGATTCCCAGTTTCTTGTTTTTATGTTAACTATTCGGTTATCTGTAGTTTTATATTTGGTACTAGACAATATCATAACATATGAATCATACGTACCTCTACTATGGATCACATGGACTTCATTCAATTGCCAAAAATATAGCAAAGCAGTTCCTACTCCCAACGCAAAAGCACAACTTATTGCCAATTCAGAATTCCATTTGATTTTATGAAATAAAAACAATGTTCCCGCAATCAATGCAATACCTCCAATAATTACCGCCGTTAACGCTATTTCGTATTTTAACATTCCTATTTTATATTTTGTTCTGTTCTGTTCTGTTCTGTTCTGTTATAAATTATCAATGCACATGTGCGTTTTCGTTGCCAGTCTCAAGTCTAAATGCAATTCAGTGATTCAAAATTGCCACTCAGCCACTTAACTATCCTCGTTACACTATGTTAGCTTTTTTTTTGTACCTTTGAAGTGAATAGAATTCAAAGTATATAAATTATTCGAATATATTGAAAATATTTGCTTCCATACTTGCTCTACTAATAATTTCACTCTCCCTTAAACCGGCGGTGGATGTATTGAGTTCCCATGTGGATAGCTGTTGTCACCCAACTGAAGAACAAGCTCATGTGATGGAGCATGGACTGGCTAGTTCCAATAATGAGCCTGAAAAAGAAAAAGATCATTGTTCAGATATGAATTGTAATCCATTTCAGATTTGCTCTTCATGTATCTTCCACTGTTTTGACACTGCGAAACCTTTTCTTTTTGTGGCATTGGTAAAACCAATTCAACAACATGAATCTGCTTTCTTAGAAAATCAGGTAAGTAAATTCGTTCCCGAATTCTGGCAACCTCCTAAGATTGTTTAATGTAGGTCCCCTACTCCTTCCTTCTTAGTAGAATATTTCTATTATAGGCTAATTAGCTATATATTAATTATGTTTTATAGAACTGGATTAGATCAAGTAAAGGGATTTTTGGAAAGTTTTAAATCAAATTAAATTTGACTTTCCGTCTTGGAAACACACTTCCAATCAAATCAAGCAATATCCACCGGAAAAGACTAATTCGGATTCGATTCTGGTTAAGTTGATAAAACATAGGTGTTTCCCTCGTATCATTTCATCAAGATCATGTGATACATTACATTACATTAGACAATACCTCTATATTTAATAATAAGATATAAATAACATGAAGACTTTAAAACTATTGACTTGCATGCTCTTCGTACTCACAGCAAGTATATATAATCCAGCTCATAGTCAGGAACAATCTAATTCGGATTCAAAAGCAACAACTGAAACCATAAAGATAAAAGTGAAGGGCGTTACCTGCTCGTCCGATTTAAAACGTATTTCTGCCAATGTAGAAAAGGTAAATGGTGTTTCAAAATGTCGTTCAATCAAACAAGGTAGCACTTCTGTATTTGAAGTACAATGGAATACAGCGGTCGCCAATCGCAAAGAAGTAAATGAAGCAATTGAAACTACGGTGGATTGTGAGGATCCGAATAAATATCCTTACAAGGTAAAGCAAAAATAATATCAGATCAGACTACATTAATCTATTTCAAATATGCGAAATTTAGAAAACAGGGTCTTTTCTTTAATGAAAACCCATTTACTCTTACTTGTTTTATTCTTTTTTGGCTCCTTTGCTTCTTTTGCGCAAGAGATAACCGGGGTTGTATTCAACAAAAAGAAAGAGCCCATTCCTTTTGCCAATGTTTATTGGGTTGATAGAAGTGATGGTACAGCGGCGGATGAAAAAGGGGTGTTTATTCTTAAAAAGAAGGAAAATAGCCCAAATCAAATCGTTGCGGGATATTTAGGTTATCGTTCAGACACGATTACTCTTACTCCGAACCAAACGAAAGTTTCGTTCAATTTAATGGCTGATCAAACGATCAAGGAACTTGTGGTGATTGGGAAGTTGGATGGTGTTATGATTTCAGATTTGGATCCAATCAAAACGGAACAAATCACCAAAACTGAATTGCGAAAAGCCGCTTGTTGTGATTTAGCAGGTTGCTTTGAAACTTCAACGACTGTTCAACCACAAACCACCAATGTTATTACCAACAGTAAAGAGCTTCGAATTCTTGGGCTTTCCGGTGTATACAATCAAGTTTTAGTGGATGGACTGCCTATGATTCAGGCATTATCTTATACGTACGGTATCAGCAATATTCCTGGAACGATGGTGAACTCCATCCATGTGTCTAAAGGTGCCAATAGTGTTGAACAGGGATATGAAAGCATCAGCGGTCAGATTAATGTTCAAACCAACGATCCTATCAGAGGTGAAAAAATGCTTTTGAATGGATATGTAAACAGTTTTGGAGAAACACAATACAATGCACAATATGCTTTTAAAAAGAATAAATGGGGGAATTTATTGGCTGTTCATACAGTTCAAGCAGCGGGTAAGTTTGATCGAGATGGAGATGGATTTTTGGATCTTCCACAAATGACTCGTTATAAAATTGATAATAAATGGAAATACGGTGATGCTCAAAAATGGGGGTGGCACAGTTTGTTGGGCGTTCGAATGACAAATGAAGAACGCATCGGTGGTCAAACACTTTTTAATAAAAAGACAGATCAAGGAAGTTCATCTGTATATGGTCAGACCGTATCGATTTTACAACCGGAGTTTTGGACCAAAACAGGGTATCGATTCAATGACAATCGACAGATTGTAGGATCTTTCTCTTCTTACTATCAAGATCAAGATTCTTACTTTGGAACGGTTCACTACAACGCACAACAGCTCAACTTTTATGGAAATATCCAATTAGAGCAGTTTTATGGAGATTCGGCCAGCGGAGATAATATGCTTAAAGCCGGGATTAGCTATCGAAATTTGAATCTTTCGGAGCAAATTAATTTTACGGATACATCAAGTGCTGCTCGTAGAACTTATGATGGAACTTATAAGCGTTCGGAGTCTATTCCAGGGGTATTTGTACAAAATAGTTTGTCGCTTATCAAAGACAAAATGGATTGGATTTCAGGTGTTCGTGCTGATTATCATAATCAGTTTGGAATGCGTGTTACTCCTCGGACCTTATTGAAGTATAACATTCGTCCTAAAACAACCATCAGAGGAAGTATTGGAACTGGTTGGCGAACGGTTAATTTATTTAGTGAAAATATTGGGTTGCTAATAAGTTCGAGGGATATTGTGTTTAAAGAAGCGCTTCAACCAGAACAAGCCGTGAACATGGGATTAAACTTCATGCACAAGTTTAAAAACGACAGCAACACGGTTTCTGGATATTTGAGTATCGATTTTTATAGAACATCGTTCCAAAATCAAGTTTTTCCAAATTATGACAGCTCTACTACTGAAGTAATTGTTGAGAATTTCACCGGTACTAGCATCAGTAATGGAGCACAGATAGAGGGTTCTATTGAACTAAAAGAGCAATTTGGGATTAAAATGGGATATAACTTTCTGGATGTTTATCGCATGGTTGATGGGGAGAAGTATTTACTTCCATTCAACTCAAAACATAAGTTTTTGACCGCATTAAATTTTGAGACAAAGGATGACAAATTCATGTTTGATGTAAATGCTAAACGGTATGGTGCCCGTCGATTGCCAAATACAAAGACAAATCCAAGTGAGTTGCAACGGCCTGATTTTTCGAAGCCTTATACATTGGTGAATGCTCAGTTTACGGTGAAGTTGGAAACTCAAAAACATGCATTTGAAGTGTATGGCGGATGTGAGAATATCTTTGATTTCCGTCAGTTGAGACCTATTTTAAGTTGGGAAGACCCATTTAGTCCGTATTTTGATACGTCGTCTGTTTGGGGGCCTACTCGAGGACGGGAGTTTTATTTAGGAGTACGATATAAGGTTTTTTAGTTTTACTTCGTCGGTTTTTCGGTTATTCGGTTTTTCAGTTTTTCAGTTATTCGGTTTCCTATTATTCTTCTTTAACTAGCAATTGAATAACTGAGCAACCGAAGAACTCTTTTTTTACAATTTTTCAGTTATCCGGTTGTTCGGTTTCCTATTATTCTTCCTTAACTAGCAACTGAACAACAGAGCAACCGAATAACTCTTTTTTTACAATTTTTCGGTTATCCGGTTGTTCGGTTTCCTATTATTCTTCCTTAACTAGCAACTGAATAACTGAGCAACCGAATAACTCTTTTTTTACAATTTTTCAGTTATTCGGTTGTTCGGTTTCCTATTATTCTTCTTTAACTAGCAACTGAATAACTGAGCAACCGAATAACTCTTTTTTTACAATTTTTCAGTTATCCGGTTTTTCGGTTTCCAATTATTCTTCCTTAACTAGCAACTGAAGAACTGATCAATTGAAGAACTCTTTTTTTACAATTCTTCGGTTTTTCAGTTCAATTGGAGTAGATTTGTAACCCTTTCTTTAAGGGGGCGATAAAAATTATTAATTTATTCTTTTATCGTGGTGGATGCCTCAAATGGGGGTGTATGGAATTGACAGGTTGAGTGATTACTGGTGTAAGCATGCAGGCTCATAGGATGAGAGCCTTAAAAGATAGTTCTACTTTTTTAACTGGCGAAGATTACTCTTACGCAATGGCTGCATAATTTAAGCTGAGCTTAAATTCGCACTATTCCGATTAGATCGGAAGGCTGTTTATCGCACTTGTCTTGGTTTCTTCGGACGAGGTTATGTGGTATAGAACAGATGAAACTAGCTAGATAGATGCTATTAAAATCTAGTGAAGCTAAAGTAGCTAAGGCTATAGTTGGTTGTCTTTGACCTGCTGTAGTTCGAAAATTTAAAAAAGACTAAGCATGTAGAAAGCCTGTTTCTTGCCTTCTCTGGACCGGGGTTCGAATCCCCGCACCTCCACTCGAAGGGACAACTTCAAAAATGGATGAAGTTGCCCCTTTTTTCTTTTCTTTAATCCATTATCAATCAGTAAGATAAGATTTAAAATTTCGTTCAATCTGGGAGTTCGACAATGCTCTCCATCAAACTCAAACTTTTCAGGGAAGATCGAACTCAAAAACAGTTGCTTTGACTGTAAATCTGCGTTCTGATAGAATTGCAATGGATTTGAGAAGATATGGATGCCTTTTTTAAGGGTTTGATCCCAGTTACTCTTTACCGATTTCAATTGCTCTAGGTTCGTCTCTAATTCTACTCGTCTGGAGGTATATCTGGCTTTCATACTTTGGTAATCTTCCAAGGCGATTTCCCCATCTACTCTCATGTCTTGTAAGTTAGATACTCTCTTGGCATTTATATCCAACTCGTCTTCTACTTGCTTGATCTTTCTGGTTCGTTCTACCTCCCCTCCATTTAGAAGTTTCTTCAGCATTACATCATACAACTGTCCAGCTTCCTTTTTAAATTTGAATGAACCTAGAATATTCTCGATCGTTGTATTCACTAGATTGGCAGGATAACGCTCTTGATGGCAATGATTACAATGGTAATAGAAATACCTTCTTCCAGTCTTGCTTCTTGATCTTGAACCCGTTAATTTCTCTTTACATTTAGAACACTTTAGTTGACCTCTCAATGGAAGTTCATCCCGTTGAATTGTTACTTTCTTTACTTGATTTTTTCTCTTTTTGTTTCCGATCAATAAGTGCTCTACACGATAGAATAAATCCTCAGAAACGATTGGTTCATGGATAGCTTGTACCAGCATCTCAGGTTCATCATCCGAAGCTGGAACGATTAACTTGCCCATATAGATCGGGTTCTTTAACAGTGTAGACATCCCATTTCGGCTAACTTTTAAACCTTTCTTATTTACTTCTAATCGAACATCGTTTTGCGTTCTTCCCTTTGCTACCTCTTCAAAACAGTATTTGATTAAAGGTGCGTTCTTATCTGGAACGATGGTTGGTTTATTCTGCTCGTCTCTTATATTTTTGTAACCTCTTGGAGCGTGCCTACTTAATCGACCTGATTTTAAAGCTCCCCTTATACCTCCTCGTATTTTTATTGATCGTCGGTCATTGTCGATCTCAGGGATAGCCAAGTAAATGGCTAACATAGCTTTACTTTCTGGTATCGATAAATCTATCGGTTGCTCAATGGCTCTTGGTTCAATTCCATACTCTTTCAACTTT
>CBDICC010000012.1:0-161167 GCA_965277185.1 Cytophagales bacterium | reverse complement strand
CATGTTGATTGATTTATAATTGAAGTTTACTTTTTGATTCGGGTCTTTAAATTGCTCCAATAATACGCTTGAGATGGAAACCCACTTCTTATATATTTCCAATTCCAAATCATTTTTATAATGTTTATAAAATGGTTCTCCATTGTAGGTTGAATTTGCAAAATTTTCACTAGCTTCTTGTGCAGTTGCAAACAAGAATGGCTCCTGAGTAAGGTCAAAATCAGCTTTATCTTTCACAAATCCCACCAAGGCACTTAATAATTGTTTATCGTCCATTAATTCTCTCTTTTTCAATACAATATATCAATTTAAAAGGTAATTTTATTATTAAAATTAGTTTCAAATCAACTCATCTCAAATGAATGCATCCTTTAAGTCAAATGGAATTTTTGAAATCGCAAAAAAATACTATATATATTCTTCTGTTGTAAACTATGAAGAAATAGACGACAAGGACATCTTAAATTTCAAATCCGAATACTTGAAATATGCGTATAAACGAGATGACGTATTAGAGAGTCATTTGAAAGAAAACAAAGTCGCCTTCAGAACCTTTATTCCGTACAATAGAAATTTGGGTTATACCCTATCACAGGTGAGCTGGTATTTTGACGAAGTGGTTATACCTGACCCTTTGGCTCCACTTCTAAATGCACTAGACCTACACAATCCGTTTCAATTTCACATTGACAAAATTGACGTATATGAAATAATTCAATTTCTAAAGAAATTCTCGGATTCCTTAAAGGAAGGTTTTTTGCTTATGTCATCAAAAAACACATTCCCAGACTCAGTAAAGACATAATAAATAATGATGACTATCAAAGTTTAATCTCTGAACCTGCGCTATTAGAAGAACTTGAAAAACTTGTTGAAATTAGTGTGCAACGGTTGGATTCAAAAAGCGTGACCAGCATCATTGCGAAGCGCAGAGGCATTCAAACCATGAGAATGTTCCCTGCTAGTGAAGAAAAAAATACGGCTTATATTAGTTTTGTTGATAGGTTCGAACGTGGCTCTATCCAAGATTTGGAAGCAAACGAAGCACGAGGACTCATTGAAGGCGAAATAAGAAAAAGTTTCGCTTATGATTTAGCTGAAATTGCATCCAACTTAGTTATTGGAAATAACTTGGACAGTCATGTAATGTTCAGTCGAAAACTTGATGAGTTAATGCTAGTCAGGCTACCAAAAAGCATTCCAAAAAGCTCCTTAAAAGCACACGTTGGTTCGGCTTTTGAAGCAACGCTTCCCATAGTAAAAAAACATCCCAGTAGAAACCTTGGCTGATTTAAGAATGAAAATGCCTAATATTTTTCATGATTTTAGGAATCACATGGCAGAACTAATAGCTGAACTTAACAAGGAAGGCGTCAATGATGAATCCATGTTAACACTCAGATTAAAGTCTAAGATAAATGAGCAATTAAAACACCTTAATAAAGAACAAAAAATTGCTATTAAAAGTCTGGGAATTAAAGCCCTTGGCACGCCAATAATCAGTATTGCCACTGCCTTTGCAATCAATCAAATTGGATTTGATATTACCAGTTTAATTACCGTCGGTGCTACAGGATTAATTAACTTATCTAGTTTAAGGGAAGTTTCAAACTATCTAAAGACTAGGGAAGAATTAAAAGCTAACTCCATGTATTTCTTATGGCAAGCTCAAAAAGACAAGAATCCTTTTCGCTAGTCAATCTCGATTATTCCCATATCAATCGAAGATTGGATAAAATCATTTTTACTTTCATCTAAGGCAAAATAATTTTTCCAGACATCCTTAATAAGTGTACATATAACTGTTTTATGTTCCTCCTTCAAAGAATTTAAGGCTTGTTCAAACACGTCCATTTCACGGATTAGATACTTACCTCCAAAATTTGCTATGCAGAAATTTGTAAATTCTTCGAAAGCATCTAAGCTCTTTTGACTATGGATATACTTTCCAATGGTGGAATAAGTTTTGTCATGAGCAATGTATCCAACTTCATCCAAAACAGTACCAAAAAAAGAAAGAAAATAAATTGCAATAAGTTCCTGCTCATCAACACCAAGCTTATCTACATCTTCATGTAGAAAATTAAATAGCATAAAAGACCTCACTTTATCTCCCGATTGAATTTCTTTAACCAGCTCCGCTAACTTATTTTCATTAACTGAGGATTGTAAAAGTGGTTTTAGAACAGAAATAAGATGTTTCACATCCTCAATTTGTTCTGTGTAATGGTCGTTAGGTATTATGGCTCCGTCAGGTGCAAAGGTATCCCAATACCGAACATAGCCCACTTCATATTCATAAAGCTTATCAAATAATTTATTTCTTTCAGGTTGACTAAGCTTGATTATCATATCTCCATAGATTGAAGTAAAACTAGAATCCTCTTTAAGCTTCTTAAATATTTCATCCGCGCTAAGTGGAGTTGCCTCCAAGATTGTTTTTCTCAATGATTTTATAACAATAGACACCAAACTTTTGGCTATAGAGGCCTTATCAAAATCGTATTCTTCACCTTTCCGAATTACACGTCCCGGATGTATTAAATTCCTATAGTTCTGTATTACAGAAGCTAAATTTTTATTGGTATTATCTAAAATCCCATCCTGATTGGCTTGACCTATTAATGAACCAAGACTCATTTTCAAAACCTGAGTCTCCGTCATTCCAGCGGGAATATTTTGCACATAGTATTCTATCAAACAAGCTTCAATAATACTACCTGACAAAATCATAACGGACTTGGAAAGTTGATGCTCATAACAGCTTTCTAACTCCTTATAATCACTTTCCAACAAATCACGAAATCTATTATCCGATATAAAGTCAAATTCCATACTAATGTTTTATTTTACAATAACAGATTATTTTTCTATTTATGCTACACTTTATATTATAAATAAAATATAAACTAGCGTTATTTCTTGCCTCCAAACGCTCAAAAAGCTAATTTTAAATTAAAAGAAGACATTGAGCACCGTCAAATTAATAATTCGCAAAAACAAAATTAACCAGGAAGGCAAATGCCTTATTTATCTTCAATATTGTCATAATCAGAATACCAAATTAATCAGCACACAGGAAAAAATTGAACCGGAAAACTGGGACTCTGAGAACCAAAGAGTGAAGAAATCTTTCCGGGGACATTCTCTAAAAAATGACCTGCTCAAAGACTCCGTTCAAAAAATTGTAAGGGAGGCAAAAATTCAAAACATCGAGCCTAGTTTATCTTTGGTAAAGGAAGAATTCGAAAAAGAAACTGTCTGGAAACAACCTAAAGAGTCCGAAGGACATTTTTTCCCAATGTACAGAGAATACATTGACTCCTTAGACTTACGGCCTAATACTATTAAACAGTATAATTCCAGTTACAACTCCTTAAAAGACTTTTATACGGGGAAGACTCCCCAATATTGCGCGCGTTTGAGTGAAACGTAACGCGTGCAATATCTACCAAAAACTCCATCTGTACTAGTCAACAAAAATCAAAAAAATAAAGCAACTAGTTAACCAGATCTAAACGTAGCTTGCAACTACTCCATTAATATCTTTTGAATTTATAATTCAAACCATAAAATCAAAATTACCATTGACTCGGAAGGTGATTCGAATACCATCCAACTCAAAACCAACACCTTACAAAATAACCAAATTTACCCCAAACGCAAAAAACCCTCTCAAATTTAACTTGAGAGGGTTTTAAGTGGATTCTTACATCCTTTGTAGCCCGTAGGGGAATCGAACCCCTGTTTCCAGGATGAAAACCTGGCGTCCTAACCCCTAGACGAACGGGCCGTTTAGATTTGTGTTTTCCTTAACGGACTGCAAAAGTAATAATTGATTTTATTCCACAAAAACTTTTTTCGTTTTTTTTACTCAATAAACTTTTACTTCTACTTTAATTGCTTTTCTATTGCCCTTGTTGTAGATTTACAGGCTTGATTTTTCAACTTACCGTATTTCATACAATAACTAATTAGAAATAGACACAATGGCAAAAACCAAAATAGCAATCAACGGATTTGGACGAATTGGACGACTCGCTTTCAAAGTGATGTTGGAACGTCCCGATCTTGAAGTCGTTGCAATTAACGACCTTACTGATAATAAAACACTCGCGCATTTATTAAAATATGATTCCGTCCACGGAAAATTCAATGGTACTGTTACACATACCGATGATTCAATTACCGTCAATGGAAATGTAATCAAAGTATTGGCAGAACGAGATCCTGCAAACCTACCTTGGGCTAAACTCGGTGTAGATACCGTTTTAGAATCTACTGGAATCTTTAGAGATGAGGAAGGAGCTGGAAAACATATAACTGCTGGTGCAAAAAAAGTAGTTATCTCTGCTCCTGCCAAAGGAGGGATTAAAACAGTTGTACTTGGTGTCAACGAGGACACAATGAGTGGAGACGAAACCATTCTTTCAAATGCATCATGTACCACCAACTGCCTCGCACCAATGGTCAAAGTGTTAGATGATACCTTTGGAGTGGAAAAAGGATTCATAACTACCGTTCATGCATATACTTCAGATCAACGATTGCAAGATGCACCACATAGCGATTTAAGAAGAGCTAGAGCAGCAGCTTACAATATTGTGCCTACATCCACTGGAGCAGCTGCAGCGGTAGGATTAGTATTACCTCATTTGTCCGGTAAATTGGATGGAAAAGCAATGAGAGTACCTATTCCCGATGGTTCGTTAACAGATTTAACGGCAGTATTAAAAAGAGATGTTACAGCTGAAGAAGTTAATGCAGCAATGAAAAGCGCCGCAGAAGGATCCATGAAAGGTATTATGGAATATACTACTGAACCATTGGTTTCAATTGACATCGTTGGTAATCCTCACTCTTGTATATTTGATTCAGATTTAACTTCTGCAATGGGTAGTTTAGTGAAAGTTATTGGATGGTATGACAACGAAGCTGGATATTCAAATCGAGTAGTAGATTTAATTCAAAAAATTGGCTAAACTAAAATTAGACTTACACGACATCTTCAATAAAGGCAAGAAGATAGACGAAGAACTCAACCGGGTGATTGATGAAGCTGTGGAAAATAGAATTCCATTAGTAGAAATCATCCCCGGTAAGGGCTCTGGTCAATTAAAGAAAAAGGTACTTCGCTTTTTACAACAAAAACACATCAAAGCGAAGTATCACCGAATAGACAAAGACAGCAAAAACTTCGGCAGACTTTTCGTCCGTTTCAAACATTAGGTTTCCAACGGCATAGGGTCAAATACACTCCACAATTCTCCATTTTGCATTCATTTACCTTCTGAATTCTGTATTCTGCATGCTGTATGCA
Organism: Cytophagales bacterium; assembly: GCA_965277185.1. Lineage (GTDB taxonomy): Bacteria > Bacteroidota > Bacteroidia > Cytophagales > JAHDFW01 > JAHDFW01. The sequence continues at coordinate 155,847 of CBDICC010000012.1, read as the reverse complement.
ATACTCTTTCAACCATATAAAACCATAACAAACAAAGGCATAGTTCACGTACACGACTTCACAGGGGGTAAAACAAATTTTTCACGGATATAAGCCTAGCTTACCGCAACATAATTTCATACTTTTATAACTGACGATCAATGTTTATAATAGTCGCCACAATTTTAGTATGGAAAGCAACAAATTCAACTCAGGTTCAAATTCCCGAACCCCTGTTTCAAAAAACAATATATTTAGACGAGCCCTTGCAATCCTAATCTTTACTCTGCTAAGCACATGGAATGCATCAGCATCCCACCTTACTGCAGTAGACATTTATTACGAACATATCCAAGGAGATTCATTCAATCTTATTCTAAAGCTTTATAGAGATTGTGAAGGCATCGATTTGGGTGCAACGGCGGATATCAATATTCAATCCGCAAATTGTGGGACCAATTTAGACCTTACATTATTCTTAGACTCGATGAGAGAAGTTTCTCAATTATGTCCAAGTGAGTTAATGAACAGCAGTTGTAATTCAACAGCACCCAACGCGCTTCCGGGCGTACAAGAGTTTACATATAGTCAAGGATTTACCTTCCCTGGACAATGCACCGATTGGATTCTTAGTTTTCAGGATTGCACAAGAAATATGGCAATTGATAATATTTTTGATCCAGACAACCAATGCATTTATGTCGAAGCCAACCTGAACAATACAGGAGGTCTTAACAATAACTCTCCCATTTTCACGACAATTCCCATCGTATATTCCTGTGTCAATAAACTTTTCAATTTTAATCATGGAGGGATCGATAGTGACGGTGATTCGCTAGTTTTCTCCTTGCAAACGCCTTTAGATGATGCAGGAAGTCCTGTGAATTTCATCCCTCCAAACTCATCTACATACCCAATTCTTGATGTTCGTGGTTTCAACACCTTTGATCCAATTACTGGCGAAATAACCTTTTTCCCAAGCGTAGCACAATCCGCGGTAACCGCAATCAAAGTAGAAGAATACCGAAATGGAGTTTTAATTGGATCAACCACACGGGACTTACAAATTATCATTACAAATTGCTCCAACAGTCAACCAAGCACCACCACCGGACTGATCAACAATGACCGTGGAACCCTTATTGATTCCACCTCTATAAGCACATGTGCTAACGATTCAATAAATTTTGAAGCCAATTATCAAGATCCAGATGGAAGTGATCAAATTACAATAACCTCAAATATTGGCTTAGTAATACCTGGCGCAACATTATCTACAATAGGCACCAATCCGGCACACGCTTATTTCCATCTTCCACGAACAAGTTTTTCCGGTAGAAAGGTCTTTACTGTAACCGTAATAGATGACGGATGTTCTATTTACACTGCCCAAATCTACACTTATGACATCACTTTTATCCCGGGAACTTGGGTGAATGAAGATCAAGTAATATTTTGTCCGGGAGGTATAACAGCTCAATTAGAAGCACACAATGGAACCGTATTTAATTGGCGGGCAATAGAGGGGGATTCCATAATTGTAGGTGATAATTTCTCATGTAACCCCTGTCAAAATCCGTTTCCAACTCCAGATACTGCCACTATTTACGAAGTAACCAGTAATGTCCTTAGTATTTGCGGCAATAAAGATACGGTTGCTGTACGAGTAGAACCCGGTTATACAACGACAATTAGTGCATCTGACTCCATTATATGTAAAAATAACTCGGTACAACTAAATTTGGCGCTAGCCGATACCGGCACACATACCTACTCTTATGCGTGGACACCAAATACAAACATGGTGGATGGTACAATTCCGAATCCAAGTGCTGTTATGAATGAAGAAACCCTATTTGAATCGTATGTCACCAATGATTTTACAGGTTGTACCGTTTATGATTCCATCAGAATAGATATCTCTGAATTTATCGCAGAAGTTAATTTTGAAGACACATTTCATCTTTGTTTTGAAGACAGCGTAATTTTGGAACCTCTGCTGTACATAGATGACCCGTCCACTTTCAATTGTGATGACTATACAATCACAACCATTCCCTTAAACACCCTCGGAGGTACAGGATGGTCAACCTCTACAACTGCGAATTGTGATGAATGTGTTCAGAATAACATCCCGATAGGATTCGATTTTGACTTTTTCTGTAATTCCTATAATACACTAGGAATTTCATCCAACGGATGGGTTTCGTTCAACAATCTTACAAATCCGGCATTCAACCCAGAATCTATTCCTGACCCAGGAAACCCGAACAACCTAGTTGCAATTTGCTGGGACGATTTAGATCCAGACAATGGTGGAACAATCGAATACAAATTAGATGGTACTACGCCAAATCGAATATTTGCAGTCCGGTTCAGTGCTGTGGATTATTTTTCCGGAGCTGGTTCTATAACAGCTGAAGTTCACTTTTTAGAATCCGACAATTCGATTGAAATACATTTAACCGATGTTCCGTTCTCTGGTGATCAACATACGCTTGGTCTCGAAAACAGTACCGGAACAAATGGATATAGTCCAATTGGTTATAATTTTAATTTTTGGACGGCTAATAATACAGCATTTCGATTTGAACGAGCGAACCCCACTCCGCTTACCAATTTCATCTATACATGGAGCCCAAATCTTTTTCTAAACGACACCAACTCCTTTGCGCCAACCACCACTACAACCGTGGATCAACAGTATTATGTTTTTGTAGAAGACAGTGCTAGAAAATGCAATGGAATCCTTGATAGCACATTCATCAAAATTCATCAATTTCCGACAATTCAATCCGCTATTTCGTCGGATACAGTTTGTCTAGGAGATGCAGTTTCACTATCGGCAAATGGAGCTACAAATTATGAATGGAGCACAGGCAACTTGGTGGATTCCTTTGCATTTACACCTTCAGTGAGTTTGGATATCTCGGTCATAGCAGATAGTGGTTATGGTTGTGCCGGTTTTGATACTGTATCTGTTTTCGTAAACCCGCTCCCCCTAATATCTATTAACACATTACCATCAAACACCTTGTGTCTGGGCGATTCGATTACGCTAACAGCCTCTGGCGCCACAACGTATTCCTGGAGTACCGGAGATAGCATCTCAGCAATCTCGATCTCGCCACAAACAGGCCAACTTTATTCGGTAATTGGAACCGATGCAAATGGATGCTTGAACACCGGTTTTGAATTAATAAACGTAAATCCCGTCCCCGAATTGGACATCACAGGGAATCAAACTATATGTGAAAATGAAAGCACTATATTATTAGCCAGTGGTGGAAATGTGTATGTTTGGTATAATGGAGACACTGCAAATTCAATTGCTTACAGTTCCAATTCAACTGGTTTTGTTTATGTTACCGGCATAAACGTAGAAGGGTGTTCCGTATTAGATTCCATATTCATTATAGTCAATCCAGCTCCAGAACCGCAAATTTCAGCAGATTCATTATTATTGTTTGGAGAAGAAGCAACCCTAACGTGTTCTCCGGCGTCAAATTACGATTGGAATACGGGTGAATCAACTCAAGTCATAGTTGTTTCTCCTGAAATTGATAGTCCGTACATAGTAGAAGTAGTGGATTCCAATGGATGCAAGGGATCCGACACAATTCAGATCACCATAGTAAACACGTTAATTATTCCAAACATTATTACGCCGAACAATGACTTATCGAATGATTTCTTCACTATTCAAGGCATTAATAATTCTGGTACATTAAAAATCTTCAATCGATGGGGTAAACTAGTATATGTGAATGAAGCATATGATAATTCTTTTGATGCAAATGGATTATCTGACGGTACATATTATTATGTTTACGTTTCAAATCGAAACCGCGCAGAACAGAAAGGGTGGCTACAAGTCACTCGTTAACATTTTGCGCATATAAAAAGCGTAAATGAGATCAATAATCCGGGATTTAAAACTTCATCTAAAAGAAGATTTCAACATCTGGACATATTCTTGGACGGCTCTTTTTCTTATTATCACAATAAGCATCAACTACACTGTTGATTTCGAAACCAAGATTCTGAATAAGTATTACAAAAGCGAGATTAGTTTAGTCTTCTACACTTTATTTTATTTGGTTGGATACTTTGCCGTTTCCATTCCTCAACATATCATCTTAAAGCAAACTGATCGATTAAAAACAAAAGAATTCTGGCTAAGAAGCTTGTTTTTCATATTCCTATTAGGATTTTCTGCATATTTCTATTTTCACAGAAACTTTCAAATTGAAGACTTTTCACCACGAGAGAACTATTTCCTTCGGAAGATTTTTTCTCAGATCAAGCCATTTTTAACGATTGTATTCCCTCTTTTCATTTTTTGGTTGATTTTTGATAAGAAGTATAAAGAGCACTTTTACGGTTTAAACTTACGAGGTGCCAATTTAAAACCCTATGCCGTAATGTTGGCCATCATGGCCCCTTTGATAATTGGAGCATCCTTTCAAAGTGATTTTTTAAGCACCTATCCAATCCTAAAACCTTGGTTATTAAATAAACCCTTTGGATTGACCGAATGGCAAACAAGTGCCCTTTTTGAACCATTTTACGGCGTTAGTTTTTTTTCCGTTGAACTTATTTTTAGAGGAGCGATGGTATTAGGACTTGCCCGAATACTAGGTAAAGACGCCATTTTGCCTATGGTATCCATGTATGCCTTCTTACATTTCGGCAAACCACTAGGCGAAACAATAGGTTCTATATTCGGAGGATATATTTTAGGAGTCATTGCCCTTAGATCCAAACATATTTTTGGCGGTTGTATGATTCACATTGGAGTAGCCTACCTAATGGAGCTCACAGCCCTTTGGCAGCATTACAACAAATAAAACAACCCTATTCCTCCTAAATTCTCCCTCGAACTCCTCCTTTTCTTCTCTCCTCCTGAATTTTGTATTCTAAATTCTAAATACTAACTCCTTAACTCCTAGTCTGCGTAAGCAGACGATAACTCCTCGAACTCCTCCTTTTCTTCTCTCCTCCTGAATTCTAAATTCTAAATTCTGTATTCTAAATTCCAACTCCTTAACTCCTTAACTCCCAGTCTGCGTAAGCAGACGATAACTCCTCTAACTCCAAACCTTCCTTCTTCCTCACTAAATTCTCTTTTCAAAAAATCTCCGACAACACCTTAAGCGACTTAATATTTTTCATAGTCCCAAAATGCACATGATAATAATTAATAAGAGCCAATAGCATTTCTCTCCGATCAAATCCGCTCATGGGATGTCTAGGATCTTTCAAAACAGCATTGATATTTGCCAGTACCAAATCTGAAATAGGAAAACCATCCCCTTCCATAATCAGCTCGGAAGCTTGTGAAATACCTATTCCATGAATTTTGGTTAATCCAATTAATAAAACAATATGAAAATTCCCTACTTGATTAGACTTATTATCAAAAGCAACCAGATGTTCATATATGTATTCAAAAAATAGCAAATTCGGATCCTCCTCAACAATTAGTCTTTCCAAAAATTCACATAAGAACAAGGCAATAGCACTTTTCTTCACATCAAATGGAATGGATTCTGGACGATGAGCAAATCGCATTTCAGATATGCGATTGATGGAACGCTTTTCATTTTCATACACGATCAATTCAAGTAAGGACAGAGGTTGGAAGAAAATCAATTTATTCCCTTTATTCTTCTTTCTAACCCCGTTTACAATATATGATCGCAATCCAAATTCCTCCGTAAACACCCGTACGATAATAGAAGAATCCTTATATCGAACATAACTTAATACTATTCCGCGAGTCTTATGAAGCATCATACAAATATATCGATTCCAATACTCCCTACTTAATCAATCCATTAAAACTTCCTCCACGATTCCTAAATACCTCACTCTAACTTCTCCTTTCCTTCTATCCTCCTGAATTCTAAATTCGGTATTCTAAATTCTAAATTCTCCTCTAACTCCTAGTCTGCGTAAGCAGACGATAACTCCTCTAACTCCTCCTTTCCTCCTGAATTCTAAATTCTAAATTCTGTATTCTAAATTCTAAATCCTCCTCTAACTCCTAGTCTGCAACAAGCAGACGATAACTCCTCTAACTCCTCCTTTCCTCTCTCCTCCTAAATTCTGTATTCTAAATTCTAAATTCTCTCCTGAATTCTACAACTCCTTTAACTTCTCCAATATCTTTACTACTTTTACACTATGGGATTACAACAAGAAATAGAAGCAGGCATCAAAAAAGCCATGCTTGCCAAAGATCAAGACCGACTAAGAACCCTTAGAGCGATTAAATCAGCTATTTTACTAGCGTCAACTGAAAAAGGAGCTTCCGCAGAATTATCGGAAGAAGGCGGAGTTAAGCTATTAATGAAAGCAGCAAAACAACGAAAAGACTCTATTGACATATACAAAGAACAAAATCGCGATGACCTTCGTGAAAAAGAAGAAGTAGAATTGGCCGTAATTGAAGAGTATTTACCAAAGCAAATGGGTGAAGAAGAATTGACGGAAAAATTGAAAGTAATTATTGAAAAAGTAGGTGCAACTTCTCCAAAGGACATGGGGAAAGTAATGGGTATGGCTAATAAAGAATTTGCGGGTCAAGCAGATGGAAAGACCATTTCTACCATAACAAAGCAGTTATTAGGGTAAACAACACTACCAGGAAAATAAACATTAGTTCACTTCTATAAACAATATGCAAGTAATCGACATCATGTTATTGATTCCGATCCTTTTTGGAGCTTACAAAGGCTACCAAAAAGGATTTATAATGGAACTTATTCAGGTTGTAGCTTTCGTATTAGGAATTGTAGTCGGGTTAAAATTAATCCATCTTGGTGTTTATTACCTTAAACCTTACACAGGAGACTTAAACGGATGGCTTCCGGTCATTTCATTCCTAACCATTTTTATAGGCACCATTTTTTTAGCCAAATGGGCAGGTAAAGTATTGAAGAAATTCGTCAAGGCCGTTTTATTAGGTTGGTTAGATAAATTAATGGGAGCTATTTTATCCATGTTAAAATGGGCAATTGCGTTGAGTTTTATCCTTTGGGCCGCAAGAAGTGTAAACCTGACACCACACGGAGAGCCGATTGTATATAATTATTTAATTCCCATTGGACCAGCCATTGTGGATGGAATTGGCAGTATAATCCCTTATGCCAGTGATATTTTTGAATATATCAAAAACGTCTAGCGAAGGATATAAATAATATAAATTGAAACCCTTGTTCAGTTTCTATGTTATTACTTGTCGACAATTTCGATTCATTTACGTATAACTTACTTGATTATTTCGAGCAACTTAAAGTAAATGTGAAAGTTGTACGTAACAACGAAGAAGAGCACATACTCCTCTCCAAAAGCTACAGTGGAGTTATTTTATCTCCTGGACCAGGTAATCCGAAAGATGCAGGCAAACTCATGGAAATCGTAAATTTCTATGTTAAAATTAAAACTCCATTACTTGGGATATGTCTAGGTCATCAAGCAATCGGAATGCATTTTGGTGCGCAATTACACAACACAATACCAATGCATGGGAAAGTATCTCAATTAATTTTACCCTCCCTTAATGTAAGTTCAAATTCCGAAGAAGAGCGAATTGACCTTTTTAAAAATCTAAAAGAGCCAATTGAAGTTGTTCGATATCATTCTTTAATCCTAAAAAAACTCCCCTCAGAATTATTAACAACCTCTTTCAGCAACAAAAATGAAATCATGTCATTCCAACATAAAACCCTGCCTATTTGCGCGATGCAATTTCATCCAGAAGCCTGGCTGTCCAAAGATGGAATTAAAATGTTGCAAAATTGGTTATGTTTTAATAAACTCGTGAATTAATTCGTAATATTGCGCAAATGAAACCCCAAGTAATACGTGAAAACGATTTTGAGTACATCGACGTAGGAGAAGGAAAAATTCTCTTCGTACTTCACGGGCTGTTTGGTGCGCTAAGCAACTGGGAAGAATTAATCGAAGGGTTTAAGGACAGATATCGGATAATTATTCCGGTTATGCCAATTTATACTGCCCCTCTTAGAAAAGCTACCGTCGACGGATTAGCCAGCTTTATTGAATCTTTTGTTCAATTTAAGAAACTGGACAAATTTACGTTGCTCGGAAATTCCCTCGGCGGACATGTAGGATTGGTTTACACCTTACGTAATACCGAAAACGTAGAGCGAATGGTTTTAACTGGTAGCTCGGGACTTTTCGAAAGTGGAATGGGAGGATCTTTCCCTAAAAGAGGTGATATCGAATATATTCGGGAACGGGTAGAATACACCTTCTATGATCCACAAATAGCTACAGATGAATTGGTACAAGAAGTATTTGATATTACGAGTAGCAATCAAAAGTGCTTAAGAATTATATCAATTGCTAAATCGGCACAAAGACATAACATGTCTGAATCCATTAAAGACATTAAGATTCCAACACTGTTGGTTTGGGGATTAAACGATACCATAACACCGCCTCATGTGGCGCATGAATTCAATCGGCTACTTCCTAACTCTGAATTGCTCTTTATAGACAAGGCTTGCCACGCTCCTATGATGGAACGTTCGGAAGTATTCAATGGATACTTGGATGATTTTCTAGCACGTACAAATTAAACTTCGAAATTCGAAGTTTTACCAAAAAACAACCGAGTTACGCTTACCTTTTCGACTTAAATCGAATTAATCATTTATAGTAAAAGCAATTTAACAAAAGAACTATTCACAGAAAAATAATTTGATTGTAGCGACAAATCAACGTCAATGCATTTTTTTTTAAATGCAATACAACCCTTTCTGAACAACAAAATATGGTAGCCGAAGATTTAATAAATAACATGATCCCCCCTTTAAAACCAGGTGACTCTGCGCAACTGGCACTTAACTGGATGGATAAATTTCGATTAAATCAGCTTCCTATTGTGGACAACGGCAAGTTCCTAGGCATAATTTCGGAAAGTGACATATTTGATTCCGGAGCAGAAGCACTAGCTTCTATTGCCGACATCGAATTGTCGATAGAAGATGCTACAATAAAACCATTTCAACATTACTATGACATTATAAAAATTGCCACTGAGGCCGAATCAAAGGTCTTGGCAGTGATTGACGATGAAGGTTCTTATCTTGGAGTAATACCTGTAAAAGATACAATCCCTTTATTTAGTCAAATGTCTGCGATGAAAGGACCAGGAGCAATTTTGGTATTAAGTATGAACGAACGAGACTACTCGCTAGCCGAGATTAGTCGATTAATAGAAGAAAATCACGTAAAAGTATTAAGCGTTCACGTATCTCCAGAAGTCAAAGACACTCAAAAACTTCGAGTTACAATTAAAACCAATTCAACAGAAATCAGCGCTGTTGTCGCAACCTTAGAACGGTTTGGATATTATATCATGGCAAACTTCCATGCAGATGAATTACTAGATGGGGACAATGAACGATTAGACCTCCTCTTCAGATATTTGAATATTTAAAATAAATTCCCTTAATTCAGTTCGGATAATTTCGCAAAATGATTCGTTTATTGAATAAATGGATCAATCAACGATTGTCATTCCATAGAACCCATTGAATTGAAATCGAAAAGTGCAAATCCCATTTCTAAACTTCGCTTTTTTACAAAAACAAGCCGGTTAATTGGTCCCTTTGTAATTGCATTTTTACTCCTTTCCAGTTATTTTGCCAAGGGCGCAGAAAACAAACTCACCATCGAAAACATTTCCTTTGAAGGATTAAATCACACCAAACCTAATATTATAAGCGTAGAATTGGAGGTAACCAAAGGAGATGCCATTTTATCCGTTCAAATTGATTCCATTTTGAATGCCCAATGTGTAAAGTTATTCAACCTTCAGTTATTTCATTGGGTACGCTACAACACCACGATTCAAAACAACCGGATTTCCGTACAATTTGTATTTCAAGAACGGTGGTATTTATGGCCCGTCCCCATATTATCTCTTGCCGATCGCAATATAAATTCGTGGCTTCAAAACAAATCCCTGAAACGAATCGATTATGGTTTGCATTTAGTACACAATAACTTCATGGGACTAAATCAAAAAGTTAAATCCAATTTACAAGGTGGGTTTAATCAAAAATACGAGATTTTCTATACCATTCCATATGTCGATCAAAAACGAATATTAGGATTGGATTTTGGTATTTCTACTTTCCAAAGTCATTCCTTATACACAAACATAATCAATGGGAAACCTATAAACTTGGAAGTATCCTCAGCTCCAGCTGTCAAAATATCTTATTTGAAAGTCGGAGTTTTCAGAAGGAAAAGTGTCCAAGAAATCACCAGAGTTAATTTATTATATCAGCAAATCCAGTATCATGATTCGGTATTTATAGCCAATCCAAACTACTTTCATATAAATCCAAAAGGAGCAGCTGAACCAAATAAGTTTATGAATTTGGAATTCACACACACGTTAAATAAACGGCAAACATTCTCCTATCCTACCGATGGATATTTTGCAGAATTTCAATACAAAGGTAGAACAGACTTACTCTTTAATGCTGCGAACTATCATGAATGGAACATCAATCTTGCAAAGTATTTCCCCTTCAATAAAGGAAAGATGTATCTAGCTTCTGGAATTTACGGCAATGTCAAATGGCTATCGAGCAATAACTTATTGGATACAAGACAATTTGGTTATAAAAAAAATATCCGTGGATTTGAATACTATGTGATCCATGGACATTCTGCCGTTTCGTTCAAAAACAATGTTATGTATCAACTATTTGACGAAAAATTGATAAAATTAAAGTTTCTTGGCTCCGAAAAATTTAAAAACATCCCACTCAGCGCATATATAGGAGGTCATACAGATGGAGGATTTGCATGGAGAAATAACAATTCTACTCTTTCGGACCCACAACACATATATTCAAATCAATTCTTAGCAGGTGCAGGGCTCGGAATTCATTTAGTAACATATTATGATAGAGTTTTGGTTTTAGAATATACTTTTAATAATTTCGGTGAAAATGGATTTTATATTAATACCAGTTTCCCAATTTAAATAAGATTTAACGGTATTAGATAGAAGGGAGTTAAACACAAATCCATCTAGTTTGAATCTATTGGATTCGAAATGAATAAAAATCAATCCATGAAAATTGCTATCAACAGTCTAACGTTCAAGGAGGATACAATTCCTTTCTATCAAAAACTTTTCAAATTGTTAGGAGAACGTGACTGTGAAATCTTTCTACATAAAGACATATATAGTTATCTCGGGACATTCTTTTCCTTGGATGAAAAGATCGCAACGTTTCAAACCAAAGAAGAGCTCGGTACGTATGATTTCATGTTTAGTATAGGTGGAGATGGAACACTTCTTGATTCAGTTACCTATACAATGGAACAAAACATTCCAATCCTTGGTATAAACACAGGTCGATTAGGCTTTCTGGCAGCTTCTACCAAAGAAAACATTGAGGCTACGATCACACAACTTTTTGATCAAACTTATAAAATAGAAGAACGAATCCTGCTTCAACTTGATTCTAATCTTCCCCTTTTTAAGGACTTTAACTATGCATTAAACGATTTCTCTATTTTAAAAAGAGATTCGTCCTCGATGATTATTGTACATACTTATATTAACGGAGAGTTTCTTAATTCCTATTGGGCAGATGGCATTGTTGTAAGTACCCCCACCGGTTCTACCGCATATTCGCTAAGTTGTGGAGGACCAGTTGTTATGCCGCACTCCAATAATTTCGTAATTGCGCCCGTATGTCCACACAATTTAAATGTTCGGCCAATCGTGGTGCCTGACGATTCAGTTATTTCCTTTAAAATTGAAGGTCGAAATGAAAACTATCAAGTAACCATGGATTCCAGAAGCGAGATAGTAGATGACTCGGTAGAGATCAGTGTTAAAAAAGGAAGTTTCACCGCTAAAATCATCACAACCAACGAATACAATTACTTGAGTACACTTCGCAAAAAACTCTCATGGGGAATCGATGTAAGAAACTAAAATCAAATTCTTGTCGTTTTTTTTATTAAAATTCGGTTACCTTTTAGTCTTTTAAAGCATATATAAGACGAATGATCCGTGAAGGTCATTTAAGGTTGTTTGTTTTATTTTATTAGATTACGCTGCTATGAACCGTCATTACGTTGCTTCTGCTCTTCTCGTTGCTATTATTTTTGTATGTTCTTCTATTTCAGAAGCACAGCAATTTGGCAAGGCTCAAAACAAAAATTATTGGAGTGTAGGTGTAAATGCGAATATGATGAACTATGTTGGGGATGTAACAGGTGACAAAAGCATGTTTAGCATTCCTTTTTCATTTACCCGAGAAAATTTTGGCGTATGCGCAATTAAGAGATTATCTCCTCGATTCAGTGCGCGTGGAAACTTCTTTTACGGCAAAATAAAAGGAAACGACCGAGTTAGCTCAAATCCTTCGCATGCCAGTGATATTGGACGTTGGGAAAGAGGAGCCAATTTCAAAAATACCATTTACGAATTAAGTACAACTTTCATGGTAGACTTTTATGAAAGTCGTGGAAAACCTCACAAACGTCCTGATTTTAACGCATATGCGTTCGGTGGCATTGGTATTATTTACCATAATCCAAAAATGTCACCTTCCAATTCAAGAAGAACGCGTGATTGGGTACGAATTAGCAATATGCCACATTTAGGGAATTTTAGCCAAGTACAAGGAGTCATGATCTATGGATTAGGATTTAAGTATAAATTAGACAAGAAATGGGACCTAGCATTGGAAGTTGGTTGGAGAAAAACAACAACCGATAAATTAGATGGCGTTTGGGGAAAATATGAAGACACAAGCGATTGGAGCAAAGAAGAACTGGCTCTATATGATAAAACTTCAGTAGGAACTGGAATTGAACCCGTTAACGGTCAAAACTGGACTAATTTTAGCAAACCAGGTGAAATTCGAGGAAAAGGTGCTTTTGACGGATACGTAGTCACTGGAATTCATTTAACCAGAATTCTTGCGGGGTCTCCAGTTTGTCCTAAATTCAGATAATAAACCATTTATATAAACCTTTTTTTAGCAACTTTAAATCCTTGATTCCCAGCTAAAGCCTCTAATTCCTTGTGAGAATAAATACTGGCATTCTGTTCATTAAGACTGCTCGAACAAAAGCGTTATTTCTTTGTAAATTAAGAAATATTAAGTAACTTTGTGTCTAATGCCTTTTCTAATTAGGTAGAAGGGCAGAGATTTAAATAGATTTTTAGCTGAGATTATTATGAAGGTTATGAAGAGATTAGTCACAATTACACTTATAGCAACCATTACCGTAGGTTTGACTTTTCAAGCGGATGCGCAGCATTTTTCTAAGAAGAAACAATACTGGAGCATTGGGGGGAGCATTAATGCAAATCACTATGTTGGAGATGTTACCGCATCTAAGAACCGATTTAGTGTACCGTTTAAATTTACCAGAGAAAACATTGGTATTTGCGCGTTGAAACGATTGACACCAAGAATGAGTGCAAGAGGTAACTTTTTCTATGGAACCGTTAAAGGGAACGATAGAGAATTATCCAGCGAGCAGCAAGCTGCTGATGTAGGACGATGGGAAAGAGGTTCTAACTTCAAAAACACTCTATATGAATTAAGCTTTACTGCAATATTTGATTTTTACGAAAACAGAGGTACGTGGAAAAAACGTCCTGATTATACTCCTTACGCATTTGTAGGTTTAGCTGCATTTTACCAAAATCCTAAAATGTCTGCGAGCTCAGCCGTTAGACCTGGTGACTGGGTTTCTATTTCTTCCATGCCACACTTAGGAGGTTCTAAATTTCAAGGGGCATTAGTTTACGGATTAGGTTTCCGATACAAGTTAGATAAAAGATGGGATTTAGCTTTAGAGATAGGATGGAGAAAAAGTACTACTGACAAAATGGACGGTGTATGGGGTAACTATTATGAAGATGCAGTTCAAAACCCTGATGGTTCTTGGGACTTATCTGCATATACAGACGCTGAAATTGCATACTACGACAATACCGCTAGTGCTATTGGTTTAGATGGAAGTAATGCCATTTTTGGTGGTACTTCTAGCGATGGAAGAACGTATACAAACATTAGCTCTCCAGGTGAATTAAGAGGGAAACCTGCACTTGACGGTTACATTGTTACCGGATTACATTTAACTCGTATCCTTGGAGGAGGGGTTATTTGTCCTAAATTTAGATAATACATAGAAAGTATCAACGACTGATCCAAATTCAGCCTCGATGCTACAATAATTAGAATTTGATCTCGTTACATGGTATAATGAGAAACAGAAATAAAACATTCTTAAGCTCAATTAAAACACTTCTCTTCGGAAGTGTTTTATTTTTTTATTCTCCCTTGATATTCTCACAGGGACAGGGCGATATTCTTTACTCTTCACACTCTTGGGAAATAGGCCCTTATATTGGAGTATCTAACTTTCATGGCGATTTAGCCCGCTCAATGAAACTTGAAAACACAGGATATTCCTTTGGAGGTACGTTGAAATACAATTTCAATCACTTTACTGCCTTAAGAGCTAATTTCAACTCAATTAAAATTTGGGGGAAAGATAGTCGAGTAAATTTACCACTCAATCAATACCGACAAGAAAGCTTTTCTGCAGGAATTACGGAGTTTGGAGGATTGGTTGATTATAACTTCATACCGTTCAGTCATCCAAAACAACTTATGAATTGGTCGCCCTATTTAGTTGGTGGTCTCTCTATCTTTTATATTTCCACAAATAACAATGCTGGTACTTCAGAAGATATCAAGCCTGTAAATGTAGCCATTCCATTTGGTGGAGGTTCGAGAATTCAACTCAATCCCCAATGGATTATAAATTTTGAATTTATTGCACGCAAAACATTTACAGATGCACTGGATTTTCCTGAGTCTGAATTCCCTAATGGTTCTCAACGTTCAATCACAACAAATAAAGATTGGTTTTATACGTTTCAGACCGGTGTTTCGTATACTTTTTTTGGAGTAAAATGCCCTCCACACGAACGACAAATGGGAGAATAATCGCAGAAAAACATTTGGGAAGTAGAATCCTGAATTTATTGCACTAAATAAGAAAAAATAACGTTAGCAAATAGTAAGCATGATCGATCCGAACAACATCCCTAAACACATCGCCGTTATTATGGATGGTAATGGCAGATGGGCAAAAAAGCAAGGTGCTTTAAGAGTGTTTGGTCACAGAAATGCGATCGAATCGGTACGTGAAACAACGGAAGAATGTGCTCGGCTTGGAGTCAAGTATTTAACACTTTATGCTTTCTCCACTGAAAATTGGAACCGGCCTAAAACTGAAGTAGATGCCTTAATGACATTATTGGTAAGCACCATACGAAAAGAAACGAAAACGTTAATGAAAAATGCTGTTCGCCTTGAAGCTATTGGCGACATCAGTAAATTACCTAAAAAATGCCAGGCTGAATTAGCAGAAGCCAAAGACATTACCAAAGACAATGATCGTATGACACTTGTCTTAGCATTAAACTATGGAGCACGTACTGAAATGATTCAAGCAGTACAAGCCATCGCTGAAAAAGTACGTGATCAGGAGTTAACACCAGATCAAATTACAGAACAACTTTTTTCTCAACATTTGTATACTAAGAATATCCCTGATCCGGAACTTATGATTCGAACAAGTGGAGAAATGCGAATTAGTAACTTTCTATTATGGCAATTGGCCTATTCAGAATTATACATCACAGACACCCTGTGGCCTGATTTCCGAAAAGAACATCTTCATTTAGCCATCGAAAATTACCAATCACGAGAACGAAGATTTGGCAAAACAAGTGAACAATTAACTTCGTAAGCCATCAACCAAAATTAGATACAAAAGTGTTCCTTACATTCAACACTATGAAAGAAAATAAATTAATGATTAAAAGCATAGCCTCTCGATTCCTCCTTCTTTTCCTGATAGGGATGAGTGCTTCTTCTTTATCTTTTGCTCAAATCAAAATGGGTGGAGATAATGGAAGTACAATCCAGTTGGATTATGCTGCTCCTCAAGAATACGAAATTGGAGGGATTAAAGCCTCGGGAGTTCGATTTCTAGACCCAAATGCCCTAATTTCCATTACTGGACTTCGAGTTGGAGATAAAATCACCATTCCTGGTGATCAAATTAGTGGTGCCGTTAAAAAACTTTGGAAACAAAAGATCCTAGGTGATGTTCAAGTTGCTATATCTAGTATTGAAGGGAACTACATCTTTTTAGATTTTAAACTTACTGAACGTCCACGATTATCCAAATTTAAATTTATCGGAGTTAAAAAATCTGAATCTGACGATATTAGAGAGTCTATTCGACTGATTCGTGGAAAGGTTGTTACGGATGCCGTGCTTAGTAAAACAAAAACAAAGATTGAACGCTATTATACCAACAAAGGATTTCGAAACGCGGAGGTTCAAGTTGTTCAAAAAGATGATTCTCTGTCGAAAAACAGCGTTATTCTGGAGATCAACGTACGCAAAAATGATCGAGTAAAAATTGAGAGTATCGTTTTTAATGGAAATAATAGTTTCACCTCGTCTAAGCTTAAGCGAAAGATGAAAGAAACAAAGGAACGTAAGTTCTACCGCCTCTTTAAAGCTTCTAAGATGCTTCCTGGAGCGTACAGCAAGGATAAGCAGGCCATAGTTGATTTTTATAATTCTAAAGGATTTCGGGATGCTGATATTTCTATGGATACAATATATGACGTGGAGGAAAACCGATTGAATGTAGAGGTTTCAATAAAAGAAGGACAAGAATATGTTTTCGGAAACATCACATGGGAAGGAAACTATCTGTACTCTGATGACACCTTGGCTCGTATATTAAATATTAAGAAAGGACTTGCCTATAGTAAGGACGTATTAGATAAAAAATTAAACTTCAATCCAAGCGGTCAGGACATCACCTCACTATATATGGACAAAGGGTATTTGTTTTTCAACATT
Organism: Cytophagales bacterium; assembly: GCA_965277185.1. Classification (GTDB taxonomy): domain Bacteria; phylum Bacteroidota; class Bacteroidia; order Cytophagales; family JAHDFW01; genus JAHDFW01. The sequence continues at coordinate 138,883 of CBDICC010000012.1, read as the reverse complement.
ATGCCAGTAGAAGTACGTGTTGATAGCAATCGCATTGATATTGAAATGCGTATGTATGAAGGAGAACAAGCTACAATCAACAATATTATGATCTCTGGTAACACCGTTACAAGCGATCATGTAATCCGTCGTGAAATTTATACACTGCCTGGCCAAAAATTTAGCCGTTCTGCCTTAATTCGATCTCAACAAGCACTTTCAGGACTTGGTTATTTCAATAATGAAACAATTGGAATCAATCCAATTCCAGATCCGGTTACAGGAACTGTAGATATTGAATACAGCTTGGAAGAAAAACCAAGTAATCAAATTACACTTTCCGGTGGATGGGGAGGTATACAAGGAGTGGTAGGTACGCTTGGATTAGTTTACACCAACTTCTCTGCACGAAAGATTCTTAAACTTAAAGAATATAGTCCTCTTCCAAGTGGAGATGGTCAACGTCTTTCGATTCAAGGACAAGCAAATGGACGTTCTTATCAAAATTTAGCTATCTCTTTTACTGAGCCATGGCTTGGTGGAAGAAGACCAAACTCATTGACAATTAGCCTTAACCGATCCGTTATTCGTCGATTTACCAACTTCACTTCTGGTATTCAAACGGGAGCTATGTTTATTACAGGAGCCAACATTTATCTTGGTCGAAGATTACGTAAGCCAGATAATTACTTCCAACTTACAAATTCTATTGGAATTAATAATTATAGAATTGAGGGGGACTATGAAGTTCCTTTAATTGATGAAGGCGTTGAATATTTCATCCGTAACGCATCTTTCAACAACTTAAATTTCAAGACTTCTTTATCAAGAAATAGTATTGATAATCCTACCTACCCACGTCGTGGATCTCAATTCACATTTGAAGTAGCACTTACTCCTCCTTATTCTATGTTTAGAGGAAAAGATGTTCAATTTGATGATGTTAAAGAAAAATACAAATGGGTTGAATACCACAAATGGGCCTTAAACTTCATCTCCTATTCCACGCTGTCTAGAGATAAGAAAAAACGCCTTGTACTATCCAACAAAGCCTACTTTGGTGTAATAGGTAATTACAATAAAGGATTTGGATCTGGTCCATTTGAACGATTTGTATTAGGAGGAACTGGATTACAAGGGTTTGGTGTTACTTCCTTCTTACTTGGTCAAGATTATGTTGGATTGAGAGGATATGACGATAACAGCCAATTATTAAACAAACTAGGAGGTAGTCAACGTACACCTGTTGGAGGAATTGCTTATACCAAGTTTACCTCTGAACTGCGATACTTAGTTTCGGATAATCCAATGGCTACTATTTATGGAATAGGATTCTTCGAAGCTGGTAATAATTTCCACTCATACCAGAGTATAAATCCTTTCCAAATGTTTAGAGCAGTAGGGTCGGGAGTCCGGTTATTCATGCCAATGTTTGGTGGTTTGCTAGGATTTGATTTTGCCTTCCCTTTGGATGACCCTGCTGGAGTTAATCTAAGAACTCATTTCAGTATTGGTCAGTAATAAAATTCAATAAGATTTAAACTTCTTATATATTTATTTAGTAGAGACAACATTCATAAAACGCACTATAAAGTTATATGAATGCTAAAAAAGGAGATAACACATGAAAAAGAGTACAATTTTATTAATTTTGGCTTTCTTTTTGCAGTTTACTACGCAAGCACAAAAATTTGGCTTTGTAGATTCTGAGGCAATTCTAAAAAAAATGCCTGAATATAAACAAGCTGAAAAGGAAATTGATAAGCTGGCAAAAGGCTGGCAGAAAGATCTTGAAAAAATGTACGACGAAATCCAAAAGATGTATCGGGATTATCAGGCGGAAGAAGTACTTCTAACGCAGGAAATGAAAGCCGAACGAAAAGCATTGATTGGAAAGAAAGAAAAAGAAGCCAAAGATTATCAAAACAAGATGTTTGGGTATGAAGGACTCCTATTTTTGAAACGACAAGACTTAATAAAACCCGTGCAAGAAAAGGTATATAAGTCCGTTGAAAAGATCTCAAAAAAGAAGAAAATTCAAATCATGTTCGATAAATCCAGTGGGATTGTCATGATTTATATGAATCCTATTCATGATTATACGGATGAAGTTCTTGAAGATTTAGGATTAAAGGAAAAAGAAGAAGACAAAGTGTATAACGATGTACGTGATTCGCAAAAGAAACCCAAAGGCATGGGTGGGGGGCGATAACAACCCCCTTAAAAACTGAATCACATTTATTAAGATAATAAATAGGTAAGAAAACAATAAATAACGATCAATACAAAATGAAAAAGATACTTTTAAGTTTAATAATGGTAACCGTGCTGGGAGTTACTGGAATGTACGCACAAAAAGCAACTAAAATTGGGTATTGTCATGTTGATTATGTCTTGAATTATTTACCAGACACAAAAGCTGCACAAGATCAATTAAAAGCGCACGAACAGCATCTTAAAACCGAGTTGGAACGAAAAACCAAAGAGTTTCAAGCTAAATATGTAGAGTATGAAAAATTAGCTGCTGATAAAACTACACCTGCATCTATTTTACAAAGCAAAGAACGTGAGTTGCAAAACATGCAGCAAAACATTCAAGTGTTTCAACAAAATGCGGATCAAGAATTACAAAAAAAGCAAGTTGCGTTAATGCAGCCTGTATACGTAAAAATCAACAAAGCTATTAAAGATGTAGCTATTGAAAATAGTTATGCATACATCTTAAATGCAACTGAAGGAGGTTTAAGCATCGTTTTATATGCTCCAGAAGAGCACAACGTAAGTGATCTTATTCTTAAAAAATTAGGTGTTACTCCTCCTGCTCAAGGAAGCAAATAAGGAAACAGTCTAAACTCTGTATTTGTATTTACTAAATACGAGGTAAATTCAGACGAAAAGATATTAAAAAAGGCCTTCAAACTTTCATCAGTTTGAAGGCCTTTTTGTTTGACGTCATATCATACCTTTTTCAACTTAAATTCGTTCCACTCATCGTCCTGACCTCTTCGAAATCAGAATCACTCACCATTGAGCATTACAAAGTCGAAGGACCAATCCAGTCTGCTTACACCAAATGTAAAACAAATGGGTGTTTAACCAATATTTAACCTTAGCCCCAAAATAAAAATCAGAAAAACTTCCTAAATAAAAATAAAGGATGTTTTTCTGATTTGATATAATAGAAAGTAGACTAATCTACCCTATTCGATTCATACTTACTTAGATTGAGCTTTCATTTCAGCATAGTGCTTGAAAAACAAAGGAATAGTGCTTATTCCCTTGAAAAAGTTGTCAACTCCGTAGTGTTCATTTGGTGAGTGAATTGCATCTGAATCCAATCCAAATCCCATTAAAATCGTTTTTAATCCTAATTCCTGCTCAAACATCGCTACAATCGGAATACTTCCTCCGTCTCGTGTTGGAATTGGTTTCTTTCCAAAAGCTTCTTCTACCGCTTTGGCCGCAGCTCTATACCCTGTAAAATTGGTAGGTGTAACCGACGGTTGGCCTCCATGATGTGGGATTACCTTTACTTTTACACAATCCGGTGCAATTTGTTCAAAATGCGTTTGAAATAGCGTTGAAATCTCTTCCCAGTTTTGATCAGGAACTAAACGCATAGATATTTTTGCGCTAGCCTTCGAAGGAAGTACCGTCTTGGCTCCTTCACCTGTATAGCCTCCCCATATGCCATTTACATCTAGAGAAGGTCTTATACCTGCTCTTTCTAATGTTGAATATCCATCTTCTCCTTCAACCGCATTTATCTTAAGATTTTGTTTATAATCTTCTAGATCAAATGGGATTTTATTTAAATCGGTTCGCTCCTCTTGCGTCAATTCAACCACTTTATCGTAAAATCCAGGAATTAATATTCGATTGTTTTCATCCGTTAGTGAAGCAATCATTTCACACAAGATGTTTATTGGATTTGCTACAGCTCCTCCAAACACACCAGAATGTAAATCAATATCTGGACCTGTTACTTCCACTTCCATATAACTAAGTCCACGTAGTCCAACTGTAATAGAAGGCACATCCATGCTAATCATAGAAGTATCCGATACCAAAATAATATCTGCTGCTAATTTCTCTTTGTTCTCTTTTACAAAAACTTCTAAATTATCTGATCCAACTTCTTCCTCTCCTTCGATCATAAATTTCACATTGCATTTAAGATCTCCTGAAGCCATCATCGCTTCAAAAGCCTTCACATGCATGTACATTTGACCTTTATCATCACATGCCCCTCTTGCATAGATTTTATTATCTCTAATTTCAGGTTCAAACGGAGGTGTATCCCACAAGTCATAAGGATCAGCCGGCTGTACATCATAATGTCCATACACTAAAATCGTAGGTAAACTCGGATCCACCATTTTTTCACCATACACAACAGGATAACCTGCCGTTGGACATACTTCTACTTCGTCTGCTCCCGCTTCAATGAATTTTTGTTTTATGTAATCAGCTGTCGCTAATACGCTGTCCTTAAATTTAGGATCTGCACTAACAGAAGGCATTCTTAATAATTCAAAAAGTTCATTCAAAAATCGATCTTTATTCTGATCGATAAACTCTTGCGTACTGGATTTTGTCACTGTTTCCATCATATCTATATCTATACTTACGTCAATCGGTTTCTTCTATTTAGCCCCGAAATAAAAAAATCCTTCCCACTAAACCAAATGTTCAACGGGAAGGATTTTGCATTTATCAAAAAACTTACTGTTTATCTAACAATTAGCTTTTTTGTGATTCTCTTGTTTCCAACTTCAATGCTGTAGAAATAAATTCCAGCTTCTAAGTTTGCAGCGTCAACAGTTACCTGATGTGCTCCTGAATTTAGTTTTCCAAATTCTTTCACTTCAATTTTTTGTCCAATTACGTTAGACAAAGTAAATCTTGCGTTAGAAGCATCCTCTAAACTAAACTGGATGTTTGTTGCTCCAGAAGTAGGGTTAGGATATGCATCTCCAAGTGTGAATGATTTCAACTGCGCCTTAGTGATACCAGTTACAGCGTTACTTCCATCAACAACAGCTCCAAGCATCATATCTCCAGCAGAAGCTCCACGATAAGATCCCCAAGTTCCTCCTTGAACTTCAAATGTTCTCAAAGAGAATGGACCATTCAAATCTTCAAATACTGCATAGTTTGAAGAAGAAATGTCATCTTCTGTTTCAAATGAATAGTAGAATCCTTTATCGTTGATTACAATATCATCTACATCTGTAGATTCATCATCCACATCGATAATTGTAGGCAACATTGGATCCGTAGCAGCTGCAGGATATTGCATAAGACCAGCAGTTACATAAGTGTCATAAATCAAATCACCTACTCCACCATCTGCATCACGAGCATATACTTTCAAGAACATTCCGTTTGATGGAGGATTTCCATCAGTAGAAATATACATGTGTAATTCTTTCAATGTTACTGGGTAAAATGGAAGATCAACGTAAATACCACCTGAACCAAATCCAAATACTCCAACTTGCTCTCCTTGTGTTAAATCAGGAACGTTGTAGTAATTCATAGCTAAGCTATCAAGGAAGGTATCATCAAGAATGATATATTCCGTTTCAACACTGTTATTATCAGATACACCATCTGCACCAAATGTCAAACTAGAACTAATTGTGTATGTTCCAGGCTCACCTTTGTTCAAAGCATTATCCGGTACCAATGCCTCATTATAAGTATACTCATTAGAAACTCCTGCAGCTAGTGAAGAAAGAGAAAAGTTGTTTCCAGATGCTGGGCTAAAGATATTTGTACTCGCCAACTGACCTTTGTTGTATCTCTTAATTTCAGTGCTCACATCAACAGATGCGTTAATATCTGAATCTCCAGTGTTGGTTACATTTACATTAATAAATGTTGGGTTACCGATAACACCAAATGTAGCACCATTTAAATTATTCTTTTGCCAATCTAACGCCACATCTGTAAGAGAGAACGTTGGATCTTTCTGAACTGTAAATCGAATTGCCAAGTTATCATAAGGCTTCACTCCATCACTAACAGTTAAACCAGATTGACCAGCTTTACTTTCAATTCCAATTACACATGGGTTTGGAGCAGCATCATAAGAAGAAGCCCAAGAACCAGACTGCGTTTTGTATTGGAATGTAATAGAAGAATCAACACCTGATAAAATCACCTGAAAAGTGTTTTGTCCCGATGCTGCTGTTCCAGCAGACCAGAAACCTACGTTTTCATAAGAAATAATTACTGTATCTGTGTTGTTTGTGTAGTAATACACTTTTTCAGATCCAGCAGGAATTGGACCAGGGTTTAAATCACACAAAAGTGGAGCAACCATGTTATTGGCGTTTCCTTGTGGATCATTGTATGGAAATCCAGGGAAAGATTGATCCGCACTTGCTCCATAATTTTCAGATGAAATATTAAAAGGAACATCCGCAAAATGGATATAACCGTTTGAACCAATAGAGAATTGGTTTACGTCATACCAGTAAAATGGAAAATCAAATCCCATTGCGTATGGCCCAAGAATATTGTCATCACTAAATCCAGTAACCTGTGTACCAGTACTTGATATGTCAATCCAGTTATAGGTAACTGAACCACTAAGGTCATCTGAAGTCATCCAAGAATAACCGAAGTTATCTGGACCGCCAGTTGTATCCATCTGTCCGAAGGAAATTCCGACAGACGCAATGGCAACTGCCACATAAGTAAAAAGTTTTTTCATAACACTCTGTTTTATTAATAAACTAAAAGATAATTTGGGTAAATTTAACTTAATTGTAAGTACTAATCAAGAAGATTGACTAAAAACGAGACTTTTTCCGTCTGATTTTAATCTTAGCCTTGTTTTCCTCTCCATTGATGATTCGCTTGATATTTTTTTGGTGCGTGAGCGCAACCGCTAAAAATATAAGAACACCGAATACATTCAACAGTGGTTCATGAAGATTGAACATTGGCATAAAAAGGAAGATAGGAAACGCTAAAGCTGCAAGCATTGAGCCTAGAGAGACATATTTAGACAAAAACAGTACAAGTAAAAATACTCCTGTACATGCTAAAGCCGCAAGTGGATGTATTGCTAAAACCATCCCGAGAAGTGTTGCCACTCCTTTTCCTCCTTTAAAGTTTACGTAAATTGGAAAAATATGACCTAACACTGCTGCAAATCCAAACATCAACTGATAATCTACCAGATTCTCCTGATACATATTGGTTGTTGCTAAAATAAGAATTGCTAGTGAAGTTGCCGTCCAACCTTTGAATATGTCTACGGCCATAACAGCGATACCAGCCCGCTTCCCTAAGACTCTAAACGTATTCGTAGCTCCGGCATTTCCACTCCCATAATTCCGTACATCAATCCCAAAAAAGGCCTTTCCAACCCATACAGCGGTAGGAATCGATCCAATGAGATACGATAGAATAACAGAAAAAATAACCAGAGTGGTCAACATCATATTGTCACATTTTTAAAAACGCAGGTGACAAAGATACGAAAAAAAGTTGAGATAGACAAATGCCTAGAAATCCTCGTCGTCCAAATCCAGGTCTTCTAAATCTTCTTCTTCCGAATCTTTTACTGGTTCTTCTTTTGTCTTTTTCTCCTTCTTTTTCTTTTTAGGCTTAGGAGCTGGCTCCTCTTCGGCATCCTCTTCTTCATCGTCACCTAAGTCCTCCATATCATCGTCCTCTTCATCGTCAAACTCCTCCAAATCGTCTTCAGAAGCATCATCTTCTTCTACATCGTCCGATTTCTCTTCCTTCTTGTCTTTGCCCTTGCCTTTATCTTTTTTCTTTTTAAACTTCTTATCAAGTTTCACATTGGTAATCGAACTATTCTCAAATTCTTCTTCCAAGTCATCATTGTTGAAATCTTCCTCATCATCCTCTTCATCAAACGAGTCATCCGTATCCGTATTGGTTGTATCCGATGGATTCTCTTCAAAATCATCTTCTGTATCCAGTTCTTCAAATCCATCATCCGATTCTTCTTCTATTACATCCTCCTCTTTTCCTGTTCCTTTTTCCACAACAAAAGACGCCACCATATTGTTATACGCAATATCCAACGAATCTTCATTGATTGAGTCAGCCTCTTGCTTATAAAAACGGGTGATGTACTTATGCTCAAATTCGGCTTTATCAAAAAACGTTCCTAGCGCAATCATATACTCTTTCTCCTTTCGCTCCTCCAATTTAGTCCGTTTATGAACGTACTTATTGAATTCATAATCAGAAGAGATCATGTACAAAATATTATCCCGATAAGAGAAATAATACCAATGAACGGAATCAGGCTGCAATAAAAAGTTAATCTCATCTCCTTCTGCATTTTTATGTACTTCCAGTTTCCCGTGCATCCGAACATTCACATTTGACTTCCCTACATTCGATAATCCAAAAGTATCCTCGCAGTACAATGAACTTTCTTCATGATTCCAATGCATGATCATGTCTGTTAATACAAACGATTTGCCCATTTTAGAAGAGTACTCATAGAGCGGTTTAACTTCTCCTGTTGATTCACTTAATTCCAACATTGTTTTAACTGCACGCTCCCCTGCTAATTCAGCCATTGGCTTAGCTATAGTATCTAAATAGCTTACGGCTTTAAACTCATCCCGTGTATACTTAAATGTCGTATCGGCTACTCTTCTCAATAAGGATGATGGGATCCTATATTGAAGCATCGACAACGTATTAAAGTTGTATTCTTTTCTTTTTACATTTCCTTTTCCAAATCCTGCCGCAAAAAATTGAAAATCTTTTGTGTTTTCGTGAAAGTTAAACTTCCCTTCATACTCCAGGTTGGTGGTAGAATCATTCAGAATCATTACACTTCCAACCAATGCATCTCCACGTAGCTTATGTGTATCTGCGATCGTAAATTCAAAATTTTCTTTATCGTAAAATAATTTACCTTTTACATCCAAAACGGATAAATCCGATTCACTTTCTTTTAATGCAACAAAGGCCGAATACATATCATCGGTTGTTTCATCAATAAATAGTCCTGTATGAAGAGGTACACCCGTTTCATCTTTAGGATCACTCATGTCAACCCTCACATCTTCGGGATCTACGTTTTCTACTACAAATGCGAAATAATCGGAAATATCAGAGGACTTCAAATCGAGCTTTACGAACCCATTAAAGTCCAAGAATTCCTTCCGAGCATCCAGATTAATATTTCCTTTATATTGAATTCGAGGAGAAATATAAAATGCTTCTTCCTCTTCTACATCAGCGACTCCTCGGGTATAAAATCGATCTTCCCTCTTTTTTGAAGTAAATGGAAGCATTTTGAAATCTGAGAAGTGAATTTGAAATGTATCACTTTCTGTAGTATCCTTAGCTACAACAACATATTCATAATCAGCTTTACCAGAAAATATTTTCGTCCTTGATGTAATTTCAACATTTGCAGAGTGAAGTGGATGATACTCATTTAACGTATCAATTAATAATTTTGCGTTTTTCAACTTCCTCATGTGCGCATATTCTTCAATATGTGCCTCTCCACTGTCCGGAAGTACTTTAGAATCCCCTACTTTGATATATGGAATACCTGAAATATCCAACTTGTAATGTTTAAGATCGCAAACGGCATGTGTTGCATTGAAAACAAGTGAATCCTGATCTGGATTTGTAGAGTAAAAGTAAGAGTCCTCAATGTCTCCACCTTCTTCCATTTTCATTTCCACAATATCCTCCTTAATTTTCAAATGACCTTCCGCAAGTGAGGTCTTATACTGCATAAATGGAAACTCCGTACTTGCAAAACCTTCTTCTTCTGGTCCAAAAATTGCTTCCAATTTAACCATGTCAAAACGTAACTTCGCCTCTTTTGTAAGCAAAGCAGGTTTATCCTTCGTATCTGAATTAACCTTAAATTCTGTATAGCTACCCGTGAAGTAGTCATCATGAAAGTTAAACAATTTGGAACTGGCCAACGCATGATTTGTTTTAACCACTCCATCTCCAAACGCTCCATTTTCCATGATTGTCATACGTCCCCTTAAGAACGCATTCTCCTCATACAATTTGAAAGGTTCTTTCTTTAACTTATTCCAGAGATGCATACTGTCCTCTCCAATATCCCAATGCATCTTATAATTTTCTACTTTCATTTGAGGAAATGAAGTTTCCTTATACTTCTCTTTCCTCATATCAATTTTACTACCTGCATCTGTATGCACAGAATCTGGATAGAAGATGAAATCATCAGCATACAATTCGGAGGTAATATGTTCTATTTTTCCATACGCTCCATGCATACCAAAATCACTCATATCAATCTTCCCTTTGAATTTTGATTTTTTCCCATAAATCGGATATCCCTCTTCTGGCACTTCGTGTACAAAACCAAAAGAGAGGTCTCTTTCTGGACGAACGGTCAATATTTCATCAAATTCTGGGAAAATACCTCCTGAATGGAAGGTTCCTTCAAAGTTTGCCTTATTCGGATCCACACTATTCAAACTATCGATGTCAAAAGGTGGAATATGGAAATAAACTTCCTCGCTATAGACTCCTCCTAAAACCGTTGAATCACTAAAGTGCACTCTTGCTCCTGTAACGGCATCAAAGAATGGATACCCTGGATTTTTCTTTAGCGTTCCTTTATTATTTGGTTTATCAATGTATAACATCCCTGACGCATAATCTACCGCCAGTCCCAACTCTCTTTCTCCTTCGTCTACTTGTAACGAATCCGCTTGTTCTTTACCTACTTTGAATGAAAATTGAATTGAATCAATTTTATTTAATTCGATCTCATAGCGATCATAATTAAACTCCATACTGTCACAAATAAAGAAGTACTTACCTGCTACCAGTTTACCGTGTAGTAGCATATTCCGATTCTTTTTAATTACAACCTTTCCGTCTCTAGGTTCATTATAGACTACAAGTGTGTCACTTAGATAAAACCGTTTCACTCCATTTAATGTCAGTTCATTCGTTTCAAGATTGATTACACCATTTTTACTTCCACTTTTGGATTTAATTACGATGTTATCAAAGTCCGTCTTTTTACGTCGCGCTTTTACATAGAAATACGCTTTATCCTTTAGGGTCACTTTACCACTACTTCTATCAAAAGAAACAAATCCTTGTTTAGCAAGACTACTCATTGCTCCGGCATACGTACTCACTTTCTTTTTATATGCTTTAGCTACATCTGCCACATAGACTACTCGCTTCTTTTTCTTCTTAGCATAGTACACTAATGATTGCAGCGGATGAAACGAACCTATTCCTCGTAAACGGATGTACTTCCCATCGTTATAATAATGGTTTGATTCAATTAAAATTGGGATTTGTCGAGGAGCAGATATAATCGACATGTTAATTTCCGGGGTATTCAAATCCCAGCTAAGTTTTTCAGCTGTAATTTCCACTTTATGATAGGTATCCATAAATGGCACCAATCCTTGCCGATTTCCTTTTGATAATTCCAACAAGTTGCTTTCCAATCCATAAGTCAGCGCCATACTTGGTTGCAATAAGGAATCCCTCCCCATAAAAACAATGATACCCACGCTTCTTGAATACAACGTAGTATCTAGAATGTCAAATCTCTTCCCAATTGCTCTAAATCGAGTTTGTCCCCCATATTTAACGGACAGTTTCCCAATCTCCCCATCTACACAAGATGTATTTATGCGTCTCCCTTCCATTGAGAATCCACCGCTCAATGTTACGCCTTCTCCTAAATTTTTATACTCTGAAACGCTGTGGTATGACATAAATCTTGGATAGACCGCCTTGGAACGATCGGCCACATTTTGTGTTTTAAACTCAAACACACCTTGTACTTTTTTGGCAATGGCATCTGGATAGGATAGATCCACATTTTCAGCTCTAAATCTAGTTCCAGCCATGTTGAAATGCCATTCTCCTAACTCTACAAAACAACTCCCTTCTTCCAATCCCGCTGAGCGCCAATCCATTTTTCCGCCATTTGCCACATACAATTTATTGGCAAACATAAATTCTCCTGAAGTTTGTTCTACAACGGCGGTATCATATCTAGAGATTAAATTTAGATCCATGTTAGTGAAAGAAATAATGGGTCCAAACACCTTAGGTTGTGTCGGCTTTTCATACCCAATAGCAGATCGTTTTTTTAGATCCACATTTTCTTCCGGTTCTAGCGGAGCATCATCTTCACCTTCATCCTCTTCAATCCACTCTCCTTCATCCGATGCATTCCAACTATCATCTTCTTTTTCATCCCAATCCTCAAATTCATCCTCTTCGCTTTCTTCTCTTTCCTCCGCCTTTTCCAATAATTCGTCAACGCGTGACTTCTCCTCCTCTATTGCCTTGTATTCAAATTTAAAAGATCCATCCATTGGTGAAATGGAGTTGAAATTGGTACGTACCAAACAACTATCGTTTATAAACAAATTGGATATGGATAAGAAATTTCGAACGGTACTTTTAGTTTCGTTCTCCACAACTTTGTCAGATACTTCAAGAAAATCAGCCAAGACAAACCCATCTAATTCAGATCCGCCCATGATACAACTTAACCATTGGTCAAAATGACTATACGTAAATCCGCTTTTTTTAAGTTTTGCTCCAATACCAGCAATTTTCTTCTGGTCTTCGGCCGCTAAATCTGACTCCCAAAAGCCTTCAAATTCACCACCGGTCGTTCGAATCTTCTCCTTCGTACTTGACTTCAAATACTTGGTAACGTCCTTTATGAACTGATCCGGTTGATCTGAAATACCAAACTTTTGAGAAAAAGCATTACTCCAAATTAATGAAGTAAACACTAAAATTAAGATAATTGATTTTTTCATGCTTCCCAATTCTTTCCTTTCCTAACACACCACTTGAACATTGTATTGAATTACAAATATTCAAGTTATTTATCCATCTTATCCTGCCTAAATGGCCTTAAAGCATCAATTTTTAGTTGTACGTGCACTCGAGCAGCATCCAGTTATTTTTCTGACGCTCCCCCACAAGTTGCAAACCTAAACTCTGCGCTTTATCCAAAAGAATGGATTTATCCTCCTTATAAAATCCACTTAACAAAAGCCTTCCTTCCTTTTGCAAATGGTTTCGATACGTTTCCATATCGTCTAATAAAATATTGCGATTTATATTAGCGATAATTATTTCAAAGTTACCAAATTCTTGCAGTTTTTCCGAATCTCCAGATAGAATTTCAATTGCACTGCACTCATTAATACCTGTGTTTTCTAAAGAATTTTCAACAGACCAATCATCAATATCAATGCCCACGATTTTATTTGCGCCTAATTTTTCTGCCAATATTGCCAGTATTCCGGTGCCTGTCCCCATGTCCAAAACTGATTTATTTTCCCAGTCCATTGAGAGCATTTGTGTTACCATCAATGCGGTAGTTTCATGATGTCCAGTTCCGAATGACATTTTTGGGTTGATCACAATGTCGTACTGTACATTTTCTGGTACAGGATGAAAAGAAGCTCGAATGGAGCAATTATCTATTTGAATTGCTTCAAAGTTCTCTTCCCACTTTTTATTCCAATTTTCCTTTTCAGCAATTTTTGATTCGCATTTAATTGGATATCTTTCCTGCAAATCTACAATGGCTCGTTCGTCCAATGTCCCATTTTCAAATGCCGCCGAAAGCCCATCATCTAACTCCGAAATTGAATCTGCTCCCAGAAAATCAAGTTCTGCAATGATAATTTCTTTAAAATCGTTGTCACACGTTATGTGCAACTCAAGATATGTCATATTAATGTTGGTATGTTTGGTATACGTTTAGGCAGTTGGTATTTGCTATGGGCATCCTGCGAACGCCCGCTCATCAACGTACTCAACGGTAAAATCGGCTATTCTTCTGTCATTAGTAATGAATATCCTATGTTGAGCGAATTGTTCTGATTCAGTTAAATACCAAACTCCTGGCTCATCAGCCATTAGCTTACTATCTTCTTTAAAAACCGTCAAACTGGCCATTCCTTCCTCTTGTTCTATATAAACGACGTGCTCTGCTGAATATTGGCTTTTCGCTAAATAAACGGTCCCATAAACTTCACAGGGATCCGAAAAATTAGTTTGTTGATCTGATGCTAAAAAGCTTCCATTTGACAGACCTGGCAATCCTAAAACCAACAATATTAAACTCCACATGTGCTATCTATATTTTTAATTTAACCTTTTCCTTTTATGCTCTATTCTTTGTTAGCACTTAAGTCTGGCAATCTGTTTGTTTACTTCTTTACGAATCTAAAACGACTTCGCTATAGTCAAAAAGTCACTTGCATTCAACGATGCTCCTCCGATTAGTCCTCCATCCACATCTGGACATGCAAACAACTCTTTCGCATTACTAGGTTTGCAACTTCCACCATAAAGAATAGATATATTCTCTGCAATTTCCTTGCCGTATTTTTGGGCTAGAGCGTCACGTAAACTTTTATGCATATCCTGTGCTTGTTGACTACTCGCGGTTACTCCTGTTCCAATTGCCCAAATTGGTTCATACGCGATTACCACTTTTTCAATTGTCTCCTTATTTAAATGAAACAATCCATCTTCAATCTGCTTTGACACATAGTCTACGTGGGTTTCATTTTCACGAATATCCAATGGTTCACCACAACAGAATATTGGAGTTAAACCGTATTCCAAGGATAAATCTACTTTTTGGGCTAGTTGTTCCGATCCTTCACTAAAATATGCTCTTCGTTCGGAATGCCCAATTATTATATATGTAGTTCCTACACTTTTAATCATTGGTACTGCAACCTCTCCAGTATAGGCTCCAGAAACTTCATTACTGCAATTTTGCGCACCTACTTCTAAAATTGATCCGTCAAAGATTCTTACTAATTCGGATTGATACAGAAATGGAGGAGCAACAACCAATGTACAATTCAAATCAGAATTTTCGTCATTTTGAATATTTTTGGCTTGCTCTACCAAATCTTCAGCCAACTTTTTAGCTTCAGTCAAATCCAAATTCATTTTCCAATTTCCTGCAACAATGTGATTTCTCATAATTATAATCTGCTATTCTTTTTTTCGTCTTCCGTTAATTTCTTAATCATCAAATGTAACAATTACTCTTGAATTCATGTACGGTGATTTTTAGAATTATCGAACAAGCATAACAAAAAAGTCTGTTCCTTTTCAACAAAGAACAGACTTTTCCGCTTTAGAAAGTGTAGAACCAACACTTAGTTAGCTTTGACACTTCAATTTTATTTCTATCGACTCCTTTATCTTTGGATAACCACTGGAATTGATTTTTCCATCTGATCAATATAGGATCGTATTTTCAATACATACATACCTGTAGGATAATCTAGTACGTTAAGTTGGAAGTTTGCACCATCCAGTTTAGACCAATTCTTTTGAATCAAAATTTGCCCTTGCATATTAATCAACTGATACTCATACTCACTTCCTTTATACCCCACGTTACTAACATTTAACTGGTTATTTACCGGATTTGGGAATACAGAAACTGTCCCTAAATCTAGACCATTGATTCCGAGACATGAGCTTATCGCTACTCTGATCTCATCATCACCAAAGCAATTATCAATTGAATCTGCTATTTCTACACCTATCGATAACACGGTATCTGATAGATAATCCGCTCCACTAATTAACAATTTTTGAGTACTATCTCCAGTGCTCCATAAGTAGCTGTAATTTGTACCCGTACCTGCATCTAAGGTTAAATCTGCATCATTACAAATAGTTGTATCCACTCCTAAATTCACAGGAAGTGCTCCGACTGATACTGGAATTGAGATTCGAGGACTAACACAAGCTGGGTTTCTGATTGTCCAGTTATAAAAGAAGTAATAATTATCTGGTACGGTACCTTTATTGATTGAAAGTTCACCTGGATAACTAAACGGAAATCCTCCTACTGTTGTTTCTCTCAATACTCCTCCTACACTTTCTGTTTTTAATAACATTCTATAATCCGTTCCAAATGGAACATATGCGTTTATAAATACCGTGTTCGCTCCAGCAGTGGTAATGTTAAAATCTTTTGTTACTAGTTCAACGTTTGATGAATTCCAAACTGAAATGGATACTGATCCTACTCCTGCCGTGTTGATATCTACATATTGGATTACCACTCCATTCGCATTTTGTACATCGAAGAATAATCCTCCTCCAGAGCCTGAATATCCGTTTGCTGCCCCAGCTCCAGGAATAGCTCCCACATTTATCTGTGGTCCAACGGAAGTTTGCACATAGAACGTACTTGGAATACCTAATGGGTAGGTAGTGTATGTACTACCTGTATCTAAAGACTGCAACGTGTTTGGACTATCATACCATTCCACATATCCTACTCCACCTGTTTCCTGAAGTGTTACGGTGTTTCCTGGACAAATTGCATCTGGTATCGTTGCAATTGGAGTTGGTGGCTGAATAAAGTTTCCAATCGAAACATTATTTAAGGAATCGTTCCCATTATATCCATCATTTGCAATTGTTGCAAATACATCAATCGAATAAGTGGCAACAGTAGATAAATCTACACTATCCGCAAATACATAAGTTACTGTATCTCCCGGTGGAATGGCTGCATTGATCGTATCCGTCACTTGCGTTCCTCCGTCTACAGAATACGTAACTGTATAGCTGTAGGCAGTATCATAACCGTTGTTAAATACTTCTACCTCCATTGGTTCAGTTGCGGATAAGGCACAGGCCGAAATTGGTGAAATAAGTCCCGTAACTAATAAATCTTCTGCGTAAGGTATAGTGATCATGATATCATCTACTCCTACTCCTTCATTGGAAACAAATCCATCTCCGGTATAAGCGAAACGTAATTTCACATTTGGTTCGTTTGCCAAACCTGTCAATTCGTGTTCTGCAGTTCTCCAACCAGCACCTGATTGATTTTCCCACCAATCACTAAAAATATCATTGTACCAATTTGTTCCGCTGGCACTAGTTCCCATCTTAGACCAGGTAATTCCCCCATCTGTCGACGCTTCAAGCCAAGATTGTTCTCCAAATCCTTTATCAAAAATATGCGAGAACTGAATGGTTGGATCTGCACCAACACCTGCAAAACTTATACATGGCGATTCTAAATAAGACACTTCGTTATCAATTGGTGTGCCAGTTAAATTTGTAACCCATGAATTTATTCCACTTGCCGCACTTGAAATAAATGTATTATTAGGTGTTCCAAGGGCCCAAGTACTTCCTGTAGTACCCAATGTAATCCAATCACTCCCTGATTCAAAATCCTGAATGTACGGATAATCACGAACGCCAATCAAACGTTCTATTGAAGCGATTAAACTATCATCATTTGGTAATGGATCCGTTCCTAGAGTAGTATATACCTTCAACGAATGTAATCCGTTTGATAACCCAACAGAATCAGCAAATTCATGCGATATTGTTGTATAAGGAAGAATTGTAGCGTTAATTGTCTCTGTTACTGCTGTGTTTCCATTCAAACTATAGGATACCATAATTGAGGTGATCGTGTCAAAACCAAAATTGGTAAGCTCTATTGAAACTGGATTTATACTATCTAAAGAACAACTTGTAACTGGAGAAAGAATGGCTGTTACTCCTGCATTAAACGGTAATGGTTGATAAATTTCTATATCGTCAATTCCCATATCTCCTTCCAATCCTGTCCCTCTTACTCCTCTAAATCTAAGAATTATGTACTTATTGGCATAAGATGTCAAGTCTACCACTTGTTGCCTCCAAGGATCAGTCGCTGCTAAATGGGATTCGCCAATTACGCTATCCACTTTTAAATTCCAAACTCCATCACTAAAAACATCTAAATATAGATCTCCCATATTTGCGCCCCATTTATGATACCAATAAGATAGTTGAGGACTTGTTAATCCATCCAATGACATACAAGGGGAGACCAAATAAGTTTCGTCTCCAGTACCACCACTCGAAGCTTCCGTATACATATATGTTCCTGTTCCACTGTTGTCATTATTTGGTCCCGTACCAAACGAACCTGTTGCTCCTGTTTCTCCTTGCCATTGATAGAAGCTTCCTCCTACCGTTTCTACATGCCATCCATTCGA
This sequence comes from Cytophagales bacterium, assembly GCA_965277185.1. Taxonomy (GTDB): domain Bacteria; phylum Bacteroidota; class Bacteroidia; order Cytophagales; family JAHDFW01; genus JAHDFW01. The sequence goes on along the minus strand of CBDICC010000012.1, from coordinate 120,842 downwards.
TAAATCACCTGTTGCACCGTCATTGACTAGATCAAAACTTTCTACCATTGGAGCTAATAACTCCACCTGATTTATGATAAGTGTCCGAATTGTGTCAAATTCAAGGGATGTATCTGGCGCGAATGTGGTATACACTTCAACCGTATGCGTATCTAAAATAGCATAGGTAATTGGTGTTGTAAACGTGTAATCCAAAAACGTATTACTAGGGATATTCGTTGTTATAGACTCCGTAACTGGTGTTCCGCCATCTACGATATACGTCACATCAAAGTTTGTTGTATCTGATGTACCAAAGTTATAAATCCGAACAGACATGATACTGTCCAGTCCACAATCATTGTTTGGTGTAATCACTTGACCTGCTAAAATGTTATAGTTTCCAGAAGGAATAAATCCAAATCTCATATCGGGTCTATTGCTTCCGGATGCATCAATTATATTGTTACTACAAATACCTGGATCGCCGTCATCCGCATTCCATACACTTGCATCAAAACCAACATCGGTCATAAATGTTTGAGAATGTGCTGTCCATCCAATGGATGTATTGTCAAAGCAAACTTCTACCAAAACATTGTCCGTACCGTTCCAGATAAAGTTTGATGTAAAATCATGCATATTCCACCCTAACTTTTCAGTATAAGATGCGTTCGTATAAACACTTGTTAACCCCGTTGTTTGAAATGCCGTGATCGTAGAACTGGTTGTGTGCCCTATTTTAATTTCAAAATTAAGTATCGGATCTCCTGACGTAGATAATGCTCCTACATTGAAACCAAGGGTAGACATCACATTTCCTGGTGCTCCTGAGAATTCTGATGCGCGAATCAAAAACTGGTGTCTCGCCCCTTCAAAATAATGTCCATAGGGTGCTGGATAACTTGTATTTCCAACCATATTTACACCCGTTCCTAAATCTAAAAAGATTTGAGAGAAACCGGTAACGGACAATGCCAACAGTACGACAAAAATATAGGACTTCTTTAACATTTTAACTTAGGGTTTGTTATCATTAGCAGGCTAATATACTATAAAAAGAGAAGATAAACCAACTCTTACGTCAGGCAGGACTGCAATTGTCATAATACTTTAGTAATACCATTAATGAAATTTCGATCATTCGATAGCCTCGGGACTTTATTTTGACCTCCTACTTTCCCCCTTTTTTCCATCCATTTATAGAAAGTTCCTTTCGGTAAAACCTTAACAATCGGTTGTTTTAATGCTAAATTTGAAACTCTTTTAGCTTCATAATCTGAATTAACTTCTTTTAATTTAACATCCAAAAGTACGACAAAGTCTTCCAAACGTTCTGGCTCTATTTCGAATTCGATCAACCATTCATGTGCGCCTTGAGAATTATTTTCATCAAAATATATCGGCGCAGCTGTATAGTCTTTTAATTTTGATTTGGTCAAATTGCAGGCATATTGAATGGCTTCATCTGCATTTTCAATAATCAGTTCCTCTCCAAATGCATTCATAAAATGTTTGGTTCTACCCGTTATTTTTATCCTATAAGGATTGAGGGACGTGAACTTCACTGTATCTCCTATAAAGTAGCGCCATAATCCTGAATTGGTAGATATGATTAATGCATAATTTTGGTTTAACTGAACCTGATCCAGCGCAATTGTCTGAGCTGACTCAAAATCGTACTCTAATCCTTCTGAAACAGGCATAAATTCATAGTAAATACCGTAATCAAGCATCAACAACATGTCGTCTGCTTCTGAACGATCCTGAATCCCGAAAAAACCTTCTGATGCATTATACGAATCTACATATCTAATTTTATCTGATGGAATCAACGTTTTAAAAAGGGATCGATAAGGACCAAAATTGACTCCTCCGTGAAAATACGCTTCAAGATTTGGCCAGATTTCCAGAATATTATCTTTCCCAGTTTGCTCTAGTATTTTCTGAATCAATACAATCGTCCATGTGGGTACTCCTGCTAAGCTGGTGACATTTTTTCGAACGGATTTTTCAACCAACTTTTCGATTTTGTCTTCGTAATTATCCAACAACGCCGTTTTCAAATCTGGGGTTCGTACCCATTCTGCCCAAATAGGTAGATTCTGCATAATAACTGCGGACACATCTCCTACAAAAACTTGTTTGTCGTTGTACAAATTGGCGTTAGATCCTCCCAAAACAAGGCTTTTGCCGGAAAACAATTTCGAATCTAATCGGTTATTTAAATATATGGATATTAAATCTTTCCCTCCTTTATAATGGCAATCTTCCAGCGTACTTTTGGAAACTGGTATAAATTTACTTTTAGCATTTGTGGTACCTGACGATTTTGAAAACCACTTTATATCCTCCGACCAAAGTAAATTTTGCTCACCTTGCATCATTCGGTCGATCCAAGGAAACAGATCCTCATACTGCGAAATAGGTACACGTTGTTTATATTCTTCAATAGAACCTATTGAATCATAATCGAATTTCTTACCCCATTCTGAATTTCGTGCTTGCTCTAAAAGTGAATGAAGAACATCGTTTTGAACTTCAATTGGATGCTTAATAAAGAGCTCAATTTGATGAATTCGCTTTTTTATTGCCCAAGAGGCAATCGAATTGAATATTCTTCCCGACATTTAATTTAAATTGGACGGTTTAATCGCTTCCTCCTTAAATAAAAGGAATCTTCATGAACAAAATGAAGATTTTAAACCTTTCGTTTTAGCTCAAAATTTTGACCTAAATAAACTTTTCTAACTTGTTCATCTGCTGCTAATTCTTCAGCCGTACCAGACTTCAATATAGAACCTTCGAATAATAAATAAGCCCGATCAGTAATGGAAAGTGTTTCATTTACATTGTGATCTGTAATAAGAATCCCAATGTTTTTTTCCTTCAACTTCCCTACTATGGTCTGAATTTCTTCTACTGCAATGGGATCCACCCCAGCGAATGGTTCATCCAATAAGACAAAACTAGGATCTACTGCTAACGCTCTGGCAATTTCTGTTCTTCGTCGTTCTCCTCCTGACAACACCATGCCTTTGTTCTTTCGCACATGTGTAAGGCTAAACTCCTCCATTAATGATTCTGTTTTTTCACGCTGTTCATTCTTGGAAAGTTTGGTCATTTCCAAAACGGCCATAATATTCTCTTGAACCGTTAATGTTCTGAATATTGATGCTTCTTGTGCAAGATACCCAACTCCTCTTTGAGCTCTTTTATAGACCGGTAAACTTGTTATTTCCTCATTGTCCAAAAACACATTCCCTTCATTTGGCTTTACCAAACCTACAACCATATAAAAACAGGTTGTTTTGCCCGCTCCATTTGGCCCTAACAAACCCACTATTTCGCCTTGGTTTACCTCTATAGAGACGTGATTCACAACGGTGCGTGAACTGTATGTTTTCAAAAGTTTTTCTGCTCTCAGAATCATAATATTAACAAATATAAGATAACCTCCGATTCAAGCAAGATATGACATCTGCAAATACGAAATGAACGTTAAAATTAAATTGAATTAACACATCAAAAGATGCTTTCAATGTTAAACTTAAACGAATAAATTTTAGATCGAGTACAATCACCACTCATTTTGATCTTTACTGGTAATTGAATTCCACACGAACCCTACTTTGGAGTTTCCATCGTGGGGTCATCTTCCACTTCTAACTCGGTATGGTCCAAGCGATCCGTAACCACGTAATATCTGGGGTCATCAATGGACGTTTCGATTACTTCTTCAAATTCTGGATTCGCCTTAAGTAATAATCGCTTACAATCCGGGCTCAAATGAGTTAATTTGACTGATTTCCCTAAATCTAGGTACTTATTCGCCACTGATCTTAATGCTTCCATTCCCGATTGGTCACTTACCTTTGATTCCATGAAGTCAATTTCTACTTTATCAGGATCATTCTTCGGATCAAATTTGGCATTAAATGTTTGTGAAGATCCAAAAAACAATGGCCCCCATATTTCATATACTTTCGTTCCATCTGGCTTCATCCTTTTTCGTGCCCGGATTCTTGTTGCATTTTCCCATGCAAAAACCAACGCAGAGATTACTACACCTACCAATACAGCAGTGGCCAATTCAAAGAACACTGTAATTGTAGAAACTGCTACCAATACAAATGCATCGGCCAACGGAATTTTCCATAAAATTCTAAAGCTACTCCAAGCAAACGTTCCAATCACGACCATCATCATCACTCCAACTAATGCTGCAATAGGTATCTGTTCTATTAGGGAAGAGCCAAACAAGATAAAACTTAACAAAGCCAACGCTGCCACAATTCCGGAAAGCCTACCACGTCCTCCTGAATTAACATTAATCATGGATTGACCAATCATGGCACAACCTCCCATTCCTCCAAATAGTCCGTTTACGATATTGGCCGCTCCTTGCGCTACACATTCTCGGTTCCCACTACCTCTGGTCTCCGTCATTTCATCAATCAATGTTAAGGTCATCAATGATTCAATCAAACCAATAGAAGCTAAAATCATAGCAGTACTAAAAATCAAGCCCCAATGACCTCTTGTGGTTTCTATAAGTCCAAAAATTTGAAATTGAAACGAGGGTAAATCTCCTCCTAATCCCGTTCCTCCTCCTTCATGGATAAAGGATCCAACGGTACTTACATTTAAACCAGTAAAAATTGTAATACTTGCTACAACTACAATTGCGACTAAACCTGCCGGTATTTTCTTTGTTAATTTAGGCAATAGATACATAATAGCCATTGTCAAAAGCACCAAACCAATCATTATCCATAGATCCATTGAGCCATACCAACTACCTCCTCCTTCGCCCATTTTAGGGAACATACCGAGTTGAGAGCGAAAAATAACAATCGCTAATCCATTTACAAACCCCATCATTACCGGTTTAGGAATAAGACGAACGAACTTTCCCAGTTTAAATACTCCTGCCAGAATCTGAATAATTCCAACCAAGAGTAAAGTGATAAATAACCATTGTACACCTAAGTTCTGAATTGGCTCAGTCAAGCCAAGACCTACCTCATTTCCTTTTTGAATCAAGTGTACCATAACTACTGCCATAGCTCCAGTCGCTCCACTAATCATACCTGGTCTTCCTCCAAAAATGGAAGTAACAAGTCCCACCATAAATGCACCGTATAACCCAATTAATGGATCTATATCCGCTACAAATGCGAAAGCCACTGCTTCTGGCACCAACGCAAGAGCAACGGTTAATCCTGAAAGAATGTCATTCTTGGGATTGGCTGTAAAAGTGTTAATAAAGTTACGCATTCAAAATGAGTGTTTTGGCATTATGGAATTAAGATTAACATCTGAAAATCGCGCAAAAGTAAGAGATTTATCCTTGGTTATAGAGGTTTATCCCTTAATATTCCATTCGCTCATGAAAAAACTCCTATAGAACTACTTTATGCTCTAATAATTCTATTTCTATTTGCAATACAAGGCTTAAGAAAGCCCATTCAAGAATAACTTTTCATTGTTTCCGTAATTCCAATCTGCCGTATTCAATCTCTCGAAAAGCGACTAAGCCAGATACTGTCTCGCCTGGCGGTATAACTGCAGAATACAAATTATTCGCTGAAAATTCTCGTTTAAAGTTCCCGTTTGCACTACCAGCTGCAATCATATTACCTACAGCGATGGGTATACCAATAGGAAACACACTACTCCCTCCCGGCCCTGAACTGGTAGTAAGCACGATGGGAGAATACAAGATATAACCAAAAACGCCTTGCCTGAATCGAGGTATAACTTGTCCATTGGTTAATGGAATTATTTTTCTTTCCCCAATGTAAAAACTCATATTCTCCCCTAATTTAAGTGGCTTATCGGTATTATTTACCACTTTTACAGCAACAATGTCAATATGCGCTCTATCTTCTTTTCTGGAATATCTCTTATTCCCTCGATCCATTAAAACATCGAATTTATAGTACAAATTTACTCTTGCTGAATCTGTCGAAGAGTGCTGCGTATATTTTAATGATTTAGGGTAGAGACCGGAATATGTTGTCGCACAACCACAGAACAAAACTCCGAAAATCACAGGGATTACAAGTTTACAAAATGCACAATCTAACTTCTTCATTTCTGCCAAATTTAAATTTATTACACCTCCATGCGTTGGTAGTTATATCAACTGCAGACACATGATGAAGGATAAATATAGTTAAAATCAAAAAATATAATTCTTCGAGGCGAAGAATTTCCATAGTTATTTTATAACTGGTAGGTTTTGGCAAATAAATGGTAAAGAAATAACTCCCCCATCAGGCATAAGCCTTCCGGAGGAGCATTTGAGGAGAACCTTTAACAACACATTATTAAATTAAAAACGATTACCAGTCGTTACTAACCTTACTACTCGTGCGACTCATCAAGTCGAACTAATTATCACAAACGCCAGGTTCTAATGCGTTACAATAATTTTTCTTGATATTCTGTGCTTCTCGTTTACGAGGGTTACATAATAAACACCCGATCCAAATGCATTCACATTTAGCGTTCGAGCATTGTTTCCTTCTCTGGTTTTAAAAGAATTTGTCCATATTTGTCGGCCTAACATATCGGTTAAGACAAGTCTGGTTTGGTATTCTAAATCACTATCGAAACGTATGTTTACAATATCACTAGATGGCACGGGATAAATTCCAGTAAATCGAAATGGAGCATTATCTCTTCTAAGCTGAATCGTATTAGAATACACAATTTCTCCTGTGATTAACACTTGTTTGATTCTGTAATAAGCATTTTGATCAAACTCTGAATCTTCATATTCGGTTTGAGGAATGACCGTTTCAAAAGATTCTATTTCTTTAAAATTCCAGTTGTTATCAGCCGATCGCTGAATAATCGTTTGTGTTGTCAAATCGTCATAGGCAGAATTCCAGTATAAGTAATTCAAATCATCCTCCATCAATCCATTCAAAACAATTTTCCCTAAACTCATAGGTGCATCGCAGTACTGTGTGCTAATATTAAATACCCTTGCTCCAATATACTTTACGCATGACGAAGCGGCTTCAAGCCCCACAATATCAGACCATGGACCACCATTGGCAATCTCTGTTTGCACCGTAGCATCACTGGTGTTGACTGCGTATACTTGAAAAACTCCTGAATCCTGGTATTGCGCAAACGAAAACAATCCAGTAGCATTCGAACTTATTATAGAGTCATTATCGTTTAACAACACGTATTCCTGTGTGTATCCACTACCTGTATGAAATCCTGACGTAGAAACAGATATAGATGAATCCTGATAACATACAGATTCACACACGACAATGGTTCCATCCTTCGGTCCTAACGTCGAGAAGCAGTTTAGTCCATTTGCATCATATGTTATTACACCATCCCATAATGAATCAATGGCCAATATAGCGGGAATCGTTCCTTCATGGTTTACTGCGTAAATTCGATAGGTTCCAGCCACTACATTACTAAATGTTCCTCCTGACTGAATGTCTAAAATAACATCACTTCCGTCTGCTACTAACACATAGGTTTGATTGAATCCTGCACCACTTTCAAATCCGCTCGCACTTACGGAGATCGTTCCTTCACCGAAATCACATGTTCTTGGTAAGCCACCTACTGAAGGCGGAGCTACAGGCAACGTATGTTGCGCATCGCATGTCAGATATGTATCGTGATAATAGGTCGTAATTGTTGCCGCTCTTCCCGTGGTGGTAATCTGCATATTATTGCACCATAGAGAACCTGTATGGCTAGGGAACGTTTCTGTCGTTCTCCATCGCACCAAGGTATTGCTATTTACGATTTCTCCATTATAAATATCACTGGTCCCAGTGGTTACTGATGCTGGCGAATATGAATCTGCCGAAACAAATGTACCTCCAACAAATTCCAACCCAAACCAGTGCGGGCTTCCTTCTATTCCTAAATATTCTACGCACAGCGTAATATCATATGTATATGTTCCATCTCCATTATCCGTTTCTGTATTCAAGATAAATGTAGCCATATCACATGCATCACTTGTATGCATTCCTCCGAACATCTGTATTCCGAGTAGAACTATTGCTATTTTAACTAATCTTTTCATTTCTGTTCTGTTTAGTTAAATTAAATTAATCCCAAGTTCCTGCGTCCGCATCACATGGCGGTGGTAGCGCTTCTCCACAAATTTGAAAGTTATCAAAGGCCACTCCATCATCATCCAAAGCGCTATCTGACCCAAATCGGACCTGAAACATCACGCTCGGATTATTTTCTAATGCCGCTGGCAACACAATTGAAGCTGTTTCCCATCCTGAATTATCCCCTGACCACGCATCTGGATCAGCAGATACATCTACATAGCTATCATTTAATCCATCAATCCCTGTATTGTTGTACCAATTAGTTCCTGTCGGATCTCCATTAGATCCAATTATAATCCATGTTGTTCCGCCATCTAAGGAATAATATAATGCCATTCCATCATAGCCCGATTCCGTATTGTATCGAACGTCCATTGAGAGCGTTAAAGAATCGTATCCGGTGAAATCAAGAATGCCACTTGTGACTGTGCTAGCTTCGTCTGTTCCATATCCACCATGAGTTGCCAAATTCCAATGATCAGACGTATTTCCTGTAAAAGAACTATTATCTAAGTTAAATCCTGAACCAGTCCATCCGTTGTTTCCAGCGTCAAAATTATGACTTAGGAAAGTAGTACAATATGGCGTTGGACATGTTGGAATGTTGATCGTTACCGGTGTGCTACTTTCAGAACATGTAAATCCAGTTTCACGTACGTTTACGGTTGCGGTACTAAAAGAGGTCGGACCATTAATCTGGGCTGTAAGCGTCACTCCTGATCCATCAGTCGCGGCACCTGTAATCGTTCCATATACTGTTCCAGTAAGTGTATCAAACACCTCATAATTTCCTCCGCCGTCTGCAACATCAAAAGAAACGGTAAACTTTGCGTTGTTTCCACTACAAGATCCATCCGCCACAACTGCAACGTTCGAAATTATTTGCACTGGGGTAATACAAAGATAATCAACTGCTGCCCATCCACTTAATGCTGCATTATCTTGGTAGGTCATTTCAAAATGTACTGCTGACCAATCCGCATCACTAATTCCAAATGTTCCTGTTCTCCGATCATACACTGTATCAAACTGAGCCCATGTTAATTGATCTGTCCTGAAATCTTTAAAATAATGGAAATCTGTTGCTTCGGTTCCTCCAGAACCGTCCCACCAAGTTAATCGAAGTTTATCGTTTGCGCCGGTAATATCAACAGCATACCACAAACCAATATCAAATTTACAGTAATCGGAAAGATCTATTGCAGGAGAGCTTAAATGTTGTTCAAAATCATCTCCAGCGTTATCAATAACATACGCATAATCGGTACCGTTAGATGGTATGGTTCCATTTTGTCCACGTACCCAATCTAAATCTGTTACACTATTATTGTAATCCGTATACCCTCCATTTGCTCCTTTATCGAGCTCAAAGTCATTTCCAATTAATTGTCCCGGACAATCGAAGTCTACTGCCCCAGTATCGATACAAGCGAAGCTTATTTCATATTGCCCTACTGCTGCACCATTTCCGTCTACATATATATAATAATCGGTTCCTGTTGATGTTTGAAATGCAACCCGAGAAGTTGTCCCTGTTCCTCCATCGTTATCTGAAGTCAAACAAGTTAATGCTCCACAAGACCCCGTATATACTAACAGTTCTGTATCGAAATTGGTTTCTGGATTATCTGTTGTTACAATTAACGAATCATCTGTTCCATTAAACAAATACCAAGTTCCCTGACCCGCTGTCAATCCTCCACATGTTCCTGGTGCGTCATCGGCTGTAGATAGAATTGTACTCGCTGTATCTCTATATCCACATGTAATTAAAGAAGCATCTGGACATGTATCATTTGGAGGTAAGACTGCAATACCACCTTGAGCTACAAAATTATAATCACATAAATCTCCTGCAAAACCATCAATGTATAAGAAGTATTCTTGATTTACATTTAATCCTGTAATATCAAAGGTTCCAGATGATCCGGTTCCCCCTGTTTGGTTATCACAAGCCAATGCCACCATTGCATCTCGATTGGAACAATCTCCATCGAATACTGCTAATTGAATTCCACTAGTACAGCCTGCTGGTCCTGTAACATTCCAATCCAACGAAATACTATCATCGGCGGTTATAAATTTCAACCAGGAATCATTATCAATATTTCCGCAATGTGCATCTACTCCATTAACATCCGAACCGGTTCCATCTGGTTCTATATTATAGCTACAATTGGTTGACCCATAAAATGCTTGAGATAAATTGATCAATGGTGCATTAATACATTCATCTGATGGCGTAGTTGCAAGTGCACAAACGTCACATGCTAAATACGAAGCGCTTGATTTGATACAGCTTGCATCTGCCTCATCTTCCACTTCTAATGTTACCGCTCCTGTCAAATCTTCAATTAGAAACGTTCCGGTTGCATTGATTCCTGTCACTAAATCCGTAGTACCATCTGTAATTTTCACTGTTTGTCCCGTTGCCAATGAAGAGATTGATACTGTAATATCATATGTTAAATCAGATTGACAAACCTGCGCACTAAACGAAGCTGCTAAAATATCGCAATCTGTACATGCAGTAACTGTAATGCTATCCAAACAAATTAAACTTCCCGCAGACTCATCTATAACATAGTATGTCTTGGTTCCTGTTAGACTATTATACGTTCTCACGCCTGTACTATTTATTCCAGTCTCTAAATTTACTGTTCCGTCAAATACCCGAACTGTAGAAGCATCTCCCAAACTTGTTATATTTACATCGAGGGAATAACTTAAGTCTAACGCACAATTTGATTTTGTAAACGTTGCTACTGGTGGATTGGTACAATCTGTACATGCCGTCAATGCCTGCGTTACGTTACAACCAGCATTTGCCTCGCTAATTACGGAAAACGTTTTCGCACCTGTATGTCCTGTATATGGAGAACCTCCTGTAATACCAGTTGCATTAATTCCTGTTTCCAAATCAGAGGATCCGTCATTCACACGAACGGATGCTACTCCATTTAGGTTAGTCACATTTACGCTTACATCATATGTTAAATCTGCATTACAAACCTGGCTTATAGAAGCCGTTGGATCAACTTCCGTAACAAGTATGTCATCAATCGTTGCACCGTAGGCGAATGTTCCTCCATACTCAAAACGAAGGGAGTACGTATTTCCAGGAGTGATATTACGATTGATATTAATGAATCCACTTTCATCTGAACCGGTTGTATTTACAACATTTGCCCCTTCCTGCAAACCGGTTGTCTCATTATATAAGTAAATGGTAAGATGATCTGCTCCACTACTATAATCATCGTATTCGTAATATAACTGAATATTAATTTGTGAACATGTAGGTACAAACGAACCTATAATCATGGTTTTATCAATGGTACAACCAACATCATCAGAGTAAACGTGCCCTGATCGTCCTGGGCAAGACGTGTTGCAATCAGTAGCCGCATTTGAGGTACCTACGTACCAAGCTGGAAAAGAACAATCGCCATCATCTGCAGCACCTGTTTGATACAATGATCCTGGAGTTGTCGTGATTTGTCCTAAAGGGGAAGATTCAAAATCTATATCTAGCAACTGAGCTTGAGAAACAAAACTAACCGTCACTAACGCTATTGCGCTAATTAAATATTTTTTCATGTAAAAATGTTATCTAAGGTAATATTAAAACGAACGGTATTAATTCGCTTTAAGTAAATCGGTTACTGGCACGTATGTTTTGGAAGCTTTTTTAGCATAGACTGCTAGTTCCATTTCTTCCGAATTTGCGGGAGTCTTGTCCGCTTTACGAATTCGTGCCTTAATCAGAGCATACTCAGCTGTTGAAAGAATAATTTTCCCTTCTTTTTCCAGGGCTCTGTACTTTGCCAAAGCTACCTTTCGTTTATCCGATTTTCCTTCGGTTTTCAGAAGTAATTCTTTCATTGAATGCTCACTCGATTGAGCGTATACCAATTTAACCTTCTCTTGGGCACTTACCTTATGGTATGATAGTAAGTTGAATAGTGCGAACGCACCAATTAATAAAATCTTATTCATCTCCTCAAATGTTTAAAATGTAACCGCAATGTACTTAAGGTTATTTTCAATAAAAAACACTTGGTGTGTGGTTTTCCGAAATCAACACAAGTGAAAAACGGATATATCAGTTTATATCTTTAGTTTTAATCGTTTTTTCAGATATCTTTGATATATGGGTCTTTAACAATACCAGAGGAATAATTCCCTTAATCAGAACATGGAATGGGTGCGGAAGTAAAGAAAATAGTAGAAGTTGGATTGCAGGGATTGACCATGTTAGTGGCTTTGTTCTATGCGTTTCGTTTTCTATTTGCAAAAAGCAGTCAGCGCAAATCAACCAACTTCCTTGTAATTCTATTTTTCGGGCTTTCATACCTTGAAATCTTCACACTTTCTGTTGACAATCTAGTTGGAACAGAATTAGGAATCTATCAAGCTCCTTTATTTGCAGCTGTTGCTATTACCTTCGCGCCTACCGTATATTTGTACATCCGGTCCATCATACTTACTTCTACAAAAAAGTCCATTCTAAATCATTATTTGCCTGCAATAATTGTTTTAGTCCTCGATATTGCCTTGATCTTTATTGCTCGTAATACCGAAAAAGATAGTAGCATCAGTCAAATGGCTTATTATGGAACTTGGGGTGTTACTATTGGTAGCTTAGCTGTAATCTTTATTTTTCAAAGTGTCTTTTATTCTATAAAAAGCTTTCGACTCATCAATTTACATGTAAAAGAGGTTGGAGAAGTCGTTAGTTTCGAGGAAGAGGTCAACTTAAAATGGACTAAAATATTTCTATTTGGATACTTATTTTTCTTCGTTGGTTCAGTCGGTTCCCATTTTATAGGTGAATTGCTCGATTCTTTTCTTTTTGAATTTGCGTTTGATGGCGTGCTATTGGGATATGTGTTATACATAGGAATTAATGGTAGTAAGCAGTTAAATGTTCAAGATACAATTCAAGAGTTGTCTACAATCATCACAGAAGAAAAGGAGGAGCATAAGGCCATTGAAGAAGCAGAATTACAAAATGAGGCTGATAACCAAGATTCTAAAGCCGTTGAGGACAAATTTCTTATTTTGAAAAACAAATTGGAGGTTTTAATGCAGGAGAAAAAACCATTTTTAGACACTAGTTTAACCATTTTCGACCTTTCTAAACAATTAGATACCAATTACAAATACTTATCTAAAGCCATCAACAATCATTTTAACGTAAATTTTGCTACTTATGTGAACTCTCACCGAATTGAAGAGGCAAAATTAAAGCTTAAAGATCCAGACACTCAATATTATAAAATTGAAGCTATTGCGGAAATGGTTGGCTTCAAATCTAAGTCTGCCTTCAATGGTGCTTTCAAAAATATGGTTGGAAAAACACCTAGTCAATACCGCGATCAGTCTTAACTACATCATTACAGGGTTTTATTAGCATATTACATGCACTTTCGACAAAAAAAAGAACTTGGATTCATTTGTAATTGGAGCCAATAAAGCGTGTAGGGCTTTCGCTTTTTTAACCTTCTTTACGATGGTGATTATTTGTCTTAGGAGAATATCTTCATCCAGCCGATTTCTGGGCTGTTTCGGGAATTATATGTATATATATATTGTCCCCCTTAAATTTAATACTTCTTACCCTGCCCATATTAGGCAGTTTGGCTAGTCGAGGTTATATGAAGAAAAGTCTCATTACGACGATGCTGATGTTGCTAAATATTCCAGTCGGAATAGTCTGCATCTACTTTGGATTCATTATGTTCGAATCCGTAGTAATCAAGTTCACTAATCCAACAAACGAACCCATTTCAAACGTTAATATTGATGGTTGCAGTCACAATCAAATTCGCAATCTAGAACCAGGGGAATCCAACTCAGAACGAATTCGTATAACTTACGACTGCAGGGTGTTCGTTCATTATACCAAAAAAAATGAACGTATCCATGACACTGTCTCAGCAATTAGTAAGGATCAACGAGGATTAAAGCTACATTATATAATTGGCGAAGGACTACAGTAAAAGTCTTACGGAGCAAATCCCATCTACTAACACTGATTAATTTGAAGAATACGAAACTACTTCTAGTTCTACTCTTCGATTCTCTCTACGTTGATTATCGCTTTCGTTTTGATTCAATGGCTGCGTACTTCCATACCCTTCTGTTTGAACTCTACGTGACAATACTCCATTGGTTGTTAGATATTTTTTAACCTCCTGCACACGGCTCTCAGATAGTTTTTGATTGAGATCCCTACTTCCTCTATTGTCTGTATGTCCATTCAATTTTATTACCAATGTTGGATTTTCTTGCATCGCAGCTACCAGTCGTCTCAGTTCAGGAATTGAACTTTCATCTAAAGCAAACTCGCTTCTGTCGAACAATATATTGTTTAAAACAAACTTTTGTCCTACCTCGATTGGGACCAGGTAAAGATCGCGTCTTATCTCAGTATATTCATCACTGTTAGATTTCAAATTAATTTGATCACTTACCGACAAAAACCCTTCTTTCGTGGCGAAAAAACCATACTTCTCCTCTACTGGCAATACAATTTTGTACGATCCATCTTCCGAATTAGACGTAGCAAGACCCGCCTCTATTCCTTCGGGCAGAACTTCATATAAAATTTCGGCACTAATAGGTTGATTTGTCTTCGCGTTATACACATTTCCATAAACCAGTGTAACTGGCTTTGGCTTAATCGCATTTGGCAACTTCACTCTGAAAATGTCACTTCCTCCTAATGTTTTATTTTTAGACACATAATATGCGTATTCTCCTGATGCTGGAACTGAATAATAATATTCTCCTTCTTTGGTATTGATTACATCACCCAAATTTTTGGGTTTGGTCCATTGATCCCAACCGTCTCCTATTCGCTTAGTTACAAAAATATCAGATTTCCCATATCCACGATGGCCCCTTGATGCAAAATAGAGGGTTCTATTATCTGCCGCCAAAAATGGAGATGCTTCCACATCAGCTGTATTCACTTCCGGCCCAAGGTTCTTCGGTTTTGTCCATGATTTGTCTGACTTAATAAAACTAACAAACACATCGGTCGCCCCATAACTTTCCGAATTTTGTAATGTCATCAGCATTACCTTTTTATTTGGGCCTAAAAAGAACTCATTATACTTACTTACGGACATTAATTGATCTATGTCGGCAACCACAGGATAAGCCCACCCTTTTCCTTTTTTTAAGCTTGTGGAAGCACCTATTCCTGAACCGTTTTGTGTATAACTATTTCCAAGCAACACCGTATTTCCATCTGGCGTAATCGTGTATACATAATTTTCATATCCATTATTTAAAGGCGCACCCATCTTTTTTGCCTCCGACCATGAGCCATCTTCTTGATATTTTGAATTCCAAATATTTACGGATCCTTCTTCTTTTCTTGCAAAATATAAATCTCGTCCATCGGGTGAAATTTGCGGAATGTAGTCGTGCTTATTGGAATTTACATTTTTACCTAAATTCTCCGGTTGAGCCAAAAATTTAGCCTCTTCATCTATTTCGACACCAATTTGAATTGGATTCACCGCATCCGAGATTCCTATTGCATCAATACAGTTAAAACCTTCTGCTCGTTTTGTATTCAATATCACTTTTACGGCACGTACCTTATAGGACGTTAACGCGGGCAAAATCACTCTAAAAAGACCATCAACTTCATCTGTTTTATACTTTCCATCATTCTCATATATCAGATAGGCGCGATCGTTGGTATTAAACACATAAATTTGCTCAATTGATCCTGGATTAAAGTTTTGAGCAACTACTACTTGCTGAATAAATCCACGTTCCTTAAAACTTACTTTTATAAATTCTTCTTTTTTATTCTCCTCTTTGGATGGAGACCAAGAAACGGGACTATTTTTACCATTAGGATACGCATTTGGTTCTCCCAATACTTGATTTGCAGAAAAGCGCTTTGATTCTCTTTCTGAAGAGAAATCCTCGACCTTCGAAGCCCAATAAGTGTTTTGGCCATGCACTTCCGCAATTCCAAGCGTGGTGCAGAGTATAAGCAACATCAATAGAGCTCTCCAACTAGGAATGTATTTTTTTAACGTGCATTTCCTATGCGTAGACTTTGGTTTGTTCATAATCGATTCGAATTGAAATACTTTAGTTCTCAAAATGGCGATGGATGTAAAGATAATTATAAAAGGATAATTTATGTCCTACTTATATAACACCTTCATCATTAATATCCAGAAACTAACAAAAGTAACTCGTCTTCCACACTTAATTGGATTTGCTTTGCGTGGGACACATAATCTATGTTATAATCACCATTCTCGACAATTAAGGTTTTGTTCCCTTTTTTCAAAATAAAAATGGATTCGAACTCAAGCTGTCCATTTGGGCTGTATCGGGTAACTTTGTAAGTTGGCGTATGAGGTGCTGAATCTTCACACGGAACAATTGAAAACCAAGATCCTGCTCCTTCTCCGCTATGCCAAACGGCATTTTCAGGTAAAATGGAGGGTTTAACAGGAGATTGCAAGGTTCGATTCGGGTTTCTTTCGGGGATAAATGAATTTATGGGTTGATTTATATTATCCGAATTCGTGTATAATGCTCCATTTTGATTGGTGATTTTAACATTTAAAATTGGAGAAGCTGTCACCGTCCATGGAAGTTTCAATCGTGCTTTTGTAATTCTATCTGGATTTCCTGAATTAATCAGATTTGCTACAAATCGACTACAATTTGTCCCTCTTAAATCAAAAGGGCCATAGGGGATTTGCCCTTTTAATTGCTGCTTTTTAGCATAATTATACGCTAGCTGATAATCTATTCCCGAATACACAGAATAGATGGTCTTTCCTTCTCCATGCGTTCCCGGATTCTGAGTCAATTCGCTAATTATTTCCTCATGATTAATTAATGAACTCCTGTCTTTGGTAAATTTTGGTTTACAATGAAGTGCTAAATCCGGATCTGTTTCCTTATCTCTTATTCTTCCAAATTTTGGAGAAGTATGATAACGACCAAAATCAAAATAACAAAGTTCGGAAGTTGAATGGTTTACTAAAATGGCCGCAGAGTGTCCTGCTTTGTAATATTCCTCTTGATTAATCCCCAACCACCTCATTGGCACATCATACCACATGTCAACTTTGACAACACGTGTTTGAGGCCAGGCAATTACAATTATGGAATCGTTATTGGGAGTCATTAATATTACTTAAACAATCTCTAATGTTTCGTTTCAATTACAAAATTACTACGAATGACAATTCCCCCAAAACATCCGTAATATTATACATTACGTTTGGCTAATAAAGATAGTTCAAATTGTAATTATTTAAATTAGTCTAATTTAATTCCATTTGGGGGAATGAGTGGGTATTAGGTTGCTGATATGAAATCTGTTTGCTACCCACAATTTCCGCATCATAATTGTGATGAAACATGCGAATTATCTTATTTGTAATGACAACTTGTGTGGTACTTACCGTTTGCATCCCATTTTCTCGTTGCATTTTTAAATCTGTAGTAAGATCCGATTCACCTGCAGAACCATGAAAATCAAGCGTTTTTATAGAATCGAACTTTGTATCTTCACCAAACCATTCTTTAAACCACTTGTCACGCAATGATCGCTGACCAGAGTTGTACAAGGTTGAAGAAGACCAAATATGCTTTTCGTTAGATTCCATTGTTTTGGTATGCTTAATGGATCCATCCCAGCGCAACTCATGCAACTGAGTGGCTTCGGTTAATTCAACCCAAATCAAGGTAAAGGGTTCGATATTTTCAAGGTTATATTCATTGCAAAATTCCTCAAATGAATCGTACTGAAAACTTTCTTTCACCACAATCCCCCTACTTTTTCGATAGGGTGTATTTCGCTCATGTCGTTCGAATGCTCCATTCAAAAGGCACAACAATCTTCCTCGATTACTTGCCATAATCCAAGAACCAAATGCTTCATTATCCATCGGAAACAACAACTCCATTTCACCATTTTTTTCTACATCAGGCAATGAAGAAGATTTTCTTGAAATATGTTCGTCTCGATTGGAGGTAAGAATACATCCGTCTTCATATGGGAAATATGTAACCGTACACATACGTTTTTTCTTTCTTTTTTTTAGTTATACAACTCAATCAAAGATACGAACGATTTGTAGTTTTAGTTCATTTCATCCGCTCTATTTTCACATTTATCATCCTCCTTTGATTTATTCGATCAAGGTCAATTGCGAATAATCATTGGATTTCCTCTCTGAAATACTAATTTTACTCAAGAATTTAGGCAAAACAACCCCTTTCTATTCACACAAAAAAAAAGAACTCATGTTAAAAAAACATACATTACTATTAAAAAAACTAAGTGGTTTATTATTGGTTGTACTCATGTTGGTCTTAACTGGCTGTCCTTATAAATCCAGCGTACCCATTGGACCTACAGAAGAAAAAGTAGAAGAAGTTCTCCTAGGAAAATGGATTAAAGCCAAAGATGTTTCGCAGGAAAATCCAGAGTATTTTGAAATCAAGAAGTTTGCGAATATGGAGTACGAAATAGACAAATGGACGTACAACTCCTACGACAGTGCCTACTCTATGGAACGTTATATCTCACACACCACCACGATTGATGAAAATATCTTTCTGAACATGCAAAAAGATGGAGCTGGCAACTTTTACTTATATAAAATCGAATTTAGTGCCAAAGACTTGAAATTATTTGAGATAACGGAGAACATTGATGAAAGCTTTAATACTTCCAATGAACTAAAGGCTTTTGTTCAAGCAAACATGAATCTGAGCTTTTTCTACAGTAAGGATGAGGTTCGATACGTGAAAAGGAGTAAATAAAAGCTCATTTTATTTGTATAATTAGTCCCTCTGTTCAAATAATAGGTCCTTTAAAATGATTTATACCAAGCGGAATTTATTTGACCACATGGTAGATCTATATTATCTATCCCATTATGCAATGTGGCGGATTGCCTTCGGCAGAGAAAAAAGTTCCATCGATTAATTTATAGAAAGTGTGTGACGTATTTTGAGGGATCAAGCTTGACTATAAAGTCCTCTTGTTTGATTATTTATTGAATCAATACATGTGGAGAGAATTAACCTTAATTAAAGTCCAAGAAACTCAATCTGAAGAGCGGATTCTCTGCATTTAAGCTGTACATATAGGTTCCGTACAACAACAACAATACCAAGCCTTCCCATCGCGAGATTCTCATTCGAGTAAGCATTACCGGAAAAAGCACGGCCGTTATCAATATCATCCAAATAATATCATGCTGCACAAATAAGGTTGCTACAGGTATTTCTCTAACCAATGATGTTATTCCAAGAATGGAAAGTATATTGAAAATATTGGATCCTATTAAGTTCCCTAAACCTAAATCAGCTTTTTGTCTGAATGCCGCCACTACAGCTGTAGCCAATTCTGGAAGACTTGTTCCAAACGCAACAATCGTAATACCAATAATTCGTTTCCCTTCAGGGCCTGGAAATAAGTCCGTTGCGATCTGTGTCGCACCGTCCAATAACAAATCAGATCCAAACACTAATCCTACACTCCCAACCACTATAAACACGATATTCAACGCCCATTGTTTTGCGCCAAATTCTCCTTCTTGAAAATTTGTTTCTTCCCCTGCGGCTTCATCCACAAGTGCTTGCTTTCGAGATCCTCTAATTAAATAAAAGTTGTAGGCAAATATCATGACCACATACATCATCCCCTCCCATCGATCTACCTGTTCATCTATGACCAATAAAAAGAACATAATGGACACGGCCATACAAACGCTCCAATTTACTTTTAACGCTTCCGAGGTAACTTTTATGGGGAAAATCAAGGCTGTAAGCCCTAAAACGAGTGTTACGTTACAAATATTAGATCCAACCACATTCCCGATGGCAATTTCTGGGTGCCCTCCAAGTGCGGATTTAAGGCTAATAAAAAGTTCAGGAGCAGAGGTCCCAAATGCAACAATAGTCAATCCTACAACCAATCGGGAGATCTTTAACCGAAGGGCAATTTCTGAAGCCCCTCTTACCAAAGCTTCCGCTCCGACAATAAGCACTACTAAACCAATTATGAGGATCAAATAATGTGTCATTCCTTGCAGCAAAGATTAGCTTTGCCATAGTACGGCAAGGTAGGGAAAATCATTCGTTTTTCAAACCAGATGGAAAATATTAGTATTATACAATTTTTGGACTTCTCCCCGAGGTGAATTCTAACGAAAACGATCCAACAAATTTTGCTTCTTGGTCACCGAAACATCTATAAATGATCCATCGGTCATTCCTACTTGTCCGCCTTTGCCTTTTTTATATTTCACCACTTGTTTTAGGTTAATCAAATGTGATTTATGTACACGTACAAAATCAAATTCTGAAAGAAGTTCATCAAAAAATTTCAGCGTTCTACAGATTAAATAATTCGTTCCATCTAACATGTAAAATTTGGTGAAATTGTCCGCTGCCTCGCAACGCAGTATATCTTTTACCTGTACTACTTCAAATCCATCCAGTTGTGGCAACACAATTTTATGTAATTGATTGTGTGCGGACTTTAGGTTTTCCATTAATACTTTCGTGTGAAAAGCGTCTTTGTTTTCGAGTCGTGATTGAGTGATCTTATCCACAGCACTAATCAACTCATCAATATCCACCGGCTTAAGGATATAATATGCTGCGCTCATATTCAGTGCTTTAATTGCATAATTGCTATATGCGGTCACAAATACAATCTCGAAATCTATATTATCCAATTGATCGAGTAAATCAAAGGCGTTTCCGTAGGGCATTTCTATATCCAAAAATACGATATCTGGTTTGTGCTGTTTAATTGCTTCCAATCCTGTCTGTACAGATTCAGCCATTCCTAACAATTGAACATTCGGGCAATATTTCCCCAAATAATTCTTTAAAGTCTCTCTACTCGCCTCTTCATCTTCTACAATGACCGCCCTTAATTTCGATGCTTCACTCATTTCAATATCGTTATTATTGTTTTTGGATCAAGTTATGTTAAATTAATATCAATTAGTTCAATCGTTCTTAGATCAAATCAAATAGCCGGAGGTTGTGACATCTTTTGAGAAGGTATTCGAATAGTCACTTTTGTTCCAGCTCCATTAATCTCATCTAAATCTGTGATGGCAACGTGCAGTTTCGCTTTGTATACGTCGTTTAATATTTTCATTCGATTATCGATGTTCTTCATACCGGTGGATTTTAGTGATTTTTGATTCTTCGTCTTCAATTCACCTGACTTTTTTCTTCCAATCCCGTTATCGGTGATTTCGACCATCAACTGATCTGCTTCCTGAAACATTTTTACACTTAAAAATCCCATTTCCTCTTTATATCTCAATCCGTGCCAAACCGCATTTTCAATATAGGGTTGGATAAGCATGGGCGGTATATAAAATTCTTCTTGATTTATATCCTCATCGACATCAAACGTGTAATCAAATTTATTCTTGAATCGAAAGTGCTCCAGTTTTATATACAACCCTAAAATACCCACTTCACTTGCTAACGGAATAAAATCTTCCTGTGAATTCTGCATTACTTCCCGCATTAAGCGAGAAAAATCAGATAGATATTTATTTGCAGCCCGCTCATCGCTCATTGAAATAAAATTATTCACCGAATTCAACGCATTAAATATAAAGTGTGGATTCATCTGACTTCGAAGTGATTTTAGCGTTAGCAATTGATTTGCGATTCGTTTTTGCCGGATACTTTTATACACAAGATAAGAACCAACCATCAACATTAAAATAATAAATCCGAGCGAATAACTAATCCATTTTTGAATGCGAATTTGTTCTTCTCTCAAAATCTTTTCATTCTGTAATAATTCAATCGTCTTTACATCCAACTCTTTATCTTTTTCAAGTACTAACATCTTATTTTGAATGTTTTCCAATACTTGATTTTGAAGATCCTTATCCATTTGTTCCTCATTTTTGATTTTGTTTAACGAATCTTCCAAAACCAGATAATCCTTGTATAGTTGCTCGGCCTTTGTGGTTTGTCCTTCTTTCTTGTATGCACGCGAAAGCGCTTCTACCGTTTTTACTTTGGCGCCTAAATCACTATTTGCCTCTGCTAGCAAATAGTTTTGTTCCAATTTTTCGATTGCCTTTGGATTTTCATTTTGATCAATCAAAGTATTTGCTGCATCAATATTATTGCCCATCCAATTCGCTACATTTCCGTTTCGTTCGTTAAACCTAGCTGCTTGTTCCTGGATTTTAAGAGAATTATCTAGGTCATTCCCTCCCCTATATGCATTTGATATATTGGTATAAGAAATATTTATTTCAGATGGATCATTCAGCTCATAGGCTAAATCCTGACTTTGTTGATAATAGTTGATTGCCTCATCGGTCTTTTTTTGTTTCTCCTTAATTTTCCCCAATTGCTTGTTCGAATTAAGCGCTTGCCGTTTATTATTAATTTGAGTGCTTTGAGTCAATGCTTGTTTTAATTGGGTCTCAGATTTCTCCAATTTTCCTTGTTTCTCATAGATCCGAGCCATCCCATTTTGAGCTTCGACCTCCTTCACTTTATGATTTCGCTTTTTTGCTTCTTTTAAGTACAGTTCATAGTATTTAAGGCTCTCCGCTAATAAACCATATTCCTCGGCGGATCGTCCTATTCTCGGTAAAATGTAATATTGGTTTGCTGCACTTCCCAAACGGACATATAAATCATAGGCTTTTTTATAATTCGCATAGGCTAAACGATATTCTTCCAAACTAAAATTGATATCGGCCAACAATTTATTCGAACGTGCTTGTCCTGCTACGTAATCCGATTTTATAGATTTTAATAAAGCTGTCTCTACAAGATTTAAAGCCTTCTTGGCATCCGTGGAATAAATCCGCTCCGCTTCTTCCAATTTTTTATTAATAGAATTATTACTCGAAACTTTCGCCCTATTTGAACTACTGCCGTAAGATGAATATTTCTTCGGTTGAGCCTTTAAGGACGTCAATGGTACTCCCAATAGCAATCCTCCCAATATGATATGTAATACAAAAAATTTTCTCACGGTTGTTTCCTTTTTACAGGAACGTAAATGTAGTAAAAAAACTATCAGAAAAACAAACAATATTTTCTTAACTATTTGACTGTAAATAAGTTAAAATAATTAACTAATTATTAAGCCTACTTCCCTCAATGACAAGGTCTGTTCCCTAAGTCTAGCTTGATTTACATTATTTAAATAGAGATAATTGTTCATCTAAATTTTAAAAATCAAAGCATTCACAATGATACACTTAAATAACACAATCATGAAATTCATCCGAAACCGTAAACGACCAATTTCCCATTTCTTATTGTTCAGCCTTCTATTTTTTGTAGGTCTTTCTTCTACTTCTCTTCAGGCAACTCCTCCCCCTGAATCAAAAAATATCAAAATTGGATTGATGCTCGACACCAGCAGCAGTATGAACGGGTTAATTGATCAAGCAAAATCACAACTCTGGAAAATCGTAAATGAGTTGGCTGAAGCTCGATGTGACGGAACCAAGCCTAATATTATGATTGGTTTGTATGAATACGGAAACTCCGGCTTATCAGCAGAAGGTGGATACATAAGACTTGTTACACCATTAACAACCGATTTAGATCGTGTTTCTCAAGATTTGTTTAGTCTGACTACCAATGGTGGTTCAGAGCATTGTGGTCAAGTAATTAAAAAAGGCACCGATGAACTTGCATGGGGAAACAGTTCGGACGATTTAAAACTCATCTTTATTGCTGGAAATGAAGCTTTCACCCAAGGTCCCGTTCCATTTAGAGAAGCTTGTAATAATGCTGCTGAACATGGAATAACGATCAACACAATTTTCTGTGGAAATTTTGAACAGGGAATAAATACGCAATGGAAGAGCGGTGCAGACTTAACTGGTGGTTCTTATATGAGTATCCAGCAAAATCAAAAAACAACCTACATCAAATCTCCATATGACGATCAGATTTCAGGATTAAATAATGACTTAAATAGTACGTATATCTATTATGGCCACGAAGGAAAAACAAAAAAGATGAATCAGGTAAAGCAAGATGCGAATTCAATGCACTATGGTCAGTCCAATTCGGTATCGCGAATTGTTTCAAAAAGTTCCCATGCATACCGAAATGAATCTTGGGATATGGTAGACAAGAGTTGTCAAAAAGACTTTGATATCGGGAAAATTGACAATAAATATTTGCCTAAAAACATGCAAGACATGAGCAAAGAGGAAAAATTAGCCTATGTAAATGAGCAAAAGGCAAAAAGAACAGAAATCAAAAATAAAATTAAAGACTTGAATGTGGAACGAACTACATTCATTGCCAAAAAGAAAAAAGCGCTAGGTGCTGCCGCTGCTGCCTCTCTTGATGCTGCCATGTTATTGGCTATTAAAAAGCAAGCCAAAGCAAAGCGATTTATATTCACCAACGACAAATAACAACTGACATTTTTATTTTTAATAAAGAACCTCCTATCATACAAAAACCCCAGTTTTCCTGAACAAGCAGTGAAAACTGGGGTTTTGTTTTATACGAATTATTTTTTACTAAAATATTCTCGTGTCTTCTCTTTCTGAGTAGCGTATTATTTTTCCGATGAACATACAAAATCGGTTGTCTTAACCGCTGTTTCTTTGATTTCGCTAAATCCCCCTTCTACATTGATTAAGTTCTCGTACCCTCTTCCTTTTAGTATTGAAATAAATATCACTGAACGATAACCACCTGCACAATGAACATGGTATGTCGTTTTCGGATCTACACTTGCCATATTATCATTGATGTAATTCAACGAAACATGCTTCGCTCCATCTACATGCTCCGCTTCAAATTCTCCAATCTTTCGCACATCCATCACATTGACTCCTGCCGCATCATCCACCATTCTTTCCTCAAATTCTGAGGATGGGATAGTTTGAATGGTTGCAATCTCTTTTCCAGCATCAGCCCATGAGGTAAAACCGCCATCCAAGAATCCTAATACCTTATCATATCCAACTCGGGCTAATCTGGTGATAATTTCTTCCTCTCTTCCTGCATCCGAAATCAAAAGAATTGGCTGCTGCAAATCAATGATCAACGTTCCAACCCATGTTGCAAAGCTTCCATCTATTCCAATAAAAATAGAATTTGGAATGTGCCCTGAACAAAAGTCATGCGCGTTTCTGGTATCAATAACTAACGCTTCTTTTTCATTTGCGATTACTTCAAATGCTTCTGCAGAGAACGCTTTATTTGCCTTTTCCATCACTCCCTCTACTCCGCCAAGTTCACTTTTGTTTAACATTGCGTTCTTTGGAAAGTATTGTGGTGGAGGTAAAATCCCGTCTAACAATTCCTCAATGAATTCTTCTTTGGTCATATCCGCTCTAAGCGCATAGTTATTCACTTTTTGATCTCCCAAAGATCCAACGGTTTCTGAACTCATGTTTTTACCACAGGAAGAACCTGCCCCGTGCCCAGGGTATACAATTGTTTCGTCTGGCAACGTCATTAGTTTGGTTCTTAAGGAATCAAACAGCATGCTGGCCAAATCTTCTTGCGTTAATTCTGATTTAATGGCTAAATCGGGTCTCCCAACATCGCCCAAAAACAAGGTGTCTCCTGTAAATATTGCATGTTCCTTTCCGTTTTCATCGATCAGTAAGTACGTCGACGACTCCATCGTATGTCCAGGTGTATGCAACACTCTTAACGTCACATCTCCTATTTTAAATTCTTGACCATCTACGGCTTCAATAAAATCAAAGCTTGCAGTTGCGGTAGGTCCATAAACAATACTTGCTCCCGTTTTCTTTGCCAAGTCTACATGACCTGAAACGAAATCAGCATGGAAGTGCGTTTCGAAAATATACTTTATCGTTGCTCCATCCTTATCTGCTCTTTGAATATATGGGTTGGTATCTCGAAGAGGATCTATAATTATAGCTTCCCCTTTTGATTCTATGTAATATGCTGCCTCAGCTAGACATCCTGTATATATTTGTTCTATTTTCATTCTTTCTAAATTGTATTCTTAAATAAGCTGCTAACTCTTACCTTTTATCCATTGCAGACCAAAACTTCTTTTTTTCCAAACCGTTGAAATCCGCAATTGTCATTTCAAAGTGCAAATATCCTTATTTTTCCTCTTTTTCAGTGGCTTGAGAAGCTAATTTATTTGTTTTCTTACGATTTTCACTTAATGGTTCATCGTACTGGTCTATTGCAAAATGAATATCAAGGAAAAATATATCCTGTCCGAATCTCTCCATAAAACCGGATTTAAATAAAACATCTCTAACAGGTCCAATAGTTCCCGTAAAGTGTATATTAATTTCTTGTTCATGAAACTCCTTTACTAGCTCCTCCAAAATTGTTATCGCGGTACTATCAATCCGGCCTATACTTTCCATGTTTAAGACGATCAGTTTAAGATCTGAACCTTTTTTAACTGCATATTCTGTCAATCGCTCTTTTAAATATTGTGCATTGGCAAAATAAAGTGGCGCATCAAACCGGAATACCATTACATCGGGTCTTACTTCCAATGAATCAAATCTATTTAGATTTCGATATTGATTGGTACCTTCAATTTTCCCCAATTCAGCCACATGTGGCTTGGTACTAAGATATACCATTACCAAAATAGATAGCGAAACACCTACTCCAATTCCTATTGGTATTCCTACAGTGAGCGTAACTATAAATGTGACCATTAGCATCGCCAATTCAATTTTTCGAAACTTCCAAAGTCGAATTGGATACGCTAAGTCTATCAATCCAATAACGGCCACCATAATAATGGCGGCAAGCGCTGTTTTTGGGAGATAATAGAAGAGCGGAGTTAAAAACAACAATGTAAAGAGGATCAACAACAGACTAATAACAGATGCAAGCTGTGTACGTGCTCCCGCTCTTTTATTAACTGCTGTCCGCGAAAAGCCGCCTGTTACAGGATAAGATTGAAATAACGATCCAATTAAATTTGCTGCTCCTAAGGCAATCAATTCGCGGTTTGGATGAACAACATACTTTTCCTTCTCCGAAGCTAATACTGCTTTTGAGACAGAGGTCGCTTCCATAAACGCGACTATTGCAAGAGTTGCAGCCATAGGGAGCAACTCTTGGATCAACTGCCAGTTGAATTCAGGCAAGACAAAAGAGGGAAGTCCTTCTGGTATCACTCCTACAATTGGAACACCTTCCTTATCCAGTCCGACCAACCATACTACTAAGATACTTACAACCACAACGGCGAGCGATGCCGGCAGTTTTCTTTTCCACTTTCGAATTATTAATATTAGTGCGACGCAACTTAATCCTAATATCAGGGTAATCCAATGCGTTTGGGAAACAGCATTTGCAAATTCAATTACTAAATCTTGAATCTTACTACTCCGTTCCATTTTAATACCAAACAAATCCTTTATTTGGCTAAATCCAATAATTAATGCTGCCGCAGAAGTAAATCCACTAATCACCGGTTTAGACAAAAAGTTCACAAGGAATCCCATTTTTAAAGCTCCCATCATAATCTGAATTGCCCCCGTTAACAAGGCTAACATGATTGCCAAAGAAATATAATGTTCCGTTCCTATTTTGGCCATTGTTCCTACAAACTGGGCGACCAACAATGAATCCATGGCTACTGGACCAACGGCTAAATGTCGAGATGTTCCTAAAACGGCGTAAACTAGGATAGGTACAATAGAGGCATACAAACCATAAACTGGCGGAAGTCCTGCTATAATCGCATAGGCCATTCCCTGAGGAATAAGTAAAATTCCAACGGTAAGACCTGCGAACACATCGTTTCGGAGGTAGGCTTTTTTATATCCGGTTACCCATTCGGGTAGCAGTTGAAGTTTCATTTCTACTTATTACAGAACTAAATTATTTTACATTTTCCTTTCATAAAATGTAACGTTTCACAAAAAAAACGTTTTAGATTGAGAAATGGACATTAATAATCACAAATCGAAATAATTTATTTTAAATCAGGCAGTAATATTGCACTTTTACGTTTATGGAAAATTATAACATCATACTAGCGATGGTAATCCCGTCTGTTGTCATTCTGGTTGCCACTCAATTATGGACGAAAGCTTTGATACAGAGAGAAAAAATACGAAAAGAAGCGGATCTCATGGAAAAAAAGAGAGCTGTTTTATTTCCTCTTCAAATGCAGGCGTATGAGCGCGTAACGATGTTAATAGAACGTATCTCACCTGACAATCTAGTCATCCGTACGAATCGTGCAGGGATGGGATTGATTGAATTTCAACAACAACTTTTTGCAGAAATTAACCAAGAATACACACACAATATTTCGCAACAGGTTTATTTATCCGACAAGGCTTGGACCTCCGTAAAAAAAGCAATTGAAATGCTTAAATCCAACATCAATCAGTCGGCGATGGAACTACGAGGAAATACCGTTGCTGTTTCAACAGATTTGGCTAAGAAAATATTGGAACGAGCCATGCGTGAAAAACATGATTCAATTCAAGAGTCGCTAAAAGTTTTACGAGCAGAAGTCAAAAAACTGTAATTTCAAACAGGATTTATATTTTCAATCTCACTTCTTAATTTCAATCAATAACGCTTTAGCAAATTAGAATAAAACAAAAACTAAAACGACTCTCTTAAAGTTAAGCTTTGTTTAATTTGCTTATATTAGCAACTGTCTTTTAATCAAGTTAAATCCAGCGTGAGCAATTCTGCATATAACTTCTCATATAGAGGCAGAATGTTTTTAAGATCAAATTTTAACGCCTGAGCAAGGGCTTGTTCGTTAAATTGATCTTGATTGTTTAAAACATCAAGCGATTTCTCAATCATTCCTTCTACGTCACCTACGGGACAAGTATACCCCGAATAACCATTTTTATTTACATCAGGAAGACCACCTGAATCAGATGATATAATTGGCACTGCACATGCCATTGCTTCCAAAGCGGCTAATCCAAAACTTTCTGTTTGAGAAGGCAATAAGAACAAGTCTCCAATGGAAAGTAATTTCTCTATAGAGGATACTTTGCCTGTAAAATGAATATAATCACACAAGTTTTCCTCCCGACAAAGCTGCTCCAACTTATAACGTTCTGGCCCATCTCCAATTAAGATTAGCTTAGATGGGACCTTGGACTGAATTCCTTTGAAGATTTTAATCACATCACCTACTCTTTTCACTTTACGAAAATTAGATGCATGAATGATGATTTTCTCATCGGTTGCTGCATATTTTGCACGAATCTCTTCATCAAAGTTTCGTTTGAATCGATCCAAATTCAGAAAGTTAGGTATTACGGTTATCTCTTTCTTTACATCAAAATAGCGAAGCGTGTCTTCCTTTAAACTTTCTGAAACACAGGTTACAAAATCAGATTGATTGATGCTAAACGTAACTACAGGCTCATAAGAAGGATCTTTTCCTACTAATGTAATATCTGTACCATGTAAAGTTGTGATTATCGGAATCTCAATCCCTTCCGAACGTAAAATTTGCTTAGCCATAAATGCCGCACTGGCATTTGGTATTGCATAATGCACATGAATCAAATCCAACTTTTCATATTTGACCACTTCCACCAACTTGCTTGCCAATGCCAAGACATATTGTGGAGTTTCAAACAATGGATAGTCCGGAATAATCACTTCATGGAACAAGATATTGTTCCTAAATGTATCTAATCGATAAGGTTGTTTATAAGAAATAAAATGTACTTGATTTCCTTTATCAGCAAAGGCCATTCCTAATTCCGTCGCCACAATACCGCTTCCTCCCACTGTTGGAAAACAAACAATTCCTATTTTCATCTTTTTAATCTCTTCTTGTTCTCTATTTACATCCACTCTTTCACTACCATCCTCAAACGAACGTATCTAATGATATTTATCGTTTCATCAAACCACTAACAAGAATTATTTCTAAATCGTTCCGTCTTCTATATTGGCTCATCCTCGTTCATCTCATCATCAATAGAAAAGTCATCCATTGAAAGCTCATCCATTGAAAGTTCATCGATTGAAAGGCCTTCATCTGTAAAATCTTCATCTGAAAGATCACTTATTGAAAGCGCTTCATCTGCAAAGTCTTCATCTGAATGTTCTTCATCCGAATGGTCTTCATCCGAATGGTCTTCATCCGAATGGTCTTCATCTGTAAGATCTTTATTTGAGATATCTTTGCCTGAATGCGCTTCATTCGTAAGATCTTCATCTGAATGATCATTGTCTGAGATATCTTTGTCCGAATGATCTTCTTTGTTCGAAAGGTCTTCGTTCATTTCTTCAATTAATGTTTCAACCATCAATTCGTCATCCAACGTTTCCCCCTCACCTGCAATATATTCTCCTTTTTTAGATCCTTCATATAAGTTATAATGCACAAAACGGCCTTCTTGCCCTCCGTTAAACACTTTTATTCGGGCACTGGTTTTCAATCCTACCTCTTTTAAGGCATCCATGTTTGAAGTAATCAACCATGCCTCAAAACCAGTATAATCTTGCTTTAATTTATCTCCTATATTTTCATATAAATCTTCAATGGACATTTCGCCCTTATCCAATCGCTCACCATAGGGTGGGTTGAATATCAAAGTCCCGTTTTCAAACTTTGGGTTGGCATCAAAGAAGTTTTGCTTGGACAACTTAATATGATCATCCATTTTCGCTTCTACGACATTTTTTTCAGCCACTTCCAATAAACGCCATGACTTATCATATCCGGAAATAAATCCTTCCATTTCTTTGGTTTCGCGCTTGCATTCATTTTTAATTTTCAACCATAAACGACGGTCAAAATCTTCAAATCCCATGAAAGCGAATTTTTTTCGAAACAAGCCAGGTGCTGTATTAGTTGCAATTAACGCTGCTTCAATTAAGATGGTCCCAGATCCACACATAGGATCAATAAGTGGCGACTTTTCATCCCAACCAGATAGTTTTACTAAGCCTGCAGCCAATACTTCATTGATTGGAGCCGGCCCTGTTTCCAAACGGTATCCACGCTTATGCAATGAATCACCGGAGCAATCCCATGATAATCGCACTATATTTTCACTAATTAATACGTTGATTGTGAAGTCTGGCTCTTCCAAATCTACATTTGGTCTTCGTCCATTCTTTTCTCTAAATTGATCCGAGATCGCATCCTTCACCTTATACGCAACATATTGAGAATGCGTAAATAAACTAGAAACTACTACGGGATCAATTTTAAATGTATCAACGATCGAAAAATATTCTCCCCAATTCAATGTTTGAATCCCTGCGTACAGTTCATCTTCATCGTTTGCCTCAAATTCGTGGAACGGTTCCAAAATACGCAAAGCTGTATACAACTTAAGATTTGCTTTATACATCAATGCCCGATCTCCTTCAAACGAAACAGCCCGATTAATTTCTTCCACATTTGTGGCACCAAGATCGGTGAGTTCTTTTGCTAAGACGCCCTCTAAGCCGTAAAAGGTTTTAGCTATATAGGTTTTATTTTGTAACTTGCTCAAGTAATTTTAATTAGAAGGACAAAACTAACACTGTCTCAATGAAAAAAGTGGTTTTTACTTTAATATTTTTTGCAATGTGTCTTGGGTTAATTGCTCAAACGACCTTTCAAATCACAAATGGCGTAAAGTCAAAAACCATAGATCAGACGGATTTTTTCACTTTCTACCTTAAAGATTCTCCTGAAAACAGTGACCAGCAAAAGCGCGTTTATGAAGGGTATATTCTCAGTGCGACGGATAAACAATATGAAATAAAGGTCTTTTTCGAGGAGTATGAAAGCTATGATTCGCTTGTAATTGATCGCTGTACCTATCAAGGAGCATGCGATAAAGTAATCTTAATTAACCTAGATCAGCTTGAAATGTTTCAGCGAAATAAAAGCAGCAATGTATCCACTGCGCGTTGGTTGTTCGGATTAAGTGCGTTAGCCTTGGTTAGTTCTGCTGTATTAGAATTTAATTCTGGTCTTTTCAAAACCAATGGATCTGCCGATGTCCCAAAAAGAAGATTTTTTGTTGGCAGCAGCCTAGGTGCGAGTTTGATTTCATTTGGTGTTGGAATGGATCTTCTAAACACCAAAAAGTATTATACCGATACGGCGATGGGTCGCAAGGGAGGTTGGTATATTAAATGATAAATCAAAAAACATACTATACGAGTTGACTTGATGTTGGATTTATTTGAAGATCAAAAAAAACCTATTTTTTCTCCTACCCGTAACTTTACTGCTTATCTAAAAGTTCGATCTTCGGAAGAACGCACGGCTTTGTTTCAGAAAATACTGGAAAAATATGTACTAAGTGCTTCTCATTTAAACCGCTATCATCACTGCGCACGAAGCTTTATGTTTGAATGCTTTCTAAAGGTTAAATATCCACCCAGCAAAGCGATGGTTCGAGGTACTGTGGTTCATTCCATATTGGAATGGATATTTTATAAAAGAAAACTTGACAAGTTCTATCCAGAAGAATCAGACATAATCACGCAACTCAATGTAATTTGGTCTAAGCAACTACAAAAACACCCTGACATCGTATTTGAGGCAGAAGAATACAAATATGTACAACATTTGGTACTGGACTATTTTGAGACGCATAAATATGATTGGAATTTAATCGTCTTAACTGAATTCCATGTACGAAAAGCCATTTGGAATGACATTCCTATGACCGGTTTTATTGATAAGATTGAGTTTGATGGAAGAAATGTAAATGTAGTAGATTATAAAACTGGTAATATCGCCTATGCACTTGCGGGAATGGAAGAAGGAGGGAATTATTGGCGACAGTTATTGTTTTATGCGGTTTTGTTAGAAATTAAGAAACCTCAATGGAATGTAGACACGATCGAGATGTGCATGATTTCACAAAATGAAGAGGGGAATTATGTAAACAAAAAGCAAGCGGTAACTGAAAAAGACAAAGCTTTATTGAAAGAGGATATTGCTTCCGTTTATTCGAAAATTGTTTCGTTTGATTTTGATGGGTGTAAAAAAAAGGACTGCTATTGGTGTTCGCAGCCCTTTTGATAAAAAAATATTTTTGTTTTGTTTTGTTTTGTTTTCGGTCTCGCCTGTTTCGTTTTATTGAGCTCCATATAGTGAGAAAGAAAAATCTTCATCAATTGGACTGTTTCCTTGAACATCCCACAAGTAAACATCAAATGTTTTTGACCCGGTCACTGAATAATTGATCACGACAGGTTGCCCATTTTTGTAATCAGCAGAAACCAAAACCATCACTTCGCTCCCCGTAAATGTTCTTGTCCCATCATAGGTTATCGTAAATCGTCCTGTTCCCTGATGATCAACACTAAAGTTAGCCGTACTCCCTACGCCCACAGACTGCGGACTAGCTCCAGCGGCATTAATTCCATCTACATTTCCATAACAAAAAGAAACTAAATCGTTTGCGCCAATTTCAAGGCGTTGGTATTTATCTTTTTCTCTTGTTTGAGAGATGACTCCGTTCACCTCTAATGGAGTATTAGGTGTGGAGATCCCAATCCCAACTCTATTACTAAAATAACTTTTATCTTCTCCACTAACAAACACCCCGTACTTGTCTGTAGATGTTCCAGTTAACAAAGCATACATTCCATAAGTTTGGCCCGTTCCATTATTCGTTATAACATTATAAACACCTGAGACTGTATTCGAACCTCCTGCTTGTGTTAGGGTATTAAAAACACCATTTTTTGCCCCTGAACCGTCGGGAATAACTGTATAAACTCCATTTTGTACACCTGTACCGGTTGATCCTTGAAAATCATTATAGACTCCATTAGAGTAACCTGTACCTAGATGACTCACATAATTACTTACACCATTGGCCCAGTTGGCACCGGACGCTGCGGTTTGAATCACCTTATTATAGGTGCCGTATTTATAACCGGTTCCGTTGTTTGATAATTCATTATAGGTGCCAAACTGCTCACCTGTACCACTTCCGTCAATTAAATTATATGTTCCGGCTGAATTTCCACTTCCAACATGATGCATTACATTATAATTACCATATGCAATACTAGTAGCGGACTGGGTTACATCAGAATATAATCCAAATTTAGCCGCTGTTCCATTCGCGGAAACCTGAACATGCATTCCTGTAGCTGTTGCCGCTCCAGCATAATGATGATCTACATATAAACCGGTAGTTGTTGTTGTATTTGTACTTGGTACATCTATTTCAACTTTATTATTGAAAGCTGGCACCGTTCCCATTCCAAAGTTTTGAGTGGCATCATCAATCGTCATGGCCGTAGCATTATTTACTTTGAATTGTAAGTCTTGCGCATCAGTTGTTCCAATAAAGTTCGCTCCAGCTGAAGTTCCTGAATTACCTGAGAGTCCCCAGACACTGCCTCCAACTGCTTGCCAAACCGGCGGGCTCCCCGCTCCTTGCGAAGTCAATATCTGCCCTGAAGCTCCCTGGTTTCCATTCATTCTTAATTCTTGTGTTAAATTAATGTCCCCTTGCACATCCAATACGGACGCCGGAGAACCTGTTCCAATACCAACCCTATTCGTTGATGTATTTGCAGAGAGGACTACACTATTAACAGTTGCCAAAACCCACGTTTCAAATTCTAAATCCGATGCAGGGCTTATGCTTGCTCGGCCTCCCGGGTATGGATCCAAGTGATTATATGAAATGGGATGTGCTCCTACCAACTCGAACGTGTACTGAGAACCTGAAACCACAGGAACATTTGCTCCCAATGAATAACGAGTCAATCCTACAAACGAATTTACATTAGTAATGGAATGCAATAGCGCTCCTCCTGTACCTTCACCTGCATATATATTAATATCAAAAGGTATTCCACTCCAAGTTACATTAACGGCTATCTCTTGTAAATCTCCCGTATTCGCAACCGTAAAAGATTGCCACGCCGTAAGTGCACTAAAAGCCCCAGAACTCGAAGCAGATTGATCAATCGACAATGAACTTCCTGAACCTCCAACTTGAAATTTTTCGGTTGGCAAAAGACCTACACCTACGTTGTCTGTTTGATTATAAACCACACCTCCTCCGGCTATCCAATCCGCATCTGCTCCTCCTGCTGCAGGAGCCCAGTAACCAACTCCGTTTGCATCCGAAGTTAACACGCTACCAACAGCTTGATTTCCATCTACCATTTTAATATTTCCAACAACGTGCAACGTAGTATCTGGAGTGGTTGTTCCAATTCCAACAAACCCTTTATCAAAGATCCCTGCATAATTGTTTGTTGCTCCAACAGCTGAGAAATATCCTCCTATATTATTCGTTCCACTTCCGGTCACATCGGCGTACAATGCATAGTCAGTGGAGGATCCTCCTCCTCCTGTATGAACCAACCTAAGTATCGTAGCACTATTCCCATTTGAACTAAAACTTGCTACATCAGAGGAACTCCCAGTATTTGTATTAGAGATATTCATTCCTTTCCCAAATCCTGATTGATCAATATTGAATGCTGTTCCACTCCCGTTTGTGTTTATATTTAGGATGGTCGCACCGTTGCTAATATTGTCATTTTGCAACTTCAACATCGACCCGAAGTATGAAGCTGGTGGCTTAACTTCTAACTTCGCAGTTGGAGATGCGGTTCCAATCCCAATATCTTTTGTAATATTATACACATAGGCAGCTGTGGTATCCCAATCATTATCTCCACTTGTACCTGCTAATGGGTTGGCCCAAACTAATTTCCCACTTATATCTGCTGCTTGCAAAATCGCACCGGCGCCATAAGGATTCCCACCTACAATTAATGTATCTTGAACAAACACATATCCATCAGAAAAGTACCCGGCAAAATTTACACTTGCGTTACGCGCATAAGAAAACAGACCATAAGCAGTATCTGAACTTGCACCAGTAGCAAACAAGAGTCCTCCATAGGTTCTTGAACCGTTTCCATATCCCGAAGCTGTTCCCGAAACACCTACACCTATCGTTCCTACATTAAATGCTTCCGCTGACACACCTATTGTTGTATCGTTGATAGAAGAATACGCCTCTGCTGAAATAGCTACATTAATAGCGCTCCCACCCGCAGCTAGAGATTGTAAGCCTACACTGTTTACCGTTCCTTGATTACTTACATATAGACCAAGTTCTTCATTGGATTCTACACTAAGTTTTGCGAACGGATTTGGTGACCCTCCAATGACAACATACGGTTTTCCAGCAAACATTGTGTCTCCTTGAATACTCCAATCATCATCTGTATTGTTTGTATTTACCGCTGCATTTAGAAAGAGCCAATCTAAACTATCTCCATCCCAATAAATAAATGCATTAATTTCATCTGCATACACCATCATACCGTCGTCCGCTGCCGTTAAAATTGGCTTGATCGTGTTAATAAGCGTGGACGTATCTATTCTAGGGATCAACAATCCTTGATCTGTTGAAACTAAATCTAATATGGCATTTGGATTTGGGATTGCGGTTCCTATTCCTACGGAATTTTGCGCAAAAATAGATGCAGAAAATATAAATAAAGGTAGAATCAATATGATTCTCAATTTGTTAAGTTGTTTCATAAATACACGAGTTCAATGGGCCACTCAAAAACTACCAAAGTGTCATTTATTCACACTTTGGATATTTAAATATACAAAATTTTCAAAATATCTAAACTACTTTACTTTTCGTTCAACAATCATAAAACAAACCATCTTAAAAATACACTCATAAGAACTGATTAACAAGTAGTTAACAAACTAAACAATTATTAACACCCTCCGACCTCGTCTTACTTTCTTTATATTTAAACTATGGATTATTAAAAAAATCAGAATAAATGTGAGCTCCAGACATCTTGTAAATGTGTAATTTCAACCATTAAAAACCCTATTTATTTCTCCCTTAGAAAACCATGAACAATGGAATTTGAAAGTTGGATTTTTTGACGGTATTATATAAGCATAGTAATTATTTTTTGTGTTTAATTTACGGGAATATAGATTCATCCAGTCTTATTTCATAAACGCCCTTAATTCTTTGATTTTGGGTTCTCAAATCAATTGAACCATTCGCAGGTTAAAACATCGGGAAACGAACCCTAACTGAAAAATTCATTGAAAAAGCCCTCTTTTTAAATATAAATAGAGGACTTTTTTTGTTTAGATTTTCTCGTAAAAGACACCACATCCTTGTTTGGATGGACATTCCAACTGTAATTTTCAGAATGTCTTGATATGGTCAGGTTTGTTTGGTAAAAATTAATCTGCTTGACTAACCGTATATTCTATTCTTATGGAAGTTAATCTAACTTTACTATCAGAACTTGCATCACTGCGATACCTCAAATAATAAGATCTATTCTCATTATCTATGGTCCCATTTGCTATACTATTATCCGTTACCGGTGAAAAAGTTAAATTATCTGCAGGCAATTCTGCATTAGCCATTGCACCAAAACCACCTACATTCGTAACATAAAACATATCAAACCTAGGTTGATACGTAACGCTCCCGTCAAAATCATATATATATGCCGTTATAGATTGGATTATCGCTCCGTCCGGTAATTGAACGGCTGCCGAGGCGTATTGTATCGTGGTGGGTTGTGAATGAAAATATCCGTAAATTGCATTTGCTTGAGTATCCCAAGTGTCGTACTGTGTAGGATCATTCCCTCTAAATGCACGCGCATTAAGATTTAGATAATGTGTCTTTTGTGTTTCATAGGTATATTCTCCATCAACTTCAATACTCCCTCCATTATCTACATCCAATTTTTGAGCTGGAAACAAGCTTGACCCAATTCCTACATTTCCGTTAGAGTGGTTCACAATTATATCATGCCGTGTAACTGCTCCATCACCTCCTCCAAAAGTGTATGCAGTCGTACCACTGCTTACTTTCAACTTATTGGATGTACCTGATTCTCCTATCTTAACAATGTTGTCTGCAGAGCCTAACGGTGCTAATACATCCAATTTACTAGATGGGTCGTTTTCTCCGACTCCTACATTTCCATTTTTCATTATTGTCATGGCATTACTTCTTGAGCCTGCTGCAGATCCATTTCCAACCGTAAACACTCTATCTGCAATGTTAAAAGCAGTTGCGCTGGCAGGAGTATAAAGTACTGGAAAAAGTCCTACAGTCATTTCACTAAATGAAGGAGATGTCACGGCATTACCTATTGCAACGGAGTGACTTCCTGTTGTACTTGCCAGATTTCCAATTGCGGTTGAGAATGTACCAGCTGCCGAAGTTGATCTACCAATTGCCACGGCATAATTGGCAGACGCGATAGGTAAACTACCAATTGCTACGGATCCAAAACCAGACGCACTAGGACTTTCACCCATTGCAACTGAAACAGGTCCAGAAGCAAGTGCGTTTGAACCTAATCCTACCGAATTTGTTCCTCTGTTATTCCATTCTCCTCCAGTAGTTGTACCTGCTCTAAATGAACCGTTGGATTTGTCAAACAACATTCTTCTGTCATGATTCGCATCCCCGTCGTCATCCAAAGAAGGAGACCCAAACACAAAATTATCACTTATGTAATTTCCTGGTGCATTTGACGTAATATTTGCACTTGTACTAAATGCGTTACTTTCACTTGCTGTTTGCCAAATAGGTGCGCTACCGGCTCCTTGTGAGGTTAAGACCTGTCCTGAAGCTCCTTGATCTCCATTAACTCTCAATTCTTGCGTAAAATTCATATCTCCCTGAACATCTAACGTCGAGGAAGGGGAATCGGTTCCGACACCTACTCTATTTGTTGATGTATTTGCTGACAAGATTATACTAGTTGCAGATGACTGAACCCATGTTTGAAATTCTAAATCGAATGTCCCACCTATGCTTGATCGCCCTCCAGGATAAGGATTAAGATGATTGTATGCAACAGGATGTGATCCAATCAATTCGAAAGTATACTGAGAACCCGAAACGACTGGAATATTCGCTCCCAATGAATAACGATTCATTCCTGAAACTGAACTTACATTGGTAATGGAATGTAGTAAAGTTCCTGCTGTACCTTCACCCTGATAAATATTAATATCAAAACCAACCCCAGCCCAAGTTAAATTAACCGCTATTTCTTGTAAATCTCCTGAATTACCAACCGTAAACGATTGCCAAGCCGTAAGTGCTCCAAATGCCCCTGAACTAGGTGCACTTTGATCTATTGCTAGTGCTCCACTTCCAACACCTCCTACTTGAAATCTTTCAGTAGGTATTACGCCAACACCTACGTCGTCATTTTGATTATATACCTGACCGGTAGCTAAAGTCCAATCGGCATCTGCTCCTCCTGCTCCAGCTGGAGCCCAGTAACCAACTCCATTTAAATCAGATGTCATTACATAACCCGCCGCTTCATTTCCATCTACCATTTTAATATTTCCAACAACATGTAAAGTTGTATCGGGTGCATCCGTTCCTATTCCAACATGCCCCAAATGATCTATTCTCATTTTTTCCGTCCAAGCTATTCCTGTTCGAGTGGTAAAAGATAATGCCCCTTCATCTGTTCCTGAAGAAAGTCCAGAGATCCTAGCTCGTAATGTTGTTGCTGCTCCAACTTTGGATGTAAAATCCAGTGTGACTCCAGTACTTGAACTATTGGTATTTTCCAAAGTCAACGCCGTTGCTGCATTAAAACCTAAATTTGTTCTAAAATAACCCGTACCATTAACTCTGAATAAAGTAGATGTTACTGGAGAAAGTGAATTACCTACATCAAACATTACTCCTGGGTTATTAGTGTTCACACCTACGTTCCCTAAAGTATTCACAAAAAGCCCTTCGTCCCCTCCATCGTTAGAGATGTAATTCCCTGACATCTCCAAGTTCTGAGAAGCAATATGATTTCCAAGTGTATCTCCTCCTGCAACTGGTGTTTGCCAAACTGCATTTCCTGTTCCATCATCCGTCAATACGTTTCCTGCAGTTCCGCCCCCTTGCACAACCATCAAACTATCCGTTCTGGTTTTCCCACCTACGTCCAATCTAGTTGAAGGAGTCGAATTTCCAATACCAACGTAACCTGTTATTTTTTGGAATGTGGCTCCAAATGTGGCACCATTATTAATCTGTAAGTCATCATTTGCATCCATATATGTGAACCATTCCCTTGCGGTCCCTAAGCTTGTAGTCAACCTAATTCCATTTGCCAGCCCACTTCCAAGCTGCTGAATATGAAAACCTGCATTAGGTGCATTTGTACCAACACCAACTCCTCCTCCAGGTGTAATGGTTATCCTTCCTGCACCAGCATTATTATTTGTAAATAACGTTAAGTTATGATTCGTTTTAGTTCCATAAAAACCGCCTGCTCCACCTACCCAAGAACCCACTTGTACTGCTCCGTCGGAATGTAAAAGTCCATAATTGTTGGAAGCGGTTACCACTTCTAATTTTTCGGATGGGACGGAGGTTCCTATTCCTACCTTAGCTGCATTCCCAAGAATCAAACTACTGTCCTGTGAAACGATTGCTCCTGCACCAATCGCTGTTGCATTATTCAATGTAGGAGTTCCTGCATCCGCGTTGTATCCCACAAATGTGTTGGAAGCACCTGCTTGTAATCCATCTCCAGCCTGATATCCTATGGCTGTATTAAAATCGTCCGTAGAATTTCCTAATGTACTATGTCCTACACCTATGTTAAAACTACCTGTAGAATTCGCATTCAATGAAGCATATCCTAATGCCGTGTTTCGATTACCTGTTGTATTGGAATTCGCAGCTAAATATCCAATTACGGTATTGTATTCTCCTCCAATATTGTTTACCAATGTAGCATAACCAACGGCGGTATTAAATCCTCCTGTTGTATTGGCTAGTGAACTATTTCCAATTGCTGTGTTAAAATTACCAGTTACTACATCTTGCAACGCGTTTGAACCATAAGCCAAGTTATTGGTTCCAGTTTCATTTGAACTCAAAGCATTAATCCCTATAGCATGGTTATTATTAGCGGTATTATTGAGTAAAGCACTTTGTCCAATTGCCGTATTATTTTGACCTGAAACATTTCCTAATAAAGAATTCGTACCAATTGCAATGTTTCCTGCACCTGTAGTATTATTAGCGCCTGCCTGATTCCCAACAAAAACATTATTGTTATTTGTCAAGTCATCATTTGCACCAGCTCCAGCTCCTACAAATACAGATGCTCCTGTATTAAATATGCTAAAATGGCCATTGTCCATTCTAAAGTTTTCTAAGGCTGTTACACCATTATAATCATAAAAATGAATGGCATCATCATCTGATTCATCTACATCGATATACGTATCGCGATCTGCATCCGCAATAATATTCAGCGTGTCATTACCTCCACTAATTGGTTGCCAAACTAATTTCCCTGTTCCATCTACATCAACTAAATGATGGTTTGAACCTGGCGAAAAACTTACTCTTAACGTATCAACCAATGCTGTACCTGCCACGTCTAATTCATAAAAAGGATTCAACACTCCAATCCCTACGTAGTTTTGAACAAACACATCTCCATTGTCAAAATAACCTGCATAATTACTAATTCCTCCACTCGCATCTCCATAAAGACCAATCATGCTTCCAGAAGCAGGTCCTCCTGCATAATTTGCCTGACCACTAACACCAGTAGCTGAAGGATTTGTACCAAACGCCGTAATAGAAAATTCTCCTCCTCTTAAAGTGCTGTTTGCAACAGATCCATCATTGTTAACCGAAGAGCTTATTCCTACTCCCGTAGAACCAGCATCATTTACTTCCGTTCTTAATCCAACCGCATAATCGTTTCCATGTGCACGAGCTTCGCCAAAAAACGCCGCAATTGTATCGGTAAAGTTTCCACTTTCTGCTATTCCAATTACCCCAATATTTGTATTAGAATTGGTCGCATATCCTTCAATACCAATCGCGTTCGTTCCATCTCCAACTGAAGATCCGGAAAGTGCTGTACGGGTTCCGTTGTTTAAAACCAACATCCTGGAATGGGAAAGTATATCTGTATTATCCCCCCCTACAACAACATAAGCAAAATTATTATATACTGTATCTCCAATAACACCCCAATCGCCGTCATCTCCCGAAGCGCTCATGACGTTCTCATTCAACAAATACCAATCTAAACTATCTCCATCCCAATAAATAAAGGCATTAATTTCATCTGCATAGATCATCAAACCATCGTCTGCTGCTGTTAATGTAGGCTTTATCGTGCTGATGATTGTAAATGTATCAATTCTTGGAATTAATAATCCTTGATCGGTAGACACTAAATCTAATATTGAATGGGGATTTGGAGTTGTTGTTCCTATTCCAACTGAGTTTTGAGCATTCAATTGAACGGCGGATAAAAATAAAACAACTCCAATCGCTAAATGGTTGTAAATGTATTTCATTGGCATAATTAGTATAGACAACTTCTCAACTTAAACATAACAAATAACATATTAAAATCCAATTGAATATGAAAATAAGAACATATGGACTCAGATCAAGCAACTCCAATAACATTAAAACAAAACACCCTGAATGGACTCAATGAGACATTTAACCTTTATTATTAGGGTTAAATCAAAAATATAAATAAGACGTTAAAATATTGAAATTCGTCTTATTTTTTTATAAACTGGAGATGATTAAGCCAATCCAAACTGGACACTTTTAGGGTATAAACCCCAGATGATAAAGTTGAAACATCCAATGAAAAGTTTCCAATTCGACGCTGAAAACTAGTTACTTTTCGCCCTTTAGAATCGAATATTTCTACTGACAATGGACTCGACAATACAGGATTTCCTTTTAGTTCTACATACATCAGATTTTCAACTGGATTTGGAAAAGCTGAAATCATAATTCCTTCACTCATCGTTACAATATCTGAGTTTATTCCATCCAACTTCATAATTACCATTTGACTTGTTGTATCCACGCCACATTGATTGTAAGCGCGTAGTTCCAATTGAATTTCTGTCCCATGATTCACTACGTACTTCCCCGTATCTGATAAACTATAAAAATCATCATTTACATACCATTCGATGTACGCATCATCCGTTGATTCGTTTGTAAAAACCAACGCTGAATCATCTTCGATCAAATATGAAAAATGCGCTTCAGGAACTATTATTCCCTCAAACAATTCCGTCAGTCTATCCGGACATCCTTGCGGATTAACAATTAATTGAAGTTGATTTGAACCGACATTGAAATTTAATATTTGCGCAGTGTCTTCCGTCGAAATCACATTCCCATTTAAAGTCCAAATATGATCCAATGCACTTGGATTTTGTGATTTCACTGTAAATTCCGTCCCAATACAGCTTGAATCTGAGATTTGATAAGCAGCGATACTTTGGCAAAGTACATTATCATTCGAAATCGAACATGGAGATATAACATTCATTGGAACATTTCTATTAGAAGTTGTGCCGTCTCCCAACTGCCCTTTATTATTTAGTCCCCACATAAATAATTGATTCGCATTGGATCGGGCAAACGAATGATATTTACCACTCCCAATTTCTACGATATTAGTCAATCCTGTATTAATAGGAACATTCTGATTTGCATTAGAACCATTTCCTAATTGACCAAACATATTAAATCCCCAAGTAAATACTTCTCCTGTACTCGTCAATGCCATTGAATGATAGTGACCTGCCTTTATGGAGATCACGTTACTTAATCCTGGAATTTGACTTAAAGAATTTGATGAATTATATGTTCCATCACCTAGTGATCCATATTCGTTAAAACCAACACTCCAAACCGTTCCATCATCTTTTAGAATAAGGGTATGATAAAGTCCTACTGCAACATCCTTGATTTGTGTCAATCCAACTATCTGTGTTGGATTTGTTATGATCGAATCTGAATCAACTCCATTTCCGAGTTTGCCATATTTATTGCTTCCCCAAGACCAAACGGTACCATCGTATTTAATGGCCATTACGTGAGATTGTCCCACCGCTAATTTCTCTACTCCTAGAATTGTTGTTAACTTTTCTGGGTTTTCTACATTATCTGTGGTTCCATTTCCCAATTGTCCACCGACATTTTGACCCCATGAATACACTGCTCCGCTGTTATCCAATGCAAAGGAACTATTGTCTCCTGCTATCACTTCTACAATATTGGATAGTTCCAGCTTTACACTATTTGAGTCATACTCAATAACGGTTCTTCCTAATTCAGACCCTTTTCCGTATCCCCATGAATATACTTCTCCATCAAAGGACAAGGCCAGATTATAATTTGCTCCTGAACTGATCTCCGCAATATTTGCAATACCATTTACCGCACTAGGGAGGTTTATTTGAGTCCCATTTCCAATACCTAATTGTCCATATTTATTGGAGCCTGAGGTCATCAATGTTGAATCTGCACAAGTGTAGATCGTATGATAATATCCTCCGCTGAGGTTTTGTGCAGAAATAGAAGAGCACAAGAGTAACGCTATGTAAACTAGTTTTTTCATTAGTTTGTAATGATCATAACTCCTGCTCCGATGATCATT
The DNA here is from genome assembly GCA_965277185.1 of Cytophagales bacterium. Lineage (GTDB taxonomy): Bacteria > Bacteroidota > Bacteroidia > Cytophagales > JAHDFW01 > JAHDFW01. Next base: position 76,263 of record CBDICC010000012.1, on the reverse strand, counting down.
GGCGTTTTCAAAACATCTTGGAATGAGATCGTTTTGATCGTCCAAGTTCCATCTGGCATAGTAACAATAATTCCGGAACCTGATAGAGAATTTGAATCAAAAATAACATCATCCGTTGTTGCAGGCACACCTAAGCCTCCTGTACCTCCTGAGGTCGCCGACCAGTGCAACGGATCATTCCAGTTACCTGCATCTCCTACCCAATAAAATGGTGGTGGTGGATAATATTCATCACACCCAATCCAAGGGGTGGTGGTTCTTGATTCACCCTCTATATCTAAAGGAACGATCGCTGTTAAATCGGCTCCAGATTGAATCGAAATAGGCGATAAATCCGAAAGAAGTAAATCTGTATTTTCATTCGTATAATTTGGATTGATATCTTGCGACACTACATCATACGGTGCTGCATTCGTTTGCCAATCAAATAAATTAGTTTCATCTGTGAAATTATAGGTTCCAAAAGTTGGCCCAGTTGTATAAAGGATATTGTTTTCTATAAGACTAAACGTCCCTGATTGAATGTCATAAATTTTAGCTCCGTTTGTTCCTGTAAGTATATTATTTTGAATAATACAATTTGATCCAGTATTTGAATAGATTACCTTATCAAAATCATTGAAAGAAAGATTATTGGCTGAATTATGCAAAACCTGAACATAATTTGAATTCGTAACTTCTAAACAAGACGTAGCATTACTAATAATCATATTATTTGTCACATAGCCTTTTAATAGGTTTGTAGCACTGCAATTCGCAATTGTGATTCCTGCTGCAATGAAACCTGTACCTTTAATTACTTTATTTTTATCCACATTAAAATCTTCATGGACATCAACTAATATTATTCCTATATATCCACCAAACGAGGTATTACTTTCAACCTGATTTTCAATTATCTGACTTCCTTTTTGATCCGTCAACGAAATACCTCTTGAATATTGATTCAATAAATAGTTTCCAGAAATAACAGTCCCCCTTTCTTCAATTCCAAATTGTCCCATTAGATTTATTCCTTTACTACCAGCTACTAATCTATTATTCACAATAGCAATACTGTCTTCTCTTGTCGTTGGAGAACTTATTAAAATATGATCATCCGTATTGGCATTAACAATTCCTGTGATTTCACAATTCGTTATAGCTATATTAGAATTAACATTTCTAATTTGAACAACCGATCCAAACGATGCATTTGTAGCCGTTATACCTATCTTATTTAATGTAATGTGAGAAACTCCGTTCAAATCCCAAGTATAGTTATCACCAGCATTTGCTGAAAAAGTAACTTCAACAAGCGTGCTATCCAAATTTTCAGATTGGAATGTAATCGTATTAATTGACGAACTTCCTGCTATCCCTGGAATAGAAATTTGTTCATTATATACTCCGTCACGAATATTAAATATAACCGGACAAGATATTCCAACATTTTCCAAATCTGCTACCGCGTCATTTATTGTAGTGTAATCTGGGGTTACTCCTCCTATAGTATAATTTCCGCAAAGTGGTAATTCTCCTGAGTTATGCACTCTACAAATATGATTTTTATTGACTCCGTCATATGAAGTAAAACTACCTCCAATAACCACTTTCCCATCAGCCTGTATACTTATAGCGGTCACACTATTGTTTCCAACTCCTGTTCCTGGATCAAATGAAGTATCCAGAGAACCGTCTGCATTTAATTTAGCAATTCGATTTCTCCCAGTTCCGGTATAAGTAGCAAATGAACCACCAATAATAACCTTTCCATCACTTTGCAATGCCAACGCAGACACCAGACTACTCGCTCCAGTTCCCGTATTAAAAGTCGCATCTATTGTTCCATTCGTAGTTACTCTTACAATCCTATAGGTTGGTATTCCAGCATAAGAAGTAAATCCTCCGCCAACTAGTATTTTACCATCATCTTGCACCGCAAAGCATGTTGGGTATGATGAAATAATACCTGTCCCTGGATCAAAAGTTCCATCCAATGTTCCATCCGTATTTACTCTTGCTATTCTTGCTCTTGCCGTACCATTGTATGTAGTGAAATCCCCACCTACAATGACTTTCTCATCTACTTGCAAGCCTAAGCTTCGCACATTGGAACTCGCTCCTGTACCTGGGTTGAACGTCGCATCGATAGTTCCATCTGTATTTATACGAGCGATATAGTTTCTTGCTGTTCCATTATAATTTGTAAACTGGCCTCCTATTATTACTTTATTGTCTGCTTGAATAGCACTTGCCCATACGGCAGCATTTGCGCCTGTACCTGGATTGTATGATAAATCGAGCGAACCATCACTATTAAGTCTTGCAATTCGATTTCTTCCTGTTCCGTCAATAGATGTAAAATACCCTGTTATGATCACTTTACCATCACTTTGCAATTCACAACTACTTACCACATCATTAGCCGCTGTACCTGGGTCAAAAGTTGCATCCAAAGTCCCATCACTATTAATTCGTGCTATTCTATTCCTTGCAACACCATTATATGTTGTGAAATTACCTACTACAATCATTTTATCATCTGGTTGTAAACAAATATCATTTACCGAATTGTTTGCTCCATTTCGTTGATCAAATGTATCATCTACAGATCCATCAGAGTTTAATCTACCAATTCTATATTTTGTATTTCCATCAAGTGTTAAAAAGTTTCCTCCAATTAGTATTTTTCCACTCTTTAAAACGGTAGCATCCGATGGAGCCGTATTCGCTCCCGTTCCAGGGTTAAAAGTCGCATCTATTGTCCCATCGCTATTCACCCGAGCTATTCTTGTTCTTCCGGTTCCATTATATGTAGAGAAAAAACCTACTATAACCACTTTACCATCATCTTGAATATCTATCCCTTCGATTGAACTGTTTGCTCCTGTACCTGGATTAAAAGTTGCATCTATGGTTCCATCTGCATTTGCCCGAGCGATGTAACTACGAGCGTTTCCATTGTAGGTTGTAAAGTCACCAGCCAACATAATTTTGTCATCGTCTTGCACGATCACTTCACGAATCGTTTGATTTACCCCTGTACCTGGATCAAAACTCCCATCCAATGTTCCATCCGTATTTATTCTCGCTATTCTATTTATTCCGGTACCATTATACGTAGTAAATCCTCCACCTATAATAATCTTTCCGTCGCTTTGTATATCCATCGCATTTACAGAGATGGTTGCTCCCGTTCCTGGATTAAAACCGGCGTCTAATGTACCATCAGAATTAACACGTGCTACATAGTTTCTTCCCGTTCCATCATAACTCGTAAATGCCCCGCCAATAACTATTTTACCATCGTCCTGCAAAGCCATGGCATAAATTCCTGAATTAGCTCCTGAAGGTGGATTAAATGTTGCATCAATCGATCCGTTTTCATTTAATCTTGCGATATAGCCTCTACCTGTTCCGTTGTAGTTCGTGAAAAATCCGCCAATAATAATCTTCCCATCTGGCTGCACCAGTATCGATTGTACAGAACCAAAGTCAAGGCCTGTTCCTGGGTCAAAATTTTCATCCAATGAGCCATTCGCATTTAATCGTGCAATTCTACTCCTAGCCACTCCTCCATACTCGGTGAACTGCCCTCCGATTAGGATTTTCCCATCCGGTTGTTCTACCATGGTTATAACCTTGTTGTTTGCACCGTTTCCTCCTCCTCCATCTAATGAGTTAAAGCATAGATCTAATTCTCCATCGGTTCCTGTCCCTGTTATGCTTTGTATTACCACATCATCTGTATGACTACAACTACCAAAAGTAGTTGTCCATCGAAGTGTAGCAGATGCCGGAGCGGCAGCTAGCCCCGTAATAGATGATAAATTGTCGTTTGGAGATGAAATGGATGCTGTTCCTGAAACTACGCTCCAAGTACTAGTACCTACAGATGCAACTTCGGCCAACATACTAGTGGATGTTGCACACGTACTTTGATCATATCCTGCCGTTACTCCTGAAGGGCTATTAATTGTAATGTCTTGTCCATTGTCTGTACCTGTTAAAGCTGGATTACTAGAATTTACTCTTATTCTATATCCTGTACCATTTGCAGAGGTCGGAATAATTGCACTTATGTCAGCGTTTATAGTTGAAATGACTGAACCAATAGTTAAGGGGCTAGAAAAATCACCATTTTCATCTGATATTTCTGCAGTAAATACATTTCCTGCTCCAAATGTTCCATCAATGGTATACGTAATGGACGTATTTTCTCCTCCACAATATTGGGCATTTAATAAATCCGTAGTTATAGCAAATGATTCTCCAGACTCATAGGCTCCCAACCATGGAAAAGTTGAACGTGTTAACCCATCTTTATCTAAAGGAACTATTCCCGTTAAATTCGTTCCTGCACTTTCCATAGCGGATCCAAGCGGGTATCCTTCCGCATCGATCGATTGAGTTGCACTAATGTCGCTTAGCGCACCTGAGACCCCTTGCCAATTCCCGAAGTCATAATCAGTGCCATTCCAATTACCAATATTCCCCGATTGCGAGGGATCAACTTCTATATAATTGAAATCTATTGTTTTTGATGTTATATCGGCTACATTAACTGCCCTGTGCAAACCACTTCCTCCTGTTCTTAAGTTTTGGAAAATATTGTTTAGAACATCTACAACTCCCGTTGCATTTAAATGTAAGCCAATAGATCCCATACTACCTGTATTTGTTCCGGCTATTTTAATGGTATTATGATAAATATTGGAAGAACTAATATCGTAGATTCCATAGATTCGGGTATCATTCGTACGATCTTCATTCTCAATGATTGCAACATTGTTAAAAACATCCCAGTTACCAGCCCAGATTTTATATGCTGCTATATCTCCTCCATCTGCATCACTTTTCAAACCAGTTACAAAATTATTTTCCATCGTTCCATCACCCGATCCAATGGCACAGTAAATCCCATTTAAATCTGTAGTAATTGTTCCAGTCTCTGATATTACTAGGTTTTCGATTCTATTGTTTTTTATAGAATGGCCATTCAAACCACTACTTAATTCAATACCAATTAAACTAGATACGGTATTGTTGGTAGCCGATGTAATATTTTGAATAAGGTTATTTTCTATAGTAGTCAATCCATTGGAGCCTTCAATTCCACTAAAGGCAGTAGCAGCGCCGTTACTGGTAAGATTAATATTCTCAATCACGTTATCAAAGCAATCCAAATTCCCTGTACCTGCTTTGAATATTCCTGTGGAAGATTTATTTCCAGCTATCGTGATCTCAGCTGTTTCCGTTCCAATGGAATTATTGGTAGTGACTACATCACCCGTAGTGTTGATGTAAATCCCATGAAATGTTGCATTGGCATCACTCCAATTCAGTTTTTCCATTACATTATTTTGAATGATTGCCCCATCGGAACCAAGTTCTAAAATGACTCTGCTTGTGGCACTTGAGGCTGTAGAAATATTATACATATGGTTGCCATCGATCGTCGGTGATCCTCCATTGGTTAGGATTACTGATAATGCATTGGTCGTTGCTTGATGGTCAATGTTTTCTATAGTGTTATTTAGAATTGAAATTGCGGAGGCTGAACTGTGTTCAATTACTGTTAATGCCGCATCCGAAGCTATATTAACTCCATCGACAATATTACCAGAGATGGTCGTTGTTCCATCTAAATTGGCGATTATCACACTATTTGCGTCAGTAGTTGCCCCATCTAATCGCATATTATAAATTTCATTTTCCTGAACGTAGGTGTTTCCAGTACTAGCCAAAGCTATCCCGTAAAATCCAAAACTCCCTGTTGCACCACTATTAGTAAGAACCACATCATCTATCTGATCAGGGTTACCTATTCTATTACCTTTACCTGCTCCTCCTATATAAAAATTGGAGGTTCCTTCGGTAACGAACAATAATAACGGATATAAGGGATTTACTCCAGTATAAGTAAATGACAGGTTCTCAATAACATTGCTCTCTACATAATTATCGGCACCAGATGCTCCTGAAGTAAACGTAATCCCGTTTAAATTCCCACCGCCTGAACTAATATCAAATTTACTTCCTCCACAAAAGGCCTCGGTTCCACCTAAATAATTTCCCGAAATTAAGTAGCCTCCTCCCGCTTCTACAAAAATGAAGGCATAGGAGAAGTTACAATCATCGTATGCGCTAGTTTGATAAAAATGATTATCCAATATTTGCCAACCACTGCAATTTGAAAACGCATCAATTACACCTGCATTTTCACCATCCGCTCCATAAATATCTATAAACTCACAATTTCGAATTATTAGATTATCATTGGATCGTCCGTCGCTTCCTATTCCCAACACACCAAATTTTGGTCTTGCTGCTGTACCGCCAATCGTTAAATCTGAAATAACACAATTCTCAATCGTGTTATCATCATTCCCTGTGGCTACTGTACTCAAACTAATGGAGATAATAGAACTCCCAGTGGAAGTTTCACTTTCGATGTTTAAGTACTTTAAGGTATTATTTGATGCGTCATTTTGAAAATTAAACACACCACGCGCCGTAGCAGTAGTACGGGTATTTCTAGTTGTCAGTTCATTATCTGTTCCAACTCCACCAGGTCGACCATCTATTACAATGTAGTCCCCTCCATCAAAATCAATTAGTTTTACTCCGTTGCCTGCATCTCCTTCAATGGCAATATTTGTTTGCCCAAGTGCAGGTCGAATCGTAATTAGGTTGCTAGCACTGTGTCCTGATTTTTGATCAAAAGTAATAGGCCATGCTTCATTATTAGGATCATAATCTGCATACAATTCAATGAAGTAATTGTCTGTGATTGGATCTGGAATGGCATTATAAGCAGCTTGAATGGTGAAAAAATCTCGCGTTCCATCTCCTACCGTAATTACCGTTGCAGAACTTACTAGGATGTTGTCTGAAACTACATTCGTTAATCCACCATTTGAAGCGAGTAAAGTAATGGTCTCTGCCGTGTTATGCGTTAACTGGGTATAATTAACTTCTCCATTCGCAGCAGTAAGCGTAAAGCCTTCTCCACTAACCAAACTTCCTGCCCCCGTGTTTAAACTTATGCTTATATCACCTGCAAAATCAGTATCTATATTTCCGTTTTCATCTGTTGCGATAACGGTCGCATAAAATATGTTATTAACATACGCAGTGGTTGGTGGTTCTGACGCACTATATCTTAATTCGGAAGCGATAATATCAACGGCTACTTTTCCTGCTCCAGTTTCTACTACTCCTAAATTAAAAGTAGAACCAGTAGGATCTGACGCGATATCCTCAAAATCTAATTGAAAGCCTAACCTATCATTATCCGAAATCCCAGATAAATCTGTTTTCAAATAAATTCTCAGTTCGTATGTTTCATTTGTTCCGTCCGCCACAGAAATCATCCCTAAACTTGTAAATTCTATGCTTGTAGAAGTTATTGTTGCTGACAATCCACTTGCTAAATCTGGTCCATAAAGTTTTGCTCCTCCAATGACCGTTGTCCAATCTGCAATCGCATTATCCGTACTTTGATAAATGGTTAGTTGATTTAGAATGGAAGCTAATCCATCACTGGTTCCCAAATCTTGCAACTCAAAATCCATGACCATAATTTCTTCTCCATCCGAATCTATAATTGATGAAATGGATGTTGGTTCGATTCCTGCTCCAATTGCTAACCTTGAATCTTTGTCTTTTATGGTACCTTCATAGGCTCCCATCCAAGGGGTGGTACTACGTGCTATTCCGTCTTTATCAAGTGGAACTGTTGCCGTTAAATCCGAGCCCATACTTGCCCCTACGAATGCTACACTAGTATAGCCATTGGCATCAAAAACGGTGGTTCCATTCAAAGAGTTTGTTGCACCACCCACTGCGGCTGGCCAACTAGCAAACGAGTGATCCACGCCATTAATATGAGATAATCTTCCTGGATTCTCTGTAACTTCCAAATAATTGTAATCGAAAGTATAGGTCCCTGTATTGGTCGTATGAATGGCAAAGTTGCCATTGAGCGCAAGCGTTCGGGCATTTTGAAAAACATTGTTTAACACAGTCGAATTACCAGATCCATTTCTAATGTAAGCCGACGACGCTACGGAACTATTGGAAGCATTTCCGCCTATACGAACTGTATTATGCTGTATTTTACTTGTGCCAGAGCTACTTTCTGCAATTCCATAAATTTCAACGCCATTGGTATTGGGTAAATTGTCAATTAGCACTACGTTATTCACAATGTCCCAGCTTCCGTTGGCCAGATGGATTCCTATGCTATAAGGCCCACTTGGTCCATTTGATCCATTTTTAACATCAGTCACATAATTCCCTTCAATTACTCCACTGGACGAAACATTATTAACTTCTATCGCGGAGATTAAGGAATTGTTCGCTCCAGTATATGTATTCTCTAAATTTATTAACTCATTAAATCCAACATAACTATTACCGCTACTACTGGAATAAATTCCATATAGCTTCGTGCTATTATTTGCCGAAGAATTTATAGAAATATTTTGGATCTTATTTTGACTCGCATCCAAATCTCCTCCAACTCCTGAGTTTGAAATCCCCCTAAATTGTACAGTGGCGCCACCGTTGCTTAAATTAATTTTCTGAATGGTATTGTTCGTAATTGAAGCACCATTACTTGCATTATTATGTATAAAATATCCAATCCCATCACTTGCTGAGTTAATATCTGTAAACGTATTTCCATCTGCAGAAAGGTAACCGCCGGCACTACTAATCCCATACAAATAAGCGCTAGTCGCGTTGTAGTCCCAATTTTGAAATACATTATTATTCGCAACGATACCAGAAGAAGACGTATTACTAATCCCGTATAATCCTGAATTTGAAGACATTACAATATTATTGGCCGTAGCATTTCCAAATGTGTTACTTTCAATAGTCATTGCCCCATTTAGACAATCAATTAATTTCGTAATTGCCAAATCGCGTGTTCCATTCTGAGTAATCGCACCGCAGTTGTTATTAATGACATTTAAAGTTGCGGAACCATAATTCTCTATCATATTAAACCCTTTGCTATTGGTTCCATTATGTGTTAAAATTAAACTTCCTATTCCACTGTTTTCCCCTATCAAATTTCCTTCTATTTGAACGGTACTTGTACCGTCTACAAATACAAATTGCAAGGGATAAAAAGTCGTATTACATTCAGTTATAAAAGTAATTCCAGCAAACTTATTATTGATAATGCTATTATTCCCACTGGTAGAGTTGTTGAGTACTATGCCAGTATATTCTGCTGTACCTCCATTAATCATCATCATTCCTGAGCAACTAGAACCTGAACCTCCGATGAAATTACCTTCAATTAAATGGCCTCCATCTGACTCTATAATTATTGCCGCTCCTAAATTATCTAGGCCTGCTGTGTAGGCGATACTTTTGTAAAAATGATTATTTGTAATGGTTATACCAGGAGTATTAGTAAAGGTTCTTACCCCAGCTGAACTTGCAATTGAGCCTTCTTGAACATTGTCAAAGTGGCAATTATTAATTAGCAAATTATCATTCGTTTTTCCCGCTGTACCATTACTGAAAACTCCACAATAAGGTCCAAAAGCTGACCCACCTACCGTTAAATCTGATAAAACACACGACTCCACGGTATTATCGTCGTTTCCAGTAGAATTCGTCGTTTCACTTACATAAATTAATCCATTTCCGGTTCCCTCAACCTCTCCTTCTATATTTAGGAATGAAAGCAAGTTGTTGCTGGCATCATTTGATAATTGGAATACGGAACCTCGTCCTGCAGAAGTTTTAGTATTAATTACCTTTAAATTGGTCGTTGCGATACCTCCAACTCCACCTGGTCGTCCATCAAAAATATAAAAGTCTCCTTCGTTCACGTCCACTACAGTCCCTACTTGAGCACTCTCAATTGACAATCCACTTGCTCCTGCTTCCGGTTGAATCGTTATCGTCCGATCACTGCTCATTCCATCAATAGCGTATACGGAAAGTGGAAAAGTCTCCACCACACTATTGTAGGTTTGTTGCAATTCTAATACATAAGGACCGGTGATCGGCTCCATACATTTTATCGCAACCAATGCATCCGTAATGGAAGCAAAGTAACCACTAGGCCCCACGTCGTAGGTACCTGGAGGTGGATTTACATCCGTATACGTAACGCGAACTACTATATGATCAAAGGCAACCGCATCCGCTCCCGCATTGTCGTCACTAGTGAATTCAATATTAAGCGCGTTGACCTGAGCCCATGTCGTTATTCCGGCTGAATAAAGATCAAAGGATCCAGTTTGATTATTTCCACTATTTGTTGGAACAATTCCTGTATTCAAAAAATTATACGTGATCGCGTTAGAGCCACCATATCCTGCTTCAACAGAAAATTGTACTTCCAACGTAATCGCAGAGATCACCCCGTTTCTGCAATTTACGTCAAAATCAGTCAAGTGCATAACCTCCCCCTTATCTATGTCCATCCAAGCATCCGGAATCCCACTAAAATTGGGCATTCCTAAACCGTCAGCTGTATATACTTCGGAAAGAGTTGCTTCACCCGAATGTGATCCTCCCAAAACACTAGGTGTAATATCTACCGTTATGGCCATCGATAAATGACCTAAAAATAATATCAATATAAGTAATAATGAGTTCTTCATTGATTCGAAACTTTAGGTTCTAATTTATAGAATGAAAATAGTTCTTTTACGTCCACTGGCTTGGACAAAATCAAACCGTCTTCATTAATAATGTAAAAAGAAGGTGTTTTATGGACTTTTAATTTTTGTACTACTTCGGAATTCCATCCTTTCAAGTCAGAATAATGACTTCCAATTAATTTGGTATCGTAAATTCCATTTTCCCAAGATAATTTCTGTTCATCTAGGGAAAAGGTGATCAAGTGAACATTACTATTTTCCGCATTAATAAAACGCTTCAATTCTGGAATTGCCGCATGGCAATAAGAACAATGCGATGACCAGAAAAAAATAATGGTACTTTTAAATCCTGTCGCTAAATCTAGTAATTTGTGAGCGTTCCCTTTTGTATCTAAAAAGTTAAGATTAGGCACGACGTTACCTGGCATTAACTTCGCATATTCACTCGCTAAAGTGCTTAAATCTGTATTGTCTACATTATCAGCACAGCCATTAATCAATAAATGATTTTCAACGATATATTGAAATACAATAGAAGGACCTACTTTATTAAATAAGTCCATCAGTGTCATCATACAAAATTGGTGTATCTCACTGTTCACAAGTGCTTTATCCAAAATAACATCTATGCTTTCTCGAAAACCTACCTCGTCATGATTTGTATGAACTTGTAGATACTCCATTATTATAGAGGGCAGAACAGATGATCGAATTAAAGCTGGATTTGTAAAATTGACGTTGTCAAAGAAATGCTCCTTTCTATAATTCATTCCTAACGAATTGAGTAAATCCTGAGAAGATGCCGCCACAAAATCACGAATTAACATTCCTTTGTTCTTCTTCAAAAACGAATATTGGAATTGATCCTTAATCTTATTCATCGAATCAATCTTTGCATCAAACAGCGCTAAATGACTTACCTCCTTTGCTTTTCGAAAAGCACTAATTTCACCATTTATTCTACGCGAAAAATATTTATAACTCCACAATGCTTTATTTTCAGCATCTTCAAAGACGACTGCATCTTGAATTGGAAGCGCTTGACAAGAAACAGAAATCTTTGCCTGCTTATTAATTAAAAATTCAATTCGATTTGACTCTTCTAAATACAGTTCATAAAAACCAGAGAAATAGGTTTTATCTCCAAACCTTGCCTTGCCTTTCACAATTGACGTTGAATCAATCGTAACTATTTTATTTCCAATAATTTCCCTTAAATAAAGTTTGAAGGGTTTCACTTCCTGGCTCAAGGCTTTGCCAAAATTAATTTCAATAGAAGTTGCATTAGCCATGTAAAACATGCTCAATACAAAAACCGATATGATGATTCTTTTAATCAAATCTCAGCTGATTTACTTCCATTGATTTCCATTGACATGAGACCTCTAATGTCCTATTTTGAATAGCAGCATCTATAGGTGTGTGCATTGGACTTTGCGTCCGTACTCATGGATTCACAATTTGTATTTCCTACTACGTGACCCGAATTTAATCCTCCATATTCAATCCATTCGAAATTACCCGTTGCCGTTCCTACTAATGTATTTGTACATGCATGATACCATTCTGTAAATGTACAAAGTCGCGCATCGGCATTCGCGCATGTTTCTGTTGCGTTCCAAAAATCTGCACCTGCATGTTCCGTATTTTCAATGCAATATTTTGCATTCCCTGCTACAAATCCAGTATTACATATGTTATTTTGATCACCTAACTTTACCCATTTCGCAGTTGGATTGTCGTAATAATAAAATCCTATCCCTTCTGAGCCAGCATCCTCTTGAAAAACAAGCAAGCCATTTGCCGGAGAAGTTATCGCATCTCTAGCTGTTTCATCCATTCTTGGAATCAAGACACCTGCAGAGGTAGAATTTAAATCCATTACTGCACTTGGATCTACATTTCCACTATTTATGCTAATCCCTCCTAAATTAAAGATACTATCTGCTCCAGCATCTTTACCAATTGCGAGCGTTGCTGCAATATCGGAACCACCCGATGCAATTTGCCAGCTCGCTCTTCCATTTGCATCTGAAGTCAATACTCTTCCGGCAGCTGCCCCAGTAGGAAGGATCAAGCTGTTTTGTACAAAGACATCTCCATTATCAAAGTATCCAGCATAATTAACCGATCCATTCAACGCATTTCCATAAACCCCAATTACCGTATCTCCATCAACACCATAACCTGCTACACCTATACTTTTACCTGTTCCATTTTGGGTTTCAAAATATCCACCATAATGCTCTCCTGCTCCATTACCTGACGTAATTCCATACAATGCCATCGTATTAGAACCTGTCGTAAATACATTTTTAAAATATCCGGCTCTAATCTCATCCGTGGTCTCTACCTGCAATGGCCATACTGGATCATTCCAACCAATTCCTACACCATCATTACCAATGGTCATCATATCTGTCATGGAAGTTGTTCCATTCTTAGTCGTCGCAAAATGAAGCTTTGCTCCTCTATTTCCCGCATTCCATGCACCATCTGTATTTGAATAAATTAATGCTCCATCTTGGAAATCAGTCCCATCATAGCCATTAAATGAGACCCCACCTATTCGATCTCCATCTCCAACGGCAGCAGGAACTGCAGACGAACCTCGAGATTTCACCAAGTAAAGGTATGGCTCTTCATTTCCGGTCGATGAGGCAGTTTGTATCATTGTTCCACCTACTGCATTATCCGCTGTTCTTACATGTAATTTCCCCAAAGGATTACTCGTTCCAATTCCTATATTGTCAAGTGTATTAGATACTACTCCCGGAGAAATACTCCAATCCAAATCTGCTCCACCTGCTGGCTGCCAAGTTGCATTTCCACTGGCATCTGATGTAAGTACATTTCCAGCTGCAACTGCACCATAAGGCAAGTTAATTGTATCTCTAAACATAGAAGTTCCAAATACATCAAAATTATGTGTACTTGCCGCAGATGGATTAATCGCTACTTTACCATCTCCGTAAACCGATAGAATATTACTCCCACTTGCTCCATTGTGATAGTAAATATTGTATCCTGAAAACGCATCCGTTGCATTTGGACTAAACGTATGTGCAAAATATTTATTGGCAACCGTATTGGTCATTCTCAACTGCCCAAAACCCGTACTGGTTTGATGTAATAATAACTGCGGAGAAACACCAGAATTTTGTTGGATTTCCATTTTTGCCGATGGTGTAGATGTACCTACTCCGACATTCGCATTATTTCCTAGAATTACACTATTACTTGTTCCAACGAGCGCGTTTGCTCCAATAGCCGTTGCATTCACTAAATTACTGGCTACTGCATCTGCATTATATCCAATAAACGTGTTTTGGTTTCCTACCACATTCATACTACCCGATAAAGCTCCTAAAGCTGTATTTTGAACTCCATTGGTCGATGTCGTTGGATTATTGCTAAAAAGAGATCTGTATCCAACCGCTACATTTTCACCATTGTATACTGTAAAACTGTTATTAAAAAAATGCGCTGTTAATGCTTCCGCTCCAATAGCTACATTCTTTTCTGAATATCCGTTATTTCTCAAAGCTCTATACCCAAGCGAACTATTATCCGAAGCTTCCCTGTTTCCTGTAGATGATTGATATCCTACTGCTGTATTTCTATTTCCAATAGTATTGGAATTTAGGGCTCTATTTCCTACTCCTGCATTATAATCACCAGAAGTATTACTTCTAAGAGAATAGGCACCATATGCTGCATTCTCCTCTCCGATCGTATTGTCGTACAGAGACCAGTAACCAAATCCACTATTTTCAAAGCCGACCGTGATAGCGGTTCCAGCCTCATAACCATAAAATGAATTGGCATAATTATCTCCTGTCCAACTATCCGATTCAACTCGTCCTGCTCTAAAGTTATTCACTCTAAAGTTAAGTGGAATATCATCTATCGTTCCTATGAAGTTTGTATTGTCTACTGTTCCCGCATTCCCAAGCAATGTCCAAGAATTGCCAGACGAAGGGTTAACCCAACCTAATTTTCCACTTCCATCAATATCTTGCAAAATTGCACCTGCTCCCAATGGATTCCCTCCTACGATCAATGTATCCTCAACCACAACATATCCATCTGTAAAATATCCGGCAAAATTTAAATCTCCTCCTTTCGCAGACGATATCAACCCATAGGCTGTATCTCCAGCGTTTCCTTTTGCCTCAAAAATTCCGGCATACAGCAACGCTCCATTCCCATAGCCTTCCACTGTTCCTCTTACTCCAACACCTACATTACCTACATTAAAAGCCGAGGAATTAATTCCAACGGTCGTATCTCCTGTACCGCCAAAAGCTCTGGCATCAATTGCTGTATTTTGATTTGCGGCTGAACCTGCTTGGATCAATGCTCCTATGCTCTGTGTTGTGCCCGAGTTATTAATGATCAAAGCCATTTCTTTATTAGACTCGATCGACACCTTTGAATTTGCATTTACGTTCCCTCCTATTGACACATAATCTCTTCCGGAATAAATCGTATCTCCAAGGATACTCCAATCATCGTCTGAACCACTTCCACCTCCCAAGTTTTCATTTAACAGGTACCAATCCAAGCTATCGCCATCCCAATAAACAAATGCATTTATTTCATCGGCATAAACCAACATTCCATCATCAGATGCTGCTAGTGTCGGCCTCAACACGGTTAATAATGTATTGGTATCTATTCTTGGAATTAAGAATCCTTGATCGGTCGAAACTAAATCTAAGATTGCATTGGTATTAGGTGTTGCAGTCCCTATTCCAACAGAATTTTGAGAATACAATTTTTGACTAATCCCTAACATATATATCAAGGATAAAGTGAGAATAAAGTACTTTTTCATAATGTATTTGTTGAACGAATTTTACTAACCCGAACTGGAAATTTAACGAAAAATAGTATTTTATCCAAAGATTCAAACATTCCCATCCCTACACATCAAATATTACATTCAAACCTTAAATAAAAATCCCGTATTTTGATAACAAAATACGGGATTCCTAATTGATTTCATATTTGGAGAAATCAAGCCATCATTTTTGCAATGAAATTAAATACTATTCCACTGGAATTTCATCTGAAGTACTCGTTCCGCCTGAAAAACATTCTGCTACAATGCGGTAAACTCCCGGTCTTGGCACTGTATATTCATAGGTTTCGTTGTCTTCATTTGGCTGTGTATGAACTACCTCTCCCAACTCATTTACGACACGATATTCTTTCACCGCGCTTTCATCTGCAACCGTCCAGGTAATTGTTGGTCCTGTTGCGCTAGTATTTGTAAATTCTGCATTACAATCATTTGGCGGTGCTACTTTCGGTTGACCCTTTGCATCATATGAACAACTCTTGGTAGTTGATCCATCTGTCATAGTCAATACCAACGTTTGCTCTAGCGTTGAATATTTAGCGGTAGAAACCCAGATTCCTCCGTTAGAGACAAAACGGGTATCGGAAGTTCCATCTACTTTTACAGATGCAGGACGATTCTTTTTTTCAAAAGCAGCCTGAATTTTCCCTCCGCCCAAACTCTTAATTTCTGATGCACATTCTTGCGCATTCATCGTACTCAATCCGAATAAAAATACAGCTAATACTGCTATCCCTAATTTGTTTATGTTCTTCATAGTTCTTGATTTAAGTTATTATCATTACTGTATCTTATACAAATACCTGACCAATTTTTTATTTATAGCGTAAATTAAGAATAAATTACATAAAACCGAATTGTAACTATATTTTAAACAAAAAAAAGTCAGATTTGAATGATTTCAAATCTGACTTTTTAATAATTTCTTTAATTAGAAAAGATCTTAAGTGCCTATTACTTGCTTAGAATCAATTTCTCTAATTCAGCAATTCTCTTTTTCAACTCATCAATTTCGATTTGTTGCTCCTGAATTGCTTTTACCGTTACGGGAACCAAACCTGCATAATTTACCGCGTCAAACTCTATCATCTCCTTCTCTCCTTCATAGTCAGGAATGTCCTCTGAATCAAATATTGTTTTCTTAGTAAGACTTGGTAAAACCGATTTTAAGTTACCCGCGATCAATCCTACCTGCGGTCCTTGTGGAAGGTTCATATATTTATAGATTCCGTCTTGTCTATACTCATAAGATTTAACTTGAATTGCTTGAATTTTAGAAATTGCATTATCGTATTCTACAATGTTGGATTTAAGCTTTGCATCAGAAGGCAAGAAACTTCCCGTAGTAAAAACACTTCCTGAAGAATACAGTCCATAATTCGTAGAAGCTGCATTGTTGGTGTATGCATATACTCCATAACTGGTACTTCCCGTTCCATATGAGTAAAAACGACCACCTCGAGTATTCGCTGTAGTCGCGGCATTTGCTCTTCCCTGAATACCTATATTTTGAGATGTAGAAGAATTATTATTTAGGAAAAACCCAGCATACGAGGTTGTCCCATATGTACTATTTACTTCTGAGTAAACTCCGTAAGCTCCAGTTGTACCATCTTGATAAATATGTAACGCAGCTGTACTTAATGGAGTAGCGTCTCCAATACCCACATTCCCTTCCACTATCAAGCCGTTTGTGGGCCCTACAGTAGTTCCAGAATAGTTTGCTCCAATCGCTACACTTCCTTCTACACCCAACTTATTTACAGCTGTCTGATTTGCCCCTATTAACACATGTGCGTTCGTATTTGTAAAGAATACATCCTGCGAACTCGCAACAAACTCGTCCACATTCCAATATCCTCCCTCTTCTCTAAATCCACCATTCACATCCAATTTATAAGAAGGATTCGTTATTCCTATTCCCACATCTCCCCCTGATTCAATGACCATTTTAGTAGTTCCTCCTGTTCCAAAAAGCATGTTTGTAGCTTCGTAGTTCCACACTAACATACTAGACCCATTCGTACCAAATAAACACCCATCCGTTGTTCCTGACCCGGTTGTTGTATTTGTCACTTGCATATAAGCGGTCCCTGTGCTGGGTTTATCAATATGCAAGTAGTTTTGAGGTGTAGTAGTACCAATACCAACTCTATTTATGCTTGCATCCACAAACATTGTTCCTCCATCTAAATTAACATCCCCATCGGATTGAACGTGAAAAGCATTAACTCCATTATCCTGTATTCTAAAAGATCCTGTACTTGTTAAATTAAACGTTAAGGTATTAGCACCATGCGTAACTGTTCTAGCACCAGTTAAACTTCCATCTATGTTATAAACATTTGTATTGGCAGGCAGGCTTGTCCAAATAGGCGATGCATTAACTCCTTGAGATGTCAGCACCTCTCCTGCTCCACCCGCATCACTATCTGGCATCAATGCCCCATCAAAATCTACATTGGCTGCATTCCCCAATTGTACTGTATTACTTGCTTGTACAACGGCATTATATCCTATAGCAGTAGCATTAGAAAGATTGTTAGAAGCTGGATCTGCTCCATATCCTACATAGGTATTATTAGACCCTAATGTATTTACATCTCCCGCTTGATATCCAAGCGCCGTATTTCTAGTACCCGTACTATTTCGTATAGCATAATAACCAATTGCGGTATTAAAATTACTGTTCGCTAATTGACCAGCCAAAGCTCCAACATACACATTGTAGGATCCAGAAACATTACTACTCCCCGTTGAGTTCCCTCCAATCATCACATTTTGTGTCCCAGTAGTCGTAGAACTTCCAGCAAAATACCCAATTGCAATATTATAACTAGCTGAGTCATAACGCCCTGCGTAATACCCCATATGAATACCATGTGATCCATCATCGCCATAGCGCCCAGCATATCTACCCAAATTAATATTGTCATTTCCTGTTTCACGAGCATCCCCAGTGTAGTAACCTAAGTTAATGTTGTAATTCCCTGTTGTATTTGAGTTACCTGCATTCCTCCCTATATGTATTCCACCAGTTCCTTGATTATCTACACCTGCTAGCTGACCTAACGATACGTTGTAGCTTCCAGTATTGCTTTGACCAGCCCGATATCCTGAAAACACATTATAGCTACCAGTACTACTTTGCCCTGCTTGATACCCCATATAGGCATTGTAATTTCCAGTGCCACCACCTTCTGTAAAAGCTCCAAGATAAGAATTTCCTGTTGTTGTTAAGGCCCCATATCCAGCATGGAATCCAATTGACGTATTATAATCTCCTATATTGCCGTAAAGAGCCTCATCTCCCACAGCCGTATTCCCAGTTTGAGTTTCGGTGAGGAAAAGAGCATCCGTTCCAACGGCTGTATTACGGCTCCCAGTGGTGTTAAGTAGTAACGCCGAACTACCAAGAGCCACATTACGCTGCCCAGTTGTATTAAATCTAAGTGCATCACCACCTACTGCTGTATTAATTTGGCCCGAAGTATTTTTGTTAAATGCAAAATCCCCTATTGCAGTGTTATAATTATTGGACGATAAATTATCTAAAGCTCCCGCTCCTTCTCCAATGAAAACTGAATGTCCCGTATTTAAAACTTCAAATCTTCCACTGTCCATTCTAAAAAATTCAATACTCGTTGCTCCTCCTGTATTAAAATGAATCACATCATCATCGCCACTTCCTTCTACATCTATATAGGTATCTCCATCAGCGTCAGATATACTAGATATAGAACCTGAGGGATTTGTCCAATATAAATTACCACCAGGATCTGAAGTCATTAACATTCCTGATGCAGTTGGTAAATTATCGGGCAATCTTAAGTCATATGCATTCCCAAGTGAATCCGGAGACATCAATCCTACTTCCTGACCTGTTCGTTCATCTCTAAATCGTAGCGCTGAGGGTTTATTATTATCACGCTGATTCTCTATTAATAAAGCAACGTTACTATTAGATCTTATTTCCAATCCAGTAGAGTTAATTCCTTTTGTTTCTATTTGTGCACGATTTGAATCTATGGTAAATTCAGCAACTGGATTCCCTCCAGAATTACCTCCTGCCAATCCTGCTTCATATATTTCTACTCCAAAGCGACCTCCTCCCATATAGTTTACAATGCCCATTCCAGCATTAGAGTATTGAAAGTCACTTCCATTAAATGTTAAGTTATTAGAAAGCATCGTATATTTTTCTCCTCCTGCATCGATTGTATCCAAATGCATATATGAAGCAAGTTGCAAAGCAGTTATTGGTGCATTTGTTCCAATACCAATAAAATCATTTTGATTATACACAGTACCTGCTCCAATTTCCCAATCTGTGTCTGATCCTAAAGGTTGCCAAGTCAACTTACCTGTACCATCAATATCTACTAAGTGATAATTAGGTCCTGGTGAAAAGCTAACCCTTAATGTATCAACAAGCGCTGTTCCTGCCACATCTAACTCATAAGCTGGAACGGGAACATTTATTCCTAGAAAATTCTCTACATACACATTTCCTTGTTCAAAATAACCTGCATAGTTATTCAATCCTCCAGATGCATTACCATAAATCCCAAATGTATTTCCTGTTCCTGAATTGTCAACGGCTGTACCGCTTACACCTTGTAGATTACCATTCACACCGTCTCCTATTACCTCGAACGAAGCTCCAAACACATCTCCTCCATTGTCACCAACAGCTTGATAAGCTTCTCCTCTTATGGCTCCTCCAACTACTTCTACATCTATCGCTTCCGCATAAACCCCAATTGTCGTATCCGATGAATTTCCATATGCGCTCCCTGATAAACCAATGTTGAAATCTGAACCAGCAGCGGCCTCGGCGTCTAATCCAACATTCTCTGTATTTAATCCATACGAACTTACCGTAACTCCTGTACCTCTTTCCGTATTCACTGTTAATTGCGCAAATACATCTGCTGCAGTTTGATCTCCACCAATAACAACCCAGTCTAGTTCATTAAAAACGGTGTCACCCACTATTTCCCAATCCGTATCTGCTCCACCCAAAGGCTCCCAGCTGGAACCATCCCAATAAATAAATTCCAGATTAGTGGCATCATAAACGAGTAACCCTTCATCCGCCACAGCAACGGTCATCGCCCCAATTTGAGCATTGGTAAGTCGAGGTACTAATAATCCTTGATCCGTAGATACTAGTTCAAGCACAGCGTTGGGATTTGGTGTATTTGTACCAATTCCAACAGAATTTTGCGCATAACTATTAAAAGATGCTACTGTCGCTAACAGCAGAATGAATAGATTTTGTATAATTTTTTTCATAAGGGCCCAATTTTATCCTAAGATAATAAGTCTAAAGTACAAAAAAATCCACGACTTCCGGAAAACTTTGATTCATCTATCTTATGGACTAATAAGTAAAATTACAACTAAAGTCAAAAAAGTACAATTGACATTTAAATTGACTAACCAATCAAATTTAACTCCTAAAGTCCTATAATTCAATTATATCTTTCAACACAGAACGTTTCAAATAAGATTTTTTAGAGGTATCTTCCTATTGCAAGATTAATTACATTATCAAATATAACTCTGAATCTCTTACCAATTCAGAAATAAGAAAAAGCATCGCTTAATTCAGATCTCCTTATTTTCGAATGGGTGGAATGTGATATTAGTCTGCTTTGGTAACAGTGTAGATTATGCTAGCACCAATAATTCTTAAAGAAGCAATATTTTGTTTCGTCGCAAATCTTAAAAAATAGGCATACTCTTTATTATTAATGGTAGCGTTACTTATTGTATTATCGACTAAATTGATATGACCAGAATTATAAGCCGCACCAGAACTGTTCGTTGTAGCCATTACATTGGTAACTGTTGACCCCAAGGTTTGTCTACTGAGGTTACCCGAAACTTGATGCGTACCATCACCATCATACACATAGAAATCAACTTGAACTACTTCTGCACCATGAGGTAATTGAATCGACGCATACATATATTCATCCGTAGTTACATCTCCCCCTTGGATCCAACGTGAATTTCCACTGTCAAAACCACCTAAAAAAATCGAACTACTTCCATCACTTAGAGTAAATGCAGATGCTGCCACGCTAGCATAACCGAATTTAGCGCTGGCATATTGATAATCATTCGCTGCCGGAATTTCTATATTTCCAATCACTTCTAGTTTTTCAGCAGGGGTAGATGTGCCTATTCCTACATTCGCTCCGTCCCCTAATACTATCGTATTGCTTTGACTTACCACTGCATTTGCTCCTATCGCCGTTGCATTGGATAAGTTATTTAGGGATGCATCCGCTCCCGATCCAATAAAGGTATTATCCGATCCTGTGGTATTCAAATCTCCAGCTTGGTAACCTAAAGCGACATTGTTTCCTCCGGTTAAAGTATTTTGACCAGAATAGGATCCCACAAAAGTATTTTGAGATACCGTGGAAGATCCACCGGCACTATGCCCTAAGAATACATTTTCCGATCCAGATCCGATTTCATAACCAGTCCCATTTCCAATCGCAATGTTATTATTACCACTTGTAGCATTTCTTCCTGCAAAATAACCCAACATCACATTATAATTGGCACCATCCTGATATCCCGAATAATGTCCCATATGAATATTGTGCTGACCGCCTGATGCTATTGCTCCAGAATTCCTACCTATATTAACATTGGTAAACCCAGTTGAATTACTCCCACCGGCATTATCCCCTATGCCTACATTATAACTTCCTGTAGTATTTCCCTGCCCCGTTGAATTACCTACATAAACATTACTTGTTCCTGATCTTGTATTATAACCGGCATTTCTTCCGATCATCACATTATAACTTGAAGAATCATATCGACCAGCATAGTATCCCATATGAATACCATACAAACCTCCATCTGCATAACGTCCTGAATACCTACCTATGTTAATTTGATCACTGCTTGCCGTATTTCCGTACCCAGCATAATATCCAAGATTAACACTGTAACCTCCCGTTGTATTTTTATATCCTGCATAAGCTCCAAGTGCAATTCCATATACACCTTGATTATTATATCCTGCTCTGTACCCAACAAAAAAGTTATAATTTCCCGAATTACTATATCCTACATCTCTACCCAATAAAACATTATGGTCTCCTGTTTGATTATATCCCGCTCGATATCCAGCAGCTAAGTTATAATCTCCTGACACACTAGATGCGCCACCTCCCGAAAAGTATCCAAGATATGTATTACCAGATGTTCCTACATCCGCTTGTCCTGCTGCACTTCCAACCGCCGTATTGTAGCTTCCTGTTTGATTAAACATCGACCCTCGCCCTATGGCCGTATTATGAATACCTGAAACGTTACTGTTCAATGCAATTTCCCCAACCGCCGTTGTATAATTTGAAACATAATCGTCATTTGATCCTGCTCCTGAACCAATAAAAACAGATTGCCCTGTATTAAAGATACTAAATCTTCCACTGTCCATCTGGAAAAACTTAGTGGAGCCGTTCGATGTATTTCCTGTATAGAATGCAATAATATCATTATCTGTGCCTTCTTCTACATCTATATATGTATCACGATCTAAATCTGCTATAATACTGGATGTATCACCTGTTGCATCTTGCCAACTCCCAATCCCAGTTCCATCCGACGTTAATACTTTTCCTACACCCTGATTGCCATCTTCCATCTTTATATTTCCCACCACATGCAATGTCGTGTCTGGGGTGGCGGTACCGATCCCCGTATTTCCGCTTAAATAATTTCTATCTTCTCCCTCCAAGTACAGTCCAAAATGCTTCGAACCCGGTACTAGATATTCATTATAGAAACCAAATTTCTCTCCGCTTCCGCTTAAATTAAATCGATTATACACACCGTAAATCTGTCCACTACCTCCAGTTTCTAAATAATTTCTCATTCCGTAAACATCACTAAAATTACTTGCTCCAGTGTTTATCTCCGAATATACCCCTGTTCGTTCCCCACTTGAGGCACCGCTGCTTTCATCCATAAAGGTATAAACACCATATCCGCTTCCATTGGTGGATTCGATATAGGAGTTCATTCCATACAGTGATCCTGCATTACTTGTGGTTCCTACCACTTGATTATCCACGGCTATCTTGCCTGCTGTGTTTCCGGAAACAAGATTATTAGAAATTCCTACTGTTTGATTCCCTCCTGAATACGTTGAATTTGTATAAATAGCCGTAGAGGCATCTGATTGCATTCTCAACTTCTGATTTACATTAGCCCCATCGTTCAAACCAAAATTACCATTCGCATCAACTATTAATCTTTCAATATTATTAGTTCTAAAACGCAATGATTGCCCATCTGTTGTTCCTACAAAGTCCCCTGCGCCAGTACCTGCATTACCTGTTAATCCCCAACCTGAACCTCCAGCGGATGCACTCCAAGATAAATTTCCTGCTATATCCGAAGTAAGGACTTCTCCATTTGCAAAAGGAAGTGTATCTGGTAAGGTTAATAAATAAGCATAAGCGGGATTTGATGGAGCCACCAAGCCTACCCGACTTCCCGATCCTCCTTCCATTTCAATGCTTGCCGGAGCACCACTAAAACGACTTCTTTCTACAATAATTCCTTCATTTCCTCCTGGTCTCACTAACAATCCTTGAGCAAATTGTCCTTCTGTTGTAACCTCAAAAGAGTTACTGTCCAATCGAATTCCAGCACGACTATTCAACGCCGTGCTACCTGCACCCGAAGAATCAAATACCTCAACAGCATATTCTCCACCTCCCATGTACGAAACCACGCCCGTACCACTTTCTGTTCGCTGCCAACCAGATCCTGTGAATCTCAAGTTATTACTTATCACGGCAAAATTCAAACCGTTAGGTGCTACGATCGTGTCAAAATGAAAATATTCTCCAATCTGAAAATCAGAAATTGGCGTATTCGTTTTCACTCCAACATTATCGGTCTGATTAAAAACATAACCATTTCCACCGTCTATGGTCCAATCTGTATCTACTCCTCCTAAATTAGTCCATGCCGATCCATTCCAATACATAAAAACTGTAGTCGTTGAATTGTAGACGATCAATCCCTCATCCGCCGCAGCCAATGTCATTGCCCCCATTTGTATATTCGTAAGTCGAGGCACGAGTAAACCTTGATCGGTTGATACCAAATCCAAAATAGCATTTGAACTAGGTGTATTCGTTCCTATCCCAACGGAATTTTGAGCATAACTATTATAAGAAACGAATGCAACTATAACGCACAAAGCAAAAGTTAATGTAATTTTTTTCATAATGAGCGGAGATTAAGGTTAGAATTACAATAACAAAAATACAAATAAATACTTCAATATTAATTTAAATCCACTTTTATAAAGAAGTGGACTTGTCTAAAACATCCCTTACAATCCACCATAAACAACCCTAAAAAAAGGAGGTATTAATTCGTTTTTCACCTTGGCATGAAAAAGTTGGCACGATTTTATTAATTAAAGTCATTAGTTGTTTTTTGTAGGATTAAAGAATACATTTGAATATGCAAAGATTAGGGTTAAATCAGCTTTTATCACAAAAGTTATCTCCTCAGCAAATTCAATTCATCAAGTTGCTTCAATTGTCAACTACTGAATTGGAATCGCGTGTAGAGGAAGAGTTGGAAGTAAATCCAGCACTGGAGGAAGGTGCGGATGATCATTTTGAAGATTCCCAAATGGATGAAGCAAAAGAAGCTAATGAAGCCAATGATGAAATTAACCTAGAAGACTACCTTAAGCATGATGATGTGGGTGGGTATAAAATGAAAGGAGATAGTGGTGGAAATGAGGAGGAAAAATCGACGCCAATTACGTTTGGATACACTCTTTTTGAAAATCTGCAAACACAACTAAGCTATATCAAACTTACCGAGAAAGAAACCATTATCGGAAATCAACTCATAGGCAGTATTGATCAAGATGGATATTTGAGACGGGATTTACAAGCTATTTCGAATGACCTAGCTTTCACCCAAAACGTGGAAGCCAGTTTGGATGAATTGGAAGGAATTTTGGCAAAAATCCAAAACTTTGAACCTGCTGGAGTTGGTGCTCGTAATCTACGTGAATGCCTTCTTTTACAGATTAAGTATAAGCAGGAAGAAAGTGAAACACGTGAATTTGCTCAATCCATTCTGGATAAATATTTTGAAGAGTTTACAAAAAAACACTATACCCGAATTTTACAACGCACAAATAAATCAGAAGAGGCGCTAAAAGATGCGGTGGAAATGATTACAAAGCTGAACCCTAAGCCAGGTGGGTCAAGTAACGCAACTGCAACTACGAATATACAATACCTTGTTCCTGATTTCATTTTAACCAATGAAAATGGGGAAATGGTGGTTAATCTAAATGCTCGTAACGCCCCAGAATTACGCATGTCTTCGTCTTATTCAGAAATGTTTGATGCATATGCCAAAGGAGATAAAAAAGACAAAGAACTTAAGAAAACGGTTAGTTTCGTAAAACAAAAATTGGATTCGGCCAAATGGTTTATTGATGCTATCAGACAACGACAACTGACATTATTGAATACAATGCGCACCATTGTTGAAATTCAACGAAACTATTTTGAGGATGGAGATGAAACAAATCTAAGACCAATGATTCTTAAAGATGTTGCGGACAAAATTGAAATGGACATTTCTACTGTTTCAAGAGTCGTGAGTAGCAAAGCGGTTCAAACCGAATTTGGAATTTACCCATTGAAGTATTTTTTCTCCGAGGGAATTGCAACAGAATCCGGTGAAGAAGTCTCCAGTAGAGAGGTTAAAAGTGTATTAAAAGAGATAATTGAAGGAGAAAATAAAGTGAAACCTCTTTCAGATGAAAAAATTGTAGCCATAATTAATGAAAAAGGATATAATTTGGCTCGACGTACAGTTGCTAAATATCGAGAGCAATTAAACATTCCAGTAGCACGATTACGCAAGCAACTATAAATAAGTGACCAACTACCATTATCAACAAATACCTACTTCTAATTCTACTTCCAAATACAACCCTCTAAGGTCTTTTGGGCTAGCAGGAATTACGTTTGTAATGAGTTTATTCGCAATAACTTCGTGTACAAACATCTCTCAACCATCTCAAGATCAATCCGATTCAGTGGATTATACTGGTTATACTTCCATTGCAAAAGAAGAATGGGAACAAACAAGTAGGGTCGAATCTATTTGCGCCACTGGAAAAGTTGAAATTGTAAATCTTTACCCCGACTCAGACTCCATCCCTTCTTTAGGAGATAATCTATATTTAGTCAAGTATCTGAGAGATTACGGATTTAAGAACGAATCGCCTAGTAGTGGCAATTGGGAATTTGGTCCTAGAATGGTATCTATTTCAATGAAAAGTACGACTTGTACATGTCAAGTCGACAAACTATATTATTCATTGGAAAACTCAAATCAATACCGCATAACAGAACGTTTATTTTGTTATGCAAATGAATTACCCTAGTTCCAATTCCAAATAGTAGAATTTAGATACCGGAGATTCGGGTTTGACAATCATTAAAAAATCGCTTATTTTACATAAAACTAATCCTGCTTGACAAACACAATCGATATCTCAAAAAATTGAACAAAACATTAGCTAACATATCATCTTACATTTTTCATCCGCTGTTAGCTCCTACTTTTACGTTTGTCATTTTACTTTTTGTTTTCCCTTCTACGGTCATTTCGTATAATTGGGATTTGCAAAACAAGTTAACGCTTACTTTTGCCATCTTCCTATTAACATACATGATTCCCGGTGCTGCAACCTACCTTTTGGCTCGGTCCAATCACGTAACACATGTGGAATTATCAAATCAAAAAGAGCGTACATTACCTTTGTTTTTAACAATTACTACCTATTCCATTACCACCATTTTTTGTTATTCAAAAATCCCACATCATCCTTCCTTTTACTATATCATGGGAATTAACACGCTTTTAATAGCGGTTATTTTCTTTGTGAATTTCTTCTGGAAGATCAGCGCACATGCGGCAGGAATTGGAGGTGTATTGTGTTATTTTTTTATTTTTTCTCGTCATGCGGAAAGTGAACAAACCATATTGTTTTCAATCATTTTTTTAATTGCTGGTTTAGTCTTAGGAGCTAGAATTGCTTTAAAAGCACATTCTCCTGCCCAAACATACGTTGGTTTTTTAATTGGCATTCTCGTCACGTCTGCGATTCTCTTGTTTATTTAAGAGTAAATAGGAACGTTAGCTGTCCGTTCCAATTTTGTTTCTGAACTAAAAGAAATCCTTCGGATAATCCCCCCTTATAAATTAATATTTTAATTTTGCTTTAAGCAATTCATCTATTAATCTGAAATCTTATGGACTATACCTGTATTCAATACGAAGTAAAAAATAAAATTGGCACGATCACGCTCAATCGACCGGAGGTGTTTAATGCTTTTAACGACCCTCAAAGTTATGAATTGCAAGATGCCCTTAAACAAGCTACTCGAGATAGTGATGTGCGAGTAGTCGTACTTACTGGTGCTGGAAAAGCATTTTGTTCAGGTCAAGATTTAAAAGCCATTAAAGATTCTAAAGACCGTAATTTAGGTGAATCATTACACAAGCGATATAATCCGATTATTAGAGCCATGCGTAACATGCCTAAACCAATCATATGTAGGTTGAATGGCGTTGCTGCGGGAGCAGGATGTTCATTGGCATTGGCAAGTGATTTAATCGTTGCTGCTGAAAACGCGAGTTTGATTGAAGTGTTTGTAAATGTAGGATTAGTATTGGATTCTGGCTCCTCTTATTTCCTTCCTCGACTTGTCGGCTCCGCAAAAGCTTTTGAATTAAGCACCATGGGCACTAAAGTAAAAGCGGCACAAGCCTTGGAACTTGGAATGGTTAACAAAGTTGTTCCATTGGAAGAATTAGACGCGGCGGTAGAAGTTTATACTGAATATTATCGAAACGCACCGACTAAAGCCATTGGCCTTATGAAAAAGATGCTTAACAAGTCCTTCCATTCAGATTTGGATACAATGTTGGATTACGAGGCTTATTGCCAAGAAATTGCAGGAGGAAGTGCAGATAATAAGGAAGGAGTAGCCGCTTTTAACGAAAAACGAAGCCCACAATTTACTGGTGAGTAAAATATTAAAGCGAATTAAATTAATTTTCGATTTTATTAAACTATCTTTGCAGGCTCAAAAATCTGGGACGTGATCCCAAAACAAAAATTTTAAATTTTTATGTCAGTTAAAATTAGACTAGCAAGACACGGTAGAAAAAAGAAACCAATGTATAGCATTGTTGTTGCTGATTCCCGTTCTAAAAGAGATGGAAGGTACATTGAAAAATTAGGAACGTACAATCCAAACACCAACCCAGCAACCATTGATCTTAATGATGAGAAAGCGTTTGATTGGGTAATGAAAGGAGCACAACCTACGGATACAGTAAAGGCAATGTTGTCGTATCGTGGAGTGATGCTTAAAAAACATTTACAAATTGGAGTAAACAAAGGAGCTATAGCTCAAGCAGATGCAGACAAGAAATTGGAAGCATGGAAAGTAGAAAAAGATTCTAAGATTGCTGCAAAAGGTGATTCAGTAATGAAAGCGGCTGCTGATATAAAAGCAAAAGCATTCGAAGCTGAGAAGAAGAAGAATGAAGCTCGTGAAGAAGTAATTCGTCAAAGACTTGCTGAAGCAGAAGCTGCATCAGTAGTTGTTGAGGAAGTTGCCGAGGTTTCAGAAGCTACTGAAACTCCAGCAGAAGAGGCACCAGTTGCGGAAGCACCTGCTGCTGAAGCAGAAAAAACAGAAGCTCCAGCGGAAGCTGCACCTGCTGCTGAAGAGAAAAAAGAAGACTAAGAATTTAATCTGACCAACATGAAACAGGAAGACTGTTTTGAATTAGGTCACGTTACCAAATCCCACGGACTCGAGGGATTTGTAACCATTTTCTTAGATTCGGATTTTCCGGAAAACTATTATCAAATGGAATCGATTCTCCTAGAACAACACGGAGAATTGGTTCCATTTTTTATTGACGACCACAAAGAGTCCAGTCACCCCCAGAAGGTTCATTTCTTATTTGAAGACATTGAATCTCTTGAAGATGCCAAAACCTTAATTGGCTGCAAATTATTTCTACCTTCCGAAGTCCTCCCTGAGTTAAAAGACAACCAATTTTACTATCACGAAATTATTGGTTTTGTTTTGAAAGATTCCGTGCTTGGAGAATTAGGTCCCATTGATCAGGTTTTCGAAAATACGGGCAATGATTTCTTCGCGATAAAATTCAATAATAAAGAGGTCTTAGTTCCAATAGAGGATGCGTTCATCCTAGAAGTTAATCGAACTGAGAAATACATCGAAATGCAATTGCCTGAGGGATTACTCGATCTTTAACCCGTATTATTCCACATTCATTCTTAAGAGTCTATTCACAACTTCCTTTCTATCAGGAAAAGTAGGAACGATTCGATTATGTACCTCCATGCTATTCTCAAGCGTTTCAATTACCGATTCTGGATCATATGGATCGAAGTAACTGGCATAATCACCACATACCGCTTTCGCAAAATCAAGATTGGAGGTATAAATTGGGAGCTTGAAATGCATCGCTTCTAAATAGGGAATCCCAAAGGTCTCCACCAAACTTGGTAAAAATAATCCATCATAATTTCCAATTATAGATTCTAATTCTTTTGGTGACACTTCTCCTAGATTTGAAATTACATCTGAATAGTTGTTCAATCCAAGCTTTGCATAAGCTTCATTTGAAATCGTAATGTCAATTTTCCAAAGCATGTGCTTTTCTTTCATTAATTGCGCCAATGGAAGCAATAACTCATGATTTTTATGCTCATAATGTTTGCTAACAAATAACAAATGTTTGTTCTTCTTCGCTTTCACGGAAGTCAACTTATCCTTCGAATTAAAATTATGAAAGGCAGGAATAATATCCACTTCTTTAGAGTTTTGCGGGAATTTCTTAAGAAACCGTTGCTTCATGACATCCGTCTGAACTACAATTTTATCCGCAAACTTTAGATTTGAAGCGATTCGATGCTTTGCAAGTTTTCTTTTTAAACGCCGAATAAAATGCATTTTGGTCCATAATAAAGCGTCATCGTACACTAGGTATGGCCAATGAATCAACAGCGTCTGCGGAATGCTTGTAGGAATGGGGTAATTCGTCAAATTTAAAATTCTTTCAACATTCAATTCCTTTGCTACTCGAGCTATTTTACGCTCCGTAAACAAGCGTCCGATCGATTGTGTGTAAAAGCTTGGTAATTGAATTAAGTGTATATCTGATCGCCCCCCCCTATTGCATTCGGTGTATTCTCTAATTTTTGGAACGAGAAGGTAGTACGTTATTCCATCTTTTGGCCGGTCCCACAATTCTTCTAATAGACCTACGCCAATAGTCAACCCACCTCCCGATGTTAAATTATATAGATTAATGAGAATCGTCAATCGATCTTGATCTGAAAAATTTGTTAAATTGCTTAAATATACATTTGTTTCTCGGATCGTTCCTCGCTTTAAATGATTGAATTTATCCGGTTAATCCTGTTTCTTTATTAAAAACCCAGAATATGAGACTTCTTTCGACACTGCTGCTGCTTACTTTATTTTCATTCGTTTGCTTGGCGAAGAAACCATCCGTAGTAGTCTCTACAGGACACAATGGATTCATTAATAGCCTTCATGTTTCCCCTGATGGCAAGTGGGTTGCATCAGGTGGTAACGACAAATTGGTAAAAATAATGGATTTATCCAGCGGTAAAGAGTTTCGCACATTTCACGGAAATGATGGAAGGGTAAATTATATTCGATTTTCTCCAAACAGTAAATTCTTGGGTGCTATGATTAATAGCAACGAATTAAAAATTTGGGACATTTCGAACGGAAAACTAATCCGATCAATTCCTGCCAGTGGTTCCATACCTAAATTTGAATTTTCTCAGGATGGCGAAGAAGTATACTTTGTTAATGAATACAATCAAATTGCAAAGGTCAAGTGGCAATCTAGTGCAGACCCAACTAGTCTTGTTACAGATGGGATAGTACGAATTCAACTAAGTGCAGATAAAAAATCCATCTTCTATTTAGATTATAAAGGTGGATTAACTCAAATTTCGATTGCTGATGGAAGTGTGCTTCAAACCAAAACCCTCTTCGATAAATTCGTGTATCCCTTTGCTGAAATGAGCATTGATCATAAAGGGGAATTTTTAGCGGTAGCATTCAACGACAAGAAAGTGCGTATCTATAAAACGTCGGATTTAAGTTTACACACGACATTTAATAATTTTAAAGCGTTAGTAACGGCATTGACCTTCGATCAACAATCGCAAACATTAATCACAACTCAACACGACAATCAAGTGCGCACATGGAATGTAAAAGGAAAAAAAGAGACGGCCCCCTATCCAAAAGCATCCTTGTTTGCCCCCACAGCTCTATCTGTGCATCCAACGGAAAAATTGATCTTCTTTAATGACAACAATAAAATTAATATTGCTCGATTAGGTAATGGGAAAGTCATTAAACAAATTAAAGCCAAAGGCAACAAAATCATTAACCTCGCCTATGACCAACAAGGAACCTATCTTGCAGCAGCTACAGGGGACATTACAATCAAGTTGTGGAATCTAAAAGAGAACAAAATAAACACCGTATTACCAGGCTTTTTCCCAGTACTCTTTACACCAAATGGAAAACAATTGGTTTCAATGGAAACAGCAATGAGCATGGCTGTTTGGGACATGAGCACTCGAAAAAAAGCATTTACACTTGCCACAGAAGGAGAACTAATGCAAAATCTAGCCTTTAGCTCGGACGGAAAGTACATTTCAGGTGCTGGATATCAAGGAATCATCCGAATTTGGGATTTTAATACAAAAAAGATTGTACATCGCCTATCTGGTCATCAAGGAGGGATTTACGGTACTTCATTTAGTCCTGATGGAAAATACCTAGCCAGTTGCGGGATGGACCAAACCGTTCGTATCTGGGATTTAAGTTCTGGGAAAGAAATTAAAAAAATACAAGATCAAACCATTATCATCAGCGATGTAAAGTTTAGTCCAAACGGACAATTTTTAGCTTCCGCTGCTTGGGACAAAACAATTAATCTATATAAAACGTCGGATTGGAGTTTGTCTAAAACATTAAAAGGACACACCAATATGATCACTTCTATTTCCTTTAACAAAAGTGGAGATCGATTAGCGAGTTCTTCATCTAACAATGCAGTCTGGTCTGCAGATAATTCCGTTAAAATATGGGATGTAGCAAGTGGAACCGAAGTTTGTAGTTTTCAAAACCATGTAGGTGGTATTCAAAAAGTAATATTTGATAAAACCAGCGATTTGGTATTTAGTTCTGGAGATGATGGAATGATTAAGGTTTGGACATATACTGATTGTTTGGAAATGGCGAGTTTAATCTCTGTCAACAAAAGTGATCACGTAATCTTAACGCCAGATAATTATTACACCGCAAGTCGGGCAGCCCTAGAGGGAGTCGCGTTTCGATTGGACGCTGCACTTTATCCATTTGAACAATTTGATCTACGTTTAAACCGGCCGGACGTTGTTGCTTCTAAAATTGGGAAAACCCCTCAAAACCTCGTTAATGCATATAATTATCTGTACAAAAAGCGTTTGAAACGATCCGGCTTTACTGAAGAAGACCTAGGAACTGACTTTCACCTGCCAAAAACAGAACTTCTCACCAAAGATTTACCTTTGATCACAAAAGAAAATCACGTGCGATTCACCATTAAAGCGGAGGATAATCTATTCCCGTTGGATCGATTAAAAGTATTTGTGGATGATGTTCCTATTTACGGAGTGCAAGGAATGAATTTAAAGGATCGCAATTCAAAATCTGTGGAAATCGAATTGGATGTTCCATTGATTCCAGGTCCCAACAATGTCCAAATTTCAGCATTGAACTCAAAAGGTGTAGAAAGTCTCAGATCCTCCTTTGATATTGTAAAAGATGATTCCGAAACCAAAGGTAATTTATATGTTATCTCAATCGGGGTATCCAAATACAAGGATTCCAGATTCGACCTAACGTACCCCTCCAAAGACGCAACAGATATCATTAATGAATTGGGTAACAACAAGTCCCTGTTTAAACAAATTTTCACGATTCCATTGACCGATGAAGATGTTACAAAAGAAAACATTTCAAAACTTCAGGAACGTTTGAAAAATATTAAACCGGAAGACGCCGTGATTTTCTTTATTGCCGGACACGGGGTTTTAGATGATCAATTTGATTACTATTTTGCAACTCATGACATGGATTTCAACGATCCCAAAGCTCGTGGACTATCCTATGATGATCTTCAACAAATAATTGGTTCACTAAAAGCGCTGAAAAAGTTATTAATAATGGACACATGCCACAGTGGTGAAGTTGATAAAGATGAGGTAGAAAAAGAGAAAAAATCTACTGTAGAACAAGGAGATGTGAAATTTAGAGCGGTGGGAGAAGGAATTCGCCAAAAAGAAGGTTTTGGAGTAGAAAATGCAAATTTACTAATGCAGGATTTATTCGCTGATGTTCGAAAAGGAACCGGTATTACGGTCATTTCCTCCGCTGGTGGAGCAGAATTTGCCATGGAAAGTGCCGAATGGAAAAATGGACTTTTCACCTATTGCATGCTGGAGGGGCTAAAATCAAATAAAGCTGACCTAAACAAAGATGGGGAAATTGTAATCTCCGAAATACGAGCTTATGTGTATCAACAGGTTAGTAAACTTAGCAATGGGAAGCAAAAACCGACTTCCAGAAGCGAAAATTTACTACTGGATTATCCTATTCACTAAAACATAAAGTGCCTCAACTATTGATGATTCCAATTATTGGGGTCTTCACTTTCATTTGGAGATAATCCGATAATATCTCCATCCGTATTTACGCCTAGCCCAACGACGGTCCGATTTACGTAGTTAAAATAACTCGTTACTTGGTTGATTTCCAGAATCTCTCCTTCGGAAAACCCCACTTTTTTTAAGGTTTCAATATCTTGTTTTACAATCGTAGTATGCTCTAATGTCAATTTTCGAGCATAATCCATGCCTTGTAGATATTGGGGATTAAAGAAATTATCAAAATCACCTGTTTCTATGCACTGCATATATGAGTCCATTTTGGAATTATCATTTAATAAGCGAGCCAATCCCTCTGCATGATGTCGTACACAATAGTCACATTGATTCAACTTACTTACATACACTCCGAGCGCCTCTAAATACCACTTTGGCAACGTATTATTTGAGTTGTGCAAAACACCTTTATACATTGTCATGTGTCCTACCAAGGAGTGAGGCCTAAGGCTATGAATGCTTAACACATTATCCACATTATCATTTGGCCCTTTTACCCGGTCATAAATTTTTTTTAAGGCCGAATCAGCATCTTCGTAACTTATTGTTTCTATCCAACTCATCGAATTATATTTAATTAATGGCCCAATATAGTGCAGTTTAACTTAATAAGAATTCATTAAATAAACTATACAATACAGGCACACCCACTCCATTCACATCCTATCTATCCCCCCTCACTACAAAGTAAGGAGATGTAAAGTTCTTGTACAAATCCATTTTCTAAAATAGGGAGTTCTCAACTATTCGATAATTATGATTCCCATTGACACCATATTACATGGATTTAATTCTGTTTTATTAATTTTATGTATCTTTAGCGGGTTGCTGATACTAAAAAATTGAACGGGCATGAATGATATTCGAAAAGATTGGATTAATACATTAGGGGTAATTCTCATTTCCTACGCCACTTTTACGGATGGCGAGCTAAGTCAAGAAGAACAAGACGAAATCACAAAAAAACTTAGAAATCTCTGCGTGAGTATAGATGGAAATCATTCTACTACAGATGCTGAATCCGATTTTATTACTCGTTTTGGTGAAATAAAACGGTGGTTTTATGAACTTAACCAAGGTGAGAATTTTGCAGATGAATTCATGCTAATGTTAGAAGAACTTCCAAAACTTTCGTTCTGGTCTAAAGAGAAATCAATCATCACTTGTAGAGCAATCTATGAAGTTGCCGATTCAGATAATGAAATAGAGCATAGCGAAAGTGACGTACTAACAGACATTATGGTCGCCTGGGACGTCGACATTGAAGACATCGAGGAAGAATAATATTGAATACTATTCAATAATCCCCCATCCATTCCTTTTCATTTCACATTTGGGCATTCTTATTTCTGAGGACAAAAGATAAAGCCCTATTTACCGTACATTTCGATTACGACAAATAGGACTTAATTAGATCTTCTCAATCTATACTAGATAATTTAGATTGAAGATTATTTCACGTTACATTGCCATTGCTTCGTGTACTTCGATATCACATCCACCAGTCCATTGCAAGTGTGGATGCGCCATTAATAACGATTTCGCTTCCTCAATATCTGTTGCTTCAATCATGGAATATCCTGTAACTTCTTTTGAACTTGCTTCGGTAGTTCCATCTGGCAAAATACGTTGTCCTCCCATTAATGGAGCACCAAAATCTACCAATTTATCTCCAACAGACTCTTTCCATGCCATCCATGGCTTCATTCCTTCTGCTTTTTGTTCTGGAGTCGCTGTTGCCATTGCCGCCATTGCTTCTGCTGGCGCGTGATAGATTACTAAAAATTTTTTCATGATTTGTTTATTTAAATTAATGGTTCAAAAATAATTTCCTTTTACCGCTTTTGCGATGTTTCTACTTCTTAGACGGATTACGTCATTCAAATCGGACGAGAAAAAGTCATTTTTTTTCATCCAATCTCATAGGCTATCTAGATAATATTGATTATCAATTATTTATGGCAACATCCTACTCATGTCGTATTAAGACAACTTAAAGCCAATAGTCTTTTTCAATTCATTAAATTCCATTTTAGCAAATCAAAATCGACTTTTCACTACTTCTCTCAAGATATATAAATAATAAAATTTTATTTTTAATCATAAAATAATTATCTTGTATGTAAATTGGAGTCCCTCACTAACAACATCGCCTATGAAAATTAAAAAGAACCATTTGTGGCAAAATTCGCTACAAAGCCAAGTAGTAACAGCAAACACCTATTTTGAACCAGAGACATTGGATGATTTAGTGAAAATTGTTACACAAGCAGAAATTGAAAACAAACGAGTAAGAGCCGTTGGGTCTGGACATTCATTCTCGGACATTGCACTTTGTGAAGACTTCCTGGTTAATCCTCGGAAAATCACAGGCCTTCAACCATTAGATGAAGAAGTGCTTTCTGAAAAAGGTAAGGCCCTAGATTTAGTTGATGTGAAAGCTGGAATGACAATTCACGATTTCAATAAAGCGTTGGATGGGATAAACAAAGCCATCATCAATATGGGAGGAGTAGATCATCAAACGATGTCTGGAGCTATTTGTACGGGCACACATGGATCTGGCATTGATTTACCGGCTCTGTCTGGAATTGTAGAATCGCTGGTTATGGTTACAGGTGGCGGTAAGACATACCGTATCGAACCTAGCGATGGCATTACAGATCAAGCAAAGTATACCAACATTGAAATTCCCTTAATCCAAGATGATGATGTGTTTAACACCGCAGTAGTTAATCTCGGTTCCATGGGAATCGTATTTTCTTATATCGTAACCGTTCGTCCAATGTATTGGATTCATGAAAGTCGAACTCTCCACAAGTGGGAAGATATAAAAGCTAAATTACAGGATCCTTCCCAGCCATTATTTAAGGATAATCGAGCTGTGATGATACGAGTTAATCCATACCTCGCTAAAAAGAATTATGACCATACAGTACTAATCATTGAACATAAGGAAATACTATCGGAACCACCAAGAGGTACAATTCATGATAGAAATAGAAACATACCTAGTTGCATTGGTGGTGTTTTCGCTCCATTTTATATCAAATTGATCCGTTGGTTACCGTGGTTGGCCAACATCCCAAACATGGTAGAAACCAGTATGACATCTGCGGTTGATGCAAATTACACGAACAGAGCTCATAAAGTACTCTTTCTAGGACAAGAAAAAACCAAAGAAAATGGATATGATGCCGAATTCGGTTTCGATATGGCCGACACAAAATATGTTGATTTGATTCAAGATTTAATCGATACTGCCAACGAAACAAAAAAAACGAAAGGCATCTTTCATTCTGGACAAATCGGTCTTCGTTATGTAAAACGTTCGGATCAATTTTTAACCCCAGAATATAAAAAGGATGTTTGTTATGTAGACACCTCTTTTCTATACGGATATCAAGGACACACAGAAATGCTTGACATCTATCAGGAGGTGTTTTTTAAGCACGAAGGAATCCCACATTGGGGGAAAGTAAATAATAAACTAGACGAGCGGGTTTCTGAAATACCTAATATGTATCCAGCATTGGACAAATGGCAGGAGCAATGTGATAAATACGACCCTAAACGAACGTTTGCTAATAAGTTTACAGATCGATTTAAGTTGCGTGAGGGAGCTGCAAATGTAACTTAAGAATACATTGCGGCTCGAATTCCTTTTTTTTCATTAAATATGCATGTATTAAATACTACATTTCATGCAAAATATCTTCGAAGGCCACGATCCAGACAACCAACTACGCCCAAGAATTAATAAAGGCGACTTTTATTTTAATAAAGGATATGATTTGGTCTGGTTACTCTTGGAACCCATCAATATTGCGCACTCTAGAGAAGATGATCCAGAACTAACCAAGCGCTTCTCTCCCGCACAAAAACTAATGTATTTTTGGTGGTATCTTGATGCTCAGGTATCGAATGGAGGGTTTATTCAGTTCTATTACAATGGCTACGGCCCCTACATACCAGCCATCCTTGCAGGATTAGAATACCTCAAGGATAAAAAAATGTTTGCGCTGGTAGAAAAAGCACAAAGTATTTATGTCCAACACGAGGATGAATTCAATTCTGCTAGGGCAACTACTG
This sequence comes from Cytophagales bacterium, assembly GCA_965277185.1. Lineage (GTDB taxonomy): Bacteria > Bacteroidota > Bacteroidia > Cytophagales > JAHDFW01 > JAHDFW01. Next base: position 37,784 of record CBDICC010000012.1, on the reverse strand, counting down.
ATTTATTCAATAGTGATCTGTATAGCAAGATGAAAGAGTTGAGTCTACTTGACGGTGAATACTTCTCACTGAAAGAAAAAACTGCGCTGCGAATTGAGAAACTTGCACGTAAAAATCCTTCCCTTTTTTGTGTTGATGAAGAAGGAAATCCCATGCCAAAAAAATACACCGGAATTTGCAAGGTGTATCACAATAACGGAAATCTGAAAATCCAATACGAACTTGATAACAATAAAATCACTGGTAATTATGAGCACTACCTCGACTCTGGACAAATAATTAGTCGTGAAGCGTATGTCAATGGAGAAAAAACAAAAAACATATCCCGGTGGCATGAAAACGGCAACATTTCTTCGGTTCAATCCTGGGATGAAGAATTGAACTTGGTCCGGGAAGAAAATTATTATGAAGATGGTACGATCCGGGAAATACAATACAAGGATAATGGGTTTTCCAAAGGTCCCTACAAATCATGGTATCCAAACGGACAATTAAAAGAGGATTACCCTCATGATAAATTTGGAACCGGAGAAGGTATGTTTCATGAATTTTATGAAGACGGCTCTCCAAAATTGGAAGCTCAATATGAGTATTTTGATGCTACCGTACACCAGTTCTGGAATGAATCTGGAGAACAACTTGTAAAAGACGGAACAGGAATTTATACGGAAGAAAGTATGGATTCCAGCGACGAAATATCTAAGCAAGTGTTCTCTTTTGTAAACTACAAAAAGCATGGTGCTCAATGGTATTACAAAAATAATATTCCAGAATATTACAGAGAATTTAAAACTGGCGTAAAACACGGGAAGTCCAAGTCATTCTATAACAACGGAAATGTAAAGGAAATCAAAATTTATGAGGATGGAGAATTAATCTCAGAAGCGCAATTTGCTAAGTTTAAGGATCCCAAGATCATTGTCACTTCCAAACCAAGCATAGCCAATGAGGAACTCAAAAACCTAGGCTATCAGATGGTAGACCAACATGCAACACCTTTAAATTTAGACGAAATCAAGCAAATCATGACCGAAAAAGCAGACATTTCCTTTTTCCAAGATCGCGACGATGATTTCTCTGTATACTATAATAGCGCCGTTGTTGTGGATGCAGAAGGAAGTGCCAGTGAAGCTACCAATTACGTTTCGAACAATGGAATCTACCACTATATAGTTTTAGAAGAGCTCGAAAACTTAAAATTCGCTCCGGCATTGAAAGATGGGATGCCAGTTGATACGATGTATGGAATAAAATTAGAATTTATGCTGGGAGAAGGAAATGATTGAAGGAATAAGCAAATAAACTTAACTTGTAGAAGCTGATTCTTACGTAACGAATCATCTCGCTATCCTGAATTTAATAATAAACACCTGGGATTTATTAAAACAAAAAGCCGTTTCGAAAATTAATCCGAAACGGCTTTTACATGTACAAGAGGCGGGACTTGAACCCGCACTTCCCGAAGGAAACAAGATTTTAAGTCTTGCGTGTCTACCAATTTCACCACTCCTGCATCCTCTAAATCCAATATCAATTGCAAATATATACAATTAATTTCAAACTTAGTTGAGCGAAACACGGGGCTCAAACCCGCGACCTCCACCTTGGCAAGGTGGCGCTCTATCAACTGAGCTAGTTTCGCAATTCTTTGCTCCTAATAATCAATCAATTATAGATATTTAGTCGCTTAATTTTTTTGGTCTTAATTTCTCACTACTTGAAAAATCGGAGTGCAAATATACAGATTGCTTTTATTTACGCAATATGTTTGCACAAAAATTGATTAAAAAAATTGTATTTCGTACATTTGCACTCCTTAAAAACAAAAATAATGGACAACGTGGATACATTACAATATAAAGTTAAAGACATTAGCCTCGCAGAATGGGGTCGGAAAGAAATCACAATTGCTGAAGCAGAAATGCCTGGCCTTATGAGCTTAAGAAAAGAGTTTGGAGATTCCAAGCCTCTTGCTGGAGCTAGAATTGCCGGATGTTTGCACATGACTATACAAACTGCCGTATTGATCGAGACTCTTACTGCCCTTGGTGCAGAAGTTACTTGGTCTTCTTGTAACATCTTCTCTACCCAAGATCAAGCTGCTGCTGCAATCGCTGCAACAGGTGTTCCTGTTTATGCGTGGAAAGGACTTACAGAAGAAGAGTTTGACTGGTGTATCGATCAAACCATTCACGGTTTTAAAGATGGCAAGCCTCTTAACCTTATCCTTGATGATGGTGGAGATTTAACAAACATGGTATTTGATAAGTATCCTGAACTTTGTAAAGACATTAAAGGTCTTTCTGAAGAAACTACTACTGGTGTACATAGATTGTATGACCGAATGAAAAATGGTACATTGGTAATGCCTGCCATTAACGTAAATGATTCTGTAACAAAATCAAAATTTGACAACAAATACGGTTGTAAAGAATCTTTGGTAGATGCAATCAGAAGAGCTACGGATGTAATGATGGCTGGTAAAGTTGCTGTGGTTGCTGGTTATGGTGATGTTGGAAAAGGTTCTGCTGCGTCATTGCAAGGAGCTGGTGCAAGAGTTATTGTTACCGAAATTGATCCAATTTGTGCGCTTCAAGCTGCAATGGACGGTTTTGAAGTTAAGAAAATGGATGACGCTTGTAAAGAAGCGAACATCATTGTTACTACAACTGGTAACTTTAATATTATCCAAGGACGTCACTTTGAAAGCATGAAAGATCAAGCGATCGTTTGTAACATCGGACATTTCGATAACGAAATTGACATGGCTTGGTTAAACGAAAAATATGGTAACACAAAAGATACCATTAAACCTCAAGTTGATCAGTACACAATTAATGGAAACATTATTTTTGTATTAGCAGAAGGACGTTTGGTAAATTTAGGTTGTGCAACTGGACACCCTTCATTTGTAATGTCTAACTCATTTACAAACCAAACGCTTGCTCAATTAGAGTTATGGAACAACACAGATGCTTACAAGAACGAAGTATATATGTTGCCTAAGCACTTGGATGAAAAAGTAGCAAAATTACACCTAGCTAAAATTGGTGTTGAACTAGAAACGCTTACACAAGAGCAAGCTGACTATATCGATGTGAAAATTGAAGGACCTTACAAGGCCGAGCACTACAGATATTAATATCTAGTTTGAATAATAATTAAAAAAACCTTCCCGGAAATTAGCTCTAATTTTCAGGAAGGTTTTTTATTTTAGAGGTATTCTATTTATATCAACTTCGAAAAAGAGAAAAACTGGTACAAACTTTGTCTTAAATTAGAGAGATAATACTTACTCAATGTATTATTACTGATATCAATCCATAATTGGAATTCAGAATTTCGCTTCAATCCTATTATATTTGTTTTATGAAAATTAATAAAATCAACCGGTCAAGTTACTTTCTTCTTTTTTTAATTGTACTCCTTTTAAATACCTCTTCACAAGCTCAAACGGCGCCAAATCATGGGCTTTGGCACCAGGTTTTGAAAAAGCATGTTTCCACGGACGGAAAAGTTGATTACGTAGGGATTAAAAATGATTTGAACTTTAAGAAATATCTCCATATCGCTACCTACAAACGAAACATTCCTAATGACAATTGGAGTCGCGAAGATAAACTCGCGTATTGGATTAATATGTACAACGCATTTACAGTAAAATTAATCATCGATAATTACCCTGTAAATAGCATTAAAGACATCGGCACTACTACCAAAGATTGCTGGGATATAAAATTCATCAAAATCGGTAGCGAAATGTATAGTCTTCGGCAAATTGAAGATGATATTTTACGTAAAGAATTTAACGACCCTCGAATTCATTTCGCCATCGTCTGCGCTTCCATCTCTTGTCCTAACCTAAGAAACGAAGCTTTCTTTCCAGATAAAATCGAAGTCCAATTGAAAGACCAAGCATACCAATTCATCAATAATCCATCTAAGAACACCATTGCATTAGATAAATCTGCCCTCTCACCTATCTTCGATTGGTTCAAAAAAGATTTCACAGGCGAAATGAAACTGTATAAGTTTATCAATCAATATTCGAAGGTTAAAATCACTAAGAAAACTAAATTGACCTATACCCCATATGATTGGGGCTTGAACAAACAAGATTAGTCAATTTGGATCAAAAATTGCTTCAATGTTCATTTTGAAAATGAACATGAAATACATTATATTCATTCTTACCCTATCCGGATTCTGTACTACTGCAAAAGCTCAGTCATTGACGCTAGACACCAATGTGCTACGGATGGACACTATCATCTCTGGAGATAAAGGCTATGCCTCAATTCGTTTTACCAATACCGGAATGGCTCCACTAATTTTGAACTCCGTAAAAACATCAGATGGAGGATTCTATGTGGACTCATGGCCTAAGAGCCCCATCGCACCGGGAGAATCTAGTCAAATTAACTTTGTCTATTATACCGAACATAGGTCCGGAAATTTCGGAAAAGTAGCTACCATCTCAAGTAATGACAAAAGTCAACAAATGGCCTTTTTAAGAATAAAAGGTTATGACTAGTCCTAAATAAACGATACAGTTTTACAAGGATAATAATTTATTAAATAAGAGCTGGGCTAGCCCAGCTCTTATTTTTTGTTTTATACGTTTTTATTTTAATTTTTTGTTGAGTGTGCATTTGATTCGGAGTTTTCATTTCACAAGAATAATGAGGCCTTATTTGATTATATATATTAATGCTATTTTTCACCAATAGCCTCATTGTATCGAGTTCTAGATTTCTAGTTTGTCCAATAAATTCCTGTTTTAATATTCCGTTTATTCTTTCTGCAACTGCATTAGCATATGGATCATATGATTCAGTCATACTGCAGCGTATTTTCTTTTTATTAAGCAAAAATTGATATTGGTCGCCACAGTATTGTAATCCTCTATCTGAATGATGGATTAAATCATGTTCTTTATAGATCCTAGATTTAATGGACATCTTCAAAGCTCTAATTGCTCCACTCTGATCTAAGCTATTAGATACATCGTAACCTACAATCTTTTTAGAATATGCATCGGTAACTAGAGCTAAATACATGGGGTTGGTTCTATTTCCAACATAGGTAATATCTGAGACCCACAGTTGTTCTGGATACTCTGGAACCATATCTTCAATAAGATTCTTATGTTTTCGAAAACGATGATGTGAATCCGTTGTTATATGATAACTGCGCTTAGCTTCTATAAGCATATGATTTGCTCTTAATATCCTAAATAGCATGTCTCGACCCACTCCAATAGCCTTTAGTTCACTACTCAAAAGGTAATACAACTTTCTAGTTCCGATTCGTGGCATTTGAATTCTTATTTGCTGAACCAGATCAATTACTTTTTCAGCTCTTTGACGACGCAATAGCCTAGATTTAACAGAACGATAATAAACCTGTCTACTTACCCCAATCAATCTACAGGTAGCTGTTAAGCTTTCTTTTTGTTCTTTCCGGAACTGGTCGATTGATCGGGTAAGGAGTTTTTTCGGATAGGTATATTATACTCCTTCTCAGCTAAATCAATCATCATATCAAAAAGAATACTCTTTTTGTCTGATTGCTCTACTTGCTTTTCCAAATGAGCTTTTTGCTTTTCTAGCAACTTAATCTTTTGCTCCAGCTCCATGAGCTTTTGCTCTGATGTCTTTGGCATATTTGATGGTGTTTGGTTCTCCCAATCAAAGTTACCATATTTTCTTAACCACATCACAACCGTAGATCTGGACTGAACACCATATTTCCGTTGTGCAGATGTAGGTGATTCTTCTCCTGATTCAATCGCCCTGACAATCTGAAGTTTAAAGGACATTGAATAGTCCTTTTGCGTACGCTTTACATACACTTGATCTCTCTTTTCTTTCATAGCTTTACTTTTTAGTGTATCGCTATTTCAGGACTAGACATTATATCAAGAAAAAACCGCAAGTCATTTCCAACTTGCGGTCTAATTAAATTCATTATCGTTTTAAATTTGGTCCTAGCTCTTAACGGCCATTTACCATATTATATTTACATATTACTAATATACGCTGACAGGATCTCTGACAAAACAATATCTGCTTTCCCTGCTACCGCAATTATGTCTTCAATAGCAACTGGATGTAAATTATCCGGATCGCATTCATCCGTAATCACAGAAATTGCCGAACAAGGTAGTCCAACGTGATTCGCTACAATAACCTCTGGAACAGTCGACATCCCCACCAAATCAGCTCCTAAAAGCCTTAAGAAACGATATTCCGCTCGGGTTTCCAACATAGGTCCCATTACCGAAACATATACTCCTTCGTTTAACTTCACTCCTTGATCGCTTGCTATTTGCTTTAGCGAAGCATTCATCTCCGCATTATAAGGTGCGCTCATATCTGGGAATCGAGGACCTTGTTCATCTACATTTTTCCCTAACAACGGATTGTCCGGCTGAAAGTTGATGTGATCATCTAACAACATTAACTCTCCTTTCGCAAAATTAGGATTCATACTTCCTGCAGCATTCGAAATCAACAATTTCTCTACGCCCAATTCCTTCATCACTCGAACTGGGAACGTAACTTGCTTCATATCGTAACCTTCGTAGAAATGAAATCTACCTTGCATAATCATGGTGTATACTCCTCCGATTGTTCCATAAATCAGTTTCCCTTTATGAAACTCAACCGTAGAGACTGGAAAATGAGGGATATCTGCATAATCGACCTCTACAACTACTTCCATTTTAGTTGCTAATCCATGCAATCCTGTACCGAGAATGACACCTGCTTTTGGTGCATCTATTCCCTTTGCTCTGATAAATTCAGCAGCTTCTTTAACGCTTTCAAACATGTGGGAAAATTAAGAAGAAATCGTTTATTAATTAGCTAATTCTGACATAAATTTCATTCGAATCAAGCGAACTTCTTCTTCAGAGCAATAACCATCACCTAACTCTTTCATTGCTGATGGAATATCATCTGTTTCGGCGTTTAAAAAGTAATCGTAAATATCATCCTCCTTTTCGGCATCAATCGTTTCCTCTATATAATAATCAAGGTTCAAACTTGTACCGGAATTTGTAATGTGTTCCAATTCTTCCAACACCTCATAGATGTTCATGCGTAATTTTTCGGCAATCTCGTCCAAGAAAAAACGTTTATCCACCATTTGAATTATGTGAATTTTATTCTTGGAACGTGTACCTGATGTTTTTAATACAAAATCAGCTGCCGTTGCGATCTCATTCTCTTCGACATACTTTTTAATTGTATCTATAAAAGGAGCTCCAAACTTTCGCACTTTTCCTGCTCCAACACCACTTATATTAGCCAGCTCTTCCTCTGATTGAGGATAGGTAGTAGCCATTTCCATCAACGATGGATCTTGAAATAAAACATAGGGAGGAAGATCCTTTTTCTCAGATTCTGCTTTCCTCAATTCTTTTAACACCTTAAATAATGCACTGTCAAAACCAGCCCCTTGCATCGTTTCCTCCTTTTCTTCATCTTCAGGAGCAATGTTTTCGTACACATGATCCACGCAAAGCATGATCGACCGTGGTTCATCAATAAATTTTCGTCCTTTTTCAGTAAGCTTTAAAATTCCATAGTTTTCAATGTCTTTTTCTAAATACCCATTGATTAAAACTTGCCTGAATATCGATTTCCAATAATCATTATCCTCATTCTTTCCTTTACTATAGGTATCCAACTCATCATGCTTATAACTTTTAACATATCGATTGGCTGACCCTCTAACGACATCAATTAAATGATTCATTCCGAAGCGCTCTTCCGTTTGTAAAGCGGTATTTAAAGCAAGGGAGACTTTATCCTGTGCCTCAAATTTATCTTTCGGATGTTTGCAGTTATCACAATTTCCACATGAATCACTATATTCCTCCCCAAAATAATGTAAAAGTTGCTTCCTTCTACATAAAGTTGATTCGGCAAAAAACACCATCTCATCTAATAATAACTTGGCATTTTCTTTTTCTGTAACAGGTTTATCCTTATTAAATTTTTCAAGTTTGGTAATATCATTCAAACTATAAAACATCAAACAGTAGCCGTCTAAACCATCTCTTCCTGCTCGTCCAGTCTCCTGATAATATCCTTCAATTGACTTAGGAGTATCGTAATGCACGATAAATCGAACGTCTGGTTTATCAATTCCCATTCCAAATGCAATGGTCGCACAAATCACGCTCACATCATCTTTCAAAAAAGCATCCTGATTTTTCATTCGAACACCTCCTTCTAATCCTGCATGATAGGGCAAGGCAGAAATTCCATTTACATTCAACAATTCTGCAATCTCCTCCGTCTTTTTCCTGCTTAAACAATATATAATACCGCAAGCTCCTTTTTGTTTCTTAACGTATTGAATTAATTGTTTTTTAGTATTGGATTTGGGACGAACTTCATAATATAAATTCGTTCGATTAAAAGAAGATTTGAATACCACAGCGGTATCCATATCTAAGTTTTTCTGAATATCCAACTGTACCTTAGGAGTCGCCGTTGCAGTAAGCGCTATGACAGGTATATCTCCTAATTGTTCTATTATTGATTTTATACGTCTGTATTCTGGTCTGAAATCATGTCCCCATTCCGATATACAATGCGCTTCATCGATTGCAGCAAATGAAATATTTGCTCGCTTCAAAAAATCTACATTATCTTCCTTTGTTAGAGATTCAGGAGCTACATATAACATTCTTACCTTTCCTTCTAAGGTTTCTTTTTTCACTCTATTGGCTTCGCTTTTACTCAATGTCGAATTTAAAAATTCAGCACTAATTCCGAATCCTACCAATTGATCTACCTGATTTTTCATCAAAGCGATTAATGGCGAAATTACAATTGCTACTCCGTCCAGCACAAGTGCTGGCAATTGATAACACATGGATTTGCCCGCTCCCGTTGGCATAATCACAAAAGTATTCTTGCCGTCGATTAGATTCGTAATCACCGGTTCCTGATTCCCACGAAACTTATCGTATCCAAAAACGGATTTCAGGGTGCCAAGTAAGTCTATTTTATTATCTGTAATCATTTTTATTGCCTAAAAAGAATATATTTGTGTTCTTTAAAAATAAAAGAATAAGCTGGATTTACAAAATAAAATAGCGACTATAGCAACAAATACATTGCAAAATGAATCGGATGCTATAAAAAATCTAATTCCGTATTTGAATAGTGATTTTGAAGATGCCGTCAAGCATTTGTTGGACCTTGAAGGAAGGATAATCGTAACGGGTATCGGAAAGAGTGCTATTATTGCTCAAAAGATCGTTGCTACCTTAAATTCAACAGGTAGTCCTGCGATATTTATGCAAGCAGCGGATGCCTTACATGGTGATTTAGGGATCATCCAGCCTGGAGATTCTGTTCTTTGCATTTCTAAAAGTGGAAATACCGCAGAAATAAAGGTCTTGATCCCCCATATTAAAGAGTTAAAGGCTAAAATTATCGGAATGGCCTCTAGAAAAGACTCTTATCTTGCTAAAAATTCGGATTTCTTTATTTATTCGCCGGTAGGTGAAGAGGCAGACCCAAATAATCTGGCTCCTACCACTAGTACAACGGTACAGCTTGCTATGGGAGACGCTATTGCGGTCTGCTTACTTACATTAAAGGAATTTAGTCCTGAAGATTTCTCCAAATATCATCCTGGAGGTGCGCTCGGTAAAAAACTTTATTTAAAAGTGGATGAATTACTCCACCTTCATGAGCTACCTTTGGTTAACCTTGATTCTAGCTTTAATGAGGTAATTGTGGAAATTGCATCCAAACGATTAGGTGCTTGCGCTGTGATTGAACAGGATGGAAAATTGGCTGGCATCATAACGGATGGAGATTTACGAAGAACGTTAGAGAAACACGCCGAACATTCTTTTAATTTACTCGCTCATGAAATCATGAGTACTAACCCGCATGTAATACCTTTGGGAACTTTTGCCACTGAAGCGCTTCAAATTCTAACCAATAATGAAATTACACAATTAATTATCTTGGAAGAATCGGGTAAACCCAAAGCGTTTATTCATATGCAAGATATTCTAAATGAAGGAATCGATCCATAACATAGACTTATCAACACGAACAATGTGAACACAATTCACATAATCGTACGTTATGGGACTACGAATCATAGGTTAAAACAATATCGAATGATTCGTATTAACAAACACTAATAAGAAAAAAAAACACTCAATGAATAATAATTACGTGATCATAATGGCTGGTGGAATTGGAAGTCGATTCTGGCCGGTAAGTCGAAAGGAATATCCAAAGCAATTTCAGGACATTCTGGGAGTTGGAACGTCCATGTTGCAGCAAACAATCGATCGATTTACTGCTATTTGTCCATTAGACCATATTTACATCGTTACGAATCGTAATTATATTCCTCTGGTAAAAGAGCAGATTCCTGATTTCCAAGAAGAAAACATCTTAGGAGAACCTTTCGGTAGAAATACGGCTGCGGCAGTTGCTTACGCTTGCTATAAAATTCAATCCATCAATGCAGAGGCAAATGTGGTCGTGTCCCCATCTGATCATGTAGTATTAAAGGAGGCCGAATTTGAACGTACCATAAAAAGTGCACTCGACTTTACCCAAAATAAGGATTGCCTACTTACATTAGGAATCACGCCAAGTAGGGCCGATACCGGATACGGATATATTCAATTCGCTGAACGAGAAGAAAACCCTAGTAAAGTCAAAACGTTCACCGAAAAACCTCCTTCGGAAATTGCTGAGAAATTCCTAGAAAGTGGCGATTTCTTATGGAATGCAGGTATCTTCATATGGAATGTAAACTCAATTGTAAAGCAATTTGAGACATTCTTACCAGATATGGATGAGTTATTTTTTAATGGTAACTCGATTTGGAATACACCTGAGGAAGACGCATATATTGATAAAGTGTATGGCCAAATCACCAATATTTCCATCGATCATGGAGTAATGGAAAAAGCAGATAACGTCTTCGTTATGAAATCTGAATTTGGATGGAGTGATGTTGGTACTTGGAATTCGCTCTACTCCATTAAAGATAAAGATGATTCAGAAAATGTTCTTTTTGGTGATGTAAAAACCTACGATTCAAATCGTTGCCTTATTCGTGCCACAGAAGGAAAAAAAGTGATTGTACAAGGTTTACAAGATTTCATTGTCGTGGAACATGATGACGTAATCATGATTTGTGAGCGTAAAAATGAACAAATGGTTAAACAATTTGTACACGAATTAGATTTGTAAATTCAGTACTACAAGCAGTAAGTTACGACTCACTGCTTTTCATCTTAATTAATCAAATTAGGAATAGGAGCAGTAATACAATACCTATTCCCATTAACAATGCTAAAATTGCGGAAGGAATAAATCCCCAAAGTGCATTTCTCGCATTCTTTCGCTTGGCTGCTTTTTCATACCCTTTTTGATAATTGGGATCGAAACGATGTTTGCTAGGTACTTTGTACCAACTGATCGTAGGTTTCATAACCAAGAAATATATACCTGCAACAAGGCCTCCTAAAAAAGTTAAAATTGACAGGCCCGCAAGCGGAGTTGCCAACAATAATATAGTTAATCCCAGTCCTCCAAGCGGAAAGATAAACGCTGGAGATGCGTCATGGTACATTCCTCCATCGAGCTCCCCCATTCTTCTTAACTCCTGTGCTGTGTAAACAATTTCTTTTTTTATCTTTTTCCGTTCCTTCCGAGTTATAAGTGAATCTTGTAACAGCGCTACTTTTCGTTCCAACTCCTTTACTTTCTGCAATAATGCCTGATTTACACCTGCCAACTGCCCTTTTGAAACTGAATCCTTCGCAGAGGAATCCATATCTGCTACCCACATAGTATCATAGATGATTTTATCCATCATGTTGGTATCCAAATATGAAACTTTCTTATTATGGCTTTTAATGAAATCTGCGAGCTTTTTATCTTTTTGTGCTTGAGAAAGCTCCGTATTTTTCACAAGTGCGAACAACATCGAATCCTTACGTGCTTCATCAATCGGAATCTTTTCTATGTTCGTCTTCGTTTCTATTACCGTATCCCGAATTGTACGTTTTACTAAAACAAAACCACTAGCCCCATTATCAGAAATAATTGGTACTGACTCAGAATTGTTCCCGTTTGCCGTACTGGACTCATCAGACTTCACTTCTGGCTTCTTATCTTCTTTATCATCGCTTAAATCTACATGCCGATATCCGTCCTCATCAATAGTTTCATTAACTCTATAGTCAGATGCGTCTGAATCGTACCTCACTTTGGCTTTTTTTCCAATCGCCGTATTATACATACCCGAATTCACACAAGAAGTCCCCCATATAATGGATAAAAGAATCGCAGTTATAAAAACGATTTTCTTATAAAAAAGAGAAAAATATGTGTTTGAAGTAAAAGTCAAGATGCTGAATGTTTTCAAAATAGATGAACGATGGTAAGGGTTCTCCTTGATCAATTCATTCGATCTAAGGTAAAGATACATAATAAACACAAATAATAAGGAATTATTGTACTCCAATAAAATAGTGTATTTTCGCATCTTTATTAATTTAAGGGCAAGAATACGACCAAAATCAAGACTGAATATTACGATTCATTTATACATTATGAATTTACATTTTAAGAAAATCGGAGAAGGTCAACCTCTAATCATTCTACATGGTTTATTTGGAACCTCAGACAATTGGATTACGTTAGCCAGACGATTCGCAGAATCTTTTGAAGTATATTTGATTGATCAACGAAATCATGGTCGTTCTCCACATAGCGACGAGTTCAGTTATGATTTGATGGCTTCGGATCTTTTAGAATTTATTCAGAATCACAATCTGGAAAACCCAATAGTTCTTGGCCATTCTATGGGAGGGAAGACAGCGATGAACTTTGCCGTCCATAATCCAACGCTCCTTTCGAAACTAATTGTAGTTGATATTGCCCCAAAAACATACCCCGTACACCACGATGCTATAATTGAAGCGCTTTACAGTTTGAATTTATCCAATATTCAAAGTAGAAAGCTAGCAGATCAGGAATTAAGCATGCATATTACGGATTTTGGTACACGTCAATTTCTTCTGAAAAATTTATATCGAACTTCTGAAGGAAATTATTCCTGGCGCATGAATCTCGATAGTATCTCAGATAATATTGTGCGCATTGGTGATGGATTAGAGGATTCTGAAATGTATGAAGGTCAAACCTTGTTTATCCGAGGTGGAAAATCAAAATACATAATTGATTCGGATTCCGATTTACTCTTAAATCATTTTCCAAATTCTAAACTAAATACAATCCTAAATGCCGGACATTGGGTGCACGCAGAGGCTCCGGATGAATTATATAAGTTGGTAATGAATTTTATATCCTAAAAAAACAAACAACCTTTTCAGGCGTTTGAATGTTGACATGAGGTTTTAGCTGATCTAACATTACGCACCAAGCATGTTGCTTTACATCTTGTTAAATCTCAACAAGAACGTGTAAATTAAAAAAACGTGGGGTTTATTTAGCTTTTTTATAGTCCTCGATATCAGCTAGAAGTTTTTCGATTTGGACGTCTTTTTCTTGAATAATTCGATCCATTTCTTCCTGAGTTGCATTCATCTCTTCCATATTCTGACGCATCTCCTCCTCATTGGCTCGTAGCTCCTCTCCTTGTTGCTGAGCCTCTTCCAAAAGATTTTTTGTGCGTTCCGTAATTCGAACATTCCCGATTGCTGCGGCTATACTTTCAGCTACTTTTTCTACAAAATCAATTTCAAAATCCTCCATGACCGTAAAGGATGCAAATTCCATTACTCCATAGATTTCTTCATTTGATATTAATGGTACAATTAAAATACAACGTGGTGTAGCTTCTCCTAATCCAGATGTAATCTGAACAAAGTTTTGAGGAACATCAGTCATAAAAATAGTCTTCTGCTCATACCAGCACTGCCCAACCAAACCTTGTCCTTTTTCTATTTTTCGATCTACAAATTTTCTCCTATCCCAAGCATAAACTGCTGCTAGCTCCAGATGAATATCTTTTCGATCTATTTCATTAATTAGAAATAGTCCTCCTTGATTCACTTTGAGATAATTGACCAAATAAAGAACAATTTGATCAGACAATACTTCCAGGTTATCATTGTTGGTTCTAAGAATTTCAGCAAAACTAGCCACTCCTTGATTCACCCAATTTCTTTTCTCATCATCGTCAGCCAACTTCCGCAAATTATCCCGCATCCCCATTAGGGAATTTCCAAGGATATCATTATTGCTTAGCATCGAATACTCTGCATCGAGATTACCTTCTCCTAACTCTTTTGCAAAAAGTGCCGTTTCTTTCAAACCAATAAGTAAACCTCTTAACGCACGTACCATTTCACCGATATCGTCTTTCCAAACTTTCATTTTGAAATCAGGCAACTCCCCTTTTCCCATGCTTAGCAAATATCTTCGTAAGCTTTTGATTGGTCTAGTAACGCTTCTATTAAAATAAAGATACTGTCCTAGGTTAAATAAGATCAGCACAATAAAAATGGTTAAAAGGATCGTTTTTGCCCAAAAATGATTTGCCTCAATCAGCTTTTTCTCCTCCTTTATTTGTTGAACATTTGCGTTAATCAAATAATCCTCAATTAAACCATATACATCGCCAAGTACCAGATCCATTTCCAACGTATTCCCAGAAAATTCTGTCATTCCACCATTTCCACTTCCTGGCCCTAATGCCTCACCTATAATGAAATCATCAAAACTATCATCATCGCTAATTCCGTCGTCAATAGATTCTGAAAGATCGTTTAAATCGGCAAGTGGATCATCTCCGATACCTGCCAATGGGTCATCGCCAATGTCTGCAAGTGGATCACTTCCTAAATCAGCCAACGGATCATCGCCAAGGTCTGCAAGCGGGTCACTTCCTAAATCAGCCAACGGATCATCACCAAGGTCTGCAAGCGGATCACTTCCTAAATCAGCCAGCGGATCATCGCCAAGACCTGCAAGCGGGTCACTACCCAAATCAGCTAATGGATCATCACCAAGATCTGCAAGCGGATCATCCGATCCTCCAAGAGCATCTTGTCCTCCTGTCAGACTGCTTGCATTTATTACATTCCCATTTGATTTTGCCGCGTTTCGAACATAACCAGTTCCAAACTGAAGTGCTTCATCCCATGTTTCAAAAATAGAATCCAATCGATCTCTTTCATCTTTACTTTCCGATTCACCTTCAAGTAAATTTTGAATTTCCTTAATTTTCAATTTGGTCTCAGTAACCTTTAATGACTCCATGTCATCTTTGGTCCGAACATATTCCTTTACTGAAAACTCATAATCCTTGATATTTGTATGCAATTTCATTCCAAGTTCCCGCATAACAAAGGTATGTCCTGTGCTATGGTTGGAAATCCCTACAATACTATTGTAATAGTATACAGAAACCACTGCAGCCACCGACAACAAAATTATGCTAACAGAAATGGAAATAAGGAACTTTCGGCCTACGGTCCAGACATTCTTTAACTCCTGTGAATTGACATCTTCTACAGTTGATATTTGGGGTTCATTTTTAACATCAGCCATGAAGCGAAGATAATGCTTTATTTGAATTTAATACAATAAAACTACTTGGATTGCAATTTTGCTAAAAGGGATTTACAACTCAATTTATATCCAGGGTCATCTTCGGTTTGAATAGGTAGTGCTAACGCTTTCTTACAAGCTCCAATTGCTTTATCCTTCTGCTTCATTTTAGCATAACTTACCGCTAAATCTCTCCAGTACAAAATATAGTTTGGTCGAAGCGTTACAGCCTTTTTATAATATGCCAAGGCATTTTCATTGGTATATTGCTTAGCTGAACCTCCCAACAAGTTGATCGCCGCTCGCTCTGCAGAATTCTTATTCGCAACCCTAAAATTCATCCGGGCCATCACATAATACCCTCCTGCATGCTTGGGATTCAATGCGATGCATTTTTTTGCATGCTTCTCAATTTCATCCAACATACCCACACGTTTTTTTGCTCCAGAAATTTGCGCCATTCTTCCATGTGCTACTGCTTTAACATAATGCGCTTCTGCCGAATTTGGTTTTAGTGCAACCGCCTTCTCAGCCGTTTTCATTCCGAAAGCAAAATATTCTTTTTTCTTCTCCCGATCTGCTACTCTAAATCCCACTCTTGAAGACAACCAACTAACTTTAATATTCGCGGTTAAATTACTCGGATTTAACTTCAATGCTTGCTTATATTTAAACAATGCTTGGGATTCTTTCATTTGCTTTTCCAACTTTGCACCTTCCTCCAATAATTGAGAAACGCTTTGGGCTTGCAAACTCACTCCTGCATATATTACAAAAGCAATTATCAATAATATTTTCGTTTTCATATCCTGTATTTTTTTTTCTAAGTCTTTCTCAATCACTAAATAATCAATTGATTAACAATAAATCAACATGGCAATAACCATTCCAAAAGGTAAAACTTAGCCTTGGCTTGGCAAATAATAGGATTCAAGTTACCACGTAAAACTACCAAATTCAAACATTTTCTTAAAAAAAATAAGAGAAAAGGTTCAGTGTCATATTTCTTTCGTTTTCAAGGCATTATTTATACTTTTGTCCTTCGTTTTAGAATTTTACAGAAAATGAGTGAAATAAGAGTTCGTTTTGCACCAAGTCCTACAGGTGCATTACATATTGGTGGTGTTCGTACCGCATTGTATAATTATCTTTTTGCCAAACAGATGAAAGGCACAATGGTCCTGCGTATTGAAGATACGGATCAAAAGAGATATGTAGAAGGAGCAGAGAAATATATTCTTGAATCCTTAAAGTGGTGTGGTTTTGAGCCAGATGAAAGTCCAGAAAAAGGAGGTGCGTATGGTCCTTACCGACAATCTGAACGAAAACATATTTATAAAGACTATGCTCAGAAGTTGGTAGATGAGGGAAATGCATACTACGCTTTTGATACACCCGAAGAATTGGATGAGATGCGAGAGCGTTTAAAAGCAGCTCGAGTGGCATCTCCACAATATAATTCGATTACAAGAATGCAAATGAGGAATTCTCTTACATTGTCGGAAGACGAGGTAAAAGAACGTATTTCAAATGGAGAGGCATATGTAATTCGATTAAAAGTTCCTAGAAAGGAAGAAATTCGACTAAATGATGCTGTAAGAGGATGGGTAATGGTACATTCTGCAGTGGTCGACGATAAAATATTAATGAAATCTGATGGGATGCCAACATATCATTTAGCGAATGTTGTTGATGATCACTTAATGAAAATCACCCATGTAATTAGAGGGGAAGAATGGCTTCCATCTGCGCCTTGCCATGTCTTATTATATAAATATTTGGGATGGGAAGATGAAATGCCTCAATTTGCACATTTACCGTTGATTTTAAAACCAGATGGAAATGGTAAAATAGGTAAACGAGATGCCGTAAAAGGTGGATTTCCTATTTTCCCTTTGAACTGGACTGATCCAGCTTCAGGCGAAAGTGTTTTAGGGTTCAAAGAATCTGGTTACCTCCCTGAAACGGTAATCAATTTTCTAGCTTTATTAGGTTGGAGTCCAGGAAACAACGATGAACATTTCACTATGGATCAATTGATTGAAGCCTTCTCTTTGGAGCGAATTGGTAAATCAGGAGTGAAATTCGACATCAACAAAGCAAATTGGTTTAATGAGCATTATCTAAGAAGTCATACAGATGCCGAACTTGCGCTTTTACTTAAAGAAGAATTAAAGAATAATAGTATCCAACATGAGGATACTCATTTAGAACGAATTGCTTCGGAATTAAAAGAACGAATTACCTTTCCACAAGATCTATTTAACAATGGCGCTTTCTTTTTTGTAGCTCCAACAGAATATGATGAAAAAGTAGTTCGTAAAAAATGGAACGATGAAGTGGCAACTGTCCTTCAATCTTTCGCTTCAAGTCTAGATGAATTAGCGTCATTTACTGCTGAGCCAATTAAAGAGCATTTTAGCGCTTGTGTTGACAAAAGTGGGATGAAGTTTGGTGCTGTTATGCAGCCATTAAGAGTATCTCTTACCGGACTCGGATCAGGTTCTGATCTTATGAACATCATGGAGATTCTTGGTAAGGAAGAGGTGAAAAATCGAATTAATAGCGCCATCGAAAACATTAAAACGGTATCCGCTTAAAATATAATTTGTACCTTAAGAGAAATGAATATCAAGTTTCAACGTAAGCGTTGAATGATTTCAAAAAAAGGTACAGACCAATGGAAAGTGTGTGGAGTACCATTTGACTAATTTGAAATTGTTAAACAGCCACACTTGAAACTTAATTTTAAACTTTGGTAATTATGGCAAAGAAAGGTGAAGAAAAAAAGGCAAAAGTTCATAAGGAACTAGATGGGCTTGAGTTGAAAATAAATGACATGGGTGAAGTAGAAAGCTCCATTGACATCGATCGAATCAATAAATTCCTGGACAAAAATGTAAAGGATAAAAAATTGGACAAAGATGTTCAACGAAGTAGTGACTCCACAAATGAAGATTCAAGCAGTTAGGTCACTGCTTTTAATATTTAGTTTAATCGAATCAAACCAACAAATAAGTTAATAAGGATCGCTTGTTTGTTTTGGTGAAAAATTTCAGAAGGTAGTTGATGTCCAATCAACTACCTTTTTTTATTATTTAATTCTTCTTTTTAAACGGTTCACGTTGTGAAAATTCCGACGGAGTAATAAATTGAACAAGCGGTTTTAACAATTTATTTGAAAGCGTATTTTGATGTCGCATATAGCACTTCATTTCAACGGGAACTGCCCCAAGGGAACTTTTCATTTCTCCAGCGGTCCGTCCATAATGTATTTTAGATAGTCGCTTTTCCAATGCTAATTCCACGTAATCGTACAACATGGTTTGATAAATACCCAATTCTGCATTGTGTGTATAATCCATCCCAACATAATTGGAATCCATCGCATCTCCATTTACAAACGCACTAAAAAAACCAACCATTTTTTCTTCCAGGAAATATCCTTTTAAATAAAATGAATCCGGCATTTCCTTTTTCCACCCTGCAAATGACATCGCATTAAGCCTTCCAAATTTATAACTTGCTTTATCATGTACGGCATCAAACAATTCTTGAATGTCGCTAGCATACTTTTTAATCTCCTGAGTAGTCAAAAAACGAGATTCTATTCCAGCAGAGCGCTTCATTACTTTTTTGTATTGACTTCTGTATTTTGAGGTCATAGCAGCCAAATAATCTTCCATACCCGTCCACTCTGCCTCTAAATGTAGAATCATATTTGGATCAATCGAAAAACTTCGATAACCATAGCTCATCAGATTATCTGCACCCTCATAATCCGCCTCAAAAAAATCTTTTGTCAATATCACCGTAATTTGACCTTGTAATTTTTCCGCTCTGCGAATTCGGTACATCGCTATTGCCAATGATTGATATGCGTCGTCCTGATTCACAACTTCTGGATCAAAGTGAAATCCGTTTGGACCTGAACAAAATAAATTTCCATTCACCATGACACGCATTCCCAATTTCCCCAATAAGTTCCCTTGTAACTTTGTCGTTTTTCGTAAATCCGGATCCAAACCAACCGATTCTCCCGAAATATCCACCAATTGAAAGTATCCTACCGCCGCAGGTCTTTTTCCAAAATAGAAAATTACATATCTAAAATTCATGTGCTCGTCAGAAGACATGATATCCTCTAATACGCTAAGATATTCATAGGTTAAATAGCAATTCTGATCCTCTGTTAAATCATTCCAAACGGCTTTATCTACAAAATGAATGGAGTCAAAAAAAGCCATTTTCAACGGAGCCTCTGTTCTTCTCAGTTTAAAGTCCTTCTTTTTCTTTTTGATTTTATCTTTTAATTCGGATAGTTTTTTCTTCATACCAAAGCAACCTTTTTAATCTTTATTGCGTCTAACAGACAGACAATGACAAAGCATATAAACATGCTCTTTACCAATTCTAAAGTAGTGAAAATTCAGGACCAAAGGGCACCGAATTGAATTAAATTAAACGACTTTAAATTTTATTGTAACAAAGGGCACACTTTATTCGTATTACCATTGAAAGTAGAAATCATCTTACGACAACGTAATTTGGAAAACACAGCATGATTTATTAACTTTAGCAGAGATGAAAAGATATTTACTTATAATATTCGTAGCGTTGGCAGGGATTTACACACATTCCATGTATGGAGGAAGTGTTTCTGACTGGGATGTAACAAATTCTGATCTTGGCGAAAAACAAGGAATTCAGATTCATGCTTATCCAAACCCAACAAATGGGATCATTACGATTGAAGTAAATGGAGATTTTGAAATTAAGATTTACGATTTGGTCGGTCAGGATTTAGGTTTAGAACCAACTGCTGTTTCAATCCAAACTGAACAAAAAAAGGAGTCATTTAATCTAAATGCACTACCTGTGGGCATATATTTCATCAAAGTACTGGACAATATCAATCAAACCCATAAGATGATAAAAATAAAAAAGCTTTAAGCTTTTTTGGGCATAAGCAGGCATTTTCCGTAGTTGCATCACAATCCAATTGAGCAAATAACTTAGGCTAAATGCAAACCCTACGGGCACTCTTACATCTAATTCGTTATCCTAACTTGTTAATCATTGCGATTACGCAATTTTTAGTGGCTTATGCAATTATTGATGCACCTCTCAATCTCACATTAGTTGCATTAATCGTTTCTACGGTATTAGTCGCTGCAAGCGGTAATATCATCAATGATTATTTTGATGTACGATTTGACCATATCAACAAGCCACATGAAATATGGGTGGGTAAATACTTTACTCGACGTACGATTCTGATATTACATTGGGTAGTAAGCGTGATTTCGGTTGGCATAGGAATTTATGCCTCAATCTACGTTGGAATGGTGAATATTCTTTGCGTTGCGTTGCTATGGTTCTATTCTCAAAAGTTTAAATGTGTTCCCTATCTGGGAAATTTGATTGTTGCTTTCCTCACTGGATTAGTGGTTTTGATTATGGCCCTAAAGTATGGCTTCTATGGCTCAAATATTTTGGTATATATCTATTTCTCTTTTTTAGTTAACCTGATTCGGGAAATCACTAAAGATATGGAAGATATAAGAGGCGATTATTTTTTCGATTGTAGGACCATCGCTACGGTGAATGGAATTGCATATACCAAACGAATCCTTGTTACCTTGGAATTTATATTAATTGGTTCGTTTCTATTGTTAATGGGATTTGTAGAGTTAAGGTTTCAAATTTATATAGCCGTTTTACTCCTCCCTATCTCAATTTTACTAATTCTCCAAACCTGGTACGCACATAAAAAAAAGCACTTCAAAATATTAAGTCGACTTGAAAAACTGCTAATTCTTCTGGGTGTACTTTCTATGATTTTATTTAAACTAGAAGTATTGCAATTATTGTTAGCGTAACTAGTATCAATTAAATTAATTTTACTGCCTCTAAAGAAGCTTCAACATCAACTCTTCATCTCATGAAAAAAATAGTGATCTTCGCGTCAGGTAGTGGAAGTAACGCTGAAAACATTCACAACCGATTCCAATCAAATAAGATCGATATTGAAATCGTATCTATATTCACTAATAATCCGAATGCCTTCGTTTTAGAACGCGCCAAAAATTTAAATACCCCTTCTGTGGTATTTGATCGGAATCAATTTAAATCAGGCGATGTTTTAGACAAGGTTAAGGCATTTCAACCTGATTTAATCGTTCTTGCTGGATTCCTATGGCTAATTCCCGCTTCGTTTGTACAAGCTTACCCTAATAAGATCATCAATATTCATCCTGCGCTTCTTCCAAAATTTGGAGGAAAGGGAATGTATGGAAACAATGTACATAAGGCGGTTGTAGAAGCCGGTGAAACAGAAAGTGGAATTACGATTCATTACGTAAATGAATCATATGACGAAGGAAACGTTATTTTTCAAGCCAAATGCAATGTCCTCCCCTCAGATACGGCAGCTGATGTTGCTCAAAAGATTCATGCACTTGAATACGAACACTTCCCTACAATAATAGAAAAAGCGTTACAATAAACCCATATCCCATTCGGGAAACGTTTTATTTAGATCTTGTCATTCATCTCTTTTTGATCCGACAAAGCTATCCAATCGGGTACAATTTCTCAATTAGAATGCCCTCAATCACCATTTTTCAAGCGAAACCAAAATACGCAAACACACTGATTTTAAACCAAATAGGTCAATTTTGACAATTTGATCTGTTTTCTATCTGATCAACTGCAAATCGTAAGGCATTCTTGCCTGCACCCCTTGCATATTCTCCAAATTCTTAATTTGATTAAAGTATGGCGCCAACGCACCGAACTGCTCGCCTGTATACCATGCTTTAGCCTGTCCGCTCATGTCGTTCAATAATTTTTCTAAAGGATCTTCTTCTTTAGGATAGTATTGAACTCGATACTTTTCAAGTTTTGCTTCTGTAGCTGCTACCGCAATGGCTTCTGACAAACCTCCTAATTGATCCACTAGACCATTTTCCTTCGCTTCCAATCCACTCCAAACTCTTCCAGATGCAATGCTTCGTAGTTTTTCTACATCCATTCCTCTTCCATCTGCGGCTTTTTGTGTAAAATCCAAATAGATATCATCTACCCCATCTTGAATTATTTTTTCTTCAAAAGGCGTCATTGCTCGATTCATATCCGGTAAATCTGAATATGCTCCCGTTTTAACCCCATCAAAAGTCACCCCCAATTTATTATTCATTAACTCTTGCATGTTGAACATTAATCCAAATACACCAATTGACCCTGTAATGGTATTCGGTTCAGCCAAGATTTTGTTACAACCCATAGAGATATAGTATCCTCCAGATGCCGCCACATCACTCATAGAGGCAATGATTGGTTTTTCTTCCTTGGTCAACATTACTTCACGCCACATAACATCCGACGCCAATGCGCTCCCTCCTGGCGAATTTACTCTTAACACAATTGCCTTCACATCTTTGTCTAGGCGTGCCTTTCTAATTGCTTTCGCAATCGTTTCAGACCCCATATTTCCACGGCTATTTTCTCCAGAGACAATTTGACCCGAAGCCACTATTATGGCAATTTTATCTTCGATATCATAATCCACCTCCTTAAAGAATGAATTATAATAGTTGATAAAGCCTACTGCATTTATCTTGGCTGATGAATCAACTCCTGATTTTGTTCGAAGTATATCCAATACTTCATCATAATAAGCTGTTTTAGTAATCAATCCATATTTTACCGCATCCTTTGCCGTACGAACATACATCGAATCTGAAATCTCCTTCATCTCACTATATTTCTTCCCTCTTGAGTCTGCAACTTGACGTAAATAATGATCGTACATCGAATTCAAAAAGGAGGATGTTTGTGCTTTATTAGCTTCACTCATGTCTTTTCTGAAAAATGGCTCTACCGCACTTTTAAATTTCCCTACCCGAAAAATCTTAGCTTCTACTCCTACTTTCTCCAATAAACCAGTGTAAAAGGTAGTGTTCGTATTAAGACCATTGAACTCCAAAGCTCCTTGAGGGTATAAATAAATCTCGTCCGCCACGGAAGTTATATAATATGCTCCTTCCGTCATTACCTCTGCATATGCAACGATAAATTTTTCCGAAGTTTTAAAATCAACCAGCGCTTTGCGAACCACTTCTAGTGAGGCAAACCCTCCGGAAACGGTGGAAACATCCAAATAGATTCCTTTAATGTTATCGTCCGTTTTTGCATTTTCTATGGCTTCAACCAATTCCACTAATCCAATCGTTGCATC
This sequence comes from Cytophagales bacterium, assembly GCA_965277185.1. GTDB lineage: Bacteria > Bacteroidota > Bacteroidia > Cytophagales > JAHDFW01 > JAHDFW01. The sequence continues at coordinate 13,958 of CBDICC010000012.1, read as the reverse complement.
TCCTCCCATAAATGGCACTGCGAAATTTGCAAATGGATCTTTCTTAGGTTTTGATTTTTCAACCAATGTTTTATTCAATTTTAAATGAAGAACGGAATTTTCCTTAACCACATATTTGGTGTCACCTCCTGCACCAGATGTCAACGCTGCTATAAATAAAGATAAGACTCCAAAAAGAATCGTCACCCAAAGTGATAAGCCCACAAAAGTGGCTGCCATTGTTACAAAAAAATTTTTCATCTTCTCTTCCTTGTTTTATAAATTTTCAATAAAAATATTTTCTACCCTATGCATGAGAACTCCTCAATCAATAAGGTCATTTAATTTAAATAGACGCCAAACGTTTGCTCGTCTTCCAATTCCACCTCAATATGTTCTTTTAGTGTTGTCGAGAGTGCATATCCAACATAGTCTGCAGAAACTGGAAACTTCTTGTGATCTCGATCTACCAAGACGGCAGTTTGCAACTTACCAATCCTACAATTAAGAAACGGTTTTAAACTATATGCTAGTGTCCGTCCAGTATGCAAGACATCATCAACCAGCAAAACCGTCTTAGAACTAAATTCATCAATGGATATACTTAATTGAATTTCACTTTGTAAGGGCGTCTTCTTATTTAATTCGAGACTACATAATGTAATTTCAAACTGCCCTATTTTGCCAATTTCCTCTTCAAGCAACTCGGCAAGCTTCATTCCATTATCAATCACCCCCACTATTATAATTTCTGACTCATCGAAATTTCGTTCGGCTATTTCATAGGCCATTCTTCTGATTTTTTGAAGAACTTCCGATCTTTCCAAGATTCGATTTTCAATTACTAACTCGCTCACTTTATATTTGGGTATCTTATCTTATGACTTTTCCTTTCAATTAACGTATCGATTACTTCGTTCTACGCGTGTAATGTAAAAGTACAAAACATATTAATCCTCATTCGCATATTCCAATAAAAAATAGACCAATCTATTGGTTATATAGACGAATAGAAACCTCCTATATTTTAATTCGATTCCACTTTCTCATAAAACCCTCAAATTCCTTTATTTCAGGAGTTTTGAGCTCTTGTTTTTTAAATAATTCACTAATCTTTCAGTCAATCAAGAGGTGACTTTTAGCTTCAAAAAAAAGTTTTCATTCATTCTGAAAAAATTGCAGGGGTAACATCCTCAATTTGTTAGAAAAAGCAAGTACTTTTGCGGCATGAAAGCCCAAAATTTGCTTGCTCGTTTCTTTGCTTGGCGTGTCAAAAACCTCAAACATCAACAATATGTGTTCTTATTGAGCTTTTTGGTAGGTTTAATGGCAGGTGTTGGCGCTACTATTATTAAGAAATCGGTACATTTCATTAAGCATCTATTGACCGGTGCGCATACCGGAGGGCTTCATACCTACTTTTACTTTGCATATCCACTCGCCGGAATATTGATTGTGGTATTATTTCTACGATTCGTCCTTCGATCAAAGGTTGGGCATGGTATTCCCTCGACGCTTTACGCAATTTCCAAGAAAAACAGTATTATGAAACGTCATAATATGTTTTCTTCCATTATTACTGCTGCATTTACAGTGGGGTGTGGAGGTTCTGCAGGTTTGGAGGGGCCTACCGTTGCAACCGGATCTTCCATCGGATCGAACATCGGCCAGATATTGAGGTTAAATTATAAAACTACTACCCTCCTTTTAGGTTGTGGAGCTGCTGGCGCAATGGCCGGAATATTTGGCGCACCTGTAGCAGCAATTGTATTTGCTATTGAGGTAATCATGCTTGATTTAACTGTAGCCTCATTGGTACCATTGCTTATCGCTTCCATTACTGCTGCTGTAACTTCAAAATTATTAACAGGAGACGAACTTCTATTTCCTGTTAATTTCAATACCGAGTTTGTACCTGCTGAAATACCTTATTTTATTTTATTAGGAATAATTGCTGGACTAATGTCTGCTTACTTTAGTAAGATGTACTGGTGGGTAGAAGATCAATTTTCCAAATTAAACAATATTTACACCAAATTAATTGTGGGAGGTGTTGTTTTGGGAGCACTGATTTTCATGGTTCCGCCACTATATGGAGAAGGATATGAAACCATACGTCAATTACTCCATGGAGAGGCACACAATGTGTTTAATCAAAGTATTTTTAGCGCACACTTCAAAGACAACATATACATCATCTTAGTTGGTTTAGTAGTCATGATCTTCCTAAAGGTAATTGCAACCTCAATTACGTTTGGAGCAGGTGGAGTTGGAGGAATCTTTGCTCCTACTTTATTTATGGGATCATCGGTTGGATTTGTATTTGCCAAAACGATAAATCAATTTTTCGGAACAAAACTGGATGAATCACATTTTGCACTTGCAGGAATGGCTGGGATGATTTCAGCCGTACTCCATGCACCGCTTACGGCGATGTTTCTAATTGCGGAGATCACGGGAGAATATAACTTATTACTACCTCTAATGATTGTTGTTACCATTGGCTTCATGACCGTGAAGTACTTTGTCCCTCATTCCGTTTATACTATGCAATTAGCGAAACGTGGAGAACTAATTACACACAATAAAGACAAAGCTATTCTGACGTTAATGAATTTAAAATCTGAAATTGAAACCGATTTTGGAGTTCTTAAATCCGGCATGACGTTAGGAGATGTGGTCAAAGAAGTCGCTAAATCAAAACGTAACTTATTTCCTGTTTTGCTCGAAGATGGTTCATTGGAAGGCGTGGTAACTCTTGATGAAATTCGGGAAATCATGTTCAAACCCGAAATGTATGACGAGGTACTGGTCGAAAGCCTAATGATCAATGTAGCAGACATCGCAACCACGGAAGACAACATGGATGACGTAATGCGAAAATTCAATTCAACTGGATATTGGAATCTGCCTGTACTTGACAAAGACGGAAAATATATGGGATTTGTATCCAAATCAAAACTTTTTACGGCATATAGAAAAATGTTAATCCACTTTTCGGAGGATTAAAAGCTCGAAATTTAGAATTATAAAAGGGTTAAATTTCAGCCCAATTAATTTAGACAATTAAATTACACTGTTTTACATCTCAATTTGACACAGTCTCAATTCATTTTAGTGATATGAACGTTACAATTATAGGAACTGGCAATTTGGGCGCTTCGCTTGCCCTTGGTTTGAATCAAGCAAGTTTTGTAGATCAACTAACTCTGACTCGAAAAAGTAATCGACCAAATCAAACTTTGGCTGATGCTGGACTAGAAGTTATTACGGACAACCTAAAAGCAGTCCAAGAGGCGGATGTAGTTATTTTGTGCGTAAAGCCATTTAAAGTCGAGGAAGTAGTTGTTGAAATTGCTCCGGTTTTAAAGCCCTCCACCATATTAGTTTCCGTAGCCACAGGAATTCCCATTGAGACGATCAAAGCATCTTTAGGAGAGCACGCCTCCAATCCCGTTTTCAGAGCGATGCCAAATACTGCCGCTTCAGTGAATGAATCTGTAACGTGCATCGCACATTTGAATCAAGAAAAAAACACTTGTGATAAGGTCGAGCAAATATTTAACACTATTGGAACTTCTATTCTAATAGATGAATCTCTGATGGATGCAGCAACCGTGTTAGGAGCATGTGGAATCGCATATGTGATGCGATTTGTTCGAGCTATGGTTCAAGGTGGAATCGAAATCGGATTTGACAGCAAAACAGCAAATCAAATTACAAACCAGACCATAAAAGGAGCCATAGAGTTACTGATTCAAAACGGAAAACATCCGGAAGAAGAAATTGACAAAGTAACCACTCCAAAAGGGTGCACCATTGCCGGTCTTAACGAGATGGAATACCATGGTTTTAGTTCTTCTATGATTAAAGGGATCAAGACTTCATTTGAGAAAATTTGAGTTAAAAGAATAAGATAGTGGAAAACGTCACTTTCTCAAATGACAAATTCATTCAGAATTATCTTACTACTTGTATCCAACCTTTAATTTTTTCTGAACCAGAATAAATTACGTAATAATACCAACCGTCAGGATTATTTTCCGCATCCCAATCATTTTTATAATCGTATGATTCATACACCTCTTTGCCCCAACGATTATATATAATCATTCGATTCACACTAATTCCTGAAACAACAAAATAGGTATTCATATCATCGTCATTGGGCGTAATAATATTTGGAATAAATCGATTGAATTCTACTTCAAGAGAATCAAAGGAAATACAACCAATTGTATCCCAGGTTTCTAGGTAAATCTGTGTGGTTTCAATGATATTTGCAGAAGTATATTGCAAAGTAGAATCACTAAATAATACGCCATTTGACCAATCATAATTAGTTCCACAGCATCCACTCAATAATGCATTTCCATCTGTATTATACCCATCTAATGTAATGGTGGCAATTGGTGGGCCTGTTACCGTAAATTGAAACGAATCTATTCCTGTACAGCCAGTAAATACATCTTCAATTTGTAATGTATACTTAATACTTGTATCGGTGTGATCTACAAAAGCCGAAATATCTCCCGTTTCTCCTACGATTATACCTTGAGAAGGTTGCCAAGTATAATTCATAAATTCAATCGACTCCAATCCCAACGGAATGGTGTCTGCATAACAAAGACTAATATCTGATAGATTAGGCTCCGGCTTTGGAAATATCCCCAATGGCTGTATGATGGTATCCGTTCCGCAGGAATCCAATACGATCAACTTTATCATATACATTGAGTCTTTATTAAATGTGATTTTAGGAGGTGTTGTTCCTAAAAATGTATCCACTGGAGATGCTCCTTCTGTAAAATACCAAATAAACGTTGCTCCACTACTGGCATACGACGTATTTATAAACTGAACGGAATCTTTTTCACAATGAATCGAATCCAATGTTTCAAAATTTGCATATGGACCAGGAATCCCTGCAATGCAGCAAGATATCTGTACATTGACAGAATCAATGGAAAAACATCCATTCGAATCTGTTCCTGTAACAAAATAGGTTTCCGAAGGTCCTGGATAGCAAATCGGCGCCGTACAATTTGAACAAGACAAATTTCCCGAAGGAGTCCAACTATATGTAATCGCTCCTAACACAGATAATTGAATCGTATCTTGATTACAAATAATAGTATCACCCGGTGAGATTGACAACACTGGTTTTGGCAATGCATTGACTCGGATTGTTTTTGAATCAGAACAACTATCTCGCACCGTTACCAAGGTTATATCATATGGAGCAGCATTATCTAATGGATACTTAAAAGAAGGTGTCGAATCCTTCAATATTCCATTCACAATCCATTTATAGGTAAATGCACCGGAACTAAGATTGGAACAATAAATAGTATCCTTCTGACAAACTAAGGTGTCTGACACGGTGAAATCAGCAATAACAGCACAAGTATCAATTATTACTGGAGCAGTCCCACAAGAAATATCTAGCGTATTAATCTGAACAGCAATCTCTGAAACAGACAAATTGGAAGGAGTGATAATTAAAGAGAAAATAGTTGGGGTTCGATTAATAAATGGAATTGTTAGGTCCGATATACTTATTGGAAGGTTCCCTCCACAAGTATTTTCAAGGCAAGGATCTATTCTATTAATCCAAGGATGCAGAATCCCAGATGAAAGTGAATCATTTGACCCAAAAGTTACAATAGAATTGTCTGGTAGGATTTTAATTGAAAAACCTATTTCTTCGTTGGAAGAACTCCCAATAACAATGGATTTCAACAAATTCCCGTTATCATCTAGCTTAGCGACAATCATATCTGTACTTCCCAACAATTCAGTTGCAGATACTAAGTACAATTCCTCCTCTTGGTTAACTACAATTTCATTAACACTAAAGGCACTACGTTTCGTTTCTAGTAACTTATGCCAAACGACATTTCCAAGCGTATCCATTTTTAAAATCCAGTCATTTACTTTTCCATCTCCAGTAAAACCATTCGACCTTCCTGAAAAATAAATATATTGTGGATCATTACTCGCTACCACGCAATTGCTGTATTCAAACCCTAAACTTCCAAAGGACTTACTCCAAATCCAATTACCTACTGAATCCGTTTTGGTAATCATTACGTCATCATTTAAGCCAATTCCAAAACTTTCTGTCGTACCTATATGAAACATACTTTTCGAAGGTAGCATCAAAGAACTTGTTCCTCGGTCATTGGCACTTGCACCCCAGGAATTTTCCCATAACAACGTCCCTGCAGGGTTAATTCCGAACACCATCTGATCATAGTGCAATCCACCTGTAGTATTTCTAAAGTATCCAGAAACTATAATTGATTTTGATGCAGATTCATAGATTCCAACTGAATTGGCCCACGAACCAACTGTATGATTATAACGCTTACTCCAGATCAAATCCCCATTCGCATCAAGTCTAGTCACCGCTACTGGCGCATTTACTCCACTACTTTGCCTTTCCACTCCCGTAAAATAAATGTCGCCACCTTCTGCTTCCATAATCGCCAGACAGGAAAAGTACAACCCTGTGGTTCTAAATTTCTTCTTCCAAACCAAATCCCCATTTAGGTCAATTTTCTTTACAGAAACATCTCCATAAGCCGTTGAATTTCTAGGAATATTAGTCGCAAAAATCATTCCCCCATCTTTTGTAAGGGCAAAGGAACGCCGATAAATTTTTTCATTCTGAACTTCATACACTATTTTCTGAAAAACAGGGTAATTACTGCATGTAGTTGGAGGTGTACAAACCGTATCTATTATCATAGAAACATTCGAGCCTACTAAATTTAAGTTAGCTTGAAAACCCACATTCACAGAATTAGGAACCCAACTCCCCTCTAAAAACGTAACATCTGCCTGATTAATGGATACAATGTTACCATTACAAAAATCTCCGCAAGCATTTGCTTCTATTCTTAATAAATCAAAATTCCCTTGTCCTGTTGAGCTTGTCCTACCATAAATATCAAGCGCACCATCTTTTCGCTCGGCACCCATAATTCCTTCATCCAATTGACTTCCTCCAAATCCTATTGACCAATGCAATGAACCTAAACTATCAATTTTGAGAATTAGCAGATCTAAATTGCCTCCAATATTTATCCCATTCGAGTTCCCAACCAAAATGAATCCTCCATCCGCTATTTTAAACGCACTGTTTCCTTGTTCCTCAGCAATCGTGCCATACACGTTACTCCAAATCACATTACCTAAACTATCCAACTTCATGGCTAATAAGTCACTCAATCCTGCCCCTTTACTTTCTGTTTGACCAAACAACAAATATCCTCCGTCATCCGTGAGTAAAATTTTGTTAGCACTTTCGTTGCTAGTATCTCCATATGTTTTAAACCAGTTAAGACTACCGCTAGAATCGATTTCCATTAAGAAAACATCTTTATTTCCTTGTCCAAAACTCTCCGTATACCCTGTAAGAATAATACGTTCATTCGATATCTTCACACTAGATTGACATATGTCAGCATTTGTTCCCCCTATCGTTTTGCTCCATATTTGATTGCCACTGCTGTTTACTTTTATTATTTGCAGGTCATCATTTCCACTCGCTGCCACATCTAAAGATCCAAAAACCATTAAATCTCCATTATCCAATTCTTCCAAGGAGTGTGATTTTCCAATTCCAGATGCATCATATTGTTCATCCCAAATTACATTTCCGGACGTATCAATTCTCATAACCAAGACATTTCCTATAGAAGAAGAAGCGTAAGTATACCCTGATATAATTAAGTCTCCTGAGCTTGATTTAATAAATCCAAAAGCTTGTTCGTTGGATGTCTCACCGTAAGTTTTAGTCCATAATTCTTGACCTGAAGTATCCAATTTCATAAGAAATATGTCATAGCCACCTTGTCCATAGCTTGCCGTTTGACCAACAACAAAAGATGTTTCGTCTTCCATCAATATCACATTTCCTGAAGGAGTATCATCCTGTCCTCCACCAAACGTATGTACTCCACTCGTTTCTTGATCACAGTTATCATCTTGAGTGCCTGTTTTTACGATAATTTGTGCATTTCCAGCAAATGCTCCAGAACAATGTGCATTTGAAAAAGCCGTTAGAAAATAGTTTTCGCTTTGTGCTGGCGAAACAGAAAAATAGTATGGTGATTGTGTAATCCCCGTTTCATTCCAACTATTTGTACCATCTGAATATGAAAAAGAAAACGGCGGATTTCCAATGAAATCTACTTTCAAATAAGCTGATTGCCCTTGATTTATAGAAGTACTTCCAGACAATGTAGCTTGAGGATCTTCAATCGTTACATACGAAATTTTCACAATAGAATCCACTCCAAAAGCATTAGTGACTTTAAGTTTAACAGGGTAAACTCCAGTTAAAGCATAACTTACAAACGGATTCGAAAGCGTAGAACTTCCTGGGCTTCCCCCCGCAAAAGTCCATTCCCAATTGGTCATGTTTGCTCCAATGCTTTCATCTGAAAACTGAATTGCCCTTCCCGGACAAAAAGTAGTCAAACTCGCTTCGAAATCAGCAATCGGCTCTGACTGTAAACATTTTAACGCTTCAAAAGCATTAATTCTACCTGCTCCTAATTGTCCGGCATATACTGGGTTCAACCCATCTATATTTTCACTTGAAGACTTCAGACATGCCTCTACTTGATCTGGTTTAATGCCTTTTGAATAGGATAACATTAACCCACATAAACCTGAAACCAATGGACAAGCCATAGATGTACCACTTTTGTATCCATAAGAATCTAAGGGTTCCGAACTATAGATCATAGAACCGGGAGCCATAACGTCTATTTTACTTCCATAATTCGAAAAATTGGATTTTGCATCTGCCGAATTGGTTGCCCCTACACTGATTACATGATTATAAGATGCGGGATACATCCATGCAGATGTGTTACTATTCCCTGCTGCCGCTACACACACTATGTCATTGCTATAAGCTAAATCGAATAACAGTTGATACGTGGTAGAGTAGCTTCCTCCTCCCCAAGATAGACTTATGACATCTGCACCCGCGGTGATCGCATATTCCACCCCTCGATAAGCACCGGTTAAAGCCTGAGTTGTATCATCTGCAATTTTCACCGACATCAAGGACACTCCAAACCCTATAGACGCAATTCCAGTGTTATTGTTTGTTTCAGCCAGCGCGATACCCGCACAATGCGTTCCATGTGACATGGCATTATTAACAACGTCATTGTCAAAATTGGCTGCATCCCAGCCATAAACATCATCTATATATCCATTAAGATCATTGTCTATTCCATCATTATCTATTTCGCCCGGATTCTTCCATAACGTTTGTGATAAGTCTTCATGATTAATATCAATTGCATCATCCACAATAGCGATGATCACATCTGCATCACCTTTACTTAAATCCCATGCGTCCTCCGCTTGAATCAAGGAAAGTTGATATTGAACTCCAAGAAAATCATTAGGCGTGAAATAAGATTCATATTCAGGGACTGATTCGACATATTCAATTGCATAGTGACTCTGCAAGAATTTTACAATACGCTTTATATCTGAAATTGCTGGATCAATCTTAATTACATAAACATGAGCAAGCGATAGAACTGTTTTACTAACAAAAGCTTTTTCACATAATACGATCCCACTTTTTCGAAACTTCTTTACTTCGTCATTTACTAGTTCTTGCTTAATTTCAGGATTAAAAAGTGGTAACACATCTTGACTTGAATCCAATACCTTCACAAAGTAGGTTCCACTTTTATTTACCATCAACGAAGAAACGGACAAACTAGGATCACCTAGCTCTTGGGCATCCATCATCTCTGTTACGGCCAATGAAAATACGGAAAGAAGTAACCTACAGGCTATTTTTGGATTTAAGAAATGCATCATTTTGTCACCACGCTCATATCTTCAACATCAAAGACCAATGAATCGCAATGTATTTATTGTTAAACTTACAGGTAGATTCCTTTAACTCAATTAAAGTAACCTTCAAAATGATTCAGAATTAATAAAAGCTGTATTATTCCTGTGGGCCGTATATTTTTTCGAATAATGATATATACTTGGCCATGATTTTTTTCCTTTTTGGTTTAAGGGTTGGCGTAAGTTCCCCTGCATCTATTGTAAATAAGGCAGGAAGAAGTTCAAATCGTTTAATTTTTTCATATTGGGCCAAACGATCGTTGACTTTCCCTACTTCCTCTTCAAACTTCGCAAGCACGCGCTCATTCTTAATCATTTCTGCATCCGAAGTATATTCAATTCCTTTGTCTGCACACCACTCCTTTAAACTTTCAAAAGCAGGTCCAATAAAAGCAGCAGGAAATTTTTGGTTTTCACCAATCACCATTACTTGTTCAATTATCATCGATTCCTTCAAGGAATTCTCTATTTGTTGTGGAGCAATATACTTTCCTCCAGACGTTTTGAAAATTTCCTTCTTTCTATCCGTAATTTTCAAAAATTTCCCTTCTACAAATTCACCAATATCTCCTGTATGAAACCAGCCTTCACTGTCAATTACTTCATCCGTAGCTTTTTGATTTTTATAATATCCTATCATGATGTTAGCTCCTTTTGCTAAAATCTCTCCGTCTTCTGCAATTTTAACCGTCACATTTGGCACAATTGGCCCAACGGTTCCAACTCTGTAATTTTCAAGCTCATAATTATTCACCGCTAATACGGGAGAGGTTTCCGTCAATCCATACCCTTCCATTACGCGAATGTGTGCTGCATTAAATACACGTGCCAATCGGGGTTGCAAAGCGGCACTCCCCGATACTATCAGTTTGGTTCTTCCTCCTAATGCTTCCCTCCATTTACTAAATATCAACTTATTGGCCCATTTTAATTGCCAGTGATACCATCCTCCTAAATTTTTAGTGTGATCGTATTTTAAGCCTAGGTCAAGTGCCCAAAAGAAAAGCTTTTTCTTAATCCCACTCAACGCCATCCCTTTCATGTATATTTTATCATACACCTTCTCTAACAATCTAGGAACCGTCGTAAACAAATGAGGCCGTACTTCTTTTAAGTTATCTCCAATCGTCTCCATACTCTCGGCATAATACACGGAAACACCTACTCGCATATACAAATAGGTTATCATTCGTTCATAAATATGACATAGCGGTAAAAAACTCAACGCAATGGAAGTTTCATCTACTGGAACCAATGGCAGAGAAGATTCGCAATTCGCCATCACATTTTTATGTGTAAGCATCACTCCTTTTGGATTCCCCGTTGTTCCAGAGGTATATATTAATGTTGCCAAATCATCTGGACTTACTGCATCGCGATGCGCTTGCAGTTGAGTTTCATCGCCACTTCTACCCGCTTCCACGATTTCCATCCAATGTTTTACACCATCAATTTTATCAATTGAATAAACATCCGGCTTCGTCGTAACGTTTTCTAGAATCAAATTCACTTTATCATGAATCTCCTGTCCTTCCACAAAGATCAACTTCACCTCTGCGTTATTCAGAATATATTCATAGTCATTCGGGGTAATGTTTGGGTAAATAGGTACATCAACTGCTCCCAATTGTAATGTTCCCAAATCGATGAACATCCATTCAGGTCTGTTGGTTGAAATGATTGCTACCTTTTCATCTTTCTTAACCCCCAACTTAATTAATCCCATGCTAAAGTTATTAGTTAGCTCAAGGGTTTTTTCTGTGGAGTATTTCACCCATTCTCCGTTTTCCTTCCGTACAAAAGCATCCTCCTGCGGATAATTCTCCATCTGATAAAAAGGAACGTCAAATAACCTGGTAATGTCCATAAAATATGAATTGAATGTTCTAAATTTTAAAATATCTCATACAGCAATAAATACCGCAACCAAACGGCACAATAGGCCAATTGATAAATTGCCGAATTTAAAGATATCAAGATTATTAAAGCGATCAAATATTTGATCGCTTTATCTATGTCTTTAATTAAATAATGTTGGAATTTGTAGTGATGTCCTGTTTGTGCTTCTTATGAAGAGGCTTCTGTTGATTCAGTCTCTGAATTCTCCTTCTTTTCTGCTCCTACTTCTTCTGGTTTTACCAATAATTTTTTCTGCCAGATCAATAAAACTCCCACAGACACAAAAATAGACGCATCCGCCACGTTAAAGATTGGCCATAAATTCAAATAGGTTCCACCTCCTAAAAATTCAGGTACCCAATGCGGTATGTGACAATCACAAATATCCACATAGATCATGTCAATCACTTGTCCATGAAACCAAGCAGTTGAGGAATCAGGAATTACATTCCCGTCCAAAAATACGCCATAAAATGTACCATCAATTCCATTCCCAATAGCTCCTCCAAGAATCAAGGCCATACATATTAATAGACCGTTGGTATATTGTTGTTTGAAAAATCGCGATATGTAATATATTATGCCTCCAATGGCTACAATACGAAATAAGCTCAAAGCAAGTTTTCCATAAGCAAAATCCCATTTTGCACCAAAAGCCATTCCTGGATTCAAAATATAATGAATTTTCAACCAGTCTCCAATCAAGGCCACTTGACCAGGAGAATGCATTTCCATATTGTAATAAACCAGCAATTTAGTACCCTGATCCAATAAAATCACCACCAATGCAATGATGTAATATTTTCCAAGTTTCATGTTCATATTAAGTCGTATATAACTTTAACAATGCGTCCCTTTAATCATTCAAGGTTTTAAAGAATGATAAAATTCAAGACCAAAAGTATATATAATAATTGAAATCCGTGTGCATAAGTCTCGGTAAAAGCTACTTATTATTTTGAAAATGCAATTTTAATGAATACATTTGCATCGTTAAACTGATAGGGGGCTCGAACAAGCCCCCTATTTTATTATATGAACATTAAGGAAAAACTTGAAACATTTGTGAATTCCCATTTGGAGAATTCACCTCATTTTCTCGTCGAGATTGAGCAAAAAGGAACGGATAGATTTCCGAGACTTTTTCTTTATGTAGATGGAGATCAAGGGATTGACATCGATTCCTGTGCGAAAATTACACGTGCAGTAACTTCCTATATTGAGGAAGAAAACGTCATTGTAACTGAATATGGCATTGACGTTTCTTCTCCAGGATTGGATCGTCCACTAGTAAATCATCGCCAATTTCTGGCGAATAAAGGACGAACATTACGTGTGTGGTTAAACGAAGAAGACAAAAAATAGAGGGTGTTTTGAGTCAAGTATCCGAATTGAGCATTGATTTAGAAATTTCAAAAGGTAAAAAAGAAACAGAAATCGTTTCAATTCCATTTGAAAGTATAGATAAAGCTAAGGTGCTGATTTCAATTTAGGTGATTTATCACTTAAAGAGTTGAAGTTTACCATTAATTAGCGGAAATAAAATACATATATATTAACATACGTTTTTATACAGTGAAATTTAGAAAGAATAGATTAAGATAAAATGGAGAGTTCAGTTTTAATTGAATCGTTTGCAGAGTTTGCAAACCAGAAAAAGATCGATCGGCCAACAACCATGAGAATTCTGGAAGATGTATTTCGAACCATCATCCGAAAAAGGTATGACTCCGACGAAAACTTTGATGTTATCATTAATCCCGATAAAGGAGATTTAGAAATTTGGCGTTATCGTGAGATCGTTGCAGATAAAGCAGATGATTTTGATGAAATGCTCCAAATTCGTTTAACCGATGCGAAAAAAATTGAAGAGGATTTTGAAGAGGGGGAAGAAGTTGCGGAAGAATTGAAAATTGAAGACTTTGGTCGCCGTATGGTAACCGCCGCTCGACAAACCTTGATGCAAAAGATTCGAGATTTGGAACGAGGAGAAATTTTTTCTCAATACAGCGAATTGGTTGGAGAAATTATTTCAGCAGAACTTTATCAAGTTTGGAACCGTGAGGCTTTACTTCTTGATTCAGAAGATAATGAATTGATTTTACCAAAAAGTGAACAAATCTCTAAAGATCGTTTACGAAAAGGGGATAATGTACGTGCAATTGTACATAGAGTTGAAA
>CBDICC010000011.1:77500-81743 GCA_965277185.1 Cytophagales bacterium | reverse complement strand
CATGCAGGAACACGAAACTGGGGGATTAGCTCAGCTGGCTAGAGCGCCTGCCTTGCACGCAGGAGGTCATCGGTTCGACTCCGATATTCTCCACTTTTTTATTGCCTTAAGGTAATGATCAATAGTAATAATACTAATAGAAAACAAAGAGATATCTGATTAAAAGTCAGGACATGTTTGAATGAAACATGTTGATCGGTTTAACACCGAATTTCTCTACATTGGTTGTATATAAAATGGCCAAATGTTCTTTGACATCATAGATTAATAGTAGAAAAGAAAAATGTAAGAAAGTTAATAAGAGCGTATGGTGAATGCCTTGGCTCTCAGAGGCGATGAAGGACGTGACAAGCTGCGATAAGCTGCGGGGATTGGCACATACAATGTGATCCGCAGATTTCCGAATGGGGCAACCCGTCTACTTGAAGAGTAGACATCCGAAAGGAAGCAAACCCGGAGAACTGAAACATCTAAGTACCCGGAGGAAGAGAAAATAATAATGATTCCCTAAGTAGTGGCGAGCGAACAGGGAAGAGCCCAAACCTACATTGTTACGGCAAAGTAGGGGTTGTAGGACTGTAACATGATTATGAAATGAAATTGAATAAACTGGAAAGTTTAACCGTAGAGGGTGATAGTCCCGTAAGTGTAAAATTTTATATGATAGCAGTATCCTGAGTAGGGCGGAGCAGGTGAAACTCCGTTTGAATCTGCCGGCACCATCCGGTAAGGCTAAATACTCCTGAGAGACCGATAGTGAACTAGTACCGTGAGGGAAAGGTGAAAAGTACCCTGAATAAGGGAGTGAAATAGTACCTGAAACCGTACGCTTACAAGCGGTTGGAGCAACTTCGTGTTGTGACAGCGTGCCTTTTGCATAATGAGCCTACGAGTTACTCCTCTCTAGCAAGGTTAAGAAATTAAATTTCGGAGCCGCAGCGAAAGCAAGTCTGAATAGGGCGCACAGTTAGGGGGGGTAGACGCGAAACTTGGTGATCTACCCATGACCAGGTTGAAGTGACAGTAACATGTCATGGAGGACCGAACCAGTTGACGTTGAAAAGTCTTTGGATGAGTTGTGGGTAGGGGTGAAAGGCCAATCAAACCAAGAAATAGCTCGTACTCTTCGAAATGCTTTTAGGAGCAGCCTCGGAATCGAGTCTAACAGAGGTAGAGCTACCAATAGGGCTAGGGGGAGTCAAATCCTACCAAACCCTGATGAACTCCGAATGCTGTTAGATATATCCGGGAGTGAGCGCATGGGTGCTAAGGTCCTTGCGCGAGAGGGAAAGAACCCAGACCATCTGCTAAGGTCCCTAAATTTACGTTAAGTTGAACTAAGGCGGTTCAGTTGCTTAGACAGCCAGGATGTTGGCTTGGAAGCAGCCATTCATTTAAAGAGTGCGTAACAGCTCACTGGTCGAGCGACAGAGCATCGATAATAATCGGGCATTAAACGTAATACCGAAGCAATGGAAGTATTTATACTTGGTAGGAGAGCATTCTGATTGCGCCGAAGGTGTGGGGTGACCCATGCTGGAGCGATTAGAAAAGAAAATGTAGGCATAAGTAACGATAATGCAGGCGAGAAACCTGCACGCCGCAAGACTAAGGATTCCTGATCAACGCTAATCGGATCAGGGTTAGTCGGGACCTAAGGCGAACCCGAAAGGGGTAGTCGATGGCAAACAGATTAATATTTCTGTACCACCATTAACAGTGATGGGGTGACGGAGTAGTGAAAGGTCTGCGTACTGACGGAATAGTACGTTGAAGCATGTAGGTATAGGACTGTAGGCAAATCCGCAGTCTTGCTGAAGTGCGATAGTACCACAATCCTTCGGGAGCGTGGATAATGACCCTAACCAGACTTCCAAGAAAAACCTCTAAACTTATGTTAATGGTGCCCGTACCGTAAACCGACACAGGTAGTCGAGGAGAGTATCCTAAGGCGCTCGAGTGATTCATGGTTAAGGAACTAGGCAAAATCGCCTCGTAACTTCGGGAGAAGAGGCGCCTCCCCACTTCGGTGGGAGGCCGCAGTGAAGAGGCCCAAGCGACTGTTTAGCAAAAACACATGGCTTTGCGAAGTTGAAAGACAAAGTATAAGGCCTGACACCTGCCCGGTGCCGGAAGGTTAAGAGGGGGCGTTATACTTCGGTAGAAGCGCTGAATTGAAGCCCCGGTAAACGGCGGCCGTAACTATAACGGTCCTAAGGTAGCGAAATTCCTTGTCGGGTAAGTTCCGACCTGCACGAATGGTGCAACGACTTGGGCACTGTCTCAACCATGAGCTCGGTGAAATTGTAGTATCGGTGAAGATGCCGGTTACCCGCAACGGGACGGAAAGACCCCGTGCACCTTCACTACAGCTTAACATTGAGTTCGGCTAAATGATGTGTAGGATAGGTGGGAGACTTTGAAGCTGTGTCGCTAGGCATGGTGGAGTCGTCCTTGAAATACCACCCTTTATTTATTTGGATTCTAACCCTTTTTAAGGGAACATTGTTTGGCGGGTAGTTTGACTGGGGTGGTCGCCTCCTAAAAAGTAACGGAGGCTTTCAAAGGTATCCTCAATACGGTTGGTAATCGTATGTAGAGTGTAATAGCATAAGGATGCTTGACTGTGAGACCGACAAGTCGAGCAGGGTCGAAAGACGGATATAGTGATCCGGTGGTTCCGCATGGAAGGGCCATCGCTCAAAGGATAAAAGGTACGCCGGGGATAACAGGCTGATCTCCCCCAAGAGCTCATATCGACGGGGAGGTTTGGCACCTCGATGTCGGCTCGTCACGTCCTGGGGCTGGAGAAGGTCCCAAGGGTTGGGCTGTTCGCCCATTAAAGTGGCACGCGAGCTGGGTTCAGAACGTCGTGAGACAGTTCGGTCCCTATCTGTTGTGGGCGTTAGAAATTTGAGAGGACCTGACTCTAGTACGAGAGGACCGGGTTGGACGAACCTCTAGTGTATCTGTTGTGGCGCCAGCTGCACCGCAGAGTAGCTACGTTCGGATGAGATAAGCGCTGAAAGCATCTAAGCACGAAACTCACCTCAAGATGAGATTTCTCCTAAGGGTCGTTAAAGATGATGACGTTGATAGGCTACAGGTGTAAAGTCAGAGATGGCAAAGCCGAGTAGTACTAATTACCCGTGGACTTTCTGTAAACACATTTTTCTTTTCTTTTTTAATCTATGATGTCTTGATTTTAATGGCGATTATCGCGTAGGTGAACACCTTTAACCATTCCGAACAAAGAAGTTAAGCCCTATTGCGCCGATGGTACTACAGTAAAATGTGGGAGAGTAGGTAGTTGCCAGTTTTTATTATATATAAACCCAATTCGATTTATTTCGGATTGGGTTTTTTTGTTTACTATACTTTCTTGTTATAAAAGGCTATTATCTGCTTTAAAAGACCAGGATAATAAATCTTATTCTGCTCAATATTGTATCCCTTTGGGATTGATATCTAAGCTGCCAAATTGAAATTACTTAATCACATGATTGAAATTAATCAATCACATGTAGTAAAGATTAATTCTTTATTCAAATATTATAACGGATCAACCTCAATATCTGGAGCATTAACAAAAAGAGATTAATTTTGCAGTATGTCACTTTATAAAGAATTGGTAAGTTCAATGTTATCGGAGGGGGGAGATCTGGATTATTTAGAATCCTAAAATGAGCTTATAAGATCTTTATTATGAATGTGAGATAAACAATATATTACCGTTGTTTTTAGAATATCTTTTTCCTGAACTTGAATGTATGATTAATTAAAAACAATACGGATTCAAAGTTGATTTCGAGCAATTTAAACTGGCTGTTAAAATTCTACACAGCATTTATTAGGTTCGAATATGAAAATTCTACTTGAACGACTACCTACAACAATTGGTTCGAACTTTTTCTATCCAAGTTTTAAAAGCGAAACCCAGACAAAAAGAAACTGAATTGCGGACGATGTTCTGAATCGCGAGAGAAGAAACCGATGTGATAGATGACATTTAACAATAGCTATGATAACTAGAATTGTTTGTCGACCTCCTTAAGTGAAACTAGATAAAGGAATTATTATATTTAATTAAAAGCAGGTCGTTAAGTTAGGATGCATTCTTTCTTTGTAGAATCTTGAATTGCAGAACTTGAGTCTATCTAATATGATAAACTTAAAAAAAAGTTTTGTGATTAAGAAAAGACCTATTACTTTCGCCCTCCCATTAGACAAACGGTCAGCGGCA
>CBDICC010000011.1:0-72500 GCA_965277185.1 Cytophagales bacterium | reverse complement strand
AGGGTTGGGCTGTTCGCCCATTAAAGTGGCACGCGAGCTGGGTTCAGAACGTCGTGAGACAGTTCGGTCCCTATCTGTTGTGGGCGTTAGAAATTTGAGAGGACCTGACTCTAGTACGAGAGGACCGGGTTGGACGAACCTCTAGTGTATCTGTTGTGGCGCCAGCTGCACCGCAGAGTAGCTACGTTCGGATGAGATAAGCGCTGAAAGCATCTAAGCACGAAACTCACCTCAAGATGAGATTTCTCCTAAGGGTCGTTAAAGATGATGACGTTGATAGGCTACAGGTGTAAAGTCAGAGATGGCAAAGCCGAGTAGTACTAATTACCCGTGGACTTTCTGTAAACACATTTTTCTTTTCTTTTTTAATCTATGATGTCTTGATTTTAATGGCGATTATCGCGTAGGTGAACACCTTTAACCATTCCGAACAAAGAAGTTAAGCCCTATTGCGCCGATGGTACTACAGTAAAATGTGGGAGAGTAGGTAGTTGCCAGTTTTTATTATATATAAACCCAATTCGATTTATTTCGGATTGGGTTTTTTTGTTTACTATACTTTCTTGTTATAAAAGGCTATTATCTGCTTTAAAAGACCAGGATAATAAATCTTATTCTAACGCCTTTAGTTTTAATAGGTACTGCCCCATATTGTGTGTCTGGGTGATAGAGGTTCTAGCTCAACTTCATGACTTAATTTGGTTAAAGTTATCATCAAATTTGAAATTAGGGATAGGATAGCTGTTACTTGAGTAGTATGTGTTAAGCTTTGGGGACCTTAATATATTTGAAGAACCTAATGGTTAAAGGAATTGATAATAAGTTCTTCAGAACAATCGGATAACGGTGCTATGATACTGGAGATTATTCGCTAATGGATAATTAAGGGTAATGAGGTCAAAAATGGTTGGTGACTTTTATGAAAATATTGGATAATATTAAGAATTCAACTTGAAGAGGACGTAGGCTCTGCTGAGGAGCAACCTACTAGCAATAAAGTTGAATCAATTACGGTAAGGGAGCAGTCAAATTTTGGCTGCTCTTTTTCTTTACCGGGTTGTTTTATGGCTAAAGAAAACCTATTTACTACTTTGGTTTTTATAATGAAGATACCATAGGATAAAAGCTTTTCTGTTGGCAAAAGAGAGGCCTCTATGTATACTTAAATTATCCTTTAAATGACCAAAGAAGGATTCCAATCCATTGGTTGACTTAGGTATTTTGGGGTTATCCAGATAATGAAAAAGATTTGGCATAGCTTTTCGGATCATAATAGCCGCTCTCCTTATATTTTTATGTCTATACCACCATCTTCCAGTTTGCGGATTTATTTTCTTCTCGTTGACATAGATTTTATGTTGCTTGTACCAAGTATTGAATACTTTGGTAAAGTAGATACGATCATTGTGAGTTTTGACTCTTGGAAGTAGATTGATAATGCTTTTTAATTCTATTGAAGCAGTAATTTTAGGCTTTTGTCTTAGCCAAATATTAGCCATCCTATGTACATGAACAACGCATCTTTGAACAATGATCTCTGGATACACATCTTTGATTGCCTTCAAAACAGCTCTATGTCCATCACAAGTAATTGACTCAATCTCAACTCCCAGAACCACAAGGTTAGCTAGGTCTTCACATATCTGTTCATACCGTTCACCATCCGAAAAACGGTATAGTTGGGTGTACTTTATATCGTTATCACGATATAATACTAAACACAAATCATTACTAAAATAAGTCCCATCAATCAACAAATGAGCTTTGGTTCTTCGCTTGATCAGGAAGGTTGGTGGTTGATTGAGATAAACTTTAAACAATCGTTTCAGAGTAGAGATGCTTAATCCACTATCTTTTTCTAAATAACGATAAGTCAGTCTCTCCAACACCCATTTTCGAAACCAGATCTCTTGATTAGCTTTAGCTCTTCCAGGATTAGAAGCGGTAAAAAGAACACCACAGTTATTGCATTTATATCGTTGCTTACCATCTCGTTTACCCCATTTAATTGAATCCAAGAAGCCACAAGCCCAGCATCGTTTTTTTTGTACTATTCATATACAAAAAAAAGTTTATTGAAACACGTTTCAATAAACTTTTTAAAATCTCGTGTAACTAACAGATTATCTGTAAATTAAGCAGATCTCAGTCCCGTTTTACCAACCATTTTTGACCATTATATCTAATTAAGTGATGAATCAAGGAATCATTGGCATAAAAATAACTAAGTTATGAATGAAATATGCGACAATATTTAATCTACCATATTAACGAGAGATGTGAACAGAGAATATACCTGGTTGGCTAGTTTTATGTTTTAAAAGCATCAGATAAAACTTGTTAAACCATAAAAATATGGAGTGAAGTGAGATTTGGTGTGTTAATCAGCAATTGTAAAGCTCTCTGCAAATTTCTTTATATCCTTCATCATTAGTCCTGAGTCTTTACTCATAAGCATGATGGTGATCTCATAACCATTAAGTTTGAAATTGTACTGGATGTAAGAGAATAGCTGGTATTTATGCTCTTCGGATGTTTGCGAGCGCAGGGCCGTAATTCCATGAAAATCGACTGTTTTTAAGGAAGATATATGAACGCGATCATCGCTTCGAAAATCTTCTTCTAAGGTTTTGCAATATGCCTCATCTGAAAGATCTGATTTTGATTTTTCATATCCGACTATATAAGTAATGTCTTCTTCTTCATCCTCGTATTGAATATCAGTGTTGCCTTCAGTTTTTAATATGTTGGGTTGACCTGGAAATTCAATAGAAAAGTTAGCAACATCGGAATTATATGTGAATTTTTGAGCAAACACAGATGTACTTAAACAAAAAAACAATAACGTAACCGTTAATGTCGTGATGGAATTGTAGGATGTGTTCATAGTAAAGGTTATTTGTTGATCAAGATTTAAAGTTTCATTCCTGCTTAACAGTATATATAGAAGTCACTTTTGTTAATCATTCATTCTAAATAAAACAATAAGATATATCTGTGGTCATGTTCTTCGATTTCCCATTTAAAGATTTTACGTAATCATGCATCCTTAGTGAAGGATTCAATAGCAAGTCTAACACTACCATGCTGTTTTAAAAGCTTGTTTGCTTCTTCATATGTAATTTGCAATGAACTCATAACCATTTTAGTGCCTCTATCTACTAATTTATCATTGGACAGTTGCATGTCCACCATTCGGTTTCCTTTAACTTTTCCAAGCTGAATCATGCAAGAAGTAGTAATCATATTAAGTACTAACTTTTGTGCGGTTCCGGCTTTCATTCGGCTACTACCTGTCACAAATTCTGGACCTACCAATACTTCTATAGGGAAATCAGCGTAAGATGCGACTAATGAATTTGGATTACAAACGATGCAGCCTGTTGGAATTCCTTTTTGTTGGCATTGATCAAGACCGCCGACAACATAAGGGGTTTTGCCGGAGGCGGCAATACCTATTACAATATCATTTTTGTTGAGATTATGAAGTAGAAGATCTTTAAATGCTTGTTGCGTATCATCTTCTGCAAATTCTACTGCTTTTCTGATTGCTTGGTCTCCACCAGCTAAAATACCTACAATTAGTTCATGTGGAACGCCAAATGTAGGAGGACATTCGGAAGCGTCTAGTATTCCTAAACGACCGCTTGTTCCAGCCCCTATATAAAATATTCTACCACCTTTTTTTAATTGAATTACGGCTGTTTGAATAAGCGATTCGATTTGTGGCAAAGCCTTTTCTACCGCTAGAGGAACTAATTTGTCTTCATAATTGATTCCTTCAATCAAATCTTTGACAGACATTTGTTCTAAATTATTGTAGTTTGATTCGGATTCCGTAATGGGTAAGGACATAATTTAATATAATGGTAAATGGGAATCAATTGGTAAAAGCTACATACTTATACCAAGACTCCTATAGGTTCGAATTTATCAAATACGTTTTGAGTGTGTGGAGCGTCGTTATTAAGTTCATCTGTTAGATCGACTCCAGCCCAATGCTCATAATGCTTTCCGCTTCGCCAAAGTCGAGAACTACCTACATCATAAATGAGGCCTTTGTAAGCAGTCCAAATTTCTTCTTTGTCGCTACCATTGCGAAGTGCTAACTGTTGCTTTGTATATTTAGGGAGTTCTTCCTTAGTCATCTTTGATATCATATCCGGCTTCTGTCCAATCTCGTATTCCTCCGTTTACATTGTAAACATTTGTAAATCCCATTTCAAGCATTTTAGCTGTGGCTTGTGCACTTCTAGCTCCCGAAAAACAGTATACGTAATAAGTTTTCGATTTATCAAGTGCACCTACTTCTTCTGCAAAGTCAGAGGAGAGCCAGTTGATGTTTTTTGCACCGTGGATATAGCTTTTAGCATATTCTTGCTCTGTTCGAACATCAAGTAACTCAATGTTGGAATCTTTTTTCTTTAAAACCTCATTTAATCCCTGTACGGATACGTTTTGATTCTCGCTTTGAGAATAGCCGTAATTTACACCTAGAAAAAGGATTAAAACAAAGCTTATTAAATTTTGCAACTGCCTCATAATTTCTTAACTTTAATACGGTTACGTTACCGCGAAAACTGTGCCAATATAGTAAAAATCAAGGATTTTGGAATCATTTTTAAATTATATCAAGTATGAAAGACGCTACAGCATTCATACTGTATTGGCTTACGAAAAGGATTTACTCCAATTTAAGTCTTTTCTGAGTAAGGAATTTGAAATTGAAGTAATTCGAGAGGCAAATCACAGCATTGTACGTTCTTGGATTATTCATTTGATGGAGTCGGGTATTGCGGCTCAATCAATCAATCGTAAAATAGCTTGTCTAAAATCTTTTTTTAAATACCAATTAAGAGAGGGAACCGTAGAGTCAAATCCGATGAACAAGATTTCGAGTCTAAAAACAACAAAGAAGCTTCCGGAATATGTGGAAGAAGTTCCGTTGATCGAATTGCTTGATCAATTTGAATTTGAAGATTCTTTCGAAGGAAATCGGGATAAATTAATCATAGAATTTTTATACAGTACGGGAATGCGTTTGTCAGAACTCATCCAATTGAAAGACTCAGATATTGATTTGAAAGAACAAAAGGTGAAAGTTTTGGGAAAAGGGAACAAAGAACGAATAGTTCCGTTACCTACTAACGTGCTGATTACCATTGAACAATATTGGCAGAAGAAAAAAGGCTTAGAAAATCGCAACTTTTCACAACAATTAATCGTTACTAATAAAGGGAAAGATGGCTATCCAGCTTTAATATATAGAACAGTTAGGAAATACCTGGATATGATAACTACAATTGACAAACGCAGTCCGCATGTATTGCGACATACCTTTGCAACACATTTGCTCAATAAAGGGGCTGACTTAAATGCTGTGAAAGAACTTCTTGGTCACAGTAGTTTGGCTTCAACTCAGGTTTATACCCATAATTCCATTGATAAAATTAAAAAGGCATTTGAACAGGCTCATCCAAGAGCTTGATGATATATGTGAGATAACTAAATTTAATTAACACTTAAAGCACAGTAATATGAAAGTACAATTTCAATCAATTCACTTCTCGGCAGATAAGAAGTTAGAAGACATTATCCAATCCAAACTAGATAAGTTGGAAACTTTCTATGATCGAATTATCGGCGCTGAAGTATATTTGAAACTGGACAAAGATGATAATAGAAATAATAAGGAGGTTGAAATAAAACTCAATGTTCCCGGAAATAATATGTTTGCTAAACAAAAATCGGCTTCGTTTGAGGCAGCAGCGGATGATGCGACCGAAGCACTTCGTAGACAAATTAAGAAATTCAAAGAAAAGAAACTGGCTGCACATTAAGTTAGCAGATCTTCTTAAAGATGAAAAAGCCGATTCCTTTATAGGGAATCGGCTTTTTGTTTTATATAGCTTGAGTAGCCTAGTTATTCATTGCTATTATTCTCAACTTTTCAACTAGATTTAGTTTTACTTGCTCTTCACTAATTTGGTGGTGTAGACATGATTGTCTTTGTCGGTTAACTTAACTGTATAAACTCCAGCTTCCAATTTTCCGATTCTAAATTGATTTGTGCCGGTTAAGTTTTGTGTTTTCACAAGTTGACCAAGTATATTCCGTATTTCAAGTGTTTGGAGGTTGTCGAGGTTTACAAACACAACATCATTTGCTGGATTAGGATACAACTCAATTGTTTTATTTACTGTGGCTGCTTGCTTTATGCCCAAAGGATAGTTTTCATGATCAATAAGCATTATTGTATAATCTTCTGCTTGTCCTTTTCGTAATGTGTCACATGCATGAAAGGACTTGTTGGTTATAATATCCGACATAACGCGCATTCTCAATGGATATCCAAGCGCGACTCCTTTATTGGTACCTG
The DNA here is from genome assembly GCA_965277185.1 of Cytophagales bacterium. Classification (GTDB taxonomy): domain Bacteria; phylum Bacteroidota; class Bacteroidia; order Cytophagales; family JAHDFW01; genus JAHDFW01. The sequence goes on along the minus strand of CBDICC010000011.1, from coordinate 66,121 downwards.
GAAGTAAGTTTGCAATATTAATGGTTCCTTGGTAATAGGAATATACTCCTATGATACTATCGACCATCTCATTTGACTCAAAACTTCCATTATAATTTAGATCAATGAATATTTTAACTACTTCGCTTATATTATTACCAACCCAAACTTCATATTGATAGTCGGTTTCCGTAAGTAAAACGGTGTTGGCATCACAAGTGAAATCTTTATACCCCTCATCTGCATCCATTGAAGAGTGATCTATTGTGTTTAACTTTACTCTGGTGATACCTACTCCACTTGCCTGTAAATTTTTGAATGGCTGGCAATCCGTTGCTGGGATTTCAGCCATTTCAAACATCTGGATCGTTTTTATCAGCGTGTCAGGGCCTTCAAAACAAGTGATTGAATTGGAGGCTATTAGTTCTACTTCATATGATCCTGCTTGGTCAAATTGCCAGCTCGGATTTTCTTGAGTGGTTCCGACACCACCCGGTAAAGTCCATTCTACTATTTCGGTGTTGGTACTTAGGTTTGTAAAATTGATTTGAACGGGGAATTCACAGGTGAATAGTCGATCCATTGTGAAATCTGCAGTAACAACAGAGTCGTAGGCTTCTCCAACACCTACAGCGTACCATGCATTCGTTACTTGCTCTGTTTCATATGAACACATTCCATATAAATCATTTGTTGCTTCAATTGAGTACATTCGAGCTTCTTCATAGTCTGAAGAAGCGGTGAGGTATAATTCTAAACTTCGATATGCAATTTGTTCTGCTTTAGCACGACCGAGTCCATTCACTGAGTAGGAATGCCCATTGTCATTTATACCTGTTCCTCCTTCTATCATTAAGTAGTACCAGTAGTTTTGTACTCCGCTATTAGTATGTACTCCTCCATTATCGCCGCCGGTTGTTGAGGCCCAATTGTTACCTTGATAAGTATCTGGGTCACCATATTGTTGTGGATCAGCCATATTACGCAATGGATTTCCTATATCTTCACCAACCAAATAACTTGCTTCTAAGGGTTTAGCTTCCATTTCGATGCTATTCCCAAAAATGTCACTATAAGATTCATTCAATGCACCGGATTCACCTTGATAGATTAAATTGGCTGTGTATTCAGTAACTCCATGAGATAGTTCATGCCCCATAATATCTAATGCGGTAAAAGAACTAGCGAATCCATTCCCATCTCCAATGGCAAGACGGAATCCATTCCAATTTGCATTTCCGTAATTAGAGCCATAATGAATGTATGTGTAAATTACGGCTCCATTCCCATCGTAACTATTTCGGCCGAATGTATTGAAGAAATAATCATACGACATTTCTGAACCCCAATGTCCATCACGGGCATACTGATCTGCTCCAGTTGAGTCCCAATTGTTATCATCATCATGAAAATGTGATAAGTCAGCTATGTTGAAGGTGTAATTGTTATTTAAAGTCACTACACTGTCTCCTCTGCTGCAATCTCTTAAGATGAAGTCGTTTGGTCCAATGCTATCCGTAACGATTGTTACAGTGTCGCTATATCCTGTTACGGCAGTACCTACTTCACCTCCTTCCATTAGAAAGTGGTGGTTCCAATTAATGGATCCATTTTGCGCGTTTACATATATTCTGTCTCTTGCTTCTGGATCTTTAGCGTAGATTTCAAATTCATACGTAAGCGCAAAAGAACTTCGGTCAAAATCCCCGTTTATAGGTGTGTAAATTAATTTACCTTTTGGATAATAACTGCGATCCGGGTCTCCAGTGATTTTTTTAAGCATTTCTTCCTCTCCTGGAATCTCCCAGTAGTATGTTTTTGCTTGGATAGACTCGAGCGCATTTTTTAATGCGTCTTCTTCTGTTATGTTGGCAGTTTGGGTTTGAATAGAATTAAAATAACTACCATTCACATTTTCTAGCCGTCCATTTTTTAAATGAGCTACTATTGTGGCACCAAAAACAGGTAAATCATTATGATGTAATTGGTATTTTATATTTGTAAAACCAATTTGATCTTCTATGGTTTTAAACGCAATCCATTCTTCGTTTGCCTTCAATTGGAAGACTTGTTTCAAGAAAGGGGCGAGCTCCTCTTTGTTAATATTAAGCTGGTTTCCCACTTTAATAAGAGAAGGTGTACTTCGGTTTTCTTTGTATTTTACCGTAGCCAATTTTGATAGGTCAAACTGGGAATAGCTGGTAAAAATAATGGCTAATGCCAATATTGATAAGATATTTTTTTTCATAACAACTAATTTGGGGCAGGTAGGTTAATGTTCATTCTATTGAACTGAATTGGATTGTTTTCATAATCGTCCAGAACCTACCAGTTTACTTTTCACAACATCTGCAATATAGCTAAAAGTTCCAAATTTCCCATGCTTTTTCCGCCTGGAGTTCTAACATTGACAGGCCATTTATTGTAGCTGCTCCGGCAGATTTCCCATGTTTTAAAAAGATTGTTTCTTCTGGATTGTAGACTAAATCATACAGAAAATGTTTAGATGTAATATGCTCAAATGGAATGTTGGGGTATTCATTAATGTTAGGAAAGGTGCCTAGAGGTGTACAATTGATTATGAGTTGATTTTCACGAATGATTTTATCGGTTAATTCTTGATATTCATATTGAGAATTTTCTTTCTTAAGACGTGTAACGTAATTGAATGGAATCGATAGATCGTTGAGAACCGTTGCGATCGCTTTGGAAGCCCCTCCTGTTCCAAGAATCAGGGCAGAGTTTATATTGGAATTTAAAAATTGAGTCAAGGATGTTTTAAATCCATGATAATCGGTATTGTATCCAATTAATTTATTTTTTTCAATACGGATTGTATTTATGGCACCGATTTTTTCTGCTTTTGGATCCATTTCGTCTAAGTAGGGGATAATTGCAGATTTGTACGGGATAGTTACGTTTAGGCCAATCAAGTTAGGATTGGAGCTAATTATTGATGGGAGATCTTCTATTTGGTCGATTTCGAAATTTTGATAACTGTGAGAGGTTAAGTTATGATTGGTAAATTTTTCTGAGAAATAGCGTTTAGAAAAAGAGTGTTTCAAACTTTTTCCGAGCAGTCCAAAAAGTTTTGGTTCCATAAATCTAGGGAGTAATAGTAATGTTACTTTCTTTTACTCGAATATACTATAGGGATTGAGATATTGAAGGTTGAAAGGCGTGAAATTTTAGATTAGAAACGACCTCTAAATGTCGTTTCTAACTCTATAATAGAGAACTGTCCCTTTTGTGAAACTAGGGATTATCCTTGTCTTTTGTTCTTTGGGATGGCGTTAACCTACGCTTTTGAATATGAAACTAAAGGATTCTCTAGCGAAGACATAGGCTAGTGTTACAATAATACCAGCAATAGCTACACCTAAAGTTACGGATAAGAATGCTTTTCGCTTGCTTAAATTAAATAACCAAGCACCGAAACTTCCAGTGTATGCACCTGTAACAGGAAGGGGAATCATTACAAATATCATTAATCCCCAGAATCCCCATTTTTCGATTTTTGATTCTAACTTTTTCCGAGTTCGAACTACAAAAAAATCAAATAACTTTTCATAGAATTTCACTTTAAGGAAAATTGGGTGAAGAAACTCAAGAAACATTAATGTGATTGGAAAGGCTAAAGCGTTGACGCCAACACATAAAAAATATGCTACTATCGGATTAATGCCTTTTGCGATCGCATATGGAATTCCACCCCTTAACTCTGAAATTGGTAAAATACTCCACAATGCTGACCAAAAATATTCCATATGTTTTTACCTGTTATCGTATGATATAAAAGGAAATGAGATCAAATCATCCATTTTAAAGTCAAAAGGGTTCATCTGAATTGGTATTTTAAGACCAAAATGAGATGAAACCTTATATTAACTTATCTAAATACTTAAAGTCGATCAAGTTGAATAATCAATCGAACCCTTACTGTTCTATTGGTTTTTGTCAAGAAAGTGATCAAATGTATCTCCTCTCAAACCTAAACGAATTGTTTCTAAAGGAATTACTTCGTTTGGTGCAATGTTTCCTAAATTCACGTTAGCTCCAAGAAGTTTGATAAACCAAACTTGCTGAGCTTTAATAGGCGCTTCCCAAAGAATTTTATCTCCAGGGATTTTGGTCAAAATTTCGTCTACTAATCCAGATCGTACTTCCCCACTTCCTCTAAATAAACCAACATTTCCACCTTCTCTAGCTTCCCCAATAACTTTCCAAGATCCAGCTTCCAACTCTTTTTGCATCAACTCAATCCATTTATAAGGAGGGATGATGATGTCAGCATCTTTTGAACCAACTTCAGATAGTACGGTTACATAGTTTGTTAGTTTTCGGATGTATTCACACTTTTCATCGTGTGGAAGGATCATCGATCCATCAGAAACTTCAGCATGTGTAAGCCCAAAGTCTTCCAAAACTCTTACATAATCATCAAATTGATTACGTACTACAAAAGCTTCAAATAAAGTTCCTCCAAGATAAACAGGGATGTTATTGGCTTGGTATAGATCGATTTTTTCTTTGAGATTAGGGGTGACGTATGAAGTTGCCCATCCTAATTTTACAATATCTATATACTCGCTGCTTACTTCAAGCATATCTTCCACTTGACGCATACTAAGCCCTTTATCCATGATCATGGAAAGACCCTCTTCTCGAGGTTTTGGGCTCCTTTCAGGAATTTGAGTTAAATTATAGTTCATTCAGAATTACTTTCTTGTTCTTATTAATATTTTATTAATTCAATTTGTCAATCAAATGTACTACGGCTTTCTGCTCTTCGAGGTTTTCGAAATAATCAAAGAGCATGTCTTTTTGATCAGGGGCCAAAACTAGTGCATTTTCAAGTAAATTTAAAGATTCTTTTATCTTTCCGGCTTTTAAGGCATAAACAAAAGCCATATAGTACAGTTTTCCATTGTCCGGAATGCTTTCTATACCGGATTTAATGACTTCCAAGCCTGATTCAAATTCGCCTGATTCGAAGAAAATATAGGCGTAATCTTGCCAAATATTAGAATCCTTAGAATTAAGCTCGAGCGCTTTTTTAAATGCCTCTAAACAGGAAGCTTCATTTCCCATTTTAAATTCAGCATTGGCCAACATGTGCCAATAAAATGCATTACCGGAATTAATATCTTTTGCTTTTGAAATGAAATAGATTGCTTCCTGCATCTTGTCGCGCTCATATAAAATGGCTCCGATTCCAATAAGTGCTTCTTCTTTGGTTTTATCAATTTTAAGCGCTTTTTTGTAATATTCGAAAGCGAGGTTATTGTTTTTTAACTGTTCATAACATTCTCCAATTTTGGTATATACATCGGCTGATGGTGTTTCGTGCTCTAGACAATCTTCAAAACATTGAATTGATTCTTCGTAACTTCCTTTTTCGAAGTGAATGTTAGCTAAATTGAAATAAGCTGAAGAAAATTCAGGGTTTATAGCAATGGCGTATTCAAAAGAGTCAATTGCTTTTTCAGATATTCCTAATTGGTGGTAAATCGTACCTAAATTATACCAAGCACTTTCGGAGTAGGGATCTGCATCAATAAACTTTCTATAAAAAGGGATCGCCTCTTTTAACTGATTGGTTATTTCCATACAAAAAGCAAGTTCAAAAAGGGCTAGCTCATTTGTAATATCCATTTCGACACTTCTTTTATAGTATTTAATGGCTTGATGATAGCTTTCTTTGCTTTGATATGCATAACCGATGGAATAATACAATTCGGAATTGTCCGGATCATGGACCAACGTTTTTTTCAAAAGTTCGATGGCACTGTCAATTTTTTCGCATTTGATGTAAATTATGCTTTTAGCAAGATCGATCTCTGTATTGAAATATTCAGGGAGATCATCAAGTATTTGAAGTGCTTCATCGTAGTCACCTGATGCAGTCAAAACCTGTGCTTTTAATAGCAAAAGATCTTGCGCATTAGGGTGGATTTCTAGGCCGTATGTAACGCTTTTAGACGCTTTACGAAGATTTCCGGTTTGTAAATAATGTGAAATCAGGAATTCAAATTCACCCACGTCGAAGAAAAATGATTCGTTGGTTTCGATCATTTTTTCGAATTTGTTTAAAATATTTGGGTCGAAGTTCCCGTAGTCAAAATCCATAATTCAGTACAAATAAAAAAACCTTGTATTAAAATGCAAGGTTTAATTTGTAATTCCGCTTTTATAAATTTTTAAAATGGATAGAAATAGACATTAAATAGTCATGATTTCTTCTTCCTTGATAGCACAAATGTCATCAATTTTAGAACTGAAACTATCTGTTAATTTTTGAACTTGTTCTTCTGCTCTTTTGATCTCGTCTTCAGAAACACCTCCTTCTGTTTTAAGCTTTTTTAGTTCGTCATTGGCATCTTTACGTACATTTCGAATGCTGACTTTTCCATTTTCTGCTTCCCCTTTTACAGTTTTTACTAGATCTTTTCTTCGTTCCTCCGTTAAAGGCGGTAGATATAACTTGATAGCGTCCCCGTCGTTTTGAGGGTTTAGTCCCAAGTCACTATTGATCAAAGCCGTTTCAATATCTTTTAACACATTTTTTTCCCAGGGCTTGATTACAATAGTTCGAGCATCCGGTGTGTTAATGGAAGAGACTTGACTTAGTGGTGTCGCGGCTCCATAATATACAACCGTGATTCCATCCAACATAGATGGATTTGCTTTTCCGGCTCTGATTCGAGAGAATTCAGTTGAGGTATGCAAGATTGCATTTTCCATTCCTTCTTTTGCCGCATCGAGGTGAAATTGTATTTCTTCCATTTAGGTTCTATTTAATGTTTTCTATTCTATCTATACAAGTGCAATTCTGCCAAATTGAATTCCAATGAATGACCTGCTAAGCGGTAACTAAAGTACCTACTTTTTCGCCTTCCAAGACTTTGAGTAGATTCCCAGGTTTATTCATGTCAAATACAATGATAGGTAGGTTGTTTTCCTGACATATCGTAAATGCAGTCATATCCATAATGTTTAATCCTTTTTGATAGACCTCATCAAAGGAAATTTGATCATATTTAACTGCGCTTGCATCTTTTTCTGGATCAGCGGTATATACTCCATCCACACGTGTTCCTTTTAGAACTACGTCTGCATTTATTTCTATAGCTCTTAAGCTTGCAGCTGAATCAGTTGTGAAATAGGGGTTCCCTGTTCCTGCACCCAAGATGATTACTCTTTTTTTCTCTAGATGGCGAACAGCTCTTCGTCGAATGTAAGGTTCACATACGGTTTCAACATTTATACTTGACATTAAGCGTGTATAAACTCCCGTTTTTTCCAACGCACTTTGTAGTGCCATTCCGTTGATCAAGGTAGCCATCATTCCCATGTGATCACCCTGAACTCTATCAATGCCGGATTTCTCTGCTTGAATTCCGCGATAAATATTTCCTCCTCCAATTACTATGGCTATTTCCGTTCCTAATTCTTGAACGGCTTTTATTTGCTCGGCATATTCTGCTAAACGTTTTGGATCAATACCAAAGTTTTGTTCTCCCATAAGGGATTCGCCACTAAGTTTAAGAAGGATTCTTTTATATTTCATAACTAATGTAAGGGATAGAGTTCGGCAAATATATATTTAATGCCGTAGTTATGGAAATATTTTTTTGATTATCCCTGTCTATTTAATTCAGATGTAAAGCAGATTTATTTGACTAATTTTCCACGTTGTAATAATAGGTAATTTAAGCCAATAAAAAGGGCAGCATATCCTACACAAACAAACACATTTGCAATTGGATACGTAACTTCGATACCCATTGCCATTTGACTTTGAACTTCTACTGGATTAGGAATAACAATTGAAATAGCGTTGGCAGGTAAATAAGGAGCATAATCTTTTGAAATACATGCTTGTGCAATCCACTCTACAATCCTATAAATAAAAATAAAGATTATACCTAGACCTGCACTTCGGGTAAATGAAGCAATTAAATAGGCAAAGTTAAGATAGGTGAATATGGTAAGTGCGTACATAGCGAGGTGTTCAACTCCCTCAAAAATACTTACTTCGGCTCCTTCAATTTGTTCACCCATTATTAATCCATAAATGAAAATGAATAGAGTGGAGGCTAAGGTGATTAGCACAATAATGATTTGTTTTCCTATAAGGACTTCAAGCTTGCTGTATCCGTCAATAACGTTTTGACGAAGCGTTCTGAACTGAAATTCGTTTGTAACTAAGGTAACAATAAGGATGGCTACAAATACTACATACCAAGAGCCTGCGTAGGCGAGATTGTTCCAAATGTTCGGATAGGTAAAAATGATCGCTTTCATATTTTCTTCTCCGCCTGATCCAGCTACTCCTCCCAAAAACATGTTGGCTAATTTTTCCATAAACAATGTCGTTGGAACAAATAGCGCGAGTTGCACACCAAATAATATCCAGAGTGGTTTGTATGGAAGTATTTTTCTAAGTTCAATCTTTAATAGTCGAAGCATTTGATTTTCTTTCTAGGTCAATTTCAGTTATATTTCAATAAGTGGGATAATGCCACTTTAAGAGGGATCGTTTTATTTATTTATTAATTGAGGAGCTACTTACTTATTAATTAAGTTGGATTTTGGTCCATACCGGTAATTTCTAAGAATTGCATTTCCAGATTTTTTCTTCTGGTGGCGAGATGTCCTACTACTATTCCACGTTCATGCAATTTTTTATTTATTTCAGCTGTAGAAATGCCGTCCGCGAAAGTAGCGACCCAGAGTTCTGGTTCTTTTTTCACCTTTACAATGCTTGGCATCTCACGCAAAGCATTTTCTAGTTGTTTCATGTCTTTAGCGCCAACTTCTATGATGTTTTCCGAGCCAAGTATTTCTTCTACACGGCCTTGCACAAGCAATTCACCTTGTTTTAAAATGGCTACATGGGTACATACCTTTTCTATTTCATCCAGCATATGACTGGCGATGATCACGGTTGTTCCAGATTTAGGTAGGGCTGTAATAATGTCTCTTATTTCTGCTATTCCTTGAGGATCCAATCCGTTTGTAGGCTCATCCAATAGAAGCACATCTGGAGTACCTAAAAGGGCAGAAGCGATAGCCAAACGCTGTTTCATACCTAATGAATAGGTTTTAAACTTGTCATCTTTTCGGCCTATTAAATTCACCAATTCCAAGACTCTGGAAATGTCCGAATGATCAACTTCCTTTATATCGGCTACAATTTTAAGGTTTTGTTCCGCGCTTAGATAGTGGTAAAAGTTTGGGGTCTCGAGTAGCGCACCTATTCGTTTTCTAGAATGATGCGAAGGAGCTTCACCGAACCATTCAAAGGTTCCTTGATCGGCATTTAATACATCTAGTAAAATGGCAAGTGTTGTTGTTTTACCACTTCCATTAGGTCCTAAAATACCGAAAATATCTCCTTTTCCAACTTCAATGGATAACCCGTCGAGCGCACGAAGGCTTTTGTAATTTTTGGTAAGGTTATACGTTGTTAAAATAGTGCTCATATGCTTTAGACGATTATCGAGCCAACAAGTTACCTATTTTTTTAGAATTCTGAATTTTGAAGGAGAGAATTTAGAATTTAGGAGGAGGAAGAGAAGATAAAATAAAAGGGAGTTAGAGGAGTTATCGTTTGCTATGCAAACTAGGAGTTAAAGGGGGTTTTGGGGGACTAGAATACAGAATTTAGAATTTAGAAGGGGGAAGAGAAGATAAGATAAGATAAAATAAAAGGGAGTTAGAGGAGTTATCGTTTGCTATGCAAACTAGGAGTTAAAGGGGGTTTTGGGGGACTAGAATACAGAATTTAGAATTTAGAAGGGGGAAGAGAAGATAAGATAAGATAAAATAAAAGGGAGTTAGAGGAGTTATCGTTTGCTTTGCAAACTAGGAGTTAAAGGGGGTTTTGGGGGACTAGAATACAGAATTTAGAATTTAGGAGGGGGAAGAGAAGATAAGATAAGATAAAATAAAAGGGAGTTAGAGGAGTTATCGTTTGCTATGCAAACTAGGAGTTAAAGGGAGTTTGGGGGGGCTAGAATACAGAATTTAGAAGTTGTTGGTTTGTTTTATTGGTTGTGAGTTTGGTTTGTGGTGAGGTTAATCAGTGTGAAATTAAGGGATAATAATTTATTTTATAATTAATTATCATGTATATTTAATAGATATAGGGTTAATTTATTAAAAGTTCAACATTAATAAAATGCGTTTGATATGTGAAGTTGGCAACGCATTTCACTTCGTTCATGGAAAAATCTAAAAAAGAAAATGCGTTCGAATTATTTGAAACGCATCGAGTCGAATTGCTGGAGACCTATTCCGGTATTGTAAATTCTAAGGAATTCTATTATCAAAAGGCATTGGATACGTTGGATCAAATACGATCATTTGATAGTGTTCAAAATGTAGTTGTTCGGCAAGGTGTGCCGTCTAAAAAAGAAAATGTAAAATACTTTGAACTGCTAGCTGCGGAATGGATTAAACGAGGGAATAAATCTCCAACTGAATTTTATACATTTTTAAAAAGGGAGGTCCCATTTTTGCAGGAGGCTTATGAATTGCTCAATACGTTCATTGCGTATGTTAATAAGCGTGGCTGGAATCGTCAAGTTTGGAATGAATATGAAGATAAACGCGCCATCATCGATGTTGATTTGAAACAAGATCGATTGATCGATGGAATGATTCAATATGTGTTGAATGATTTTTTACTTCCATCCGGATATGAAAGTACCGAGTTATCTATTGTTCTTAGTTACCTTGATAATCCTGCTGGGAAATTTAGTATTGTGTCTTCTCAATTTCGGGATCAGATAAATACCTTTTTTGGAATAAAAGTGATCACTGGAGATGTGTTCAATTCAGTTCACCGTAAGACGGTAAAAACACTGAAATTGGTCACTGAGAATTCAGATAATCTCACCTGTCTCTTTCAATACATCTTATTAGACCCGTTAATACGACGACATTGGGATCCTGATTTTGAAAAACCTGTGGAGGAAGTGGAACGAGGTTCAGTTGATCATAAATTTCTAAGAGCTAATAATTTTAATGTTCCAGATCAGCTGGATGTGGAACATGATATCCAAGCGTTCGCCTCTTTGCTGGCCTATCGGGATGCTTCGCCGCCCTTGGCAATTGGTTTGTTTGGAAACTGGGGGTCAGGGAAAAGTTATTTCATGAATAACATTGAGAAGCAGATTGAAGCAATGCCCTCTTCTCCTGAGATTTGTGAAAACATTGTGCATGTGAAATTTAATTCCTGGCATTATACGGATGCAAATCTGTGGGCGAGTTTAATGACCCAGATTTTTGGAAGCTTAAATGAATTTGCGAAACGAGGAACGAAAGCTCCAGATCGAATTGAATCGATTTATGGAAGAATGGCCATTTCCAAGAAACAGTTGGGACGAATCAATGCACAATTCGACGAATTATTTGTGCGGCATGAACAAGTGGCTGCCAATATTTATGAATGGTGTCATGATGAAATGAATCCAGATGCTTCCTTTAACTCTAAAAAGGTAATGGAGTTTTTGTATAGAGAACCGGCTGTTGAAAAGAAGGTGGAAGAGCTTGGTGATTTACTAGATATTGACTTATCTGAGCTCTATCAGGATTTGCCGGGGATGGTCAAAAAATATGAAGGAAGATATAATAGGGTGCTATCAACGTTCAAAATGTTGCATGATAAATTTGGATGGAAATTATATCTGAGTGCTGTTTTGTGTCTTGGATTGGTAATTTTAATGGTGTTATATGGGCCAGATTTTGTCGTAAAATTGTGGGAAAATGATTTTGGAAATATTGAATGGGTTAAGAATTTAGGAGGAACGCTAGGTTTAAGTGGATTTGGATACACATTGTCTAAGTACTATAGGAAAATAAGCAAAGGTTTCAAAACACTAAAAAGTTTGAGTGGCTCTTGGGATAATTTGAAAGAAAAGTCGACCAAGCGAGTTGCCGATCAAATATCCTTATTGAAAAAAGAACATTTACAAGTTGAAAATGAACTTCAGGCTTTAGAGGAGGAACGTCAAGGAATTCTTTCAGGGAAGAAATTAGGTGAGTTTATATCTGAACGTGCTAATGATGATCGTTATAAAGAAAATTTAGGCATTATATCATGGATTCGCGCGGACTTTGAAAAACTTGATCAAATGTTAAGAGTACAGAAAGCAGGGCGATTGAAGGCTTTAGAAAGCGGAGAAGAAGTGCCAAATGAAGAATTGGGCATAGATCGAATTATCTTATACATAGATGATTTGGATCGTTGTAAAGAAGATCGTGTCGTGGAGGTTTTAGCAGCGGTACATTTATTATTAACTTTTGAATTGTTCGGGGTAGTTGTAGGGGTGGATCCAAGGTGGGTAACGAATGCTTTAAATTCCGAATATGGTAAAATGCTTAAGATAGAAGATTGGAACCAAAAGGAAGGTGGTAATGAGAATGAGAATGTGAAAAACGAAAATACGGATGTTCATTTAACGTATCGAAAGCGGGCGACTACGTATGATTATCTGGAGAAAATTTTTCAGGTTCCATTTGCTCTTTTACCTATGGAAGAAGAAGGTGCTAAACGCTTAATTGCTTCTTTGTTTGAAGATAATGAAGATTCTAAAATTAAATTGCAACAAAGATCATCCGACGGTAGTAGTGTTGAAAACCCTGCTAAACTCAAATTGAAAAAAGGGGAGAAGTTTTCAACTGTTACTATACAAAATTCAAAAACAGACGTGCCAAAAGAAATTGTTACTGGAAAGGAATCAACGTTGATAAATCAAAATACTCCCAGTTCTAGTGATCCCCCAAGCTTAACTGTTAACTTGAAAATTGATGATCAAGAAGTGGAGTACATTCAACACTTGGCGAAACTTATTGGGGATACTCCAAGAACCATTCAACGCTTTGTTAATGTTTATCGTATCATTCGAGCACATCCAAAACGACAATTACCTGTGGAGTTTGGGTTGGAACATAAATGTGTGATTGTCTTGTTGGCTATTGTAATTGGGGCGCCAAAGGAGGCGCGTACGATCATTGATTTACTCGAAAAAGCAGCGAAAGACAATAGTTCTAATAAACTAAGTACCATTTTGAAGAATAATGCTTCAGATGGAAAGGTATATGGTTTTTTGAAAGCTTCACCATTTGATTCGGTCATGACAGCTAATTGTGCGGAATTTGCGAATTGGAGTGGATTGGTGTCGCGATTCTCCTTTAGGACGGCGGAGATGTTAAGTTAAAATACAGAATACAGAATTCAGAATACAGAATACGGTCGTTAGAATTTGGTTATTTATTTTGTGATGCGAACAGTTTTGTGAATTGTGCCGTCGTTGCTTTGTAGTTGCACTAGGTAAATTCCTTTTGGGAGGTTTCCTATGTGAATTTGTGATTGATTATAAGCAGATACTAATTCCCTTCCTGTAAGGCTATAGATCGAGGTTTTTAAGTTTTTTATTGCAGAACCATTGGTTTGATCAATGGTTAATGTTTCTGATCCATGATCCATATACAATCTAATTTGGTCATTATCTGAAGATGCATTGATACCGGTTGTTGGATCTTCGACATAACGAATGGTAAGCGTTCCACCATTTTCGTCTTCTACTTCATATCCGTTGTATTGAATAAATAGCACCGTTGCGTCAACATTTGCATCTACTATAACATCCATCACAGTTGAGTCCCCAATAGGTACGTCCATTGGCGCAATACCCGTAACATGTACACAAGAGTATTGATTTACAAGAAACTTACAGCTGTCAGGACATTCATAATTTACCCATGAAGGCATGTTGTCTAGTCGCTTTACAGTGAAAAAGTTCATGGTGTAAGGGACCGTAATTCCAACTACCGCTCCTTCTCCATCGGGGGGAGCAAGGACCGTAACTGTTTCATCTACTACTTGTCCTGGATGTACTTCTAAAAACCAAGGGTTTAATACTCCATCTCCTTCCGGGTCGCCTAAAGCAATGACTTCTGGATCAGGTTGGCATTGGGAAAAAGATAGTTGGATACTGCCTAGAAGCAGAAATCCGAGTAGGACAAACTTTTGCATTTTGCAATATAGCAGAATCTTTTAAGTTTTACTATCGATTGAAAATTTCGATGTAGCAATTGATAATTTTTGAAAAGAAAAAAGTTTTAACTTTATGGCTGCACTGTTTCGCATGTTCGTTTATTTAATTTTTAAAAATGCCTAAGTCGATATTAATTACACAATGCCTTCAAAATGATTTTGTTGCGCCTATTTCACAATATGATTCGTTACCTAATCAGCTGCATATTGGGCACGAAGAGTCAAGCCGTTTGTTAGGGGAGGATTATAATCAAGGAATACTAATGAAATTAATGGGATGGGCTTATGGCCAAGTGTCTCAAGAGTTTGATTTGATTCATATAAGAGATTGGCATAATCCTGAAGATGAAAAACAGCAAGCACATCTCGAACGATTTGGGCCTCATTGTTTGCAAGAATCAAAAGGGGCAGAATTTGTGTTTGAAAAAGTACGGGGTGAATCAAAAGATACAATTATAAATGCTTCTGGTTTGAATGATTTTGTAGATACGGACTTGACCTCTACATTGGATAAGTGGAAGGATGAAATTGAAGTTCATGTAGGGATTATTGGAGTATGGACTGAGGCTAAAATTTCTTATTTGGTTTATGATTTAGCTACGCGATATCCTAATTTTAAAATTGCGATTTGTTCGGCACTAACAGCGAGTTCAACGACGCATATGCATTATATTGCTTTGGATCAGTTGGATAAATTATTGGATGTAAATGTAATTTCCAGTGTGGCAGAGTTTGGTACATTCTTGTCTGGAAAGACTCCTAACTTGAATCAAACAAATCTTGAAAATGGCCTTATCCCTGAATTTAGTTTTTCGGAAGAGGTGGAAACGAGTTCTGAAGATATTAGTTTGCTCGGGTTTTTGTATCGAAATTCCAAAAGTGTTGCTTTCGAAGTTCTCACTGGAGGATTCTCTGGTAACATTGTAATGAAGGCAAATTCTGTCGATATCCATGGGCATGAAGAGGTGCCTACGGTCATTAAAATTGGAGAACGAAATTCTATTTCCGGTGAAAAAGTAGCTTTTGAAAAAGTGCAGGATGTATTAGGGAATTCAGCACCAAGTATTACGGGGTATATGGAAAGCGCACACCGGGCGGGAATTAAATATCGATACGCTTCTATGTTTGATGAACGAGTGCGAACTTTCCAATCTTATTATGAGAAAAATTATGATCGTGAAGAAATTGAACGTTTTCTGGATGTAGTCTTTAGAAAGCAATTAGGGAGGTTTTACAAAGCATCTTCGTTTGAAAAAATAAATTTGCTTGAATACTATTGGTTTAAATCTGATTTTTCGGACTCTGTTTTAGGGAAAGTTAATGCCATAATCGGGACTGCTTGCGATGAATTGGAGGAAATTGAAATTGGAAATCAAAAGGTCTATAATGTGGCTCAATTTTATATTAAAGAGTTAGATTACATTGATCAGGATCGACTGGTTCATTCCCATCATATGGCTTATTTGCATGGTGATTTGAATGGAGCCAATATCATTATTGATGGACAGAAGAATGTTTGGTTGATTGATTTTTTTCATACACATCGAGGACATATTTTAAAAGATTTAATCAAACTGGAGAATGATGTGGTCTATATTTTCATGAAGATTAATTCCGAGAAAATGTTGAATGAGGCCATGAAGCTGGTCCAAACAATCATTGATGTGAATGACTTATTACAACCTTTACCAGAAATGAAATTTGAGGATGAGGAGTTAAATCGTGCCTATCAAACCGTGGCGTATTTACGACAAATGTACCCTGCGCTGATTGATACAGATCGTAATACGATTCAACTTTGGATCGGACTTTTACGTTATTCCGTGCATACTTTGTCCTTTGATGAGTGTAATTCGTATCAAAAGCAACTTGCTTTGTATAGTTCCGGATTATTGGCTAAGCGGATCGTTCATTATGCGCATTCGAATGCAATGTTGCGGATTGACTATGTACAGCGAATGGGGACAGGTTTAGGGATGACCATTTTACCCGGAAGAAAGGATCGAAATAGAAGACTTGATGAAGATTTAGAGGTAATGAAGGCTCGTAAAGTGGATGTAATTATTGCATTGATCACTCAAGACGAATTGGAACATTATGGAGTGCCGGAGTTACTGACGGATTACGAGAAAGCTGGTTTTGAAACGAAATTGATTGAGATCGTTGATCAAGGAATTCCTACTTTAGAAGAAATGCGAAAATTAGTTAATTTTGTTCAAGATAATATAGAGCGACAGGAAAAGAATGTTGTTGTACATTGTGTTGGAGGGGTTGGCCGGACTGGAACTTTAGCTGCTTGTTATCTGAAACAGGTATATAAATTGAACTCAGATGAAGCTATTGAGGAGGTCAGGCGAGATCGTTCTCCTCGAGCGGTAGAGACTCGGGTGCAAGAGGAGTTTGTGGAAGGGTTTACACCGTCATAATTACTTTTATTCGGACCTTATTTTATAGGATCACATAATCTAAAACCCCTCCAAAGAAGGGTTTTAGAAAAGAGATTTAGTTTTGTGAAATTGCGGTTTCTAGTTGTTTGAGTAATGTTAAGATTTGCTCCTTATTTTCTCCATCTACGATTACTCCACCTTGTACATTCGAATTGAAACTGCCTAGTGCATGGCCTCCAACTACTTTGGCGCCTTGATGAGGCATGATCCCTAATAAATGTTGCAATGCACTTAATCCGCCACGAGGACCAGGGGAAGTACTCAAAAACAATGTTGGCTTGTCGTTGAATACTTTTCTTCCTAATCTAGATAACCAATCTATTGTGTTTTTCAAAACTGCTGGCATTGAGCCATTATGTTCCGGACTTGCGACTATAAACCCATCTGCTGTCGAGAATTTATCAAACAACGCATTTATGGTTTCCGGAAAACCTGTAGCTGTCTCGTCGTCGATACAATAAATTGGAGCAGAATAATCACGAAGATTTAATATTTCAACCTCGAATGCATCATTGTTGATATGCAAACTAACGGCTTTAACTAGTTGTTGATTTATGGATTTTGAACTATTACTTCCTGAAAAGGCTATTATTTTTTTCATATGACTTCTTTATATTTGTTTAAACAAATGTATGAATTTTTTCGCAAAACCGTAGCCTTTTTAAATATTCAATTTTTGTATAAGGGGAATAAAATTATTGGGATTAACCATTGATCGTTGTCTATAAAGAGATCAACGGGTTACTTCTTTTTACTTTTTTTAGCTTCGGGGTTATAATCCAGACACTTTTGAATCCAGAATTCAAGGGCATCATTGGAGTCAATTGCTTCTGGAAGCAATCGGACCAATCCTTTTAGAGGTCGTCCGGTAATGTTGAATTCTTCGCAATTAGGTTTAATTAAAGCTTCTTCGTAAAAAGACGTTCCTACTCGGGCCATCATTCTAGGCGCTCTCGTTTTTTTATCCTGACTTACACCAACGCACATTTTATCATTCACCATATAGCAAATACCTCCAAACATCTTTTGCGGATGAAAAGACACTTTCTTTTCAAGAAAAACGTGCTCGATTCGCTCTTTTAAATAGTCGACTTCTTCCATATGATTAATTTCAATCAATGATAAATAAATGGTATTTATTGGGTTCGCACGTTTATGATTTAAGCGCCTTATGAAAAAAATCATTTAAAGGTTGTGCAACATGCCAGTACTCCATGATTTTTTGGACTAAGTTGTTTGATGTGATCAAGGCAGGCTTTTCTTTAGCCACATAATAAAATTGTTTATTAGCTATTAGAGGTTCTGTTTCAAATGTTGATTGAAATTCTGCTGGAATTCGTTTGTTTGCATCGCCTGTTATTTGGCCAAATGTAGATCCGAATGTTTTGTCCTTGTATAGTCCTTGGAATTCGTCTAAATGGTCCTGGATGTAGTTCCGAATTTGCTGGAGTTGTTCTTTCTCGGGTCCAAATGAACCGGCCATAATACCGATATCTTCTGCAGTAAATCGCAAATAAATACCTGGAATGCTTTTGTCTTTTTTTCCTGCAGACGAAACAAAAGCAGTGTAATGTAAGTTGTATGGCGTTTTATCCTTTGAAAATCGTATATCTCTGTTGATTCGTCCCAGGCAATCTTTAGGTTCGACTTTTATGCTTGAATCATGTTTTTGGATCTCTGAGATCAAGTCAGATAAAAAGGTATTGAACGGTTTCTTAATGGTGTTTTCATATCGTTTTTTGTTTGAGTGAAACCATTCTTTTTCATTGTTGGCAGAAAGATCTTTGAAGAATTGGATGAAGTCGTTGTCGAAATAAGTCATGATGATGTTAAGCTATGCTTTTTAGTTTAAATGAAAATACAAAATGCTGAGTTGTATTTTGTTTAGACGCATTACGATTCCTTTTCGGACGAGACTTCTAAAACATTTCGTTCTTTCCCTTCTTGAACCCATTTAGGAGCGCTTTCGAGCATGAAAGTGTTGACCAACGTATTCTTAGCGTTTAACGGATTGATGGATTGTGTTAATTGCATTCGAAGTTGCAACAAGTATTCTTTATCGGATTTGGGATTAGCGCTTTCCCGCACCATCTTTATTTGGTTCGCTTTGATTTGGGCGTCTTGCTCTGAATTAAGTAACCCAGTTAGTTCTGTACATTGATGACACGTCCCTTTTTTATTAATAAGTGCACAACGATTATCAAAGATTCGAATCATATGATTTCTCGCATTGGCCAGTGCATGTTTGGTCTTTCCTTCAGATAAGCCCGTTATTTCCATCATTTCTTTGATTGAAAAACTATAGACATCTTTTAATAACAGGCAAATTTGTTGTTCTAATTCCAACGTTTTATTGATGCAATTGAAGCAGTAAGCGATATGTTCTTTTACCTCATATTCTTTTTCTGGGGTGGATTGGAAAACGGATAAGTATTTTTCCCAATGGGTAGGAGATGCCATATGCAGTCGCGCTCCATAGGTTTGGGCATTTTCTAACCAACGAGGATTGTTCTTTTTTCTTAAGTGATCTTTGGCAAGGTTTGTTGAAACAGAAAACACCCACGTTTTAAATGTCGACTTCCCTTTGAAACTCTCTAGGTTTTCAACCACTTTTAAAAACGTATCCTGAACTAAATCTTCCGTTTCTTCTCTATTTGTAACTAATCGAAAGATAAATGAGGCAAGTTGATCTTTGAAAGCGATGAATTCTTCTTCTGCTTTAATTTGAGTTATCATAGCTACAAATTACTTATTAATCACATAATGCTATTATATTTGGTCCATATTTATCGGATCGCTCTCGGAATAATTTAAATAATATAAAAAATGAAATTGTATAATCAGTTCTTCTGGATGTTTTTAGTGTTGGTCGTACTAACGATCACAGGTTGTAAATCGAAAAATGAAAAAATTGTATGTGGAGATCGTGGGGGGATTAATTTGATTCGTAATCAATATGCACTGCATGTTCAACTTTTTAATAATGTGTTGGATAGTATTTCAGAGGAAGAGGCAAATAAGAGAATAAGTAATAATACCAATAGTTTTAAATGGATTGCAGGCCACACGTTGGACATTCAGTACAACTTGGCTACGGCATTGGATATCGCTGATGAAAATCCATATACTACAAAATTTTCTTACGGAAAACTGTTTGATCCGGAAGCAACGGACTATCCAACTTTGAAAAAAATGCAGAAAGATTGGAATGACTTAGCTCCAAAAATAATGGAAGCTATGGATAAGATTCCTGTAACTCAGTTAAGCGCTGATTTGCCAGGAATTCCTTTTCCGAACGAAACCATGGAAGGGATGCTGGGTTTTCAAATGCACCACTTGGCATATGAAATAGGACAATTAGGGTTGTACCGAAAATTTTTAGGGAAAGATGGCATGAGTTATAAGGTGAATTTCGCAGAAAATAGCGAAGAAAAACCTGCTTCTCCCGTTAATTAATTTATTAAGCTTCAACTCTAGAGGTTCTATAGAATGTTTGAAAGCTAAGTTTTTTATTATCTTTATTTTCCTAAAGGATGAGAATTACCATATATGTGGTTATCTTTCTCAATTTACAGTAAAGTTATGAAGAAGTTCACATTAGTTATCCTAATAGTATTGGGTTTTGTGGTGTCCGGTTTTGGTCAACAAACCATTTATGATACCATTATCCATGATAATATAGATCGCGCATTTATTGTATATGTACCAGCGTCTTATGATAGTATTACGGAAATGCCCGTAGTTTTTAATTTTCATGGTTACACATCTAATAGCGCCGAACAAATGTGGTATGGTGATTTTCGATCCATTGCGGATACGGCCAACTTCATCATAGTGCATCCGATGGGAACTAAAAACGGATTTGGGACCACACATTGGAATGTTGGGTGGGGAGGAAGTTCAACCAATGATTTGGGATTTATAGATGATCTTTTGGATACATTGAAACAGGATTACGCCGTAGATAGTATGCGAATTTATAGTACAGGGATGTCAAATGGGGGTTTTATGAGCTATTTACTGGCATGTGAACTGTCTAATCAAATAGCAGCGGTGGCTTCGGTTACAGGATCTATTGCTCCAGGAAAATTAACTTCGTGTAATCCAACTCATCCGACTCCAATAATGCAAATTCATGGCACAAATGATCAAACGGTTCCTTATACGGGATCAAGTGGCGTTGGAGCACCTATTGAAGATGTCGTTGATTATTGGAGGAATTTCAATTCAACAAGATTTGATTTGGAAGATACTTTGCCTAATATAAATACAACGGATGGGAGTGAAGCGGTCCATATTCGACATACACATGGAGATAGTTGCGTGGATGTCGAGTTTTACAAAATACTAAATGGTGGACATACTTGGCCTGGGACAGCCTTTTCGTCAGCAGGTACAAATCATGATTTTGATGCATCAGAAAAGATATGGCAATTCTTTGCGCAATATGATTTAAATGGACGTATTGGTAATTGTCCGGAAGAGCCGGATACTACTTCTCCAACTGGAATTTCAGAAACAAACTATCATATGATTCAAATCTATCCCAATCCAGTATTGGATGTGCTGAATGTTTCTATTTCTAAGGGTAGTGATCAAAATAATGAAATTGACTCAAACTTTAAGATTACGGATGGCGTAGGACGCATAGTCTCGAAGGGATTTTTACAGCCAGGAATTAATCAAATTTCTACCGCCTCACTACCTAGAGGGAATTACATTTTACACTTTGAAAACACGGTATATAACTTTGTTAAATAGTTGAAGTCGTGGGTAAAATTAGACTTTTGAATTGAATACTATTAATTCAAAACAAGTTAATTCAAAGAGCAAAAAGGTTTATGCTAACTTGAAGGATCCAGCATTGTGATGTGTTGAGAATGCAGATCTATTCTTCATGCTCATGGTTGGTGATTTTACTGGGATGTGTCCTTTTTCGATCTTCTCTGGATTTAATCACATATCCAATTCCAAATGCAGTTTCCCAACTGCCAAGTGCGTAATAAGCAGCAGGCAGATTAATTATTAGGTTTGACCTTCTCCATTGAAGAGCAACTCCCATAACAGGTAAAACGCTAAGAGAATGCCGGAGAAATGGGACGTTATTGTTGATTCTAAAACTGGGTAATAATCGAAGACTTAATTCGTTTTGACCCTTTGATAGTGAAATTCCAGGCCCTCCCATAGTGAAATAAGTGCCATCAACACTTTGATTCACGGAGATAAATCCGTTTAACATCCAAGCGTTGGAACTTGTATGGACCGTGGTACTGTCTGCGCTGATTTTTTCAGAAGTCTGGGCGCTGACTTGATTGAAGCTAACTAATAATAAAACCAACGCTACTTTAACGTGACGTAAATTAAAAAATGTTCGAACAACAGACATTTTAAGAAGGATATTTATTTAAAATGGAAGTGAACGATGCGTTAATGGTTAATAATATGATTTAAATTCTAAGTGAATTTATAGATCTTAAATTAACGAAAACAACATTGTATCAGATTCAACAAACACCCATGCTTATTGAAAGCTTATCATCCATACTATAATTTAATAGTCGTACAACATCACTTTATTCTTGTTAGTTCCGAGGCTGCACAAATTAATTAAATATAGATGTAGTTTAGAGTGAGAAGTGTTGGAAGATTAGATTGAGTAGTAATGAATTAGGTGTTAATTATTAATTTTAGAATAACGTAAGCTGCTTTGAATTCAATTGAAAGAAATTAGTTATCCTTCAAAATTTATTTTACGATGCGTTCCATCGCAATAAGGTTTGTTGTTAGACGCTCCACAACGACAGAATGCGGTGACTTTATTTTCTTTAATTTCTTCTCCTGACTCAGATTTGACAACTATATTTCCATAGACCATAAGTGGTCCATTTTTAGCAACTTCAACAATTTGTTCTGTTTTTAGGGTGGCCTTTTCCGGACCTTCATCATTTTTGTAATAACTCAATGCACCTGAAGGACAGTTGTCTATTTGATTCATTATTTCTTGAGATGAAGCACCTTCAATATTAGTCCAAGGTCGTTTTCTTGGATCAAAGACTTGTGGAAGGCCTTTAAAGCAAATTGTAGAGTGAATACAGATTCCGGGCTTCCATACTACGGTAATCTCCCCATTGGTATAATTTTTAGTAATATCTTTTTTATCCATAACTTAAAGTTAAGAATAATTTTGAATAAATAGAAGTGTACGAAACCTAGCTCAAGAAGTGAAATAGATATCACTTAGGTTTTTGTAAATTCAATGAACCGTTGGACAATTGGGTTTTTCTCATTTTTGACCCAGTTCATGGTGACAGGAAGTACGACGCGTTCCTCCTGAATGGGGTAGCGATATTCGATTTCCGGGGTACCCAGCTTCTTTAAACTCTCCGCTACAAAGGTAATTCCCATCCCAGATGCGACTAAATTGAGGCGTGCTTGCATTGGGTAAGTATGTTGTACAATGTTGGGCGTAAACCCGGCTATTTCACATTTTTTCATGAAGACATTGTACCAGCTTGGGTCCAAATGTTTTGGAAAAAAAATGAAAGGTTCTCCTTTTAGATGAGTTAATTCGATTTCATCGTGTTCTAGGAGTTTATGATTATTCGGAATGGCATATAATACGTTTTCCTTATATACTATTTGGGTTTCAATTTTAGGATGATTTGGGATTCCGTAATTAAATGAAATATCTGTTTTGCCTTCAAGTAGATTATTTGAAACTTCATGTACACCAGAAACTTCTTTTAACTCAAGTTCCACATTTGGGTATTTTGCACGAAATCTTTTTGTCCAATTGGGTAAGAATTGAATCATTCCTGAAACGACAAAATTGATTTTTAGTTTTCCGGATAATCCTTTTTTTAAAGATTGCATGTTTAGTACACTGCGATCTACCGAATCTAAAATTTGAAGTGCTTGATCATGAAAAATGGCTCCTTCATAGCTTAGAGCTACATGATTTTTGGTTCTGACAAATAATGGTACGCCTAATTCTTCTTCCAAACTTTTTATTTGTCGAGTTACGGAAGGTTGTGAAATGCATAGGATTTTGGAGGCAGATGTAAAATTCAACTCACGCGCCAACACCACAAAATATTTTAACTGCTTTATTTCCATTTTATAAATTTAAATAAGTTAATCCCAGCTAACTATAAATAGTAACCGCTTTAGTTTAGAATAAATAGAACGAATTATTTTTTCCTTCCTTATATATAGTTGTGTGAACTTATTGAATTTGTTTGTTAAGCATAATACTATTCAAATATAGTATAAGCTTATGCAATAATAGTATTTGGAAGGCTTAGGTAAGCGGATATTATTGAGGACATTTGAAGAAGATTATATCAGCATGATTTATTGTCTTGTATGATAAGCATTTTAAACGACGGATTGGCTGAAAAACGGACGTTTACAACATGAAAAATGTATTTGTAATTGTATGAAGAATATTAGGTTTATTTTAATTGTATTGGCTTGTATCGGGTCAAATGTGAATTTTGCGGCTACGCGTTATTGGTTAGGAACGACCTCAACAAGCTGGAGTAATTCGGCTAATTGGAGCGCCAGTTTAGGAGGGACGGCGGGAGCTACGGTTCCGACCCATCAGGACCATGTGATTTTTGAAGCAAGTTCCAATAATTGTTTGATTGATCCGGTCACGGCAGATATGAAATCACTTACCGTAAAGGTAAATTATGATGGTGCGATTTCATCCACATCCGATAAAATTCTAGTGCGAAATTCCTTTGTTTTGAATGGAGGAACTTCATTCATATTTAATAGTACTCCTGAATGGTTGTTTATATATGGGAATGTGGATATTTCAAATCCTGCCATGTTCAATTCAAACGGAGGTACAGTATGGCTTGTCGGTACTCAGTCTCAAACAGTCACTTGCGCACCCGCATGGAATTTACATGATTTTTGGGTAGGTGCGCCAAACGGTAATTACTATCCTTCGTACACGATTGCGCCAGGAACACGGATTGATGTACAAAATTTGTTGTTGGAACGAGGGACAAGACCAATTCGCTTTGAAGGTGATATATGGTTATATGGCGATTTGCTTAATGAAAATACGGCTGCTCCGAACGGTGGAATAGTGCGAGATTTTGCGGTCTATTTAAAAGGTAATGCAAACCAAACTATACAGAGTACTTCGGATTTTCGGGAAGGAACTATTGGCCGACTAGTTATAGATAAAGATCCTTCGAGTACAGTAACAATGGATGGGAAAATTACGGTCCAAAGAGAATTGTCGCATATTTCTGGAATAGTGGACGCCTCAAATGTGGAAATGGTGCTTTATGCAAGTTCACAATCGTCGTATGATAGCCAGTATGATATCTTTATAAATGGAAACTGGATCGTAAAAGATTTACACTTATGGCCAGCTGCTCACTTGAACAAAGGACTTGGAATGAGCGTAGGAAGCGACATTGTCGTGAGTGGTGATGTATATACTCTATCCAATCGAAGATGGACATTTAAGCAGGGGGATATACGGATCAAAGGAGATATGCATCATTTTAACTATTGGGGGACGATATTGAATCATATGGGGAATGGGACTTATTGGTTTGACGGAACGGGTGATCAGAAATTTGTTACGGCTGGAGTGAATTCCGCTCCGGGTCGAGGACTACTGCCAAATGTTTCAATAGTGAAGCCGAGCGGGGTGTTTACCATTGAGGGGAACTTAACATTGCAAGGAGATTTCTTTTATGATGCTTCATTGGGAGGAGTGTTTGATGGGATCACAAATGATCCAACGTTAGCGCTTACTCCAATTACGTCCAAAACTCAGAAAGTACATGGGAATTCATTTGCAATTGGAAACCTTACCTATATCACCGGTGCAAACATGGTTGCTTCAAATGGAACCATTGATCCAAACCTTATTGTAACGGTAAAAAATGATTTAACTATTGCTAACACGGGAGGACGACGATTTTCATTGTATGGTGGGACAATTAATGTAGAAGGAGACGTTAAAATTACCAACAACTTTGCTGGCTCTGGAAATGCCGGGAATGCATGGATTGCGTTTACTGGTACCGGCGTTCAACAATTTGATGGCAACGGACAAGGAATTTGTCGCCTACCAAATGTTAGAGTGAATAAGTCATCTGGACATATAGAAGTTACGGATGCTCCGAATATTGATGGTCAATTGGAATTGATTAGTGGAATATTGAAGTATGCTTCTGTACCTGACTTGAACGAGGATTATATTTATATGAATACGTTGAGTTCTGCAACAGGAGGAAGCGCAGTGAGTCATTCGGAAGTTAAAATTAAGAAATTTGGAAGCAATGCGTTTACTTTTCCGGTTGGGAAAGGAGGAGTATACCGTCCAATTGCCATAACGGCACCAGGCTCCAATGCCACTTTTGAAGCAGAGTACTTCAATACTCCACAGACGTTTGGAACAATCTTACAAGCGCCACTTTTATCAATTAGTACGTGTGACTATTGGATCTTAGATCGAACAAGTGGTTCTGCAAATGTGAAAGTAAATCTTGGTTGGGATGCCGCAAGTTGCGACATCGACAGTCCTTCGGATATGCAGATAGGACGTTGGAATGGAACGCAGTGGGCTAATGAGGGGAATACTTCTTCAACTGGAAACTCAACTATTGGATCGGTGACATCAACTAACATCTCTAGTTTTAGTCCATTTATTCTTGCAAGCTTACAACCATTGGTGGTGTTTACTCCTTCTATTACATACGCTACACTTCAAAAAAGCTTAGATGGTGGATATTATGAAACCAGCAATTGTAAGTTTCATTTCAAGTTTGATGAAGAATACAATGACCAAGATGGAAAGTTAAGTTATAAGTTCTTTGACCGCAACGGGGCAGAGATCAATTCTGTTTACGCTGTGAATCCGACATTTCCAGTAAGCTATGGTGATAATCGATATACGCTTACTATTCCAGGTATTATGCCCGGATATTATATTCTGGAAGTGGAAAACGAGAAGCATGAAATTCGAAAGCTTAGAATTCGTCATCGAACAAGTGGTTTGGGGTGTGCAACTTCTGGAGGACCGCCGGGAGGAGTGATAACTCCTTAGTAGAGACTAATAGTCAGATAGATTAGATTAGATAAGAATTAAAGCGGATTGCATTTGTACTCTTTTGGGTACAGGCGGCACGTTAAGAATTAGAGTAATAAAGCATTATTTTTTAGAACAGTAAGATGATAAGAAAGATCAGAAAAAGTTGGGTAACCAAAGTATTTGTAGTCTACTTTTCCATTAGTTTATTAAGCAATTTTATATTCCAAATGGATGTATTTGCTCTTGGAGGAGGACCATCTCAGCCGGAAGTAAATGGGTTTACTCCAGCTGGAGTGGATAATCTAGTAGATCCGTATACTGGGGATTTTAAATATAATATTCCGCTAATAGATGTAGGAGGGTATCCATTGAACATGGGATATAATTCTGGGATCAGTATGGATCAGGAAGCGAGCATGGTTGGATTAGGTTGGAATTTAAACGTGGGAGCAATCACCAGGAATTTACGTGGATTGCCGGATGAATTTTCTGGCGATTTGGTGACGAAAGAATTTAGTATGCGCCCAAATACTACCTATGGTGTGACGGCTAGTTTTGCTTGGGAAATATTTGGGAATGGACCTGCAGGGGAAGCTGTAGGAAGTGCTGGAGGAGCAATTGTAGGTGCGTTAGCAGGCGGGACTTCGACAGAAACGGAAGTATCTGCAAATGTTGGTTTAGATGTAAAGTATAACACATACGATGGAGTAGGATTTGCTCTATCTTATGGATTAAGTGCCGATCGCACAAAGGATCCAAAAGGAGAAAATGAGTCATCTCTTGGACTAGGGCTAAATGTTTCACAGGGCACGGAAGGTTTAAAGTTAAAACCGGATGTTACTTTTTCCTCAAAAATAGAAGAACGGGAAAAGAGTGATTTTGATTTGAAATCAAAGAAAAATAGTATTTCAGGTTCATTTAATTCTCGTCAAGGGCTTACTAATTTGGCTATTTCTCAATCTATAAAAGGGAGTGAGACTTATAAATCAAAGGGAGTAAGCAAAACAAGAGACTTTAGAGGAGGAAACAGTGGATCTATCAGTTTTGTGAATAGTTCGTATACTCCTCAAATTGATTTTCCAAGAAGAGGAGTTTCGGGAGAATTGGCCATTCGATTCGGTGCAGATATTTTTGGGATTGATGGAGATGTAAGTCTGGGAGGATATATAAATGATTCCCGTCTTGCAACGAATTCACTTTCGGTTCCGGCTTATGGTTACATGAATGGACATAAGAAACCGAACAATGCAAAAGTGGCCGCTTTACTGGATTTCAATAGAGAAAAGGAGCGAGGATTTACATTAAATACAACAAACTTACCTGTCACAAATCAAACGTATGATTTATACAATATTGCTGCTCAAGGGGTAGGAGGTCAGTTTCGAGCGCACCGATCTGATGTAGGACATATTCATGATAACTATGTTAAAAGTAACACGGGGGGAGGCAATTTAGGGATAGAAATTGCGGGTGGAAACTTGTTCGGAATCGGAGCCGATTTTACAGGTAGTTGGAGCAATAGCCATTCTGGAAACTGGGTGAAACAAAATGATGCCAAGTCGAAGTTGGAATACCGAGGGACCAATACACCTCAATATGAACCTTATTATTTTAAGCAAGTAGGAGATCTTTCCGTAGACAATGAAAGTTGGTTGAATAATTCAACTTTACAAGAGGCGAACCCTGCTCAATTGGGTATTAATACGGTCACGCCAGTTACGCATCGTTTGGATAACAGGTATTATAATCAATTAGGAAGTAGTAACGTGCTTGCCTCCAGTCAAACAATTCGAAATAATCGAGCAAAACGAAATGTTGGTATTTCTACTTTGAGCGTGACTGAAGCAAAAGAACTTGCGTTGGATAAAAGCTATAGCGCTTATACGAATTCTGTTTTGCCCGGACATCACTTTGGCGAAATTGATGTAGTTCAAGGAGACGGTTCGATTTACAAATTTGGACTGCCAGCCGTTAATTCCCAGCAAAGAGAGGTGACTTTTAACATTTCCGGAGCTTCACCAGACTTAAATTCAGGTCTTGTTACCTATAACCCTAGCGTGGATAATTCTACAAATAATTCGCGAGGAACGGATCATTATTTTAGTGCAACAAATACTCCTGCTTTTGCCCATTCACACATGTTAACCTCTATTCTTTCTACAGACTATGTAGATTATGATGCAGAAGAAGGTCCGTCTATAGGGGATCGAGGTACTTATGTGAAATTTACTTATGGAGAAGAAGTAGTAGATGGAAGTGGAAATAGAACTCGAGAACCAGATGTACAAGATTATAAATGGCGGGTTCCTTACCAAGCAAATAAAGCCAATTTCAATCGTGGTCTTCAAACATTAAACGGAGATAATAAGGCAAATTATACGTTTGGTAGAAAGGATTTGTGGTATGTACATACGATCGAAACCAAGACACAAGTGGCTAAATTTTATTATTCCGATAGAAAGGATGGAAGAGGTGTAATTGGAGAAGATGGAGGAATGGGATCAGAATCAATGCGAAAACTGGATCGAATCGCTCTTTATTCGCTTGCCGATTACCGGGCGGGCAACTTAAAGTCCCCGATTAAAGAAGTGCATTTTGAATATGATTATTCGCTTTGTAAAGGAATTCCAAATAATAATTCTACCCTACCATTGACACCAACGGAAATAAGCAATGAAGGAGGTAAACTTACTTTGAAGCGTGTGTACTTCACATATGAAGGAGTACCTAAGGGGCGTTTGAGTCCTTACGAATTTTCGTATGATGGGAATTTAAATCCTAGCTATAACCTAAAAGGATATGATGTTTGGGGGGGGGTCAAAGAGAATCCAAATGCATTTTTATCAGATGGAATCAGCAGTGCTTATACGGAATACACTTCAGATTTTCCATATGTTCAGCAAGTAGATAAAGCAGCTCAAGACCAATTAGCATCGGCGTGGTGTATAAGCTCGATTGAAACACCCATGGGATCTAAAATTAAGATTGATTACGAATCGGATGATTATGCATATGTACAGGACAAAGAAGCAATGCAAATGGCGAAAATCGTAGGAGCGGGAAAAACCACTGCAATTGGACAAATGAGTGACAAATTGTATGATAATATCATTGTAGATCCATTTCAGGAAGGGAATGACATATTGTTCTTTAAGAAGCCAAAA
Source organism: Cytophagales bacterium (assembly GCA_965277185.1). Classification (GTDB taxonomy): domain Bacteria; phylum Bacteroidota; class Bacteroidia; order Cytophagales; family JAHDFW01; genus JAHDFW01. The sequence continues at coordinate 36,397 of CBDICC010000011.1, read as the reverse complement.
AATAAAAATGGAAGCGGACCTATAACCGATTTGTCGAAAATGTTTCGATTTGCTGCCGGCCGAGACCACTATTTGTACTTTAATTTTCTGCTGGACTTAGATAATAACGGCAATAAAGATTATGTACCTGGATATGCTAAATTTAGACTAAAAGATGAAAACAGTAATTTGAATTATGGTACTGCTTCGGATAATTCAGATTATGCATGGATGCGACTAGAAAAGGTTCGTCTGGGAGATCGAAAACAAGATGGAGGTAATGTTAATCCAATCTCAAAAACAGGTTGGGGATTTGAACGTTTGTTTAATCCAAAGTTAGCTTATGGTTTGTCGGATCCAAGTGGAGTTGGAGGTGCTTCAGATGAAGATAAAGTGCAAGTGTTAAAAGGCTTGGCGTCTATGATCACATCCATAACAAGTGTAATTAGTGACGGAAATCGAGGATTTAGAGCCAAGAATTATTGTCAAACGTTTGTACCTAATAAGTCATGGATTCGATTGCATAATCCTATTGGATGTAAGCTTGGAGGAAATTGTAGAGTAAGTAAGGTCCGAATTTTTGATGACTGGGCATACAATACCAATGGTAGCGAGGAAAGCTTTGATTATGGTCAGGAGTTTTCATATACATTGGAATCAGGTGTTTCAAGTGGGGTTGCAACGTATGAACCACTAATTAGCCGGGAAAACCCATTGGTTCAGCCTGTCTTCTTTGATGATAAAAAACTATTTGCTCCGGACGACAAACATTATATGGAAACTCCATTTGGTGAGTCCTTTTTTCCAAATCCATCCGTAGGATATAGCCGAGTTGAAGTGAAAAGTTTACAACGTAATGACGTAGATGACTTAGACAACGATAGTGATACGGATGAGTTAATTGTAAAGCGACATGCTACCGGTCGAGTTGTAAACGAATTCTATACGGCGAAGGATTATCCCACCATTGCTAATCAAACAAACATTCAAATCGGAAGAAGCCCAAAAGTGGTGAATTTGATCAGTCAACTCCTAAAAGTTAGGGTAGTAGATTTAATGAATGTTTCTCAAGGGTATATGGTTGAGAAATTTGATGACATGCCTGGAAGGGAAAAAAAGAAGAGTATTTATGCCGAAGGGCAAAATCAGCCATTGTCATCCGTGCGATACGAGTATCAGACCAAGGAAGAAAGCATTGTATATCTGGTAGGCGGAAATACATCTGTAATAGATGTTAAGAAATTAGACAATGATGTGGTTGTTATAAATAATGATGGATCGGTTGAAACATCAACTCTAGGAGTGGACGTGGATATTGTGAATGATTTTAGAGATCAGGAAACGAAATCTTATTCTGTTGGACTAGATGGAGAAGCCAATGGATTCTTGATTGGAATTATACCCGTGCTTCCCGTACCAACATTTTGGCCTTCTTTTACTTCTGAGCATACAGGGTTTAGGTCTTCTGTAACCACGAAAGTGATTAATCATTATGGTATTCTGAGTAAAACGATTGCATCGGATTTAGGTGCATCAGTTGAAACCAAGAATTTGGCTCGTGATGCAGAGACAGGAGAAGTTTTACTTACTCAAACCACGAATGAATATGATGATGAACTGTATTCCTTTGCATATCCTGCACATTGGGCATATGATGATGGGATGGGACAATTAGCTCAAAACATTAATTATAGTACAAAAGTAACGACAAATGGGACTGGTGAAATAACCTCTAGTACTAATTTACTCGTACCAGGCGATGAAGTGTATTGGGCCAATATCCCGGTTGGTTCAACCAACTATAATGAAGCTTGGGTTTCAAAGAATGCCTCAGGGGACTTACATTTAATTGACCGGGCTGGATCGCCTTATACAAACCTTTCAAATGTATTTATGAAAGTGATTCGATCAGGGCATCGAAATCAACATACGGTAAGTTTGGGCAATATTGTTTTTAGAGACAATCCGATTGTAAGTGATGGGGCAGGAGGTCAAGAATTGGTTCTTCCTCAAGATATGTTGAGTAAACAAGTGTTGACGGCCGAGGCGAGTGAGTTTTCAGAGGATTGGAAGACATTTTGCAGTGATATCTGTGATGAACCAGAAGAAACCGGTTGTATTGATACTCCTGAAGAGTTGCTTGCAGGGATGGATGACATTGCCTATGGCCTTATTCAGGCGGGAATTCCAGTTGGGCCAAGTGGCGTTCCAAGTTATACACTTCCAGATGGCTATGAATGTGCTCAAGTAGGGCTCTCTGCGTATATTGCTCGCGAATTACCCCCTTTAGTTTCATTTAATTATAATACTACAGCGAATGGATTTGTCTATTTTGGAATAGCGGCAAATGGCAATTCCTATCCATTATTGTCGATCACTTTTCCTCCAGATTGTTATCCTCCATGTCCTTGTTCGGACCCCGCAGCAGCGCAGGCAGCCTACTTAGAAGATTTGGCGATGACATTTGAAAGTGCAGGCGTTTTTGGTACTACGTTGGGGTGCGCGTCTGTGGACCAGGATCTACTTATTCAGCTTATTGGCAATGAATGTAATGTGAGTATCGGGAATGCACCCTGCCCTCCAAAAAAAGGGTATGATTTTCCAATCGCTAGTTATGGAGTTCAGGTAAATGGGAGTTCAATTGAGTACTATGCAATAGATGCCATAACTGGTTTTCAAGTGATCTTGATTACAGTTAATTTTCTTGAAGGGTGTGGACCATGTTCTGGTGAAGATCCAGTTCTGAATCCAAATCCGGGGGAAGATCCAAATGATGCACTTTGTGCTGCAGAATTAAATGGTGTCGTAAATCCATATATCGAAGGGGTTCGAGGAAATTGGCGCCCAAAACGAAACGCGGTGTTATTAACAGATCGTGAACAATCTGCAGTAGCGTTTAATACGCCAAGTCAGCCAAACGATGTATATACTAGAACGGATGGTCGATACACTTCATTTACGCCATTTTGGGAATATAATAGTGGATCGAACCGATATGAGAGTCATATGGAGAATTCCTCTTACTCAAACAAGTTATGGACTTGGGCAAGTGAGATTACGGAGCATCATCCGTTTGGGATGGAGATTGAAAACAGGGATCGATTGATGCGCTATTCTGCAGAGCTGCTTGGATTCAATAATACCCTTCCGGTAGCTGTTGGGAATAATACTACCTATAATCAAATTGCCTATGATGGATTCGAAGATTATGGATATTTGGCGGATTGTACGCCACATCATATCTGTTCAAATGTGAAAGATTTGAATTTGATTAAGACTGGAGCACATACGGGAAGATATAGTTTGGAAGTACCATTTGGAGCAAACTACCATATCAAAGCAAAACTGCGGAATAGTATTCCGTTGAACCTCCCACATGGTGTTCCCTATGTAATGAAGAAGCAGGATTGCCTGTATGGATTTAGTCCTGAAACCTATAATGTAGTCGATGTTAATTTGAATCCTACTGGATCATTCAGTGGATTCCTAAGCCCAGATATTATCGCTCCGAAAGAGAATAAATATGTTCTAAGTTACTGGGTAAAACAGCTAAATCCTACAAATACCGTTTACGAATTTGATAAGCATCAACCTGTTGTTCAGATTAATTCCACGCCAATAACATTAGATGCAACGGTTAAAAGTGGCATAATCGATGGATGGCAGCGTTTTGAATATTTGTTTACCGTGCCCGCATCGGCTACTGGTGAATTGGAAATCTTCGTCAATAATGGATTTACAGATGGAACGTCTACAATACAGTTAGACGACGTCCGAATTCATCCATTAAATAGTAGTGTGAAGAGTTTTGTATACGATCCTGAGTCATTGAGACTTTGGGCTCAATTGGATGCGAATAATTACGCTACTTATTATGAATACGATGAGCAGGGGGATCTAATACGGATTAAAAAAGAAACGTATAATGGAATCAGAACAGTTTCTGAAACACGAGAAAATACGATTAAGAACGGAGTAATACCAGATACTTTTTAAAGAGAAAACAAGGAGTTGATATGAATCGATTAATCATGATGAAAATAAAATATATAGGGCTAGCGGTATCCATTTTTACTCTTGTAGTTCAATGCGGGTATGCCCAAACCGACAAAGTGTTAGAGGATTGCGTTTCCAAATTGGGGAAAGTTTATTCGGGATCATCATTGTCGATGGATTTAAACTATACTATGTTTAGAACCCATGCCCAAAAAGAGGTTATGGAAATTCAGAAGGGTAAGTATGTATTTAATCCAGGAGGGTATCAGTTTGTACTAGGTCAACAAACCATGATTCGCAAAGAAGGCGTCTTTTTTATGAAAGACGATGAAAGCAAGGTGATGGTACTAGCGGATGCGCCAGAAGCAAAAACTTCTGCGGCAAACCCAGATGTGAAAGAAATGCTGAAGACTTGTTCCTCCAAAAGTATTATCTCCGATAACTCAAAGCGTATGGTGCTGGAATTAGGTTTTGCAGTTGGTGAAATCGCTAAAGTTCGATTTACTGTAGATAAGAAAAATTACTTCATTGAGAACATTGTGTTAATGTATCGTGCTGGTATGAACGTAAGTTCAAATATGAGGGAGCCTGAAATCATTTATCCAAGCCTGAAAATAGATTACGTGAATATCAAAAAATACACTGGGCAAATAGACATGGGCTCATATATCTATTTTCAGGATGGGAAATTGATGATGCGTACACCGTTTGGCGGGTATGATCTGGTAGATCAACGTAAGCAATCAACAGGTTGAAAATGATAATGCGATGCATTAAGGAAATTATTTCCGCAGTGAGGCACTAAATGAGTGAATGAAAATGATTTAGAGCGGAGGGCAATCCAATCAAATCACGCTGTATGGGAATTGATTAATATAATAAAATTGAAAGGATTTAGAATATAAATAAGACACTGAAAATGAATATTCGAAAAATTAGTTTTTGGCTTACATTAGGAATTATTATGGTATGTCAGGTTGCTTCGGCTGCTAGCGAACACTTTAGTACTCGAAATGTGGGCGTTTCTCCACATTATCTTACATCTGTAAGTGATGATAAATATTCCATAATGACTGCCGGATCTGCATGGCAGAATGAGTGGGAAAATGGTACGGTAGAAGATTTTGTAGAAGTAGGCATCAGTGAAGAATTGACGACCTATTTGACAGCACCTTATCACATCAAATTGAAATTTGAAGCTACTGGATTTGATTTAAATCAAGTAGCCGGTGCGGCACAAGTTTTTGAATTGGAATTGAGCTATGATAATTTAGCAGGTTCTGCTATTACTAATAAAAGCGTCTATGAATTTCAGAATTTTCATCATTTTGAATATGAACTAGTAGGAATTGAAGACGCCGTGTCTGGTGCAAACATTACCACTTTACCTTCGAATGTGTATATCACCGGAAGAATTAAGGTAGAGCGATTTTATAAATTGGATCCGTCACTGATTCCTGCGAATGGGGTTACGCATTCTACGTTTGCTTCATTTAACACCACATTAAATGAATGGGAAATTAATTGGGATTACATTCCAGGAGCCGAATCATACGATTTAGAATGGACTTGGGTAAACAATTATACTGGTAATAGAGTAGGTGAGGGGGCTTTGTTTCAAACAAATCCGACGAAAATATTTTTGGTGAGTCAAGGAAGTCTTGGTGCCGACGAATTGTGTTTTGATGATTTTGAATTTGATCGAAATGCCACTCGGGTCAATACACACAAGCAGCAATTTAGCATTCCGGCAATGTATGAAAGTGGATTTATCTTGTATCGATTACGTGCTCGAGGTTGGACGGGACATCCAGATAAAAACAATACTCCGGGACTTTGGAGTACGGATAATGGAACGGTGAAACAAAGAGTGTCTGATTACGATAATGTGTCGATAATCAATGGGCATGAACCTAGATTAAATTGGCAATCTCAGGTAATATTTACGGAGGATGCAAAAAGAAAAGAATTAGTATCTTATTCTGACGGAAGTTCTAGAACTAGACAAACAATCACAAAGATCAATAGCAATTTTGAAGATCAGGTAATTGTAGCAGAATCATTCTATGATTATCAAGGGAGGGGTTCGATTCAAACGATTCCGGCGCCGGCTGGTGGAAATACCATGCGTTATTATCCTTCATTTAACCAAAATGTAGCCGGCAGTACGTATAATCGAAATGATTTTGATTTAGATGATGCCAATTCCCAGGATTGCGAGATTCCTTTTGCAGGAGGAATGAGTGAAAATTCGGGGTCGTCCAAGTACTTTTCAAATCAAAATCCATTAAATCAAAATTGGCAGGATTATGTACCAGATGCGAAACTTTATCCGTTTTCTCAAGTTGAGTATGAGCCTGATAACACGGGGAGAATTCGTCGTCAATCGGGTGTAGGAATTGATCATAGACTTGGAACTTCGCATGAAACACAAATGTTTTATGGAAAGGCAAGACAAGAAGAACTGGATCGGCTTTTTGGTTTGAATGTTGGTTTTGCCAAACATTACAAGAAGAACATGACCGTAGATCCAAATGGGCAAGTCAGTGTTACGTATATAGATCCACAAGGAAGAAGCATTGCAACTGCGCTAGCAGGTGAATCGCCAGATAATCTATTGCAACTTCCCAATATGCCTGCAACACTTACGCCATTGACGGTTGATTTATTAAATAAATATTCAGGAGAAGATGAGCTGGGAGATCCGATTGCTGCAGAACAAATGCCAGATACAGAGTTGGATGACAACGAACTGGGCTCAACAGGAAACTTCGCATTAGGAATTCCTGATAAACTAACGGTGAGTGTACAGCATAATGTTCCTCGAGATAATTCGGATCATGAGTTTACCTATCAAATGTGTGCGAAAGCATTCAAGGATACTTGTTTGGTAGATTCTTGTTACCCATTTGTTTACGATTTATTAATAGAAGTAACGGATAAATGTGCCGCTGACCAGCTAAGTGATGGAACAAACAGTGGAATCAAAGTACAGCAAACGTTAGGAATTCCAACAGATGGATTGCGAGCGGTGGAATGCGATGTCTCTACTAAATTTATCGATAACAATTTGTCTGCTCAGTTGGACTTAGGAACCTACACCATTACAAAGGAAATAGTGGTGAACGAAGATGCGGTAAATTTCTTTGCGGATCGCTATGTAGATGATGCGGGGCCATGTATTCTTACCTATGATGATTTCTTAGCAGAGCAGTATGAGAAAATTGATACCAATGGATGTGAAATCAGTTGTGGACTATGTTTGAGACAAACGATCATAGGTTATGGTGGAGATTCTATCGGAATTGATGAGCAGACAAACCAAGGAGATTGGAATGCATTATTTGCCTCATTGGATCCGATCCTAGTTTCAAATTATCAGTTGACGCAAGCAGGGTGGGCAGCTTTATACGAAGGATGTATGGCACCATGTGTACCGACGAACATTTGTGAAACAAATCATCAACTATTGCTTTCAGATGTAAGTCCTGGTGGACAATGGGGAGACGTAACTTTTACTACTTTATTTGGAATTCAGGCTTCCATTTATTCCTCTAGTCCAAATGTTGCGGTGCATGCATGGAAAAACCCAAAAGATGGTCAAGGAAACTTTAAACCATTTTTGGACCAATATGGAAACCCTTCTTTTGTTGAATTTACTATTACAACAGGCGTAGCTACAATAGATTATAATATATCAGCAGGGGTTCTTTATGACGATAACATGGTTCAAGTTACAGGAAGTATTGATCCAACTGTTTTGCCGGATGGAACTTATTTTATTGAACCACAATACATGAATGTTTTGGTGGAGTTTTTAGCAAATTGGGAAGATAGCTGGGCGGAAGCGCTTGTGGCGTACCACCCTGAATATTGCTACTACGAATCATGTTTACAGTTATTGGAAGAAAATGCGAATTCAACCGACCCTGGTATTTTAGCGTGTCCTCAACCGGTTTATAACGAAGGTTCTTCTTTTGATTTTGATCAAGCCATTATGGAAGCAAGTACATGGGATGACGCGACTCAATTAATGGCTGATGGAGGAATAGAAGCAACAGCTACAAGCAGTCAAATTTGCTTTAATGATCCTTACTTTGCTGCAAATGGAAAACCTGGGTTGGCCTATTTGGTACCTCATGGATTAGATACATACATATTTGGTTTTGGAACGCCAGGAACTCCGTATAGTATAACAACTAATTCAACCATCTTCACTCGAGGATATAATCGAATAAATATTATTCAGGAGATGGCTAATTATCATGGGTCAGGAATGAACCTATGGGAGTTAGCGATGTATTCCGTAAAATGTGGAACCTATTATGGAACGGGAACCTGTAATCCCGGAAATTTTAATAATCCTGCTGATTTTACGCCCGCAGAGCAAGATCAGGTGTGGCAAATGTTTAGAGGACTATATATTTCTGAAAAGCAAAAGATCCAGCAACGAATTATGCATTTGGTAGCGATCCGATCAGGTTGTTACAATGGGTTAATTGGTACAGGAGCCAGTAATTATAAAGGAGAGAATGATAAACGATTCCTAGATGCGATCGATTTACTTGTGTCTATTGACGATACTATGCCTCCTTTAGATAACTTATTGGATATTGTGACGGAGGGAATGTTTGAAGAAACAGGAGTATGTCCTTTGGCAGTAGATTTAAAATTGTTTTTAAATAGTCTTGTCGTAAATGATCAATTCGCGGGAAATCCAGCAGTTAATTTATTTGGGAATCCAATGTTTACACCCGGTCTTTATGCGGCAGTTCGGGGGATCGACGTTGTAGATATTCCAGGAAATCCATTTGTACTACAAAAATTAAAGCGTTCATTTATTGATGACGATGGTGATGGAACAGATGACGAGTTATTATTAACCTTTACTCCGGCTTCACCAAATCCTTATGGATCGAATCCTTGCAATAATTTAGTAATTGGAAGTGAATGTCTGGAAGATCTACCTGGTCCTATCAGTTGGAGTACTCATGGTACACAATGGAATTTGGTCGGCATACCGGAATTGGTTTTTACAGAACAAATTGGAACGGAGTATCATTTCAACATGTTGGTTCTTGCACAAATAGGAAGCAACCCGGATAATGTAATCGAATTAGTATTCAGTGGTCATACTTGTATTCCTATTGGGAATTGTTCCGAAGGATGTAGTGAACGCGGATTGAATCCATTTAATTTTGGAAATATACTTGAACTTTATTTTAACGAGGGGAAAGATGAACTGAGTTCCAATTTGTTAGAAGATGAATTGGCTGCGCAGTTAGATTTAGGCTTGGCAGGTTCGGATTATGCCATTTCCATGGAGGTATCAAATCGTTTTTGCAACAAAAACGGAAATTTAGGACTATCCCTTAGTACTGCTCCGTGTGAACGCGGTGATTGCCAGTGTTGTGTGTATTTCAGATTAGCAACAGATCCGGAACCGAATCAACCGATTGTTACACCAACAGCAGATAATATTACCTACGTATATGGATTTCATACAGATCCGTCTCTAGGACCGAATGAGTTTTATATTACGGCATTTTTAGATGGAAGCAACGAACCACATTTGTTAATAGGGACAGCTGAGTGTCTAAATTTCTATGAAATGAATGATTGCTGTATTCCAGAGCCATTGCAGCCGATGAGTTGTTTTAAAGCTTTTCAAGATTTGGCAGTTAATTTACCGGATGGAATCCCATTCCCAGACTTTGGAGGTGAAGATGTTTCAGGAAATGGAACAAATGTGAGCCCTTTAGTTACAACTACAACTAGAGGAAATGGTCAAGGAAACAACGGAAATGGTCAAGGAAATTTCACCAGTTTTGGAAACAACGGAAACAACGGAAACAATGGAAATGGAAACAATGGAAACGGAAACAATGGAAATGGAAATAATGGCAATGGTAATGGCAATCCTGATTTTGAATTACCGACTGGTCTCACTGAATTTTGTGATCAAAACTTGAAGTATTTTGTACAGCCTTATTTAGATTACTTGAATGTAATGGGGGTTATTACGGTGAGCGATCCCAACTATCTTACTCTTCAACAATTTGCCATTTACAATTCTCTAGGAACCGCAGAAGTGTACACGACTATGGTACAAGATGCGGCGAGCTTATCGGTTGGTGTTCAAAGTTATATCGCAACGATTTCATTGCAAGATTTTGCACAGGGGGATTATCGCCTGTGTGCTCCGGCTTATTTGGAATTTTTAGCAAATGGACCAACGGGAGGAAACATCATTCCAATTGATGAATTCTGTGAGCATTACGGTACGGATGACTCAGACTGTTCTCCATTTCCTGCAGCGGCATTTCCGCCGTTGGAATTTGAACTGGGAGATCCTTGTAAAGAATGGTTGATCAATATGGCGGAATTCAATGCGCAAACAGCCTATAATCAATACATTGATTTAGTAACGGAAAGTTTCAAACAACGATACATTGAGTCCGCCATTGAATGCTTGGTTGAAAATTTCAATATGTCCTATATGGATGGAGAGTTTCATCGAACACTGTTTTATTATGATCAAGGAGGGAATTTAACTAGAACGGTTCCTCCTGCAGGTCAGGATGTCGTGTTTGAGCAAAGTTACATGTCGGATCCGACGCTTCAAACTGCGATAGATGATGCCCGATTGAACAGTTTAGATTTAGGGTCTTCAACCCCAAACATGCTTCCGGATCATAGATATCCAACTACGTATCATTATAATTCATTGAGTCAGTTGAATCGCCAAGTGACACCAGATGGAGGTACAAGTGTATTCATGTATGATCCGTTAAGTCGAATAGTACTTTCTCAAAATGCAAAACAGCGGGCGTTTACCATTCCAACCTTTAGCTATACATTATATGATGACTTGGGAAGAGTGCAAGAAGCGGGTGAAATTGAGCAATTATCCTCATTCATTGGATTGACGGCTCAAAATAAAATTGCCGAAGCAACTAGAATTGCTAAAGATGCTGCTTTCTTCAATCAACCTGGAAATGAATTATATGATTGGATCAATGGAATTACGGAACCAGGCTTAAAAAAGTATACCGTGACTAAAACCTACTACGATTTTCCAGTGTTGGATAACGGAAACAATATCATGACCCGGGAAGAAAAAGCGGAACTACGAAATCGGATTGCAGAAATCAATTATACCGAGGAGTTAGATTTGGCGACAGAAACGCTGGAACAAGATTATGATTGGGCATGTTATTATGCCTATGATTTACATGGGAATGTGCTCTCGAAAGTAGATGAATTTAAAAGTCTGGAGCATTTAGGGGAATCTCTTTTTAGAGTAGATTATGAATACGATTTGATAAGTGGAAATGTGAATAAAGTTTCCGTTGAAAAAGGAGAAAAAGGAGAGTTCCATCATAAATACTGTTATGATGCTGATAACCGGATTACCAATGTATTCACTTCTCAGGACGATAAGGAGTGGATCCAAGACGCAAAATATTTCTATTACAGTCATGGACCGTTGGCTCGAGAAGAAATTGGAGACAAAAAAGTTCAAGGGGCAGATTACGCTTATACCATTCAAGGTTGGTTGAAAGGTGTAAATAGTAATAAAATTGATCCAAATCAGGACATAGGAAAAGATGGTGTGACTGGAGGATTGAATGCTTTTGTAGGACGAGATGCCATGGGATTCACGTTGGATTATTACGTCGGAGATTATTTAAGTAGGCAAGCTACAACCGACTTTACCAATGGGGTGAATGCATTGAATGGAAGTGGCTTCAAAGATTTGTTTAATGGAAACATAGGTAGGATGTCAACGGCATTGACGGATTTAAATTCAGCACCGTTGCCATTGATCGCAAATCATTATGATTATGACCAATTGAATCGATTCAAAGAGATGAATAGTTTCACAGGAACGGATTATGCTTCTGCCACCAACACACAACAATACAATACAAAAGTTTCATTTGATGCAAATGGAAATATCATTACGCTCGATCGGCAAGGTGCAGATGGAGAGGATATGGATAAACTGGTCTATCATTATTATAAAAATGATAATACTATTGCATTACCAGGAGACTTAGATGTCACAAATAAGTTGGCCTATGTCGATGATAATGTAGCTATTTCTCACTATCCAGAAGATTTGCGGGGTCAGTTGATCTATAATTATAAATACGATGAAATCGGACAGTTAGTGAGCGATGATAAGGAAGAAATCGCGGAGATTGTTTGGGATGTGACCAATAAAGTTAGACACATACATCGTTCAGGAAATCCAATTACACTTACGTATTTTCAGGGAGTCAATACGATCACTCCACCACCTACTCATCCGGATGATATCGAATTTAAGTACGATGCGATGGGGAATCGAAGAATGAAAATTGTAAAGCCTTGGATCGGAGGACAAGTGAGTACGCAAGAATATTGGACTTATACGTATTACGTACGTGATGCACAAGGGAATGTATTAACTACCTATGAACGTAATATGTCAACTCCTGCTCCAGCAGCATATACGGAGCATTTCATTCCTTTGGAGCATCATCTATACGGGAATAAACGATTGGGAGTATTGAATCACTATAGTGTAGACGGTTCTCCGGCAGGGAATACGATCAATTATTTGCATGATGGAACTCCGCTGTACAATGCAGATGGAACAATCAACTACAATGCATTAGATGAGCAGCCGTAGTGAGAAGTTGGAATTCGAGCAATAGAATAGAATCGTAGATATTAAATGAGATTAAATTGGAAAAGCATAACCTTTTATTGATCGAATGATTGAATGATTAAAATAATTAGAATAAGGTGATAATATCGAGTTTATATAATTTAGAGCGTTTTATTCAATCGTCATTCAAATGGATGGCGATTGGATTAACGTTTTTTTGTACTCTTGATTTACATGCTCAAATTCGTTCGTATCGGACTGGTACACGTCAATACGAGTGCCATAGTCATACCGGAAATGTGGTGGAATCGGTTTCAGACAAGAAGGTGTTTAGTTCTGTGGGGTTGAAAGCATCCGTGTCTTCCTACTCGGATTATTATCCGTTTGGAATGCCATTAGTCGGGCGAAACGCCAGTTCCGGAGCATATCGATATGGATGGCAGGGGATGGAAAAAGATGATCAAGTAAAAGGGACGGGTAATTTTTTAAGCACGTTGTATCGAATGTATGATGCGCGACTTGGAAGATGGAAGAGCATGGACCCTAAACCAAATGCCTCTAATTCAAGTTATATATCAATGGGGAATAATCCTGTCTTTTATACCGATGTTTTAGGCGATACCATTGCAAATTACTCATCAACCGGAGATTATTTAGGTTTGCTGGAAGTAGATAAAATGGGATTCACAGGGCAAATGACTTTGGAAGACGAAAGTGTTCGAAGTTTCACGTTTAACGATCCAGGATTTGATAAGAAGAAAGTGTTGAAAGGGGACACAAAGATTGAAGTAGTCTCGAATGAAGATGTAAATAAGATTGTAGATGAAACGAAGAAACAATTTACGAGTTCGTACAAATCAAAAATAGGCTTCACAAGAAAAGAATCAGCAAGTGAATACGACCTGGTGGATGAGGTATATACGAAAATTGCGAAGATGGATTATCTAACGAAATTGGAGTTGACCGAAAAGAAAAACACCTTCTTCATTATGGATGACAACAATGCTTTTAATAACCAGGATTACGGGAACTATCTATGGGGGGCGACAACAGCTGGGATAGGAATTAAACTTGGTATTGCTAGGCTAGGAGCGCATTACAACTCATTTCTGAGATCAAATAAGGATAATTATGGCAATAAGGAATATACGCCTGCAAAGTGGTATCAATTTGGAAAAAAATTAGATAGTAAAGCGGATCAACGAGCTATTAAAAAGGGACATAAAAGTCAGGCGGGACGTTCTGCGGCAAAGAGGGGAAAGGATCCTAAAATTACGAAAAGTAAAAATGTAAGATTTCTATGAAAAAAGGTGTTGAACATATTTCAATTATTTTCAGGCTTGGTTTAGTAATCTGGTTTGGAATTTTAATTAATGTAATTGCGGTTGCTCAAACTAAATCGTATCGATCCGGAACACGACAATATGAATGCGCGAATCACCTTGGAAATGTATTAGAGTCGGTTTCCGATAAAAAAATATTTCAATCACTTGGTATTGTGGCATCGGTATCGTCATACAGCGATTATTATCCTTTTGGAATGCAGTTGGTAGGGCGTAATGCGAGTACCGGAGTTTATCGATATGGATTTCAAGGGCAGGAGAAGGATGATGAATCAAAAGGTTCTGGAAATTCGATCAATTATAAATTTAGAATGCATGATCCAAGATTGGGGCGATTTTTTGCAGAAGATCCGCTCACAAAAAATTTCCCTTATAATTCGGCTTATGCTTTTTCTGAAAATCGATTGATTGAAGGAGTAGAGTTAGAAGGAGCTGAGCTGGATTTTTTGAATGATAAAATAGAGTTGGGAGTGAATATAGCAATTAAAAAAACAGGGTTTGAACTTACTAAAATTTCACTTGGAGTTGGTAAAATCATGAAAACTTCTGAAAAAAGCCCTTACAGTAATGAATATGGGACCAGTTTAAATTATACGAAGAAAAATGGTTTCGGGGCCAAAGCATATTACAAATATTCTGATACAGACAATAAGACAACGACAACAGGAGCCTTTGAGATGTCAGCGAAAGGTAAATCACTGAGTGGATCTTTTGTGATGGCAAACAAAAGAACGCAAGGAGATGTGAATTTTAATGATGCGTTTAGTGCTTCGTTTAAGACATCTTGGACGCCTGGTGAAGGAGATGCAATGGATTTTGAAAAATTAAGTTTTGATATTAAAACGACGGGAGGTTTTACAACAAATAACTCGTTTGCGAATTTTGATGGAAATGCACCTCTTCCGTTTACAACAGAAGCTAATAATGTTTATGGAAATTTAACTGGAGCCTTTACTTTTAATCTTACGCCAGAAGAACAAGACGATGGAACAACTAAGAATACAGGGATGTTTACCATTAGTGGAGACGGAAAGTTAGGTTATAAAAGCATTTTTGATTCCAAAGGAGGATTGTACAATTTGAAACTAAGTATTAATTCTAAAGAAGATAAAGACGGTTTCTTTTATGAAGTGAAGTCAAAAGGGACGTTGTCAACAGATGGAGGACTGTCCTATAAATTTTCAGAAACACAAGGTGATGGAGCTACAAAGTCATCAAATAGCGGTTCGGGAACGGCTGGTGGAGGTGGATTCTGATCTAGAATTAAGGAATGGGAGCAGAGTTAAATAGATATCTTGTTAAGAAATTATGGTTGATGTTTTTTTGTATATTCACTATATATGGATTAAATGCCCAAACCAGATCATACCAATCTGGCCAACGTCAATACGAGTGCACCAATCATCTAGGAAACGTAGTGGAAACGGTGTCGGATAAAAAGGAAAGCACGACCCTAGGTCTTAGGGCCTCAGTTTCATCTTTTAGAGACTATTATCCTTATGGAATGCAAATGGCGAAAAGGAAAGGGACATCAAGCACATATCGTTACGGTTTTAATGGGATGGAAGGGGATGATGAAGTTAAAGGGAAAGGGAATAGTCTTAATTTTGGTGCTCGAATTTATGATCCTAGAATAGGAAGGTGGCTTTCGAGGGATGCTTTTGCACGTGATTATGTGCCAATTTCGTCGTATGTGTTTGCGCTTAATAACCCCATTTATTTTGTTGATCCCGATGGGAATACTATTTATGATTCGGAGGGTAATGCGGTAACGATCAAGCCTAATAAAGACGGAACGTTGACAATAACAGGGACAACCGATGCCAATTTGAGTTCGTTACTAATCTCCACATGGAATGATTCTGAAGAAGGGAAGTCTACCATAAAAAAATTAAATAAAAAGAAGATTAAGGCAACGGTAATAGTGCATTCAGAACGATCGATTGTGCTTTATGAAGGAAAGGATGGAGAAAAGAATGCTGGAGAAAATGTTGGCTTTAGTCAGGTAGGAGATGATAATAGCGAGGTTCTTATCGAAATCTTTGGATACGATGCGGAGACTGTCGCAAATGGACAGTTGGACGGGGATATTACGGACTACACGATTACAGATTTGAATGCCGCCGAGGGAGAGCAAGATGTAGATCCAGAAAGTTTATCTAAAGAGGAAATCGCTTTTATAGAATCAAAACTACAAGAGGATAAGGACACACATCAGGGGTCTACGGGGGCTGATGCGTCTTTGTCAGAGGCAAATCGTAAGGCATATAGTGTAATTAATGAAGCAGATAAGTCCAATAAAAGTGAGCGAAACATAAATACGTTCATCTTTGAAGCAGCCAATGCGTTGGGGCAAGCACAAATGTATGCAGCAGGGAAAGGAGATGCAGAAGCGTCAAAATATGGAGAAAGAAAAGGGAGGAAAGCGGTATTGAATCGAGCAAATGAGAAAAAAAGTACGACTGGGCAATAATAAAATGAGTTAAGAATGTATAGGGAAGTGAAATATTGGGTTCTGAAGATTTTATTGTTGTTCATAGTTGGGACGAGTGTGGGACAAACGAACACATATGTAACGGGAAGTCGAAATTATGAGTTTGGAAATCATTTGGATAATATTCTAACTGTACAATCGGATAAGAAGATCCATACCACGTTAGGACTACTGGCTAGAACGGCTAGTTATTCCGATTATTACCCCTATGGGATGCAAATGCCCACCCGATATGGGACGAATTCTAGTTATCGATATGGGTTTAATCGAATGGAGAAGGATAATGATATAAAAGGAAAGGGGAATAGCCTTGATTTTGGAGCGCGAATTTATGATCCAAGACTAGGAAGGTGGCTTTCACGTGATCCGAAGGAATCTTCGTTTCCGGAAATATCTACCTATACTTTTTGTTATAATGGTCCAATAACATTCAATGATCCTACTGGAGAAAATGGCGAATTAACCATTGTAGATAATGATAATGAACATAGTGTAACATTAAGTTCTAGAACGTATTTGATAGGAAATGCAGCAAAACAATGGGACGGTCAAACGACGATGTACACCGAAAAAATAAGAGATAAGGATGATCCGAGTAAGATTTGGACGGTTACTTATAAAGTAGAATATGTGTATGATGAAACGGTGGAGACCGCCTTGGCAGAACATGGGCTTACAGATCCGACCAATTACACAGATAAGACATGGCAAGGAACCATTGAAAGTTACAATGACTTAAGGGATGAAGGGAAGTTGGCATTGATGGGGGTCGCGGAGTCCGAAAACGTGATATTCGTAGATACAGAAATTCAAACTCAATCTGGAATTTATACCAAGAAAGGGCAAGCAAATGGAGGAGGGGGCTTGGCTTATGTACATCCAAGCGTAGGGAATGTAGCAACTCGTGATCATGAAACAGGGCATCTAATGGGATTAGATGAGCGATATAATCAAAAAACGGCGAGGGTGCATGAAGGATTTGAAGGTGATATGATGAGCAATACATCTGCACCCGCGGGAACGAGCCTAAACATGGATCCGCTACATTTGGTAGATATTTTAGATTATGCTATGGAAAATGGAAAAGTGAATGGAACAGTGACAGTAGGAAAAACAGGTGGAGGTAAGGGGAAACCATATTACTCCAATTTTGAAATAGATAACACTTCGCATGGAAGGGATCCTGAATCACAAGAAAGCGTTCAAAGCAAACATGACCGAGTGGTTCAAGAGTGAGTTTTGAGATTATGATTTTAAATAGTATTAAAGGTGAGTGAATTTTTCAAATATGTTGTTATAGGATTTTTAATTTTTGTTTCTACTCTAGTCGATGCACAATCTAAGTTCTATCAATCAGGGAGATATGAATATGAATGTGTAAATCATCTAGGTAATGTGTTGGAAACAGTATCGGATAAAAAAATACGTTTTTCACTCGGGTTTCATGCGTCGGTAATATTCTTTACGGACTATTATCCGTATGGCATGCAGATGATGAAGAGAAATGCAACCATTGGATCATATAGATATGGTTTTAATGGCACAGAGAAAGACGAGGAAATTAAAGGGACTGGAAATAATTTGAATTTTGGAATGCGGTTATATGCCCCTCGGTTAGGAAGATTTTTATCGACCGACCCACTAGAAAATCAATATTCCTCGTATTCGTCCTATTTATTTGCAGGAAATAAACCAATCCATTCCATTGATTTGAAAGGAGAAAGTGAATTTGTAGTAGTACGCTATATGAATTCGGATGGAATTCATTATAAGTCTGAAATTCATGTGGTAAATGCAAGTGGTAATACAAATAATACAAATACATACCATTACAATACCGTGACTTTTCAGCCGGGTGGAGCGGCAGTGGTAGAATATAATGGTAGCGAAGAAGTAGTGAACATTGGTCAAGGAAGCTTGATAACTGCAGAATTTAATGTTATAAATTCTACTAGTTTAACGGGAAATGCAGTAGACGGAAATCCAACAACAATGACCAGAGGGGTTGCGCCAGTTAAGGTAGGATCTACGTCCAATTTGGATAATGATCCGAATACTTTGCCACCTTCATCAGATATTCATTTTATTGCAGTAGAAACTTATGCAAATCCAGTTGCAGCGGGAGGGCCAGTAGTTCCTGCTGGCAATGTCATAGTTACAGCGAATGATCTGGGAAGTTCGTTAACCGTAGTCGTGAACCAGACTGCTGTTGTTCCAGATGAAAGCAATGTAAATTCGAGTTCAGGTATAATTTCGATACCAGCAAAGAACCTACGAGAAGATTTAAATGGAAATCAAAATGAGTTTGGTACAGAAACAGGTGGATGGACTTCATCTGCGAAGAAAGAGACAGATAATGTAAAATCAGGAACCGTTTATTCCGCACCTGGATCAGGACGGAAAAGAAAGAAAGAACCAGTTGATTTTTAAAAATAGAATGCCATATATAGACTCAACATTGAACCAATTGATTGAATTCCGAAAAATTATTTTAGGAATGTTATTCATTTTAGGTAGTGTTTTGATCTTGTCAGTTCCTTGTGTGGCGCAATCTTATACATATCAAGCAGGTCAAAGAAACTACGAATGCATTAATCATCTAGGTAATGTGTTGGAAACAGTATCGGATAAAAAAATACGTTTTTCACTCGGATTTCATGCGTCGGTAATATTCTTTACCGACTATTATCCGTATGGCATGCAGATGATGAGTCGAAAGGGGTACTTTAATTCGCTATTGCCATATAGATATGGATTTAACGGTATGGAAATAGATATGCAATTAAAAGGAAATGGGAATTCTTATACAACACCGTTCCGTCAATATGATCCACGTTTAGGTCGTTGGCTATCGCAAGATCCATTGGTTAAGAAGTATGTTTTTGCATCACCGTATAGTGCTTTTAATAACAATCCAGTTTATTTTAAGGATCCATCTGGGATGGAAGGGAAGCCTGCAGGTGGAAAAGAAAAACGGCGAAGGAATAGATCAAATCGTAAAATGGATGAAAAGGTTTATAGCGTGTTAAGGGATAAGCACGATGAAATTAGAAATTCAACTGGAGGATCGAATTTAACGCAAGATCAAGTTAATGCCCAATTAAATTCTGCTGTGGATGACTTGAATAATAAATACCGTAAGAGAAGGTGGTTTAGGTATTCGTTAGCCCCTCATGGAAGAACGAACCGATTAGACGGCTACAGGGATAATCAAAAGATTGAATTATCGGGAGATATGTATACGAATCTAAAAACTTCGGGAGAGCTATTTGGATCAAATTGGACTGGCGGTAATTTTTCAAAGATAGATTTTACGATTGATGACCCGCAAGGTCTTACTATTGATATAAAACGAGGTCAAGCAACGGAGGAAGAATTTTCAAGAGGAACCACTGAAATTGAATTTGATCCGCTTGCAAATTATGATGAATTATCAGTCTATTCGGCAGATCAGAATGGGCAACGTACACTTTTAGCTCAATCTTCATTTGTGGGCGAAGGGAAAATTACGATTAGTAATGCTGATATTGTAGGGCAGAATCTAGTATTTGTAGTAAATGAAGTAGTGATGCCGGGTCAGGCAACTGGAGGGTCGAGTGCAACATTAAAAGTGAAAGTATCAATATTTAGACCTAAGTTAAATGCCCCAGTAACGCAACATGATCCACAAACCCGATAAGATTAAAATGAATTTAATTATACAAAAAAAAATGTTTTTAACCTTTTTTACAGTAATCCCGTTACTGTTGTTAATTCCATTGAACACCCATTGTCAGAATTTAACATATCAAACGGGGCATCGACAATATCAATGTGCCGACCATCTTGGAAATGTACAAGAGACTGTTTCGGATAAAAAAATATTCAGCGTGCTTGGCCTTCAAGCTTCCGTCTCCTCTTATTCGGATTACTTTCCATTTGGAATGGTCATGCCGGAAAGGAAGGCATTCGGAGGTCATTATCGCTACAGTTTTAATGGGATGGAAAAGGATGATGAGGTAAAAGGCTCAGGAAATAGCATCGATTTTGGAGCACGTTTGTATGATGCCCGATTGGGAAGATGGTTGAGTATGGATCCTCTTGATGGCAAATACCCCTATTTTTCACCCTATAATTTTGCAGCGAACATGCCGACAACGGTAATTGATGTGGATGGTAGGGATATATGGATAGTGGTAACTTCCATGGCTGGGGCATTTCCAGGAGCTGACGGACTTGGACATATGGCGATTGCGGTTGGTAGTGAAGAACTCGGAGCTTATTACATTTTTTCCATAGAGCTAAAAGGAGGGGCCGATTATGTGCTGCCAGATGAAGTAATTTTCACAACCAATGTGCTGGAATGGCAAGGTAAATTAGCGAAAAAGGAGGAGGTCGAATTCTATAGCCATTGTGAAGAAGATAAAGAGGTTTTTATGGAATACATTGCAGCCAATGCTCCGGGGACTCAAAACACAAAGCCTGGAAAAGAAGGAAGTGGATATGATCGTATGATTCGATTAAAAGATGTTACTCCTGAGCAAGAAGCACAATTTTTGGAGTTTTTACTAAGTAAGGAAGCGGATGGTTATATCTATAAACTGTTAAAGGAAAACTGTGCAAGTTATAGTATGGAATTAATTAATTTATTTTTTGATGGAGTTATCAAGGATAAAAATAAAGTTGATTTTCCAAATAAGGAATTTGATAAGCTTGAGGAGGATACTGATAATTGGGAAGTCACTAAGGATAATAAAGAAGCAAATGATGAGGTAAGGACACAAAATAAAAAGACTGCTAGACAAAATAGAAGGGTAGATAGAAAAGCGAAAAGAAAGCTTAGCAAATCATGATGACCAATATTCGATTCTTTGATACTTAAAATGAAATCAACGCATTCTCATCTTGCTAATATGTAAATAGAATAAACAAATTTCAAAGACCAATTCGGAGCTATTATCGAACTAATCATCAACACAAAAAAAAAGTGCTGAGATTGAAAACAGCTGGTGGCTTTAATCAGGATCTAGGACAATATTGAGCATTCAACTTTAAGAGTTGGGTTATGCAGAGAAGTAAGTTGCACGCAATAAAACGAAATCACTTACAGTAAGGGAGCTGTCAAATTGAGGGCTCTTTTTCGTTACTGGCTATTTTAACTATTGCTTCAAAAAAAAGAGCATTCCAGTATGGAATGCTCTTTCTGTTTTATTGAAAAAAATGTAATTACTTACTCTATTAATAGGATGGATGCGATTAAAATAGAAACACCCAACTCCATTCCTAAGTAGTAGGAGACTTAATCTACTCCTTCACTACCTTTACAATCTTCTTATTCTCTCCAATGCTAATTTCTACAAAATACATTCCAGCAGGTTGATCTTTCAACGATACTGGTATGTTTGAATTTTGAGATGGTTTTACGGTTTTAAAATAAATTTCTTTCCCTAATATATCCATCACTCGAATTTTTGTATGGGTAGGTTTACCACTGTTTTCAACACTTACGGTTAATAATCCTTTCGTAGGATTAGGGTAAATGTCGATTGCTGTAAGCATGTGATCTTCTATTCCATCAATCGTGTAGAATAATGTGTCAGACGTATTCGAACAACCATTTGAATTCGTTACTCTTACCGAGTAGATCCCATTTTGAATTGGCTGATAAGTTTGACCTGATGCACCAGGAATACTTACACCATTAATCAACCACTGATTTCCACTGGTTTCACTGGAAAGTAAATCACCTCCAAATAACGTAATGGAAGGTTGTGCAGGCAATACATCTACTGTTACTTGAACTTGATCTGTATTGGAACAACCATTTGCTAATGTTGCAGTAACTGTGTAAATAGTGGTAATAGTAGGCGAAATAGGCTGTGTAGCCCCTGATCCTAATCCATTGTCCCAAGAATATGAATCACCTCCATTTGCAATTAACGTGATGGTTTCTCCCTCACACACAGATGTGTCTGATCCTGCATTTGCAGTAGGAGCAGCATTTACGATAATGGTCATTTCATCAATGTCTGAACATCCGGAAACGTCTGTAACGGTAACGGTATAATTCGTTGTTGCGGTAGGTGTAACGGTATGAACCGCTCCATTTCCAAGTCCTTGATCCCAGTTATAGATCAATCCACCCGATGCTTGTAAGTTCACTGAGTTTCCTTCGCAAATGGTTGTGTCACCTCCTGCATTAGCAGTAGGCCCAGGAATTGGATTTACCGTTATCGTAATATTATCCGTATCCGTACAGTTGTTTGCATCGGTAACAGTAACGGTATACGTAGTGTTTGTAGAAGGTGTCACAATTTGTGATTGTCCTGCTCCTAAACCTTGGTCCCACATATAACTTACACCTCCTGTTGCATTTATTTGCGCCGATCCCATTTGACAAATAGTGGCATCATTTCCAGCAAATGCGGTTGGCGTAGGATTTACATTGATAGTTACCGTACTTGAATCTTTACATCCTTGAGCAGAACTCACTTCCACTTCATAAATGGTGGTGGTGGTTGGAGAGACAGTATGAGAACTACCAGTTCCTAATCCATTGTCCCAAGCATAGGAAGATCCTCCAGAAGCTGTAATCATAGCGGAAGTACCCTCGCAAATAGTTGCATCAGCGCTGGTTGATGCGGTAGGAGTAGCATCAACAGTTACCGTTACGGAGCTAGAATCCTTACATCCTTGAGCAGAACTCACTTCCACTTCATATGTTGTACTGGAAGAAGGCGATACTGTTTT
The DNA here is from genome assembly GCA_965277185.1 of Cytophagales bacterium. Taxonomy (GTDB): domain Bacteria; phylum Bacteroidota; class Bacteroidia; order Cytophagales; family JAHDFW01; genus JAHDFW01. Next base: position 13,197 of record CBDICC010000011.1, on the reverse strand, counting down.
AGAATTACCCGTTCCAAGGCCATTGTCCCATAAATATGTTCCTCCCCCAGAAGCAGTAAGCGTAGTGGAAATCCCATCACAGATGGTTACATCTGAACTGGTAGACGCATTTGGTTTTGCATTTACATTAACCGTTACAATACTTGAATCTTTGCAGCCAAGTGCAGAAGTGACTTCAACCATATATGGAGTAGTAGAAGAAGGCGATACTGTTTTAGAATTACCTGTCCCTAATGCATTATCCCATAAATATGTACCTCCACCAGAAGCAGTAATGGTTGTTGACGCTCCTTCACATATGGTAGGGTCTGAACTTGTCGAGGCGGTTGGTTTCGCATTTACATTCACAATAACATGTGCAGTATCTGTACAACCAGGGCCGGTAGATACGGTTACGATGTATGTGGTATTCGTTGTAGGTGAAACAGTATGCGCACTTGCAGTGTTCAATCCATTGTCCCAGGAATAAGTACCGCCGCCAGAAGCCGAGATATTTGTAGAGGCCCCTTCGCAAATCGTTACACTAGGACTGGTAGATGCAGTAGGAGTAGCATTGATGTTAACCGTAATTGTAGTAGAGTCTTTACAGCCTGCAGTCGAAGTTCCAACTACTTTATAGGTGGTCATACTTGAAGGCGAAACGGTGTGTGAAGCTCCGGCACCAAGACTATTATCCCATAAATAGGAGTTTGCACCAGATGCTACCAAAGTAGTAGATTCACCCGAACAAAGCGAGGTATCTGAACTGGTCGCTAAGGTAGGCAATGGATTCACCGTTATTACTACACTATCCTGACTTGGACAAGAACCACCTGTAGAAGCGGTTACTTTGTAGGTAGTAGTAGTGGTAGGCGAAACCGTTTTAGAAGCACCTGCTCCTAATGCGTTATCCCAGGCATATGTTATGCCACCTGAAGCCAATAAGTTGGCTGACTCACCTTCACAAATGGATTGATTGGCACCCGCTTCTGCTGTCCCAGATACGGTAATGTTTAAATCAAAACCACTTGGAATCAATGATACGTTTACTGTTCCAGCATTTAGGTAAGATAATAACGTGTCGTTGCCACCACTTCCTTGTTCATTAATTAGCGTTGCTGGAATGGTTATAAATCCAGATAAATCACCACTGCCCATGGAAGCTCCTGTGTAAGGCCCTGAAACATAATCGGAAGGAACTCGAATGATTACTCCTAGTGCTCCTGCTTGTTGCGCATTATACACCTTTCTAGAAAAGGAACAGCTTCCTCTGTCAATTACAGCGATTTTATTGGTAAACGTCCCTGGAGCAAAGACATCGCAACCTTCAAAACTAGCGGATAAATCCGTTGTTCGAAGGAGGTCTGCGGTGATTGCACTCAATGTTGATCCACCCCAACCTTGAGTAGCTATGGTAGAAAGCAATGCACCGGAATTCGTGTTCAGTTGGACTTCGGTGACAGGAACGATCCCTAATCCACAAGTTCCTACTGTTTGAGCATATACCCTGCCTCCTGTAACCGTGGCGTCAAAATTGACATCTACGGTGGGAAGGGAATCGTTTGAATTAAATGAGGTTCCATTAGGGAATGTCCATACATATTGTGTTGCCTCTGTATGAAAGGCGTTAAATAGCAAATTATTTTCTTGTAAACACATAGAAGCAGGTCCCGTGATGGAATCCACTTGATTGTGATGGGTGCCCGAAATATTGTTAACAAAAACGGTGTCGCTCACGCCCACGGGATTGCTGCTTCGAACAATTACGTAGTATGGCCCATTAGACGACCAGTTAGGAACACTACAGAGAATTGAAGTAGATGTAGTCGCGTCAATTTCTCCTATTACGTAATCTGTGGCGAATGTATTGTCCCAGTAAAAAAATACTTGAAGCTTGTTGCCGGTGTTAAAGGACCCTGCAACGTTCACGTCAAAAGTTTCCAATGGACATGTTGGTTGCACCGGAATACTGGCAATCATAGAACCAGGAACAAATAATTGAATGTCAGCGGTCGTATCTCGAGGAATCAATTTGTATTGACTAAAATTATACGTGATGATTCCAGTTAGCGTATAGAAACTATTTAATACTGGATTGAAAGTAATTGGGTTTGTCAATTCATCATCCACAACAAGCGTACCTGATCCATCATTGGTTGTCCATTCCCCAAAACCATTTACATTAGACAAGGCCTCTGTATTAACACAAGTAACTAAAACTCCTTCATATTGCTCGTTATTCGCATTTATAGAAGTAACTGCAAGCGGAGAAGGGATTGTATTTCCAATTGAGTTAACGGTTAAACTAGTCACATCTTTGATTTCCGTTAGATTGAAGTATTCCACAACGTACCCAGTAAGCGTAACATTATCTCCAACATTGACAGTATAGTTGTTGTCAAAAACAAGTATTCCATTCCAAGTGCTGGAACTGTCTTGTATGTAGAATCTACCGTCGCTTCGTACCGCGGTTACAATTCCACTAGTAGTTACTGTAGTACTATCATATGGAGAATCACCAGATATGTCAGTGGTATATTGAATGTCATATATTTTTACATCTGCAGGCGGAGCTGCTTCCTTTCCAAAATTGGCCCGAATAGCATAGTTTTCAGTTCGGTTATACGATTCGTTCGTTGCCCAATTGCCCGCACCTATAGGTACTTCTATCCATGTTTTACCAGGTGTGTGTAAACCGGTGTTGGTGCCTAAGGAAAGGAAATTGGTGTCTTGTTGCTCCACTCCGATAAAATATTCACCTGCCGTTAATTCTACATCTGGCATTCGAACTTGATACCAGGCACCTCCTCCAAATATGTATTGAGGTTCAGATGAAGCTAATAGTGTGGTAGGAGTACTTCCTGCTGTGTTATGAACTACTACTCTAAGACTATCGCCTGTTGCAGATGTTGCGCCTGCAATGTAGACGGATACAGAAGTTAAAGTGTCGGTTTGAACTATATCAAAATTTTGTCCAAAAACAGCCGTGTTTCCTTGCGTTCCAATGGTGCCATCGGGAGTAGTATATTCTCGTCCATAAGTAGAATCAGTTACAAAAAAATGTACGCCAAAATCACCTTGTACATCACAATCTCCTACATTGGTGACATATACAAAAGGAATGTAAAAACCAGTGTCCGTCGGGGTGTAATTTCCTACATATAAACTGTCTGTTTCGTTCGCTAAGACTGTCGTAGAATATGAAGAAGTGAACGAGCTCACATTATTTACATATAAATCAAGATCAAGCGTGATTGCTTCATCTTTAATCCCGCTATTTTGAATTACGGCTTGAAATTGCATATTGGAAGCTTGCCGGATAGGTATGGTAAGATACCCATCGTATGTAGGACCAAATGAAGTATTTAATCTAGTTACATTGTCTATACATGGTGAGCTGGCTGAATCTCCTACAACGATGTCATCAATGTTTAATCGATATTTGTCCGTAGAGTTATTGCGAAAGGCAATATAGTAGTTACCAGCGGTGTAGCCTAGATTCTCCAAATCCAAGATGCGCGGTCGATAATCTATATCTTCCCCTAGGTTTTGATATATCATTGTACCATTTACCAGAAAGTCATTTACAGTGTTTCCCGTGCTTGAAATCCAAACTTGATATCCATCTTTGTAATCGACGTCGTAATTACGTGCCTTCCAAGAAAGATAGAGTCCCGGTGTAAATGCCATGATAGGAGTGATTAACCAGTCATCAGAAGTACCTGCAGGATTATACCAAGAAGTACTAGAGGCTGCAGAATCACCCGTGGTAGGATCTGATTGCGCTACCCAAGCATTGGTGTATTGAACTACACCCGCATTAGGAGTTAGGCCGTCATTGTCAATGAGGGTAAATGTGCCGGGAATTCCATTGTTGAAATCTTCGGATAAAATCTGTGCATCTGCATTGATACTTAATAGCACAATGCTGAATACAGCAATAAAAATAGATAATTGGTTACGTAATTTTGTTTTCTTCATGGCGTATATAAATTACTTTGCTTTCGGTTACGGATAAAATCAACCAGTAAATTTAAGTAAACACGACAATAAAAGCAATAGGGTTAGGTAAACTTATTTTAAGGCACGAGTTTAAAAGTTAGCAAGTGGTTGAAATGATGATTAAGTGTCTTTTCTGTGGGTTAAATTGGATTCATCTTTTATTCTAATGTAATGAGTTGTGATGGAGATGTGTTTTAGTTCCGGTAAGATAAAGATCATTGAGTTTGGGAAGTAGGCCTTTATTTATTTTCGAGCCACGATACGTCCTTTTTTGATGATAAAACTAGGTTTTTTAAGGGAATTAATATCTACTAGCGGGTTTCCATTAAGAATTAAAAGGTTTGCCGTTTTTCCGATTGCCACACTGCCGAAATTGGGTTCGTCTAAGAACAGTTTTGCATTTAGATAGGTCGCACCGGTTAGAATGTGGAAGTTGGTCATTCCGTATTTCTTCAGGATTTCAATTTCCTGATAATAGGTGCTTCCAGCATAGGTTCCAGGGAGATTACTGTCGGTACCAATAAGGATTGGGACTTTACGGCTGTAAAGTAACCTGAAATTTTCGGCCCAGTGCGGACTATGTTTAGCAACATCCTTAAAGAATTCATTCATGACTTTTTGCTGATGTACATCCTTTCCTGCCTCCCTTGTGACCGGGTCTAAGATTTTAGCAGGAACAAATATTGAATCTGTTGTGGAAGGGGAGAATGCTCCATGATGAATGTTGTTGACATTTTGAAAACCTGCAATAGTATAAATGACTGGAATTCCTGATTGGGCAATGATATCCGCTTCTTCTGGTGTTAATTTTCCTCTCCAAACTCCATGCGCCAATACGTCGGCTCCTGCTTTTACCGCGTTCACTGCATTTTGTGGGCTTCCAATGTGTACAAATACTTTTTTGTTTTGTTTGTGTGCCGCATCGATCAACGCTTTCAACTCTTCAAACTTCATTTCCGGTGACCCTGGAGGAATTTGATCACAAATGATTTTCACAAAATCAACCTCGTTTTTCACGTACTTTTCGATCAGTTTGGGAGCTTCGTCTGCTGTTTCTATAGTGGGTGAAATTGCGTTAACCATTGATTTTAATGGCCAGGGAAGCATTTGTTCCGTTAAGGGAATAGGATGGCTGTTCTTTACCGTAATAGGGATATGTGTATGATAAATATCTGGACCAATCAATTCGTTTTTGTTTACTTGATTGGAAAGTTTTTCAAGATCGGCACTTAATCCCCCTAGGTCATATACGGTGGTAATACCTGCGTATAAATAAGCAGATAAATTATAAGGCTTGTCAGCACTTATGTTATCCCATGGAACAGAGCCACTTCCCGATAAATGTACATGAGAATCAATCAGGCCAGGCATGAGGATTTTTCCTGACGCGGATATGGTATGGATGTCTTTAATTGGGTCAATATGAGAAGCAATGTTTTTAATAATTCCATTTTCAATTAATACGTCCTGATTAGGAATGAGTACAGCGTCTATACCATTAAAAATGGAGATATCCTGAATTAAAATTGAGTTGGCTTCATTCTCGAATTTGACCAATGGATCATTGGTGTTTTTAGCACATCCTAACAGGAGAAAAGAGCCAAAGAAAACGAGTAGTTTTAAATAAATTTTCATTTTTAGTTCATTTGAGCTAATATTGTTGCAAGTATATAAAATATAGTTCATTTGAACTAACGTGATGACGACAAAAGAAAAAATACTGTCTTCGGGCATGCAATTATTTAACAAGGAAGGTGTAGAAAAGATCACGACCAGGCATATTGCGGCTCATTTAGGAATGAGTCAGGGTAATTTGCATTATCATTTTTCTCAAAAGGAAGTGGTGATTGAAGCGCTATTTGATCAATTCTTGGAGAAAGTGGCAGAAGCTGCTCGTTTTCAAAAAGGAAGGATTTTTACAAATCAAGATATGTTGGGGTCGATGAGCGAAAGTTTCGAAATCATGTATTCGTATCGATTTTTATTCCGCGATAGTGAAGTGGTTTGGCGTCGTGTGGAAGGGATCCAACCTAAAATGCAAGATTTGTTTGATCAAAAGCGAATCGAGATTGCTACATTGATCTCCCAATACAAAAAAGAGGGCCGAATTCGTTCCGAAATAGATGAGCAGCAGTTAGATTCATTGGCAGATCAATTGTTGTTTACCATTGTTTCCTGGTTGAATGCACCAGGGTATTATAAGGAGTCACATCCCGTTCATACGAAGCCCATCGAATATTTTGTGGACATGATGTATCGAATTTGGGTCCCATATTTGAGTGAGAAAGAACTGCAGGAGTGGAAGCGGAGTTAGTTTTGTTGCTTCACGCCATCCACATAAGAACCGGATTCAATTAATTCCCGATCTTCGTTATAGAGTTCATAGGTTCCATTTGGGACGCCGTTTTCCCAATTACTTTTTTCTTTAAGGACGTTGAATTTGTAGTATAATTTGATTTCTCCATTGTAATATCCGTACAGATAATTTCCTTCAAATTGAATGTCTCCGGTGTTATAGTACGTTTTAGTAAGTCCATTATTTACGCCGCGTTCCATCGGAATGGCTTCCAGTAAGAGGCCTCCATCACTATATTCTTTTAACACTCCATGAATATAACCGCCTAAGAATGGCGCCTCTTGAAAAACACGGCCATTGTCATGATATTTTTTTTGAACTCCATCAGGTTCACCTTCAAAATAGCCTGTAACTGCAGGTTTAGCTTGGAATACTTCCATATCAAATTCCTTCACTCCATCAAAGCGGTGAGGCTGAGAGCCTACACTGTCCCAAATGGTGATGATAATGGCTAAAACGATTTGAAGCAGGATGGGAGAGAAGAAAAACCATAATTGGAAGTTGCGATACTTTCGGGTTTGTTCTCCTAGCTTTTTTAGATCTTTATCCTTCTTTTCAATCTTATGATTTCGAGTGATAAAAGGAAGGAGTACCGATGCACTATTGGAAAAAGTAAAATGAGGAATTTGCGAGATAGGGATGCCGGTGGTAAGCGATTTTAGCAGTCGTAAATACGATCGATGTGTATTTACTTTTTTAAACATAAACACTATAGAAGTGATTAACAGGCCGAATATGGCAATTGCGTATAGAATTCCTAGGAAGATATCCATGGTATGAGGTTTTAGGCTTGATTTACTAACAAATAATGATTTTGAACTTTGTCGTTGAAAAGGTACGGAAAAATAGCTTTTTCTACAATAAGCACTTTCGTTACTTTATTACTTTTAAACCTGTATTCTACCTCTGACCGTTGACTTCTGTCTTGGAATTTGTTACCTTACAATTTCTATAGTGTAGGTACTATGAAAAACACAATGGTAGGCAGGTTTAAATTTCAAAGTGTTATCTCAATGATAGTGATAGCTTTCCTATACTCTTGCGGTGAACTCCCACAAGACCTGGACGACCCTCATATACCTCATCCTGAACTAGAATCCAAAGATATTTCAAATCAACCTCAAAGGGAAGATTTGGGAGTTAAGAATTCAAAGGTGACTACTCCAGAGGTATATGACCACGAGTCTGAACCTAAGGAAAGAAACTACCAACTAGATTCAAAATGGGACAAAACCCCCGAAGGAAAAGAAATTTTAAGCAGAGTTCAAACTTTTCTAAACTGGCATACCAAAACCGTTGAATTACATAAACGAAGTCGCCAGTCCATTGTGGAGAAATACCATATGAGTGACGCAGCGTTAGATAATTATATAAATTGGTTGAGTCACACCGGACATTTTTCAAATGCATTTATCCAAAAGGAGCGTGCTTATTTTGAAAACGAATATTACCAGTATTTAATGAATATCAAGCATATTAAGGAAAATGGTCAGAAAGTTCAGAATCCACCATTCGGATTGGTAAATGAAGGGTTTTCAAAAGTGGCTCGTTTAAAATCGCCGAATTGTCACATACATTCATTTAATGATGGGAAGGCTCTTGTGAAATGTGAGAAAGGTGGGACGATTACCTTAACATTCGACAGCGGGCAATGGAAAATTGATGATTGGTCTGTGCTGGAATTTCATGCGGATGGAGTCCGATTTTGAATGAAACGCTACATTTGATTATTTGCAATATAGAGAAATTGAAGGAACGAAATGGTTACCGAAAATTATTATGAGCCTAAAATTCACGCAATTTAAATATTGAAAAGCGTGTCCTTAATCAGGTTTTAATAAAAGTCTTTCTTTATCGACTGTCGATGTTTATCCTTTGCTAGCAATTTCATTTAAAAATTCTACGTGGAGATAGATTTCATTATTGGCTTTAAAAACATTCTTGGAATTCATTTTAACATTGCCGTATTCAAAAACTATTCCATCGAACTACGTATATTGGAATTTTAAATCCATCTTATGAAACACACTTTATTTGCCTGCGCAGCTTTAGCAATACTAATGTTATTGTTCCTTCCGTCTTGCACATCTATTAATCAACAAGATGGCGGTCCATGTTCCTATGAGGATTTTACAGACGAATGTTACGTTACGAAAATTGATTCGCTGGAAGATGGAAGTCGACTAATTATATTTACAGGCGTGTCTAGTTATGACATTCGTACTTCTGAAAGCAGAGGGTTACTTGATTCCATTGAAACCTCCGCTTTCTCAGACACCAACAACATCTTTATCATTACAGGAAGTCGAATTACAGAAGGGAGCTGTTCTCCTTCAAGTGTACATTCTGTTACATTGAAATAGCGTATCTACCAAAATCGGCTATAATCCATCATCTGTAAAGGGGGGATCAGGGATCAACGACTAGTGAAGGTAAAGGAAGGAAATGAATTTGTTCAATAGTATTTGCAACTCAATGAGCAATTTATGGAAGAAATAGATTCTACGAAATTAGATGTCTCCTCTCTAGATAAATTTGTTCCGCACGATAAAACGCTCACTATTCCTCCTCTTATACCAGCTTGTTTTATTGAAAACGCATTTAAACGTGGGGGAAGCATCATGCGAAATTTCTAAATATCAGTTTTAGACTAGATATTTATTGGTTCAAATTAACAAACCAATACTGCTCGCTCCTCTGCAATTCCGATCGTCGCTTGCATTCCACTATTAAAAGGAATATAATCTTCCACAATCCCATCACTAAATATGATCCCGTTTTCAGGCATCAAAGATTCTAATTCCAACGGATGTGTTGGTTCAATTTCTCCCCAAACAATTGAGCAAGCGCTGTATTTACTTTTAAAAGGTTCTCGTACTACGAACCTTAATTTTTGCTCGTGTCGATCAATCGAAATGGGCTTAGGCATGTTTCTTCCATTTATTTCCATGCCAATTCCTACATACATATTTACAACGGAGCTAAACCAACCTGTGCAGCCTGCACCGGTACTTATAATCAGTCCACTGCTGCTTTGCTGCTCCTCTTTTCCATTGTATTTGATTTTATATCTGGCACTGCTATGCGATTGAGGTCCAATGAAAAAGTCATTAAAGGCCAAAATACGTTGTCCATCATTCAACTTTAATTCCCCCATAGTAACGTGATCCAGGATCGCTTTATCAGAAGAAAGTTGGTCAATGGCTAATTGGAAATTCGTATGCAAGTAGGGCAATAAAACGCCATCATAACGATCAGGATCTGGATTAATACCTAAAATTGGAATGTTTAACGCATATTTAGCCGCATTGGCAACCAATCCATCCTGACCAAGTGCAATCAACAGCGTGTCATTCGCAAATACAAAGTTGGGTAGAAAGGATTTATCTATGATTTGAACTCGAATCCCTCGATCTATTTGTTTTTGAACGGACTCCAATGCCTTGTAAAACAGGCCGTGTTCCAGTTCATAATCAGAGAAATCGCCTTGAACGGTATGTTCAATGTAAAACTTAGCTTGTGCCTTTGTATTGAAGCGTTCGATTAACAGTTCAAGTCTAGTTTTGTTGCGGACAATAATGATGCGCTCAATATTCATTTTATGCTAATTTTTGTTATTCTATTTTGCTTTTAATCGCTTGTTGTAAGTTGTTCCAGTAAGTCCGGCGTAATGTTTAAGGTGCCGATCTTATCTGCGTTTTCAGCTAATTCACGAAACGCTAAGGCAATGTTCGTTTTGGCATCCATTTCACCTTGATTTAAAGCCATAAGAGATCTCCAATCCAAATCTTTGTAAGGTTCAATCATAGCTTGCAACATTAGTTTCTTTGTTTCCGCTTCCTTACGCTCATTTTCGACCTTCATTTCAACCAACGCTTGTTTTTCAGTTTCATTTTCGATGTCCGCTTTCATTTGATTTTCGCGTAGACGTCGTTCATTTTCTTGCTGAACCAATTTGGTTTTCATTTTTTGCTCCGCAATTTGCTTTTGTTTCTCTTCTACTGCAATTTCGGTATTCAATTCGGTTTCTTTAATGATTCGTTCTTGCTCTACAGCGAAGTTTCTACGTTCGTATAATGCTAAATCGGCCTCTTGAAAGATCTTTTCGCGTGTTTCCGCTTCTAGTGTTTTCGCCATTTCTGGTGTAGGTTGAACAGAAATAACAGTAACTCCAACTACCGCAAGTCCAAGGCCTTTCACGGTATCACCAGTAGTAAGTCCTTCTTTGATTTCCGATTCAAACTGTTTTACGTTTTGCAATGCTTCCTTCAGTTTAAGTTCTTGCGCAACACTTGTAACGGCATTTTGAATTTCATTGATAAGTCGCTTGTTTACCTTGTCATAGTCTTCTTTTTTGTATTGTTTTTGTTCGTTAATAGTGAAGTCTAATTGATTTGCAATTTTTCTTGGGTCAGAGATTTTGTAGGTCAATTGTCCCTGCACGGTGATCGTCTGATAGTCCTTTGTGGTTTGTTTAAACATAAAGGATACATCGCTGCCTCCTAGCGGAATTACGGCAATGGTAGAACTTGGTCCCCAATAGTAAAAGTTGAGGCCTTTTCCTTCTTTTTTTAAACGTCCGTTGCTGAAATGGAGGACGTAATCCATGATGTCAAACTTGATATAATTTATCCCAAACATAGTTGTCTAATTTTTAAATCTATAAATCGTGTAATAATTACACAAATATAGTAAAATAATTTAAAGTGTAAAATTTACACAAAATAAATTTATAAGAATAGGACTGACTAGGGCTCATAGAACCTTGTTTGAATGAACGTAGGTTTGGTTTAATAATTGGAATATCAGGTTTTGGGCGGAAGTGTAACCAGACTGAGTAATAACTATTATGAATAACTATGTGTTATAAAATTAAGCATCTCTGAATGCATGATTTTATTAAAGAGTAGTCTTATTTAGGCAAGGCCTACAAGTACGAACCAATATGATAATCCGGACCAATTAACTCAAGGTACTTGAGTTAAACTCTTAAAATATTGAATTATCAAATTTATTATGCTAATTTGTTTTAATATAAGTCTATAATATTTTTGTATATGGATTTTTTCTTCTTTTTCTTCCTTTCCCTTTTCTTTGGTTTCATTGTCTTTACGATCGTTTTGGTGGTTAAAATAAGTCGTAGCAATAAACGACAACGAGAACTCAATGCCAAAAATCTGACTTTGGAAAATTCGAATAAGGAATTGCAAGGCTCCAATAAATTCCTGCAAGATCTAAATCACAATTTAAATACAGCAAATCATAGATTGAATGCTTCAAACCAATCTTTAGAAAAAGAAAATAAAATTTTAGAAGCAGAACGACTCAAATTTCAACTTCAGCCTCACACGATAAATAATATTCTGGCGAATCTAAAAGCATTATCAACCAAATTGAATAACGGAATGGTGTCCTTATCTGAAGTGTTAGAGTACATTATTTACAAGGGAGATCAACAATTGGTGACTGTAAAAGAGGAGATAGAATTCATTCAAAAGTACTTGCAATTGAATGAGCAATTTACGGATGAAATTGATTCAATGTTATTGGATGATTCAGATATAGACAAGATGGATTCGTTTTACAAGAAGGAGTGTCTACCACACCTAATCTCAGCCCACTTTATTGAAAATGCCTTTAAACATGGAGATAATCATCATCCTGAGTTTCTAAAAATCAAGGTTCGACTAAGGGGAAATAAATTTCATCTTGAAGTAGTGAATAAAATTAGTTCTAAGGTTAATGCATCAACGAAGGAAGGGGGAGTTGGTTTAACCAATATGCGAAAACGACTGGATTTTATATTCCCAGACAGATATGATATCGAGCAAAGTTGTAACGAGTCTATGTATGTTTCAAAATTAACATTGATACTATGAGTAGTCAGAACAAACTAAAAGTAGCCATTCTCGAGGATAATAAGACGTTGTTAAAGGATGCAGTAGATATGTTAAGAGCATCTGAACATGTTGAACTGGTAGTTTATTCGACCAATTCAGAAGAATTCATAACCCTCTTCAAGAAAAAGAAACCAGAAGCATTAATTCTAGATATTGATTTGGTAAATGATTCGATGTCTGGATTAGATGTAGCTAAATATTGTAAACTCCCTGTCTTGTTTTTAAGTGGAAAAATAAGTACTTATTATTCCAATATAGAAGATTTAGACCTTGATTCAGAAGGTGTTATTTCGCACGTAAGTAAGCCTGTAACAGAGGAGAAGTTAGAAAAGGCACTTTCTAAATTTGTTCGTCAGTATCGAGCCATGCAAAAGACAAACTATGTACATCTAGATTTTGCCGGAACAAAAAATAATAAGATCAGGTTAGATGATATTGTTTGCCTTTGTACGGATAAAAAGCAAGGTGCCACATCCGGTAACAAGGTTATTTATTTTAATAATAGGAATCCAGAGGTATTAGTCGATTTTTCATTTAAAGACATGGATAAATTCGGATTGTCAACAACCAAGTTGATTACAACACATCGATCTTTTCGCGTAAATGCAGATCATATAAAATGTTATAATACAGCAACGCACGAGGTTCAAGTAGAATGCCTAAACGATAAAGGCGAAACATCAACTAAACATATTCAGGTGTCAGAAAATTACAGAAAAGAAGTGAGGAAGTTTAGAATGTAATATGCATTCTACATAGCTTTGGTTGCTCTAATATCGGTTTTCATTACTGTGGATAGGCTTGTATTCCTTCTAATTAGCCCTAGAACTGCACTTCATAGACCTTTGCTTATATCAATATTTATAAGCAAATGAAAACTATGATACCATCCGTTAACTACCACCTTTGGGAGCCTTGTAATATGCGATGCAAATTTTGTTTTGCTACCTTTCAAGACGT
>CBDICC010000010.1:0-11087 GCA_965277185.1 Cytophagales bacterium | reverse complement strand
ATCCTTTTGGAGCTCGACTGTTTATTCAAAATAAGATCAAGAAGTATTATTTGAATCGTTATTTTGATAAATATGATGTAAACGTTTATGTTTTAAATAAGCTGGATATCATGTTTGAGAATAACAATGACTCATTATTGTTGAATTTCAATGGTGAACGGATATCATTGATCAATACGGAATATGATAATTTATTTATTGAAAACCAGAGTGAGTTTAGTCCATTTATTAGGTATCTGAAAGTGATTGATCTAAATGATTATAGAGCTACGAATGCCAATGTAATAATCGATCTGAAGTTACGCGAAGTAAGTCAAAATAGTGTTATCCCATTTTTAGTATTGGATCAAAAGCATGATAATAACCGTTTTTCAAAATACAATTACGCTATATATGATCATGAACGATTAATTTATTCTGTTGGTCCGTTTTAACTATGATAAGTTGACTGAGAATGTTATGAACCCTGATTTTTCTAATGGGGAACAGCAGATTATTGACGGGTTTAATCACACCTTTTATCCTTTACAAGATAAGATAATCGTGATTTCACAGGAGGATGAAGAGTTGTTAGGTAAGTTTGCAAATTTTGGTTTTTACTTCATTTTCATGTGGTTGGTTTTACAGCTCTTTGTAATTGCTTTTTTAACTTCCAGAAACTTTAAGAAAAAGTATAATTCGGTTAGTATAACAACCAAAATCCAGTTGATGGTGAATTTGCTAATTATTTTGCCCTTATTTATCGTTTCAGCAACTTTAATAAATGTAGAGCGGGGTAAATATATGAGTGAATTAGATACATTGTATCTAGATCGTATTGAGCCCGTTTCTAATTGCTTAAAAGACTATTTTGGAGAAGGATTATCCAAGTTTGAGCGCAAAGAAATAATTTCTGAATGTGCACGAAATCATCAGGTAGATATCAATATATTTGGTTTAGACGGATTTGCACGCGATTATAGTCAAACGTTATTAAAAGATAGGAACTTATATGCGGACCTTATAAATCCAGCAGTTTTAGAGCGAATGGAGTCGTTTGATCATTTAATATTGGATGAAAATGTGGGAGAGATGGATTACCGTGCGTTGTATTTCCCAATTGTTGTGAACAAAGAGCGACAAGGAATTGCGCATATTCCATTTTTCGAATCTCGTTCATCCGTTAATCAAAAGATGGCAATCTATCTAACCAGAATATTAGCCATATTTATAGGGGTTTTCTTTTTAGTTACGTTGATTTCTTATTGGGCATCACGTTCATTTAGTAAGCCATTAAGCATGCTTGCAACTCGTTTGAATAAGGTTTCTCTAGATCAAAACACACCGATTTTATGGGATTCAAATGATGAAATTGGACTTCTAGTAAGAGAGTATAATGCGATGATAAGCAAATTGGAAGATAGTCGTAGGAAATTATCCAAGCAAGAAAAAGAGAGCGCTTGGAAAGAAATGGCTCAACAAGTTGCGCATGAGATTAAAAACCCGTTAACTCCAATGCGTTTGTCTTTGCAAATGATGGAGCGGAAGCTCGAAGAAGAAGATGCGCCTAATGAAAAACATATTCGTACACTAAATACGGTCATTAGTCAAATTGATACCCTAAATGAAATAGCGATTTCATTTGCCTCTTTTGCTCGTATGCCGGAGCCAACTTATGCAAATTTTGATTTGGTGCCTGTTTTGGAAGAGGTTACCTCCCTTTATAATGAAAGCGCGGAGGTTGCATTTAAAAACGGATTTGGAGCGACTTGTTTCATTCATTATGATCAGAAAACGCTAAGTCGAGTAGTTACCAACTTGATTTTAAATGGAATTCAAGCGACTGATGTAGATGGAGATGCAAAAGCTCAAATCATTGTATCTATGGATATATTGGAGAAAAATCAATGTTTGGTGGCTGTGCAGGATTTTGGAACAGGAATTCCTGAAGAGGTGCAAAAAAAAGTTTTTGTTCCTAACTTTAGTACCAAATTTGCAGGTTCAGGAATTGGATTGGCCTTAGCAAAAAACAGTATTGAAGAAGCTGGGGGACAAATTTATTTTGAAACAAAAGAAGGGGAAGGGACAACTTTTTTTATCAAACTTCCGTTTGTAAATTAATGGATTTACCAAAGAGGTTAACCCTTGTATTTGTACTGGTTTTTACTTGGGGATCAGGAATATTTGCTCAATCTGGAGTGAAATGCAAATTGTTCTCTACAAAGGGTCCCTTAGTTTTAGATTCTTTGACGGTAGATCCGTCCACCATTAATATTAATCCGGAAGTGGATTATACGTGGATGCCAGATGGAAAACTGAGACTTGATTATACGAATGTATCAAGCATAGACAATAAGATAGATTCTGTTCAGATTTGCTATCGTACGCTTCCCTTTAAATTGGATCAATCAGTTACAAAATACGATCTTAATTTGAAGGATACTGTATTTATTTTTCCAACCGGTAATAATGACATAGAAGTAAGGGAGGAACTTTTTTCGAGCCCTGGAATTGAAAAAAGTGGAGTATTAAGCAGGGGGATTTCATTGGGGAATAGACAGGATGTGTTTGTGAATTCAAATTTAAATTTGCAAATGCATGGTGAGTTGGCGGATGGAATTAAACTAAATGCCGTAATTTCTGATCAAAACATCCCGTTTCAACCAGAGGGAAACACTCAACAAATTCAGGAATTTGATCAAATTTTTATTAACCTGGATCATGAAAATTGGAATTTGAAAGCAGGAGATGTATTGCTTCAAAGTAGGCCTAGCACGTTCATGAAATACTTCAAGAAAGTACAAGGCGTGCATTTTAATTTGAATACGGGAAAAGATACCTCTTTGAATCGAACCTCTTCTACTTACGTGTCAGGAGCACTTGCAAAAGGGAAGTTTAATACAATGTTATTGACGCAATTGGAAGGTGTACAAGGACCTTATCGGTTGTCGGGTGCAAATGGAGAACAATTCATTATCATCGTAGCAAATACAGAAAAAGTTTTTTTAGATGGGAAAGAATTAAAGAGAGGTTTTGATTTTGACTACGTTATAGATTATAATTCAGCAGAAGTAACGTTTAATAATAGCATTGTTATTACGAAATTTTCGCGAATACGTGTAGATTTTGAGTACACTGAAAGGAATTATGCTCGCTCTGTTTATAGTTTTGGACATCATCAGGAAAGCCGTGTAAAAGGATTTAAAATAGGGCTAGATTTCTTTAATGAACGTGATAATAGGAGACAGTATTTGCAAGGAGAATTACCAAAAAATCAACAGATTAAATTATCAGAAATAGGGGATTCGATTCAAAATGCGTTCGTTCCTTCGGGAATCATTGCGACTCCTGAAGCACAAGGACGAATATTATATGAGAAGTTGGATACATTGGGAGAAACTATTTTTCTTTATAATAATGCTGCAAATGTAAATTCAAATGATACATCCTTGTTTTTGGTTGAATTTACTGAAGTTGGTACTGGAAATGGAGCCTATATAAAAGAGATTACCACCGTAAATGGGAGAGTTTTTAAATGGGTAGGAAACGGGTTGGGTAATTTTCGTCCCGTATCGATAATACCTCCACCTAACAAACGTGAGATGGTCTTACTGTCGGTTTCTAAAAAAGCAGGAAAAAATGGATTGTTTAGTTCGGAAACAGCAATTAGTACTCGGGATGTTAATTTATTTTCTACAATAGACGATCAAGATGATCAAGGATTAGCTTTTAAACTGCAATATGCCAACAAGAAAATTAAATTAAAAGATTCCAATAATTGGTTGGTTACGAATGCAAATTATCAATATCAAGGACTTCGCTTTAATCCACTTGATCGTATCCGAAATGTGGACTTTGAACGGGATTGGAACACTACAAGTACCGATAAAGCGGAAGAACATTTGGCCAATTTTGAATTAGGGATCCGAACAAAAAAAGATCAGCCATTAACCTATAAAGTTAGCTATCGAAACAAAAAAGGGTTTGTAAATGGAATTCAACAAAATTTAGATATTCAAAAGAAGGTGTTTAAAGTTTTACAAATTAAGTCCAAAATGTTTTTTATGGATAATAATTCAAGTACTCGAGCTGCGCAATGGCGAAGAGTATTTTTTGATGCAGCGATCATAAAACATAAAAAGATTCGTCCTGGATATCAGTTTAATATGGATAAAAACAGGATTGTTGAGAATGATTCGGTACTTAAGCCATTAATGAATTACGATGAGCATGTTTTTTACATTAAAGGAGGTGATTCGTTAGGAGGAAAATTGACGATGGAACATCGGATTCGAAAGGATTATTTGCCAATAAATAATGAATTGGGTTGGTTCAATATGCCTTGGAATGACTATGCGCAAACATCTACGTTGAAGTATGCAGGGAAAATAGGTAAGACTCAAGATTTTAAACTTTCAGGTTCATTTAGAACGTTAAGTACAAAGTTACCAGTAGGTTCGAGTAGCACGGATACATCGGAGAACAATTTGTTGGGACGGTTTGACTGGAATCTTCGATCGAAAAACAGAGCGGTAGTTTCGAATTTCGTTTATGTGGTTAATACATCTAGAGAATTGATTCGTGAGTTACAATATATTCCTGTACTCCAATCTCAGGGGACGCATATTTGGATTGATTACAATGGCAATGGATTAAAAGATCTTGATGAATTTCAACAGGTTGTGGATGGTGTAAGTGCAGGAGCAGATACGCTTTATGCTAAGTTTTTCTTTCCAACCAATAATTATATTAAGGCATTTTCCCATGGATTGAATTATAGATTAAATCTAAAAGCTCCTGGGAATTGGAGAAGAAAACATGGTTTAAAAAAGTTATTTAGTCGATTTGATAATACGAATTTTTTAATAATAGATAAGAAGACAACTGACAATGATCTAAATGAACGACTTAATCCTTTTAGTAGCACGGTTTCATTTGATGCCCTAGATGAAAATGTAGTTTCATTAAAACGAAATATACGAAGCACGTTGTTTTTTAATCGAACCAACCCGGTTTTTGGTGTTGACGTGAGTAGGGTAATACAAGGTGCTAAACAACTGTTGACCTATGGACAAGATGGTCGATATCTAAATGAATGGAGATTAAATACACGTACGTTAATTCGGAAAAAAATTACGGTCAAGACTGAAGGGAATCTCTTTTTAAAAGAAAGTCGCTCGAATTATTTAACTTCACGGGAATACGAAATAAATGGATTTGAGACTGGGACAAAAATTGCATTTCAGCCTCGGAAATCTACTCGGGTGACCGGAGGGTTTGAATATGGCTCGAAAAAAGGAAAGTCTGTTTTGATTAATCCAACGGCTGAAATTTACGAGGGTAATTTGGAACTAAAAATCCGAAAACTTTCTAAAACCTCTTTTACGATATTGGTACGTTATGTCAATATTCAATTTTCAAGTGAAGCATTGGAAGGTGCTCAATCTCCGCTTGGGTATGATTTATTACAAGCTCTAATGCCCGGAAATAACTATCTATGGAAATTCAGCATGCAACGAAGGTTAAGCAATGGATTAAACGTCAACTTGCTATATGATGGAAGGAGAGCGACTAATGGGCAAACTGTTCATACAGGAAGTATGCAGGTTAGCGCTTTATTTTAAAAAAATCATGTTGACCTATTCTAATTTGTCAAGCCAATAAGTACAGTATAAGTTTATAGGGTATTATGATGTCAAATCACTAAACAGCAATTGAAATAAGCAATTACAATCATTAATAGGAAATTTGAATATTGCAGTAGAATCCGTAGGGATCATTTTCTTTTATTTCCATGGTTCCATTCAGTTGATTAACGCGAAAGCGCATAGAATCTAATCCGATTCCTTTTGTTTTTAGACCTTTACCCTGGGAGACATTTAAATGATCCAACTTAAATTTTCCATTGTCGGAGTAGGTGAGATAAACAATATTACTCTGCTTATTTAATCCCATGCTTAATTTCACATCTGTGGCTTCACTATATTTAATTGTATTATTTATAAGCTCTTGTGTACATCTAAGTAAGCAAATGGAAGACTGAGTAATAAAAGAACTGTTGATTAAATTTAAATCGCTTGTGCAGCGAATATCGGGTGCTGAGAATTTTAAATAATTGACTAAGTTGTTAACCTCATTTTGTAATTGTTTTGCGGAGAGCAAATTAATGTTTTTAGACCCGAGGTCATGACTTAAGTTTCGTGAATCGAAACTAATTTGTTGAACAAGAGCTTTTAAATTAGTAAGGATTTCAGGGGAGATATCTATTCCTCTTTTAACTTGACTAAGCATCATTTGAAGAATACTAAGTGGAGAGGCAATTTCGTCATGCAACATTCGACTTATTCGAAGTCGTTCGTCCAAAACTCCTTTCTCATACTGCGTTAAGAATTCAGCTGAAATTTCAGGGGTTTTATTATTTAAAGTCAAGGGTGATAATGTTATTTTATTGATTTAGGTGTTTAAGTTCAACCTAGTTCCAGATTTACTTTTAAAATTAAATCTTACAACAAATTGAGATAATGGTGCTTATGCATATCCCATCCCATCTTGAAAGAATAGAAGTCCCGATCTAAGGGCATATATGGTTAATTCCGGGACACTTTTAATTTGAAGTTTATCATATATATTCTTTCTATGGTAGGCCACCGTATGTTTGCTAATGTTTAGCGCGAGTGCAATTTCTTCACTAGGTTTGCCAATCGTAATCAACTTGATAATATTCTTTTCTCTATCTGTCAGGCTTTCGTTTAGCGCATTTTTTCTCGTATTATTAATGAAAACGGAATTACTTTCCTTACAAAGGAAAAAGTCTCCCGCGGCTACAGTACTAATTGCCTGAAGGAGTACCAGACCATCACAATTTTTCAAAACATATGCGTTTACACCAAGTTTAATACTCTTTGAGATATAATACTCACCAGCAAATTGAGTCAATAAAACTACTTTTATTTTATCATGCTTTTTACGTATTTCACTTAGAACCTCTAAACCGTTCATTGTGGGCATACTAATATCGGATACGACTACATCAACTGTATTGCGATTTGCTCTTACATATTTTAAGGCATCCTTACCGTTCCTAAACTTTCCAACAACATGATTTCCTACTGAGGATTCAATTAGTAGAGCAAGAGACTCTAATATCATTTTATGGTTGTCGATAAGCACAATGTTGGGCATGGCAAAATTATAAAGTGTGATTGAATAGTTGAATTTATTATTATACGTAAAATATGTTGAATTATTTTATCCGTACTGCTAAAATATAATATTAATTTAAGTATCCAATAAATAAATTATTAAACTTTATGAACGGCATATATTTTATAATGAATGGTAGGTTTTAGCTCATAACTGGTAATTGGAATATTGCGCTTATTTGAAAATGTATAATGATTTCGTGAGATATAATTTGTAATTGTCTCATTTTATGAATTAAATATAACTTATTGGTTACTAATTGTAATAGGTTGAAACTACTTCTGTTAGTAGTCAAATTGAGATCCTGTTTTGTTCTAAGAATATGCCATGTTTCAGGCGGGGATTTTGTGAATTTTAAATATGTAAATCTTTAAATTTAGTGTTTTAATTTATGTGTACTTCTTGTTATAATACAACAAATACATTGTTAACTGACTCTTAAAATAGAAACGTTGTGGTAAAATACATATTATTGATAAAAAGTAGAGGGATTGAGATCCTGTAGTTTTGTGATTTTCTGATTTTAAGATTTTCGAAATGTCAAACTTTACGTGATCTAAATCAATACTTTCTAATTTTATAAACGATGGATCATGAAGTTTCGTACACGCGTGATCAATAATATATTACTTATACTCTAAAACATTGCTGAGGTGAGATTGATGTCATTTAAGATCTAGGATATAGTTGTTCTAATACTAATACAGTTCATATGAACAGCTTAAGTGATTTGGTATTCTTCATTAAAAGAGGAGCGCCTAGGTAGATCTTATTTATCGCGTGTTTTTTTACTAATCCTTGCGAAACGAACAGCCTTCTTTTTTATTGGATAAAAAATAAATTCTCTTTTTTAGACATTGTTAAGTGGTTGGCAGTAAGTACTTAAGGTGTTAAAAACTATTACCATTAGTAGTTTGGACCTACCAATAATTAATAGGGAAGAACTACCTCAAGAGGGGAGGCGCGGCAAATATTTTATTAGGAGCTTTACAGAACCAAAATTTAGAAAAGACAATTTTTATCCAAACTTCAAATGATTAAAGACGCCGTATTATTCCTGTCAGAACAGCTCGAAGAGTATTTGCAAAATCAATCCTATGTAGGGTTGACTCCACCGTTTGTTCAGCTAACGAATATGGTAGAGATGTTGGGGACGGATTCTACTTCTGCAGTAGACTATGGTAGAATAGGTATGACGTTAATTAATATAGAGGAGGAGCGGATTACAAAAGCACAGGGAGCAGTAAGACTTGGACCAGGAGGTGCATTAGGAAAGGCAAACCCTGAATTGAAACTTAATCTGTTTGTTCTTTTTGCAGCCAATTCAAATAGTGATGAAGATAAATATTTAGATAGCCTTGATTTGATTGATGGGGTGATACGATTTTTTCAAAGCAAAAATGTATTCACTTCCGAAAATTCACCTTCGCTTGATTCCAAAATTAATAGGATTATGCTGGATCTGCATAGTATTCCATTGGAGCAACAGAATTATATCTGGGGTTCGTTAGGAGCGCAGTACTTGCCATCCGTTTTATATAAAGTTCGAATTTTGGTTGTACAAGAAGAAGCTGCTATTGGAAGTTCAACACCTATAGTGGAAACCAATATTAATTTATCGGATTCTCAATAGCAGAACAATTAATAAGGTAGTAGAAGCAATATAACATCCGAAAAGATTAGAAATAAAATGTCTAGAAAATTCACAAAACTGATAACATTAACAATAAAGCATGATTATTATTCTGCTGGATTGAGTTCAGATTTCGACTTTGTTGCTACACCGGAATGTAAGAAGGTAGTTGATCGATATCGCTTGAAATTGATTCCAGATGGAGCTCAAATTCATGTGTTTTATGAACAACGGCTTGATGAAGGTGTTTGGGTAGCTAAATTTCCGATAGAGCAGGACGTGGAATTCACTTTTTTAATGCGTTTAAAGAATCCTTACCTGAAGACTTTTTCGGATCAAAATCAGATTCAGTCTTTACCACGAGATCAGATGTATTTATTTGAGAATACTACGAGTCCTGGATTAGCTCAAAGTGCGATTAGTTTTAGAGCAATGACATTTGATTACATACCAACTGTAGACTCTACAAATTGGAACTTTGATTTAATTCCAGAAGGAGGAGGAGCTTCTATTTACACGGTAGCAGGAATTGAAGGGAAAGCAGGAATTCGAGTTGACTTGACCAACCTCGAAGAATCCGTAGCTCCAGGCTGGTATGATCTTAAAGAAACGGATGTAGCGAATTCAAATGCAATGACTAGTCAATTAGTGTATTTGGGAAGTGGAATTCCGGCGTCCGCGTATTTCGGAATGATCCGACTCAAGGAAGTTGCAGCCTTTGATAATACTGAAAATGTCGACGGTTCACCCATTGTAGAGTATGAAATTCAATTCAATGCACGAACGGAGCCATGGGTATATAATATTGATTTTACGCGTGTACCTCCAACCGATATAGACGATGTGTATATGGTGGATAAGGCTAGTGGAGGTTTATCCAATATCAAATTGGTAATAACGACCAATTCAGACGGAAGGCTAATCGGATCAT
Organism: Cytophagales bacterium; assembly: GCA_965277185.1. Lineage (GTDB taxonomy): Bacteria > Bacteroidota > Bacteroidia > Cytophagales > JAHDFW01 > JAHDFW01. The sequence goes on along the minus strand of CBDICC010000010.1, from coordinate 1,341 downwards.
TTGCGACACCTAATTTATCTTATGGCGAATTACCTAGAGCTAAATTGTCGATCCAAGAAGCACCTGCAGGAGGGAAAATATATATTAAGAATTTACCTAATCCTTCCATTATGGAGCCGGAACCCATGATTTTGATCAGTCTTTAATCCATAAACATTAAGTGAAATATAATTGTAAGCTAGAAAAGCACAAGTATAAAATTAGAACCAGAAAATAAAGTTAAACGAAACGAAATCCATAATTACTATGAATGACTATAAAACCCCCGGCGTTTATGTAGAGGAGATCTCTACACTTCCGGCCTCCGTTGCACCTGTTGCAACTGCAATTCCCGCCTTTGTAGGGTATACTGAAGGAATCACAGGTAGACCAACTGATCCTGTTCGTATTACTTCTATGGTGGAATATGTAGCAAATTTTGGTGGCCCAGATTCTTCGAATTCAATAACTATAAGCGGTGACCCAGCTGTAGCCACACTTACGACCAACGATACTTATATCCTATACTATTGTTTGCAACATTATTTTGCCAATGGAGGAGGTCCTTGCTGGGTTGTATCTGCAGGAGCTTATGTAGGTACACCAGCCGTTACTGCAACTGCTCTTACAACTGCATTAGCAAAAGTAGCGTTGGAAGATGAGCCAACACTTTTAGTGGTTCCAGAATCGATTAGTACAACTGTCGCCAATTTTGGAAGTGTCGTAACAGCAATGTTAGGTCAGTGTAATGATTTGCAGGATCGTTTTGCGATTATAGATACACAAGTTGGAGGGAGTACGTTTAATGAAACTACGTTTAGAAATGATGTTGGTACGAATTATTTAAAATATGGAGCGGTTTATCATCCACATTTGATTACTTCCATCACGTTACCAGATAGTGCGGTAACAATAGGAGGAGTCACGATTCAGGCATTGAAAGACTCGGATGATCCAAGTTATACAAGTAATGCTGCAATTATCAATGCTGCTATTGCAGAAAGTCCAATCGAATTACCACCTTCATCGGCAATGGCTGGAGTATATGCTTCAATAGATCGAACAAGAGGGGTATGGAAAGCGCCTGCTAATGTTAGTTTGAATGCAGTAAAAGCACCAAAGGTAAACTTTACCAATCTAGAGCAGGAAGATTTCAATGTACATACAACAGGGAAATCAATCAATTTGATTCGATCCTTTTCAGGAAAAGGAACCTTGGTTTGGGGCGCAAGAACACTTGCCGGAAATGACAATGAATGGCGATATGTACCTGTAAGAAGATTGTTCATTAATGCAGAAGAATCCATTAAGAAAGCCACGGAATTTGTAGTCTTTGAACCTAATGATGCCAATACTTGGACC
>CBDICC010000009.1:0-261407 GCA_965277185.1 Cytophagales bacterium | reverse complement strand
GGAGGAATATAATTGGTTATTCGCCGCTGAAAAAGCAGACAGTCTAGGGGTTGATATCATTAACACATCATTAGGTTACACCACTTTTGATGACAGCACGCAAAATTACTCCTATGCCGATATGGATGGAAATACAGCCGTAATTACGAAAGCAGCTGATATTGCTTCTTCCAAAGGAATATTATGTATAAACAGTGCTGGCAATTCAGGAGCCTCTGAATGGAAATATATAAGTGCTCCGGCGGATGGTGATTCGGTATTGGCCGTTGGAGCAGTTGATTCCAGCAATCACAAAGTGAATTTCAGTTCTTTTGGTCCTACATTTGATCAACGCATAAAACCAAATGTTTGTGCGCAAGGTTTGGATATAATTGTCTGTCTTCCTTCTGGGGACTTTGTGCGCTCGGCCGGAACTTCCTTTTCTAGTCCTATTCTTTGTGGCATGGCAGCTGGGCTTTGGCAAGCCTACCCTTCCCCTTACCAATATGGAAATTAAGAGTTTGATTGAATCAAGTGCATCCATTAATGCTAATCCTGATTTTGAACGGGGATATGGGATTGCTCATTTTCTCGCTGCCTATTACATGGCAGGATCCGCTTCGACCGTATCTACTCCCGCCTTTCAAATTTATCCGAATCCAAACAGTGGAAATATAGTACGCATAAAAGTATCCAAAGATCAGACAATTCAGAGCGTAAAAATTATTGATTCAAAAGGTTCATTGATATATAATGAAGCTCATCAAACAAAAAAACAAAGCCAGTATTAACCTTAAAAAGTATGCGATCTCCCATGGTCAATACGTTGTTTTTGTGCAGTCCGATCAGGAACGTTTCGTTGGGAAATTATTTGTTCCTTAAATTAACGCATCAAAATTAAGTCGTGACAAATTAGTACTATTTTAACTTGTCGGTTCCCGACCACTTTGGTTATGTTGCTAAAAAACCCTATATTTGAGACAGATTAGGAAACTTATACACGCCATTTGCCCTTCATTTTAATATTGTTATTTGAACATTTTCTTTCTATATTTGAAATTGAAGTTCATATTAGAATTTTGTTTATGAAAATTATCTTAAGATCATCGCTTTTAGCGATTCTCCTCTTTACTTATTTAGTAGGGTCAGCCCAGTTAGCAATTACCACTTCAGTGGATTCCACATCCTGTTTTAACAGCTGTGATGGAAGAATAGTTGTTACAGCCAATTTAGGAACGTTCCCCTATTTTTATCAATGGAAAGATTCCCTTTCGGTAGATTTAGGTGGGGAAACAACAGACACATTGCGAGATCAATGTGTAAATAAATACATTATTAGAGTAATTGATTCTAGCATTCCTGCGGACACCGTATTTGATACAATTTCAATTTTTCAACCAGATTCTCTGTTCTTAGTAGATACATCAGCTGTCCCTATTACTTGTGGTGGCACCAATGATGCACGAGTAATGATTACTGGGATTGGAGGAACAGCTCCTTATGAGTTTTCTGTTGATAGTGGAACTACGTATCAAACAGATTCTATTTTTTAATGGTTTGGATGCATTGCAGTCCTATTATTTTGTTGTAAAAGACAGTTTAGGATGTACTACTTTCGGAAGAAAGGTTGATTTTCTTGTACCAGAAGTTTTAGATGCATTCGTAACTATTACTAAGGATACAACATCATGTTTCGAAGTTTGTGACGGAACTGCATCGGTAACAGCTTCCGGCGCTACTTTGCCCTATACTTATTCTTGGATTAATGGTAGTCTTGCGCTAATAGGCGGAGGTCAAAATATCTCTACGCTTTGTGCAGGCACAAATTATATTCAAGTTGTGCCTACGTCTCCTGCAGGTCCTGGGACTTCAACTAGAGATACTCTTGGTTTATTTGATTTCAGTGGAGGAAGTAGCGGTTGGACTTTAAATGTAGGATCAAGCGGAACAAATCAATGGTACGTAAACGATAGCCTATCTGGCTTGGCCGGAGCATTTACAATGCCGGCAGGTCCTGGTTCGGCCAATGATTTTTTACATATTGGGTCATTAGAAGAACCCGTATATCTTTTTACCTCGGCAAGTATTGATACTGCCTTAAGTCCAGTTATTAACACCATAGGACATTTTGATGTTGATTTAAGCTTCAATTGGATTGGAACAGGAGTAGATGGCATTGATTTCGGAAGCGTTCTATACAGTATCGATGGTGGAATTACTTGGATTGTGATTGCGGGTCCCACTTCTGGAAATTTTAGTGGTTTTAATACTTGGCAAACCGCAAACTTCAATTCTGATATATTTGGAGATCAGTTAGATAATCAAGCTACGTTACAATTTATGTTTACATGGGAAAATGGAGCTTCGACTCCAGGAGCAGCAAATTCTCCATTTGGTGTAGACGACATTGTAATTTCATCGCAAAGATCTACGATTTCAGAGATAACCCGAACTTGTCCAGATGTGGACACATTAACAATCTTTGAACCAGCTGATATTACTGGTACTGTAGCCTTTACAGATGAAACATGCGATGGAGATGACGGTACTATTACGGTAAATGTTGTGGGAGGAAAAGGAGCTCTTACCTATTCATTGAATGGTGGGACGCCTCAAACCAGCAATGTATTTACAGGATTGTTGCCTGCTGTTTATCGAGTTACCGCACACGATGCTACGACTTGTGAGAAAAACATTGATACTGTTACAATTGGTGCTACTGACACCATCAGTTACACCGTAAATTCAACGGATATCAGCTGTGGAAATACAAATGATGGTACGATCACTGTTACCGCAAGTGGAGGTAGTGGACCTTTGGAATTATCCATCACCAATGAATCTCCTGGAAGTTATAATACTACTTTTAGTCATACAGGACTAAGTGCATCAACCTATAAACTTTGGGTTAGAGATTCTGCATTTGTGGCTTCAGGAACGGGTTGCCGTACTGAAATTGGTGAAGTAGTACTTGCCGTACCAGTAACCCCTGCCTTAACTGCAACAGCTGATTCAGTTACTTGTAATGGAGATTGTAATGGAGCTTCGCGCGTTGCAATATCAGGTGCATTTCCAACCGGGTATGGATTTACATATCAATGGTATAATGGTTCTGGAACAGCTATTGCCAATACTGATTCATTGGGAATGAAAGATTTATGTGCTGGAACGTATTCAGTAGAGGTAGTTACCGTACCACTTGTCGGAGCCTCTTGTTCTTCCAGAGACACAACAATGGTTGGGGAACCAACAAGTTTGGATACAACCAGTGTCGTTTACACAAATAAAACATCTTGCGTTTTGGATGATGGATCCATTGTAATCACTGCAACTGGTGGTAATTCACCTTACATCTATTCTGTAGACTCTGGTGTTGGGTATTTGCCAACTAGTAGTTTTACTGCACTTGATAATGACATTTATAAAGTATTAATTCGAGATAATAAAAATTGCACATTCTATGCCGGTCAATACACTGTATTTGATCCTACAGATTTAGCATTTGATAGTGCTCGTGCTACCAATATATTATGTTTTGGAGATTCTACGGGTACGATTTCAATTCATGCAACTGGAACGAACTTACCTATTGAATATTCAATTGATGGAAGTACTTATTTTGATTCGTCCAATGTTGTAAATGGATTAAAACCGAACAATTATACGATACGACTTAGAGATGCCGGTAGCTGTACCACAACAGGAACGACTGTAACCATTTCGCAACCGCAAGCCATCGCAGTTCAAGTAATAAATGCTACAGCCACTAATTGCTATAACACGGCCGATGGAATGATTAATATCACTGCTTTAGGAGGCACTGGTTCGCCTTACCTATTCTATAGATAGTGGAGCTACCTATTTACCAAGTAGCAGTTTTGATTCGTTAGCTCCAGACACTTATAAAATCATGGTTATTGATTCAAACAATTGTACTCAATATGGAGGAACAAGCATTGTCGATGCACCTGACACACTTTCTGTCGTATTAGATAGCATTTTGGAAGTGCAATGCTATGGTGCAGAAACTGGTATTTTATATCTAGGAACAAGTTTGCCCGGAACACATAATTTCACCCTTGCATTGAACGATACCAATCTTGCTATAAATGACACCACTTTATTAGGCGTTTTTGATTCACTGAGAGCTGGAGAATATATTGTTATAGCCGAAAACATTACATCCGGTTGTATTTCCATTGAAGACACCTTCACTCTTTCGGAACCAGATTCTATTGGATTTACATTAGGACCTGATACAATGATGTGCTTGCGTTTTGACACTACCCTATTGTTTGACTTTAGTTCAGATACCAACTTTACATCTTTCGTATGGAATGACGAAGATACTGTATCAACATATGAAATTTTTGATGTTGGTGTTTATTGGGCAGAAGCAGTTGACGATAGCGGATGTTACTATTATGATACCATTAATGTGATTGATGATTGTCCAGATCAGCAACCACAAGTTTATGTTCCAAAAGCATTCACTCCTAATAGCGATGGACTGAATGATCAACTAGAAATATTCAGTCAAAACATTGTTAGTTTTGAAATGAGAATATATAATCAGTGGGGCGAATTAATGTTTGAAACGGCTGACATTACCTCTTTTTGGGATGGTATGTATAATGGTCAGCTTGTTTCTACCGGTGCTTATGCCTATAAAATAAATTGGGAAGGATATCGAAACGGTATTTTAGAAAGTGGGATTACCCATGGCAATGTCACGGTATTAAAATAAAGAATTGATCATGTTGAATAGAATAAATATGAAAAAGGCAGCAGTGATGGTTTTGTTCTTCGCGGCATTGTTTAATATCAATGCACAAGACATCCAAATATCTCAATATTATGCGGTTCCATTGTTTCTAAATCCAGCTATGACTGGACTAGGTAATGATACGCGCGTTGGTGTGGATTATCGAAATCAGTGGGCTAGAATAGGAAAGGCTTACTCTTCCGAGATTGTGTATGGAGACCATTATTTTAAAGGACAAAATATAAGTGTTGGTGCAGCGGCAATGAATCAAGTAGAAGGTTATGGGAAGCTAAAAACTACTGAACTGAGCGGGCTTGGTGCCTACACCATAAATTTAGGGGAAGAATTCGCTGTTAATGCTGGTTTACAAGCTAGTTATGCGTTTCGTGGAATTGATTACAATCGGCTTGATTTTGGAGACCAGTATACGGAAGATGGATTGCAAAACATCGGTACTTCTGAAACTTTTGGTAAAGGAAGAAGTTCTTATTTCGATGTTGGAGCTGGATTATTGATTTATGGAAAAAGAATGTTTCTTGGAGCAAGTATGCATCATCTTCCTCGCCCAGACATTACACTTAATACGGTTGGAGATCGATTAGAACGAAAACTTTCCATACAAGGTGGTTTTAAAATACCTCTGCAGCAGGCTACGCTTAAATTCACCCCTACTACAGAGCAAGCGATCATGGGTATATTCAACTATAAAAAGCAAGGACTGTACTCTCAATTTGACATTGGATCTTACTTAATTTATGAACCTGTGATGCTGGGACTTTGGTATCGAGGTCTTCCAGTTGGAAATAAAATTGAAGCAACAGAATCAATTGTTGCGCTTGCAGGAATTAAAATAGAAGATTTTACGTTTGCTTATAGTTATGATATCGCACTTAATAAATTGGGTGGTAACGGACTTGCGGTTCATGAAATATCTTTCACGTATGAGTTCGTTATGTTTCAACGAGGGAGACTTCAAATGAAGAAACGTCCAGACCATCGTAAAGATTTACCTTGTGCCAAATTTTTGAAATAGGCTATACTCCTACTCCATCCTGCTTTTCTGATCATGTAAGCTAAAGCTATGATGATCTTGTTTTGATCCATTTAGATAAAGGATTCAATAATTGAATGGAAAAGCGCTGGAAAAATCGTATTAGTTCATAAAATCACTTAATTTTACACTCGTTTTAAGGTTCGCCTTAAAAAGTTCACAAAATGGCATTTCAACATGTCGTTTATGCAACCTTCATTAACCAATTAACTTATTTATTGTTTAGTTTATGAAACAATACCAGGATTTGATGCAATACATTCTTGATAATGGAGTGGAAAAAGGAGACCGTACTGGAACAGGAACGATTTCTACATTTGGATATCAAATGCGTTTTAATCTTGCTGATGGGTTTCCAATGGTGAGTACTAAAAAATTACATACCCGTTCTATATTTCATGAATTACTTTGGTTTTTAAAAGGAGATACGAATATCGGATACCTTAAAGAAAACGGAGTCAAGATATGGGATGAGTGGGCTGATGAAAATGGAAATTTAGGTCCTGTCTATGGTTCTCAATGGAGGTCATGGGAAGGAGCAAATGGACAAACAATCGATCAAATTACTCAAGTAGTTGATCAAATAAAAAACAATCCAAATTCGAGAAGATTAATTGTTAGCGCATGGAATGTTGCTGAAATCGAAACGATGGCACTTCCTCCTTGTCATGCGTTTTTCCAGTTCTATGTGGCAAACAACAAACTATCTTGTCAACTTTATCAACGAAGCGCGGATGTATTTCTTGGTGTACCCTTTAATATTGCATCCTATGCATTATTGGTACACATGATTGCACAAGTTTGTGATTTGGAAGTTGGTGAATTTGTTCACACTTTAGGTGATGCGCATTTATATACAAATCATCTTGAACAAACGAATTTACAATTAAGCAGGGAACCTAAAGCGCTCCCTACCCTCAAATTAAATCCAGAGATCAAAAATATTTTTGATTTCACCTATGAGGACATAGAAGTTGTTGGATATGAATCACATCCACATATAAAAGGTGCAGTAGCGGTATAATTAACTTCGCTTAGGGTACAATAAGTTGATTAAACAAGGAGGAAAAAAGAAGAACAGAAATAATAATGCAATCTGAAAAGAAATGAGATTAGGTCAAATTGCCAGGAAACTTGAAACTCCTGCAAAAAATATATTAACAGCTATAAATAACGAATTCAACGTAGAGATTGATTTAGAATCCAATTTGAATTTTAAACTGGATGAAACGCACATTGAATTCGTACTTCAACAATTTGAAGTTCCTAAAGTAGAAGAGCCTGCTGAAACAATTGAAGAAGCCGTTGAAGAAGTAGTTGAAACGGAACAAATCGAAGATGTAACAGAACCATCAATTTCGGAAGAGACTACGTCCTCTCAAGAAGTTGAAACCTCCAATACAGAAGAAAAAATATCCGAGGAAGTTACCGATTCTTCCAATACGGAAGAAACGAAATTGGAAGAAGAGCTTGAAGTTGAGCCTCAACCAGTGATCGTTGAATCAGCTGTTGATAAGAAATCTGATTCAATAGTCGATTCTGATAAAAAGGAAGAAGCGCCCGTAGAAGTTAAGGTTGAAAAAGAGGAGCCGAAAGTTGGAGATAAAATTGAACTTCCAACAACGCAAGAGAAGCCTGAAACGCCAGAGAAAAAAGTAGTAGTCTTAAAACGAGGTGAAGTACTTACAACAAGTACGGATGTGGATAGTGAGTATTTTGAGTTAGACGAAAGTGTAGATATCATACGGGCTCCAAAGGTTGAATTGGAAGGGATTAAGGTATTAGGAAAGATCAATTTGCCTGAACCTAAACCTAAAAAGGAGGAAATTGAGGAAGAGCCAGAAGTATTGGTAGAAACGGTGGTGGAAGAGACCAAGGTAGCGGAAGAAACCATTACCGAGGATGATGAAAATAAACCTAAGGAAACTCTAGACGATTTATTAAATCAAGATATTGAAATCCAAACTACAGAACCTGAACCGGTTGTATTGGATTCAGCCACTCGCAGAAAACTAGAATACGAAGAACGAAAGCGAAAAAGAGAGGAATGGGCTGAGCGAAAAAAGATCCGACAGGAAAAGGAAAAAAAGCGAAAGGAAAAAGAGGCTAAGAAAGCTGCTGAGAAGAAGATCAAAGATGCGGAAGATGCGGAAAAAGATCGAAGACGACAAGCATATCTTGAAAAGCTAAATAAAGATTCCAAGTCCGTAAGTAAAAAGCAAGGACCTAAGAAAAAGAGCTCAAATAAAAATATTAATACGGATACCAGACCTGAACCAACATCATTGTTTGGTAAATTGTGGAGATGGTTAAATACCTAAAAATTGAAATGAATTGATTTGATTTGAATGCAATCTTACAAATGATATGAGCACGGAAAACGAAAATTTAAAAAAAGAGTTCATGCGAGAAGCAATTCGGCTTTCGTTTGAGCGTATGCGTGAAGGGAAAGGAGGTCCTTTCGGTGCAGTCGTTGTCAAGGATGGGAAAATTATTGCCAGAGGAAATAATCGAGTTACCTCTTCCAATGATCCTACTGCACATGCTGAGGTAGTTGCTATTCGGGAAGCTTGTACTGCTTTAGGTACCTTTCAATTAGATGATTGTGAAATTTATACAAGTTGCGAACCTTGTCCTATGTGCTTAGGTGCTATTTATTGGGCCAGACCAAAGAAAGTATATTTTGGTAATTCAAAAGCTGATGCTGCCTCTATTAACTTTGACGATGACTTCATCTATCAAGAAATGAAAGTATCGATTGAAGATCGTAAATTACCAATGGAACAGCTACTTGGCGAAGAAGCGATCGAAGCTTTCAACGAATGGGCTAATATGGATAATAAATTGAAGTATTAAATAACCTCATTTTTTTTTTCAAATAACCTAATCCGTTTCATCGAAACTAGACTCCGAAGATTATTCTTCAAGCAGTCGTTTTGGCTATATATTTTTCACTACCCTACTTAATCCGTTGTGCCCTCGTTTTTAGGGTTTTGTTACTTTCAAGATTTCTGGGAATTATGGAATAATTTTTTACATTTGTAAAGGGACATTTTTGTTTCATTTGCTCACGTTCAACATTCTAACCTTTACGTACGTATCATGATCGTATTCGGACACAACAACTTCAAAATCAAATCAACTAACTCGCATGAATTAGGTTTACCTAGCGATGCGGGTTTTGACGGGTATCAATTTGAGGTAAGACAACGATACGCACATCTATTCTGGATTCCGTTTTTTCCAATTGGAAAAATCTATGTCATGAAAATTCCGGGAAGTAGTGAAATGTATGAAATGCCTGAGTCAATACGTGCATTGGTAGAAGCTAAGCTTGGAAAAGTACGAACTCCGTGGTATTCGTTTGCTTTATTACTAATTGCGTTGGCAGTCGGATTCGTTGCCATCTGTGGAGTTGCGGTAGAAGAAATAAAGCAGAAAGCACGTGTAAGTGATCGAGAAGAGAAAATTCGACTTATGATCGAATACCCTACTTCAGGGGATTATTATTCCATGGATTGGTATGAAGATGAAAATGGTTATCGGGATATAAGAGTCGTTCTGAAAGTTCAAAAGTATGATGAAAACACGGTAACGATCATCTCTATGAACGAGGACTTATATCAAAAATGTAGTAGCTATGATTTCTACACTGATTTTGACATGGTAGAAGGCAATAATTATAATATTACAACCATTGATAAAAGTGCTTTAAAAGAAGCTGTATCCACGGGTTATAGCACTGGAGATTCTCGAAAAAAACTCGGTGATTTGGATGGTTTCTTCGTCCTTAACAGGCTTCAGCGACGAGAATTAGATTCTTATGCAGAGTAAAGTTTAGTTTTAGATTCTTGATTTCATCCATTTCTCCTTTAGACAGTTCAGTTCGATCCTTTCTTGATTTTATTAAATAGTTAGTTCTTTGCACTATCTATCGAGTGTAGTTTGGCGTAGCTAAGAAACAGTTGTTCATTAACTTGTGCACATCAATTGAACATGCGCCGTTTCGTCTCGTTTCCTTTATTACTGCTTTTCAGAATTGCTCAACTGGGCTTATCGGATATGTTTGGATTTGATTCTATTTTATTTAGAACTGCTTTGCTTATTTAAACCGATAATGTTTATTCAAACTCTTCACATACTCTTTACGAATGTTTAAGTCAAAATCATTTTGTAATTTTCTTTGCCCGGAATACCCAGTGGTTGTGTACACTTGATCGCTACTTTGCGCAATTACAGTGTAGCGATAATCAAATGTTTTTCTTTTTACATTATAACAGGTAACAGTCGCCACATAACCACCACCTTCAAAACCTGATCCTTTCATTTTAGGGTTCATTTTCAACCATTCATCTATCACAAACACATATTTGAGATTCAAAATATTAGTCAGTTTTAAATCCGATAATTTCAAACAAGGCAAATCAGAATTGCTCAACTTACAAGCACATAGCTCGTCCAATAATTTATAATTCTTATCTGAGTCCTCTACCTTATTTCGTACTACAAAAGCAGCTCTAGCTATATTTGCATCTGCTCTAGTTTTAGGGTATTCATCTAATTTAACCAAACTTTCACCTCTAAGGAAATAATTTGAATCGCTTGGAATGTCATCTGGGAAACTTGTTGCTGTATCTTTTAGCATAAGAATTGTTTCAGTTAAACTCATGAGTTCTTCCTTATGCTCTTTGTAAAAGACTCCCCTTGTGGCTGTTAATCGTTCTTTTTCTTGCTCATATTCAGCCTGCTGTTGCTTGTATACGTCGGGATCTAATTCTATACCAGTTGAGCATGCAAATAGAAATCCTGAAAATCCAATTATCACGATTAATTTAAAAACTCCATAAATGGAAAAGTCCTTTTTCATAGTTTGATCCTTTAAGCTAAATACATGCATCTCTAGCATTAATTATCGCTATTGATACATTGGGTTACAAGTTAATAGATTAAAATTGTTCCGCAAAATTTAATCATTCCATTTGAAAATGCCCTACTAGCATATGGTTCAAAACTTTGAATATTTAAGGAATGGGTAAATATAAGGTACCCATTTTACGATTTATCTTTTAGATACTATTCTTTGGTGTCTGGGATTGATGATTATCCTTCTCTACGATAATTAATTACCTCCGCCATTTGCTGTTCTACATTTTCAGCTCGCAATACTTCACTTAGCTTTTCTATGCATTTGCTTCGAGCATTCATAAATTCTCCATCGTTATTGGTGAAATTCATCCAAACCCGTAAATTAAATTTGGCTTTTTCAAACTCTGTATCTGTAAAGATGAGACTTGGCTGCTTCTCCGGATATATAAAGTCCAATTCGGATAGATTCGATTCAATTGCTTTTTTAAGTTTTACTAAATCTTCCTTAAGGTTTAATTGACCATGAATATCAATTCTTCTAAAACCTGAAGCGCTATAATCGCGCATGGGATTGTCTAGAATTAGGCGATTTGGAATTTCTACATGTTGGCCATGTGCATTGATGATAAACGTGGATCGAATTCCTACATTTACGACATTTCCCATGTGTCCATTGGACTCAATCATATCTCCAACATTAATTGATTTCCGTAGCGAAATAATTACTCCTGATAATAGATTTGCCGCAGTATGCTGAAAAGCAAATGAAAGTGCGAGTCCTACGATCCCAACCCCGGCAAGAAGTGAGGTTACCGTTTTGTCTAAATGCATGATTCCTAATGCAATAAACAAACCTATTATCAAAACGGTTAATCGAATCAGTCGCACAAAAAGCTCACTAAGCGTGGCATTTTGTGACAGCTTTTTCAACACCTTTCCCCCACTTTTTGAAAATCGCCTGGATAAGATAAAAAACAAAACGATCACAAGCGTTGCAAATAGGAAATTCGGTAACATTTTAACCGATTTATCCAACATAAATTGTCCTTGCTCTAGGAGTTTGCTAAATGCTTGTTCGAGGCTTATTGTTTCCATATGGTGAAGATAGTAAAATGGTTTTTAACTCCTAAAAACTAAAAACCAAGTCTTGGTGATATGAGCTAACAAATGATGATGTAAATACCAGTTTTACAACCTACTTCCCTTTCCTTTTAGTCGATTTATCACTTAAATTTATCATCACATCTTGACCTGAACCCATCATATATGTTGGTAGAACTCCATCCCATTTGTTAATCCATTCCAGTTCAATTATTCTCGCATTTTTAGCAATTGATGACCCTTTAATTTCCAACGCTTTAGCTTCTCCTTCCGCTTGTTGAATTGCGATGTCCTTATTGATACTAGCTTGTTTTAGTAGCTCTTCTTTTTGTTTGGTCACATCAATCAACCTCAATGCCTCTTGTTCTGCTAGTTTCTTGTTATTAATGGCAGCTTCGTATTCCACATTGTAATATACCTCTCGAATATCTACCTGATCTACAATTAATTTATATTTCGCTACTTCCTTTGTTATCCGTTTGATCACGTCCAATTGGATAACTTCTCTTTTCGTACTATAGACTTCAATTGGACTATAATTACTTACACTTAACGCCAAAGTAGATTTCAACTTAGTTCGTACTACATTTTCTTCCAACCACAAATATCTTCCATTTGCTCCATCATCGTTTTCGGTCACATTTTGATAAATCCATGCGGCACTGTTTGGATTAATTCTCCAAGACACTGATATATCGATCCCCATTTTAATTCCATCTTTCGTTGGAGCCCAAATTGCATCTGCATGATTTTTCGCTCCTTCCCCATTGGCATTCGAACAAGTATAGACCCAAACCGTTTTATCCATCTTATTTACTTCATTCCACGGCATTACTAAATGCCATCCAGTTTGTAATTCCTCTTCATCTACTCCCGTTGGTTTTACTAGTACTCCTACTTGCTGTGCATTGATTCGAACAATCAAAGAAGATACACTAAAGACCGCTAGTCCTACAAAAAATCCTGCTGTGGCAAAAGGCAACTTCCTATCTGTTCCAAATTTCTTCAAAACAAAATTAAGGACTCCATAAATAATTAATAATACTGAAATGAATATTAGTACTGTTACCATAATAAATAGTTTAAAAATTGAACGTTAAGTTTTTGATTTCATCAAGGAATATGGCTTTTACAAAGTGTATTCCCTGTTTTTACTAAACTAGTAAAAAGTACTCCAAGGACCAAAATAAGTATAAGAGCTTGAACTAAGACCGGATGTAAAATAGGATATAAATTAATAGCAAACGTGTAATGCGAAACGACTCAAGTCATTCAGATAAACTCACACTATTCCTTTAGTGTTAAACGATATAACCTTTACTTCAATTTACACATTGTTTCCCTTACATTTAACTCATATTCTATTCGAATCGAATAAGTGAGTTCTTAAGTGATTAGAGTCAGAGCAAGAACATAAGATTTACATTCCTATTTTTCTGAGTCTTCGTATCACAAATACATACGTAAGCTCCCCCTTTCTAATTCATTTTTTTGGATTTTTTCTTATTTGCTTTCAACTTGCGCTCAAGTTTAGTTCAACAAATCATCCAGTATTAATAAACCTTTCTTCTTCCCTCAAATAAATCGTTATAGTTAAATACATTCTTGACTGTCCTACCATATAAGGCGTTCATCGAGAAATTTATTGCCCATAAAAGGTTACTTTTTGGGAAAGACAAGGATTCATCATACACCAATACTACATTTTTCTTTTATCATGCAGCCTATCAAAATACTTGTTTACTTTTCCCTTCTTTTGTTAGGACATATAGGACTAGCGCAGTGTGGAGCAGGCGAAGTAGAATTGACCATTAACACTACTGGTGGACTTTTTGCATCTGAGAAGTGGATAAATATTACCGACGGTCCAAACGGAACGGGTACAGTTTTATGGGCACAAGGAAATGGTACTATTGGAAACGCTTCTGGATTACTGACCAATCAAAGTGTTTGTGTTCCTGCGGATGTAACTTATTATATCAATTGCTACGATCAATACGATGATACATGGGATGGCACAACTTACACGGTAGAAGCAAATGGTGTTGTAATTGCCGATAATGGTGGTCTAACTCCAGATGATGCTTTAGATACCGATCTTCTTACTAGTTGGGAATCAACCGCAGCTGAACTTGAATCATCCGAGGCGTTTACCCCAGCGGCTCCTACTCCATTTCCAACCGATGTATGTGAAGATGATGAAGTTGTTAATTTGTCTCCACCACAATCCTACTCAGCGACTTCAGGATTTGGAGGACTTGCCTTAATTTTAGTAACAGATAATTTTGCCAGTGAAATCACCTTTGATTTATATGATTTAGATGGGAATTTAATGTATGACGAAACCGGGTTTCCTGGCGCTCCTGCTTCTCTTGCTAACAATACGGTTTACACCATCTTCGATAATTCTTGTTTTGATGTCACCCAGACTGCAGGTGTTCCAGATGAAATTGATCTCTTTGATTCTGGAAATGACGGAATATTTGATAAAAACGGATCGTTAACTGGTTCGGGCTTTTATGTTTATTATTACGCAAGCGATGGAATTGAAGTATTTAATAACGACGTTGATTTTGATGGAGAAGATTATATCTCTCCAGGCGTAGCTGGATTTCCTTCTTTTTATACTGCTTCCACCAATCAACGTACATTTCCTATTACATTTACGGGAAGTTCAACCACGGGTCTTTTTCCTCCTCCCTCTTCGTATGAATATGTAAGTAGCGGTAGTTGGTCTGGACCTGGCGTTACAAATAGTGGCACTGTAAGTAAAACCTATTTCCCGGGCTTTACTGGATTAGAACGGACCATTACAATTGATAATGGAAATGGATCATTCGATCCTACGGCTACCACGGTTGGCCCTAATAAAACTCAAACGTATACTTATAATAGTGTTTATGGTGCTGCTGGTCCAGCCTCTTGCAATGTTGTTACGCCTTCTAGTACTGAAATAGATGTGCATGCACGTCCTTCTCTTGTTTCCAGTGGAAGCGGTACCTGCGCTGGTGCAACTTATAACGTAACCGTAGATGTTGATTTGGGTACTTATAATGTAAGTACGGATGAAGATGGGGTAAGCCCTTTTACCATCACTGGTTCGGGAGGAAGTTTCTCCACTTCTTCCATTTCAGGAACGGGAACTCAACAAGTTATAATTAGCAACATTCCCACTGGAAATAACTGGACATTGAATGTAAATGATACTACTGGAATTAGCTGTGGTCTTATCGCGGCGACCGGTTCTTGCAATGCGATCATGGCTTCTGAGGAGCTTTCTTTAGTAGGAAAGGCTGTTGGTTCAAAAAATCAATTAACGTATCATATTCCCAATTTCAAAGAAACCAAGCAATACATAATTGAAAAATCCACAGATGATGGAATTTCCTTTACCAATTTATCTTTGAATTTAACAGCGGATCAAAATGCTAGGTCCTTGTTAAAACAGGAATTTAATGACCTTCATCCCTTTGAACTAACGTATTACAGAATCAAAGAAATAGATCAAAGTAACATTGAAAAAACGCTCTATTCGAATGTAGTTGTGATTCAAAACAACGATGTAATTGATGCTAATTTTAAGTCGTATCCCGTTCCTACTTCAAACGAAGTAACCATCGCCTTTGATAGCAAAATAGATTTAAAATCAAGCATAGTGCTCTATAACCTACTTGGAGAACAAGTTCTTTTTAAGGACGTTCAAATTCAGAAAGGACATAATTCTCTTTCTTTAGAACTTCGCGAATTAGCAAATGGTATGTATACGCTTCAGGTTAAACTTGAAAATCAACTAATTCGACGTTCAATTGTGAAGAGATGATACCGCTGTACCCTTTTTCTAAAATCAAGTATCCTAGTTTAAATTCCGTGTTTGCTAATTATTTCGGCTATTTTGGCGTCGTAGTCACTTTTGTTTTTAAAATTATATATATTTAAACTACTAAGTAATTTAGAAACAACTGTAAGGGCAAACGATGTAAAAGGATCTGATCCTAAAAGCACCACAAAATCCTTTATTTCATTTTCATTCATAAAAGGGAGTGCTTCGTTTTTCATAAAAGCTAAATATGATTTTTGAGTGAAGGTCCCTTTCAAGTTACTTAGATCAAAGGACATAAATTTCAAATCCAATTTATTCTCTCTACCAAAATCAATTGCTGCTCTTTGAAGTTCCACTGCCAAATCAACATTTGCCCTTCCCACTGTAACAAAATGCAAGGATTTTGTTTCTTCAACGTGATATGCTTTCATAGAGAAAAGACTCGTTTCGACCTCGTGGATTAGATGCATACTTTATTTATTTTCAAATAGTTAAGTTATGGGGATAACGATGAAATGGGTACAGACTCAGTACTTTTTGCCTTACGCCTAACATAAAGTTAAGCATCTGAAATGATTTTTATGGTAAAATGATAATGAAAAATTTGCGGACTTGAGTCCAGCGATAGATGAACTTTTACTCTACGGAAATCAACTAAATGAATGCACATAGCCAAATAATTCCACCCCTCAAATCCTATAAATGATTTTAAAACAGAGACTTATAAAAAATTGAACTGACTAAACAAAACCGTCCGCGAAAGGACCGCTATTCGTTTACTTTATACGTTTTAGACAACTTTAACGCCAAACACACAAATATCATCCAATTGATACAGGTTTTGGTACCAATTAATAAACTCGTTCTCTAAAAGAAGTCCCTGTTGGGTCATTGGTTCATCTTTTATAGAATGTAAAAAGTTTCTAAATCGCTTGTACGAATATTTAGTGACGTTATCAGGACCAAACTGATCCGCAAATCCATCTGAAAAAACATACAAGATATCTCCTTTTTCTAACTGTATGGAATAAGTAACGAATTCTGGAGGGTTTAGCATTTCATAAGGACCTACCGCCCTAAAGGAACCTTTAAACTCTTGCATTTGATAGGGCGAGATGGAATCACCCTCTTTAAATGAATGGATTTTAATTGCTCTTTCCATTGCGGAATGCGTAAACGGTATTTTTTGAGTGTTGCGAAGAAGATATAGAGGATTTCCTGCACCAGAATAAGTTAACATGTTCGTTTTTTTATTCCAGCAACAAAGTGCCATATCCATCCCATCCAATACTTCGTGGCCATTGTCCTGTTTCCCTCCTAACTTTCCAATAATATATCCACATAATTTTTCAAGAATATCGGATGGGGTAAAGTTTCGTTGTTCGGATACAATTTTTTGTAATCCATTGTGCCCAATAAGGCTCAAGAAAGCTCCAGGAACACCATGACCTGTACAATCTACCGCTGCCCAAAAGACGTAATCATCTACTTCTTCGACCCAATAAAAATCACCTGAAACGATATCTTTAGGTTTGTAAAATTGACAAGATTCTGGAAGTATTTTAGTGATTTTATCCTTCGTTGGAAGAATTGCATCTTGGATTCTTTTAGCATACGAAATACTAGCTAAAATTTCGTGATTCGACAGCGCCAATTCCTTATTTTGATGTTCAATTTGATCTTGATGCGCCGAAAGTTCTTCATTTATTTGATTCAGCTCTCCATTTACTTCTTCTACCTTCCGTTTTTGTGTACTAATAAGGTCTCTATGTTTTACTAACTCTACATTGACCACATTTAACTTCTCATGGGCGTTCTCCAAGGCACTCTTTTGGGTGCGAATAACTTTTAAACGTTGCCAAATTATTATTAAGAAAACTAATGTTGAGACCGCTGCAATAATTACAAATATTAGGATTAACTTTTGTTGTTTTTGTTTCTCTAACCCTACTAAAAGGTCTTTTTCGTATTGTGTTTGATCCAGTATTTTTTCCTGCTCATAAGCATGTTTAAACTCTTGTCGCATGATCTCGTTTTGATTCTCTTCACTTTGAATACTATCTTTCATACTTACAAAAAGCTCATGCATTTCTAATGCTTTAACCGGCTTGTTCAAATTCTTATACGTTCGATATAAATTCGACGCAGCTTCTTTCGTCTCTATAACTAATCCTACTTCTTGAGCAACTTTCAATCCCTTTTCTCCATGTTTTAATGCTAATTCATAGTTTTCTAATGAATTATTTATGCTTGCTAAACTCACCATTGTTCCTGCAAGGCTTCCCAAATTCCCTACTTCTTCATCTATTTTCAAACTTCTTTCAAAATAGGTCAAAGCCAATGCATATTGATTTTGCGAAGTATTGACATCCTTTTTATTCAAAGATCTTTTTCCTACTCCTTGATAAAAGCTTCCTACATTCACCAAGGTGGCAGATAAGTCCTTTAGGTTACCTATCTTTTCTTCCAATTCCAACGCTTTCAAATAATGTTCTAGGGCTTTTTTGTAGTTGACATCCGCTGAATCATGCTCATTTTGATGATAAAATTGATCTGCTTGTCGTTCTAAGATCAATCCCATATTGTTCATGGCGGTGGCTATGCCTTTTTGATTCCCCTCTTTTTGAGCAATTTTAAGACTTCTTTGATATTGTTCTAGTGCTTTTTCATATTCCTTTTGATTAGAATAAATTAAACCTATGTTACTTAAAGCTAAAGAGATACCCTCTGTATTGTTTAATGTTTCATAGATGTCCAGACTTTTTAGATAATGTTGAATCGCTTTTGCATAATTCCCCTGGTCTTTGTAGATATTACCGATGTTATTTAGTGGAGGTGCCATTCGTTCCAATTCTCCTGCATTTTCGTAAATGGTAAGCCCTAAAGAATAATAGTGAACTGCCGAATCATAATTGCCTCGAATATAAAAAGAGCCACCTTGAATGTTTGTAGCAGCGCCCATAAATTGGATATTTTCAATTTTTCTAGCATATTTATATTGAAGCGTGGCTAAATAATAGGCGCTGTCTGGATCATTGAATAAATATCCATACCAAGCCAGATTATTCAATGCTAGTAGTCGACTTGAATCAGGAAGCTCTGTGTTTTCCCAAGTGGACCAAAGACTATCTTTGTTAATTTGTGAATAGGAAGTTTTGAAAACAAAACAACTCACTAAGAATAGTATTATAAACTTATAACGAATTATCATAGTGCCGGTTGGACGTTAGCTTCTACGAAATTAATTATTTTGTTGCTTGTCTGAATAAAAAACGATGAAATGCCTTTTTTTTTCGTTGGAATTCAATAATCGTTGAAAAAATGTACTTCGGCCAGCAAAATCTTATCGTCAAAAAACTTTGAACGACTTAATTTAAACAATTGAATTGAACAAAATAGTTACAGGATGAAAGCTCTCTTTTTCTGTTCCATCTTTGATTTGATGCCGGCAACTTGTACCATTAGCCGCAATTACCGTGGACGGATCTAAGTTTCTAATTTCAGAAAATAAGGTTTGCTCTCCTATTTTCATACTTATATCATAGTGTTCTTTCTCATACCCAAATGAACCTGCCATACCACAACATCCTGAATTGATAATTGATACATCAAAATTTTCAGGTAAACTCAATATCTCCTTCGTTACCAATTGGTTACTCAATGCTTTTTGATGACAATGATTATGAATTTTTATTGATTTAGCGTCTGTACTGAATTGTTCTTTTTTAATATTTCCTAGCTTAATTTCCTGAGCCAAAAACTCTTCGATTAAAAAAGTGTTTTTCGAAATGGCTTGAGCTTTCTCTTTATCCTTGGCTACTCTTTTATATTCGTCTCTAAAGGTAAGAATCGCCGATGGTTCTATACCAACCAATGCTACATCATCCGATATTGCTGTATAAAACAAATCAATATTCTTGTTAGCTACTTCTTTCGCTTCCTCTAAGAAGCCTTTTGAGATAAAGGCTCTACCACTTTCGAAATGAGGTATTAATTTAACTTGGTAATTCAGCTTCGTCAATAAATTAAAGGCATCTAATGCTATTTTTCCATCCAAATATTCTGAGAATTCATCCACAAACAAATAAATTGTCTTTATTGGATTCGAAAGGTTTGTTTTTATTTTCGATAATTCTTGATAACTGCTCTTGTGAATCAACGGCAAACTTCTTCTCGAATGCACTCCAGATATCTTTTTTAGAATATTTGAAGTGAATCCATTCTTGAATACAAAATTTGAAATCCCCGGAAAACGAGCCGCGCGTTTATTATTTTTATGATTGAAGGCAAACAGCTTACTTTTGAACGAAAATCCATTTGCTTTTTGATACTGATATTGAAATTCCGCCTTAAGTGCAGCCATATCAACGTTGCTTGGACATTCGCTTGAACAGGCCTTACAGCTCAAACATAAATCCAACGAATTCTTTAATAATTCACTGTCAAATTTATTTTGCTTATTGGAAGTTGTCAATACCTCTCGGAGCGCGTTGGCTCTGGAACGTGTGGTGTCTTTTTCATCTTTTGTTGCTCGGTAACTTGGACACATAACCCCTCCTGCAAACACATTTTTACGACAATCTCCACTCCCATTACATTTCTCTGCTACTTTCAAAATACCTTCTGAGTCGGAAAAATCAAACAGTGTTTCAATTGCTGGTTCGGTTCGATCTACTTCATAGCGAAGTGATTCATCCATAGGAAACGAATCTACTATCTTACCGGGATTAAAAATGTTATTGGGATCAAACGTATTTTTGACACGTTTTAATAGCTGATAATTCGCTTCTCCGATCATCAAAGGGATAAATTCTGCTCGAACTATTCCATCTCCATGCTCTCCACTAAAGGAACCTCTATATTTCTTCGTTAATAAGGCTACTTCTGTGGTGATTTTCCTAAAAAGCACTACATCTTCCTTCTTTTTTAGATTCAGAATTGGTCTTAAATGCAATTCTCCGGCTCCGGCATGTGCATAATATACGGCTTCCTGATCATGGGTTTTCATGATGTCCGAAAACTCATCTATAAAAGAGGGTAAATCTTCCAACGCAACGGCTGTATCTTCAATGCAAGCCACTGCTTTATTATCACCTACTATGTTACCAAGCAAGCCTAATCCTGCTTTTCTCAACTCTAAAGCCTGATTTATTTCATTTCCTTTTAAAATAGGTGATGCGTAACTTAATCCTGATTTATGGATTGATTGGACTAATTGATCAATGTTGATTTGCAGGAGTTCTTCGCTTTCCGCACGTACCTCCAACATTAAGATTGCTTGAGGATCTCCATTGACAAAAAATCTATTTTTTAGTTGTGCACTATTGCTTTTTGTACAATCTAAAATGACTTTATCCATCATTTCACAGGTATACAAATTGTGCTTCATACTTATGACCACGTCTTTTAAGCAGTCTTCTATGCTTTGATAATGTGTGGCCACCATGGCAGAATGTGTAGGTGGTAGATCATCTAGTTGGAGCGTTATTTCTGTTGTGAAAGCCAATGTACCTTCACTCCCACTTAATAACGCACAGATGTTCAATTCTTTGTCAGAATCCGAAAAAGTGTTGGTTTTCAACAATTCATCTACTGCATAGCCCGTATTTCGTCTATGAATCTCTGGTTTTGGAAACTCAGAATGAATTTCTTTTTGAACATCAGGGTTTGAGAGTTCGTCTGATATTGATTTATATATGGCACCTTCAAACGAATTTTGATTTTTCTTATTTTCGAATTCTTCTTTTGTCAAATCCTGAAATACCGCCTCACTGCCATCCGACAAAATGGTTTTCATCGAAATGATTTTATCTCTGGTCACTCCATATTGTATGGAAGTGGTACCTGAGGAATTATTTCCTACCATTCCACCAATCATACATCGATTGGAAGTAGAAGTATTGGGTCCGAAAAACAACCCATATTTTTTTAAATGTACATTTAATTCATCTCGAACCACTCCAGGTTGAACCGTAACTTGTTTTTTGGTTTCATCCAATGAAACAATCTGAGTGAAATATTTTGATACATCCACTACGATTCCTTCCCCTACACACTGTCCTGCTAATGATGTACCCGCTGTTCTTGGGATAAGCGAAGTACTATTACTATTTGCAAAATCAATCAACGACTTAATGTCTTGAATGTTTTTGGGGAAGGCTACGGCAAGCGGTAATTTTCGATATACAGAAGCATCGGTTGCATAAATGGCTTTATGCAGATCATCAAATTGAAGCTCTCCGGTTAATAGATTGGCTAAAGTTTTAAGTTTATTAATCAAAACGATAAATGAACTGCAGGTTTTATTCTTAATTTCTGCTTTAAAAGTATATTAATTCCTTAAATTAACTATTTAGAACTTTATTTATTTGCTAAAAGCATTAAATAAAAAACCTATTTTAAGCAAAAGAGCCCCATCAAGAAATTGATGAGGCTCTAACTTCATTAAATAAATCAAATTTATCTGTCCTTTTCTAGTAAACCATCAAATG
The DNA here is from genome assembly GCA_965277185.1 of Cytophagales bacterium. GTDB lineage: Bacteria > Bacteroidota > Bacteroidia > Cytophagales > JAHDFW01 > JAHDFW01. The sequence goes on along the minus strand of CBDICC010000009.1, from coordinate 239,334 downwards.
TTCTGACTTCAAAAATTGGCCTTCACCGTATAATTCAAGAATGTAATTACCTTGAACCAAACTAGTTGCATCTATTTGCTTTGAATTTTTATTCGCAGCTATAGATTCTGTTATCTTAACATCTCCAGTAATCGCGTTTTTAATTACTATTTGTCCATTATTTTTACCTGCTAAATTATATTTAACAATCAAATTCCCTCGTAATGGATTTGGCGTTGCATTTAATTCGTATAAACTTGTTCCAGAACTTATTAAACTAACAACATCCTTATCATTAAATTTATTGGTTAAAATTTCAGCTATTAGTATCATTTTCTCGCATTTTGGTGATAGTTTTTCATTATTGGGTAAATCTCTAAACTTCACTGTTGCAACTTCTTCAAGCATAGGTAGGGCCGCATCGTAATTTTTATTAATAAACTCGGCATAACCAGTTTTAAATTTTTCTTGCATGGAAATCCCATCGTTTAAAATCGCTCCACAATTCGATAAAACAGTTATTGCATTCCCCCCTTTAACGGGTTCATTAGGTCCACCAATAGGATTATACATACTCACATTTTTACAAATATCGCAGAAATCACCATCGGACAACATCTCCCTACACATTCGAGTTTGATTAACATTTACTTTTCCTCCAATACTAGAAGAACAGTATGGATTAACTATAAATGCTGGAAGTAATGCTCCTCCATTAGCTCCACGCGTAGTTGAAGTAGCTCCTTGACCTGTTTCACCAAAAAAGTTGCCTTTTGCTTGAATAGTTAAATTGGCCGGTATCCCAAAAACTGCATCATAACAAAATTCTGCTACAATACCATTACCTTCAAAATGATTAGGAACCGGAATCAATACACCTGCTGGACGATTATCTTCTGCATCTATATTTAAATAAATATTTTCTCCGGTTATGCCAATTCTATTTTCAGTTATCCATCCACAAGATCCATCATCGCCCATCGAAATCATCATTGGAGTTTGAGGCGAATCATATTCACCAATACCGTTAATTCCTACCGCGTTGTTTCGAATTTTAGATGCTCCTCTTAAAAAGATATGCGAATATGCCGCTTCGATTCCGTTTATTCCACTATGGATTTCAGTACCGTTTTCTAGGTATAAAAACTTCACTTCACTGGTAAGGATACCATTATTTACAGATGAATTAAAACGGCAGTTATCAAAAGTTACTGAGTATAAGTTTGAAACAAATGCACCGTTTAAATTTTCTTCTAAAATAGTGTTCTTAAGAATTAAGTCTGTACTATATGAATTATTTATACGAAGTCCGGTATTGCTATATCCGAAAAAACAATCTTCCACCATTAATTCACCCTGATGATTTTCAATATCCAATCCAACATCCATGTTCCTAAAATCACAATTTGTTATTAAAAGATCATTCATTCGATAACCACGAATTGCATTGTTCAATTGTTCATGATTTGGTGCAACAAGTACATTATTAAAAACGTAATCGCCTGCAATACCCACTTGCTCTTTTACAGAATTTAGAACTATAGTTGAATTAGATTTTAATTGAATTTTGCAATCATTAATGAAGGTGTTATTGGCATCCAAATGTAAATATACTCCTGCCTCTAATCTTAGAAGATCATATCCTCTTCCGCTTCCTTCTAAATTAAGTACGGTATTATTTCCAAATGACATATCACCTCCATCAAAAATAACCAGCCCCCCTTTTCCTTGAATTTTGAGTTCTGTGTTATCTGCTAATTCAATTAACCCATGATTTTCTATCGTCGCTCCTTCCTCTACAACAATATTCACAGAACCAGTTACCGACTTTATCAATCCGCCAAATTCAACCACTAATTTTCCACCCTTTCTTACTGTGATCGTAGAATTAGGTCCCATATTGATAACCCCACCAGGTTTGACAAAATGAGTTGCTCCTGGAGCAACATAGTACGAAGATGCATCCAACATATTAAAATTTCCCTCAATCCTAAATTCATTCTTTGGAGACCACATTGTTTCATCTGGAACAGTAGTCCCTTGAATATAGGAATATACATATGGTTTTTGTGGACATATCCCGCCATAACTGGAATTAGTTAATAAATCAACCGATCCTCCAGCTTGAATATCAAACAAATAATCAACTTCCAGAGCATTTCGTCCATCCAACAATAACTCAGCGCCGGAATTAACAATTAAATCTCCCTCATGAACCTTATTGACATAATTATCTGTAGCCGTAATCACATTCTTACGGGTTTTATCCTTGTAAACACGTACATAATCAATCTCCATTTGTTGCTCGTCAAATACTGCTCCAGGTCGCACTGCCAAATTTAATATAATAGATGCTGCACATGGTTTCGTTTGAATTTGAGACGATGGAACCGTTAAAGTTTCAATGCCATCCATATAAAAAGTTACTTGATCTTCGGTCCAAAGCAGCCCCCAAATATGCCAACAATCAATATTAGGAATATTAAAGAAGTTAGCTGTTTCTGGCTTTCCATTATCATATGGAGGATTTGACCAATCAATCATTCCTTGACCTGTTTCAGTTTTATATTGAGTACCTAACCACTCACCTCCAAATTCCATAATATCAATTTCAGTATTTACACCACTTAAGAGCCAAAATGCTGGATACACACTATGCTTTTTCGGGATTTTTATTTTAGCTTCATAGTAACCATAAGAAAATCCACGAAAAGCATCATAATCCGTATTTCCAGATATTTTCCTATTACATGCACAATCAGAGTGCCCTGCATTATCGTATTGGAGCATTGCTGAATTATAAGGTAAATCTCGAGAATAAGGCCCCCATACTCCAGGATAAGGATTGCTCACATCTCTTTTTTCTGCTTTTAAAATTACTGAACTATTCCCAAATGAAATATTATCTTCTGTGTAATGTTCTAAAGTTTCATTATACCAAGTGGTGTGGGTTTTCCCTTCATTCGTTTTCCATATCTTTTTGAGATCTTCAATATCTGAATAGTCAAACTCATCTTCAAAAATTAGCTGAAAATTACTCAGGTTTGGATTATTTACTATTGCTACCCCTGGACATTGCTGACTGTAAGTTGAAGCAACAGAACAAAGTATAAATAAGTATACTAAAAAAGTCTGTTTCCAATTGTTGCTGTTTAAATATAAAAATATCAAATTCATCTTTACTTTTGTTTTTTATAGTGAATCAAAAAATATTGTGAGCTAGTTTTCTACCAGCAAATCTCTTAACAAATGTATACACATATTTTCAATGTTTTGGAGTTGCACAACAAATAATCCGCTCCATTTTACTAACGGTAGGAAAATTCGAATTAGTGGTCGGTTTTCGAACATTTGCGGTAGATAGATTGTTCAATCGTTTTTAAGAAAGAACCTTAAGAGAAGTAATCGCTTTACAACTTGAATCAAAAAATGATTCGAAAATTCGCATTACCTTTCTATCAAAACAGAAAAATTGAGGTCAATTTCAGATTAACTTCACAAAAATTTGGTATACCGCTCAACTATTTTTTTTTTGATAGAAGAGTCACCTCCAGCCTTAATCACATTTCACCACCGGTTCAATACTCTCTTTGTTCAAATCAGCAACTTTAACTTTAATTAGGTCTGCTGCTCAAGAAAACGAATGTAAATCCATCCTTACCGAATCTGTGTTTTTTTACAATTTCACAATAAATTCTTGTCCTGACACATGGAGGACTTTCAACTCCACTTTTGATATATTGAAGTTAATTTTACATATACATTACCTAAAATAGGATTAGGATAAATTTGATTGGAGGTCACTTCATAATACACATCATCGATTTCTTTTATCGTAACATCCTGACAAGAATAGGTGTCAATGCAACTATCTTGAAAAATTTCAATGGATAACTTACAGTCGTAAAAGTACAGTTATCACTCATCCTTGGTCCAATTCCTGTTATTAATTTATAATTGTTTGTTACATCTGAAGGACATGTAATTAGCGGAGCAATCCAATCCAAAAAAAAATCTAATCCACACCAAAATCAATCCCACAATCCCTTCGTGATAATTTTGTGATATCTGATGTTTATCTTTGCTATTCAAACATTTGAAGCCCTACACTTCACTACCATGAAAGCAAAAATATCCATTTTCATCCTTACGATCTTTACCCTTTTGATTTCTAGTTGTATAAAAGATGATTTTATCGATGATTCGATGGAGCCAATCATTCGTATAACTAATGCTATTGATACCATTGCTATAGATTCCAATTATCAGTTTGAGTTTTTGTACTTAAATAATATCGGTGCGGAAGAAATGGTAAATGCGACTTGGGAAAGTTCGGATGAGGAGGCAATTAGCATTAGTACCGATGGTTTGGCTAGCGCCTCCGTTTTAGGCTCATCTATGATATCCGTCTCTTATTTTGATGGGAATAATACTGTTACGCACTCCAAAGAAGTGCATGTTGGACAATCCAATGTATTAACCAACACGGCAAAATCAGGCAGCATTGCAACTACTAGTTCCTATGCCTTAACGGGTGATTTCACCGTTACTCAAGTCGATAATGATCTTTTGATCGAATTTGAAAGTAATTACAACGCCTCCACTAGTTTACCGGGATTATACCTTTACTTGTCTAATAACACAAGTACCATTACGGATGCTTATGAAGTTGGGGCGGTGACTGTTTTTGAGGGGGTTCATTCCTATACCATTCCAGATACGGACATTAATGATTATAGCCATCTACTCTACTTCTGTAAACCATTTAATGTCAAAGTGGGCGACGGTCAAATTCAATAAACGGTACATTCCTTCTATATATTTTTAAATGCGACTTCAACGAATATCATGAATAAAAGAATAATTTTAATCGCTTCAATCATCCTATTTTCTGCCGTTTTAGCTAAGGCTGGAGGTCCTTGGACGCAACAAAAGGGAAAAGGATACTTTAAATTGTCCGAATGGTGGTTCACTTTTAATAAACATTATACCGACGCTGGTCAACTGGATCCAAACGTAACTACAGGTGTATTTAATACTTCTGCCTATGCTGAATATGGAATTAGTGATCAATTTACCGGAATCTTGAATGCTTCCGTTTTTAGTAGAAACTATATGAACAATTTAGTTTCCCTTACAACCAACGAAGTGATCGTACCAGGTGAAGCCGTTAATTCGCTCGGAGATATGGATATTGGTTTAAAATATAAATTGACAAAACCGAGTAGTAAATTTAATGCCGCTTCTTCTCTTATTTTAGGTCTTCCTTTTGGAAAAAGTGGAGCTGGCTCCCAAGGAAATTTACAAACTGGTGATGGGGAGTTTAATCAAATTCTTCAATTTGATTTCGGCGGTAGTTTAAATCTAGCTAAAAATGTTTCTGCGTATACAAGCTGCTATACAGGCATCAACCATCGAACTCAAAATTATTCGGAAGAATTTAGATATGGTGTGGAATTTGGATTGGGATTGAACAAGAACAAGTTGTGGATCGTTGGAAAATTAGGCGGTGTTGAATCGTTTAAAAATGGTGCAGTAGCGGGCAGCATTACCAGTAGCAGCATTTTTGCGAATAATACCGAATATCTTAATGCCGGATTAGAAGCGAATTGTTATGTATCAAAGAAAATGGGATTTTCGGCTTCCTTTTCCTCTATTCTTCGAGGAGAAATTATCGCAAAAGGAACTTCGTATAATGTGGGAGTTTTTCTTGATTTAAGTAAATAGTAATTATTGATTTATAGTGAGTTATGAAGAGGTTTAATATTTTTTTTCACTTCAAATGATATAATGGTGAAAAATAGTTGGTAAAAGCTAAATTCACTAACATAACACAATGTAAATCAATTTAATACATTACTAATTAGAAAGTTTATTGGAAACTATTTCAATGGGTTTTTCTTGAATAAGAAAAGTACAAATGCAAACTAGAATTTTGTAGATGACTTTCGAAATCTTCGTGTCTGACGACTTTGTTCATCGAAGCTTGGCGTAGATGAACGAAGGAGGAGTTTCGAAGGTTTCTAGAATTTTTGCTTACTTTTTTTTCAATGAAAAAAGTAAGAGCCAAGCCGGCTCAAGGCGTATTTCAAAGAAAACGAAGATTTAATAGGTTTTCTTAAGCCATAAAGCAACCCGGTAAAGAAAAAGTGTAGTCAATTTGACCGCTTTATTACCGTAATTGATTCAACTTTATTGCTAGCTGGTTATTCCTTTGTTAAGCCCACATCCTCTTCAAGTTGAATTCTTAATATTATCGAATACGTTCATTAAAGTTGCGAACTTTTTTTGACCTCATGACCCTTCAAATAATTCATTTAAATTTGTTTATCTAGCAAACCAGCAGTACTTTTTCCAGCCGTCTTCTACGGATAATAACATAAATGGTGTGCCTTCTAAATGTAAGAATTCTTCTGCTTCCTTTCTTGTATAGAAAGACTTCACTACTTTTTTGCCTACCAAATTAAGGCCATAATACTCCTCTACTTCAGTCACAAACCAATTCCCTTGCTTCGATTCTAACGCTTTTTGACACAGTTCCGCAACATAAATTTCGTTGTCCTTTAGATATTGTTCAATCACTTCAGATAAACTTGGCTCTTCCTTTTCCTCTTTCATTTTTCTAAAACAATGTGTTAATACTTGCTTTCAGCCTAAAAATACGAATATTTTGAGTAGTAGAAAGCCTGGAATATGATATGTACTACTTCAACCTATATTATCGAAATACACGCGCGGTCAGAATCACGGAAAAAATTATTAAAAATTAGATTTTCCTACTTAATCAAGAGGGTCAATTCCTGAGTTAAGCAACTTATGTTTTCATACATGTTGTTACGGAATTAGCCTCTCAAGAAGATATTCTTCATTATATATAGGTGATTCAGGGAAATAAACACATCGCTCTAAACCTACATAATTAACTAATCAACAACTGTTTACACCAAAAACTTCTACTCCTCATTTGCAGCTTCTTCTTCGAAAAACTTCGCCCACAATAAATCCCACAATTCTTTTCCTCCGTGGTCATAGCCTAACACCCTAATATTAAAAAAAAGCAACGATCGCCTTTCAAATAGTTTTATTCCCGTTACTTTGAAAAATTCAACTAATTCCTACCAAAAACCGCCTTTTACCATAAATACGAAATTATGCGTATAGTAAACTTTCAAAAAATTCAATAATTTTATATTTCTCAATTAGACATTAGGAAAAACTAAATTTCAAAACGCAAAATCCCCTTATCACTATGAAACAAACGCTATTATTAATCCTTGCACTTTTTCTTTCGTTCTATTCAATAGGACAGGAAAAGAAGAAATTCAAATTAAAAGCACCTAAGCTAAGATTGGGAGAGAAAATAGGTGGTTTAGCGGGAAGCGTCATGACAGGAAAAACAGAAGATTTATCTGTCACCTCTCCTATTGTAACGATTATTTCTGGAGTATATAGCCCCGAAACGAAAACCTCTGAATCAAAATATTTTCCAAAAGGAACTAAAGAAGGTTCTCATTTGATGGCCATTACTTTTATGAAAAATACAGGTACGGGTATGCTTAAAGTAACGGGTGATGTTCAATGTGAAGGGAAAGAAATGGAATATTTAAACATGGGCAGCTATGGATATATTTTCGATCAACCGATCAACGGTAGTAAAACCATTACCATAAAAACAGCAACGGGAGATCAAGCTTCTTACACCCTTAGTCCAGTTCCAGAAATTGAAATCATTTCAATAAATGGTGACAATACCTTTCCTATAATTGACTTAGCAGAAGATTTGACCATTCAAGTTTCTCATCCTGAAGGTTCGGATGGTACCAAAATTAAAGTTGGAATGTTGTCCAATGCAGCTGGAGCTAAGGCTATAAATTATTTTGCAGAATTTAAAGCTACCGGCTCTGAGATTAAAATACCCAAGGAAAGTTTAAGTAACCTTGAAATTAGCGGAGCTCTTAATACTGGTCAGGTAGAACGTGGATTGAATTACTTGGTGGTAACTCGCGAAAAGGTATTGGAAGATAGTGAAATACAGGCTGATAACAAATCTGGTCCGGCCAGCGGAGTGAAATTTCAGTCACATGCTTATGGTACCAAAGAAATTTTAGTAAAAGGAAAACAAGAAAATGGAGTCATAACACAAATTAAATTTTCAGGTAAGTACAAAGATAAATTAGCTTATTCCGTTCATAAACCGAATGCAAGAACTGGAATTCCTTTCTCTAGAGCATCTAAATTTGGTTTAGCTTCATTGAGTATTTCTGGTCAAACATATAAAAAAGAGACTAAATCGGGCTCTAGTTATACGCATACTTGGACTCAAACTACGACTTATAAATTTCCTCAATTACCAGAAAACCATTGGGAAAAGGCAATGGATGACTTTTATAAAAAGTTTCAGGCTTCGATGAAAACTGGATTTTCTGTTGATTTTGATGATGTTGACAATGTTACTTCAGCAAGTGCGTACAAAGGGATGTTTGCCGGAAACGAATATAATAATGAAAAGGGAGTGAGTAAAAGTTATCGAAACACGTTGTTCACTACGCCACAGTCATTCAAAGAATTATGGAATACTAAAAGCTCAAGTCAATCGGGTGAGACTCCTACTATCATGTTGATGAAGGAACGATCATTGGATGGTTTAGTAAGCGTTCAAATCACCTTTGACATTGGAGCTGATGCAAACAATAAAATTGTATTGCTACCAAAAGTTAATTTTTCGATCAAGGGGATGGATGAAACAAACGATAATAAGGCTGGAACGTATGCGGAAGGATTTATCACCTATAAAGAAGGAGTTCCTTTTTCTGAAGAATTAATCAAAAGTGATCCTAGCTACCTTTCAAAGGTGCTTAATGTGGATGAGATTATTGCAAATATTGAGTTTCTTCTTACCACTTTGAAACAAAAAGAAGTAGAACTTGGCTATGATAAGATTTGGTCAATTGGTGAATAGTTAGAATTAAAAACTAAATCGTATCTGTATCTAATAATGGTGCTTTTTCGGATGTGCAATTCGAAAATTTAGCGCCATGCAAATACATTATTCAGGCTTTAATAGAATTGTATTTTCACTTTTACAACGTTGTCATTTTGTGTAGTGTTAATATTAGCATGTTCTAGATTGTATATCTAGAACTGCGTTCTTTTTTGAGCTTAAAACGGAGTTTTCCTTGGATTATTTTTCTGTAGAAGGCTCTACGCTCTTTATATTACTTGACTCAGGCTTTGGCATTGCATGATGTTTCACAGAACCAGCTTTTCTCTTCGTTTTTTCAAAATTTTCATCGTAATGGATTCCCATTGATTCTGGTTTACCATAGGCGGCTGGTGTATAGTATTTTCCTTTCATTTTTTCTGGTTTAACCACTTCTTCTTGGTCATAATGCTTGCCATTCTCACTAAAATAACGAATGGTTGCATCGTTTCTTTTGGCATAAACCGTCCATGATACTTTTGTGTTGGGCGTTCCTCCTATTACAAATTTATTATTCGCTTCTTCTTCCAATACATATGGTGGATTAGGCGTTCCAATAGCTGTTAATTGATAACTCGGCTCTATATTAGCAGCATCGAAATAATCGGGTAATTCTACAACTGCTTGCCCATTTGCATCCAAGGTTACGATTCCTCGATACATATTGGTTACTTCGTTTGATTCAATAGAGTAATGATTTAAAATTTTGTTTTCAGGGTCTAACGGATGATCAATGGAGAAATACTTTGCGCCAGTTCCACCGTAATCACCAGATCCAAAAACAGCATACGCAGTTGGTGCAAGAGCTCCTTGTGCAATACCATGTACTCCATACCATCCTCCAACACCTTTTACTCCAACTCCAAAACCAGGATTAGTAGCAGAATAAGAATAACCATAAACTGCTTCAGGATCTACAAAGCCATTGGGATTTGCCACGCTCAATACACCTTGTCGAGCGACATCTCCATTACTGATAACGTTAATCGTGGGATTCCCGCTATAATTAGATGCAGAGATCGCTGATTTTGATTGTCCACCTAAGCCAGAAACTCCAGTTCCCATATGGTTAACATTTAAGGCTGTATAATCACTAGTAGTATTTGCCGGGCCTGGTGTCACTCCTGGGTTCCCCATAAAAACATCCACCGTTGGACCGTTTGTCCCTGCATGATAAAACTCTGCCGCATTTCCATTCCCCGTAGTTCCGGTAACATATCCCCAAACTCCTATGCCATTAGATTGTCCATAAATGGCAGGTCCCGTTCCAGCCTGCAACGAAAATACCCCGACAGTTGTATTGTTTACATTGCTTAAATTAACGTATAAACCTGTTCCAATACCTCCATGTTGAAGCTCTATTACTGGTGCTGCATTTGTTGGATTAGTTATACCTACGTATTGTCCTCTTCCCGTTCCTGAATGAAAAATCCCTAAACCGATATCTGCATTCGTTGAATTAGTTAAATTAACATTCATCCCTCTTCCTGTTCCAGCATATTGTAAGTCTATTCCAGTTGATGCATTCAATGCATTACTTAAACTTAAGTAGTGTCCCATTCCTGTTCCTGAATGATATAAGCCATACCCCGTTCCACTTCCAGAATGTAAAACTACATTTGCGATAGCTGATCCAGAATGATCGGATCGTAATCCATCTACCGCTCCTGTTTGTACAATATGTGTTTTAGCCAAAGGCCCAACGATTCCAATACCCACATTTCCTGTGACACCAGAATATTGATCTGCCCCTGAAATGGTCCAATCCGTGTCTCCTCCTCCTACTTGTGACCAAGCTGCTCCATTATAAAACCAAAAGCCTGTGGTCGTTGTATCATATACCATTAAACCTTCTGCGGGTCCTGCAATACCTGCTCGTTGTACACTTGACATTCTAGGAATTAAGATTCCTTTTGTGGTATCGGAAACATCTAGTATAGCAGAGGAATCAGGTAATGCCCCGGTGTTATTTATGCCAACGTTTTGCGATTGAACTTGATTTGATATCCATATCAAAACACTTAGCAAGACTATCCGTTTAAACAATATTTTCATTCCGTTTATTTTTAGTTTTTGATTTTCTTTAAGACAAAAATGGTTGTTTAATATCTGATCGATCAACTCAAAAACTTAACATATCAACTCAAAAACCTAATAGACCTTAATCAACTCACAATCAACATGTAAGGCAGCCTACAAAACCATATTACTTTAAGCATTCTAGGAATTAATACCCAGCAGAATGACCTATCCATTAGCTTATTTTCATAAAGTTTTTTTGTTCCAATGCGCTAAAAAAGGACCAAAACAATCAAATTAATTCTCCGCTATCTTAATTTAATTACTCTTTAAAACTTTAATTTTCAACAATGTCCCTTTTGTTTTTAATGTCAAGAAATAAATGCCATTCGAACGATGTTCAACATGCGGAAAGGCAAATTCAGTTTTACCCATTACTAAAGTCACCTTGTTCTCGACTAACAATTCCCCCAATAAGTTATAAACAGAGATGATCGCTTGCTCTTCTTTATCACTTGTAATGGTTACTTGTGAATTGTTGGTTACAGGATTAGGGTTTACGGACCAACTAACTTCTAATCGTTGCTCATTTACAGTACCCTTAAGTTCTTTTTGATCAATGGATAATGCAGAACTAGGACTCAACACAACAGCTCCTGATCCTCCTGAGAAACTGGTAATCCCGGTTAATTCAGTGTATGTCAATCCATTGCTTGTTGTTCCATTGACACCATTTAATTGTAGTCCATCGTAATCCGGGGCGGAATAATTAGATCCTGTATTCTTAAACCAGTAAAAACCTAAGGTAGTCGGATACTTATATACGTACCCACAAGACGGATACGTTGCTATATGACTTGCTGCTGCGGTTTCAATGGCTACTCTGTCCGTTGGTTCATATAAAAAACGAAGATTATAAGGAGCATTTACACTTCCTCCGCCTAAATCTACATTCCAACTCCGTTTCATTTCAAAACGCTCTTCGCCCGGGGCATTCCCGACCGAACAAAATGGTGGAGTTGAAGGACCTTCGGTAGCTTGGTAAAAATTAGTAGCTTCTGAAATCGTCACAAGAGGGAAACCAATAACTGCTCCAGTGGTGATATCACCATCAATTGAAAATATTATTTCATTCCCATCAAAGAAATGATTCCAACCATCGTTATCGGTGCAATAGTTATTGGAACTGGTACCGTCTACAGCGTATCCATAGTGCTTTACATTCACCACAATACTGGAATCGTCTGTTGGACCACATATATCTCCCTCTCTTCGAACGTAATATGTAGCCGTAGTATCTGTGACGATATTAATATTATTTCCATCTCCTAATGCATTTCCCGTACCATTTGGCCCAGAATACCACTTTACAGTAGTTCCTACACCCGCTGTACCTCCACTTGAGGTTAAGTTAACGGTGGTATTTGGACAGAACGTTCCTGCTGGAAGAGGTATAATGGTAGGAGAAGTTACAACCACAGGAGCGGCAGCAACTATTTGAATAATATCTCTGGTGCATCCTCCTGTATTACATGCTTCAAAAATCACATCATACGTTCCTGGAGCTGCAAAAGCATGTGTAGGATGTTGAAGAGTAGAAAATGCTCCATCTCCAAAATTCCATGTCCATGATGTAGCTAGATCCCCTACTTTCGTGCTATCTGCAAAGGAAACAATCAATGTTCCACAACCTAAGGTTGATGACGTATCCAATTTGGCCGTTGGTGCGGTTACGGCACAATCGATCACTTCAATGAAATCATTAATAGTACGAGTTGCTGTACATCCAGTTCCGGATGTTCCTACCCAAATATCATCTATGCTTAAAAGGTATTTATCGGTAGAATTATTTCTAAAAGCAATATAAACAGTTTGTCCGCTATAAGCAGCTAAATTTATACTTCGTCTCGTGACAGCTCTATTTTCAGCAGCCGTAGAAAACAATACTGTTGAGAAGTTAGTCGTATTGGCAGGTGCTTGTGCCGTGGTAGATAATCTAACTTCATATCCATCACGAAACGTAGGGTCTTCTGTATTTGCTTTCCAACTTAACATCTGGTTGCCATCTGGAATAACAATGGCAGAAGTGATCATCCAATCATCCGCTTGTTGTCCTGGAGCATTATAGGAAGTGCTTACAGCGGTAGCATTCCCGTCGCCAGTAACGTCAAATGTTAACCATGCCGTTGCATTTGCACCTGTAAAAGGAGGATTAATAGACGCGTTCGGCGTAAATACGTCATTATTAAATCGAGCATAGCCTGCAGGCCATCCTGCAGTAAAATCTTCAAAATGCAAGATATCTGTTGGATCAATACTAAGTGCAGTGACCGTTAAAGATGTATATTCAGTACTCGGTACCGTGTAGATATGATTGGTTGCATTCGTATATCCCGATGAGAACAATGGCGTACCATCTCCAAAATCCCAAGTGTAATCTTTATGGCCAGAAGTGTTTGCAGTGAAATCAACTCCTGTTGCACCTGTGCAAATTGGATTTGGTTGTGCTTTGGTAAACGCAGGATCTGGACTGGGTGAGAATTTATAGTTAATGGTCCAAGAAGTAGTGTCAGATCTTCCACAATCATTTAAGGTAATTATGGTTAATTCATCCGGTCCAGCTACCGTATAGGTTCTTTCTAAAGTTGGTATAACCGTAGAAGAATTTATGGTTGTGCCATCTGCAAACGTATATGTTATACTAGAAACAGAGGAGTAATTAACCGTATTGGAAATTGAAACGTAGGTCGTATCGCAAACAACATTTTCTACCAATCCTGTTATCTGTGTTTCTGGAGTCGTTTCCCCTAGCTCCGGGATCAAATATAGATCTACATCCAAAGCAAAAGCGGTTAAAAGGTTATCAAAACCAAAACCTGTACTAAATATATGGTTCAATCCATTTCCTTGTCCTTCTCCATTGGCACTCGCAATCAAAACCAACGCATCTGTTACATCTCCCGGCAATACTTCTATGCCCACATGAAAAGTTGCCGTGGTAGGAATAACTGCAGGCAATGGGATTTTGTGAATTGAAAATGTTGCTCCAGTGGACACGCCCAATTGTGTAGGAGAATACGTATTACTTACTCCAAGAAGGGCTCCAGGTGCTCCCGAGCCATTATCATCATATACCGTAACTTGAATAATCATATCGTCATCTGGATCATTCAAACCATTTAAGCCAATAGAAACAGCTCCAACTTTTGTTATCCCAGGATTTGGCGTTAGATACCGTTCGTATGCTCCTTTAGCTGCTATTCCCGGAGAGTTTGACTGATCTGGAAGCAATAATATATGTTCTCCCGCTGCGAATCCGCCGTAGGTGCTTGCCGTTGAAACTGGGTTATCCCAATACAATGATAGTTCCTGACAGTCTCCGATCGGCGCGCGCACTTCTATGTAATTATTTTTGGTTTCCGTCGTAGGTCCATTGACACTTGTAACGGTTAATGAGGTAGTATACAATCCTATAGTTGAATAGGTTACTGTAGGAGGCACTTGACCTACAAAAGTTGCATTAGCTCCCGTACAACCAGCACAGGTTACCGTTCCACTAGCCGCTACATCAAAAACCCAAGTATAACTGGTAATTTGGGATTGAGGAGTAGAATTGTCTGTGAAATTTACAGTGGCAGGTACAGTCCAAGCGGTTGGATTACCTATAAAATCGGCTACTGGTAAATCTGAACTACAAGCAATACCCGCAGAAGAAGTCCAACCATTTAAATACGTAGCAATCATGCAATGCATTCTGGAGTTTTGTTGAGATGTAAATTCTGAGGAACAAAACGAAAACGACATGTGATTGTTCACAGGAGCATTAGCCCAAGGAAACAGATCACAACCCGCATTATTAGCATTAGAGCTGGTTGAACAATTATAGGCATTGATATCGTGTGGATGTGTATCCGAACACCAATCTCCTTCTTTATCTCCCTCAGAATTATAAGGTCCTAAAAAAGGAGTTGCTAACCCAGAAGTATTGGAAGAACCATTTACGTTTCGTACCTCTTCATAACACGGAGAACAGGCAATTCGCTCTTCTACTCCCGCATAGGTATGTTCTAAACCAAATGTGTGTCCCATTTCATGGGTTAGGGTATGTGAACCTATTATACAATAATCTTTATTCAATACAATCCCTCCTGTTGTACTTGTTCCTCCCGTTGGATCATATGGAAATCGTCCATATCCAGCTTTATCCATTGAACCTACTACGTAAATGTTAATTACCTCTGCTGGAGTTACATTATAGGTTGTTTTCATGGAGACTTCTTCCGTGGTGAAATCATGTGTATAATTCACATCATCTTGATAAAACGAGGCTGGATCAGCACAGAAATTTAGGTTCTCTGTGGTAAAATCCGCATTTAATTCAGCCATTAAAGCGTCAATCCTTGCTTGATCTATGTTGGAAGAGGCACCTCCTCCTGTCGATTGCATCACATGCCACTTCAATTGAAAATATTTGGCCGTTGTTGGAGCAGCATCTCTGTTGGAAGGATCATCACAGGCTACGGTAAATGGACATCCGGCACTTCTACTATTTGTCCCTCCACTTACAAGGTTCATTTTACCACTTGGAGTTCCACATTTATTAGCTAAGTGTGCTATGGATGGAATAATTGGGACCTTAAAATCCACTTCATATCCATCTACTGACAACAATTTACCATTTTGACTGATTTGTAAGTTTCTAGAATCTTTTAAACCGTCCTGCGTATGGTTTCCCTTCGTGCTTATTTCTTGTTTTGGAGCGGTTCCGTTTTTGGAAGTAGCTATTGGAGTCAAATGCATTGATTTCGGAATGATTTGAGTTTGGACAACTCCTCTAGTCCTATTTTGAACCGTTGACTGATTAAAATGAGCAACAGATTTAATTTGATTGTTTCGAATTGTTCGAGACTTCTGTTGACTCGATGCTTTTGAAGGCATCGGAATACGTTTTTTCCTCCCTAGATCAAGTTGCGGAGATTTATGCACCATTGGTTCAATTTTAACCAGTTTGAGGTGACTTTTTGAGGAACGATCTTCTTGTCCAAAAGCAGTAAATTGCACTATAAGAAGTACTATCGTTAACGTATAATTTTTCATTTATTAGTAATAAAAACTTGTGATTAACATGAAAATGTAATGCTTTATTAAACAACAAATCCACCTCGATTTCAAAAAATAATTCTAAAGAAATGCACGGTGATTTATTTGTATCAACGGGCTTATCCAACCATATTAGTATAAATGTAGATTAAGTAAATTCCGTAAGTCAACTCAAAAACATAATATATCAACCCAAAAACCTAGCACATTGTAACTACCTAACTAACAGCGTTTAACAAATCACATTACACTAAATAGTTTATCATTTACGAAACTCCGTTTCGTTCATTTTCAAGAAGGTTTAACCGTGAATTTAGGCGATCTCAAATGTAGTTAGCATGGCTTTTCGAACGATGGAAAGAAATATATTATATTGTTTTGATTACTAATACAATATATTCCCTCCAAATGTCGAAATGATCTATTCTTTGACTTTTAAAACAGACGCAATTGATAATATTACATGCGCGTATGGACCAAATTCTTAATTACCGATAGAATAGTAAGAAACCGTATCTATTATTTCTTAATCAACCGAAGTACAGCCTTGTTGTCTCTAGATTGAATCATTAATAAGTAAATACCTGCTGGTTCTTCTAAGCTTAGATTCAATGATTGACCTCCACTAAATTTTTCTGACCGAATTAACTTACCATTCAAATCTGAAATTGAAACCATTACATCCTCCTTATTAATACCTCCCAAATCAATAGAGAAATTTCCGTTCGTTGGATTCGGGTAAAGATGAAGGTTTTGCGCAAAATCATTTTCCGTAATTCCTACTCCGACCTCTGTTACCGCATAGCAAGATGAAGTATCGGAACATCCATTTTTTGTAACGATTACGGCATAATCCCCATTAGCAGTTGCTGTGTACGATTGGCTCGTTGCACCACTAATCTCGGTCATTCCTGCACATTCTAACCATTGGTAATTTACACCTGTTTCATTCGATGTTAATACAGTATTAACCTCTGATATAGTAGCCGTTATTTGAGTGAAATCACAACTCGCACAATTAATACCTGTACTCCACGCTGTAACCGTATCCATTCCGACTAATGTACCTGTGTGGTTATTTCCTGATATGTCCTGAACTTTACTTCCACTACCTTCTTCAAAGTGCCAAAGACCAACAAGGTTATTTTGAGATCCATCTAAACAACTGTCTTTATTCGTAGCTATTTCTAATGGAGTTCTTGCATCACTCCAAAAACGCACATCATCTATTTCTCCAAGTAAGTAATCGGCAATATAATCAGTTCCAAACCATAGTGCTTGTCCAGAATACTTTGCAGTAACAGGGCCTTGTGCAGCTCCTTCCAAAATACCGTCCACAAAAACGAATATGGAATCGTCTCGATATACTCCTGCAACGTGATGCCAATTGCTATCCACAAGATTCGTATATCCGTTAGCGTATAACCAGGAACCAGAACTATCATAAACTTGCAAGCTAATAAGGCCATTATTGGTTAATCCAAACCAGATTCCCGATGCATCAATACCATTTTCACCATCATAATTGGTGATAATCGAGGGCCAAACGCCTAGGGTACCTTGTTTTGTCCATGCTTCCACCGTAAATTCTTCTGCTAATTGAAAGTCAGCGGAGGTATTCGAGTCTATTTCTATGTATTGGTCCCCTGTTCCAGAAAATGTGACTGATGTTTGAGCTTTTAATCCAACTGTTACTAGGCTAATTGAAAGGAATAAGTAGATTTTCTTCATGATTAAGTTTTCTTAAATGTGTTCTAATATTGTATTTGCCATACGATTGAGCACAAATGTAGTCGTCCCATTTATTAGCGACTAACTAAAAAACTTAATATATCAACTCAAAAACTTAATGATACGCAAATGATTGATTATCAATTAAATAAACATCTTTAAAAGTCAAATATCGGGCTGAATTTTCAAAAAATTACAGACTGAACGCTGCATTAAAATTGGTTTTTCACTTTTTCTACATCAAATATTCTGATGGGTTTTTACCAAAACGTTCCGTAAAAAGTTTAGTGAAATGACTGGGGTTTTCGATTCCGATCGCATAGGATACTTCAGCCACTGACTTAATTTTTTTAGACCTCAATTGCTCATACGCGTGTAACAATTTGATCTCACGAATAAATTTAAGGGAGGTCAATCCTGTGACTCTCTTGATATTTTTGTTTAGCTGATATTCGCTTAAATTAATTTCTTCACTTAGCTGAGTTACGGTGAAATCCGAATTATCTAAGTTCGCCATTATGATCTTCTTAAGGCCTTCGATAAATATATTATCCTCTGTTTCTGAACCTACTTGTTCATTTTCCTCCTCTAATCTACTTAGTTTATTTTCGATTAAATTGGCAACGCGAGCTACCAACTCTAATTGACTAAAAGGTTTCGTAATATAATCGTTCACGCCTATTTCTAATGCCTCTACTTTATCTTCTTCTGCTGCTCGAGCAGATAACATAATGGTAGGTAGTTTAGCGTAATTGGGGTTTTTCCGAATCCGTTTTAGTAAACTAAAACCATCCATATTCGGCATCATGACGTCAATGGTCATTAAATCAACCTTATTCTTTTCCAAAATCTCCAATGCTTCTACGCCATCATTGGCAATCAATACTTTCGCGTGTTCAACCAACAAGTCTTTTATGTATTGCTGCATTTCCTTGTGATCCTCTACCACTAAAATTACTCGATCTTTCTTGTCTAACACCGGATAAATGGGTGCTTGAATTTCAGAAGATGGAAGGGTTACCGCTTGTTGATCTGTATCCATCTGAACGCTTAAAGAAGATGGAAGGGCAATTGTAAAAGTAGATCCTTCATCAATTTTACTATCTACATTAATCGTTCCTTTGTGTAACTCTACGAATTCCCTTGCTATGGCCAGCCCAATTCCCGTTCCCCCTTGAGCAGGTGCACTTTTATCTTCCGTTTGAAAGTATCGATCAAACACTTTGTTCATTTCTTCCTTTCGAATCCCTCTACCAGAATCTGAAATCTCCATAACGATGTGCTCTCCTACTTTTAGGACCCTTAATTTAACCGTTCCTCCCCTGTTGGTAAATTTAAGCGCGTTATGGATTAAATTGTTGAGCGCTTTTTCAATTTTGTTTTGATCCAGCTTTAAAGCTACTGATTCATCTAAATCATACTCG
This sequence comes from Cytophagales bacterium, assembly GCA_965277185.1. Lineage (GTDB taxonomy): Bacteria > Bacteroidota > Bacteroidia > Cytophagales > JAHDFW01 > JAHDFW01. Next base: position 220,101 of record CBDICC010000009.1, on the reverse strand, counting down.
AAAGTGATGTTAATATCAAATTGGTAAGCTAATGATTCAAACGTAAAAAAGATTCGGTCTAAAAAGGGTTTCAAAAGAATGGATTTACTATTCAATTCCATTTTATCGGATTCTAGTTTTCCTAAATCTAAAATTTCCGAAACCATTTCGATTAGTCGATTGGTATTGTTTTTTGCTATTAATAGACTTTTGCGCTGATTTTCATTGACTCCTCCAAAACGATCTGTAAGCATTGATTCTAAATGACCGTTCATTAGTGTAAGTGGTGTTCTTAGCTCATGTGCCACATTGTTGAAGAACTTGGTTTTTGTTCCATCCAACGCACGCAACTGATCGGCTTGCTGCTCTATGATTCCTTTTTGATTGCGTGTAATTCTTAATCTTCCTATGATTATTATAAGTGCCACCGCTAAAAGTAGAATGCCAGCCACAGCTACATAAATAATGTATTGCTTTTGTGTTTTTGCTTGCCTTTCTAATGCCAGATTCTTCTCATTCTCTTGATCATCGAGTATCTTTTGTTCTTTGTACTTAAATTCAGCTTCCTTGGTTGCTATTTCATATTCGTTCTTTTCTTGTCTTATGCTATCGCGCATAGCATGCATGAGTCCTTGAAATTCCAGAGCTTTCTCCCAATTCTTGTCTTGCTTATACATTTCGGACAGATTCTCAGCTACATCTAAAACATCTTCAAAGAAGCCATTTTCACGTACTTCAATCGAAGCTTCTTCACCCAATAACAAAGCTCTTTCTTTTTTACCATCTTCATATAAATGCCTTGCCAATAAACTTTTTGTCAATGCAATGTCTGTTTTTGCATCCGATGCCAATATCAGCTTCAATGCTTCTTCCATTATAATCACTCCCTGATGCCATTCTTTTTTAGCGACCAACACATCTCCCATACCAAAAAGTATCCGCCATCTTTGATCTAAGTCTCCATACTTCGATTGGATTTCTAATGCAATGTTTAAATGGTGCATGGCCGAATCTAATTGTTCAGTCGCTAAAAAACAGTATCCTAAACTAAAATGAACATCAGGCAATGTTTGCTCATTCATATTCCCCACTTTCATATTCTCAATAACAATTGCATAAATATTTTTTGCATCGTTTAAAGCCTTTTCATGTTTTCCTTGAGCCGTATGAATATTTTGTATTCCATTTTGAGCCTGTATAATGACCATGGTCATGTCCAACCTTTTTGCTTCTGACATGATAAATTGAAAGTCATCAATGGCCTCATCCATCTTCCCGATTTCTGACTTTCTCGCCGCTAATTGGTTAAGGCTACTAAATCGAACGTTTTGAACATCCCCCAACTCGCCGTATTTTATTGCTTCTTGATAAAACTTATCTTTTTCTTCTAAATCATCCGCATAACTCAAATAGACGGCCGAAAAATAACTTGTATAAGCCAAAAAAGCATGATACCTTTTTTGGTCCTTTTCTGATAGGTCTTTCTCCTTCAACTTTTCTTTGGAAGCCTGATATAAATAACTCACATAAAGCTGTTTACCAAAGCCATAATATTCCAATACAATATCATTTAGAAGCGTTTTTAATTTATCTGAATCCTCCGATTGGGAATGATAAATCGTCAAGGCACTATCCAGCAAATGTTTATTATACTCGTTTACTTTACTTAGATCCAATGAATCAACCAAGTAAAATTCCTTATCTGCAAATTGTTGAGCATTCCCATAGCCAAGGGAGCATAAAAATAATAGGGTAACAAATATCTTTTTCATGTAAGTGCAAAATACCGTATAATCTGCCAAAAGTCACTATGAATAGTTATATTTATTTGGACTCATATGATGCCTCGTTAAGCCTTATTCTATATTCGTTTCCTAACTATCTTTGATCATTATTCTAAAAAGAACTTCATTAGTGGATATTCTTTTATAATGCGCAAACATAAGCTTCGTACAATTCATTTAGTAAACTGATAAAATAGTTTATTTTTGTTATTATGCTATTCAACTCCATCGAATTCGTCTTCTTTTTTGTAATTGTATTTGGAGTACATTGGTGGATCTTGGGTAGGCAAAAAGTGCTTTTCCAAAACGCCTTCCTTCTAATTGCGAGCTACTTCTTTCTTGGTTGGTGGGACTATCGTTTTCTCCTATTACTTTTGATCAGTTCGTTGTCCGATTATTTCATTTCTCATCTGATAGCCAAGTCCAGTGACCAAGTAAGGAAAAAGGTGTTATTAACACTCTCGATTTCGATCAATTTAATAATCCTCCTATCCTTTAAATATTTTTCATTCTTTACTGCGGAGTTCGCTAAAGCCTTTACGGTGTTTGGTATTGTTCCACAAAATGATGCAACCTCCTATCTTATTCCCATTGGAATAAGCTTTTACACGTTTCAAACAATGAGCTATACCATAGACGTGTATCGTAATCAAACGGAACCCAGCAAAAGCATCGTTGCATTTCTCAGTTATGTATCGTTTTTTCCCCAATTGATCGCCGGACCAATTGAAAGAGCCAATCATTTACTCACTCAATTCTATCAAAAGAAACACTTTGATTATAAATTAGCTGTTTCAGGACTCAAATTAATCACTTGGGGATTATTCAAAAAAGTTGTGATCGCTGACAGATTAAGTGAATATGTTGATCAAGTATATACTGACCCACTTAGTTACACGGGATTGGCCTTCATCATCAATACTTTTTTCTTTGGTATTCAAGTGTATTGTGATTTTTCAGGCTATTCAGATATTGCCATTGGCAGCGCTCGATTGCTTGGTTTTAAGTTGAACCTTAATTTCAATTTTCCTTATTTTCAAAGTTCGCTAAAAAATTACTGGCGAAACTGGCACATTTCGCTTTCTAATTGGTTCCGAGATTATATTTATATTCCGATTGGAGGAAGCAAAAATGGGCAATGGTTCTTATTCTTAAGTTTACTCGTGACTTTTATTATTTCGGGCCTTTGGCATGGCAATAAAATCACTTTTATGATTTGGGGAGCGTTGCACGCTATATTTCTCTTTGTCTTCGGGAAATTTGAGAAATTTTCGCTTAAAATCCCTGCATTCTTACGCGGTTGCTTTACTTTCTTGCTTGTTTTGTTGCTTCTTGTATTATTTCGATCGAACTCATTACAACATTCTCTACATATCTATACGCATTTGAGTTTCACCTTTGATGAATTAATAGACTATCATAAAGTGGTTTATTCTTTTGCTTTCAGCAAGAAGGAATTCGTTATAACCATGTTATTCTTGTTATTCTTTATGGCTACTGAATATTTTAAATATTTAAGATCTTTAGGCCATCTAAATTTTAAAATTCCATACGTGATTCAACTTGCCTTTCAATATATATTGGTGTTATCCTCTTTGTTTTTCGGGAAACACATAGTAGAGAGCAATTTCATCTATTTTCAATTTTAGCATCGTACAAATGATTTATACTATACTAATATGAAGTGGTTCATTAAACATCTCCTGATCGTCTCCTCGCCGATTCTGTTGTACATGGTATGTATCGTGGCTGTAGATCCTTTTAACTTATATGACCTATGTGACTATTGGGATGGAGTCGATAAAAAATATGTGGGCCTTAAATCCAATGATATATTATACAACTACCGTAGACTCCCGACCAATTCCAATGAAAAAGTCCTGCTTGGTGATTCGAGAATGCATTCTTTAAAAGAGGAACAAATTGCTAATTTGACGGGAGAACAGTACATGAATTACGCTTGTAAAGGAAGTACCATACCGGAGATATATGAGATTTTCAATGCATTAATGGATCGAAACGAAACCTCTACCATTGTTTTAGGGCTTAATTTAGAACTGTTGAATGAAGATTTTAATAGAAATAGAACTTCGCAGGTGTCTAAAATTCTTAACAATAGATTTCTACCAATTTTTGATCGTTCAACCCCAGCGGTGGTTTATAATCTACTTGAAGCTACGTATGCACCAAAAGAATATTATGTAAATAAAAGTGCAACGGCGAAGCAGAAACTCTGGGCGAAAGTGATGAATAAGCAGAAAACATATTTTGACAGCTACAATTATTCCCAGTCATATGTAGAGATCATACGCCAAATCAAGGCCACCTGCAATCAAAAAAACATCAAGCTTAGCATTGTTGTTTTTCCTTCCTATAAAAAATATCAAGACAAAAAAATTGAAAGCATTTTCATGAAGCAATTCCGATTGGATTTAGAACAGTTTGAAACCGTATACTATTTTGATCAAATTTCAGAGACCTATCCAAAAGAAGCGTACAAAGATCCAATACATTTTGGAACACGCATTGGTGATCATATTATTAAAAAAGTATTTAGGAGTAAGTGATCCTACAACTAATTCTTAAGTAGCCAAAGTCCATCGGTAAAAGATCCCCCTACTTCTTGCACTTTCTTAGTACCTTCTTCTGTAGTTGAAAAATCTTCTATACTGACTTTATAATAGGTTTCTTTACCCGTAGGAACAATAATATCCGCAGATGGATATCCTTCTGTACGTAATGTTGCTTTGTAGTCCTGGGCATTCTTTTCGTCAAGAAAAGATCCTGCTATTACGTAGTAACGAGCTACGCTGTTGCCAGTCGTTTCCTTTTGAGTTGCACCTCCACTTTTTTTTTTACTTCTATCGGGGTACTGAGAAAGGCTTCATCTTTATCGCCTTCTTTTCTAAGTCGAATCTCTACTCTTCGGTTTTTTGATCTGCCTTGTTCCGAATTATTCGTAGCAACCGGTTTTTCAGCTCCGTAACTTTTCGTAAGCAAGCGAGATACTTTGATTCCTTTTGATACTAAATAAGCTCTAACTGCACTTGCTCTTAAATTGGCCAAGTTCTTATTAAAACTGGCGGATCCTGAATTATCTGTATGACCCAAAATAGTTAATTCGATACTTTTGTTGGCCAACATCTCTTTCACTATTTTGTTTAAGGACGTTTTATGAGATGGGGAAATCGACCATTTATTTAATTCAAATGATACATTGTCGTAAAACTTGGTGGTGTTTCCCACACTTTCTTTTACTCCTTCTTTCTCATCCGTTGACTTTTCATCCTCTTTGGCAATCATTTCGGTATCTTCTTTCGTGGTATCCGCCGCCAAAAGTTGCTCTTCATCATGGAATTTATAGGTAGAATTATTGGTTTTTTCTTCTATAATGGTAATTCGCATATCAAAATCTGCCATCGATTTCAATTGAGCTGCCAACTCAGGATTCGTTTCTGAAAGATTTTTCATATACTCATTCATGGCAGGAAGCGATTTAAATACAAACTTCTCCTTTTTCCCATCTGGCATGATAATTTCCATTAAATAATCATGCTCTACTTTTTGATTAGATTTCAGAGCGAATTCTTCCGGCTTCATTTTTAATGTTACATCCGTCATGGCATCCAATGTCTTGAAATCATACGCTTTAATAGAACCGTCTGGCATTACCAAGTCCATTTCAAAACCATCTCCAGCTTTTAATTGAGCTGCTAATGCTGGATTAGTCTCTTCCAATTTCAATAAATATTCATTCATTGCTGGAAGGTTTGGAAACTTCAATTTTTCTCTTTTTCCATTGGAATTAATGATTTCCATTTCGATATCTTCTTGCGCAATCAAAGATTCTGCAAACACTTTATCCTCCGTTTTTAAATTCAACGTCACCTTCGTCATTGCTGCAAGCGTTTTGAACTTATAATTTCTCAATTGACCATCTGAAGATATAAGTGCAACGTCAAATCCATCACCCGATTTCAACTCCTGTGATAATTTAGGATTTAGTTTGTCCAAATTCACTAAAAAGTCATTCATCGCATCAAGCGTCTGGAACGTAAATTTCTGTTTTGTTCCATCTGGTTGAATAAGTTCTAAATCCAGTGAATTTTGTTTTAATTTATCCTTCAAAGCCAATTCATCGTTATTCATTTTCAGCATCATGTCCTGCATACTTTCTAATGAAGTAAACTTGTAGGCTTTTCGCCCCTCATTTGTGCTCACAATAGCTATATCCAATTCCTCTCCAGACTTTAGCTGCGCCGCAAAAACAGGGTCTGATCTTTTCAGGTCCTTGATAAATTTATTCATTGCTTTAAGTGAAGCAAAGTTGTATTTTTTCAATTCCCCATCCGCTGTTTTTATTTCTAACTGATACTCCGTTGTAGTACGTGTAGAGTTTCTTTGCTCTAACATGTCTATGTAACTCACCAATTTTGTGATCCCCTCATCATCAAAGTCATAAAAATATTCATCTTTTTCTTTGATATTGGAAGTAACAGAAAGTAAAGACAAAACTGTGCTTCTTCGTTCTACGTCTATGACAAATGGTACTTCTAAATCTGCTTCTTCCAACGCTTTGATGTAACTCGATATCGTTTCAAGCTCTTCATCGGAGTAATTGTGCATCTTTTTATCTTGCCCATATCCAACCAAAGAATATACGGAAACAAGTATGAATGATATAGCTATTTTTCTGATCATAACTTTCATTTAATTTTTCTTGATAATTTTTTTAAGATGATTTAAAGCATCTGATTTTTGCACTTCGGCAGGTTTGCTTAATTTAAAAACAACTCCTACTGAATGTTGAATGTAATTTGGACTTGTAACTGGTGCAATTTTTCGCTTTCCTACCGTTTGGAAATTCAAACCTACACGATCCGAAAACCACGTATTAAAACCAAATCCAAAATTATAGGTTGATCCACGGCCACTGTTCCCTGCTCCAACCAAAAGGTATGGATCAAACAACTTCTTTTGCCCAATCAACGCTTTTAACATTACTTTTGCATGGAGGTCTACCACATATAAAGTGTATCCAGCTCCTAACGGCAAGATTCTTCCTTCCACAAACTTTCCTTCACGAAATTCTGTTCTAGATCCAACAAGCTCCATATTTAAGAACTTTGTCACCCCCTTATCAAGAGAAATTCGTCCAGGTAGCAACGAATAATTCCAACCCTCAGCAATATCAAACGATACATCGGGCCGATCATCATTATCGATTACGCTCCAGCCAAGACCTATTGTAAACCCATCCGCTTTTTGCGCATTTGCACTAAATGTAACAAGTGCTATCAATATGACAACTAAGCTTATTTTTTCAATTTTCATAGGAAATAATTTTATCCAAGTCCTTATTAGTATGCAAATTATGTGATTTATGGCAAAAATACAATTTTTTCAGGAAAACAAGCGCTTCCAAAATGGCCCATTATCCACATTTCCATACCCGTATTCATATCCTTTTTTTTGTTTGGTACCATTAACTACCAACGCCATATTATTAAGCCTTTCTTCTTTATAAAGGCGTTCTATTTGATCCAATGCCTTTTTTTCTAAAACATTTGCCCTTGCTACATATATAAATAAATCCGCATACGAATTAAGTAACAAAGCATCTGTAACAATTCCAACTGGAGGAGTGTCCACGATAATGTAATCGTATTTAGACTTTAATTCATCAAACAATTTTTTAACGTTGTCTCCCATCAAAAGCTCAGCTGGATTTGGAGGAATAAATCCCGCGGGAAGTAAATGCAAGTTTTCTACATTTGGTACCGTTTCGATTACATCTTCAAGCGATAAGTTATTCGAATTAATAAAACTTGAAACCCCCTCCTTTTCTTCTAAACCAACATACTTTGCAATTGTTGGAGCCCTTAAGTCCATTCCCACCAACACCACTTTTTTGTCAGATATTGAAAGGATGGAAGCTAAATTTAGCGCAATGAGTGATTTCCCCTCATTGGCCACAGAGGATGTAATGAAAACAACTTTACTCTTGCTCTCATTGGATTGCAACATAAAACTTAAGTTGGTTCTAAGCGTCCTAAACGCCTCGGAAAAGGCAGACCGATCGTCTGTTAAAACCATTAACTTGTTCTTAACGTTACCAATCGGAATCTCCCCGATCAATGGAATAGAAAGTCTTTTTAAATCGGCTACATCATGGATTTTAGTGTCTAGCAAATCCTTAACATAGATCAATAAAAATGGGAATATCAGTCCCAATGCCATTGCACCTAAATATATTAGTTTGGTCTTTGGCGCAGCAGGTATCATTGGACTATATGCGTCATCAATTATTTTAATTCTTGATACTGATGCTGCTACGGCCAATGCGGTCTCTTCTCGTTTCTGCAATAAATACAAATACAACGATTCTTTGATCTGCTGTTGTCTTTGGATAATTCTAAATTCTCGTTCATATTTTGGTACGGAAGCTATTTTTGCATTTAACTTATTTTGTTCAGCCACCAGATCCTTACTTTTAATTTGAAGTGTTCTTTCCAAATTACTTAGACTTTCCTTGATGCTGACCTTGATTTTCAACAATTTCTCATTTAAATCCGCCACCAATGGGTTTTTATCACCTGAATTTTCCAAAACGTTGTTACGTTCTAGTAAAAGTTGATTGTAAGCTGCAATCGATTCTCCAATAGTTTGATCGCTTAGTCCTAAATTACTAGGCATCAAATCTTCCGTTGAAGCATTGCTCTTGTTTAGATAATCTTGCATGAATTGGACCAATTGAATTTCTGTCCCAACTTGCAATACCTCCTTCCCTGTTTCATTTACGTTTTCTCTGAATAAGCTTCCTTCAGAAGTTACATCTACCAATCCATGTTTTGTTTTGAACAGTTCTGAGTTCCCTTCTACATCGGACAACTCTGAGGTAATGTATTTAACTCGATCATCAATGAACTTTGCGGTATTAATGGAAATTTGATTTTGATCATCGATGGCATCTTGATCATACTGCCGAATCATTTCATTGATAATGTCAATGGCTTTTTTCCGTTCTGTGAGTTTTAATGTAATCCCTATTACACTGGAAATTTTATTGACTGACTTTACATTGATTTTTTTCGCAAAATATGTAACTACGTTTTCCAGTCGATGAATCTTAACCTTTATTTTGTTGCCTACCGTTGCTTTGGTAAAAGCCGATGTTTTAGTTATTTTCAATTCACCTAGGGTCGTTTTTATATACTTGTCAAAACTCCCCTTCTGGTTTGATTCCCCGTTTTGATCTTCAAGGATAAAATCAGTTTCAGAGTTAACAATTATATTAAAGGCTGTATCTACATAATAAACGGAGGAATCTCCATTTAAAAACGTAACATTTATAGGGTTATTTTTATATAATTCTAGATCTAACGGCTGCTTGCTTAAATGAAATTGAAAGTTAAGACGTAATTCCTTTGCAACCTTTTGAAGGAGATTTCTGGATTTTAGTATTTCGACTTCATTATCTACATTTCCCTTTACATTTCCCAAAAGGTCCAGATCTTGAAACGCGGATACTTCCGACATGATGTCCCCCCGTCTATCATCTTTTACAAGAAGCGTCGATGAAGCAACATATTCTGGCAACGTATACCGTACATAAATAAATGCCACAAAAGCAAAACATACAATAGAAACAAGGAACCATTTCCAATGCAGTACATATTTCATTATGAGATCTTTTAGGTCTATCTCATCTTTCGTGAAATCCTCTTCGAGGTAATGTGGTAATTTACTTGACACCTGAAAATTTTATCTTAACAAAAGTACGGTTAAAGTCAGCACCATTGAGGTGATGGCTACGTATAAACTTGTATTCGTGCCTGTAGCGGAGGAATTAATCTTAGCCTTATTTGGTTCTACATAGATCACATCATTTTGCTTAAGAAAGTAGACTTCTGAACTAAAAACTTGATTCGATGTTAAATCAATCCTCGTTTGTACATTTTTTCCGTCCACGTTTCTTATAACCAACACGTTTTTTCTATTCGCCATTATTGAAATATCACCGGCTAGCGCAAGTGCTTCCAAAAGTGTTATTTTTTCATTTCCCACTGTAAAGACACCGGGTCTCATTACCTCTCCTAACACACTTATTTTGAAATTTTGAATTCGAATATTGACTACAGGATCTTTCAAGTAGCCTTGTAACTTCTCCTTTATCAAAGCTGTAACTTCTTTTCGAGGCAATCCCGCAACCGCTAATTTACCTAAGACAGGAAAATCAATAAACCCCTCCTCATCAACTAAGTAAGTAGGTTGTTGCATACTTCCGGTTGATTTTCCATTTGCAATGTTCGGTGTTACCATTGGTAAATTAAAAGGAACAGTCGCCTCCATATTTACGCTGGAAACAGTAATTGACACCAAATCCCCAGACATAATAATGGAGGTTGGTAAAGTTATGGCTTTCTCCCCTGACTCATTTTCAGAACCTTGAAAATATACCATTTTCTTTCTGGATACGCAGGAAGAAAGCAGGATGATCAAACTCAGGACGAAATAGTTTCTGAAATGTAAACGCATATAGCTAAACATGAAAGATCAAATTAACGTAAATTTTATTTATTGCCCAATAAAACCTTCTAACAAGGTTCAAATACTAGTAATAACATAAAATAATTACAAATGAGAAATGTAATAACTGTTCTAATCAATCAGGCACTTCTCTTGTTCTTAATCACAATGTTAAAAAGCGCCCTGAAGAAAAAAACGCTATCCGTTGTATACGGTGATTTTACTTTGGTTTCTAGGTATTCTCTTTCCGATTGCAATACTTCTTCTTTGCTCCCCAATCTATTTAAGGCAACGTACGGTGGAATACAACCTGGTTTTTGAGTTAATCTAAGCTTTTGTAAATCTTCGGGAATATCTTGAAAATAACGCTTTGTAACAGGTCTAACTCCTACTAACTTCATATTTCCAACGACTATATTTAGAAGCTGTGGCAGTTCGTCAATCCAATATTTACGCATGACTCTCCCCCATGGTGTGAGTCGAAAGTCCTTGGCTGGTTTACCGGAAGATGCGTAGCCACTTTTCGTCAATACATAATCTTGTAAATATTCTGCAAACGGATGCATGGTTCTTAGTTTATACACACCAATCATTTTTCCATGCTTTCCAAGCCGTTGCATTTTAAACAGTAGACCGTAACTAGGATTATTGTTAAAATCGGGTTCATCGACCTTTTTTACAATAAAATAAAGTAACGTATTCGCTCTTCTAAGTTCCAATATTTCAAAGCCACAACTTACTAGTCTTCCCAAAGTTTCTGCTTTGGAAAGAATGCGATTTTTACCTCTCGTAATTGAAAAGTAAACCTTTTTAAACAAAGGAACTTTCGGCATGACCCGCAAAAACAAAAAGTCAAAGGCAAAATACAGGTTTCCAATAATTGGAATTTTATTAATCCTCTTTTTTGATCTCCGCACTGAAAAGGTCTCCACGCAACCAATGAAAATCCCATCTTGAGGTAATACTGCGTTCGCAGATTCGAAAAATTTATTTATGTACCGAATATCATTCGTTCGGGTTAAATTTACTAATGCACCAATTTTTTCTCCATTGGGAACAAACGATTGGTCAAAATTCCCAATAAGCGTTTCATCAGAACTAGCGTCTGAATATTCTTCAAGCCCTTCTTTGATGTTTTTGGGCAGGATTATTTTGTTTGCAGCATTTTTCAATGTTTCGCAACTATAAATGTTGGTTTCAACTCAATTTGTTCATTGGCTTCTTCATTGTATAAATCATGTAGCCATTGAGAACAATATCCTCCATATTCCTCCGACAACTGTTTTATCAGGGCGTAGTACTTCTTTTTTAAGTAAATGAACACTTCGTCCGGCATGTCCATTTTTAAGCTCACATTCTCTTTATTCGATACGTTGCAATATTGTTCCACATTGCTCTCTTTGCTTCCAAGAAAGGTTACAATTTCCAATAACAATTTCTTCGGATTTGCTTTTATGGAATCATAAAACCCTATTAAGAGTTGTTTTGATGGAAATACTTTGGAATAATTTTCTATTGTTCGTAGATAATCGGACCGTAGTTCTTGTTCTTCTTTATCCATAAAATTAATAATCTCCGCAATATTAACCGAATTCAAACCGAAATTATCTATTGATTTAATGCTATGTCGATAATGCGACCAAGCCCTATCAACAGGGTTTCTAAGCAAAAGTATCAGTTTTAAGTTTGGATTAATTTTATACATCCGAGTAATATCCTCTTCTGCCAGCATACTGTAACTAGGCGTGATTTCACCTGAAATACCATTTAACCCCTTAAACATGGACAAATACCAGCCATCCGCATAATCAGAAAAGAACCATTTAATAATCCATAAAAAATCAAACCAATTTCGAATCTTTCCTTCACGTAATTTCGATCCTATATGTTTTATTGAACTGAACCACCATGCCATTTTCATCATGCGTTTGGACAATTTTGCCTCTGTAAGCCTGCTTGGCGACAAATACGTTTTATTTCGATCAAAGTAATGAAATTCCTTAATTATGGGCATTGAAAAATCAGGCAACTCTGACAGCCGTTCAAAAAGCCAGGTAGTGCCCGCTTTTTGCGCTCCCACACCAATAAAATCTATCCCTCCTTCTTTTCTGTACGTTTTCAAGATTGGTTGTAAAGATATCTTTTAACTACATTTTTAACATTTTGCATTACATATTCTTTGGCCCATGCAAGATATGAACTACTCCATCGCTGTGGGTGAAATGTAAACATAATTTGGTCTGGTAAACTATTGGAATTAATTCCTTCAATGACTTGATTACTCGATTTAAAATCAAAATTGTAGTTGGTTTTCACTTTATCTCGAATACTGCTTTTATCTGCATTCCACATTCTGCCGGTATCTGTGAAATATAGAACTTCGTTATAATTCACATCAAAGTAGGGCTCGGCAAGTATTCCATAATCAGCAAACTGATACTTTTTCCATAGATCCTTTGAATCAAACCTAGACATAGGGCTCCCGTGCATACAAATGGTTGTAACGGGTGCTAATTTGCGTAATGCTGCCAAGTTTTTATCGAAGTCTTGAATCGCTAAATCGTAATTTCCGTTTGTAGTGGTTAAATTCTCATAATGATACCCTATTTCATGATTTAGCTTCGCAATTTCAGTAATAATCGCTTCATCCCAGCTTTGAGGTACAGCCCGAAAATAATAGGATCCTTTTATATTCAAATCAGCTTGTATTTGAGCAAATCGTAGAGAATTTTGAGGAAGTAAATCTACGTCATGCCTAAGTACAACTGCTCTTTTAGCTGGAGATTGCATAAACTCATCAAAACGTTGAAACTCGTAACCACTATTCATTAGGGCCTCTAAAACTTTTGAATATGTTTTTATGGTAAAATCCATTGATGCAACCGTTCTTTTAATCTAATCTCTCGCATCTAATGCCAAACCTGGAAAGGTATCTAGCAAATTCTTCTCCTACATCTGATGTTCCTGTTCTTGTCAAATTGGGAATATCAATGATCATCTTTGCCTTTGATGAATTTTCAAGTTTCACATTTACATCCAATACTAATAAGTCTACACTTGAAACCGAGAATTCTGAAACCTCTTTGTCCACAAAATCAAACACATAATTTTTCCTTCCTTTTGTAACTTGAATTCTTTTGTTTTTTGCAGTGTTTTCGACCTTAACTTGGTAGCCATGAAAGCTTAAATGTTCCTCAAACTCATTCAATATTTTGATCAGCACATCCTTTTTTTCTTGTGCATCCAACCGCGTTGGATAATTTTCCTTAATTACTTTGGCCGGTGACCCTGCCGCCATTGTGTTGGAAGGTATTTCTCCTCTTACTAAAGACTTCGCGCCTATTACAACTTCGTTTCCAATTTTGGCTCCGGGCAATACAAAGATGTTCCACGCGAGATACACTTTATCTCCAATTGTAATTGGTTCAAAAGTAACTGGAAAACCTTGCAATTCTGAAAGCCAAGAAGCATGTGTAAATAATTGGCTATGCCCTCCTATAGCACAGTCGTCTCCTAAGACGATAGGTTTAGTCGGATTCAAAAAATTGTAAGGCATTATGATACAACGTTTTCCAATTTGAATTAAGGATTCGGGCAAAGCTAAACCTCCAATTGTAACATTTACATTGATCCGGGTATCTTCTCCAATAATAATAGTAGTGGTATCGATCATTGACATTGTCCCAATTGAAACAAACCTGCCAATCGATATTTTATCTCCTCGAATCGTAACCAAATGCCCTATTTGTACGTGATCTTCTACGATCACTTCTCGACCTATAATTACACTTCCAAACCCGATGGATACCTTTTTACCAATTTTATGCCCTTTTATTCTGTAGTAGAACTTCTTCAAAAATGAAGGAAGAAAACCTATCAGAAGCATCTGTTTAATCGGTATTTTGGACTTCTTAATTAACATTAAGCGCTAAAAGTACATAGAGTTTAATGATGTTACAAAAGAGTGTTGAATTGTTCTTGATACACTTTCCCAATAACGTTCCAGTCATGCTCATCTTTAACACGCGAAAATGCCTTTTCACATTGAACATCGAGTTGGTCAGCATCTTCTGTGCTTTTTAAAACCTGGCTTAAACTTTCAATATCACCTGATTTAAAAAACAGGACCTCATCTTCACCAAATACCGTTTTATTAGCTGGAATATCGCTGGCGATGATAGGCACTTTCAAAGAAGCTACTTCCAACAACATCATGGACATTGCTTCTGAAAGCGATGGAAAAATAAAAAGAGAAGCCCCTCGAATGATCCTAAACAATTCCTTTTTATCTGAGATTACGTCTATAAACTCCACATTTAAGTCCTTAGCTAATGTTTTTACTGCATTAGCATATTCCGGAATGATCGATAGATTGCCTATGATTTTTAACTTTCGGTTGTCTTGATTCAACTTCATAGCTTTCAACAACACATGAAGTCCTTTGATTTCGTAAATGCGGTTGGCGGCAAAAACCCAATAATCTTCCTCTTCTCGTTGTTCGTCTAAATGCAAACCTGAAATGAAAACACCATTTGGAATATCCTTAACAACCATGTTATGCTGCTCTTTTATGTATAACGCATCCGATTTTGACACCGAAATAACTACATTAGACCAAACTAGATTTAACCATTGCGCAAACTTCAATAACACAAGTGTGAATCCTTTAAAATTATGAAACTGGGGTTGATCTTTTCTAAATATCCCATGAAACGTGGTTAGAACCTTATATCGAATTCGCAAAAAAGGCGTTACAAATCCACTCGAACAATGATGTAAATGAATGGCATCATACTTCCCTTTAAAAAGGACGTGTAATAAAGATTTCACATAATACGACAACGTATTTAATCCTCCATTTCCAAATTTATCAAACACAACTTGCTCATATCCATCCATATGTCCACTTGACTCAGATGTATGAGATGAAATCGAATAAACCGTAAAGTCATATTGATCCTTTAGTACAGTTATAATATGCTCACCAACTGTCGCGGCTCCTCCCGTTGCTGGAAGGCCTTTTAAACCAATGACTGCTATTTTCTTCCTCAAATTCAATCTTCAAATTTAATCAAAATCAACCACCTTTTTTTCTTACGCCCAATTTCTCCAAAATTGTTGCACTTTTATGTTTAAAAAAGTTCCAGTTAGAAAATATAAATGCTTCCTTAGCTCCATCAATTAAAGTGAAATCTCCAGCAGCGCATAATGTATGAATTTTATCAGGAAACGCTGAATTCCTAAACGGATTAACTACTTTAAATGAAACCTCTTCATATTCCATTTTCGATAATTTCACCACTTTATTAATGATAATTCTTCCTTCAATTTTTTCCGAATAATCCATACTCGGTCTATATAAATCACCTTCGAATTCAAACGGAGTTCCAGCACTTCTGGCTGCTCGTACATCCGTTTTTACTGGGTTTTGTGCATGAGCGATCCATTCACCATGCAAGTTATCGGAATAAAAAACATATAAGTTGTGTCTCACTCCATCGTTCTTATTCGAAGTAAACATCCAATACACCCCATCTCGTTTGATCACGGTATTGTCTACCCCCGCAAAATCATTAATTAGAATTTGTTGCTTACTCCATTGATGCAACGAATTGTCTGCTTTATAAATTGAAACCGCATTTGATTCATGGTTTTCCGGAATCATATACTGCGCTTTATCCTCCTTTATCAAATAAGGATATGACAAGTGATTTGAGACTTCTAATACGGATTGAGGCGCACTAAAGTGTCCTTCCTCAAAGCAAGTAAATTCAATAAATCCTTTTCGTACAGCATAATCATAGCGCTCAAAACATATGTTTATTTTTTGTGAATCATTTGGGTCTACGAAAGCAAACGGATCTGCCAAAAATTTCTTTTTAGTTCGGAGAGGATACCAAATTACCTCTTGTTTTTCATCATTCAAAAAACTAGAAATATCGTTCTTAACCACTCCAATATTCCAATAATCAACAAAAAATAGCAATTTCAATACTTCTTTAATCCCCCAAAACTTGGAATAAAATAGAAACTTCAGGAACTGTATGTTTGTTGGTGCGTAAAAGATTTTTGCCTTCGTTTCTGAAACTGGATTCTTGAATATATCTACATGTCCATTTAAAATATTTTTGACTAGCAGAGCGGGCCATCGAGCAGATTCCAGATATATTTGATCTCTATTCTTAATGTAGGAATACTTGGTTTTTAGGTATCCTTTTTTCAGAATTATCCCTCCATCCAATTTGTCTGTTAATCTCTGTAAAATACTCCCTGAAACTTTATCATTATGATAAATACTCCAAAATCCCGGTGGTCCACCTCTATATTTGGTTTCATCATCATGATGAAATGACCAAACGCCATATTTAGGGATTTCTAATATTTCCCCTCTAATAATTCCAAAACCAAATCTTAAAATAAAATCCAAGTTATGTTCTCGAACAGCCGATAAATCCGATTCGCTGAAGTGTTCTGAAAATTTACCTTTTTTAGTTACTTCGCATTCCAGTTTTGCAATCCCATTAAACACCGAAGACATGTCTCGCTTCTTGGAAGAGCGAAATCTATTTCGAATCAAAAACATGTAAATAGTCCAGAAGAAGTTTTTAAAATTCAAGTGTTTTAAAACTTTCCCGCTTTTAGACTCAGCAAATCCCTTATTATTAATAATCAACTCTAACTGGACGCCTTCCAATTCCAATACTTTCAATATAGCCTGTTCTTGCCACTTAGCTAAAGTGAAACTATTGCACATAACTCCAAATCGTATATTATTTTTCAACGGCTTCGTTTTTATGGTTCATAGTTGTTTGATAAAAATCCAACGTTTTAGAAATGACTACATCAGGATCATAGCATTTTTTTGCTAGATTATGAGCATTAGTAGCAATTTCAGAGAGATCAATCTCCTTATTATGAATACGTTTTAACACAGAAACAAGTGCGCTTTGGGGGTTTTCCTTGTCTAACAAAAATCCTGATGTTTCATTTTCAAACATTTCCGAAACTCCACCTACGTCCGTAGCAATAATTACTTTCCCCATGGCCATTGCTTCCGAGATACTTAGCGGTGCATTCTCTACTTTAGAAGGTAACACAAAAATAGAATCTTTTGTCAGTTCATTCACCACTTCATTCTGTGTGAGCCCGCCTCTAAAAGTTACTTGATCGTCCATTTTATGATCCGAAATATAGCTTTCCAATTCCGTTTGGTAATGCTTTTCTTTGAACTTACCTACCAAATCCAAATTAAACACGATGCCTTCTTCTCTTAATTCTAACATCGCTTTCAAGATCATAAGTGGATTTTTCCTAATGCTTATCCATCCTACATAAATCAGGTTATTGGTATGGTTAAATGAGACCGAGTAGTTATAAAATGATGGATTAATTGGATTGTTTATTATACAATTTTTATCCCCATGTGATGTTTTAGTAGATCGTTCCCCATATTCAGAAATAAAAATCTTATTCTTAAATTTAGGGTAATAATACTTTTCAATCCACAACTTAAAATAGAACTTGGCCTTTTCCTTAAGACCTTTTGTAAATTTTATTTCCTCTTTATAAACGCCGTGTTGCGTGACAATAAGATTGGACTTAGGCACGCCCCAAAATCTGATCAGTGCGGGTGATACGGCTTGAATATGGATGATATCAGGTTTAAGTCCCTTCAAAACATCGAGTAACACCCTTCTATTCATTAGATAATCTATCAAAATTAAACGAGGGTATTTTAACGGCAAATATTGAATTTGTACATTATCAGAATAATCAACCTTGTACTGTTGTTGGATCTCCTCAGAAAAAGATACAAACGTTACAGAAATATCTTTTCGATTCTTAAGGCCTTGCAAAAGGTTCACACTCACGGTTTCTACACCTCCTGATATTTCAGCAAGGTTAATTGGAAGTGTACCAAACATTAATAACTTCATTTCCTGCTACCTGATTAATTTGATCCAATTTGTTCTAGAGATTCATTCTCTTTTTCACCCTCTCTATTCTCCACAAGCCAAACCGCGTATGCTCTTTTGTGTCTATGAAATATTCCAATAATGGCCCCTAAATATATAAATACAGTAGCCCTAAAACTTATATGACTCATTTGCCCAGAAAGAGAAGTCATGAATTGACAAATAATCAATGCATAAAAAGTTGCCACAAGCATTTTATAAACGTTTTTGTTTAAAAAATGAGGTACTTTATGTTTCTTGAAATTTCGGTAAAGATCATAAAACATGTACAGGTAAAATAGTAAACCTACTAGTCCTAGAGAGTTCACTATAATATTATAATCTACATGCAAAAACCGTTCACCCACGCCTTCATATTTAAAATTCCAAGTTGACTTTAAGGGGGCTAAACCAAACCAACTTTTTACTGGGTCCTTAAAACTTAAAGCCTCCGACCAAACATGAATCGTTTCCAAGACACGCGTTTCTTTATCCAAATTTTCACCTGTTAACTGACCTGCTCTGCTTTCTACTCGTAAACTTAACGTATCTTGAATGAAGGGAAATGTAAGTAACCCGGCAAGCAAGACGATCATTCCATAGCGTAAACTTTGTTTCAGATTACTACTAAAGAATACAATAATCACAAACCCAAATGCTAAACCAACTATTGCAATTCGCTTTAATGATACAAAAACCAATATTGCACATACAAAGGATACAATTAGAACCAGAATTTTATATCCTCTTTCATTTTTTGACATCGTTACGATTAGCGGGGCAATTAGGATGCTATAGGTGAACAAATTCCATCCGTCGTGTAAACTGCCATTTAAAAAATCCGCTCCTTTTGTGTACACCGACTCCCCTAACCCAAATAGGTTACTTATAACAAAATTGACAATTAATAAGATGTATACAGCTACTACAGATTTGTTTAATCGCTTTAACCTCTCCAAACTGTTAATCAAGTTGAACCCTATAATAAAACATAGAATGGGGATAAGTAGTTTGGTGGAGTCTGCCATTGCCCCTAATGGATTGTTACTTACCAATGCGATTAATAACGTATAAATACAGAATCCAATTAATGCCAAATAATACTTCGTATTTGAAATGTATTTAATACTTACCATTATTATAAGCATTAAAAACAACGCAGCACGAAACGCAGGAACAATTGCGCTTTTCTCAAAAAAGATCATGGAAACATCCACTAAGACGCTTGCTGGTAACAAAAAATAGGGCAATGTTTTCATTCAGAATCTAGTGGAAGAGGTATAAAACTATGAAAAAAACTTGATCCCAAGTAACTTACCTACGAAATTAACCGTTAGAAGTGCGTTTAATAAGGCACTCACAGCAAATGCACAACTGGCTCCAAAAAGGCCTAGCTGGGTTGCCATCCCATACATTAATAACCCTGAAAACACCATGATTAATACTTTTTGCAAAATATTAGGCAACAACTTACCTGCCATCACCAACATTGTTCCGCTCCAGGAAATAGTGGAAAAGATAAAGGCTCCCAAAATACATATTAGAAAATAATAATAACTCCCCGTAAGTTCTTGTTTCATGAACACCATGGTGAGTTTATAGGACAATAGAAGTGCCAGAGCTTGGAAAGTGACAATTACTAAATTGACTTTTCTAATTTTATTTATATGACTTTGCAACAAAGCAAATTGTTTATTGGCCCATAAATCAGATACAATTGGGTTAAGGTTCTGCTGAACAATCGCCGGGAAAAAGTACAATGTTTTCACGAAGAAAATCATAAAACTATAAATACCTACTTCTGATTTGGTCAATAAATAACCCAATAACAACATATCGAAATGCTGGTAAAATGCCCCAATCAACTCAGACACGAAACTTTTGGATCCAAAGGATAGATTTGACTGGATGAGATTCATGTCAATCTGCCAATTTAAACTTGGACCAATTTTATACATGTTGAATAACAAAATACAGAACTCCACGGCCAAGAGCGCTTTCAAACATGTTCCTATATCTGCATTAAAAAAGGAAAGAAGGCCAATCATACCGATTAGTAAAACCCACCTACCCGCTTTAATAAAGGCATTTAATCGTTGTCGTCTTAAACCTGAATAATACGAAGTGCAATTTTTATTAATGCAAAACAAAGGCAACGTACAAAAGGGATAGATGACTGCATTAGCCAAACCTTCGGAACTATATAAATGACTAAACCATTTGGTGGATAAGACCAGTCCTGCACAAATCACAATTGAGAATACAACGGTAGTTACCAAAGTTGACGTAAGAATTTTGTTTTGTTTTTGAAGATCTGAAGATTCAGAAATTTTCTTGATCAATGTATTATTTAATCCGAAACCAATAATAGTAGCCGACAACATGTACAAGGCCAATGCTTGATTAAAGATCCCCAGATTTGCCGTTCCTTGGGAATGCCCTATCAGCAAATTGATTCCGAAACCAGCGCCCATCAGCAAAACCTGAGCTGTTAGCAGCCATGCCGTGTCCTGTGTGAATTTTCGCGATAAATACTTTTCTACTAATTTTTTTATCACTTCATGGACAGTTTGTGCATTTTTTCCTTCAATAACATTGGATTCCCAAATATATAAAGGATCATATTAAATGCCCCTCTCGCATAGTATCTATATTGATCATATTTTTTATGCACTATATACCCCAATTTACTCGAATTTACTTTTAATTCATAGTTAAGGTTATTCATATGAAGCCGCAGCATATCTTCAATTACCCAAATTTCATAGGGACTTAAGGCATCCTTCCATTTTGTACTATTGTTGGTCATAATGGAACCTGAAACGTTGGTATGTAAGTGCTTTTGTCGGTCACCAATTTGATTAAAATAAGTACTTTTTTGATTTCTTTTATAAGGCCAATTCACCTCTAGAAACTCCAATATTTCCTGTAGTTCTTTGTCTAAATCTTCAATCAAATCCTCATAACGAAGACTTATTAAGTTGGAGATGTTCGCATACAATTTCAATCTAAATTCCCAATTTTTAACGGAGCCAATTACGTTATTGGTGAATGGCATTCCAGAGATCGTTTTGGAGCTTTTTTTAGAATAATACACCCCTCGAGGATCTCTAATTATTTGAATAAATTTGGCTTTTGGAAATAACTGACAAATATTTTTTAATTGAGACGTTGGCGCATGTTTTATGACATAGAAATGGTCCTCATGATACGAATCGAAACAAAGTCTAGTGATGCATTCGATCATGTTTTTTTTAGAAACCAAACCTTCAAATTTGTCGCTTAAGCAATTTTCAATAGCTTCTAAACTTATATTAAGTTCCACAAATTGAACCTCGTTGATCAACAGTGAATAAATGGAATCTAAATTCTGTTTTTCAAATAAATCATCCTGCATTCCCAAAATTCGGGATGGGAAGTCACTTTCCAACGTTACATGCACTCCTTCCAAATCATTTAAATGAGATGCTAGCAAAGTGGAACCTGATCTTCCATCATATAGTATAAATCCTATATTCATTGATCGAGCGGGGGGTTATTCATCCTTAATATGTCGTTCGCAAGTAATTTACTAAGTAATTGTGCTCCTTGGTGATTTAGATGGAGATGATCTTTGAAAAACTCCTTTTTCATCAGAAATTGTGGATGATTGGAATAGTCAAATACAGGTATTCCATAGTCGAAAGCTATCTTTTTCATGGTTTCTTGCGAATTGTTCAATTCATGGCCCATACTGGAATAATACGGTGAAATGGTAAATACTAGTTGAACATTATTGTGCTTCGTTAATTCAATACAGCTTTTTAACACATCGACAAGGTGCTCAGAGACATCACGATTCGGTGCAACATGTACATTTTCAGGGGCTTGACTTGAATCAATGATCCCTATTAACGGTCGATACCCATCATAGTCCTTTTGACTCCTCAATCTATACCTCAACGCATGAACGATGGTTGAGTTGTAGCGATACAGATTGGACCACAGTTTCACCTTTTCTAACGGTGATTTAAGGTTTAACTTATTTTCTACAATTTTAGGATATCGATCATACAATGGTAATAAATACCCTAATCGTTGGGACACATCTGCTCGCTCTGACAGCATATTTAGATCTAAATTCAACACAAAAACTTCCGGCTTTTGATTTTTCAGAATCATTTCTTGAAGTGCCGTATGAAATACTAAACCTTGCCCTTGTACCCCAGCGTTATAACAAGTTTTACCCAGCTTTTTACTTACTATCTCTGGGACATAATGTCTATTAACAGTGGAACTTCCTAGAATAATAATATCTGCCTCCGATTCGATGGCTTTATTTATTCTGGCAAATTTACCTGAGTCTTGCGAAAAGTAAATTTGCTTTAAAACATTCCCTACCACAAAATCAGTAAACACAACAACGATCCCAAAAAGGATTAGTTTAAATAAAATGGGGTTATGTTGAAATAGTTTTTTCAAAATTTAAAATATATAAACTGTCCCCCATCTAAAACACCTAACGTTAGAATCAAAACCAAAACAGAAACATATGCCGTCCATCGGATTATTCGATACGGATTGTTAAAGAGCAGAAATTTTGACGGAAAAAATTCATCTCTAAATTCTGATAGAAGAACCATAATAATAGCGATACTAGCATACACCAATGTGGCATCGGACATAAATAAACTGCCCGAACCTGAGCAGATTTTCCTTAAAATGAGATAGGATCCTTCCAACGACTCTGTTCCCGGACCAATAATAATGGATAGTGTGAACAAAACATAGGTCAACGACATGGTCAAAAGTAGATACCACCATTTTGATTGTAGATTAAACTTGGATTCAAGCTTGTTTCTCTTGTTTGAAAACAGCGCATCAATACTTACTATTCCACCTAAATAAGCCCCCCAAAGAATATAGTTGAAGGTAGCTCCATGCCATATTCCTGAAAGTATAAAGATGGAAGTTAGTGCCATTACAATGCCCAACTTCTTGAAACTTCTTAAACTAAATGAAATTGGCGTGTACACATAATCTGTCAACCAAGTAATTAACGACATATGCCACCTCCGAAAAAATTCTGCAAATGAAGTCGAAAAAAACGGCCGGTTAAAATTCATCATGACTTCTATCCCTAGAACGTTTGCGGAACCAATCGCAATTAAAGAATAACCTCCAAAGTCTCCATAAACCTGTAACGGATAAAGCAGCGACGCTATTAAAAGTGTGATCCCTGAATGATGTTCTACATTATTAAAGACGGCATTAATATATAAATCAAGTCGATCCGCTAACACTAATTTCATGAAATAACCCCACAAAATCAATTTTAAACCAAGCACAAAAAGCCGCTGATCGAACATTAATTTCTTATTGAACTGAGGAAACATATTCGAAGCACGTTCAATGGGACCCGAAAGAAGAATTGGAAAAAAAGACAAGAAAAGAGCCACTTTAAACGGATTCTTCTCCACCTCTACTTCTTCATTATTCACATCCAATAAATAACCTATCGCCATAAAGGTGTAAAACGAAAGCCCCAATGGAATAATAAAACCGCTGTCCGGTAGTTCCGGTACCGCTAATCCCGTACTTGTACATATGGTTGCGATAAAAAAGTGTGAATATTTATATAACAACAACGGAGTTAAAGACAGCGTTACTCCAAGAGTCGTTAACCTACTTTTCACCTTTTCTTTTTCACTCCCATCAATCAGTCTTGTAAACGTATAGGTCAAGAGGGTAATCAATACTAAAAGCCCTGTATACAACCAACTTAAATAGCTATAAAACACATAACTGAACAACAATATTGCTATCCATCTATATTTAGGCGGCAGTAAATAATGGATTCCGGTTACAATCGGAAAAAAGAGTACATAGTCAAGCGAATTAAAAACCACTTTAAAATTTGATTTAGCTGGTTTTTGTATGTATCAATTCTATTAATACACCCACATTTCTAAGTTTATTAAGCTCTTTTAACTTAAACTTAATTGAAAACTCTACCTCCACGGCATGGATCATAATCATATGATTCAAGGAGTCCCAATTATCTATATCGGCAGTGGTTGTTTCGTTATTAAGTTCAATGTTTTCGTTTTTGAACACTTCCCGAAAAATCCCTGTTAATCGTTCTTTTATTTTTTCAGTTTCCATTACATTAATTATAACTTACGTTCCATAAGAAGTTTTTCATCTCCTGGTAAAAAATTCATTACGTCTGGATGATTCGATTTAAACAATTTCGTTCCTGAAAAGCCACTGCGTTCAAATAGTTTAATCGCGGAATGATTATTTGTATACGGTTGCATTTGGCTATTGGCAATGCTCGGATCGGTTGCTTTTGCCAATTTAATATGTTCCTCTATCATTTTCTGACAGATCCGTTTTCCTCTATGTTCACTGGAGCAGTATACAAATTCCAATTGAAGACTGCCCATCTCTTTATCAAAACGGAAAGGTACTAAAATCTCTGCTCGCTCCATAAGATAGTCTAAACTACGTTTTGGAAATATAAAGTTTAGCAAATTGGATTTGATCATACTGGATGAAACCCCTTCATTCTCCCCTTCAATCCAACCTCCTAGTCCTGCAATCGGTTGATCCTCAAATTCCGTAATCAAAAAGCTTGATAAAGACCATTCACAACCATCCACTTCCGATTCCAAAATTTCAATCATCAGATTTAAAACCTCCTCTTCGGTAATGTTGAATAAGGTGGAGAGTCCTACTTTACTGGAATTACCTCGTTCGGCGGAAAGGATCACCTTTGCCACAAACGCTGCATCGGACCGTTTTGCCCTTCTAATTTTGTATTCAGACATGGTCCAATGTTTGTTTTAATTTAGTTCTATCAATCTTTGAAGTTGGGTTGAGAGGAAACACCTTTTCAAACCGAATTTCACCTGGAATCATGTAATATGGCAGTTTATCTCTCAACGAAGCTATCAATCTTTCTGTTTCAAAGGGCTCTCCTTCTATAAACAATGCCAAAAGTTGTTCATCATTTGAACTTACATAGGGAATAACCACGCCAACGGAATCACTAAGAAACGCATTTACGTGGTATTCTATTTCACTTAATTCAATTCTAAAACCTTGAACTTTCACTTGATTATCTATTCGACTGAGCAAAAAATAATCTCCTTCATCATCTCTAAAACAATAATCTCCGGTTTTATAGAACCTCAGATGTTCGTTGTCTACCAGCGCTTCAAAATAGGAAGTCTTATTTTTTTCTACATTATTCCAATAACCTTTTGCGACCTGTTCTCCTGCAACACAAAGCTCCCCTTTTTTATTGACTCCAGAAATGATTTGATTCAAGTCATCGACCAATACCACATTTAGATCCTTCACTGGTTTTCCTAATGAAACCAAGCCATTTTTCTCCTTATCATTCCCATCTAAGGGCAACTTGTAATAATTGCTATAAACGGTCGTTTCAGTTGGGCCATACCAATTATAAAAAGTTGCGTTTGGAATACTTTTTTTCCACTCGTTGATAAGCGTTAAGGGTGAACCTTCCCCTACTAAGAAGTAATATCTCATCGAGGTACAATTAATTTCAGCAAAATACGGTTTGAGAAATCGAATCATGCTTGGTGTGGTTATCGCAATTGTCAAATTGTGCTCCTCCATCAAACCATATAGATAACTAAATTTGATTTGATCTGCTGGAACCGTATATAAACAAGCACCCCTTGTCAAAACCATCAAAATAGTTTGTAAAGAAACATCTGAACTAAAATTAAAACATTGAGAGCAACGATCCTCTTTTGTTATTTCAATCCCACTTTCAAAAAAGACTTCTATAAATTTGGCTATATTTTGTCGGGTGACTTCCACCCCTTTAGGTTTTCCTGTACTTCCTGAAGTAAACAAAACGTAGGCCGTTGCATCCTTTCTTATCGTTGTATCAATTACAGCTCGTTCTATTGATTCCTTTAGTCGACTCGTGTTGATTACTTTTTTGTTGCTAAAACCATGGTCATCTGATGAATTTAGAATGCTTGTAATCCCTATTTGATCGATAATGTCTAAATTTCGTTCAATGGGATACTCAGGTTGCAACGGGACATGTGCTTTCCCTTCAAGCCACAATGCAAAAATGGAAGCGTAAGTTTCCAAATCATCGTTCGCAACCAAGCCAATTAAATCCTCTCCTTGTGCTATCGTTTTTAATTCCTGCTGAATTTTAGCAATACACCTACCGAATTGTTCGTAAGTAAAAAACTCTTCTTTGATGCAAAACGCATTCCTATCAGAATATTTCACAATATTCTCAATGACTGGGTGCAAAATTTGCGTAATGAATTTACTGTTAGTTTCGATCAATGGAGGCGATTTGTGCCCGAAATTAATGAAAAAATTTAGGTTTGAAAATTACGAATTGAAATTTGAATTAAGCAACAGTCAATTAATCAATCGGCTTCATTCTTCTTGACATCTTCACTTCCAGCGAATTGAAGTAATTAGGAAGGTCCACGAATAAGTCCTCCTAATAATAATAGTACCGTTTGGAACAAAAAGAATCTCTAAGAATGTGAAATTCACTTTACAAACCCCAAACTAACGCGTACTAAAGACCATCCATACTGCATTTATTTTATTTCCTGCAATAGGCTTACCTTTTCCCACCAAGCATCTTCGAATCCGGATTTTCTGTATTTTTTAACCAACGATCCAATTTCGTCTGTATTCGTGGGTTCATTCAGAACTGCGTGATACCATGTCTCCTTCTTATTTCGGTAAATGGAAGTATTTGATATGGTACATGTTTTTAACCAATCCTGTGCATCCGATAAAGATCGAAATGAATTAAGCACCACATATGCTGCATTTTTATGATTCGATTTAGCTATAAATTGTCCTTTCAACATTTCCTCTCTACAGCGTGCTAACTCCTCTTTTACAAAGGCTAATTCTCCTTGTAATTTTTTAATCTCTGAATTTAAGCTGTCTTTTTGATTCTGACAATCGTCACTCTTGGTCTTTGGATTCTGAAGCGCATCTACCCTTTCCAACAATTCTTTGATCTTGCCACTATTATTCTCTTGTAATTCAACTTGAGCATGTGCAACATTCGCGACCAATGATAAAAGGACTACCAAAACTAGACTATTTATTATTTTCAAAACTTACTATTTTTTGTTCTATTTCAATCAGTTTCTCCGAAATCTCTTTATGATTTCCTTTTGCATTTTCTATATCTAAGTCCAGCAATTGCTGCTTTATACGATCCAATTCAGAACGAAAGTCTTCCGGACTCATGGTTTCTTTATTCAACGCATTTAGATCTAAAAGAAGCTGTTCTAACACAGAAATGGTCGTTTGCTTTTTTGCAAAACCAAATGTGAGCATAATTTGATGCGTTCCCATTGAAACATTTCTCTTTGTTCTATTCGCTGTTTGATAGTTATAGCCTATCAATAAATGCTCTAATTCTAAGCCCAGAGCAATGTTTAATGCATTATTCGTCTGAAATCCTAGCTGGGTCCATATTTTATCTTTCCATGTAAGCTTGGAGTATATTCCCAACAAATTAGGGGTGACTGGTATGTTTTGATAACTCACCCACGGTTTCACTTTAAAATCATCATTTAGATCTGCGGAATAACCTGCAATAAAATTAAAATACTGGTTCAACGGCTCTGAAGTTTCCATTAAGTGAGGCGTAGATAATCCTAATTCCAATTTCTTTTTCCAAGTATAAAATAGACCTGCACCGATTAAAATATCTGTAGTATTAAGATTGGCAGTGTTAAACGTGACATCGCTCGTATTTAAAAGTTCATAATTCGATACCCGCGTATAGTTCAAACTTTTCTTTACGATCCCAGCCGAAAGTCCAAATGCAAGCGAATGATCCGATGCCAGTCGCACTCTATAAGAACTGGTAAGGTCAAATTTTATGGTTTGAAATGCTCCTCTCGAATCGGAAACCAATCGAGCTCCAATTCCTTGGTTCTCACCTATCGAACTTCTGATACCTGCCATAATATTTTTAGGAGCATTAGAGAATCCTTTCACATGATTTCGCATATTCAGCATCGCTTCTAGTCGATCTCCCTCTCCAGACATTGCTGGATTAATATTATACCAATTCATCACATAGGATTGATAATCAAAAGACAAATCTTGAGCCCACATTGCCACACTTGACAACAGCAGACCAATCGTTAATACTCTTTTCATGTTGATTTTAATTTACTACCGTGATGGTTCCTTTAAATTGGGTTGCGTTTAATGTATTGGATAGCACATAATAATATATGCCGTCAGGCAATGCTTTCCCATTGTAACTTGCATCCCACGAATTATCATAGTCACTTGGTACTTCAAAGACAACCTGTCCAAATTCATTAAATATTAGTACGGAATAACTCGAATACAATTCCACATTTTGGATTTGCCAATAGTCATTTACATCATCTCCATTAGGAGAAATATAATCTGCTACTTGTAAGGCTTCGATCACGTCCGTAACGGTAATGGCAAAACTTTTCTCTACAAATTCACCTTCGCTATCTGTACTTCGAATTCGAACGAAATAGAGTTCTTGTGTTTCAAAATCTAGAAATTCAGCAACGATCAAATTGTTTCCATCAATGGCAAACATATCGTTATCATCTCCTCCGACTCCTGATTCGATTGTATACGTATGTACATCTCCTGAATCAGGATCTATCGTGCTTAGTTCGCCGATGATCGATTCTAACGGACTTTCATCTTCAATCGTATTATTGCTCAATTCAATGTCCGTTGGTGGATCATTTTGATCTGCTATTTCAATGGTAAATTGCTGATCGAATGTACAACCGTTAACGTCCGTTGCCTTTACTTCAATCGTTAATGTTGGCGTCTGATCAAAATCAAATGAACTCAACGCTTGTAGTTCATTGTTAACTAACGTAAATAAGTCATTATCGAACAAACCTGGTTCTAAACTGTATGAATAACTGCCGTTACTTCCTAAGAAAGAAACGATTCCTATTGGATCATTGGTTGCTCCATTTTCATTTACAATATTATTCGATAGTACAATGGTTCCAGTCAAAATACTCGTTTTCGCTACGTACGGATCTTGAATGTTTCCCATAATATCTCCATTGGTAAACACCACTGAATCCAATGTATTTACTACTACGTCATTCGTTTCATCATAAATCTTAAAATGGACCACTTCACCTGCATTTATATTACTATAGACTAGCAACAACCCATAATTTCGGGCACTCGCAACAGTGGAAAAAGTCACCACTCCCCTTAACTCGGCACCAACAAAAGCCGCTATTTGACTGTTGCTATTGGTTACTTCTTCGCAGGCTATATTTCCTACTGCAATGACCGACATTGAATGGCTGTAATTATTGGCATTAATTGTCCAATTTGGATTTTGTGCATGGGCAAAGCCCAATGCCATCAACCCCAGAAGGAAACTTGTTAATAATCTCATCGTTATATTACTTAATGACAGTTTTTCTTTACTGAATTAAATTAAATTCTGTTTGTTACTTGATTTTCACCACCTTGATTTGTTCGGAAAACCCGGATCCTTCTAAACGAATAAAATACATCCCATTGGCATTAGTGTCTTTAAAATCTAACGTCACTTGTGGATCATTATTAATTTTGATCGTTTGAACGACACGCCCAAGTGGGTCTGTTATTTTCAACGTACCAACGATCGCTTTTGAAAATGCTACCTGCAATTGATTTCTAAACGGATTCGGTGCAGCCGAAAGAACAGGCATTACTTCACCGGCATGATTTATAGATGTAATACTCAAATCACATGCAACATCGTCCAATACATTCAAGGCTAATGCATTGGCAGGTTTACCAACAAGTTCATTCGAACCGAACGGTACGTCCACTGCTACTTCCAGTTCCGATCCCGTTCGTTTATTAAAAAACTTAAACGATATTTCTTCGTTCGCCTGCGCTCCATGAATTGTTAGGAAATAAATAAACGTAGAGGTCGACTCATAAAGAGTTGGTTTAGCTACTCCTCTCATTACGCCATTTTTATCAAATGCACCAAGATAAATCTCTTGGGAGCTCAGCAATTCATTACAAATATTCGTTGAAGCAATGATTCCCATGGTATTAGGATAATCGCTAGGTTCGAATGCATAAACATCCTGATGTACTCCTGGTGTTAGTTCCTGATGGTCTAACGATTTGTTTAACACTGCTATTGGATAGTTAAATGTATCTCCTTGAAGCGATTGCAACATATATCCCTTTCCAGATTCCATATATTGTAAACTTCCAATCCACCCTAGTTGATCATCGAAATATGAAAATTCATATTGACTTTTCACAACATCTCCGGTAACTGCGTTGTAATTGGCCATGGCAGTATTCACATCCAAATTTTTCATCGAAACATATCCAAAGTAATTCCATCCGGTTTGAACTTCAATGTCTACTGAATCTGGATGCAATACCGATCCCACCAACTTAATATCATTTACGTTGGTCACATTTACTTTATAAGACTCCGAATTTTGATATTTCTCAACCGAAGTGATATCTCCTACCCATCCATCTACAGTGGAATAAACATCTATTGCGGTTTGTCCTTTAACTAGATCTCCTTCAAGTGCCAACACATTGTCCATTAAATCATTGGCGTCATCTAATTGAGTGGATTTTAATGGGAACGAAACCCATGTCCATCCGCTGTTCAATGCAATGGTTTTCTCAATTAATGTGGTAGTAGAGAAACGTTGCGGAACCGCCGGTGTTCCTATAATTTGGTTTGAACTAAATTCTAGTTCCGGCGTTACATTGGTATATAATTGGCCATTTCCAGCATTCCAAATTTGAAACTCAATGGAATCGCCCAAAGAATTATTACTGTAAACGTTCATAAATACTTCGTACTTGTCATATGCCGCTACATATTCTAATTGCGCCAAACCTCTTACGGTATCATTCACAATCGCAACCAAATAATCTTCGATGTTTGTGGACAATACGGCATCAATTTCTAATTCTCCAATAATACTCATGCTATACTGATAGTCGTTTGGATCTAATTGCCAATCCGGCTTAATCGCTCTTACTGACAGATCTAAAGCCATTTTTTCTGGGTATCCAAAATCGGTAGTTAAGAAAATGTCGGCAGTAAAATCACCAATGTTTACATTTTGATCGATTGTAAACGTAATTTCTTCTGTAGAATTAGGAGCAATCGTTCCGGTAAGACTGGAAGCCATCAACCATTCTGGAATGTTTGAAATTGTAAACGTTTTTGACGCTCCACCACTATTCACTACATAACCTTTAAATACTATGATACTATCGATCGTTTTTTCGAAAGACAATGCATCATCTTGCCAATAAATTTGATTTTTATCAATGTATGCGATCCATGTTTTAGGCGATTGCATAATGTTACCATGTAGATCTTTTACATCTTTCACCGTAATATCTATGGTTACGTTCTCAATATTCGCTTCTGCCGTTGTTGGAGTAATAATAATTTCATCATTATTCACAGAATAGGTGAAATTAATTTTTTCGATTGGTCTCTGAATTTTGATAGTTGGAGTAACCGCGGAAAGAACCACTCCTCCCGTTTCAACAGTTGTAAATGAACTGTCTGAATTGTCGTTAAAAGACGCCGTTAATAATAGCGGTGCTCCTTGATAGTCTTCAAACGGAAGATATACTTGCAATCCATATTCGTCTCCAATTAATCTGTTTTGCTTATCTCGACGTACTTGCTCTATTTTTCTGGCCGTATTCCAAACACGGAATTCATCCATCGAACCTTGATAGAAATTTTCAATGGTTTGAATTGTTCCTGTGTAATATCCTTTCGCTCCTAAGTAATAAGAAATCCCTGACAACGTAGCATAATCATCCGCTGCAGTACTGTTTTGCAGATTCCCATTGATATAGGCCGATAAGTTTCCAGATCGTTGCAAGATTAAAGCGAAGTGATTCCAAGAACCGTCAAAGTAATTACTATCAACCGCTATAAAATCCATTCCATTGTGTAATACATGAATGGCACCATTTACATCTTTTTGAATGTTCCAAGAATCCAAAGAATCCGCACCTAGTCCATCTCCTTTCCCATTTGAAAACAACGTTGCTGTTCCTGCTTGAGTTGAATTGAACCAGAATTCCAATGTAAAATCCATCTCATCTGTTATCGGAATTGTAGAGGTTGTTACCGAGATTAGATCATCCACCCCATCAAATTGGGCAGAAAAGCCATTCGGATTAATTTGCCAAGTAGGGCCTACTAATTCTGCATCCCTTCTTCTGATATGATCTTTTGCTAAATTGCCATCGGCTTCATCCATTCGCCAGTTATATAAAAGCCCCGTACTTCTTTTATCCACCAAAATGTTCATTTCCGAAGCAATATCTCCAACACTCTTTTCTTTATTCCAAAGTCTTAATTCATGTATATTTCCATCAAAGAACGCATTATTGGAAGGTTTGAAAACACCAATTTGCAATGCGCCACTACCAATGTAATCTTTAATAATTCCTGTTGCACCAACATTTACTTGTGCTGCATCAATAAACAAATAGGCCAATTGATTTTCGTAATCATAGGTTACTGCGTAATGATGCCAAGCCAAAGGAGTTGCCACCACATTCGTAGACACTACTTCTTCCGTACCTAGTCTAAACACAAATTTGTCAGTCGCATCAAACCCTATAAAAATACTTTGCGGCAAATCAGAACCTTGACTAAATACGGCTTGTTCTCCTAGCGTATTTCTCTTTGCCCAAAACTCTACCGTAAAATCTCGCTTTTGCAAAAAGGCTCCCCCTCCCACATTCAAATAATCATCTACTCCATCGAAATACAAACTCGTGCTATGTCGAATTGCTGTTCCATTTACTACACCTCTAATATCAAAATTACTCAACGACATGGCTCCTAAATCCACCGTCTCATTAAACTTGATTGAAATATCGTCGTTCGGCTCTAGAATTCCATCTCCTGGACTTGGTGTTCCAAACGGATGCGGGTTAATGCGATCAATTACTCCACTATGCGTTGGTGAAGTTGCTGTGGCTTGCGTACAATGCGCTACAACTTGTAAATCATATGCTCCATCTACTGGAGGAATTTTCCATAAATAATTGGATGTAGTGGTATTTGTAGATATTAAATCCAATGAAGGATCATTCATCCCTGTAGTATCTTTCCAAAACGTATGAAATGAATTCCAAGAGGACTCGCTTGCCAGTTTATATTCTAAACTTAATTTTAACAAATCAGATTTATTATAATCATATCCACCGGTAGCCATCAATAACGTATCATTAAATGAGTTGTTTACCACCCATTGGTTGGTTGGGTTTACCAATACCGCTTCTGTACAGTTAGGGATAAAATGTACACTCACAAAAATGCTATCGTAAATTATACTAGACTCACAAGTCGATCGAAGTAAAAGCATCAGGCTATCAAATTCATACACGCTCCCATTTCCTTTTTCTATCGTTAAGATTTTTTGAATTGGGCCATTGAACGGTATACTATATGTATTACCAATTGCATTTCCATCCACGGATAAAAATGCTCCAAAAGGATTGGATGCAGCATCCACTACCAATTCGTAGTCCTGAATTGTTTCATCTTCGGCTAAATTGGTAAGTGTTAATGTAAAAACACCAGCTTGGTCTGCAGGAATGTTATACAAAACAGGTGTATTGATGGATAAATCTGGTTTTTGTCTTTGATCCGAGCTGTAATGCAGCGTATCTCCTGGATTGCTATATTTTGTAAACTCATAACCTTCATGCGGGCATCTAGTTGCTCCACCTGGTCTACGCTTAAAAATTGGACCGTTACCATATATCGATGGAAATACGTCTACGCTAAAATAATCTCCAAGATCTGGATCGTCCAGCGTATAGCCAACTGTTCTTGTATCTGTAGAAGTGCTACTGGAACTATTGCTTTTTTTGAAATCCATCGATATTGTTCGTTTCACTCCTATTCCTGTATTATTAATTTTACCGGAAATTTCAGTTTCCAATTCCGAAGAAATATCAAAAGTTAAACTAGTTGACTCTAAATTGGTTGTTTCAAACGTCTGCGAAGACGTGAATACAGCTCCAGCACTATAAGAATGATTTTTCGAAGGAGCACTAAAAGCGGCTATTATATTATCACGCAGTGCATTATATTCTAATACTCGAGCATACACATCTTCGATCACCACTGCATTCACTCCATAAACCAAGGCAGAAGCCACCGTATGTCCATCAGGACCATTAATTGTATTTAACGTCATAATACTTGCAATGCTTAGAGTGTTCACGGCATCCAACGTATTATATAATTCTATATCTTCTTCATATTCTAGATATAATTCGGTCAATTGCTTTGTTAACTCAGCCTGCATTAAAATAGGGTCCGTAACCAATAGCTTTTCTTCTTCATTTTTACGTATCGCATCTTGCCAAAGTCTAATCTGTTGATTCATCGCACGGATCGTATCTGGTTCATCCGTAACTGGAGTATAAGTGTAACTCGGTCCAGTGTAATCTGCGATTTCCTCAATATTAGGATTTCCAGTAGCTAAAACTCCAAATACCTCATCATCATTTGACTTCCCAAAATTGGCATCCGTTATTGGCAACGCAGGGTTTACTTGATACCTAGGATCGTTAAGAAGCATAATATTTCTTATATTCACTATTTTAGGAATTTCCACATTTTCAATGTGATACTGCGAATAAATAAATCCAGTTTCATATCCCCCTGGTACCATTGATAATCCTTGGTTTCGTGCAAAACTAAATCCAGGGCTTGCTTGTAATAAACATTCCATTCTAGGACATATTGAATCTGGAACAACCAACAGGTATTCTGCGATGCCAAAATCTACATTTTTCGACTTTCCAATATATAAATCACCATTCGACTGTGCCAATATAGTAGTTGCATTGGTATTCCATGCTTCCGTAATTTCATTAGAATAAGTTAACGAGCCACTGTTATTATTACTAATTGTGGTTTTCATCCCCAACTTAAGATCGATTTTGAGGTCTGTCTCAACATTAAAACCTAAGCCTATGGTAAATTTTGCTCCTGCATAAACACTATTTGCTGCTGAAACGCCAACGCCGTAATCTATGCTATACGATTCTTCATGCGAAAAAACTTGGCCTTCTTCTAATGTTGCGTAACTATTACTCCCTGGAGGGTCCCTTAATATAAAATCTACGACCTCTGGACCTTGTGTAAAGTATTGAGCCCCCTTCACCTCCGCTCCAAAGATAATTCCTCTGAAAATGTTATCTCCTCCCGCAGGCACATTAGTTACGGGCTCCCAGAGATCAGAATTTGCTCCAGAAACGACAGAGGCGTTAAATGTTTTCGAATAACTATATTCTGGAACGACCGGATTAGGTGCAAAGCTAGGGTCCCCCGCTTCAAATGTATATACAATATGTGCCAATGAGTCTTCAAAATCACCTAATTGGGTCAAGTCATTTAAATCCAATTGCAACACCGTGGTACCAGCCGCCGCCAGTTGATTATCAAAAGTTAATTGACCATTCGTAACTTGCACACTATCAATTACACCTGCTCCTCCTCCGTCATAATTTGTATAAGATTCAAATACATTTACAAAAGCTTGATAGGTTCTTCCTTGTGTAAAAATTGGCAATGCAAATGGATCGGTACTTAAATCCACTTCAACCGTATCTTCTATGATTGTGTTAACCCAAGAATAACTGGAGTCTCCACTAAATGGTTTTCTTGTCGTTTCATCTAATATAACTACTTCAGGATTGTTATAAAAAATATAATCTTGTACTAATTGATAACTAACTGAATCAATAGATGACCAACTAGTAGGAGTAATAAACGTTGTATCATAAATTGTTTCCATTGCCGGAACAGTGGAAATATCAATTACAGACAAAGCACCCAGAGTTGCTGGCAAGGGGATATTAGTAGGAATTGAGAGACTAGGATTATATTTCAGTGGAGGTAATTGAATTGTATATTGCCCAGTTATCGGATCCGTTGAAACCGTTTTTGTAAAACAACCTCCATAATCAAAAGTGATATCTGTTACTCCAACATTATTTTTGGATGGTTCAATAATGGGCTTTTTGTCTCCTTGAATATCTCCTCCCACGACCCTTCCTACAACAGTGATCAACGTAGAATCTTGGAAATCTACGCCGGTTATTGCTTCTTGGAAATCGTGGCTCTCAGCTATACTCTCTAATGGAAACCTTCCAATATTAAACACATGTCCATACTTAGCAATGGTAATAATATGCTCTCCAATTGGCACTTGAATATCATAGGTTCCATCCGCTTTTGTAAGCACAGGTGCGTTCAACTTAATAACTGGACTCCCATCAATATAGATATTTGCCCCCTCTACAGGACACGTTTCTCCTTTATAAGTTACTAATCCTGTCACTTGAAAAGCTGAAATATCAATAAAGTCAATACTATTATGCACAAAAGATCCATCTCCTACATACAATACTTTATTGCCCGGTGTAAATTGATGCGTTCCAAATACCGGAGTGATTTCATAATTTTGTCCAATTCCTGAATAATCTACTACAATCGAATAGTCCCCATATGCATTGGTGTAACCAGCATAGGACAAATCATTTTGTGATGGAATCGTCGTACTCCAAATAGGCGTATTTATTAATGTAAGTTCATTTTTATTAAACGTGCTGCCTGTTTTGGAAAAGTCATAGGCATAATCACCTCCTTCTTCGTCAAATTTCCAGTAAGCAATCAAATGATCTTCACTTCCACTCATACTTCGTGAAAAATCATTGGTGATTTCTTGTGCTGTTTTAGCCTTATTCCAAATACGAACTTCATCAATAATTCCATGAAAGAAATTTGTTCCTGCTCCACTAGCCCCGATACTAACATTTGGATTTGTGCTTAGTAAGGTAGATGTTACAAAAAGCTGAGAGGCGCTTTTAATTCCATTTACATATAAATACATTGAATCTGTTGAAAGTACAGCAGTCACTTGTGTGTAATTTATAGCTGGCAACGTTGTATTATAAGTTAACCTTTGCAGCCCCACAGATGTATTTACCTCAAAATAGAGTTGTCCCAAGGTTTGATCATACACTAAATCATAATTATCCGTTTTAGAAATAATCGTGTTCACTCCGGTAATTGCCGCATCCGGTCGTACCATCGCTTCTAATGTGAACGAATCAACTAAATCCAACGAGCCTGTACTATTATTTAAATAAGCGTATTGGTTGGTACCATTTAATTCTAACGCTGTTCCTTTAACTGAACCAAGGTTTTCTGCTATTACTTTTACTCCTTCTACAGCTATTCCTCCAGTATAATCAATGTGTCCATTTATGATGCCGAGGGAACGTCTAAATCCAATGGCTTGGTCCGTATTTGAATAAAGGGTATTTCCTTCACATTTTACCTCTCCAATAACGGTATACTCATATAGAATTCCAGCATCGGCGGTATAATCAATGAAAAAACCAGCAACCGTATTGCCAATTTCCACGGAGTCTACTGTCTCTCCAAGTATTTTTCTAAAAACTTTGTAATTCGTAATCGAAGATCCATTATTATCTGGAATCCAAGACAGCTCAATTCGATCATTATAATATCCTTTGGAAGTATTTAATGAATTTGCATTAAATACCTGATCTAGTTTTGGTGCAGCGATCCCTGTTACAGAGGTCCCATTGGATACTCCACCAGTTCCAGAAGCACATACATTATCTTTCGCAAACACCTCATAGATATAGGTATTGCAAACCAATATTGAATTGTCCAAATAGGTAGAATCAGATGCTGCTACGGAAAAATCAGTTGTTCCAGGTATTCCTGATAAACTACGTTTGACTACATAACTAGTGTGAAATTGAGAATGATTCCATGCCACCAATAATCCAAATCCAGATGTATCCACGGTTAAATTTGTAGGGGCAGTAGGTTCAGAAGGGGAAATTCCCGTAACCGTATTACTTGCGTCACTCAAATTAGGGCAATCGTCTTGAGATTTTACTGAAAAAGTATAATACACTCCTCTAGTCAACCCACCTTGATTGTAAATTCGTGCTCCTCCATCAATAACGGCAACAATTACTCCATTCATTGAAATTTGAAAACTATCCGGATTTGCGCCTGGGTAATCCCAGGTAAGATCGATCGTTCCATCACAGTTGTCCGTTGACGCACTTACATTTGAAGGAGTATTTGGTCTTGGCCTTGCATTACCCTCCACCACATTAGAAGTAGAAGAAGATACGGTAGTATGATTCCACGTTCTTATTAAAGTAGCTTTATAATTTCGAGGTTCTCCTGGTAACAACCCAGTAAATATTTGTTCGGGAGTTGCACTTGTTGGAACAGAAGTTAAATACACATAAGATCCATCTAATTGCTCCCCATAAATACCTACTTCATCAGAAGTACAGGTGACAGCCGGATTCGTCCAACTTAATATTACTCGTTCACATTCATCATCTGAAGCTAATAAGCCACTAGGGGATTGTAAATTGGGAATACTTATTGTATGTGAATTTAGTGTACCACCGCCAGACCAAGTTCCTTGAAGTTCCAAAGTTACCGATTCCCCCAGTGCATCCACAGGAAGACTATAAATATAGTCCAAATACACAGAGCCCCCGCTACTAACAACAATACCCGATACATTAGGTTCACATATAGAAAGCGGGTATCCGCGTTTTTTAGATTCATCATTTATAATATCGCCTACATCCACACAACCGGACTGAAAAACGGGTGTTATTGGACAATTTATATTTCCAAATGACCCAAGACTAGATGATCCTGTACAGTCATTTTCGTCGTTCCAAGTTTGCATCTCAACACCAACCGTTATCAACTGTCGAAGTTGTCCGTTTAACGTTGCTACTAAATCCAACGGAATCCAAAAATTATCTAAACTAGCATCACCTGAAGAGTTCCCAAGAAATATAGAACCGGTAATTTCACCTGTACAAGGATCGTATGCGGCGGTGAATTTATCCGGCGTCCAAACCACTGCTTGGCTAAATCCTAATGAAACGGATAAAGAAAAAAGTGCTAAAAGAATATATTTTTTCATGGTAGAAAAGGTATTAGTTGAACATCTGAACGGCATCGAAAAACCTTAAAATCTCGGAAAAATAATAAAATTGATTTATTTATCTAATAATAATTTCAAATTATACTTTTCGAAGAAGTAAATCCTACTCCTATTTTAATTTATACATGCCTTTAAAATTCATCTAATCAATTGTTTTCGAACAAATTTCGCATCTATCCACAATTGAGATGTTAGCATCAAAAAAAGAGTGGTGAGCAAAAATCAAGAAGATTTTTAATAAATTCCATGAACCTAGTCCAACTTTTACGTAGTTTGAAACACAATTAATGACCAAAATGACGCTACTCAAAAAAATAAGAACACTCTTAGGTCTGCTCGACAAGGTAGATGTCCATGAAAAGAATATGATGGGAGAAACTCCTTTGATGGATGCGACTACTCGAAATCTGGAAGGAGCCGCTCATTTATTCATAGAAAAGGGAGCTGATGCAAATACGACTGGCTTTATGGGCATAACTCCGCTCATAGCAGCGATCAAGAACAACAATATTGACCTTGTACGGACTCTATTATCAGCAGGTGCAGAAATTAACTTTCGAAGCGAAGATATCATTGCTGGTCCTGCCACTGCCATAATGCAAGCTAGCTTAGAGAATTCCGTAGATATTGCGCAACTATTAATTGATAACAATGCAGATGTAAATGCCACGCATCCAGGAAGTGGAATGACGGCTCTGATGTTTGCATCCGAGAACAATGCAATCGAAACGGCTAAATTACTCCTTGATTCAGGTGCCAACTTAGAATCAAAAGCAGTAGGATTATTTAGGGGGCACACAGCTTTATCATTTGCCGCAACAGGTAACAATCCGGACATGGTTAACTTTTTAGTTGAAAAAGGCGCAAAAACCAAACCGCTCAGAGCTATTAATCGAAAAGAAATTCCTGGAAAAATGGTTAAATGGTTGAAAGCGAAAAAGATGCTATAGCTAGAATAGTAAATCTTTATAGGATGGATGTATCATTCTGCAAAACTTTATTTAACGTCACTACCTTTTATTTCCAATATCCAATCACCATTCGATAACCACATCTCTCTGACCAAGTACATTAGGAATTACCCACACTCCCATCATTGGAAGCCCATTTTCATAGTTCACATCCGCTGAAAAGACATTACAATGTAATACGTTATATTTTTCTTGGGCCAAAACAACCGCATTCACAAGTTGGGCTCGTTCCTCTCCCGTTTTTTTTGTACAATTCTTATTCACAAAATGCGTCATGGCAATTCGAAATTCCGATTGTGCGATCACGACGCTAGTATCAGGTGGATAGAAGGGTTGGTCAATGTTTGCAAAAGTAGAATAAATCAAATTCCTTTCGTCCGTACCTACCTGAAGGGTGGTAAAGGCATCCAAAGCCGTTTCTTGCTCTGCCGTGAGTGTAGATAATTCGTTTAGATTACCTGAAGTTGAATCCTTCAATTCAGAATTTTCATCTTCTGTATAGGTGCATGAAAAAAGTAGTATAGACAAAAAGAAAGATACGAACAGTTTCTTTGTAGTTGCAAACATATTTTTTAGTCTATTTTTATGATTTCGCTCAATAATCTAAACTTAGATAAACTACGTTTATTCTAAGCTAAGCACAAATTGATTCCAGTAGATAAATGTATTTGGGTAAATCGATTTACTTTTTCACTAATGTCATTTGTATTAACCGAAAAATCACAGTGGGCTTCTAAGTTGAGACTTAACTGGGTCTGGATGTTTAAAGTACAAGTCAAGATTGCAGTTAGAGCAAATAGATGAGCTAATATATTCTTCAAAATGGAGGAATCTTTATTCAATTTTTCTTCATTTCATTTTCTGAACAAACGATTCTGACACTGTTATCAATAGTACCAAATACTTGAATTGCTAAGTTAGTGAATCCAAATGACTTTCTTGTTTGCCCAACTATTTTC
This sequence comes from Cytophagales bacterium, assembly GCA_965277185.1. GTDB lineage: Bacteria > Bacteroidota > Bacteroidia > Cytophagales > JAHDFW01 > JAHDFW01. The sequence goes on along the minus strand of CBDICC010000009.1, from coordinate 178,817 downwards.
ATCTCAAAAGGATCTTCCATATTTACGACTTAACACCACTTTTTGTGGCGAACTACACCTTGCATTTCCAACTTAAACAACCATAACTTAGACAAATGCACCATTTTACGTCACAATTAAATACAACTTTATAAAGTATAACAATTCATAAGTATATATCAATTATCAAATACTCCCCTACATTCCACTTAGTTATCGAATTGCATTTTCAGGCTTAATTTCCACGAATAATATCATATTTAAAAGGTTTTAGCTAAAACTAAAAAATGTGGCATGAAAATTGGCATTAGCGACATCATATACTTTTCCTAAATGAAAGGCGGTATCTTTACGTACGCTTAAAATATAACACTAAAAAAAGTCAGATTACTGACTAACCATAAAATAGATATGAAACCTTTCTTCACATTAAGTATCGCTGTAATTCTTGGAATATGCCTATACTCCTGTACAAATCCGGAAAAGAAAAACCAAACAACACAAAAAAAAACAGCGTTATCTGATCCAGAAAAAGAAGTTAATCCTACATTCAAAACAACTGACACAATCGATACAACCGAAGCAGAACAAGTCGTAATCGAAACGCAATCTCCTGTACTATCCAACATAATTTACGCTGATAATGAAAAGATTACAATAAAAGTAGACGAACTTGAAAACAACGACATTCGCTACACATCTTGGAATAAGCCTAAGGATATCGCTGACGAACCAGATTTAACACTTTACAACGGTGAAATAGAAAAACAAGATTCCCCAGGCCGCACTCATTTCATTTTTAAAAATGAAGATTGGAAATACATCGTTGAAGACTACATTTTGGGTGAACGGGACGAAGACCTTGGTATTTTCCTAAAATCATTAAAGAACAATGTTCAGAAAGAGCGCACAAAACTCAACGATTTAAACCTAGAGCACAGCGAGATCGAAAGTGATGATAGCCAAGTAGATTCGATACCTATATCGGCAAATATCAACGGAAAGAGTCCTTTTATAGGTGTCTGGGGAGCTTCGAGTTCCATCATTATCGCAGATGGCGGAGAAGAGGGCTATTACATGTATTTTGGACAAGATCCAGGATTTGTTAACACAGATGTCAACTCCACAACCATCGAAGGAACGAATTTCACAGGCCAATTTACCATTAAACTAATTTCGACTGATCCACCTCAATTCCTATACTCAGACGACGGAAGAGGTCATTTTGCTCCAATGGTAGATCTATTATACCAAAAGTTCACAAGCAAAAATGCAACGCTTCTCATTGGCAAATGGCAAAGTACCGACGATGCTAAAAGTATGGTTCAATACACTGGTTATGATTTAATAAATTATTATGACGGAAAATTAATAGATCAAGAGCCTTATACGATAGCGCAAAAATGCATGAATTACAACGAATTAAGCCTCCCTGTTTCAAATGAACATAATCAGATTTCTGTAGTCAAAAGCGACATGAGTTGGACGATCGTGCATTTAGATGAGACCAAATTAACACTAAGTTATAACGGTCATGGGAATACACTGAATTATAAAAGAGTGGAATAATGAATGGAATGCTAAAATGTTTAAAGTGCATGTTTTAAGGTTAGCAAACTTAATCCGTAATTTAATAGTACTAAAAAAAACCACTTAAACTTTCATTGCTTTTCACCCCCTATTCAAAGGTAATCTCACATATTATTCAACTCGTTCATATCTAGTAACCATTTCTTTACCAAATTCATCCCATACCCCTAACGTTACAAAGGTAAGATGGGTCTCATTCAACAGCCTTATCGGATTAGATCCAATAGGCCCGTTTAAATTCAAAACTGAAATTACATTGGGGCTCTCCTTTAACATATGAGCATAATCTGCTTGATCGTATTTGTTTTCGAACCAATTCGCGATCATATAAGGTCTTGTATAGTATTTACGAATCAACTCCTTGTTGGTAAATTCGATCACATCGTTTTTATCCGCTAAATTGCGCCATTTACCAATGATTAATTGAGAAGATTCATTGGAAACGCGTTCATATTTTTGCGCTACTTTTAGTTCCGAATTTTCTTTTCCAACCACTGTATATTTTAAAGTTGCAGGATTTTCGGTGAGCAATTCTAATTTAAATGTACCCGATGCATTCTCACCTTCTATGGTATTGGTGGAAGCATCCGTTCTAAAATAAGTTAAACCGGCACCAAAATCTATTCTAAACGCTTCGTCTCGAGCGTACCTTATTTTGATTGGCACATTCTTTTCAGAAGATGATTCTGATCCCGAAACGATCCAATCGCCTATAAATATGGCATTTAGAGGAAGTCGATCCACTTTTTCGAACAAGGTAAGGGAAGCAATTTGAGCAGAACCATTTTTATACTTAAAATAATACCTTAAAGTGGTTCGTCGGTTGATATGATCAACAATTCCCAACGGTTTTTGCAGGTCTAACACCTCCATATTATAGTCGAAACTCATCCTTTTTCCTTCTTTCATCTCGATTCTGATACCATATTCTCCATAATTACCGGTATCGAATGCATTTACGATTATACCTTCCACCGTGGTCGTATCTGATTTAAATGGCTTTTTTTCTTCGCTATTTTTGGCCTTTGGAACTAATTTAGGTTCTACTATTACTGACTCAACTGTATCAGGAACACTAGCAGTTGTAGTTGTAGTTGTAGTTGTAGTTGTAGTTGTAGTTATATCCGTTTCTAAACTGTTTTCCGTAACAGTCGAATTATTTTTATTCTCACTAGCACATGAAAATAAATGAATAGCGATCAGTGATAAGAAAATTACTTTTTTCATTCCTCTTAAAAAAACAATAAATAGATCTTTCAAGAATGTCTTATTTAAATTCGTTTCCATCTATTACTTTGAATTATGTTAATTACCATTATCAAGTTCATGTTGTGGGAATGCATTTTTTATTTATCCTTGCCTTTATTGACAATGGTACTCCACTTTTCTAGTTTTCTGCAGCTCTGCCCTCCTATTTTATCTCATTATTTCAAATCAGGATACGTTCATTTGATTGTATCAACAATTGTTCCATTCATCACACAAAAACGTACTTTTATTAAAACCGTATTTTCGGTCAACTACAACATCACCTTCACAAATCCATTATACTCTGGGCATGCCTCCAACCTACAATCATTAGCATTATATTTTTATATTTCGAACAACGGTTGGAGTCGGGCTTTCGCTACTCGCCCCTTCACACAATCCAACGCCTGCTCATACATGCCGCTCTATCCCTCATGCGTTCCTACATTTATTGCATTCACAACTTCCTCCTAAAGCTTACAAAGCTTATTTTACCTTTTTCTTCCATTAATCGCAAAAAAAAAAATAGGGCTTGAGTTAACCTCAAAGCCCTATCAATACAAAACACTGCATTTGACCAGTATTTCTAAATTTAACTCATTTATTGCTTTATCAATTTCATTACACGTTGCCGATCTTTATCCTCTACTTTCACAAAGTAAACCCCTTCAGGCAAGTCCTTCAATGATAAATGAACACTTTGATTTTGATAACTCTTTAGTTGAGTAATCATTTGACCCGTAATATCTGATAGTGTAATAATAGATTTGGTAATACTTCCTAATTCTAAGGTCACTTCATTGTTCGTTGGGTTAGGAAATAATTGAATTTGTGATCCAAAATCATCTTCTATTCCATCAATGATAACATTTGCACAAGACGATGTATCAGCACATCCCTTATCCTCGACAATCACCGCAAAATTTCCAGTTGCAACGGCCGTGTATAAAGCTGCGGTTTCACCCACAATAATACTATTATCAGCACAATCGATCCATTGGTAATTTAATCCGTTTGGCGAACCTGTAAATTCAGCTCCATTATTGCTTATAGTAGCTGTAGGTGAAGTATTTACTGTAACCGTAAAACTATCGGCTTCGCCAGTAAACCCATTCCCTTCTCCTCTTACCAAATAGGTAGTTGTTGTGGTTGGAATTAAGGTAAAATTCCCTGTCAACGAACTGTCTAAAGGAGTGGTATTTAGGCTATCAGCATATAGAACCCATTGTGCTGCACTTCGTAACATATCTCCTGCTGCAATATCAATGTTTCCAGTTGCACCCACACACCAAGTAGCCGGACTAGCTATTAAACTAGGCGTGCTTGGATAAAATGATTTACCAAATACTACATAGCTCTCACCAGCACTATTCTTTCCACTAGGATCTGCCCACAATGCTCCAATAATAAGATCATCGATCCCGTCTCCATTTACATCACCGGCTGCACTCACAGATTGCCCTGCTGCATCTGCTGAATTTATTCCATTAACCACAAATCCATTGGTCCCGTCTAAATCAGATAAATTGAGACTATCCGCAGTAAACGTGTTGCTTCCAAAAACGATATAGCTTGATCCGGCATAACTCTCCCCATTAGGGTCAGCACCCATTGCTCCAATAATAACATCGTCTAATCCATCTCCATTTACATCGCCTGCTCCACTTACCGATCTTCCTGAACGATCATTGCCAAGTATCCCATTCATTACAAAACCATTGGTCCCATCTAAATCAGATAATTCAAGACTATCATCGGTGAAATTGTTACTTCCGAATACAATATAACTCTCGCCCGCAAGATTCCCATTATGGTCTGCTCCCCATGCACCAATAATCAAATCATTGATTCCATCTCCATTTACATCCCCTGCTCCACTTACTGATTCTCCCGAATGAATTTGTGCCTCTCTTCCATTAAGCACAAAGCCATTTACCCCATCTAAATCTGCTAGATTAAGACTGTCTGAAGTGAAATTGGTACTCCCAAAAACGACATAACTTTCTCCTCCTTTAGCCAACCCGTTGGGATATGCTCCACTAGCCCCAATAATCATATCATCAATCCCATCTCCATTGATGTCTCCAACTCCATCCACCGATTCTCCTGTATGAGCTGATGCTACGATTCCGTTCATCACAAAACCATTCGAGCCATCTAAATCAGATAAATTAAGACTGTCCCCGGTAAAGCTAGTACTCCCAAAGATTACATAACTTTTCCCTACATAATTATTCCCATTAACGTTTGCTATATGTGCCCCTAGAATAAAATCATCTATCCCATCCGCATTTACATCCCCTGCCGCACCTACTGCTTTCCCTAAATAATCACTTACATTTGTTCCATTAATTGTAAAACCATTGGTGCCGTTTAGATCAGCCAAATTAAGACTGTCAGAAGTAAAATTCGTACTTCCAAATACAACATAACATTGACCCGCATTACTAACTCCACCAGGGTCTGCAAAACTTGCTCCAATAATAAGATCATCGATCCCATCTCCATTGACATCCCCTGCTCCACTTACGGAGGTTCCTGATTGATCATATGTATTTACTCCATTGAGCACAAAACCATTACTTCCATCTAAATCGGATAAATTAAGGCTATCGGCAGTAAAATTATCACTCCCAAATACAACATAACTCTCCCCACTATAACCCTTTCCATTGGGGTCTGCATAAGTTGCTCCAATAATGAAATCATCGATCCCATCTCCATTGATGTCACCCGCGTCACTTACTGAACCTCCCGAATAATCATCTGGGTTTATTCCTTTTAACACTAGGCCATTGCTACCAAGTGTATCTAAATTGACTTGTGCCGCAAATTGGGCTTGTACCGGAGTTGCTAACCATGCTACTAAAACAGCCGTAGCAATTCCTGTCGTCCATTTCGCATTTAATGAGAGTGCCCGCTTTTCCAGTAAGGCTAATTTTCGTTTTAAACGTTGAACTATATTCTGAGATAAACTCATAAAAGCCAAACGTTGTTTTACGCTTTTGTACTTTCTAAGGGTTTTAATAAAATGTATAAAACCTCCTTTATTTAAAGTAAATAATCTCTTTTTCATAGTTCTAAGTATTCGTTTCCTATATTAAACTAAAAGTGTTTAATCCTTTATTAACTTCAATATACGTTGTCGATCATTGCCCTCAACTTTCACAAAATAAACCCCTTCAGACAAGTTCTCCAATGACAAATGAACACTTTGATTTTGACCACTTTCTAACTTAGTAATCAATTGACCTTTAGTATTGGTTAAGGTTATTGTGGCGTTGGTAATACTTCCTAATTCTAACGTAACTTCGTTGCTAGCTGGGTTTGGGAATAAATGAATCTGACTCTCAAAATCAGCTTCTATTCCAACATTATTAACTAATTGACAAGCCGACGTATCCACACAACCATTATCATCAACGATAACAGAATAACTGCCGTTAGAAGTTGGCGTATAATTAACCGATGTTTCACCAACAATATTACTGTTATCATCACAATCGATCCATTGGTAACTTAATCCACTTGGTTTAGCAGTCAATTCAACTCCACTAGATGTTACATTTGCCATTGGTCCAGCAGACATCGTTATTGTTGTACTGCCCGTTTGTCCGGTAAAACCATTCCCTTCTCCTCTTACCAAATATGTCGTCGCAGTCGTAGGAGTTACGGTAAAGTTCCCCGTTAACGAACTATCTAAAGGAGTTGTGTTTAAACTATCTGCATATAGAACCCATTGAGTTGCTCCTCCTAATGTATCTCCTACTGCAATATTAATGGTAGCCTCAGCACCTAGACAGATACTGCTACTCATCAGTGAAGGTGTGCTTGGAAGTGGCTTTTGTTTCCCGAAAACTACATAACTCTCGCCAGCATTAAATTTCCCTTCAGGATCTGCCCAATCTGCTCCTATAATCAAATCGTATAAGCCATCTCCATTTACATCTCCTGCTCCACTTACAGATGCTCCTGATCTATCATTTCCATTTATTCCATTAATAATAAAACCATTGGTGCCATCTAAATCAGCCAAATTAAAACTGTCAACCGTAAAGCTAGTACTTCCAAAAACTACATAACTCTCACCAGCACTTCCAATCCCATTAGGGTCTGCACCTGGTGCTCCAATAATCAAATCATCGATTCCATCGCCATTTACGTCACCAGCACCACTTACGGATGTTCCTGAATAATCATTTATATCAACTGGCTTGATGGCAAAACCATTAGTGCCATCTAAGTCTGAAACGACAAGGCTATCTGCCGAAAAACTAGTACTTCCAAATACCACATAACTCTCACCTCCATACCATACGTTATTGGGATGTACTAGATTCGCTCCTACAATCAAATCATCCAATCCGTCGCCATTTACATCCCCTGCTCCACTAACTGATTGTCCTGCTGATCCAACATGATTTTCTCCACTAATCACAAAGCCATTGGTACCATCTAAATCAGATAAATTAAGGCTATCGGCTGTAAAGTTAGTACTCCCAAATACCACATAGCTCTCTCCTGCATCACTACGCCCACCAGGATCTGCATTTGGTGCTCCAATAATAAAATCATCAATGCCATCTCCATTTACATCCCCTCCACCACTTACGGATGTTCCTGATTCATCCTGTACATCAATTCCATTGACCACAAAACCATTGCTCCCATCTAAATCGGATAAATTAAGACTATCGCCAGTAAAACTAGTACTCCCAAATACCACATAACTCTCTCCTGCCCTGAAATTTCCATTAGCATTTGTTCTATATGCACCAATTATTACATCGTCTATTCCATCTCCATTTACATCCCCCGCTCCACTTACTGCTATTCCTGATTGATCCCCGGCATCAACTCCATTGATCACAAATCCATTGCTTCCATCCAAATCAGATAGATCAAGACTGTCGGCTGTAAAACTTGTACTCCCAAATACTACATAGCTCTCGCCTGCGCTTCCCATTCCATTAGGATCTGCACCTGATGCCCCAATAATAACATCGTCTATGCCATCTCCATTTACATCTCCTGCGGCACTTACTGCTATTCCTGATTGATCTGATGCGTCTATTCCATTGATTACAAAGCCGTTGCTTCCATCTAAATCAGATGAATTAAGGCTGTCAACGGTAAAACTAGTACTTCCAAATACCACATAGCTTTCTCCTGCATTACCAGCAGCGTAATGATCTCCATGCTTTGCTCCAATAATGAAGTCATCAATGCCGTCTCCATTAACATCGCCCGCACCACTTACAGAAATTCCTGATAGATCAGTAGCATCAATTCCTTTAAGCACAAGCCCATTGCTAGCAAGCGTATCTAAATTGACTTGTGCCGCAAATTGGGCTTGTGCTGGAGCTGCCAGCCAAGCTACTAAAACAGCCGTGGCAATTCCTGTGGTCCATTTCGCATTTAAAGACAATACCCGTTTTTCCAGTAAGGCTAGTTTTCGTTTTAAACGTTGAACTACATCTTGAGATAAACTCATGTAAGCCAAACGTTGTTTTACGTTTTTGTACTTTCTAAGGGTTTTAATAAAGTGTACAAACCCTCCATTTTTTAAACTAAAAAATCTCTTTTTCATAGTTCTAACTATTAGTTATTCTCTTCAATAGAGATTAATCTTCTTATTTCTTCTGATTTCGTTCCAATAACCATTGGACGTTTTACGTTTGGTAATGTTTTAATATCAAACAATTCATTTATGATCCCCTCTAAACGTACCCAATGTACAATATCCCCTGTGGCAAGGTCAATAATGTGCAAACCACAACGTGGGTCCGCATCGAATTTCTTCAGGTTTTCATCTAATTCCAACCCTTGAAATGTTCTGTTTTCTCTATTTAACGATGTACCTACCACTGCATAGTTTCCAATGAAATCCATTCCTCTTAAAAAGCCTGGGCAAAACGTCATTCGTTCAAATGTTCCACTCTCTTCATCGACATATCCAAAATAACCAGAGCCCGCTTCTAACATCCATAGTTTATTGTTATACCATCGAGGAGAATGTGGCATAGAAAGTCCTTCGCAAATAATTTCATTGGTCTGCACATTCATCACGATTCCTCCATTGGTTCGTCGATCTCGCCAACCGTCTGCCACATCACTTTTACTTACGGCTGTTACATAAGCTGCTTTCCCGTCTTTTTCTGCCAATCCATTTAAATGGCAACGGTCTTCTGCCGCTAGTTTAGTTATAAATGGAGGTTGCCAAACAGGCTTAAAACTATGGGTATCACTTACTGTTGCTAAGCAACTAAACAGTGTATTGACAAATACGGGCTGATCATCCTGGATAATTATGTCATGGATATCTAAATCGCCAGTGGTGTATGTTTTTTGAGGCACATATAATTTGTCATACCCCTGATAATGGCTTCCTTTCGGTAATGAATTTTCAAATTTAAACAATTGGTAAATACTACTCATCCAAAATCCATTGTTGGTTTTTGCCAAGCCCATACATCGATTAAATGTTCGTTCCGCCACCGCCAATTTTCCTTCCGTATTGACTCCTAACATAAATAATTTCCCTACCTGATAGGTAGAAAACGTAAGACTTACTTGTTGTTCCTGCATCCAAGAGATGAATTGTCTGGAAGTAATTATTTCAAAATTAGGGGCTATTTTAGTAGTGCTTTTCTCCATTTATATCAGCTAATCCAACAACAAGATAGAGATATTAATGTAACAAACGCCTACTTTTTATTATAAGGACAGTTAATTCGTAGAATTGCCAAAGACATTCTTCAATCAACCGATATCAATTAAAAACAATAAGATGCTTTTCTGATCAATGAAACGTACATCCAAGCTCCGATTCAGCTTAGATTCATCAATTCCAAATATGGGAGTTAATATGCGTTGATTTCTAAATAGTTATAATAACATCAATCGTTCAGTCTTATAATACTGTAGACAATCAATTTGATCTCTAGCACAACATGCGTACGAGTTGTCATCATTGCCTCAGTTCATGCGTCTTACAAAACAATAGCCCATTACAATACTTCAAAGGAAGTGTCTTGTAATGGGCCATTAAAAACTTCCAACTAGCATTGGAAGATGTACATGCTCAATAATTCATTTCTATTGTTTAATCAACTTAACTATCTTTTGCTGGTTTCTGGATAGAATTTTCACATAATAAATACCGGCGCTGTAACCGTTAAGAGATAATTCGATTTTTTCTCTATTTACAATATTTCTACTAAAAATTTCTGCACCAGTAAGATCCATAATCGAAACCTGGTCCGCTTTTGTATCTGTTAGGTTCAATACAAAGGTTCCTGATGTTGGATTTGGATACACACTGATAGTTGATCCAAACGTGGATTTTTCCAAACCTACTCCACTTATGGATACACAATCAGAAGTATCAGAACAAAGTGCTTGCGTGATCACTACTGCATAGTTACCATTCTCGGTTGCAGTAAATTGAGCATTTGTTGCTCCAGAAATTTCTGCATTTCCATTATCGCAGTCAATCCATTGATAAGTCGAAGTAGAATCTACATGATTTGAACCAATTTCAAACCCATTTACGGTAGTGGATAAAACGATCTCATTGTAGGTTAAATCAATTGAAACTGCACTGTCACAGCCATTTGGTCCTATTCCTGTAAATATTTCTACGCCTATTAAATTCCCTGCATGATACGCCGCCCCATTTACCATAATCGTATCATATTGACAAATCGTTTCTGATATGGAACTCGACAGAACTGGTAAAACGGTTAAATTGATTGTTACTGTACTATCACATCCATTTGGTCCAACTCCTGCAAAAACTTCTATTCCACTAGGGTTGGAAGCATTGTATATTGTACCGTTTATAATTAAGCTATCATTTCCACATATTGTTGAGGACTCTGTTCCTGTGAGTGTTGGAAAAAAGGACAAAGAAACCGACACCGTACTATCACAATTAAACGGGCCAACTCCGGTAAAAACCTCTAGTCCACTCGTATTTCCTTGATGATAAGCTGTTCCATTTACGTACACAGTGTCGTGGGCACAAAGAGTATCTCTGTAACTACCAACTTTAATTGGTAGAACGTTCAAATTGATTGTAACCGTGCTATCGCAACCGTAAGGTCCAATTCCTGTAAACACTTCCGTTCCACTCGGATTTGTGAGATGATAAGCTGTTCCATTTACATATATGGTATCCTTATTACAAATCGTTGAAGTTATGCTGCTGGATAATGCAGAAAGCACATTTAAATTGATGGTTACCGTGCTATCGCAACCGTAAGGTCCAACACCGGTAAATACTTCTACCCCGGAAGGGTTTCCGGTATGATAAGCTGTTCCGTTCACAAAAATAGTATCCTCATTACAAATCGTATTTGTTACACTACTCGTTTTAAGTGGCAATACGTTTAGATTAATCGTTACTGTACTGTCACATCCATTGGCAGAAGGAAGAACTTCCGTACCACTGCTATTCCCTGCATGATAGGCTGTTCCGTTTACAAAAATGGTATCTTCATGGCAAATTGTTGATGTTTCCGATCCAACAGAATGCGCCAATACAACCAAACTTATGTTTCCGCACATTGCACCGGTAGTTCTTCCTCCTGTACCCTGGATGAAATAATCGGTAGTTGAAGACGGCGACACTGTGAACACGCCTGAAGCATTACTATCAAGTGCTACTCCACCACAACTCCCGCTGTACAATACCCATTGAGTTGCATCATTTAAATTATCAGATGGAGATATTGAAATGGTATCCATCATTCCATTACAAATGCTGCCTCCATTGCCAGAAATTACATTTGGCTGATCTGCGGCCTTTGGAACATATTGAAAAAAGTAGGCTGATCCAGAATTTTCTTCCGCCGTATCTTCTTCTGCACCCACGACCACGAAATCCTCTGATATAGCTACAGCAATTCCGAAATACTCCGTAGGATCTGAATCCGAAGCACTTATTAAAACAGATTCAGTAGCTGTCGTCCAACTACCAGAAGAAGGTTTTCTAAAAACAAAGGCTCCACCACCAGAAGGAAATATTCCACTATAAGCGATTGCCCCTGCAATGATTTTATCACCTTCAAAATCTATATCCTCTGCTAATTTCCAGTTTCCGTTTGGTAAATTGGCGGTTAGAACCGCTGTTTCAGTAGAGTCATTAACCCATCCCGTAATAGGTTCTTCGTATACATACACTGCTCCTACATCACTAGACTGGGTTGCATGACTATGCGGTGAACCGACAGCAACGGTATTTCCAGAGATCGCTACGGACTCACCAAAGTAATAATTAGTGGTTTTATCACTTGCCGTTAGCTTAGCTGCTTCGGTTGCATCTACCCAACCGCCCATTGGCTTTGTAAAAACATAAGCTGCACCAGTATTTGTTTCTTTTCGATAGGCTCCAACTACGATTCCTCCACTTGAAATATCAACTGAAAAACCAAAATAATCTCCTCCCGTCCGGTCACTTGAAGTTAAAAGTGCTGTTTCCGTCGCATTTGTCCAACCTGTGAGCGGTTTTGTATACACATGTACTTTTCCGGTGTAATTTCCATTATCGTCATTAAAAGCATCTCCTAATACGATATCATCTCCATAAATTGCTACGGAGGTACCGAGTCGGTTATTGTACTTAGGAGTGCTTGAAGTAAGTTTTCCCGTTTCTGTTGCGTCCGTCCATCCGGTTGCAGGCATTTTAAAAACATACCCTGCTCCTCCTCCTCCGGCACTTACATTTGTTCGGGGAGCTCCAATAACAATTATTGAATCAAAAATAGCTACTGACTTGCCAAACTCAGCAAGATAGTGTCCATCACTTGCCGTTAATGTAGCTACTCGCTCCCAGGACACACCATTATAATGAAATACATCAGCAGCCCCTGCCCGTAATTTATTTCGTGCTGCTTGACTTGAACCAATTACCGCATAGTCTCCATGAACCGAAATGGATTCCATTCCAAAATAAGCGTCATTGGAAGAAATACCTAATTCAGGAAAATACTTTTTTATTTCCGTATTTGAAGTCCAACCTGGACCCGTTTTTTCGAAAAAATAAGTTGCTCCAGCAATCCATCCCGCTTCGCTTTCATCTGGTGCTCCAATAAGCACGTGTGAACTGGAAACCGCTACAGAATAGCCAAAATTATCATTTAACTCTGGATCTGATGCGACCAGTTCAATTCCATACGAGCCACTAACCCATCCTCCAGCTGGTTTAGAATAAATGTATGCCTTACCTCTATTTACTACGCCGACGTCATTCGAATTTTCTCCCACAACGATTATAGAATCTTCTATCGCAACAGAAAACCCTAGTCTATAAAAATTCGTAGCCGCTGGAGATCGCAGGATAGCGGTTTCATTTAACGTTGCACTACTACTCCAACCCATGGCTGGCAATTCATAAATATACGCACCTCCTTCATTGATATATGTTCCATTTCCTAAAAATGCCCCTACCACTATGGTATTTTGAAAAACTTCCACAGCCTGACCAAAATAAAAGCTTGAACCACCGTCTGAAGGAAGGAGTTTTGTTGCTTCACTTGAAGTGTTTTGCCATGTTCCGGTTAAAGGTTTTGTAAATACATATGCCGCACCACAAGTCGCAGCAATTTCGTCGTTCCCGTGAGCTCCAACTACAATAATCGAATCAAAAACACTTACGTCGTATCCAAAAAAATCATTAGCCAATCCATCCGAGGCGTTCAATTTAGCCGTTTCTGTTGAATTCGTCCATCCACCAGAAGGCTTCATAAAAACATAGGCGGAACCGGATGAACTTCCGGCATCATCGTCTCTCCAAGCTCCTACAACGATGGTAGAATCAGAAATGCTTGCGCTAAAACCAAAATTATCAGTAAAAAATCCATCGCTAGCCGTTAAAATACCCGTTTCGTATAAAGTGTCAGTCCATCCTCCTAATGGTTTTTCAAACACATATGCTGCTCCTCCAACACCTTGATCTGAGGCTCCTACCAAGATTGTACTATCCGATATATCAACACATGTTCCAAAGTCCGATCCACTTACTAAATCACTTCCTAAAAGCAGGGATACCAGATTCCAGGTACTGCCATCATAATGTAAGAGTCTTGCTCTTCCAATATCACTTTCGAACGGAGTCCCCACAACTGCATAATCACCAGAAAGTGCGACACTTCGGCCTAACCTATAACCAAAATTCGACGTGTCTGGTAAGGGATGTACTTTATTCAATTCCGTATAATCCTGCCCTTTGGTTATTATTACTGTGAAAAATAAAATCATTATTAGAGTTACTTTTTTTAGCAACGCACTCAGCTTGTTTCCCTTATGATGTTCTTCTAAGTAGTTATTGTTCATTTTCATTTTATTCTAAATTTTAATGTTGCTTCAATTCTATTTCTTACTTGTAATTTTTTATAGATACTTCTTAAATGAGTTTTTGTAGTTGGAATTGAAATCTCCAAATCCCTTGAAATTTCTTTGTCCTTCAAGCCCTGATTCAACAGGTTCAAGACCTCTAACTCCCGTGCGGTTAAATCTTCTAATTTTGCCATTCATGTAATTGTCTTTTTTATTTACTATATTATTGAAACATCGTAGAATCATCCAAAAGGATTAGATGATGTGTTCAACGTACAACCCAAAGGTATTGCAGGAAATTTCAAAGGATCATTTCAAATCGGACATAGATCATCGCAAATCAGACATTCACATTAACAATCTGACCTACAAGTAATTACATCACAAATTCAAATGTGTTTTTTTAGTAAACTGACATTTTTATTTAAAAAAACAGACGTTAGATAATGTAGAGAATTAGAAAACCTCCTACTTTTTCTTAAAAGCACGAATTGAAATACTTGGATTTATCAAAAATTGGATCAAGCTAAGAATCGAACTTTCTAACCAATATACTCGGATGGGTTTTTGCCAAATCTTTCTGTAAAGATTTTGTTAAAATGACTGGGGTTTTCGATTCTTAAGGAAGAAGCGACTTGGGCCACCGATGTGATTTTTTTTCTACGAAGTTAATTGTATACATATACCATTCTAGAACTCTCAAAGACCAGCGTTTTTTTTGCAATGGAATACAAATACGCTTATTGATTCTCTACAATTCTAAATTCACTTTGATTATCTATAATAAATGCTTCAATTTTTTTGATTATTAAATCCGTTTGATTCTAATTCTTTTATTTGATTATTTTGTCTTTACAACTGGTCAATTCAACTATTAAAGCACTTATTACCAGGCAACTAATAGTATTAGATTTTTAACTAATTTAAGGAAGTACTATAAGGTGTTCAAACCAACAGTGTACAAGTTTGAAGGAGCACCGGGGCTGCCCTATTCAAGAACAAACAAGTGTAGATAAAATAGTTAAGAAAGCTGCTAAGCGATCTCATGTACTAAAAAATGGAATGCCACATACCTTAAGGTACAACCTGGATATCTCAAAGCATTCATTTTCATCTGGTTACAACGAACATCACATACTAGAGGACAGTACTAAATTACCTTATATCCAGAGGTTCTTGGATCATAACAGCAGTAAAACAACTGCAATATACACTCACGTTGCAACTACCAGATTCAGAAATTTGAATAGTCCTCTAGATACGTTAGATTTGAAAGGTAAAAAACACACTAGTGTTTTTTACACATACGTTACCTTCAATGAATGTAGACTTTGGAGCATATACTCAAACATAGCGAACTTGAACTCTGGGCAAAATATTTGGAGCAGCAATTACTTGGATTGAAGAAACTGGCAAACGAATTATTGAGACAGTTTATTGAGAAGGCATTGCAATATTCAAATCAGGAAGTTGATCAAATCGTAAGGTCACTATGTGAGTTGCGATCAACAGGCAAATTCAAAATAAACCATATTCTTTTCACTAAACTTATCTACCTAAATTTAATAGAAAAGAGCATAGAAAAAACACCTGATTATCATAGACTTCTTGTAACTTTTGAACATAGTATTTATTCAGACAACCATCTAAACAAAGAGATATCCAAACAGCTAAATTTGAAAGAAAACTATTTCGATTCTATTGAAGTGTTGGAGCTAGAATTACAAATAAACACGAATGTTGAAGCAGCAAAATTACTTATTCACAAATTAGCTCAGAAACTAGATTACGCACTTCATGAACTTCCAATTGGATTGTTATATGAAATAGCTGTCATGGAGAATTTATTAAATCGAATGGTACAATTATTAGAAGAATACGACTTAATAAATGACAAATGGAATAATCGAATTGAGTTTATTAAATCAGCCATTAAAGAATGGGCATTGTATCTAGCTGAAACTGACTTTTCCAACTTCGAAGAATACTTGAATAAAACAAAGTCCAAAGCGTCAGAATTAATTTTGAACTGGAATAACTCTCTATTATATGACCATGAAGAATAAAAACAGATGTTAACAAAAGATTAAAAAACATAGGGCTATTCTGCAATTCGAAAGTTCATCGAATTCTAGTAAGTCTGCCAAGTAAATTATAAATTCAAAGATAGGTCTTGGCTCGTAGGTCATGAAAGCAAGGTGCTATTAACTCTCTACGTTTTTTGTCAAGTTAGTAACCATTTAAATGAAATTACAAAAAGGTATAACAGGATTTAGGAGTTACAACTGTGATGACGTGCTACCGTCTATTGCTGAACATCAAATCAAGTCATCAGTTTATTCCATTGAATATGAAGGGAAATTTAAGATTGTTGCTTTCCAATTTCCAAATGCGGGGAATAACTTTTACCGCGTAAAACTACATGAGGTTCACAGGAATAATAATTTCGACCTTCTGTTCAATCGTATCTATCCATATTATTGTGCTGTGACCAACAAATCAATCGAATTTGGATTGGAGTTTGTTAGTTTAACTAATGAAATTCAAAAATTAATAGGGTCAGATTTTAATTATATTGATCCCGACATATTGAATAAAAGGGTTTCTTCAGTTGATATTACTGAACTAAACTCAGCGGAAATAAAACAAATTGAGTATTGGAAATCTAAATCATTTGGCGAAATAATTTTTAATGGATACGACTGATAAAAAACATACGATTACCAACAAATGCTTAGAATATATAAACCAACGTTATTCGTATCTTAGCAGGGACGTTATAAGCCATAAAGTAACATGAGTTATACAGTGTTCATTAACAGATATTATCTTGGAGAAAGCAAATCGTTTTCGCTGAAGGAATTAGAACAAATCGTTTCTCGTTATGCGAACCTTCGTAATGGAGATTTTGGTCTTGAATTGATTCCGAAAAAAGCCGATCTATTTGAATTCGCAGGAATTAACGACGATTTTGAAATTAAAAACATGAGCATAAGTATTGATAGACCATTGGATGACCTAATTTTAAAGAAGATGATATTTGACATTTTGGAGATCCAAGGAACTTGTTACTTTTCTCAAGAACTAATAGATATAAAAGTAAGAGGTTCTAACTCTAAGCATGTTCCGAAAGATATGATAGAACATGCTGATAATGGGATCAACATAATTACAATGATAAATGAACTTTAATAACCTAGCTGTTTTAAGCGCTCTAAAAGATCACTTAAAACTTACTAATGAAAACATAGGTCTCCGACCAGCATTAACAACTATTTTCAAATAATTTCGACACCTGTTAATGCCAAAAGACCAGCGTTTTTTTTTGCAATGGAATTCAAATACGAATGATAAAAAGGTCTACCAAAACTTAAACTGTACTAAAACGCAGTTTGATCAGAACGTTGGCATTAGCATTACTTTAAAGCAATTATTTTGATTAATCCCAACAGGCTAACTTAATATCTTATTTGGGGAGTCTAGAATTGAATTAAATACAACATGTAATGAACATGATTTTGAAAATTTGACAAATATATTTAATTTTGATTTTCCTAACGACTTTGAAATTTTCTCTTTAATCACTAATCTTTTTTCTGCTTGCATATGATTTGCAATGCCTCCTAAAAGAGGTACGCGAGATATGTTTTGTTGGCAAACATAATAACAAACGAATGAAGAATCTTTTTTTAACAATTACGTTTGTTTGCATCTCTATTTTAGGCGTTTCACAAACCACCAATATTTCTGGTGTAATAAACGCGTATACCAGCGTTAGTGGAATTGCGGGAGACACCATAACCGTTGCTTCTTCGGCCGGGTTCTCAGCTGGGGATAAATTAATCATTATTCAAATGCAGGGGGTAACTATTGATGAAAGTAACTCGGTAAATTTTGGAAATATCATGAGCACAGGCAATGCGGGAAATTACGAATTCAGCACTGTTTGTAGCATTCTAAATGCCACCACCATTGTTGGTAGTGAGATTCAACGAATGTACGATCCTTCGGGAGTAGTTCAGATAGTACGTGTACCTGTCTATAATGATGCTGTAATCACCGGAACGCTAACTGCACCTGCTTGGGATGGATTAACAGGAGGTATTCTTGCCTTTGAATGTACTGGCACACTTACAATGAATGATGAAATTGATTTACAAGGCATTGGTTTTCGTGGAGGGACAGTTACAACCTCTACTTATGCTTGTGAGTGGTTTACAAATGTTACAGCCTACTTCTATGATATTTCCAATGGTAAAGGAGCTATGAAAGGTGAAGGAGTGGGTCTTTATATTTCTGGTAAAACAGCGGGAAGAGGGGCTCAAGCTAATGGCGGTGGCGGTGGAAATGACTACAATACTGGTGGCGGTGGTGGTGGAAACGCTAGTGATGGCGGGCTTGGAGGTGAACGCATCATTTCGGGTACTTTTTCATGTCAGGGAACTTCACCAGGTATAGGCGGTCAATTAAATACCTATTCTACTGCCCTCAATAAAATATTTTTAGGAGGAGGTGGCGGATCGGGACATGAGTATAACGCGGCCACCGCCACGGCTGGAAATAATGGAGGAGGCATTGTTATTATTAAAGCAGGTACAATTATCGGAAATGGAAACGCAATTAATGTTGAAGGGGCTTCAGTCTTAGCAAATTCTGCAGAGGGTGCTGGAGGTGGAGGTGCCGGAGGTACTGTTTTACTTGATGTTTCAGCGTATACTGGATCTTTGATTGTAAATGCAACCGGAGGTAATGGTGGAAATGTATCTAATATAGGTGCAACTTGTAACGGTCCTGGAGGAGGAGGAAGTGGAGGTGTTTTATGGGTAAACCAAAGTTCCGTGCCCTCAGCTATTACAATAAATAATAATGGGGGTGCTTCAGGAACCACCATTGCTACCATGCAAGGAAATTGCTCCATAAATGGAAGTAATAATGCAACTCCCGGGAACGCTGGAATTACGGTAACGGATCTTTCACTTGTTGAATCAATTTGCAACATTAGTATGCCAATAAGTTTGATGCTATTTGATGCTGTATGTAAAGACAAAAAAACGATGATCACCTGGACAACGGCTTCCGAAATTAATAGCGACTTCTTTACAATTGAACGTTCTATTGATCGCGTTGATTGGGAACAGGTCATAAAGATAGATGGGGCCGGAAATTCATCTTCATCATTAGACTACATCTGGCAAGACGAAAACCCATTTTTAGGCGTTTCTTATTATCGCCTAAAACAAACCGATTTTAACGGACAGTATTTTTACTCAAATGTGGTAGCTACTGAATGTAATTCAAGTAATACAATTGTTAGTGTCTATCCAAATCCCGCTGTAAATCAAATTACTATAACAGGACTTGAATCTGAATTAAAACACCTTAGAATTCATAATGTACTTGGACAGGATGTAACTAATCAAACAAGACAAATCAGCAGCACAGAATCCATCATAGTTATAGACTTAGCGAATCTAAGCACAGGATTGTATCACATAAAAACAAAAACTACTGCCAACAAGATCTATAAGCAATAACCCCCCTTTCAGGATGAAACTACTCAGACTTAGCCCATTGCCTGATATTAAAAAGAGACAAAGAAAAGCATGGGGTTGTTAAGCAAACTTTTAGGCAAACATCCATCGGGAAGGTATCGTCAGTTTAGCATAAGAGTTGATACGAAATCGTCTATAGGTGATGATGAGTTTGCTACATGGTGGTTAACTGAAGACAAAGTTTCTTTTGAAAAATCTCAGACTTACCAATCAATTGATTTAATGTATGAATCATGCAGAGGATATGAAGCTTACATATATCCTGACTTATTAAGCCATTTAGGAATATTTAAGGGTACACCTCCTTCTCGACTAGATATGCCTGAAGAGGATACCACTTATTTACTTAAAGGCCCAAAACGTGGAAAAATAATGTTGACTATATCCAAGGAAAAAGGAATTCGATTTTTATTTCCTCTCAAAACAACTTCGCCCGAATACAGAGATACAATATTGCAATTTATTGCCAGAGAAATGATAACTGCAGTTTTCATCTTTGAAAACCATATGGCAATTTATAAAGAAAAAGATTCGGAGAGTTATGAATGGTTTAAGACTGTTAAAGCATCAATGAAACAAAAAAATATAGAAAATACTTCTATGCAGTATTTTCTATATTTTTACATGAAAGAATAAATCGGTTTGCGAACAAAACCTACAGCGCATTAAAACGCGCCACCGCCAAACGTTGTTGGCTCCAATCACATTGAAAAAGACAATTTACATAGTAACTCTTTTATTACTTTGCTTTCAAGGTACTTGTCAAGTTTCGATTTATACACTTGGAGTCAAAACTAGCTATGGGGTTTCTAAAATGTATCAAGGAAACAATTCTAAGATCAACGCGTCTTACTCCATCGGATTGTTCCCACAAGTAATAATCGAAAAAGGAGATGATTTTGTCTTGGGTTTTAAAACCGGATTGTTTTTCAATCGACTACAAGGTTTTGAAATTACCAAGAACAATTTATTCGATTCGAACAATAAATTAATTGGTTTAGAAACATCTACTTTGAATCTAAAGTTTGATTTAATTTCTATGCCCTTAGTCATAAGAACAATTGAATTCTTCAAAGGTTTTAGTTTGATTCTTGGTGCTCAGACCTCATTCCTTATCAATTCCAAAGGAAATCTCGCCATCAAAACCATTAATACTAATGTAGAGAGTACATTTTCGTCCCTAAACACTAATAAACTAGGTTTTTGCCTAATCGGTGGATTTGAGCTAAATCCGCATTGGCGAAAAGCCGTTTTTTTGACACAACATATCTGTTTTGACGTGCAATTTCTATACGGAATTGTTCCTTTTGAAAGTGATAAACCAATTATCCAAAATGCGCGAACAAGACAAATACTCTTCGGTGTAGAATATTTTATACATCCGAAAAATTATAAATTTTAATAATAACTAAAAGGTGCTAAAACAAGTTAAAAAACATAAAAGCTAACCTCCCAAACCATATTTTACTATTTTAGCTGGAAGTTAGCATTCATACATAATGAAGAAAATTGAGATCGGTTTACTTGTTTGCCCCATTCTATGTCAATTGCTAGACTTACAATTTATGTTTTCAGTTTCTGATTATGTAATTCTTGCCTACTTGCCAATAACGCTATATTATGCAATTTTATCCTTTAAAACTCTAACAACATCCTATTCACAAGTTTCTAGGCTCGGTAAATTGGCCATTGTATTATCTAGGCTAATTTTTGGCGTAGCAATTTTCAATGTAGCACTTAAATTATCTATAAGTTTTCCAACATTCAACTCTTACATCAACATATTACTTCTAACAATCTGCATTATTACATTTATTATTAAAACCTTCAAGCATGGAAGTCCACTTTATAAAGAATCTTTGATTAGGGCAATTATTTTATTTGTCTTAACTCTTTCCTTAATTCTTATACCAAAAAATGTATGGAGAAATTACAAATTCAGAAATTATCCGGCTTTCGTAAAAAAGTACGATAATCATTTAAAAGACGTAACTATTCCGGACTTACGTGATGAACTTGACGCTGAATGGGACAAAATTTATCGAGAATGAAATGCGAACAAAAACTGAAACAAGATAGACTTAAACTACCAAACCATTGCTACGTTTTTAGCTGAACCGGTAGCTATCATTAAAACAAAATTATGGGAGTAAACCAGCTAGCTGTTTTAAGCGCTCTAAAAGATCACTTTAAACTTACTGATGAAAAACATAGGTCTCCGACCGGCATTAAAAACTAACTTCATATAATCTCGACACCTGTTAATTCCAAAAGACCAGCGTTTTTTTTTGCAATGGAATTCAAATACGCTTATTGATTCTCTACAATTCTAAATTCACTTTGATTATCTATATTAAATGCTTCAATTTTTTTGATTATTAAATCCGTTTGATTCTAATTCTTTTATTTGATTATTTTGCCTTCACAACTGATTAATCATACCATTAAAACCCTTACTATCAATCAAAAACAGTGAATTTCACTATAAAACAGTATTAGGTCGTTATCTAATTTAAGAAAGTACTGTAAGGTGTTCAAACCAACAGTGTACAAGTTTGAAGGAACACCGGGGCTGCCCTATTCAAGATCAAACAAGTGTAGATAAAATAGTTAAGAAAGCTGCTAAGCGATCTCATGTACTAAAAAATGGAATGTCACATACCTTAAGGTACAGCCTTCAACATCTCAACACATTCATTTTCATCTGGTTACAACGCACATCACATACTAGAGGACAGTACTAAATTACCTTATATCCAGAGGTTCTTGGATCATAACAGCAGTAAAACAACTGAAATATACACTCACGTTGCAACTACCAGATTCAGAAATTTGAATAGTCCTCTAGATACGTTAGATTTGAAAGGTAAAAAACACACTTTCGAATGCGAATGGATCTGAGTTTTATAAAAAAAAATTGGAAGAATAAATTTCTCGGGACAATTGTTTTTTCGACTATTATTATGGTTTCTATTTATCTTGTAAAAGATGATGAATTGAAATATATTATCTATGGCTCAATTATTTATTCCGCAGTTTTTGCTCTTATTTGGGTTGTTCCAATTTCATTCATACTATTATTTCTGGAAACGAAAACACATCTTATTTCGGAAACCAAGGATTACAAAAAATATGTCACTTGGATATTCAGTTGGATTCCAAAAATTGTCAAAAAAGTGCTTATTTGGTCTATATTTTTAATTTTAAGTGCTCTCTGGATTTTAATGACTTTTGGTTGTTTGATAGCTCTGGGAATAATACAAGGAGGATGAAATAAAAAGTGCCGAACATACCCTAAAACACATAACCTTGGCTAGCCAAACCGTTTTACGTATCTTAGCAAAACGTTTTATTGCGCATTAGTAAACTAGAATGGGACTTTTTAAGAAAAAAAAGAAATGGGGAAACTTTAACGGAAACATTAACGTGTATGCGGATCTGAAGGAGTCTGACATAGAAAAGCTAATTAAGGAGCCCAAAATTCACGCTCTTCAGTTTTATCAGTTTACAACACCTTCTTCTAAGACATGGAATGTTTTAGAAAAGTTTTTCAATAAGTATTCACAAATAAGACTTCATATATTTTGGTATGATGAAGTTGATTTTAAGTTTCTTAAATACCTTCCATCTGTAAAGAAGTTTGCGGTTTCGTCTTAT
Organism: Cytophagales bacterium; assembly: GCA_965277185.1. Taxonomy (GTDB): domain Bacteria; phylum Bacteroidota; class Bacteroidia; order Cytophagales; family JAHDFW01; genus JAHDFW01. The sequence continues at coordinate 155,451 of CBDICC010000009.1, read as the reverse complement.
TTGACAAAAGACTTTTCACCAATTAGTAAATATTTAGAGTTAGAAGATCTTAGCCTTGGAGAAACAAAATCTATTTCCATCAATGTTGATTTTATTTCCTCTTTCAAGAACTTGAAAAGGTTTTACAACGATGGAATGAAAAAGGGCTTAGAAGTATTATCAGGTTTAACTCAATTAGAAGTATTGACTCTAAGAGGAGTGAAAATGGAAGACTTAAAATTTGTCGAAAAGCTGCAAAACCTTAAAGAGGTTAATTTATTATATGGAAGCTACAAGGAGGTTTCATCCCTTTCGAAACTGAGACAACTAGAAGCTCTTGAGATTAGCAGAACTCGCCAAATACCAGATTATGATTTCTTGTCTGGATTAATAAATCTTAAGACATTATGTTTTGAAGGAATGTCCAAAATGGAAGTGCTTCCAAATCTCAGTTCACTCAAGAACTTAAACAAGATTCAAATAGATAACAACAGTAGATTAGTTGATATTCGTTCAATTAAACAACTTAAAAACTTGAAAACTTTTTTACTATTCTTTCCAGAAAACTTCAAGGCTACTTGGAAAAAAGAACTTATGGTACAAGCCTCGGACATTCTGAAAACGAGTAAAACTATAAGGTCTACAAACTTGTGGCGACTTATGGATGAAAATGATAGAACGACTTTAAAACAGAAGAATATAGAGTTTTGGGGATACAACCCTGAACTAGAAAAGATATTTAATAAATAAAAACGACACTACAACAATCACTAAAATCCATATGCCAAAGTCTACCCTACGGGTTTACGTATCTTAGCAAAACGTTTGTGTCATGCTAGATGAAAGACCACGAAGATTTAACTAAAAACACTAAGATAAATGAATTCAGATTTTGACTGGAATAAACTTAAGCAATTAAATGTTGCACAAATACTATTGACGTTTTTCCTCCCAAGTGGATTTGCCTTTGTTGGATTCAGGTTTATATTGCCAAAGGTCGTGAATTCAGGATATCCTAAAGTATTAATGTGGGGTATAATCGCTTCGATTATGTTATTTTTCTTTGCCATTGTTGGATTTCTCCTTATAAAGAAAGAAGCAAAAGCAAATGACATTTCAATTGGAGAAAGACTGCTAATAAAGAAAATTGGAATTAAACAGTGGTTAATTTGCATGGGAATAATGATAGTAGGAATTATTCTATCATTAGTTTTTACTCCTACGGTTGATTTTTTTAAAGAGTTACCAGGATTATCAATTCCTGATTATATGCCCTTTTGGTTAAATCCATCAATTGACCCTATGAATACTGAGATGGAGATTCTTTCTCCAAATTATTCTCTAAAAGGAAACTATGCAGTATTAGTCGTAATGTCAATTACATTATTACTAAATATTCTTGCTGAAGAAATCTATTTCAGAGGCTGGTTATTACCAAAAAATGCAGAATTTAGGAAAATGGAGCTGGGTTGTCAATGGATTTTTGTTTGCTGCATACCATACGTTTCAGTTGTGGTTGTTTCCTATGATATTTGTTGTAAGCTTGGCAACAACTTTGACTGTTTATTATAGCAAGAGTATTTTACCTGCGTTTGCAACTCATATTGTAGCTAATTTCTTATTAGGAATAGCAGGAGTCATTGCATTAGTATTTGGATAGACTGTTACAATAAGGTACGAAAACACATCAATGTATAAGAATTATAGCCGAGACCGTAGTAAATTCTGAGGTTGTAGCCAGCTTGAATTTTCCTGTAGCTTGATAAGGAAGTGCTACGCAGTCGGCTACTCTTCTTATTTACACCGTTATACGCAATTATAAAATGATACTGTTCAAATCACATATTGGAAATGAATTCAAAAAGCAGATGGAAATGTGGTTACAGGAACATCCAGAAATTAAACACTTTTGGGGTGAAAATATGCTGAAAATTTCGGATCCAATCGAAGAGGGCAAATTTATCCAATTTGATTTAAGTAAAAATACAATAGCAATAGAATACAAAGGGAAAATAACTGAATTTAAAAAAGAAAGGCTCAAAAACCTAAAAGAACAAGTTTTCGCAATTCAAGGATTTTGGATTAACCAATTATTTACCGAGGAGGAACTTGATATCCGAAAACCAATGATCTTTGAAAATCAGTTTTTAACAATGTTGACAAATCGGAAATATGGACAAGTTTTAACTTTACATGGCAATCTATTTACTGGATGGGGTGAGGTTTATAAAGTCTTTGATGACCTCGAAAGTGCAAGAAACTATCGATTTGACAAACTAAAAAAAGGGTTTGAATGCTCAATTTTTGATGCTAATAATGAATTGATTACAGATATCAAATAACAAACCGGCAGCAAATGCGAAGAATACATACCTAACTTACCCTTTTTACGTATCTTAGTAGGACATTGTATCTCATTCAACAAAATGAAACTAACAAAATTTGTATTTGCAATCCTTTCTTTTCTCATGATCGTTCAATCTTGTAATACCTCCTATCAGCAAGAATTTAAAATACTACATTTAGATAACAATTTTGACTCAACTGACTTTTCATTAAAAATAAGTTCAGATACTAATGTTTATGTTTTAGGACAAATTCCAAACATCAAAGTTCAACTCTTAAATAACTCAAATAGACAAGTTACTTTCTTTACAATGTTGGATGGGTCGAGTGATAGCATGAGATATCCTTACGCCGGTTTTAGGATTTACACAAATGATTCGATTGTTAAACCAAGTTTAAGAATGCGATGTGGAAATATGGATGGTATTTCTAAAGAATGTATAATTCTACTTAATCCGGGAGAATCAATTGATCCACATATGGATGCTCCATGGATTTATCGTGACCACATATTTAGGGATTCTACTATATTCGCAAAAAGGGGAAATTATCGAATTAAATACTATTATTCGACAAAACAAGATACCCTCTCTGAATGGCTAGGGTCGAATGTTTATTTTGAGCTCTACAGACCTGAAAGCAACTTTGATAGCTTAACACAGAACTATATGAACCTATTCTCAAAAGTTCCAAGCATTGCCCTAACTAGTGAGCCAATTGAAATTGAAATATTATAACGACATTAAACACCCCCTAAACGTTAACATTAATTATAAAGGAGGACTATTATGAAATGGTTGTTAATTTTTCTCATTACCTATACAATTACTGGAGTAGTAATAATAGAATACGAAAATTTCCGATTAGGATATGATCAACTTGAATTACACCATAAGGAATATGAGAATGGAGGGAGTGGGAAATGGCGCATACCAATGTTTGACAATAATAAATCGAAAAGCGTGTCCAATTTCCCAGGATTACTGTTATTCTGGGGAATACCTATGTATATACTTGCTCCAATCGGAGTTATTATTTCCATTCTTCATTTGATAAGAAATAAAAAGAGAACAAATAGAATATTTGCTACCGCTTGTTTAATCCTTTTCATAGGCTCCTTTCTTTTGTATCTCAGTCAAGATGTATGGGGGGCTGTTTTATAAAAAAATAGTGCTAACAAAATGTCAGAAAACATACACTTTCCTAGCTTCGATTTAGTTTTATCGCTCTGTATTTCCTTAATTTTGAGTATAACTTCTTGTTAGTTCAGTGGGCGGACAACTTATTTTTTGTATAGGCTGACGGGATTATCTCCCGTGATAAGTAAGGTAGTTTGAGTTAAGAAAATCACTATCTTTGTTACCGTAGGAAACGGATATGTACATTTCTTACAAGTACGTTGTGAGTAATCTTAAAATATAAGATCTAATGAAAATACTTATCTGTTTTGTTTTTGTTTTGTTAACAATCGAATGCTTTGGCTGCGGGTGTTCTAAACCGCACAAGGTAGAAGATGTTATAGGCAGAGCCGCTTATATTTTTTACGGAACGGTGATTGATATTAACACGATAAACAATAAAACTGAAGAAGGTATTGTTCTGAATTTATCGACAAGGTACAAAGTTAAGTTTTCACTAGATTCAATAGTATTTGGTACTAAAGCAAACGATATTGAAATCACTTTTAGGGAGGGTGGAACCTCTTGTGATTTGGAGAAATTTGATTTAAAAATCGGAGATAGATATCTAATATCGGCCTTTGAATATGTAAAACCAAAAAATCAATTTTTCTACAACTTCTGTTGCCTTAGAAACAAGATTGATGACGATTAGTAAGCCAATTTGGAATTTGATTATCAAATTGACCCCGACTCACCAGCTGCTTTTAAGTGTTCTAAAAGATCACTTAAAACTTACTAATAAAAACATAGGTCTCCCACCCGATCTGATCTGATACAATACTACGAAGGTTCAATTCTTGTAAAATCGTAAAGCATAAGCCATCCCTATTCCATTCCCCAACTCCTTATGTTGAGCTTTGGAATACAGGTTCAGCCCCATTACAACTAAGAATTCCAAAAATGAGGAGTTACTAACAGAGTTTATATCTTTTAGCATTTTTTACTCCTCATTCCTAACCAAATACAAGTCCACTAATGATCGAAAAAGGGACCAATCGCACGATCATCCATTTTTTAGTAAATAGTTTTTACGCCGTTATTGTTTTACAATTTTAAATGTCTCTACCTCCTTATTCCCTTCAAGCACTTTCAAGAAGTAGATCGACTTTGGAAGTTGTTGTAATTCTATATTTACATTGGAACTAGAAATTTTTCTATTCTCCAATAATTGTCCTCTTAAATCATATAAACGGTAAGATAAATTGGTTAAAACATCGTACTTAACAGTTAGTAAAATATTTTCCTCTGTAGGATTCGGATAAACACTTAATCCATTTACCAAAGAAGAATTAATACCGCTAATGACTGTCACGTTTGTAGTCACGATGCTATCACAGTTTTGAGCACTGCTTAGTGTATCTGTATAAGTACCTTCGGCAGTATAAATATTAGATCCCACAGTAAGGCTTTCTCCCTCATTTATTGTCGTATCAACTGTCGTACCTGATACAGGATTTAGTACTGTAATGCTAATGGGTTGTGACATTTCACAAGATTTACCTCCCTGTAATTCTGGGCCCAATACTGTTAATGGAGCATTTATTAATCTACCTGTATAAGTATTGCCAGTTACTTGATTAACAATTGAATCTCCAGCAATATTATTAAAATTATAATAGGCCACTAAATTCGCTTCATTACCTTCCAAAACATTGGACATATTGGTACTAATTTCCACCTGTGTTTTTGCTGCGGACCAAAAACGGACATCGGCAATAGAACCTGCAAAATATTCGCTATTATTAGCCAATCCACCCCCTATTTTCAAATCATTGCTTGAAGCCATTAAATTAGTACTATGAGCTGTAGAACCTTGCTCGGCCCCGTTTATATACACTTTTACATTATTGCCGTCATAAGTTCCTGCAACGTGTGTCCAGGTTCCTACCGGTAAATTATTAGTACTGGTAGCTGAAGCACCCGCACCTGAGTTAATGTATAGTGATAATTTGTCACTATCAATTCGGAATAGAAAAGGGTATATTCCACCTTCATAACAGGATGCAATGGTATGTAAATTACCAAGCGTAGATCTATTAATCCATGCTTCAACGGTAAGTTGAGTTTTTCCTTCAAAACTATCAGTCCATAAATCAGTCCCTAAGTCAACCTTCTTTAGATCACTTGCTCCTCCAAAATCTAGGGCGGTAATGCTGGTATCCTTACCGTAAACATTATACGTAAAATCATTATTAATCGTACCTGTACTAAACATAACAGTAGAATCAGTTCCTATCATAGGCCCCTCTAAAATACTATCGTTTGAATTGTCTCGTAAGTAATAAACAAATCCTTCATTGGATTCCGTTATAACTTCAGTACCTGTATTTGTAGCGCATAAGGTTTGGTCTGTGGCAGATACGGATTGATTTTGTGGCTTTATCGCTATCGTTATAGTTAAAATACTATCACATCTACAGCTAGATTGGAGCGTATCGTTAACCGTATAGGTTCCAATTGAGTTGTACGAAACTTTTCCACTGGGCACTGTATAACCATTTTTTGCACATTCATTTAGTGAAACTGCAAAGCTAGAGTTGATTGGTTGACATGGAAAGACCTTTAATAACTCTCTTCCAAATCCTGGAGCTACAGAAGAAAAGTATAATTCAGAGTTAAAAACCTTCATATAACGTATCACTGACGAGTTCAATCCTGGATAAACATCTTTCACCAATGTTGTATTCACTCCATCTGTTTTCCATAGTTCTTGACCATTCGTACCCTCATAAGCAGTAAAATATAATTCGGAATTCCAAACTGTAAATTCGCTTGGGGTTGAAGAAAATGAACCAGGATAAATATCTTTTACCATTACTGTAGTTGTGCCATCTGTTTTCCATAATTCCCATCCATTCAAGCCATTGTCTGCTACGAAAAATATTTCAGTGCCAAAGACAGTTAAGAAATATGGCCTTGACCCCAGGATTCCTGTATTTATATTCATTACCATAGTGGCATTACCAATCGTTCCATTTGTTTTCCATACTTCAGCCCCATTAATACCATTATCTGCTACAAAAAATAATTCGGATCCAAGTATACTTAAATATTGAAGGTTAGAACTACCACTCCCATTGTTTATGTCAGCCACCAGTGTAGTGGTGGTACCATCCGTTTTCCATAATTCTGCTCCATTCGTACCATCTTCTGCTGAAAAAAACAACTCGGACCCAAAACCTGTCAAATTTTCTGGATTAGAAGAAGCACTTCCAACTCTTATATCTTGGACTAGTGATGTGGTTGTACCATTTGTTTTCCATAATTCAACGCCATTAATACCATTATCTGCAGCAAAATACAAATCTGCCCCTACGACGGTTAAACTACTTGGAAAAGATCCAGCACTGCCCGTATTTATATCTTGAACAAGTGTTGTGGTTACTCCATCGGATTTCCATAATTCATTGCCATGCACGCCATCGTCGGCCACAAAATATAACTGTGCCCCTATTACCTTAAAATTATGCGGATGAGAAGCTCCTGCTCCAGGTTGGATATCTTTTACAAGAATAATCGTATCTCCATCTGTTTTCCATAGTTCTTGACCGTTTGTACCATCCGTAGCATTAAAAAACATTTCAGAGCCTATCGGAGTCATTACAACTGGATCCGATCCCTGATTGCCTGGGTTAAGTTCTTGTACCAACGTCACCGTTGTGCCATCTGTTTTCCATAGTTCTTGACCATTCGTCCCATCCGAAGCTCTAAAAAACAGATTCGCCCCCATTACCACTAAATCTGACGGAGATGAATAACCACTACCAGGGTTTATATCCTGTACCATTTTCACTCCCATTTGTTGTGCGAATGCAAATTCACTCATCGTCAAAAAAAGGACTAAACACATCAACTTATTTTTGGTAAATAATCTTTTCATCATAATAATCTTTACGTGGTTATTGTTTCACAATTTTAAATGTTTGTACCTCCTTATTCCCTTCAAATACTTTCAAGAAGTAGATCGACTTTGAAAGTTGTTGTAATTTTATATTTACATTTGAACTAGAAATTTTTCTATTCTCCAATAATTGTCCTCTTAAATCATATAAACGGTAAGATAAATTGGTTAAATCACTATCCTCTGTTGCCAATACAACATTGTCTTTTGTTGGATTTGGATAAACTGAAATAAGATTATTTTCAAAAATTTTTATTCCTCCGATAACGGTTATATTCGTTGTAACAATGCTATCGCAATTTTTAGCTGTAGTTAATGTATCTATATAGCTACCCGCTTCCTGATATGTGTTAGACCCGACCATAATACTTTCTCCTAGGTTGATGGTAGTATCAATGGTAGTTGTAAATGCTCCAGGTACGGTAATCGTAATGGTCATAGTACTATCACAACCTCCCATATTCTGTATAATATCTTGGACTGTATAAGTTCCAACAGTTGTATAAATGGAATCTCCACTTGGCACAGTATAGCCGTTACAATCATTTGCTGTTATGCTAAAGGTAGAAGCACTTGGACTGCAGGAAGAATATTTCCATATTTCTACTCCATTTATTCCATCGTCTGCTGTAAAAAAAAGGTCTCCACCTAATTCCGTCAGATTCTGCGGATTCGCCCCTCCACTTCCTAATTTAATATCTTTTACGAGCGCTGTAGTTACGCCATCTGTTTTCCATAATTCGTGGCCATTAACTCCATCATTGGCATTAAAAAATAACTCTGAACCAAAAACAGTTAAATTGTTTGGATTGGACCATCCACTTGGATTAATGTCGCTTACCAATGTCAAATTGGTCCCATCTGTCTTCCATAATTCGTAGCCATTTACCGCATCACTTGCACTAAAAAAAAGTTCTGAACCGAATACTGTGAGATTCTGTGGAACTCCAGACCCACTTCCGGGATTAATGTTTCCAACTAAAGTTGTATTGGCCGCAGTACCATCTGATTTCCATAATTCGTAGCCATTTACGCCATCATCGGCTGTAAAATATAATGTGTTATTGAACACAATAAAATTGTCTGGATAAGAATCTCCACCCACATTGATGTCTTTTACCATCGTAACGGTGTTTCCATCCGTTTTCCACAATTCGATACCGTTGGTCCCATCTTCCGAACTAAAAAACAGTTCTGACCCAAAAGCCGTTAAATTCTCCAAGTGATTCGCTCCACCACTAGGGTTAATATTATCCACTAATATTGCAGTATCACCATCCGTTTTCCACAATGCTCTACCATTTGTCCCATCAAACGCCACAAAAAAAACTTCTGAACCTAGCTTTGTTAGTTGCTCTGGATGAGAACCGCTTCCTAGATTTGGATTAATATCTTTTACTAATGTAATCGTCGTTCCATCTGTTTCGAATAATTCTTGTTGGTGTGTATAATCATTGGACTTGAAGATCATTTTTGAACCTAGAACCGTTAGGAAAGCTGGATGGGACGCCCCCATTGGGTTCAAATCTGTTACCAACGAAGTATTGGTTCCATCTGTTTTCCATAATTCATGTGAATTGACTCCGTCGTTGGCTCTAAAAAGCAATTCTGATCCTAATACCGTTAAATCACCTAGATCTGAACCTCCACTTCCAACATTAATATCTTTTATCAATGTCGTAGTGATGCCATCCGTTTTCCATAATTCTTCACCATTCAAACTATCCTCAGCTCTAAAATAGATTTCTGAACCAAAAACCGTTAACCCAACTGGATTAGAAGAGCTACTCCCAACATAAATATCTTTTACTAACGTAACATTTTGTGCTAGGACAAAATTACTTGCTACTAAAGCCAGTACACAACCTAGTGTTTTGATTATTTTTTTCATAAGAATTAAATTTTACGATTCTATTGTTTCACTATTTTAAATATTCGCACTTCCCTATTCCCCTCTAACACCTTCAAGAAGTAAATCGACTGGGGCAAATGCGTCAGATCAACAATCATATTGGAATTGGAAATCCTTCTATTTTCTAGTAACTGCCCTCTTAAGTCATAGATGCCGTAAGATAAATTGGTTAAATCACTATCCTCTGTTGCCAATACAACATTGTCTTTTGTTGGATTTGGATAAACTGTGAAATCGGTTCCTACAAAGTTTTCTAGAACTCCAATTGTCATAATACTCTCACAAGCAGAAGTGTCCAAACAACCATCTTTGGTTATTTCTACCGCATACGCTCCATTGGAAATTGCTGTGTAACTTTGACTAGTAGCTCCTGATATTGGAGCGTTATCACTACAATCTAGCCATTTATATTCAACGCCTGTTGCCGTAGCTGTGATGTCATATCCAGAAATTGTGGTAGATGCATCTATTGTTGTAACCGTAAGATTAACTGTTACTGTACTGTCGCACCCAGCTATGCCAATTCCTTTGAACACTTCTGTTCCCGTAAGTTTATTTGCATCATAGATAGTACCGTTTATATTAAAACTTTCTCCTTGGCAAATCGCTTGACTAACGGATCCTGTTTTTACTCCAAGGACAGTAACTGTAGCCGTTTGAGTCATCTCTTGCTCACAAAAAACACATATACCAGCCCCTGCTATCCAATTTGTTGAAGCATTCTTTAATACTCCATCAGAACCTACTATCGAGGATATAATGGTATCTGATCCTTCATCAAATTTAGTGTACTGAACCAAACCAGTTTCTGATCCTGTCAAACAACTATTATAGTTGCTTAAAACTTCTGCCGGTGTTCTTGCAGTATTCCAAACTCTAAAGTTATCAAAACCTGTTTGCGTATTGTTTGCTGGAATCCGAAGATCATTGCCTAAATGAATGTAAGACAAACTATTATTTCGAATTGTGGATGTAATTCCAGATGCATTCGAAGCAACTTCCAATCCATTATAGTATATTTTTAGTCCTGAAGCATTGGCCACTGTAGAAACATGAGTCCAACCAACAGGTAATGATGGGAAACTTAAAGATTTCCATCCCGAAACATCATCGTTTACATAAAAAATTCCTGCATGCCATAACCATACATTCTTAGTGGGATCATCTACACCCGGAGTACCTTGACTAGCCCAAGGGTGTTCCGAATTGTTAAAGTTTACCCAAGCTTCTATCGTTATTTCATCTGTATAAGCATGAAATGGGGACGCAAAACGAACGTAATCATCACTACTAGGTAAATCAATTGCATAATCTATATTTCCCTTTTTGGCAAGTACGTTATAAGTTGCTGAAGAAGTAAGTGTTCCAGTATTAAAAGATAAAGTACTATCAGTACCCGCAATTGGACCTACTAAAACACTATCATTCGCATTGTTACGTAGGTAATAATCAACTCCTGGACTGGTACCTGCTGTGATCGTTGTACCTGTATTGGTCGCACAAAGTACTGCATTGGTAGCTGCAACGTTTTGGTCTAATGTTTTAATAGTAATGGCTATAGTCATTACACTATCGCAGCCACCTGCATTGTTTATGGTATCATTTACTGTATGCGTACCTACAACTGTATAAGTAGAATCTCCACTTGGTAGAGTATAGCCACTACATTCGTTTGCAACTACGCTATAACTAGAGCTGGTTGGTACGCAAGGTTTGGGTCCAAATATATACGCAGATCCGGCATGAGATAATGTGTTTATTCCAGCGTTGTCTTCAGCTTCACCTATAGCTCCTACAATAGCATAACTTCCAGAAATAGATACAGAATATCCAAATAGATCATCTGCCGCTCTATCAGAAGCTACTATTTTTTGTTGCTCGCTCCAGATACCACTTCCGTCTCGAGCATATATATATGCCGAACCTGAGGTCGCTAACGTGTTTGCTCCTGCTAAATCTTCACTTTCTGGATAAGCTCCCACAATGGCATGTTCTCCAGAAATAGATACAGAATACCCGAAAAAGTCACCTCCTCCTCTATCAGAAGATACTATTTTTTGTTGTTCATTCCAGATACCACTTCCGTCTCGCTCAAATATATATGCGGAACCGGCATTAGATAACGTGTTTATTCCGGCCGTGTCATCATCTTCTAAATAAGCTCCCACAATAGCATAAGTACCCGATATAGAAACGGAAATGCCAAAAACATCAGCAGAACCTCTGTCCGAAGCTACTATTTTTTGTTGCTCTATCCAGATACCACTTCCGTCACGCTCAAATATATATGCTGAACCGGCCTGAGATAACGTGTTTATTCCAGCCGGATCTTCATCTTCTTGAGAAGCTCCGACAATGACATAGTCACCGGAGATAGCAACTGAAACGCCAAAATTATCAATAGTAGCCCTATCAGAAGCTGTTATTTTTTGTTGTTCTCTCCAGACACCACTTCCGTCTCGCACAAATATATATGCGGAACCGGCAGCGGGTATTGTGTTTGCTCCGGTGGAGTCTTCATCTTCCGCAAAAGCCCCTACAATGGCATAGTTTCCAGAAATAGATACAGAATATCCAAATAGATCATCTGCCGCTCTATCAGAAGCTACTATTTTTTGCTGTTCACTCCAGACTCCACTACCATCACGCTCAAATATATAAGCTGAACCAGCGTTAGACAACGGGTTTGAGTTAGCCGAGTCTAACGCTCCTCCATAAGCGCCCACAATAGCATAATCTCCAGAAATGGATACGTACCAACCAAAATAATTATTACTAGCCCTATCTGAAGCCACTATTTTTTGTTGCTCAATCCAGTTACCACTTCCGTCTTTCTCAAATATATATGCAGAGCCGGCAGCAGATAATGTGTTTGCTCCTGCCGTGTCTTCATCTTCAGCAGAAGCCCCTACAATGGCATAGTCTCCAGAAATAGACACAGAATATCCTAATTGATCAGAAATACTCCTATCGGAAGCAACTGTTTTTATTATTTCGTCAAAGTTTTGGCTAAAGCATATGGTACTTAGTATCGAAAACACTAAGAATATAGTTGCTTTTTTAATTGAGTTTTTAAACATGTTTTTCATAAAAAGTGTGGTCTGGGTAAATTTCAAGATTTTATTGTTTTACTATTTTGAATGTCTGTAGGCATTCTATGCACCTTAAAAATTATGTTCCAATGTATCCACAACTTTCCCTCAAACAAAAAATACTACGGGTGGTATTGCCTACCCTCACCTATAACCATCTGATTTACTGCAATATATTACAACTTCATTTAAGAATCACAAGCCAAAATTGTGTCATTTTAGATTGAAGCAATGCTGAATTAATCATCTTATAATCTTACTTTTTCTTGGTAAAGACGTGCTTATTATTCTATTATTGTAACGGTTTTTTTGATACTTTAAACGGTTAGCCTTAATGATAAAACGCTTCCTTATAATCTATAGTATTGTATTCTATTCACTAGCAGTTCATGCTACAAAAGTTGAATATTTACATCAGGATTTACCATTGAACGAAATCCAAAACTCCAAGGAATGGAATGCATATCAAGAAAAGTTCAATGAAGGGTTTGACAACGGTGTATATTGGTTTAAGATTGATCTAGAAAGGCATGACGTTCCTAATGTTCTTGTTATTCCAGAATCTCACATTTCACGTGCCACGTTGTATTCTTCAAGTATTGAAATTCCAAAGGACAACGAGCTTACCCGCTACGTGAAATTCAAAATCCCTCCGTCAAAATCTACTAAAACATATTATCTCAAAGTAGATTGTTTGTTGGAAGCCAGAATTCCAATTGAAGTGATTTCGGCAGAGAAACATTATAAGGATGAAATGATTGCATTCCTGATAATGGGACTGTATGTTGGCATTGTTGTTTGTATCATGCTGATCAATTTGTTTTCCTACTTCAGTTTTGGAAACAAGACCTACATTCATTATATGTTTATGGTTTTAGGAATGTCCGTAAATGCATTTTATAAAGATGGATTAACCGCATTGATTTTTGGCCTTGATGGAGCAAACGAAGTACTGGAGGCTCCATTGAACAGTATTGTAGTCATAAGTTCCTTGTTTTTCACGGTTAGTTATTTGGCTTTAGGAGATCAATATAAAAAGGCAAAAATAGCTGGGATTACGACCATCGTTTTAGCCGTAGTTTGCAATATTATTTATCAATTTACAGGAAGTTTTCTAAGCTTTACGTTAGTACATATATTTCATTTGCTTACCCTTGATATATTTTGGGGGATTTCTCTTTTCATGTGGAAAAAGAGTCATTATGCCAAATTCTTCGCCTTAGCATATGGATTACCTTTGTTGTTTGCACATGATTACTATATAAGCCCTCACTTTGGAGTAGAAGTATTAGGCCTGCCATTAACATTTTATAAATTAGGTTCTGTTTTTGAAATGGTAGTATTTACCTATGCCATTATGTATCAAGCTCGAAAGTTAGCAGACGACAATCTGAAAATGCGGAGGGAAATTGTAGATTATACCAACAAACTGAAGGAACAGAATAAAGATTTAAACTCAGAGCAATCCATAATTGGAGAGTTGATAATGGAATATAACTTCACACAAAAAGAAATCGAAGTATTAAAAGCACTTTCCGAAGCAAAAACCAATAAGGAAATAGGAAATGAACAGTTTATTTCTGAAAACACGGTTAAGTTCCACATTAAAAACATCTTCAATAAGCTTCAGGTAAATAATCGCCAAGATGCCGGTAAAAAATATATTGAATTGGACGGGTAGTTAATTTCTATTACCCAATCTAAAAAAGATTGTGAAACGTTACAATATTCAACAATCTCAAAGCTCTTTGATTATTTAGAAATCACTATTTTCTTAGTCATTTGGCCTCCAACTGTTCTTACCTTAATAAAATAAACCCCTGCCTCTAATTCTAATTGAAATTGTTTTTTAAATGGGCTAACATTTCTTATTTCCTCTCCTATTTCATTATATACTATTACGTCAAAACTGGATTTTGACATTGTTATATTTATTAAGCCATGACTAGGATTCGGAAAAACAGAAAACTCCCCAATTAAACCGACATTGAGACCTACCAAACTTCCTAAATTGATGGAAGTTGTTTTTTTACATCCATTTTCATCTTGGACCGTAAGCAAGTATGCCCCCTCTTGTAAACCTGTAAAATCTCCTATATTTTGGAAAGTCGTTCCATCTATTGAATATTCTAATGCACCCGTTCCACCAATAGCGGATGAATTGATAACTCCATCGTCGCCCGCAATACTTTCATCTATACCCGAAGCAGTTAATTCAATACTATCCGGATTTATTATCGTAATCGACATAGAACTGTCTGCACAATTCAAACTATCTTTTACATAAATAGTATAGTCTCCCGCTCCTAGTGAACTGAAGGTTGTGTTAGATCCAAATACTCCGTTATTTATAGAATAACTTAATACTCCCGTACCTCCTGAACTTGTAGCTGCAGAAATTTGGCCATCATTATCATTATTACAAGTAATATCTTGGTCCTTTTGTCCTGTAACATTTACTGCTGCAGGGTTTACTACCGTAATAGACAATGAACTATCCACGCAATTTAAGCTATCCTTTACATAAATAGTATAATCTCCCTCTACTAATGAATTAAAGCTGGTATTAGATCCAAATGCTCCATTATTTATGCTATAGCTTAATGTTCCAGTGCCTCCCGAACTTGTTGTTACGGAAATTTGTCCATCATTATCATTATGACAATTAATGTCATTGTCCTTTTGTGCAGTAACATCTAATGCCGCAGGGTTTACAATCGTTATGGCCAATGAACTATCCACACAATTTAAACTATCTTTTACATAAATAGTATAATTTCCAGCTCCTAGTGAACTAAAGTTGGTATTAGATCCAAATACTCCATTATTTATACTATAGCTTAATGTTCCAGTGCCTCCCAAACTTGTAATAATCGAAATTTGTCCATTATTATTATTATTGCAAGTAACGTCTTTGTCTTTTTGCGCTGTTATACTGGGAGAAGCAATAACCAAATTCACCGTAATTATGCTATCTCCTCCACAAGCACTTACACCGACCAATGTATCTACATAGGTATCCGATGAATCCCAAATAAATTTAGCACTTGGCGACGTATAATTTAAACATGTTGTTAAATCAATTGTACCATACGATAAGTTACAAATAGAAAACACCGCAAAATCATCCCTTAATTGACTACCAATAAATCCAAAATTTCCTCCTACGTATACTTCATCTTTACTCTCTAAAATTGCATAAACGTAACCAATTCCCGCATCTGGATTCCAAGAGTTAATTAAACCACTATTAATATCTACTGCAGCAATTCTATTCCTTGATTGTCCTCCAACAGTAGTAAATAATCCACCTAGATAAACCAGATCTTCTGAAATTGACAATGAATATACGCTTGTGTTGGCATTCGGATTCCACCCGGTTGCTAATCCTGTAGTTGAATCTACCGCTGCGATAAAATTTCTAGATTGCCCCCCAATGGTGACGAATTCCCCTCCCACATAAACAGTTTGATCTAATTTACTTATGGTTCTTACAGTATTACTAGGACTTGGATCCCAACTTGTAGCTAACCCGCTCGAAATATCCAAGGCAGCTAGCTTATTTCTTACTTGTCCTCCAATATTAGAAAAATTTCCTCCTACATAGAGTGTATTTCCGGATGCAAATAATGTTCTGACCGTTGAATTTGAAATTGGGTTCCAAGCGGTAGCCAACCCAGTAGTTTCATCCAATGCCGCGATTCTATTTCTTGTTTGGCCTCCAATCGCAGTAAATGATCCTCCAACATAGACCTTTCCTTGAGAAACAATAACACAACTAATAATCGCATTTGAATTTGGGTTCCATGATGTTGCGGATCCTGTTGAAGCATCTAAACTTGCAATCCTATTTCTTGATTCCCCACCAATATTTGTAAAGTTCCCTCCTGCGTAGACGGTATCACCTGAAACTGCCAGTGAATAAACAACGTTATCAGCATCTGGTTTCCAATTCGTAGGTATACCTGTGGTGGCATCTAAGGCTGCAATATGATTTCTGTCTTCGCCTCCAAGACTTGTAAACCTACCTCCAATATATACTTTGCCAGATGAAATAGCAAAACTGTTTATTCTATTATTAGCACGAAGATCCCACGCAGTTGCCACACCGGAACTTATATTTAATGCCGCTGCATACTTTCTTGTACTTCCACCTATGGTTTGGAAATCACCTCCTACGTATAATATCGGTCCAGCAACCATGATCGAATGTACGGTACCAGTTGATGTTGCATTTGCATCCCAACTAGTAGCCAATCCACTTGTAGAATCTATTTCAGCAATTCTACTTCTAGATTGTCCACCAATAGTATTAAAATAGCCTCCAACATACACATTTGTCCCCGAAGTGGCTAACGTTAGAACCGTGGCACTAGCATTAGGGTTCCATGACGTAGCAACCCCTGTTATAATATCGATGGCAGCAACGTAGTTTCTAGTTTGTCCTCCAATACTACTAAAGTTTCCTCCGGCATATGCAACCCCTCCGGAAACAATTACTGAATAAACATAGCTATTGGAACTTGGGTCCCAGGTCGTAGCTAAACCTGTACTTCTATCTAACGCTGCTATAAAAAGTCTTGTCTGTCCTCCAATACTTGTAAAACCACCTCCAACATATATGCTTCCACCTGAAGCTGCTATTGAAAATACGTTGCTATTTGCATTTGGATTCCAAGAAGTTGCTAAACCTGTTGAGGGATCTAATTCTGCTATTCTATTTCTTAGTTCACCACCTATAGTCGTAAAATCCCCTCCGACAAACAACTGTCCACCAGAAAGTACTAATGCTCTAACCGTCGTATCTGGATGAGGGTTCCAGGCCGTAACCTCTCCAATTGAATTTATATGAGCTAGACAATTTCGATCACTATCACCTACCATCGTAAATTCACCGCCTATAAACCAACCACCAACTCCATCAGAGATAGAAGCGTAGACAACACCATTAGGATTGGCATAATTGAAATCTATAGTAGCTGAACCTGAATCTAATAAAGCTCCGAAGGGCTCGGATGGTCCAAAAGAGGAGAAATCACCTCCAACATAAACGAGGTTATTGGCTGTATCTTTTACAATCGTACGTATAGTATTATTTGCTTGCCACCAATGATCCTCTAATGTTATTTTTTGTCCATAAACATTGATTCTAACGAGCATTAGAGCTATCGCCATTAATAATATAACCTTCTTCATCATATAATATTTCCTACTTGTGCAATGTAAACTAAAATGAACTATAAAAGGATCGAAATTGTAGATTATACCAACAAACTGAAGGAACAAAATAAAGATTTAAACTCAGAGCAATCCATCATTGGAGAGTTGATAATGGAATATAACTTCACACAAAAAGAAATTGAAGTATTAAAGGCGCTTTCCGAAGCAAAAACCAATAAGGAAATAGGAAATGAACAGTTTATTTCTGAAAACACGGTTAAGTTCCACATTAAAAACATCTTCAATAAGCTTCAGGTAAACAATCGCCAAGATGCCGGTAAAAAGTATATTGAATTGGATGGGTAGTTAAGAACAACAACTCTTTTTCAATACAGGAAGAAATGCACATTGATTTACAAGGAGTTACAACAAAGTATAGCGTTTGGATTTAGGTCTAAACAATCAACAGTTAGTCCATGGAGATGCAAAATTGAGCATCGATCAGCAAAATACATTGGTAAATTTCTTTGATTGCCTCAGAGCAAAGAAGCTAAATAATGAAGGCCAATATGACTAATTTAAGCATTGTTCTATTTACAAGTGCCTTGTGGCTCTTTTAATTTTTCGTTTTCTCAGTCGGTATTTGTTTTTGATTGAAAGTCCGTTCGTATCGCCGCTAAAAACGATGAAGTAATCATTATTTAGGAGTAACTTCTTTGGGACTTTTAGCTGATAATTAGATCTCTTTCCTGGATGAATATAATACGTTAAGCCCGTTTTATAAATGCTCCTTCCATTTGACTTTTGAATGACATTAATATGAGGATAATGTAACTCAACAAAGGGAGGTATTCTAATAGTAATGTTCACTTTAACCGTATCTGATCCTACTTTTTTCAAAGCCACAGAAGTTACAGTCGCTCTCATCTGCCCAAATGAGGAGATTGCCGCAAAGCATATAAAGAATGTTGTTAAAAAGAATTTAAATTTCATAATCGTAATCAATAAGGTAATTAAGGGCTTTAATACCCTTAATGCTAAAAATCAGTTTAAGCAATATCTATCATATCATTAACAAGAGCCACAATGATCCTATCTAAAAAAGAGGATAAATCGAACCAATTTGTCCATTTAATTCTAAATGCTTAACGCTAGATTCTATTTCAGTACTTCTCGCATATTGGTCGCATTCAGGGATGAAGTAGAATTCATATACTTCATGGGCATATCAATTTTAATAGGCTTAATCTTATCATTAGTTATTCCCTTACACATTATTGCTTGGGAATCACTAGACCATTCGATCTTGTTATTATGACACTATGATTAGATTACATGAAGTGAACCCTAGAGCAGCTTAGATAATTAAATTTAAAAAGGAAAATTGTTTCATAGTTAGTTTTAAATGGTAAGCTAATTTGTTTATCGTTTTAGTACTTTAGACCACTGTTTTCCTCCATTCCAGCTTATTACTTGCCAATGTTCCGTGATTAGTTTAATATTTTGACCTGAACTATAATCAATAATTACTTCAGCATTTGCATGAATTTTAAATTGAGTAGAATCCACTTCTCGCGCATTATGAAAATCAAGTCTGTTCCAAGTGTAGCCATCATCTTTGGATTCGAGCAATTGCAGACCATTTATTTCGGTGCCATCGCTACCGTAGGCAAATAAGAGATGGGGAGTTGCTTGCACAAGCTTTAGGTCTTGAATGTGGTTTAGTTTCTCATTATTTAGTAGCAGCGGAAGTGTATCTTTTTTATTAGAATTTTGGAAAGTTCTAATGATAAAAACATCCTGCTGATCTTTATAAATAAGACGGTAGGTAGCGGGTTCTTTAATTAAGGGAAATGCAATGTGCGCTTTATATACTGGTATTGTTGGATTTACATGAAGGTAAAAAGTGTAGTCCATCAGATGTCTGGTTTCATAATTTTCAAATTCATTGGTCCAAACAGGGTTGTATTGTACGTTTGAATGCCATCGGTACGTAATTTCGGCTTCCTCCAGTAAGGTTCCATCAGGTTTATAAAAGCTCCACATTCCAACTTTCATGTAATATTTTTCCTTAGGGTATGGGTTATATCCTTTAAATGGGTTCTTTTTGTAAGCAATTTCTCCACTAGCCATTATAGCTCCGTTTGGGTAGTAATAATTCCAGTTTCCATTACTTACATTTTGAGAATGAGATACGTTTCCATTTGGATAGAAGTAAACTTTAAGATCTTTAGCTAAGGTATCTTCTTGAGCAACAACTATTGAGCAATAAAACTGGAAGCTAAGTAAGAGAAGTAGTGAATAGATCATCTTGTTGGACATGGCCATCAGATCTCAAGAATAATGCCAATTTCTTGTTTCAAAGTTTTAATGGTGTCTTCTACTTTCTTTGGGCTTAGATTAGGCATTACTACTTTTGCCCCTTTAGATAGCAGTATTTTCGCTGCTTCAAATCCTGTTCCACTTGTGGTTCCGGTAAAGACGTATGTTTTGCCATTCAGATTACCGATTCTATCAGGTGTCCAACCTCTTTTTCCCCCCAGCTGTTTTAAGTGTTCTGAAAGATCACTTAAAACTTACCAATGAAAACATAGGTCTCCGACCGGCATTAACAACTAACTTCATATAAATGGTAAAGAGGTCAAAAATGGTTCGTGACTTTTATGAAAATATTATGGATTGATTTTGTATCCCTATGACTTTTGCTATTCTACCTAGCTAATCAGTTTTTGCTTTACCGCATCTAAGCAGTGGTTATTCCTCAATAAAGTCAAACCCTTCTTCATTACATAGCCTAAATCACAAGGTTTTTTAAATAGTAGTGTAGAGAATTAAGACATAACCAGAAAGAATTTTTACAACTCCAATCTTAGTTTCTGTTCGTTCTAACTAAATTTGGTTATTGATTGGATGGTTATTTACCAATACAAAAAGTATTTAGTATTGGTTTACAAGGAGTTACAAACAATTCTAAAGTGTAGCTCTCGACTTTTACTGTGGCCAATTGTAGTCAATCAGGTCTCACCAAACCAATTTTGACAAACATTTCCTCATTAATTTTGCTCAACCAACTTTAAGTTTTTCCGAATTCAATCATGTACTGTGAGAATCAAATGGTATATGTATAGCATCTATTCTCCAAAATCGATCGACAACCTTCCATTCCAAAGAGTTCATAGTACTTACATCGCTTGGAAATGGGGCATTTAGGTCGGTAGCAGTTTCCTAGGTAGAAAACATGATGCTCCCATCATTAGAGCCTGAAGTTACTTTGTCCAACGTTAATGGTATTTTAGTTCCGTTCCCGCCTTGTGATATTGGAGTGGTGGCAAATGGAACTGTATAATTACCAATAGAATCTGTAATGTTCCATTTCACCACGTCCATTTCTGATTCAGAAATAATATTACCTCCAGTTCCAGATGTAGTAATAGCATTAGAATTACCCCTATCTATTACTAAGAAGGCGCTATTTTCAATATTGATGTACACATTGTTATTTAGTACCAATTGCGTTTGTGATATTGCAAGTGTTGGTAAAATTATAGCTAGGATACAAATTATATTTTTTATGTTGTTCTTCACAATCATAAGCCTCCTTTTTGTACTAATAACTTAGTTTTTATTATACTAAAGAACAATGTAAAAGTAATTCTCAATTCTAAAGAAAATCTGTTTCCACGAAATCACTCACAGGAAAAGTATTTCCTATGAGTGATGTTTATAAAAATTAGTGTTTTACTATTTTCTCAAAATACAATTGATCGTCTTTTATAAGTTGAATAAAATAAACTCCTTTTGGTTGATTTAAAATATTAATATTAATAGAATTAATTCGGTTAGTATTTACTTTTGATTGCAATACTTTTCCATTCACGTTCAATATTTTATAAGAATCAATTTGACCTTCAATTTGAAACTTCCCATTACTAGGATTTGGAATAATTTTAATTTTTGTATTGGCTCTTACAGCATCAATTCCAACACTTGCAATATTATGACAAGATGATGTATTCGTACAACCATTTTGAGTTACAGCTACTGCATAACTTCCATTGACTGTAGCCGTGTAACTTGAATTAGTTTCTCCACTTATTACACTCATATTATTATCACAATCTAGCCACTGATATGTACCAGTTGCTGTTGCTGTTGCTGTTAATATTGATCCTGATTGAGATACAGATGTGTCTGAATTATTAATAGTAAGATTTAAATCAATTAATGTATCGCATCCTCCAGCAACAACTTTTAAATATTTATAATCACCCGACATTAAATATATATTACCGTCAATCCAAGTATAAGAATTACAAGCTACAGTTGTATCCATTCTATTTTCTACACCAAAATCAACTGTAAAGCTGTCCACTGGACTTTGACAGGTATTGCTGTCGATGATAATAAACCCGTAAGTTGTAGGAATCAAACTAGTAATCGTATCCAAATATCCACCAACTATTGCTCCCGTAGAGACACTATTTAGCGCAAATGCACATCCGTCATATCCTCCATTTAGTACTACTTTACCATCTGTGCCTCCGCAAGTTGTTGGGGCAAAGGTAGTATCAACCGTAATTGGAGGTGCCGCATTGATGGTAAGATCTAACACCACAATAGAATCACATCCAAGATGAGAGATTAGAGAATCCGTATAGATTCCTGTTGCAGTATAAGTAGTACTTGCAAAGGTGTAACTATCGCAAGCATTTACTATAAGGTTGTAAGTAGAATCATTCCCAATGGTTAGATTAATTGTAATTACGCTATCGCATAAATCAGCATTTGGAATAGTATCGATGTAAATACCGCTCATTGCCCAAACTTTACCACTTGGTGAAGTATATGCTCCACAAGCAGAAATGCTAAAAGAAGAAGAGGTAGGAGTACAAGGCATGTACTCCGCTAATGACATATCCTGAAAATGGTAATAGTTTGGTCCGCTTCCAGCGATTTTATGGGCAACAATTACCGTATCTAAAATAGGATCAAACTCATAAATGGACCCTTCATAATCTGCTGGCCAAAGCGCATGTGTAAAATACGCTTTACCATTGGAGTGTAACGTTGGATCTCCTACGGTTCGTAAATTTGGTCCTAAATTTTGTTGCGTAAATGTTACACTATTGGTTGCAGGATCAAAAGTAAATACCTGCATTCCTGTTCTACATACTCCCATAAATTTACCATCAGCCATTAAGGTTAATTCTGTCTCTGGATAATATCCGGTGGTTGGAGTGTTTACAAAATCGTATACTAAAATAGCTGTATCCTTTGGTATATCGTACATATAAATGCATCCTAGATTATTAGCTCCTTTTGCAAAGTTTACACCATACAACGTGTCGCTACCATTTCCTGTAAGTCCATAATAAGGACCACCAATTGAAGCGTTTAATAAATGATGACCAACCATGGTATCGTTAATAGGATCATAGCTAAACATTTGTCCATCGCCTATATCATAATCCCAACATACTCCATAGAGTAATCCATTATTTGCTTTAACCATAGATCCAGTAGGATATCCAAACCCTCCAGGTGTATAATCGAACTCATGAACAATGTCAAGTTGATCTGTTTGAGCATTTAGTCGATATAAAAAACCTCCATCTGTTACTCCTCCTTCATAAACACCTTTATAGTGTAAACCATTATTTGCTTGTACCCATTTACCTTCAATGGTATAACCTGTTTTTACATAATTTAAATCGGTAATAACGTGTATTGAATCTTCAATTACATTATA
Source organism: Cytophagales bacterium (assembly GCA_965277185.1). Taxonomy (GTDB): domain Bacteria; phylum Bacteroidota; class Bacteroidia; order Cytophagales; family JAHDFW01; genus JAHDFW01. Next base: position 132,131 of record CBDICC010000009.1, on the reverse strand, counting down.
GTAAGCTATAAGCCCCTCATCATCAAATCCCCCATTACCTGAACTATAAAATAATTTATGACGATCTAGCTCTTGTACTACTCCAGAACATCTACTCCCATATGATAGTGCACCAAAGTGAGATAAGTCAGTTGCTGTAAATGTTGGTACATTTAATTTAACAAGTCCTCCATTTCCATAACCATCTGTATTGCTATCCGTAAAAAAGAAAATATTATTTCCTACAGCTACACCCTGCCCTAAAACATCACTATTAGAATAATTATCAATGGTTTGGATGAACTCCATAGTAGCTGTTGGAATATGATAGCGGTGCCATCTACCATTATCTCCATCTGGTGTAAGAATATACAAATGGTCTCCGATTAATGTAGGTTGTCCACTTGGACGACCACCCGTCACCAAATCAGAAGTAAGATAATCGTGCAATACAGTGATAGAATCGTTTGAAGGATCAAACTGAATAAGTACACCATCACCATTTGCTCCTCCTCCCCAAGAAGTCGAATAAAACACAGCTCTTGCTGCGTCGTAAACTAATTTATCAATAATAGGACCTGTTACCGTTGAACTAATATCTTTTCGTATTTGGAAACCATTAGTAGCATCCCAAGAATAAATATATCCTTGATTATTAGCACCACCTAAGCTAGTAGCAGAATAAAACACCCCGTTTACATAAGTTAAATTATTATAATGGTTACTGGCATTAGTTACAAAAGTGTAATGCCTGGTAATAGTGTTGGTACCAATATCATAAGAAAAAAGCCCTTCATCTGTAGGGTAATCTGGTCTGGCATTAAAAAATAGTTGACCAGGTACTCCCATTTCTAGTTGTGTAATGATGTAACGATTTGTTGCATCAAAATCAGCTAACGTGGTCATAGTTCGTGTAACAGGATCGAATGAAAAGAATCCTCCAAAACCATTAGCTCCTCCAAAGTAACAAGCTCCGTATAACAATCCATTGTACTCCACTAAATTGGTGTTTAATCGAGTTATGGATTGCCCCTCAAATGAGAATACATCTATAATCTCATCTGTTACTGGATCAATTTCTAAAATACCTCCACCATCACCTACGTCATTTGAGCCAAAAGAAGCATAAATTTTCCCATTAGAAGCTAGTGTTAAACCATTACGCCCAGTTGAAGTATAATCATTTTCAAAATTTATATCCCTTCTCTCGGTAAACACATTACTGGCATCTAAACTAAAAAAACCTCCCAAATCGAGCTGACTTCCATAGTAATTTATACCCCAAAGTTCAGATTGAGAATAACTCATGAATGATGATATTACTAAGAATGTAATTAGTATTATTTTCTTCATAACTGTAAAATTTAAATTCTGATTTGATATGCTATTGTCTGGTGATCATATAGCCGCTAAATCCTGATTCTCCAATGATCCTCCAACTGTCGTCAGAATGACTAACTACTCCTAAAGACACATATTGACCTGCCGTTAACTTCATTACACCGCTTATGCTATGCATGGTCCAATCACCGGTTCCTGCATTATGATCGACAATAGAATGCATTGCTCCGTCAATTTGATTAACAAAGTCACCGTTAACAGCAAGTACCAATCTCGAAAAACTTAGAGTCGCTGGAGCTACTGGAGCATTTATCCCATCTACACGTACGTGAGCTGAGAAGAAATATAAACCATCGTAAGGAGCCATGAATCGACCTGTGGTTGTGTTAAAGTGACCTCCATCATTATGGTTATAGGTGTCTTTTGTTGTTGTCCATCCTCCAGATAGTAGCGTTGTTCCTGTGGCCCCACCTACCTCAACAAAAGTATTTATTGTGGATTGTATGGGATTAAGAACATCTACAATTGCAGCACTAAATGATGGTACAGTTGACATGGCTACGGAGCCATCCGTATGCACATAAACACCTTCATTTCCACCATCATTACTCACCCAATTACCATTGGTTTGAATATTCTGAGTAGCGGTGTGGTCTCCTAAATTATCCGCATCTAAATATCCCGAAAGATCCACAGTTTGTGTAGCTACCCCATCATTTTGAAGCGATAATTCCAAGTTGTTACCATTCAATTGGAATACGTCTGTCTGTTGATTATCTGTATTTGCTGTTGAATTTGCCCAAACTAAATCACCACTAACATCCAACTCTAAAAATTGACCTGTAGTTCCTGTAGCTGCTGGAAAAGCATAACCCGTAGTTGCTGGGTTGCTAATTTGGAAAGTTCCGTTCGCTCTTAAAATATTGTTGTTGAATTCTCCATAAATAAGTGGATTAGCAGTATTCGAATTAGAAATATATAAGGTGCTATCTCCGGTTTCATTTGCCCCTGCCTGATTTCCAATAGCAACATTTCCCGTGCTATTTGTTCCTGCTGAAAATGCACCATTACCAACAACTACATTGTTTGAACCATCAATATTAAAAAGCATGGCGCTTGCCCCTATGGCAATATTGTTATCACCAGACGTTGCATCTCTGGATGCATTAACCCCCATGGAAATGTTTGCGGAGCCATTTACTCGATTAATTGCTGCATTGACCCCAATTCCTATGTTGAAAGCACCAGCCGTTCTTTGCCCTGCTAAATCTCCCAACATAATATTTCCAGAACCAGTGGCCTGTAACATTGCAGATCTACCAATGGCAACGTTTCGGCCACCCGTTATATTACTAGAGCCTGTTTGACTACCAATATAGACATTGCGGTCACCAGTTGTATTAGATAAACCAGCATTATCACCAATGAATACATTTTGATTGGTTGATAAATCATCATTCGCCCCTGCTTGATCTCCAATAAAAACAGATAAACCTGTATTCACCACATGCATTCGTCCATTGTTCATATGGAAGTAGTTAACCCCAGTTATTGGATTGGCTACACTAAACGTACCATGAGCTGTTAAAGAATCATTGGCAAAGTCTCCCCAAACAAGCGGGTTATTCGTTATAGAATTGGCAATAAAAAGTTTATCTCCACCAGTGGCATTATACCCTGCGGCATAACCGATAAAAACGTTCCTCCATCCAGTAGCTTCGCCACCAGCTTCAGCGCCTACAGCCGTATTATAATTAGCCGAATTATCGATGTTTTGAAGTGCAAATGCACCAATAGCAACATTACGCCCACCTGTTTTCAGGCTCCTCATAGTATTAAGTCCTAATGCTACATTATTAAAAACTGCTGTCGCAGAATCTAACGATCGGCTTCCGATTCCTAAATTACCCGCTCCAGTAGTCATACTCGCCCCAGCAATTTCTCCAATTAGTACATTGTGCACTCCTGTTAAACTTTCACCTGCTCTATTTCCTATTCTCACAGATTGCAAATCATTGGAAGTTTGGAATCTACCGTTAATTAAACGTAAGTACTCTGTATCTGCCATTTCAAAAACAATTTGATCATAATCTAGGCTGTTGCTATCCACCCAAACTTTCGTATCACGATCTGCATCTTGAATTAATGAAAGGGTATCTGCACTTCCTGCATTCGCCCAAGTAGCATTACCCGCTCCATCTGTTTGTAATACTTGACCATTTGTACCTGTTGCATTTGGGAATGAATAATAGTTGGCTCCAGTCCCTGGATCTGCCACTGTAAGCGTTCCGTGAACGGTTAAAGAATCATTAGCAAAATCACCCCAGATGAGTGGATTTTGGGTGGCGGAATTTGCTATATATAACTTATTATCACCAGTTTCAGTTTGACCAGAACGTGTTCCCAAGAAGACGTTATCAGAACCAGTCGAATTATTACCGGACTCGTGTCCTATTGCTACGTTTCTGCTCCCATTAAAATTCCTTGATAACGCATCTGTTCCCACCGCAATATTTTGCGCTCCTGTTGCACTTTGCATTGCGACGAATCCTATGGCCACGTTTTGCCCTCCACTTGTTGTGGCATTACTCATAACGGCAGCTCCTACAAGTGTATTCCCATCACCACTGGTAGCAGCCGTCATTGCGTCACTACCCACAACTGTATTACCTTGGCTGCCGGTAGTACTCCTCATAGCACTATGACCTATTACTGTAGTATTTAGACCGTAAAGCTCAGCTACAGCTGCATCATTTCCTATTAGAACTGGGGCCGCCGAAGTTCCCCCAACAAGCGCTTCTCCAGTCCCGCTTCCAATCAATAAACGTTTATTTATATTGGTTGGTTCTAATCTATCTCCTATCATTTGCCATCTGCTAGTACCCAAAATGGTAAAAAGAATGGAATCAGCATCGGGACTAGACTCTACTTCTATGCGGGTATCTCTATCTGCATCTTGGATTAATGAAAGTGAAGCCCAATCTGCATTACCAGCTCCATCTGTTTGTAATACTTGTCCATTGGTTCCTGCTGCATTTGGGAAAGAGTAATGGTTATTTCCAGTGGCTGGATCCGCTACTGAAAGTGTACCGTGAACGGTTAAAGAATCGTTAGCAAAATCTCCCCAAATGAGTGGAGTTGCGCTGTTGGAGTTTTCAATAATCAGCTGATCTGATGTATTAACAAAGGCTGCATTATCTCCTGCTTGATAACCAAGTGCAATATTTCGGCTTCCAAGGGTTGACTTTAACGCTTGTGATCCTATAGCAATGTTTTCATTTGTTCCAGGTTTTGCATCTGCCAGTGATTCAAAACCAATTCCAATATTATTAAGTCCATTAACTCCTCCAGCTGCCCACGATCCAAGCGCAACATTATAATGCCCTCCTGTATTACTAAGTAAGGCATAAGAACCCAAAGCCACATTTGCCAATCCGGTTGTAGTACTCAATGCTGCTCTATGGCCAACATAAGCACTAGGAGGAATGGAGGGGAATCCAGGCGCCTGATTGTTTGCAACGTTTTGTCCTATAAAAACATGTCCTCTTGGGTCACTTGGCTCCAGTCGTCTATCAATCATTCTCCACTGCTCATTAGTGTCTAATACAAAGCGAATAATATCTTCATCAGTATTTTGTTCTGTTTGGATCCAGGTATCTCTATCGTCATCAGCAATTATGGAAAGTGTATCCAACCCGGCGACGGTTGTCCATGAAACATCTCCTGATCCATCTGTTTGTAAAACTTGGTTGGGGATCCCGTCTGTATTTGGCAAAGTGTAAATTATCCCAGCAGCTTCTGAACCAACACTTAAGGTTCCATGAATAGTTACAGAATCGTTAGCCATGTCTCCCCAAATAAGTGGGCGAGCACTCAATTTATTATCTATAAAAAGAAGGTCATCATAATCAAACGCTGTCCCTATTCCTGTATTACGCCCTAAGAACACATTGCCGGTACCAAACCGTACATTTCCAGCTCCATGTCCAAGGGCTACATTATATTCACCGGAAAGAAGACTCCCAAGCGTGAGTTTTCCAACACCTACATTGCCAATTGAACTTCCAGTACTTGGTGCTTGATGATATAAGCTATTTTCTCCAATCGCAATATTATCCATAATAGAGTTTACTGCACCTGGAGGCCCTAAAGTAGAACCTGCTTGTGGTCCTATTGCTATACATCTCCTAAAAGTTTGCCCACCACTGGAAGTATTGAATACAGCGTCACCAATTCCGATCGAATTGTTCATAATACGATTAGAAGTACCAAAAACCGTCCCTCTTTCACCAATCAATATGGTCTTACTACTGCTCGTTTCAAAGGTGATATCCCTTGCTACTGAACCAATAAGAGTGCTACCTGAAGTAGGGTAAAATACATCTCCTTCCATTCTCCAACGTTCGTTGGTGTCGGTTACAAAACGAATAATATCTTCATTCGGGTTTTGTTCTACATGCACCCAGGTATCTCTATTTGCATCAATGATGAGCGGAAGTGTGTCGTTGGCAGCAGCTCCGCCACCTGTAAGTTCTTCCCATGCAGGCGTTACTCCGTTATAAAACCAAAAAGATTCTGTGGTCATGTCAAACACCAAGAGCCCATTTGCCGGTGTAGCAATGGCTGTACGTTGAGCGGTTGTCATTCTTGGAGCTAACAATCCTGAAGTAGTGCTTGCAATATCAAGCATTGCAGAGGCATCGGGAGTGGCTCCGGTGCCGTTGATACCTACATTTTGTGATGACGCAGATAAGCTAAACAACAACGAAAAAACGGTCAAAAAGGAGGTTTTAATAGCAAGCTTCATAGACGTTTGGATTTATATAATCCAAAGTTATGATGAGAATTTGCAGAGAAACTGCAGAAGCTATTCCCGCCTATTCTACGAACGGATTGAAGTAGTCTTTTGGTATGAATAAAAAGACTGCTTCAGTCATTCCATTCCTTCGCAGAAACGGTTAAAAAGTGATTGAAATTCGATGTATTTTCTCTTTGTAATCGTAGTGAATGCCCCAATTATGTGCATCACAGGCACGTTTTACAATAGCCAATCCAAGGCCTGTTCCAGAGGTGCTTGTATTGCTTTTAAAAAAACGTTCAAAAAGTTTTTTAGGATCTTCGTCAAGCTCTTGGCCAGAGTTGGAAATGGTTAGGTCTTCCTTAGTAAGATTTACTTCAATAAATCCTCCAGAGACATTATGAGCTACGCTGTTTTTTAAGAGATTTGAAATGATACGATCCAAAATCATATTGTGGGATTTAACCATTATATTGTCTTCTATAGTAGAACGGAGCTGGAGATTCTTATTCGCCATTAACTCAGAAAACCAATCGAGGTAACGATTTATGGACTCACTTATATTAAGTTCTTTATCTAAATCAAACTGACCATTTTCGATCCTAAATAGAAGGAGAAGAGATTGATTCATTTGGCTCATGCGCTGGGAAGCGCCATAAACGGAAGACACTTCTTTGATTTGCTCTTCATTCAATTCTTGAAACTTTAATAAGTTCTCCAATTTAGATTGCATGATGGCCATAGGTGTTTGCATTTCATGCGATGCATTTTCCGTAAATTCTTTTAGATGCTCGTATTCTCTATCAATCAGTTCTTTTTGTTTTTTAATTATACGATTTCTGTTAATTGCGAAAAGGATGAAAATCACAGCAGCAATAACTAGAGTACTAAAAGTGGTGATCACCCAGAAATTGCGGGTATTGGCTTTTTCAGTTTCTAACTCTTGATTTATTAGATTTACTTGAACGCCAAGAAGATTAAGGCTATCCAATGTTTCTTTTTGTTTGAATTTATACGTTAGTTCGGAAGTGATAATTTGATGTTCTTTATTGTCCTTATCAATACTATCGGAAATGGCTACCCACTCTTGATAATGCTCTATTGCTTCTTTATGTTTTCCTAAGTTATTTAAGGCTCTCCATTTCAGGTCTAACACTTCCACTTGCATATACAGAAATGGGCCTTCTGGGATTTCTTTCCAAGCTTTTTCGGCATAATTAAATGCTGCTTTATTTTTCTTCTGAGATAGCTTGAGTTGCCCCAACATTAGCAAATTTTCAACCTCAGGATCGATATTAAAGTCCACAGCGTCATATATTTCCTTGGCCTTAAGAAGGAATTCTTCTGCTGTTTGAATATCTTCTTTTCGCTTGTATTCTTTACCCATTGCGTTATAACATAGAGCGATGTAATTAGTGTCTTGTAAAGCCGTGAAGATTGCCATTGCTTTATTATAGGACTCCAATGCTAGTTCATCTTCTCCTAAATTAAAATAGATTGAAATTAGGACTTCTTCAGTTACGCCGAGGCTATGCTTTCTCTCTTCATTTCCAATAAGGTACTTTTTTGATTGCTCTGTGTATTTTCTTGCCAGCTCCCATTTTTTAAGTTTGCGATAACTCAATCCTAAATTGCTTTCGGTAACATACTTTTGATATGCTGCGGTTTTATATCTGATGCTTGTATAGCTCTCATTTCGTAGGATATCTTCTTGGAAGAGGAGTATCTCATGCGATATTTTCACTTCTTGTTCTGGCATGTCAGCCGCACCATAAAATGTTGCTAGCACACCTTTTGAATTAATAATATTAAGCGTGTCATTACTCGATTCTGCTAGCTCTAATTGTTTGTTACCATAATAAAATGCTTGCTCAAGATCATTGTCAAAAAAGGTCTCATACGCTTTGAAATTGTATAAAAAACGAAGCATAACGGAGTCTCCAGTTTCTTCAACAACAGTTTCTAGTTGTTGACCCAGTTCTTTTGCTTTCTGCTTATCAGATCTCAGTGAACGAAGTGCTGTTTTATAGAGTTGATTTATTTCTTCATATCGAGGGTGATCTTTTCCGCTTTCCGTTTTTTGAGCGAAATTGGGCAGAGGAAGCAGTAGTATAAGTATGAAAAGAATTCTATTCATTACTAAATTTATAACCTGCACCATATACTGTTTTGATATAGTCATTGCCGCCTGCATTGGTTATCAGTTTACGCATATCCCGCAGATGACCATATATAAAATCAAAGTTGTCATTAAGGTTAGGATCTTCACCCCAAAGCCGTGCAGCCATATCCTCTTTTGTTACCAACCGATTGGCATTAGAAATAAGTAAATCCAGAATTTCGATATGGGTTTTGGTGAATTCTACTATTTCACCATGTATCCATACGTCCATGCTTTCGGTATCGATCTCAATTTCATTGAATTTAAGTCGACTAAGGTTGTCAAACTTTTTTCGGCGCAAGATGGCTTTCATTCGAGCCGCAAGTTCTGCCATGTGAAATGGTTTAGCAATGTAATCGTCAGCACCCAGTTCAAGTCCGGCTACTTTATCATCTACGGAATCTTTAGCAGAGATAATAAGTACAGGGGTGTTGTTACCTATTTTTTTCAAATGTCGAAGCAATTCTAATCCACTCCCGTCCGGTAAATTGATATCTAACAAGATGAGATCGTATTTGAAATCTATCAACGCATCTTCAGCATCAAATTTATTTAACTTGGCCGTGCAGTTAAATCCGGATGAAATAAGAAAAGTGCATAAAGCTTGACTGAGCTCTTTTTCATCTTCTATAATGAGTACATGTATCATAGAAGTGCAAAGTTACAGAAGATTCTGCAGGAAATTTGCAAAAGGTGGTGATCTTAATGTAACTAGTAACGTTTTGTACAACCTTGGTTACACATGATTAAATTAACCAAATCACTTTTGTATTAATAATTCAGTCATTTCTAAACGTTCAATATAACACAAATCAACACATTTATCTTCCTATCTCGTAGTGTTCAGTAGTATCTATTCAGAAATCAGAAAAAGTTTAGAGTTTTCAAAAGTCTAGAGAAAACCAAAAGATAGGTTCTCTTCGTTTATACTTAGATATGATTGCCGTTTATTAGATGGTTACTTCCCAATACAAAAAGTAATGAACGTTGATTATGAAGTGGTTATGATAAAGTTTAGAGTTTGACTCTAAACTTTTATTTTAAATAAATAACCTATAATCATACGTTTTACCTTCAAATCTTGCCAACAACTTTCCAATGCGAGCAATTTGATTTGAAGAGTTAATTGTTGCAGGTAATTTAGTATATAAATCAAATGAATTCCAATTCATCTTGGTCAAACCTAATATTTCAGATGCGATCAAATTAATATTAGAATCTCCATGATGTTTAACTATTTTTAACGGTGCAGGAATACTTCTTCCCCCAAGATAATATTTATGGTTAGGGTTTTTCACAGAAGGAACAATCCCATGTGTCCAAAGAAGAGCTGAGGTTTTATTTATTACTATACAAGTTCCTCTTGAAATCGGAAATCCGTCAATTTGAATTTCATTATTGTATACTTTAGTGGCTACAAACCTAGCATCTGGTTCATAATTAATCTCAATTAAATCTATTTTATTAATTCCTGCCATTTTAAGACTCTCTGTAATACCTTTAACCTCATCAGTAGTAAACCTTGTTCTTTTATGGATTACTACTCTTTTAGGTAATTTATCCATTGAATTATAAAACAGTTCCCTTATAGAAACCCCAAATTGAAAAGCATCGTCATAAGATAAAAATGGATTAGACTGTTTATCAAGATAAAAATCATCAACCTTTGATAGCTTATACTTCAACCCTTGTCCTTCTGAATTATATATATGACTACATCCTACTACGATATCTGTTTGACCTGCATTGTGGTTAATGCTAAAACCTATACCTGCATATGCTGTATCTTTTTCTGTATTGTTTAGAATCCAAGGAGTTCGAAGAGATTTAACATAAAATGATAAAGAAAGCCACCAAAAGATTTGACATTTTAGTTTATCTGAGATCGTATCTTCTCTAATCAATTGAGTGGATATTCCTTTTGAAGCAGCAAAAGCTTTAATATAATCGTGTAAATCAAATACTTCTCCGTCCTTTTCATAAGACTCAAAAGGTTGCCATTCATTTGGTATGAATATTACAATCGTGTGTTGACCATGCTTATTAGAAAAGAGTTCAATTTTTGCAGTTATTATTCTTGCTAATTTCAAAGCTGTTTCAGCACTGCTTTCCTCCGTAAATTCCAAATTAACATCTAACCACTTATCTTCATCATTTATATCAGGAATATTTATAGGAATGTTATATGCAGATGAAAAACCAGGAAAATCAATGAGATAGTCAAGATTTACTTCAGTCTTATGTTTTTGGTTTATTTCATTTAAGAACGCGAAAAACAATTCGGAATACGTTCTACTACAAATCACACCAAGGTTAATATAATTTGAATATAACGTTCCATTAAGAGGGAAATCAAATGGTTTATGATTACTTAATGCCCTCATTGGATGAAAATCTTTAAAATGATTTGCTGAATTGTTATTCGTAAATATCAATTGAGGTTCTAGCAATTGAATCCCTTTATGTTGTGTTAGTCTTTTATCATATTGATTTGGTCGATAACCTCTAAATTTAGGGTCTGCCACCATTATTTCAGCAAACGAAGTTTTTGCTGAAATAGAAAATTCAAATCCAGTTCCTGAATTATAAGGGTACTCAAAAGTCAAATTCTTCCCGTTGAACAATACACCCTCCCAAGATTCAAGAAAATCATTATACTTATTATTATACAATTTTTCAAGTGAAGCTTTACTGATACTTTGCTTAACTTCCTTAGTTATCTCAAAGTCAGAAACAAGATGAAGAGTGGGTTTAAAAGTTAAAAAAGCGTATTTGCTATGACTGTCAAAAAATAATGACAAGTAAATAGATTTATGAATATTTATATTTATGTCATTTTGGCTAATGGTACTTTGCTTCGCCTTAAGCCACACCTTGTCCTTTCTATTAGTTAAAATCAAATCATTATCGCTAAAACTCCTCAATATTGCTTGAAGCATCAACGCTTTAAAAGATGCCACATTTTCAATATCATATTTAGATATTGGAACACGAACAATTTCCCCCTTGATATTATCACCAAACACCTTATTAATTGATGATAAAGTACCTAAGGCAAAAACTTTCTTTTTAAAAGGTATTGCACAAATTTCTACTTCACTGGTTAATTTTTTTAGAGTTGCCCAAGCCCTTTGATCTCCGAAGTCATATTCAAATTGAAATACCTCCTTAGGAAAGCTTATAGGATGTAAGTTACTTTTAATAAACTTGTCGGTTTTTGTGATCTCTTGCGAAAAATTTGTGATTTCTATCTTTTCAACCCCCTTTGACTCCAGAATAGAATTAATTCTACTTAATTTATTCTCATCATTTTCAAAACAAGATTTGGCAAGATGTAACAGCGTCTTATCAAATCCATCCGTTGGGATAAAATAAGCCTCTCTGCCACTACTTCTAGCCGTTTCAATAAGATTTTTAACATTCTCGCTTATTTCATGACCATAACCACACCAATAAAGTCTTCCAGATCCTTTAGTGGAAAATGCAGTTGATAATGCATCCATTAATGATTTATCTCTTCCACTATATCCTATCACAATCAAATTCTTGTCGTTATGATATCTACTTAAAGCTTCAACAAATACATCATTTTGATTATCTAACTCAGAAGATGTATTTTTTAGAGACCTATATTTATAGTCTCCGTGAAGAGAAATTGATAAAAGTTCTTTTCTACTTTGATTTCGAAATATCCGATCAACACTATCCAATGTAATCTCAATTGGGGTTATGTTGGATTGATGTGCTGATTTAACAACAAGGCCATCAAAATTTGTGGTCCAAATTGACTTAACAATTTCAAATTCGCTTAATAAACAAAGTAGTTTGTATCCAATATAAGGCTCTTGATTTTCAATTAATGACTGAAAATATTTCCTTCTATCGTCAGCTATGGGATATGCCTTTTCTGCATAAAAAGAGTATTCTTCCTCTGAATCTAGTTCTGGATATATTCCTTCATTATCCAACCACGACTGCATGCTATTCCTAACCGATTCATTTTTTGTGTTCTTATAAAAATCAGATGCATTAGGATTTTTGGTAAGATAAATATCTTTTTTCCACTCCCAAATGCAATCATATGCGGATTGAATTCCTGAACTAATAGAAGCTCCTGCACCAATTAACATGGAATGAGAAATATCTTTGTTTCTCTTAACAGATCTTAAAAACGCATCATATTCTAATACAATTTCACTCATAGATTTACTATTTCAACAGGCGCTTACCTTTTAATTCCATAGCCTTAATTGGCATTTCATATAAACTTTCAAATACATTTTCAATTATTTCAATTGCCAATTTTAGTTCATTTTTTGATGGAGCAGAGAGCTCATGAATTGCTGAGTTACCAAGAAAGCGATGCTCGTGTAATATTTCAGCACTTTGCTTCGTTAAAATATGTTTTTGATGCAATCCATTTATCTTCCCTTGTAAGTCTTTTTTTCGTTTAATAACAGTCGTTCCATCAGGTTTTTCAATTTGAATTTCACCATCTTTGATTCCATTTTCCGTACATAACCCTTCAACCAATGCACGTGTTCCAGCCCCACAAAGCGACAAACTATCACCATTATAGCAGTCAACCGTTTCTCGATAAATCCTCCTAAGGTTACTTGGGACATTATAAAAATTCTTAATGTGCCAAGTATCCTTACTACGTTTTGGAAATAGCATTTCTGTATGACTATGCCCTTCCTCATCATAATCTTCGGAGTTCGAGCTATCCGACCTGAAAGATATGGTTTCACACCCCATGCACTGAATAACCTCATAAATCGTTGTCCAATGAAACAATTCATCTGAATGGGTCATAGGTTCAGAACCATTCTCAGTAACTGATTTGACAACAATATGCTTCGTATTTTTTTTACAGGATGGACAAACCAGCTTGTACTTATTATCATTGGTCTTATCAAATTCTAAATTCACCATCTACATCTAAAATTGTTTTAATAACCGTAAGATGCGAATTAGTTATAACTTATAAAAAATAACAGAACTATTTGATTAAATTATTTATTCATAATTCAATATTTTCTTTACAGAAAGGTTAACATAGTATCAATAATTGACATATTCAAAACTCAAGTTTAATTGCCCTTTAACAAATTCAATAAAATCCAATTCTTCCTTCGTGGGTAAGGAAGGACCTACCACCACAATTTTCACACATTTTGAATTCCCCAAGCTAAGTAGTGGATAAGTATATGATAATAATTGCCCAAGACCTTCTTTAATACAGTCCTCAGCCCAAGCAAATGGTTTAACTTCATAGAGAATGATTTCTTTGTCATTTTCCCTTTTAACATCAACGAAGTCTTCTTCCATCGTTACATATTCCTTAGGAAACTTAGATTTCAAATAGTTGCAGAAATCCTCTTGTATGGCATTATGTTTTAAGTCTGCAACATATGGGTCATTACCACTTCTATATTCTTTACCTTTATTTCTTTTTGCTGTACCCTTTCGTTTTCTTCGAATTCTAATCCTTTCACGAACGGAAGCTTCTTCAAACACTTGATTCTCTCCAAATATTAGTTCTAATTTATCCTTCTGAGTAATTAAATGGATCGTTTGACTATACCCTCCTATCTTTTTATCAATTGTCAGATCAATCTCTATAAATTCTACATTTACGCAGTGGCCAAGCCCGTTTGGGTCATGCCAATAAACGTTGCCTCCTCTTTCTACTACCATTGCATAAGCCACAATATTCAAGCTTGGTTTCCCCGCCTTAGGTCTTCCTCCTGATTTTAATCCTACTATGTCCCCAGGTTTTAATTGCAAGAACTTTTTCAAAGGATTAATTCCCTTAGAATCCACTTTCTTTTCTTTCAAAAAAGATTGAATTTCCTTTGCTCCCTTGAGGTGATAATTGCTTAAATCCAGATCCCATCCAAAACCCACTGAAACAACTTGTTTTTCCAACAATTCAGAGTATTTACTTTTCCCATTATAGGAGGTTCCTATCAAGTAATAGTTCTTTTTTGCCGCCTTTCTTCGAATTTCAAATCCGTGTTTTCTTATAAGGTTAAATGCTTGCGTTCCTTCTCCACCACGAAAATCAGGTCTATATAATGCGTGGCCGTTCGCATAAATATTCGCATATGAAATAATGAGCTTAGGTGGATAGTATCGTTCGTTATAGAAAACATCATAAGTAGTAGAATGCGCTTTACTGGGGACACCTTCTTTATCAATTTTTTGAATCGCCTTCATCAAGTGACTTTTAGTGATGTTTTCTGGTAAAGAAGGTAATAATGCTGTCATTTAGTTCAGAATATCAACTGAAATTAGGTTATATCTTAAAAATTATTCTTTCCTGCCAAATACAAATGATATGATTGGGCATCGTCAGCGACATTCCCCCTATCATCCTCAGCAGTATTTGAAAGATCATCTGCAAACAGTTTAATATAATAATCTTCCAATGCATTTATGTAATTTGAATTTTGATGGCTTAATATGTGCTTAAAGTAATTTAAGTCTCTTGGATTACTTTCGTCTGACCTATGATTTGATAATCTTCCTTCAATATCTTTTTCAACAGTCTTATCCGCTCCACTGGTACGCCCTAAATACGGTTTATCTTCATTATTTTTCTTATAATCATTGATATATCCCTGTATAGTTAGTCTATCACTTTCAATATCGTTCATCGTTGCTCCATAAACTGACTTCACCACATCTCTCAAATCGTCATATGCTGTTTGATTCTGAAATTGGTTAATAAATTCTTCAAAGGTTAATAAGTGTTTCATATAGCGGTGATAAATTAGAAATACAATATCCAAAAATATTAAACTTATCTGTACAAACAAATTATGCTTAAATAAACACTTGCAAAATATCAATACCCAACTTACTTTATACCATAATAAGTAACCTCCATTGATTCTCAATGAGTTATAATTCAACTTTAAACTTGCACTAATATAACGGTGTTAATTTCAAGAATAATGGAGTTTGTTTTGAATCTAAACCTTCTTCCAATTATATTCAGCCATATACAAATGGCTAAATACAAGACACTTAAAGTTTATTCAAAATATCAACGTAGAAAATACGGCTATGCTCGAATCCCTGAGATTAGGCTCTGCGGTAAATGGCTTAAAGATTTGGGATTCAACATTGGAGATGAGATAACGATAGAGGTTTATGCTAAGTCTGTAATGATATCCAACCAGAAAAAAATCACTTAATGTTTTTAACAATCTGATTGACTTTTTCGCTTAAATCAATTTGTGGTGTTTGAGTGATGTTATTTGCTTTCACTTTCTTCTCCTTCAAAAACAAATCTAAATCCGATTTAAAAAAGACTACATTCTTCCCATTTGGTTTGGAATATGGAATTCGTTTATTAGAGCAATACTTGTGCAAAGTTGATGGTGCTATGCCAAGGTATGATGCTGCCGATTTTAAATCATAGTGTTCTTTGAGGTTCATTTGTCCAAGAACCACCTTTGTTAGAGTACTGACTTGTTCTTTTAATTCCAAAATCATACTTTTAAGTTCATCATGAGAATCCTTTGAAGGGTAACTAATGACTCTCAACTTATTATCTATCAATTGGTATGTATTGGGGTCATTACTGAATTTTAACATATGGCAATAGGTTTACAGCTTCTCTTTTGGATTCATCCACAATCTTAGCATAGATTTCAGTTGTTTTTATATCAGAATGCCCAAGGATTTTAGACACTTCATATATTGATGCTCCTTTCTGCAACAATAAGGTAGCAAATGTATGTCTAGCGACATGGAAGGTAACTTTCTTTTTGATTCCTGCTCTCATTACCCACTCCCTTAGTTTAAGGTTATTCCAGGCACTATATATTAATCCTGAGAAAACTAGGTTTTCGGTATTAGATGCTCTATATTTTTCAATGATCTCTATAGCCGTTGGATTAAGTGGAACCGTTAAGGATTCTTTTGTTTTTTTCTGCTTAAATCGAATGTAAGTACCTAAATCTTGTGAATGCTCGATTTGATCAAAGGTTAAAGCCTGTACATCAGAAAATCGAAGACCTGTGAAGCAACTGTAGATAAATGCGTCCTTCAATACTTCCATTTCGCATTCTGTGTCAATTAACTTTCTTACTTCTTCTATTGTCAAGAATTCCCTGTGAGGATTTTGATACACCGCACTTTTAACATTAACGGCATAATCTTCCTCTATTAACTTCTTTCTGAACGCTTCATGCACACTACTCTTAAACACATCGAAATATGCTGCAACTGAGTTTTTTGATAATTTGGTAAGCAAGTACTCTTTAAACTCTTCTAAGAACTCAATTGACATCTCTTTTACCTGAAACTCCAAGCTGTAATTTATACTAAGGAAAGTTAACAGATGCTTTTCTACACTTCTCCATGTTTCATAATTACGTTTTTGATTATACCTTAACGTAACCAACTCGTTGAAATACTTGTCCAACTTCATGTCCTTTTTCTTCTTCTTTTTATTTCCATTATTAAGAATTAGGTCTTCGTATACAGCAACACGAATCTTATCTGCTTCTAACAATTGAAGTTTGTTATGCTTCTTCATTTCAGGAGTAGTTTCCTTTTCTAAGTAAATTCCTACTCGTTTTTGAGCTGACTTACCATTATGGTAAATCTGTAAAAACAGGCTTCTCCGTCCGTCATCCAAATCTGTTGTTTTCAATTTTACAGTTGACATTTGCTTACAATCTTTTAGTTCTTACCTAAATTTAAAAGGACGTTTTCGTACTCTCAACTTTGATAGACGCTTTTTTAAGTTTTAAATAAATTATCAATATCAATTCGCCTTATTATAATTCGATTTCCAATCTTTCTGCTTACAAGTATTCGATTAAAGACCATTTCTCTAGCTGTTGACTCTCCTACTCCAAGCAATTCAGCAGTTTCTACTACACTTAAAAACTGCTTCTGCTGAATTAATAATAATGGCTCGATTCGTTTAATTAAAGTCTCTATTTCCGATCCCTGAATTTTTTCCAATTTCACTCTCCTTTTGTAATTCAATTTAGAACAACTCGGAGAACAAAACTTAGTTCGAGTTTGCTTGGCTTCAAACTGACTTCCACAATGGTCACAGATTCTTTTAATTCTAATATTGGAGGACATACAAGTAGTTTTTTTTCTTCCTAATATTAAAAAGAAGTCCTCTAACATCATATATTGAACTTTTACCATTCGAAGCTTTTGAACCTTATGAATTTGAGTTTTCTGTTAAACCTTCAGCCTTTTCTTCTATTATCCCGCCTAAATATTTACTTGTTTCTGGATGATTGTTTTTGTAGCATTTAATTCCGTCGATTAACTCATCAATTGTCAAAGTGTTCATCATTTGAAATACCATTGCTACATAGTCTTTATCTGTTTGTTCCAAAAAGTACACCTCCTGTTCAGGTTTTAGTTGTTCTAAATTCATAATGTTTAATAATTAAAATTGTGTAATAAATTACTTACTTGAGTGGCACAAAGTACTTGCTAATTATTGAGAATAAAAAACGCAATAACCTTACAATCAATTATTTAACATATAAAACTTATACTTTTAAAATTTTATATTGACTGGTTTTTAGGTAGTTACAAAAAGGTGTACAAGTATAAGTTTTCAAGCTAAAAAAAGTGAAAATAAATTATGTGTACATGATCAAGTAATCATATAATTAGGGATTATTCATTCTCTCTGGCAAGTTCTTACGCGAAGTGGGTAGTTTGATCTCAATCTATTAAGATAGCTGTCCAGTTTTTTTATTAAGGTCTTGGATTTCTAAATACTGATACAGAACTATTATACTAAATGATTCCTTTGAGTGCTTCTTGAATTATTTCTCTAAGCTTATCAAGAATGTCAGTTCCTTTCATTTTTGTATCAATATCGGCTAATAAAGAACTAACAATCTCTCTTTCATTTTCACCCGCTATAATATTCATACGTAGGTCCTTAGCATATTCCCAAGCCTGTTTTTCGGTATTAACATTTCTTTTTAAATAGCTTTTGTCTCCTATATATTCATTCCAAATCTCTTTCCTTCTCTCTAAGGCAACTGGAATCATTGAATTACTACCTTTAGAAAAATCAACCGTTTTAACACGTCTTTGTCTTGCTCCACGGCCCCCGAACAAACCATAATCGGATAATAATTCGTTATCAACTAACTCCATAAACCAATTTGTAATACTATCAACGCTACAGTTCAGTCGTGCAGCATAATAATCTCTTGCTGCAAATGCTTCATTTTGACCTTTGTTTGAAAGCGAATTATATTCTCCCCAAAGTAATTTTGCTCCGACATTAATTCTCTTCTTATAAACTTCTGATGGAATTATAATATCTCTCTTATGTATTGGTTTAAATTCTTTATACTTGTCTGTGAGATAATACTTGCCTTTTTCGTTTCTTTCATAACCTTTATCAAGCAAAGTCTTTCTGTGTTTACCAATGGTATTTTCATTTATTGAGAACAACTCTGCAATTTCTTTATTGGTTAGCATATTGTAACCTGCCATTTGACTGTACGTAAAACCTAATCCAAGTATTAATTTAGATAAGGAAGAAAGTTCCTTGTTTTCGACTATTGAAGCAGTTATTTTTATCCCAATTTCTTTCATATCGGAAATATAGCCAATTTGATTCAAATCTTAAATCTTCCATTTTAGAAACCTTGTTTCCTCTGTTTTCAATATCTTATTTCTTCTTTTTCAAATCTTGTTTCTTCCGTTTATACATAACTATCTAATTAAATACCTTATATAAACAACAGATATAATAAACTCTAACTTTTAAAAAAGTTAATAAAACAATAGTTATTTTTCATGCTGAAAAATGCGTTTTCTAAATATTGTTCTGATTAATAATGCTTTAACTCTTTATTGACTAATATTTAATTATAGTCTCTACAAACTTGATTCCCTTAGTTATATCTATTAATAACTACTTTCTGACATCAATACACCAAAAATCAATTTGCCTTTTGTAGAACGAAGCTCTACTACCTTAGAACAACAAAAACTTAATTAAATTCGACCTGTACGATGCAATACTGTCACGATTAATATTCAACCAAATATCTCCCTCTAAAACATATAAGCTTTAAATGTTTACCTAATTCCAGCAGATTAAGAACTCTTTTCCAACGGTTGCCTGATTAACATCCGAGGGGTTACATCTATAATTCTATATCTCCAAACAAAAATTCCTGTAAGCAATCTCTTTATTCAAAAGACTTTCCTATTATCTTTACCTCAATTATATATTAATGCTATAGCGATAGCTATCTGACTGTATCCGAAATCCGCTAAATTTCAAACATCACAGGAAAAGATAGACTAACGCTCATCGATAGATGGGTTGTTGAGTTTATTTTGTGATGTGGGTCTTAGCGGAACCTCGGATGCGAATGGCTTTCAACCCATCGCTTTTTTATAACAATTAACATCTCATAGGGTTGAGGGGGATACTAAACCATTAACCATTATGAGAAAAATATTATTATTGCTTGTACTATGTAGCACAGCTTACCTTTCTAAAGGACAAAAACCTGATTTGAACGGAACTTATACACATTTTAAATCTATAGGAGTCGTGGATTATAGATTCGTAATGAAAGATAAAACTGGAATATTTTATGTCAAGGATGGAGACAGTACTTTTATCCCATTTAAGTTACCTCTTTATTATCCTTTTTATGAATTGGAGGGTACTAACCTTTCTTTTCAAATTATGTACGAAGAACGAAATGACCACATTAAGTTCGAACTATGTTTTAAAAATGGGGATTGTCTTCAAAGAATAATGTTTCCTCCTTATAAATATCAAGACTAACTTAATAAGAAAGGTTCTACTGCATTCTTTTCCTTAGATGGACAAAGATATGGAGTAATTAGTAGATCTTTTAGCAGACATAAGATAAATAGGCAATTCTAAGGTTCTGTTAATAATCTTAACCATTGATCTTATGGAAGCCTAAAACATCATAAAAACCAGTATGTGAGATCGAAGTCTTCCATTTATATTTAGGAATGAGCAAAATTAAGACCAAAGAAATCAAATCCATTTGTAAGAAATTGAACAAATTGTACTCCACGAAACAGGAGCTTGCAAATGATATTGATGAACTGATGTATCTTATGAATTACATAGATCGAGATTGTATAACACAAAGGGAACAACAAAACGTAGCTTTCTTTTTAAAATCTCTTTCAAAAATTATTCAAGGGAAAGAATAGTTAAGTGTTTCACGTTTTCCAATTTTTGATCAGATTGACGGCTTTAAAAGGTTTTTATCATTCTTGATTAAGATAAAATCCTCTAAGATAGTACTACAGTTTTTTAGTTAATACAATGGATTTAATCAAAGCTAAAAACTGTATTTTACGGGATTAGATGCACCCTTCTTTCTATATTTAGATGGTACTCTTTTTCTTAGATATTGTTTCAAAATTTCTTGATTAGCTTTTTGACCAATAAAACCCATTCTATTAGGTTCTCCTTCAGTATTGATCTGCGGGAAATTTTCAGCCAAGGCAATTTTCCATTCTGTAGGTTTAAAAACATCAACGATCATTCCCTGAACAACGGCAAAAACAAATTCAACCTCTTTGACTTTACTCTTGCTAAGTTTCCAAGCAAATCTTGTTGCATTGTAGACGCTCTTTTCTGTCACACTTTTATTAATTGTAATCATTAATACTTTATGGCAAATCTCAGCTTCTTCCGCTGCGTATTTATCCATTATCTCTTTTGCATGCATGGGACCAAAATCATGACTTCCATATCCACCCATAATATTTGTTGTCCCTTGATATGCATCAATTAAAGCTGCCTCCACCTCTAAAGAACTTTCTTCCGTCATACCATGTCTATGAATTACATGTATTACATCTAATCCTGCTGCTAAAATTTCTCTTATTGTACTCAATTTGCTTTCTACAGAATCATCAGTTTTTAATGCACATTTAATATGTTGAAATAATCTGTTTCCTTTACCCTTACCAACATAGAATGTTTCACCATTTCTTGGATCTATTAATCTATAAACATAGCATTTCAATTCGTTTATTACCTCTGCTGGAAATTCAATCATTATTTGTTTTTTTCTGCTCTTCAAACCATTCAAGCTGCGATTTAATCCGTTCTATTATCACACTATCTTGGTCACTGTGTATATCTCTAATTCTATGATTATCCTTTTCAGGTTGCATTTTATTTACAAATTCATTTATACCTAAATTGAATAATGCTTGACCAAATCTTTGGTCATAATGGTTTGCTAAATAATCAGATATTAAATCAAGAATTTCTTGGTGTTCTTTTTTCGGGTTTGACTTACTCCATTCCTCTTCAAATTCCTCTTTTCCAATTTCAAACTGCTCAAATTCAACTAAATCAAATGCTTGATCACCAAGCCCACCATAATCATCAAAAGTTTTATCTGAATGATATTTTAATCTATTCCCATTTTCATATAACTCAATTTGTCGGGTTGGATAGTTATCATTTCCTACCTCAAAGTACCAGATAGAAGTTCCCCAAGAATCAAATTCATCACCACGTGTTTCCTCCCAATTTCTTTTATAGTACCTTATCATATTTCATTTTTCAAATATTTCCCATTCTCCCCCAACCTCAATTCTTTTAGCTGATTCTCCATAATTCAAATAATATATTTCGTTCAGAGTAATGTCTTTTTTTATAATATCTTCCAAACATACAAGTTTGGCTTTATCCAGATCAGGATCTTGTTCCGACTGAAACTGCCAATCACCATCTTCATTATGGTAGACATATTTAATCGGTTTTCCATCTAATACATCTGAAGTTGTAAATACACCCAAATTTCGTTCTTCCAGAAATTTAAATTCTGTATTTCTATCCAATAACGGCTGTTTGAACTTGAAATTATCATTAAATTCAGCTTCCCAAGGAAAAATTCCTTTTCGATCAGACCAAACAATCTGAAGTGTTGGGAAGTCTATTGAATTATCATTATACCATCCTGCATATCCCATATAATCTGGATAATGCTCTTTTTTGACTTGAATAAATTGAACAGGAAGCTCCACCAAGAAATCAGCATAGTTAACCCCTTCTATAAACTTAGTTCCTTTTTCAATTTCTTCCTTTACGCTATTAATTATTGCACCTGTTGATTCAGAGTCAAGACCAATAATTATTAATTCAGGGTGATTAAACTCTTTAAAGAGTCCAATAGAATAACCAAATCTAGGATTATACCCATCACTTTCTACAAAAGCAATATGTACTCTATATTCTTCAATATCTTTTAGAATACTGGCAGTAATTTGTTTATCGTGTTCGTAATGTTCACTCATTTTTATTGTTATAATGCTAAGCTAAAAGTGTAAAAAGACTACTTTGATATATTTATTATTTTAACCATTGTTATGAATCATTTTCAATATTTAGTCCAACTTGTTGCCTACCTATTTCTTTTGAAACGTAATACTTTTCTTCCATTTTGGTAAATACTAATTCATTTTTATTATCGAGTCTTGATTTTGTGTTATTGCCAACAAAAACATCTTTCTCATTTTTATACACTGTGCACTCCGATGCACCTAAAAATTTCAGTTTATTAATTACCGTATCAGGTTTAATTGCAACATTAATTCCTTCTCCTGCAAGCCTAACACTTGGGTATAAGACACCATCATATTTAGAACTACCAATCTCAGAATATATTCCAGATATCATATAATGTAGATGGTCAGGGATTTTATCTTTAGCATATTCGTGAGCTAAATATTCACTAATCTCAAGGCTGGGGGTTTTGAGTTCCGGATATTGAGAAATAAATCCTTCAAAATCTAATCTCAACTTTTTAGTCAATTCTGTTGGTCGCTCAAAATCTTGATGATGTATCAGCGAAATTAATTCTATATCTTCAACAACTTCCCATGCTGAATAGGTAATATCTTGTTCTCCTTTGGTATTGGTATTCCTTACGAATTCACTAAGTTCAAACAGGATCGTAATTCTTGCCGTTTGTGGTTCAGAGTTCCCTTGTATCTCTGGAACAATAGAACCGTAAAACATAGTCTTGTACGGAGTACTGGCTCTCTGATAGGTAGAATTGTATTCTTGTGGTTTAAATGATAAATCGGAAATATTTTTGAAAGATTCCTTTTCAGATAATCTTGCACGAATAATTCGTTTCCCTTTATGAAGAGTAGTAAGAAGAACACCAAACTTACCAAGATCTTTTAATTTTTGATGGACATAATCTCTATTATCTTCAGCGAAATCAAATTCTTTTAGCTGATCAATTATTTGTCTATGTGTCATTTTTAATTTAGGTCAAGGTGGCTATTATGATAAAAGGGTTATTGCATCATGTATATGTGTACTACAAAGCTACATGATACAATAGATTTTTAATCTATAAAAATATACTTTTCTGTATATAACCCGATGGAGTCTTAATTTAATATTATTACTTATTAAGTATACCTAAATAAAACTCACCTAACACATCCATATACTAAGCTGAATAGAAGATATAAAACCAATTAGAGTTAATTAAAGAGACAACAGGAAAACAGGCATAAACAAAATACTCTGTATATTTAATTCCTTCAGTTCAGATATCATTATAGAAAAAACCAATCTCTAAACTTCCCAACCACCTCATCAAACCTACAGATTCGTATTGTCTCGTAGTGTCTGGTGGTGTACCGTAGTGTCTATTTAGAAATCAATTCTAAGAAATCAGAAAAAGTTTAGAGTTTTCAAAAGTCTAGAGAAAACCTAAAGAAAATAGGCTACGATACGAAAGTATACGAAACCAAAAGATAGGTTCTCTTCGTTTATACTTAGATTTGATTGGATATGATTGCCGTTTATTGGACGGTTATTTTCCAATACAAAACTTACTAAAGATATTATCCAGCAAATCATCCGTAGAAATCTCTCCAGTAATCTCCCCTAACGCATCCAACGCCGTACGAATGTCTATCGATAAGAAATCACCTGTTAGTCCGTTGGAGATCCCAATTAAAACTGCTTCTAGCGACTCATTGGTCGTTACCAGCATTTGATAATGCCTCGAACTGGAGATAATTGTATTATTCCCTTCCACATCTCCCGTCTGCACTTTCTCAACTAGTGCTTGCTTCAATAATTCAATCTGATCTCCTGCCTTAGCAGAAATGGTGTATAAATTCGATATATTAGAAAACGAATCAATATTTGCGCCATCAGAATCAATCTTGTTGGCTACAGGAATAATCTTAGAGGAGGACAATGCCTCAATTTCTGCGTGCACCTCTTCTTCCGTACTCGTAACTACATCAAATAAGTACAATACAATAGAAGCTTCTTCAATCTTCTCTTTTGCCTTGCGAACTCCTATCGCTTCTATCTCCTCCTGGGTCTCTCGAATTCCTGCCGTATCAATGAAGCGAAACGGAATTCCATCGATCACCAATTCGTCTTCTATAAAGTCTCGAGTAGTACCAGGAATATCGGAAACAATGGCTTTTTCCTCATTTAATAAGGAATTAAGCAACGTAGACTTCCCTGCATTCGGTTTTCCTACAATTGCCACAGGAACGCCTTTTTTGATCGCATTTCCATATTCAAAAGAATGAATCAATTTCGCTAAATACTCCCTGATTTCATTGATCAATTTCACCAATAAATCCCGATCCGCAAACTCCACATCCTCCTCCGAAAAATCCAATTCTAACTCAATCAATGAGGCAAAATGAATCAATCGTTCCCGCAACTCCTTAATTTCATTCGAAACACCACCTCGAAGTTGCTTTAAAGCCAAATCATGACCCAATTTCGTTTCACTTGCAATTAAATCTGCCACTGCTTCCGCTTGAGCTAAATCAAAACGACCATTCAAGAAAGCACGTTTTGTAAATTCTCCAGGTTCTGCCAAACGTACTCCCTTGCTCAAAAATAACTTGATTACCTCCTTTACAATATAAGGCGAACCATGACATGAAATTTCTACTGAATCTTCCTTTGTATAGGAATTTGGATTTTTAAAGATCGTAACCAATACTTCATCCAAGGTGCGTTCTTGCTTCTTGTCTTCAATATATCCAAAATGGGCCGTGTGGGTCGCTTGAACAGTTAAATCCTTGCCTCTGAATACGTCATTCACAATTTGAATACAATCCTTTCCTGACAAGCGCAATACTGATATTGCGCCCACTCCATTCGCGGTTGCAAGTGCAATGATTGGTTCCTCCATTTCAGTCTATTATTGTAATATGTTGTGATGTGATGTACGAATAGTACATTTTGTGATTTAGTATCGTTTTTACCGCTTTGGACTACTTATCTACGACAGCCGCTGGCTTTTTGTTTTCCGCATCAAATTTCGCCGAAAACGCTTCCCAGGAAGTAGAAGTATATGCCTCTTCACCAAAAAAAGTACTAATCTTTAAAAACTCGTAGGCATCCCGATAGCCTGGTAATGCTTGCAATTTTGTAAATGATTTATTCATATAAACCACCGTAGGATAACTCATTTTATTATCCAGCAATTCCTTTGCCAATTCATGATTTTTAGACGGGTTCGTATAGGTTTTGTGCGGCAGTACCACCTCTTGCTTCCCTTCAGCATTGAACTTAATGCAATAATAATTTTTGCGCATGTACTTCGCAACCTTTGGATTCTCAAACGTTGTCTTATCCATTCGTTTGCACCATCCACACCAAGGAGTATATACATCTACAAAAATAGGTCGAGGTTCCTTTTTTGAACGTTCAACTGCTTCTTCAAAAGTAAGCCACTCAATTTCTACATTTGCCTCTTCCTTGCCCGGCACAAATGAACTAAATACAACTAATCCAATCATCAGTACGCCTACCACAGTAAACCAAATTGGAAGATTCAAACTATTTTTCTTACTATTATGATTTTTCATTTGAGATATTAATTTTCTTAAATCCGTAAAAGAACTGACAGAATCAAATAATTCGAGCAATCCTCTTAAATGGATATATAAATATTGCTTGCTACTCGTTCAGAAACACTAATGGACTTCGTTTCGTTCAACCTGATTTCAATGGAATTATCAAAATCAACACGTTCCAATACCATAATATGACTTCCAAGATTAATGCCAAGTTTATCAAGATATCGTAAAAAAGTATCCGACGTATCTCCTAACTCAACCACTACACCCGTGCTCTTCTCCGTTAAATCTATTAACAAGGACTTTTGTCGCTCAACAACCTCGCCCTCTTTATTTGGAATAGGATCTCCATGAGGATCATAAGACGGATAGCCTAGAAATTCATCCAAACGATCAATCAAGGCAGGTGATTTAATATGTTCCAATTGCTCGGCAATTTCGTGCACCTCATCCCAATTGAAATTTAGTTTATTTACCAGAAAAACCTCCCATAATCGATGTTTTCGAATTATTTTCAAGGCGGTCTTGGTTCCTAGCTCCGTGAGCTGTACCCCTTGATACCTTCGATACTCTAGTATGTTCTTTTGAGATAGCTTCTTGACCATATCCGTTACGGAAGCGGCCGCAGTATGCATTAATTCTGCAATTTCGTTAGTCGAAACTGATCCACTTTTGGCCTTATCAGCCAATTTATAAATCCCTTTAATGTAGTTTTCCTCTGCAGATGTATACATACAACAAAGGTATGTTTTTTCGCCTCAACTACCAATCTCAAACAGTGGATTCCTTTCAAGCCCCAACTATGTACAAATTTTACTTTGTCTTTACTTCAATTCTTACTTGTTTTACATTGAAAACTAATAAATCGGCAAATTGAAAAAGATATCTAAATTATTGGTCGCCAACAGAGGTGAAATTGCAATGCGCGTTTTGCAATCGGCAAAAGCTATGGGCATCAAAACCGTAGCAGTATACAGTGAAGCTGACCGAAATGCATTGCATACTCGATTCGCTGATGAGGCTGTATGTATTGGTCCTCCTCCCTCTTCCGAATCCTATCTCTTAGGTGATAAGATAATTGAAGTTTCAAAAGAACTTGGAGTGGATGCAATTCACCCTGGATATGGTTTTTTATCTGAGAATGCTGATTTTGCAAGAAGTGTAACAGATGCTGGAATCATATTTGTTGGCCCTAAACCTCATGCAATTGAAGTAATGGGAGACAAACTTTCAGCGAAAGCAACCGTAAGTAAATTTGACATCCCACAAGTCCCTGGTTCTCCAGGAGCGATAACTGACATTGGAGAAGCTAAAAAATTAGCTGCTGAAATTGGATTCCCTATTATGATCAAAGCCAGCGCCGGTGGTGGTGGAAAAGGGATGAGAGTTGTTAAATCAGAAGAAGAATTTGAAGAACAAATGGATCGAGCGGTAAGCGAAGCCGTTTCATCTTTTGCAAATGGAGAAGTATTTGTTGAAAAATACATTGGCTCTCCTAAGCACATCGAAATCCAAATAATGGCTGATCAACATGGAAACGTTGTTTACTTGTTTGAACGGGAATGTTCAGTCCAACGAAGACATCAGAAAGTGGTCGAAGAAGCACCTTCTCCTGTAGTTTCTGAAGCTATGCGGAAAGCCATGGGTGAATCTGCCGTAAATGTGGCCCGTTCATGTGACTATGAAGGAGCAGGAACAGTAGAATTCATTGTAGACGAAGATCTTAATTTCTATTTCTTAGAAATGAACACGCGACTTCAGGTAGAGCATCCAGTTACGGAACTTATTACAGGAGTAGATTTGGTTCAGGAGCAAATTAAAGTAGCACAAGGCGAACCATTATCATTTAATCAAGAAGACCTTACCATCACAGGTCATGCGGTTGAATTGAGGCTATATGCGGAAGATCCAGAAGATAATTTCACACCAGATATTGGTACGTTAGAAATTTTCAAAGCACCAACAGGACCAAACGTTCGGTTAGATACAGGATTCAATCAAGGAATGGAGATTCCAATCTATTATGATCCAATGCTAGCAAAATTGATCACTTATGGAAAAGATCGAAACGATGCCATTCAAAATATGTTAAAAGCCATCGATGAGTTTGAAATCAAAGGAGTTAAGACAACCCTCCCGTTTGGTAAATTTGTATTCAACCATCCTGACTTTTTATCTGGTAAATTTGACACGCATTTTGTAGCAAATTATTTTTCACCAGAAATTTTGGAAGAAGAGCATAAAGAAAATGCAGAAATTGCAGCGTTATTTGCCGAAACGTTAATGGAAAAACCGAGTTGGAAATCCTATGATCAAGGTGTCAAAGCCAAAAATTGGAGAACGCGCTTGAGCTAAGAAGCATCCATCTTCTTTTATTTTATTGTCTTATTTTGTTTTGTATTCCATTGCATTGCATTTCATTTATTAAGTTGACTGAATTGAATTCAGCCTGCTATTGATTTATTTATTGTATTAATAAAAACCTCACCCCTGTTAATCGTTGCATTTAATGAAAAAACATAATTTTTCTGCGGGACCTTCTATTTTACCAGAATTCACTTTCCAACAATGTGCTAAAGCGGTATTGGAATTGAATGATATGGGATTATCGCTTTTGGAAATTTCACATCGTAGTCCCGAATTTGTAAATATCTTAAATCAAACAAGAAATTTATTAATTGAACTGCTTGAGATTCCAGACACGCATGAAGTGCTATTTATTCAAGGTGGCGCCAGTATGCAATTTTGTATGATCCCATATAACCTTCAAAAAGAAGGAGGATCTACCTGCTATTTAGATACAGGTACTTGGGCCTCAAAAGCAATCAAGGAAGCTCAAATATTTGGAGATACAAAAATTGTCGCGTCTTCCAAGGAAGATAATTACAAGCATATACCTACCGATTATACCATTCCAACGGACGCTAATTATTTTCATTTAACGACCAATAATACAATTTACGGAACACAGTTAAACGAATTTCCAGAATCACCGATTCCAGTGGTTGCGGATATGTCTTCCGATATTCTTAGTCGAAAAATCGATGTGTCAAAATTTGCATTAATTTATGCCGGAGCACAAAAGAATATTGGTCCATCGGGTATAACCTTGGTTATCGTTCGAAAAGATTTATTAGGAAAAACGAATCGCGCCATTCCATCCATGCTCGATTACCAAAATTACATAGATAAAGGGTCTATGTTTAACACACCCCCTACTTTTGCTATTTATGCCATGTTGCAAACCTTAACTTGGCTTAAAAACGAAGGCGGACTGGATGCAATTGCTAAAAGAAATTCAGAAAAGGCGACCATCTTATATAAAGAAGTCGACAGAAATGCGCTTTTCTCCGGAATTGTAAAAACAAGTGATCGATCTGTTATGAACGCCACGTTCCAGTTAAACGATCCAACCTTAGAAGCTAAATTCCTTGAACTCTGTGAGGATGACATGATTTCTGGAATTAAAGGGCATCGAAGTATAGGCGGGTTCAGAGCTTCCATGTACAATGCGATGACTAAATCAAGCGTACTCGCCTTAGTCGATGTAATGCAGCAATTTGAATCCAAATACGCATAAAACTAGTCACTACATCATGAGCATACTTTCCGAAAAACTAAAGAACCGAGGAACTGAAAAAAAAAAAAAAAGTTATTCAGTTGATCAGTTATTCAGTTGATAGTTAAGGTAGAAGAACTGAGGAACGGAAGAACCGAAGAACTAAAAAAAAACGAGTTATTCAGTTGATCAGTTATTCCGTTGATAGTTAAGGTAGAAGAACTGAGAAACTGAAGAACTGAAGAACCGAAGAACTGAGGAACGGAAGAACCGAAAAACCGAAAAACCGAAGAACTGAGAAACTGAGAAACTGAGAAACCGAGGAACTAAAAAAAAAAAAGTTATTCAGTTGATCAGTTATTCCGTTGATAGTTAAGGTAGAAGAACTGAGAAACCGAAGAACTGAGAATCCGAAGAACTGAAGAACCGAGAATCCGAGAAACCGAAGAACTGAAGAACCGAAAAACCGAGAATCCGAGAATCCGAGAAACTGAAGAACCGAGAAACCGAAGAACTGAAAAAAACGAGTTATTCAGTTGATCAGTTATTCCGTTGATAGTTAAGGTAGAATAATTAAAAACCGAAGAACTAAAGAACCGAAAAAAAACGAGTTATTCAGTTGATCAGTTATTCCGTTGATAGTTAAGGTAGAATAATTAAAAACCGAAGAACTGAGGAACGGAAGAACTGAAAAACTGAGAAACTGAAGAACTGAAGAACCGAAAAACTGAGAAACTGAAAAACTGAGAATCCGAGAAACCGAAAAAACCACAAAAAAAAACCGTTTTGAATATCAAATTCAAAACGGTTTAAATAAAAATTCGTTAGTCTTTTTAAATAACTATTTCAGCTTAGCAGACATTCGATCCGAATCCTCCTGACGTCCAACTTTTAAATAAGCCGTAATCAATGACTGAATTACATCCGTAGCTTTAGGATTTACCTCATGTGCCTTTTCAAAATAAGGAATTGATTTTGACATAATAACCTTTGCATCCGCCTCAATTTTCTTACCATTTTTCTGATAATCACTAAGTCCCATGTTATTTACTTTATTGTAAAGATCGGCCGCTTTGTTATAGTAAATGTTTCCAATTGAAAAGTTAATAAACTCCACCATGTTAGGCTTGGTAGATGAACTAATGTTTTCGTAAGACTTCTTAAAACTACGTTCTGCTTCCTCTCCTTTTAATAAAGTCCCCTTCAAACACCATAACAATGGATTATTAGGATCACTATCCAATCTAGAATTAATGCTTTTAAGAGCTTCATCCTTTCTTCCCAATGCAATTTGAATATCAATTTGCGTTTTTGCTAACTTAGTTGCATTTGGATTTGCCGTCATTCCTTCTTCCAAAGTTTGTAACGCAGCAATACTGTCCTCCTTTGTATTTTTACTTAACTGACCAATCAACACATTGAAATACACCTTTTCCTTTGCAAAACCGGTAGCAATAAGTTCCTTGTTTAGAGTAACAAGACGATCATAATTTTTAAGATCGATCAAGACAGAACTTGCATATAAATAAGCAATAGTATCTTGAGGATTTATTTTGATTCCTGCCTCATAAATACTCAACGCAACCTCTAAATCCTTTGCTTCATATTTTTTAAAAGCCCAGTTTAGTGCATCATTATAAATATTTTTCAGATTCTTTTGAGACAATTGAACCTGTCCTTTATTTTCATTTAATTCAATGCTCTTCTTATGTGAATCGGCAGCTGTGACCAACAACTCTCCTGAAGTTGTTGCAGCAGCTAATTTCTCATAAATTAAACCTCGGTAGGTCCAAGTTTTCGATTTAATTGATGTTTTAGGATGATTAATGGCTTTATCGATATTCTCTCTAGCCTTTTCATAATCCTTTTCATCCTTATAATAAATATAAGCATTGGTAACAGCTGTGTTTTGGGCAATACTCACAAAAGTTAGTAGAACTGTAGCTACCAGTGTCAGCAAGATCTTTTTCATTCGTCTATTCTTTAATTTTCGTTTTCAATTAATATAACTAATTCCTCTAAGATTTGGTTGCCTTATACAACCAAGAAAATCAAAATTTATTCTTCTTCTGATTCCTCCTCGGTATTTTCAGCAGCCTCTTCTTCATCTGAATTAGAAACTTCTTTTGAATCATCTGCATTTTCCGTACCAGTTTCTGAGTTTTCTACATTTTCAGCATTTTCCTCATCTACTTCTTCTTCACTTTTTTCCTCTACAACCTTAGTTACCGAAGTAATTTCGTCCTTATCTCCTAATTTGATTAATCGAACTCCTTGCGTTGCTCTACCCATTATTCTCATGGATTCAATACTTAGTCGAATGGTAATACCAGACTTATTAATAATCATTAATCCATCTTCATCTGATACGGCCAATAAAGCAACCATTTTACCTGTTTTATCGGTAACGTTGATTGTTTTAACTCCCTTACCTCCACGGTTAGTGATTCTATAAATTGCGTCACCAGTTTCTGGATCGTCCAACAATGTTCGTTTTCCGTATCCTTTTTCAGATACTACAAGAATGGTTTGCTCCTTATTTTCTTTATCTACACAAACTAATCCTACTACTTTATCATCGTCATCTTTAAGCGTTACACCTCGTACACCAGCTGCATTTCTTCCCATGGAACGTACTTTTTCCTCTGGGAATCTAATTGCTCTACCAGATCGCAATCCGATCACAATATTACTATTTCCATTGGTCAACTTAACGTCCATTAATTGATCTCCTTCACGGATGGTAATTGCATTAATACCATTCGTTCTTGGTCGAGAATATTGCTCAAGTAATGTTTTCTTAATCACCCCTTTCTCCGTACAGAATACGATGTGATGATTATTTATGTAATCTTCATCTTTCAGATTCAACACATTAATTACAGCACGGATTCGATCATCCGATTCAATGTTAATTAAATTCTGAATTGGTCTTCCTTTATGTGTTTTACTTCCTTCAGGAATTTCATAAACACGTTTCCAGAACAACCTTCCTTTTTCTGTAAATATCAGTAAGTAATTGTGCGTCGTTGCAACAAATAAATGCTCGATATAATCTGTTTCTTTTGTTTTAGCTCCTTTTGAACCTCTTCCTCCACGTCCTTGTTCTCTATATTCTGTTAACGCAGTTCGTTTAATATATCCTTCGTTAGAAATAGCTATAACCATCTCTTCATCAGGAATCATATCCTCAATAGCAAATTCAGCTGAACTAAATTCAATGTCGGTACGACGTTTATCTCCGTATCGCTCCAACATCTCGTTTAATTCCTCTTTGATGATGTCCATTCTTCTGGATTCGTTTGCAAGAATATCTTTCAAATCCGCAATTAATGCCATGATCTCCTCGTACTCCTTACGCAATTTCTCTTGTTCCAGTCCAGTCAATGAACGTAGACGCATCTCTACAATCGCTCTGGATTGAATTTCAGACAAGTCAAACGTTTTCATTAACGTTTCACGTGCTTCATCCGGACTTTTCGAAGCTCTAATCAATCTTATTACTTCGTCAATATTATCTGACGCTATAATTAAACCTTCAAGAATATGTGCTCTTTTCTCTGCTTCCGCTAATTCATACTCTGTTCTTCTAACAATTACTTCATGGCGATGTTCCACAAAATAAATGATCAAATCTTTTAGATTTAATAACTGAGGTCGCCCTTTTACCAAGGCAATGTTATTTACACTAAACGAAGTCTGAAGTGCTGTATGCTTAAAAAGATTATTTAATACCACATTAGGCATGGCATCTCTTTTCAATTCATATACAATTCGCATTCCATTTCGATCCGATTCATCTCTAAGATCCGAAATACCTTCAATTTTCCCCTCATTAATTAATGCAGCTGTCTTTTCCAACATGGTTCCTTTATTAACCATGAACGGAATCTCCGTTACAATAATCTGCTCTCTTGCTCCTGAATCAGTCTCCTCTATGGTTGATTTTGCGCGGACTACTACACGACCTTTTCCAGTTTCAAAAGCAGACTTAACCCCTTCATAACCGTAAATCGTACCTCCAGTTGGAAAATCTGGTGCAGTAATATGCTCCATTAATTCCGCAACTGTAATATCTCTATTGTCAATATAGGCCATAGTCCCGTTTACAATCTCAGTAAGATTGTGTGGTGCCATATTTGTTGCCATACCTACTGCAATTCCTGATGCTCCATTCAACAATAAGTTTGGAACTTTACCAGGTAAAACAGAAGGTTCTTTCAACGAATCATCAAAGTTTGGTTGAAAATCAACGGTCTTCTTATCAATATCCGAAAGCATTTCCTCCGCAATTCGCTTGAGCCTCGCTTCCGTATATCGCATTGCTGCAGGTGAATCTCCATCAATGGAACCAAAGTTTCCTTGACCATCCACCATTGGGTATCGTAAAGACCATTCTTGAGCCATACGCACCATCGCATCATAAACAGATGTATCTCCATGAGGGTGATACTTACCTAAAACCTCCCCAACAATTCTGGCAGATTTTTTATGTGCTTTATTATGCTGAACTCCCAATTCATGCATTCCGAAGAGTACTCTCCGGTGAACTGGTTTCATACCATCTCGCACATCAGGTAACGCCCTAGAAACAATAACCGACATCGAATAATCGATGTAAGCTCCTTTCATTTCATCTTCAATATTAATGTTGATAATATTCCCTTCAGCCATAGTAATTTTGACAAATGTTAATTTTCAATTAAACCGTGAAGATACACAATTTCATGCGTACCAAACGGCATTTTTTTTGATAAATTTAAGAAAAAAATAGGTGTAAAAAAGGCTTCAAAATAGCCTCGCATAAAAGGTTGAAAACCTGAATGTTACAATGTTTTTGGGCGGTCTGGTTTTTGCTTTTTCCAAAGCTCACCAGTCAAAGGGTTTTGTTTTTTACAAAATGGCATTCCTCTAAAGAATTTATCTCCACGCGGATGTGAATGAACCATTCTGGTTTTACATTGCTTGATTTTACATTTGGGATATAAACCAAATAATTTACCACACGAACTAACCGTTATGGCAATCAATAAGATTGACAATATTTGAAGTAATTTTTTCAAGTTTCTTTCCTTTCCATGACAAAAGTACAAATTTTATGCCTAATTTCGTATCAAAGGTCGGATTAATTGAAAAATTCAACGTTAAATTAAATCACGACTCCACTACGTTTATTAGAGCAAGCCCCCACCCTCGTGGTATTAAAGTCAGGGGAAGGTCGAGGAGATGTATGAGTCAAATCCTGTTTTTTTAGGAGTTTTTCAACCGGCCTTTTATTTTATCTCCCCTTCTGCTTATTACAACACCTAAAACGTACAAGACCCTAACTTATTGCGAAACTAGAAATAGATTTGATATAGTACTATTGGAAAAAAACCACGCTGATAGGTCGTAACCAACTGATTTGCCTCTTTATTGTACTGCGTAAGGAAAACATTATTATGGTTGGTAATGTTCTGAATATCAATCATCCACTTTTGAGAGACCCTTTTACCATTAAGCTGAAATCCTAATTTTAAATCCCATCGGAAATAAGGATCATACTGATTTTCATAAATACTTGATTGATCTAAAACTTGTCTGTTTTGATTGATGGACTCCTCCAAATTAATAGGTATATAACGACGTCCTCCCGAATAAGTAACCCTACTATCTATGCTAATAGTCAATCTACTATTGACTTTTAGCTCTTTACCTGCCAATGCATTCAACACATAATTGCCATTAAACACCGTGTTTCGCAATGTATCATCGCTTCCTCGAAACTTGGATTCAAACAAAGAAGTAGTATACAACAAATAGAACCCCTTGTTAAGAAATCGTTCCAATGTAAATTCTACCCCATAATTATAACCAGTACCCTTATTGACATAATTATCCCCATCTGGTAAAATGAAATCTGCTCCTTGATTAACCATTGAAAAATAACTTGAAGTATTCTCAATTGGAATATTAAACAAATATTGCCCGTAAACTTCTGTTTTCAATCTCATAGAAGATCCAATAATAAAATCATGAGATACAACTCCATGCCATGCTTTAGAAAAACCTACATCCTGATTTGGATAGGTTAAATTTTCTGTGGTATCACTCTCCACAAAATATAGCGTGATTGGTTGAATCTGGCTATGCAGTCCCATTCCTGCACTAAACTTATGTCGAACATTCATTTGGTAGGCAAGTCCCAATCTAGGCTCAGCAACAATATGATTGGTTAAGGCAAAATACTGTTCATGCAATCCTGAATTTAATGTCAATTTCTTATTAAAACGATGTTGCCAATTTAAATAAGATTGAATTAAAAACGCATTTCCTTTGCTGTCCGTAATGGTTTCGTAAATGTTATATGGAATAATGGAATCCTTGAATCGAGCCAATCCACTATCAAGAATATCTACAAAATAGTTATCACTAAGAAGGCCTACCGAGATTGTATTCTTTTTATTTATTTTCTTATTTAACTTTAAATGATTCGAAACTTTTGCTTGAAATTGATCAAATTCCACTAACAGCGTTTCTTCATTATTGCTAAAATCAACTCGTGTGACCAAACCTGCCGTAGTTGCTCGAGTATGTGCGCCAGTCCATTGCAAATAGGTATTATCATTCAAAAACTTGATCCAGCTGGCTCCCAACATCATCGTTTCCGATCCAAACGTACTATTCTGATCATTCTCGCTAAAAAGATTGGTTGAATCTATTTCTGGAGATGCATCAAACTTTACTTCACTGTTCCCCAACACTCCCCAGATATTAAAACGTCCTGCATTGGTTGTTGGAATGTCAATTTTAAAAGTCATATCCTTGTATTCCGGAACAGCTGACCCTACTCCAAGATCTAAACCTATTGCAGTCATCACACCCAGTGTAGAATATCTCCCATTGACCAAATAAGATGCTTTTTTCCCTTTTTTGAATGGACCCTCTGCTCCTAGTTCCAGCCCATTAAAACCTATTTGCCCTAAATATTCCCGTTTATCATGGTTTCCAGACCTTAATTTAATATCAAACACTCCTGATAAAGCATTTCCATAATCTGCAGACCAAGCACTCGTCATAAAATCTGAATTACTTAAATTATTGATATTTAACATGCTAATTGGTCCACCTGTTGTTCCTAGAGTTGAAAAATGATTTGGACTAGGAATATCGACTCCTTCCATTCGCCAAAGAACCCCTAACGGTGAGTTCCCACGAATAATAATATCGTTTCGATTATCAGAAGCCCCGCTTACCCCTGCATAGTTTTGAGCCATTCGCGAAGGATCTTGTAAACTTCCAGAAAACCGCATCGCCTCATCTACCGATAATGTTCGAGCACTTACTGTTGCCATTTCATTATTGGTTTGCTGCTTATTTTGTTTCGCCACAACCTCTACCGCTTCTATTTCATCAATGCTCTCAATCATATTGATTTGAACAAATAACTCTTTTCCACTAACTAAAGTAAGGTTGGATAATGTGACCGTTTCATATCCTATAAATCGGGCTTGGATACCCTGACGTCCTACTGGGACATTTTTAAGTCTAAATTCGCCATCGGCATCTGTAGATACTGCCAACAAGGGTTCTGATCCAATCAAAATGATGGTAACTCCAGGAAGTCCCATTTTAGATTGTTCGTCCACCACTTTTCCGCGAATCGTATTTGTGATCAATTGGCCAACAGAAACCTGAACCAATAAAACCACAAAACAGATCAATGTAATCAGTTTTTTCATAACACAAAAATAAGCTTTTTCCTATCGAACAACCACAAAGGGGCACTCAATTATTGAAATTTGATTAGTGAAATTAAGTAGAATAGAATACCCATTATCAGAATTGTACTTCCTTCATTTGAAGAGAATTTTTATTCTGCATCGATCCAATCTCCGTGCTCTTTAATCAAATCGATTAATTCACCCACAGCTTCTCCAGAAGGAATCCTTGACTTTACAACCTCTTGTCCTTTATAAAGCGAGATCTTATCATTTCCAACTCCCACATATCCATAATCTGCATCAGCCATTTCTCCAGGGCCATTTACGATGCATCCCATAATTCCGATTTTCAATCCTTTTAAATGACTTGTAACCTTACGAATGCTAGCAGTGGTTTCTTGTAAATCAAATAGCGTTCGGCCACAAGAAGGACAAGATATATATTCCGTTTTTGATATTCGAGTTCTACTTGCCTGAAGAATATTAAATGAGGTTTGGTTTAGCTGTCCATAATCATTTCCTTCTTGCATCTGCAAAAATATTCCATCACCATAACCATCAATAAATAAAGACCCCATATCCGTTGCTGCAGTCAATTGAAGTCGCTCCATATTGGGCAATAGATAATTATGACTTAGAATCACTGGACAAGAAACTTCATTATTAACTAACTTCAAAAAAGCGGCACGTTGCTCTGCCATGGCATGAGCATTGAACGTTTTCAACATCAAAACAATGTTTTCACTTCCTTTTAATTTCTTTAATAAATCGTCCTCAAGGTCTTCTAATTCCACAATCACAAAATTCAGCTTAGAATCCATATCGGTTTCTTCTAACTGAACGTACTCTGACTTTGTTATTAAAGGAAAATAATTAATTCGATCCTTGTTGATCTTCCAGCTTTTATAGTTTTGAATTACTCCCAACGAATCCGGCACATCAAACCCTATTGATGTTTCTGCCAGATAGATATAGTCACATGCGAAATCTGTAATATTATATTTATCCGACTTAGCCACATATTCGTACCCTATTTGAGCCATATCCTCGATGAAAATTTCACCATTTGACGATAAGTCTGTAATCACCACCGGAACATGATCATTTCCAATATTATGAACACCATCTGATTTCCTTTTAGAATAAATCATAGGTGAAAACTTTTTGGCATCAACCTCCTCGATTGGATCGTGCGCATGCCTAGTTTTATATCGCTCTACAATTTCTTTGGCAACCGGAATTTCAAATTCCGGTTCTTCTGTCAATGAAACACGAACAGTATCTCCAATTCCATCTTCTAAAAGAGTTCCAATACCTAAAGCAGATTTAATTCGTCCATCTTCGCCCTCTCCCGCTTCGGTTACTCCAAGATGCAATGGATAAGGTTGCAAGGACTCTTCTTCCAATCGTTCTACCAATAAACGGTAAGCTTGCACCATAATCTGTGGATTAGATGCCTTCATGGATAATATCACATTGTAATATTTCAAATCTTCACAAATTCGCAAGAATTCCAAGGCAGATTCTACCATTCCATTAGGTGTATCTCCATATCGACTCAGAATTCGATCTGATAACGAACCGTGATTCGTTCCAATTCGCATCGCAGTACCATATTCTTTACAAATTTTCACCAACGGAGAGAATCGATCTCGAATTCGATCAATTTCAGATTGGTAGTCTGCATCGCTATATTCAATTATATCGAATTTCTTTTTATCCACATAGTTCCCAGGATTAACACGTACTTTCTCCACTATGCGTGCAGCAATCTCAGCCGCTTTAGGCGTATAATGAATATCTGCCACCAATGGTGCATCATATCCCCGCCTCTTTAGTTCCTTTTTTATATTATCCAGATTCTCTGCATCACGCATACTTGGAGCCGTTAGGCGCACATACTCACATCCTGCATCAATCATGCGAATGGATTGCTCCACAGAAGCCATAGTATCCATGGTATCTGTAGTTGTCATGGATTGAATCCTAATTGGGTTATCGCCCCCACAAGGAACATTCCCAATTTTCACTTCAATAGACTTGCGTCTTTGATACTTGAATAGACTATTTGTGTAGCGTAACATTCTGGAAAAAATTTACGCAAATTTAGCCATTTATTTTAAAGTTGCCATTGAATTTAACATTCGTATCTCTAGGATTCTGTAGTTTTTACAAAAACCTCGACCTTATGCAAACTAAAGGCATAATACAAAAATGTAATCTATTCCAATTCGGCTATTTTGACCTACGAAATTTCAGAAATCACTAAAACATTCGAAGCTGATCATCTCCCCGGCTTGGATGATATAGATCTAAATTATATCCTCTACTCC
The DNA here is from genome assembly GCA_965277185.1 of Cytophagales bacterium. GTDB lineage: Bacteria > Bacteroidota > Bacteroidia > Cytophagales > JAHDFW01 > JAHDFW01. The sequence goes on along the minus strand of CBDICC010000009.1, from coordinate 92,362 downwards.
GATCATCTTTTTTAGATTCGGAACTTTCCGATACATCAAAATACTTTTTCTTACTCAAATGAAACATTTGCTGAATACTCCGAGCAATCTCCCCTTCTCCCTTCATTCTCTTTCCATATTCTGAACTGGTCGTATGTCCCGCATGGATAGATTTAATCTGACTCAACACTTTAGCCGCTCGATCAGGATAGGTTCTGTTAATCCAATCTTCAAACAATTCATAAATCCCTCCTCTCAGCCGAACCATTTGATAACTTATGGAATGTGCTCCTGCCTCTGCTGATTTTTTAACGAGTTCTGGGATTTCATAGCTATTGAGTGATGGTATAATTGGTGCCAACATAACATTGGTCGGAATGCCTTCTTCTACGAGCTTTTTAACGGCCATTAACCTACGTGCACCGGTACTGGTCCTTGGTTCTAAAAATCGACGTAAATCCTCGTTTAATGTGGTCACGCTTAAATTAACCTTCACTAATTTATGCTTTGCCAATTCCTTTAACAAATCTAAATCCCGTAACACCAAGGCGTTTTTGGTGATAATAGAAACAGGGTGTTTATAGCGTAAAAGTACTTTCAGAATTTGCCTCGTAATTTTCTTCTTTCGCTCAATTGGCTGATAGCAATCTGTATTTCCCGAAAGCATTATTGGCCTCGCTTCCCATTTTTTTGATGACAACTTTTGAGCCAATAGTTCAGCTGCATTTTCTTTGATCAAAATCTTCTTTTCAAAATCAATCCCTGCGCTATAACCCCAATACGTATGTGAATAGCGTGCATAACAATATACACATCCATGCTCACAGCCTTGATATGGATTCATCGACCATTCAAAGGGAATGTCCGTACTTTCTACTTTATTTAAAATGGTTTTGGGAGAAACATTCAAGATTTGCGTGGGCGAATCATGATTGGTGGGTTCATCAATAGTATCTTCTGCATCGTAATCATATCGATGTTTCAAAAAAGGGTTATCACTATTATACTGCGCTCCGCGGCCCTGAGTAGTCTTTATTTTTGTGGTATTCAATTTTGATTAGTTTTTAATCTTATTAAGATTTATAATTAATCAAAAAATTCACTTGAATACAAGCTTTATTTTCTATTTCTCTATTTTCAAATAATTGATTTCAAACCCTAAGTCGTTAAACTTTCGCTCGTAAGTAGTTTTAATTTTCAACTCTGAAGTGTACAATGGTGATCTGTAGAGCATTTTAGTAGCGTGCACAATTTTCCATTTATGCTCATGTGCTTTATTTAAGGAGTAATCAAATAATTCGGCATTGTCCGTTTTTAAGTTAAGAGATCCACCTTCTTTCAAAATCTGGGTATACAAACTCAAAAAACGATCCGATGTCAATCGTTTTTTTTCATCTCGTTCTTTTGGTCTTGGATCAGGAAATGTAATCCATATTTCGCTTACCTCACCTGCTTCAAACAAGTCTCCAATTTTTAAAATATCTGTGCGAAGAAAAGCAACATTGCTTAGATTGTGTTCAACGACCTCTTTGCATCCATTCCAAAGACGCCCTCCTTTTATATCAACTCCTACAAAATTCTTATCTGGATATTGCTGAGCAAGTCCCGTTGTATACTCCCCCTTTCCGCACGCAAATTCTACGATAATTTCCTTATCGTTCTTGAAATATTCTTTGTTCCAATTTCCTTTAATTTGATCAAACAACTCCTTACCTGGTTCTAGTACCAGTTCATTGGCGGAGATGTCAGCGTAGCGTACTTTCTTATTTCGACCCATATTCTATTTAAGTTCACCTATAACAAATGTACTTCCCCCAACAAAAATAACATCGTTTTCTCCTGCATTTTCTTTTGCATAGGTTACAGCTTCATTTACATCTTCAATAATTTCTCCCTTTAATCCAATTTGAAATGCAATTTCCTGCAATTTATTCGCAGGCATTGCCCGTTCTATCTTTGGTTGACAAATTATCAGCTTCTCGTATTTTGAAGGAAGCAAGCTCAATATTTCATTGGGATCTTTATCGTTGACCATTCCCCAAACAATATAAAGCCGATCATATGATTCCTCCGCTAATTGGGAAAATACTATTTTCAAACCTGCAGTATTATGACCTGTGTCGCAAATTACTTTCGGGTTCAATCCTCTTATTTCCCATCTTCCTTTTATTCCAGAGTTAATCAACACATTTTGCGTTCCCTGTTGAATCGCTTCATTTGAAATCAACAATGATTTTGATTCATTTAATTCTTCTACCACTGCCAATGCGCCTTTGAGATTTTGCATTTGATAATGTCCTCCCAAATCTAATTGTAAATTCAGTTTGCCGTATTTAAACGATTGCTTAATGCTTTCCGCTTCGAATTCGTTTCGGTTTAGTTGGACTTCATCCTCTGCAAATTTAAGAGGTGCATCTTTCATGGAGGCATACTCTTTAAACACCTCTTCAACCTCAACTTGTTTTTCGGATATAATAATCGCTGTATGATCTTTTATGATACCTGCTTTTTCAGAGGCAATTTCTTTCAGCGTATTACCAAGCATACCTTGATGATCCAAGCTAATATTCGTAATCAAAGAGACTAAAGGCTGGATAATATTAGTTGAATCTAATCTTCCTCCTAATCCAGTTTCAATAACCGCAACATCAACCTGCTTTTCTTTAAAGTAGGAAAATGCCATCAACGTAGTAATCTCAAAAAATGAGGGATTATTGACCTCAATAAAATTTAGTATTCGTTTCGTAAATGCTACCACAAAATCTTCCGTAACCTTATGTCCATTTACTCTTATCCGTTCGGTAAAGGAATTTAAATGCGGAGAAGTATAGGTTCCAACTTTATATCCTGCTTCCATCAATATGGAAGTAAGGATTGCGGCACTGCTCCCCTTCCCATTTGTTCCTGCAATATGAATCGTTTTAAGACTTGATTGTGGATTGTCAAGTTCAGAAGCTAACAATAGCGTTTTTGATAAAGACTTATTGAATGCCTTACCTCCTGTTTTCTGATAAGATGCCAGCTTTTCAAATAAGTATGTGCACGTTTCCTGATAATTCATTTAATCCAAATAGAATCTTTTATTTACGTTTTTGTAAGCCCGTGCAAACATAACAAAAAATAAAAGAGCTAAGGAAAGGGATCTACATGAATCCCTAAGAGTTTGTATCTCTAATTGGATCTAATAAAAAATAAAAATCAGAAATATTGAAATTATTCGATTGGGAGCTATCAAATCCATAGCACCGAAGAAATTGGTGATTAATTACCTAGGTTTACCGTGTACGTTCCTTCTGAAAATTCTGCAGGGTCATCGTTACTATCTTTTGGGGTAAAAGAAAGTTGCTCGATCTGATCTTGATAGCAAGAGACAGTTGCTGCACTTACGGTTGATTCAATCACTTTTACAGAAACCATTTCACCGTCTTCATCAATTTTAATTTTGAAAATTATCTTTCCAGTTTCAGCTGATTTCTCACATTCCTTGGTTCGCCCATCTGCAATCCATCCAGTAATGTGTGCTCCAGTACCGCCACCTCCTCCAGCTTGTCCATGATAAATATCCTTGTCATTTATCTTCCCATCTTCTTGACCCTTATCTCCTGTTTCGTTGGCGTCGTCTCCATTATTATTCTGTTGCGCACCATCGGATTCGTTGTCATTGGTTGCTTCTGAATCCGAGTTGCTATCCTTTGGATTATCTGATTCTGTATCGGCATCATTGTCTGTCTCTGCTTCAGTCTCCTGTTCCGAAGTAGATTGTGATTCCGAAGAAGTTTGGCTTTCATTTGTCTCAGAAGCGCTCACATCTGAATCATCATTTTCTGCAGTCTCAGCTGCCTCATTGATATCGGCATCTTCCTCTGTTTCAGATTCTGCCGATTCAGCTGCACTTTGAGCAGATGCAGCACTTGCGGCTGCTTCTTCATTATTCTCTGTATTTTCATCAGAAGGTGGATTCGTATTCTGTACATCTCCACTTCCTACATCAGAAATTCCAAAATTAATTTCCGTACCATAATCTGGTAATGCTGGTGGATTGAATGGCCACACATTATACCACCAAAAAAACAATAGAATTATGGCATGCACAACAATCGTAACGGTCCATCCAATACGTTTGCTTTTTACTTCTATGTTTCCTGCGTATGCCATAAGTATATGATTATCAGTTCTTACGAATATCAATCAATAAAGTTTCCATTTTAATGATCTTTTACCCTTCCATTCTGAATAGTTAGATGCAGAATGAGCATAAATTCCATAAACCAATAGATATTATTTTCAACAAATGTTTCGGATTTACTCCAAGGCAGTTCCAATAGTGACTTTTGCTTTCAAATTTGCTGCGATCCCAGCAATCCTCACAAAATGCTCCATAGCCACTTTCTTGTCTACTTTTAAAATAACCAATCGTTCCTCCTCTGGTATTCCAACCAATACTTCCTTCAGCTCCAATTCAAATTGATCTGCCGGAATGACCTTCCCGTTTAATGAATATTCTAAATCTTCGGAAATTGCTACCTGAATTTTCTGAAGGTCAATGGTAGATACCTTACTTGTAGGCAAATTTACTTTAACTCCAAGCGGAGTCACAATTTGAGAGGTTAACATAAAAAAGATCAGCAACAAAAACACAATATCCGTCATAGACGACATGCTAAACTCTGTACTAACTTTATTTTTTGATTTTAAACCCATCTAACTTGTTTTATCCCTTCCTTATCCCTATTTCAACCTACTTTTGAAATGAGTGAATTGCTCTATTTAGCAACTCCGTATTATTTAGCTTGTGGTTCCTGTAAAAGGTCAATAAAATCGATCGAAGCAGATTCCATATGATGAACTGTTTTTTCGACTTTCGAAACCAAGTAATTATATCCCATATAAGCTATAATTCCAACCAAAAGGCCTCCTGCCGTCGTAATCATTGCTTCATAAATACCAGATGACAACATTTGAGGATTCACTACTCCTTCTGCTTGCGCCATACTCATGAAGGCGCGTATCATTCCTACTACAGTTCCGAAAAAACCAATCATTGGTGCCAAACCTGAAATTGTAGCCAGCATTGATAAATTCTTCTCTAATTTGAATAGCTCAATTTTACCAACGTTTTCAATAGATTCTGAAATGCTTTTCAACGGATTACCTATTCTTGAAAGTCCCTTTCCAATCATTCGGGCAAAAGGAGAGTCAACCTGACCACAAACATCTTTCGCTCCGTCCACATCACTATTAAACATCTTTTCACGGATTGAATCCATAAAAACAGATGGATCTTTGGAGGCTTTTAATATTACGATAAATCGGTCAACAAAAATATAAACTGCTACAATCGAAAGTAAAATTAGGAAGATCATGGTAATCCCTCCTTTCATTATTAGACTCAATAATGAAATAGAATCTTCCGTATTTTCTAATGTACCTGCCCCATCCGTAATTATATCCAACAGCATATATATATGTATAAAGTTGTTTGTTCCGTTGATTAAACCTTACCTACAAATAAATATCATTTGATGTATTAAGAAACACCTAGCGACAACTAGCTTTGGTTCATAATCTTGTAAACTTTCAGATTTACTGTATAAATGTAGTTACATACACCATATAAGTAGAATCTAAGTTATACCGATTATAAGGTTTAACTACTTACTTATTTAATTTTACTATAATAAAATGGCGATTTGATTGAGTTGATATTACATTTCAGTTAGTAATAACTGATTAATAACGTAATACCCATAATGCGTTTCCAAATCCTTCATTTTCTTCTCTGGACTTTCGAATCCCTTCCTGCTGACCCGAATAATCCGCAAGTGTTACTCGATGTACATTTTTTTCACCACGTGGCTCCAAAATTTTACTATCGTATCCTTTCGCTGCCAATTTATCTCGGTATTTACGAGCATTAATTGGATCTTCAAAAGCACCTGCTATAACATAATAACGATTGGTTTTCGATGATATTGTCACATCGCTAGAACTACTACTGCTATAACTAGAAGAACTTGAAGATTCTTCCACTACAGGTTCAGAAACCTCATTTGAAACTTCATCGTCTCCTGAGTCATCGGAATCGTCTCCACTTTCAATATCACTTGGACTTTCATCACTAGAATTATCAGACGAACCATTAGAAGAATCATCTGTATCATCTGCCCAACCATTTTCTTTAGAACTTGCAATATCTTCGTAATCTTCACCGGTACCTTTATCTCCTTCACCTCCAAATAAACCTTTCACCCAAGCCATTGCTGACTCATACCAAGCCATTTCCTTTTTAGTTTTTTTAGATGTTTCACTTGTCGCATCAGCAGATTCATCTGATTCTTCATTCGAATCTTCTACTTCATCTGAATTCGTGTTCGAATCATCACCTTCAACATCCGTATCAGAAGATTCTGAATTCAAATCACCACTTACATCTCCTTCTGATTCGGCAATAAGTTCATCTACTCTTCCTTCATCAATTTCGTCTACTGTAACGTCCTTTTCAGCATCTGCATCTACATCCGTATCAGAATCACTTTCAGAACCGTCAGTTTCATCCGCTGTTTCTGTATCCCATTTATTGGCATCATCCTCAGCTGTACCATCCGTTGATTCTCCGTCGTTCGATACAGAACTAGCATCGCTGGAAAGTGCACTTCCGTGTTTATCTTTGTTCCAAAAAGATAAACTAGACAAACTAAAATTATCCGTTTGGGTGACCAAATACCCACTTCCTCCCCCTAAAAGGAGCACCACAACTAATACAATAACCAACCAGGTTTTTCCACCTCCAGATTTTCCACCTTTTTCCTTCTTTGCAACTTTTTTCTTCTCAACAGGTACTTTCTTTCTCATTACTGACTTTTCTCCAGAATTACCTGGTCGTACGGGTCGTTTAGGTCTTGGGTCGCTCATAATATCAGATTGTTTATTTCGTAATTTTATACTTGCTTCGCGTTCGATTGGTTTGGCAAAAAATTCTGCCAACCCATAAGAATCTACTAATTCAAATCGTTCCGATTCAGGTTCAAACTGAATGCTATTATTCTCATTTAAAAAGATTTTCCCTATTCCATTCAAAAGAAATTCCTTTCCACTTTGAATTTTATCGTGAATCTCCTTAATAAGGAAATCCAATTTTTCCGTAACTAAATCCTTGGAAATTTTTTCTTCAGAGGCAATAAAATCGATCAGTAATCCATCATTGGATGACAAACGTGCATTAAAAGCAATCGTCTTTGATGGTGGAGAGAATACATGTGTTATAGGATGAATCTTTGCTCCATCATAGTTTCCTATAAAACCCCCAAAGCCTGGAAGTATTACACAATCTACTTCTGTGAGTAGCAAACGTATATATTTAACCGCGTTCAAACCTAAAAAGAATAGTTGATTCCTGCGATAAAATTAAATCCTTTTTTCGGGTAATTTATATAATATTGATATTTTTTTGCGATTAAATTATTGGCTTCAAAATACAGCGAAACCTTTGGAGACATGTTGTATTTAAATTTAACCCGAAGATCAATAATATCACTTAATTCTTGTTTTTGCTCTCTTAATAGACTGTATGAATTAAAATTCCCCCAATATGTCCCATTCAATTCCAATTCAATCTTATTTTGGACATTATACTTTGTGAAAAACTGAACCTCTATTCCAGGCCGGTATGTCGCCAATTCTAAACTGTCGACTTGATAATTATTATACCCTAAAGTTACCCCCGTTAATAACTTATCTTTCAACTTATGTTCTACTCCGACCTTAACAAAACCGTGTCCTACATTTCCTGTATTCCATATGGTCGTAAATCGAGTGGTATCCGTAAGCGAGGTACCATACATATGAAGGTTTTCATAAATCGAATACCCCATTGCAGCTTTAACAAACAAATTACTTCCTACTCCTGACCGAACATCCAACTTTATACCAATCTTTTTATTATCATCAAATACACTTTGTGTGGAATCCAAATAAGGGTTTTCCAAAAGCAATGATTCCATGTTATTACGGTTTAAATCTCCCGCCAACTCAGCTCCTACACTGGTGTTTTCACTAACAAGATATTTGGCATTAATAATTGGATAAATGTGCGTATTGGTTGTATGTACAAAAAGGGAATCGTTATTCAATGCTAACCGCACTCCACCAAACAATTCCAAATTGCTCATCTTATATTTAAATCCAGCTTGTGCCTTAAACAAGTTTCGATTGGTTGTAGCACTTGCGCTGCTTATTTGATCTGTAGAAAACTCAGAGTTCAGTTCAATACTCTTTGAATCATCTAACTTGTATCTTAAAGATCCTGTGTAACCACTTTTAATTTCCTTTAAAAAGGAAGGAGCAAAGAAGTTAAACCGACCATATACATTATAATATAGCTTATCTCGCTCCTTATTCTTATAATTCAGAGTAGCTCCTATATGATTCATGGCTTGGGTAATACTATCCGTATTTGCAATTGAAATCACATCCTGATTATATCCATAATATCGGAAACGGTTCAATTCATAATTTGCCTTAAACCCCAATTGTTTTCCGTTGAAATAACGTTTCGCATAAAGGCTTATATCATTGTCAGACATTGCCGAATTTTCAACAGGCCCCGTTAAAGAAGACAAATGGTCTACGTTAAGACCATAAGAAATTGTTTTACTTCTTCTATTGGCGTAATGATATTTGATTCGAGAAGTAGCATAGTTACCTAATCCAAAATTCAAATAAGAAGAATATAACTTCTTAATCTTGTCTTTTTTCGTTCTTAGTACATTGGTCTTGGTTTCCACATCTCCCAATGGAATTTGATAATCGTTTGATTCGAACTTAAATTTACGATTGGTTTTTATCTCTTGTTTTTTATAGTCAAGAGATTCAAATTCCCGCTCTGCTGGAGGCAACTTAATTTTTCTCTCTTTTATAAATGTAACTTCTGCATCATCTATATCTCCTTGTGCCATTAAATAGCTGGAATGAAAAGTTAAGCTACTTATGCATAAAAACACGGCAACCTTAAGATTCACTATCCCTCTTCGTGTCCAATTAGACCTTGTATATCTCCCCTGCTTACTCATCTTCCGGAACGTTTTTATTTTCATTATTGTTCAAAGAATCAGGCGCCACTTCCTCTTCCGGTATAATTTCATTCACCCCGGTACTATCACTATCTGGCGCTGCTTGTTGCATACCTTGCTGGTTCAAAAACTGAAGTTTCAATTCAGCCTCCTCTACTATCTGCTTACTGGACGATTTCTCTTTGAGCGAAACCAATGTAGCTTTTGCCTGAAACAATTCATTCAACGCAATATAATTATCAGCAATCAATAAAAAGGACTTACCTAACCAGTAATCATAGCTTGCATAATTATCATTTAACTGACGAAGAACTTCAATCGATTGATTGTAATCCTTTTGATCATAATAATACTTTGCTAATAAATAATTTGCTTCTGCACCTGATTCATATTTTGAATTTGTCAATAAATATTTAAGACTTGTCACACCATTGGAATCATTTCCGAGCAAAAATTCATTTTTAGACTTATATAAATATGCCAAGTTGATATCTTTAGTATGTGCATTGCTTTTATTAATCACGTAGTTTGCATGCTTTAAAGAAGATTTAAAATCTTCCATTGCATACGCTGATTTCATTTGTCCTAAATATCCTTTTACTTTATACTTATTCTTAGTTGACGCGTCAGAAAGTAATTTATATTTTACCCTCGCTTGAGTAAATGAATCCACTAGATAATATAGATTCGCACATTTACTTATAGATTTCTCCATGAAGAACCCTTTATTATCCTTAATAAATATTTCAAATGTCCTTAGTGCCTTTGCATTATCGTTGTTCAATCGATAGCATTCCGCTAAATAATATCGTGCCTTATTAATCAAGGGAGAATTAGGGTGCAAATTCATAAAAGACTCAAACGCTGCTACTCCACTTCTATATTTTTCAGAAGAATAGAGCCCTTTCGCACTTTCATATTCTACTTTTTCTATGTTTTTATCATCTGGATTAGCCAATTTATATGCCGCCAAATATTTAGGCAAATCTTCTTGTTCTCCAAGTTCTGTTAAAGCGGCTTGCAGACTTAAAATAGCACCTTTGGCTACTTCATTAGTCGAGAATTGTTCTATGATCTGAACAAAATCTTTTTTGGCCCCTCTGAAATTTCTTAAATTAACATAAGCTAATCCTCTTTTTTCAAGCGCAATTGGCAACAAATCAGATCCTGGATAGGTTTCAATCAGTTTGGTAAAGTCCACAACCGCAATATCATATTTGGCTATATCCATATCAACCATCGCCGATTGAAACAATGCATTATCTGCGTAACCTGAATTCGGATACTTCGCTGACATTTCTCTGAATCGCGCTTTACTTTTATCATAATCTTTCATAATAAAAGCCATTACGCCACTTTGATATAATGCATAATCGTTCATGTAGTTTGACTCCTCAAGGGCACTTTCATAGTATTTTGATGCTTTACCATAATCTTCACCAATATAATAGCAATCAGCTAAATGAATCATTGCATCTGCGTAATACGTATCTTTTGTTTTTGCTTTGTTTACATAGTATTCATAATGTGCTTTTGCCTTGGTATACTCCTTGTGATTATAATACGCAAAAGCAATCCCGTATCTGGATTTTAGATAATATACAGATGAACGTTTCGAATCCGTTTGAAAAACACCTGAATAATTTAATATGGCCAGATTATATTTTTCCTGCTGGGCCAACATCTCCGCTTTCAAGTAATAACTTGAAGCCAATAAGTCTTTATTGGAAGGATAGGTAAATGCTTTATCTAGGTATGCCTCCGTCTGAGCAAAATCTTTACAGTTGTAATATTTAACTGCTAACATAAATGCCGCATTTTGGTACGCATATTTCACCTTCTCCGTCTTTTTTCGAATCGAACCAAGGTAATTCACCGCATCCTCATAATTATCGGATTTCAAGTAAGCGTCACTCAACAACTCTTTCACCAAATTTCCATTCTTAGTATCTGGATACCGATTCAACAAGCGAGTCAATCCTATAATAGTGTTTCCATTATTTCCATTTTGATAACTAAGCTTTCCATAATTGAGCAGCGCTTCCTCTTCAATACTTTTGTTAAATGTCAAATCAAAAGCTTGTTTGAAAGCCGTAATAGCATACGGGATCTGTTTTGTTTTTAAATAACTATGTCCCAAATAATAGGCTGTCACTTGCGCCAATGAATCATCAGGAATCATTGAGTTTTTTAAATTATCAATGGCATCGTAATACTTCCCTTCCTTGAAATAAGAAAAACCTAAACGATAATAAACATCTCGATGTGGCTTCTTTGCTTTACGCTTATAAACACTAATGAATTCTGTTGCATGCATGTAGTCCTTTTGATCAAAATACACTGCCCCCACAAACAAACTTACTTGCTCTGCACGTTTAATGCGTTTTCCGGATTCTAAAATATCATGTCCATATTTCAAAAGCTCCTCTTGCATACCTAAATTGTACATCGCTTTAGCGATCATCGCAGGTACATGAAGTGCATATGCTGGGTCTTTTTCTAATGGCTTAAGTACGTCTAGTGCTTTTTTCCATTGCTTCAAATGGATGTAAATATAACCAGAGTAATATGCAGAGGCAGAATGGTACTTGGAATTACGTAATTTAGCCCTACCAAACAAATCAAGGGCTTTCTTAAACTGCTTTTTACTGAAATAAGCATATCCTAATTTGAAGTTTAATTCCCCTCGGTCATTGCTCCCAAGTTGTTCTTTTTTTACTTGAGTTAAGTACTGAATGGTCTTATCATAGTCTCCCTCTCTATAAAAATGTACCCCTAATTCATAAAATGCCAATGAAGACACAAAATGTCCTTGATTTTGCTCTGCTAATTTGCCTAGTTCATACTCGGCATTATCATGGAATAAATATAAATGTGAGGCGGCAATGTAGAATTGACATAACTCTGGTTTATCATTCGGATATTTTAACCTGAATTTCTCATAGGAATCTATACAAGCATTGTATTTACACGCCTTGTATAATTCGTAGGATTCATCAAACGCTTGCGCTGAAGAATTTACGTAAATGGAATTTTGACTGCTAACTGATCCAACATTGACCAGAGCAATAAATACAAACAATATTATTTTTACAAGTCCCCTAAAACTCATAAACAGTTTTCGTTAATTTAATTTATTCAAAGGTGTTGCGTAGCACCTCCCTATTTTGTTTCTTTCTTCCTTTAACCAGATTCATTTTATCAATCTCCACTTCCGATTTTGATCAGTGCTCGATTCAATCTAAGGATTAAAAATCCCAGTTTACTCCAAAGCTCGGAACAATTGGAAGTTGGTATGTTTTCAGTCCGGTTACTCTATCAACGTAAAAAATGTTCCTTCTATTGTATGTATTGATCAAACCTGCATTCAATTCCATCTTCGTTCTGTTCTTCATTTTAATGGTTTTTTTGAACGACATGTCCAATCGATGGTATGACAATAATCGTCCACTGTTCAATGGAGCGTAAATAATTCCTAAGTCTCCATTGTCCGTTGTGAAGTCATTATCAATTGATCCTGAGAATGAATATTCCTCAAAGAAACCTTGTGTCTCCGTAAATGGAAATCCAGATCCTAGATTCCATCTTGAGCTAAATTCCCAACTGTTTTTCTTTCCAAACTTCTTAGATAACAAAAAGTTTAAGTTGTGCCGACGATCATAATTAGTTGGATATTTCTTAAGCTGACTTGAAATATCAATGATTCCATTTCTAAATACATACCCAAGCGAATATCCGGCTTGGATATATATCGATTTGGCTTCGTATCTTAATTGAAAGTCTATTCCTTGTGCTCTTCCATTTTCAACTAGGTAATCAGCATCAATTTGATAATCTCTGTTAATATTGACCAACTGTGTAAATTCCTTTATGTATGGCTCTACATCTATTTCTACACGATCATTAATATCTATTTCTATTCCAAATAAGGAATGCCATGCGGTTTGCAACTTATTATCAACGCGATCTCCATTCACATCCACCAAAATTCTTGGTGAGGATAAAAATCCAGCAAAAAGATTTACTACGTCTTTATCTGATCTTGTAGCGATCAAATTCTGAGTAAACCATCCTCCTGCAAATTTCAATCTGATTTTATCTGTTAGAATGTATTTAGCCCCCAACCTTGGCTCTGGTCTCATATTGTTTAGGGAGGCATAGTAATGCAAACGAAGACTTGGCTCCACAATGTAACGTGGTCGAACTATTTTATACCTAGCATAACCAGCTATTTCCGTATTATTTTCTCTTATCTCCACGAATTGATCTCTGTGATCAAAACCAAAAAAGCCAGTTGTATTTGCTACAAAGGATACTCCATACTTCAATTCATCCTTTTCTATATAGGAATTAAAATCAAGGTTAAAATTAAAGTTATCTACGCTGCTTGATCTTGGTCTAGATGATTCTTGTGAAATACTAATGTCATATTTAGAATAACCAAAGTATCCAGTCATTACATTTGAATTCGTTGCTGGAAGCAAAAGAAAATTACTTCCAATTCCGACATTTCTCCATGAAATATTGTTCAATGAATCCAAATTCGCTTGATCTGTAAAGTTAAAGGCAGATATACTCGCTTTACTTCCTGTAGGCGCTTGGGTTACAATTTTAGCATATGTGTCGCTAAAGCTATATGGTAAACCATTGTCATTTACATATGAATAAAGGATTGGTGCTGTTTTGTTCAAATATGAAGTTCGCTGAGAAAACAAGAACGATGTTCCACTGTTATCCGTTTGACCTTTTACCAATGGTCCTTCTAACATCACTTTTCCAGTAAATGGGTTTGCGGAAATTTTCCCTCCCATTTTCTTTTTATTCCCGTCTCTTGTTCTGATATCCATTACAGAAGATGCTCTTCCTCCATAATCTGCTTTAAATCCTCCACTATACACGTCAACAGATCTCAATAAATCCGTATCAAACACAGAAAAAAGACCTATTGAGTGAAATGGATTGTAGACCATCATACCGTCCAACAAGGTCAGGTTCTGGACCGGACTTCCTCCTCTAATATACAATTGACCTCCTTGATCTCCAGTAAAAATTACTCCAGGTAGGGTTTGTAAATATTGTGCCAAATCAGGCTCCCCTCCTATACTAGGCATTAATTTTATTTTCCTGGGAGTTATCTTCGTAACACCAACGCTTACGTTTTTGGATCGATCGATCTTATCCGTGTACACTTCGACCGCCTCTATGTCGGTTAGATTTGGACTTAAACTAAAACTCTTAGAAATAATCCCATTGGCTTTTATTTCAACGGTAGCTCGCAATGTATCATACCCAACTGAAGTAGCTAACAATGTGTAGGTTCCCACTTTAACTTTTGTTAAAGAATAAAAACCATTGATATTAGTCGGTACACCTATCGTAGTCCCGTCTAAAATCACATTTGAGAACAATAGCGGCTCTCCGGTTTCCGAATCGTACAGAAACCCTCGAATTTCCCCGGTTTGCGCCATACTTAGGGTTATAGCACAAATTCCACACAGAATTGAAATAATCTTTTTCACAACAACTAATTTTGGCCAAAAATAAGGATTTTTTCCTGTTTTGCGTTCTTTTTGATCACTTTTAACAAAGGAAATATTTCTTTAATTTTTCATTTGTTCTCGTAATCCGAAAACGAAAAAAAACACTAAATCAAAATGATATGATTTCAAAAACCTGTAAGTTTTTTCCTAATCACAAAATCTTAATCCTGATGTTTTCTTGATAACTCGTTTTTGACAGAAATGGTTGCCCAGAGACCTAAAAATTCAACTTTAAAAATTAAAGTAATCCATAAGGTACAGGCTAACACCAGTTAAAATACTACCTATAGCAAAAAGTAAAATGGTCGTTATAATTTCGGTTTTAGGGGCATACATCGTTGGTTTCTCAGGATTATCTTCCTTATATGAAACGACAATAATGTCTTTTTCCTGCACCTTACGTTTCATAAGCAATATTTTAGCTTCATATTCCCTGTTT
This sequence comes from Cytophagales bacterium, assembly GCA_965277185.1. Classification (GTDB taxonomy): domain Bacteria; phylum Bacteroidota; class Bacteroidia; order Cytophagales; family JAHDFW01; genus JAHDFW01. The sequence continues at coordinate 77,336 of CBDICC010000009.1, read as the reverse complement.
TGCACTGTATAGGTTATAAACCCGTGAGGATGTTGCTTTAGGCGTTGTGTGTCTTTTTCATAATAATCCATCACAATGCGTATTACCTGAGCGTTGACTTTAGGCCTCGTTGCTTTTCGGATAAACATGAATGCAGCTATACATCCTGCAATCATAAACCCTATTCCAATAAAAAACAGCATAATTCAAGATACAAATTAAAGTGTGTTAACTAGACAATTTAAGAAATTCACTAACACTAATTGCCAAATCCCACCTAAATAAAAAAGTTGGCGATCAATCTTTTTGAAAAATGGTGATTTCATTGTTGTCCCGATTCGTAACTCCTGCTACAAAGGTAAACTCATCGTTTTTCATACAGTATTCAACGTCTTTGTGATTACTAAATGAATTTAACCGTTTGAAATGTGCTGCATTAGATACATAATCACTCAAATTAGTCTCCAATGCTTTTTCATATAGCATGTTTGAAATAAACGCTGCATCGGAGGTAGATTCAAATTCGCTTGACAACGCATGAACGACTGCGCCTGCATAGAGGGTGTCTTCCAGACTAAAACGTCCTTTCCAACCCGCACATACGACTACAATGTCTTTGTTCGTCTGCTTCAACCAATCCATCGTGCTTTTCAAGTTCAAGAATGAACCTATTAGTATTTCATCTGCGCTTTTTGATAAATTTAAGGCTCTCGTTCCATTGGTCGTCGTCATTACCAATACCTTATTTTTCACATCGTCTTTTCCGTAATCAAAGGGCGAATTACCATAGATAAATCCTTCAACTTTCTTTCCACCTCTTTCAGCGGCTTTGATATAATCTGTTCCGATGTAATTCTCACATTGTTCCAACTCACTTACGGGAATTACAGACTTCACTCCATTAGCTAAGGCAGCGGTCATTGTCGAAGTTGCTCGAAAAATATCTGTTACAACCGCTATCTTTCCCTCCAAATCAAATAAATGAATTGTTTCAGGTGTCAGACAAACATCAATTAGAGGCATATATTCCTTTCTTTATATGAATTTCGTATTCTGAATCAACAAACCTAAATCATTGATCACTTAAGTTCCTCAATATTTCATCGACCTCAATCAACACTGCACTTCGTCAAATTATTAAATCAAAGAACAAATGACCTGAGGATCATTCGATTGTTATGCTTTATAAAACGGTAGCTTAACCACTTGTGCTTTCAAATGCTTTTTTCGAACCTTAATAAAGATTTCACTTTCCACTGCAGCATTTTCAATGGTCACATACCCCATTCCAATTCCTTTTTCCAACATTGGAGATTGAGTTCCTGAGGTCACTTCGCCAATCACTTCGTTTTGCGCGTTGCAAATTTCATAGTGCTGTCTTGGAATCCCTCTTTCAATCATTTCAAAAGCTATTAGTTTTCTTTTCACTCCCGCCTCTTTCTGAGATGTTAGAAACGATTTATCAATAAAATCAGAATCTTTTTTAAGTTTAGTAATCCAACCTAACCCTGCCTCTAAAGGAGATGTTTCATCGGTAATATCATTTCCATATAAACAATAACCCATTTCTAAACGAAGTGTATCTCGAGCTGCAAGACCAATTGGTGCAATATCAAACGATTTACCTGCTTTCATTATGGATTCAAATACTTTCGTTGCTACTTCATTCTTAACATATATCTCAAATCCTCCTGAACCAGTATAACCTGTTGCAGAAATAATCACATCCGATTCTCCTGCAAAGTCCCCAATTTGAAATGTATAAAATCCCATTTCAGTAAGATTTACAGAAGTGAGTCCTTGCATCGCCTCAGCGGCCTTTGGCCCTTGCACTGCAAAAAGAGTTATTCCGTCTGAAATATTTTCAATTTCAGCTCCAATTTGGTCATTATTTGATTCTACCCAAGCCCAATCTTTATCAATATTGGCTCCATTAACAACTAATAAATAGTCGTTCTCAGCAATCATGTATACAATTAGATCATCTACAATACCTCCTTTTCCATTTGGAAAACAAGCATATTGCGCCTTTCCCGGAAATAATTTGGAAGCATCATTACTAGTAATATATTGAATTAAATCCAGTGCTTTCTCACCCTTAACGGTAAATTCTCCCATATGCGAAACATCAAATATCCCTACTCCTTTTCGCACACATTGGTGTTCTTCTACCACTCCGGAGTATTGAACAGGCATCGAAAAACCTGCAAAAGCGACCATTTTTGCCCCCAACGAAATATGCTTATCATTAAGCGCAATTGTTTTTAAATTTAATACTTCCATTTCTTAATTCTATTTTCAATATTTACCAGATGCGAAAATACAAAAAATGTGCACATCACATCGTGATTCGCTACAAACTTATTTGGTCCATAATCGGGCTCATATTCGTACCTTTTTGAAAAGTATAACTAAAATAATATGCCTTAATACGGATTTCAAGTAGAATAAATTCCCAACTACTCCAGCTTCTCTACAAATAAAATTAAGATTAGTTTCAATTCCACAAGCCCTTTAGACCGTGCCCAATTTTAATTCTGATCAGACTCCTTCATTTGAATAATTCCCATTTATAAATGGGACTAAATGAACAAGTTGACCATATTTGCGTATAGGTTTTAAAGCTGGTCGCTAAACATGAAAAAATTTAGTTTATTTTTCTTGGCAGTAATCTTTGTGAATACGCTTCTTTTTGCAAAAAAAGAACATCGTTCGTTCATTTCAATTGATGGAACTATTTATCAGCGAATTGATCGGTTTAACAAATTTGACCAGCTTAAAAAGCGATTTTCAACCGCCATGTTGCCCAACGTCAATATTACAATTTCGATTGACCAGCATAACATGTTTAATATTCCTGCAAACAGCAATGGTCAATATGAAATGGTATTCAATCTTGAACCGCACCATGTTTATCAAATAAAGTTTGAAAAAGAAGGTTTCTATCCTAAGATCATTGAATTTGACACCAAAGAAATTGAAACCGGAAAAGAACTAAAAATTAAAAGCTGGGATATTTATCTTTTCCCCAAAATCGAAGGCATTGAGGATTCTATTTTCTTCAAACCCTTGCGTGAAGCTTATGAGAAAGATTTTGGCTCAATGACCTATGATTATGTGTATAACGAAAATCTAGAGCGAGAACAGGAAAAAATGTATCGTATTTATAGGGAACTTGAGGTGAACACAAACGCGATACCGTTCCCTATTGATAGTACCGTTTCAACTAAAATAATAGAATCTACCGGTGAAAAAATCATCGAAAATCCGGTGAAATCCAAAGTTCCTGAAATAAAAGAAGATTTGTATCATTCCAAATCGATCGAGAAGGAAGATAGTTTACTGAGCGAAATGCGAATTCATATTCATACTCAAAAAGCACAATTGGAGTTGGACAAATTGAAAGCGCAAACCCATGAAGATAAGAAAGCAATTCAGGATCGTGAACAAGAAATTCTATTGGCAGAAACTGAAATTCTTCTCGCCGAGCAAGAAATCGAAAATGCCAGACGAAGGTTAGCGTTGCAAAATGCTGAGAATAAAGGGCAAAGAGTATTATTAATGGCTGCCGGCGCTAGTTCCATTCTTTTATTAGTATTTGTCATTATACTTTATTGGAATATTCGAAATAGAAAACGGATTAATCAAACTTTAAAATCTCGAAATGCGGATGTAATTGCTAAAAATGATGAAATTCTGGATAGTATTAAATATGCGAAAAGACTACAAAAAGCGATTTTACCCCCGGCTGAATTAATTGCATCACTCCTACCTACCGCGTGCATTTATTATAAACCAAAAGACATCGTTTCTGGTGATTTCTACTGGGTAGAAAAATCCGGCGAAGAAATTTATTTTGCGGCTGTTGATTGTACTGGACATGGAGTTCCGGGTGCTTTCATGAGTATTATTGGTTACAACGGATTAAATCAAGCGATTAAAGAATATCCAAGTGCATCGCCTGCACAAATTTTAGATGAATTAAATTCAAGCGTTTCTAAAAGTTTACACCAACAAGTCGAAGATTTCCACCTTAGAGACGGCATGGATATTTCACTTTGCAAATACAATCCAAAGAATAAAACTTTGGAATTTGCAGGAGCATATAACCATCTCTACGTATTAAGAAATTACGAGTTTATAAAGTATAATGCGGATAAACGTCCAATTGGTGCTTTTTCAGACCAAGTAAAAAAACCATTTACAAACCATTTAATCCAATTGGAATCTGGTGATTCCATTTTTATTTTCACTGATGGATATGTTGATCAATTTGGGGGAGATCGAAATAAGAAACTAAAGATTAGAAATTTCAAACAAATTTTAACGGATATACATGATAAACAACCTACTGATCAACGAGAATTATTAAATCTGGCTTTTAATAATTGGAAACAGGAGGAGGAACAAGTAGACGATGTATTGGTTATGAGTTTGAAAATCTTGTAATTTGAAGTTTCAAGACAAAGCATAACAAAAACTATAATATAATATAAGAAATAAGCACGTCTCATGAATAATAAACCAATTCGATACATTGCTTTAGGTGATTCCTATACAATAGGCGAAGGAGCGGAATTAAATGAAGCATGGCCTCCTATTTTAACCTCAAACCTAAACAATGCTGGTGTAGCTATTGAGTTAATTGCCAATCCCTCTGTAACTGGCTGGACAACACAAGATTTAATTGAAAAGGAACTTCCCGTTTTTGATTCGCTTGAAGTTGATTTTTGCACACTCCTAATCGGTGTTAATGACTGGGTTCAAGAAATCACTAAAGCCCAATTTTCTAGCAACCTTAAACATATTTTAGATCATGTGCAAAAGGGGTTAAATAACCCTAACAATATAGTTTTAATTACTATTCCTGATTTTGGAATCACGCCTAATGGACAGGATTTCAGCAAAGGACGAAATATTTCAGAAGGGCTTCAAGAATTCAACTTTATTATAAAGGCGGAGGCTAAAAAAAGAAATTTGACACTCACAGATATTTACCCAATATCTCGAAGAATGCAAACAGAATCTAACTTAGTAGCAAAAGATGGGATTCACGGTTCGGCAGATATGTATCGTATTTGGGAGAAACTTATTTATCCTGACACGTATAAAGTACTGACAGACAAACCCTAATTGCAAATTAACTATAAATCCTATCCTGAAAAGCAAGCTACTCTAACTTCACTTATTTTGGTCTTTTAGAGAGAACAATTCCATTTGGTCTGGTAACAACTTAAAAGAGCGTCTATGCAAATCCGTTATTCCAACTTTTTGTATCCCGGCACGATGTTTTTTTGTAGGATATCCCTTATTATTCTCCCAGTCGTAATGTGGATGCGTCAGTGCCAATTCGTCCATCAAATCATCCCTATAGACTTTAGCCAACACGGATGCGGCAGCAATGGAAAGAAACTTTCCATCTCCTTTAATTATGCATTCAAAGGTATAATTTTCATATGGTTTAAATCGATTCCCATCAATTAACAACAATTCAGGATCAATTTTCAGCTGAGAGATTGCAGAGTGCATCGCCTTATATGTTGCATTTAATATGTTTATTTTATCAATTTCGTGATTATCAATAATTCCTATACCCCAAGCCAAAGCTTCTTCTTTGATTATTGGTTCCAAAATCTTTCTCTTGGCGTCAGTCAATTTTTTCGAATCATTCAAGAGTTCATTCTTGAAATTTTTAGGCAAAATAACAGCTGCCGCAACCACGGGCCCTGCAAGGCAGCCTCTTCCAACCTCGTCGACTCCTGCTTCTATTTTATTTTCACTAAAACTAATTTTAAGCATTTCAAAATTATGCATATACTTGTCCTGAGATTCTGCAAAATATGAAAAACCCCTGGAAAACGATTCAATCTGAGTTAAAATATGAAAATAACTGGATAAGAGTCAAAGAAAATAAGGTTAAGACACCTGCTGGTACCGATGGTATCTATGGTGTTGTCCATTTTAAAAATAAAGCAATTGGCATCATTCCAGTAGATGATCTTCAATACACTTATTTGGTCGGTCAATATCGATATGCTTTAGACGAGTATAGTTGGGAAATACCAATGGGGGGCGGTCCAATAGATACTGACATACTTGATTCTGCTAAACGAGAATTGATAGAGGAAACTGGAATTCAAGCGCTAGAATGGACAAAACTATGTCGAATTCATACTTCAAATTCGGTTACCGATGAAGAAGGTTTTATATTTACGGCACGTAATCTTTCTTTTGGTAAGAGTAATCCTGAAGACACTGAAGATTTGAAACTTAAAAAAGTACATCTTTCTGAAGCTCTAAAAATGGTTCAAAACGGTTTAATTACAGATGCCATATCTATGACAGGCATACTTATGATCTGCAATCAACTCAACTTACATTAAACAAACATATTCACAAGAACCTTATTTTAAACATAGGCAACATACTTAATTCCAATGCAATCAATCACTCAAATCTTAAAATCTAATTTGATGAAGTTTTCTTTAACATTCAAAATCTGCGCACTCGCAATTCTATTTTTTTATAATTCTTATTCATCCTCAGCTCAAATCGTTGAAGGCGAAAAAAAGCTAAAGGAAAAGACCAAAAACGAAAAGTTTGATTCCACCGGTGCTTGGCATTATGGTGGAACATTTAATAATACATTCTCCCAAACAGGATTGGTAAACTGGACTTCTGGTGGACAAAATTCGATATCGATTAACTCCTTATTAAGTCTTTATGCCTATAAAAAGATTAACAAAACACTTTGGGAGAATAACCTTGATCTATCTTTTGGGGTACAAAGACAAGGATCTGGAGACTCTATCCCCCTATTAAAAAGTGATGACAAAATTGACTTCTCAGCCAAAATTGGTCAAGAAATTTCAAAAAACTTGTATTACGCAGGTTACATGAATTTTCGAACTCAATTTGCAAATGGTTTTGACGATCCAAATGATCGAAACGTAATCTCACGTTTTATGGCTCCTGGCTATTGGGTTACTGCAATTGGGATCAATTCTACACCAAAAAAAGGTGTGAGTATTTTTGTTGCTCCACTAACATCCAAAATCACTTTTGTATATGATCAAACATTAGCTGACGCGGGTGCATTTGGGGTTTTAGGTGCCGGAGAGACTGATCAAAGTGGTACATTACTTACCGTTGGAAAAAATGTTCGTTACGAATTAGGTGGATATCTTAAAGTTGGATACAAAGGAGATGTAGCTAAAAATATATCTATCACAAATCAGGTAGACTTGTTTTCAAATTATTTAAAGAATCCTCAAAATATTGATGTTAACTGGCAATTCCTTATGTCGATGAAGGTTAATGAATTTATCTCTTGCACATTTAGTTCTCACCTTATATATGATGATGACATAGATATAATGGTAGATAATGGTGATGGTACTTTTTCCAATGGTCCTAGAGTTCAGTTCAAAGAAGTATTTGGTGCAGGATTGTCTTATAAATTTTCTTCTGCGAAAAAGAAGGTTAAAGCTGAAAAATAAATAAATTATGGACAGCCGGACAGTACTATTAATTTAATCCTATCTAGCTCGCTAATAAAAGAGAAAAGAGAGTAAATAACTCTCTTTTTTTTAGAATCTAGTAGTCCTGTAATTGGGTATTTTAGAATGCCTTATTCATCTGTCAAATTCAAATCTGATTGAACTAAAGACATGTTTACGACCTAATTAAGGGATTAGTTAGTTTGTAAGTGATCAAACCTCCAGAACGTCCGCTTGGACAAGTTAGAAAAATAAAAATTTTCAAGCAATCCATACGATAGATTCAACATCCATTGATGGTGCTGATAAGCAAAATTTTATCGATCCAAAAACAATTTAATGTTATGTTATGTGATTTTTAGTCAAGCAAATCGCTTATACAATAGTATTCACTCCTTTGGAAAGAATGGCTCTCAAACCAAAATCCTAAGAATTGAACCTCAGACTACATTTATCATGCAACCTAAATAAGTTGAATTTTAAGGAACAAGACTTCCTTTGAAATTGCCCTATACTATTGTTAAAGAAAGTCTGAAAGATTCTTACTCCTAAACTCGTTCAAAATTTGGATATAAAAACCCATTCTTATCAGATTATATTAATCTTACAACGTACAGTAAGTACGTGTATTAGAAGAATCTCAATCCTTGATAGGACTATCTGATATCTCTTCTACCTCGACCTCCCATTGGATGTGGACAAGGTATAAATTTCTGAATCTTAGGCTTTTTAGCATAATGGTGAGGTACAAACGTCAAGTTAATTTCGTGTGCACCAAACGTACGCGCAATTTTCAATTTTGAAACAACAAAATCATACGAGTAGCTTAAATCAATTCCGTTATACAACCAACCAATAACTCCCACAATGGACTCATTATTATGCAATCCTGCCACTGGATCACCTGGATTTGGGATAGTAGGTGCTGCAGGTGGATTCCAAACTACATCAACTGGTCTCCATCGTTTTACAGGAATACCTCTGTACCAAAATCCTAATAGAAGTTGATCATATACACCATATACCCCTATGTCTAATTGATCCGACTTTCCTTGTGATTTATAGTGAAATGTAGGTGTAATCGCTGCTTTCTTTTCTTTATTCCATTTTGAATATGCCGCCATCCCCTTGTTTTGGTTCATTGCGATTGGAATTCTATACCCCCCTACCAATGCGTATCTAGCGGGTAATTTACCAACAGGATTCCCAGGAGAACCAGTCGCATCACTTACTCCTGCAATCGTAAAATCTGTATTAGGTCTGTTCAAATGATGAACAGATGCTGAAACATAAAATTCTTTTGAATAAAAAAGTAAACCACTACTGATATCTGCCATACCTTTCCTTAATACTCTTGCAGATGGAGGATTACTTGTATTAATACCTGTTGTTGCTAAATTTTGAGGGAAAACCAAACCATATCCAACACTTCTGGACAAATATCCAGCTTGTAAACCAAAACGCATCGCATGATCCTTATCGATATGAAGCTCATATGCATATTGCATACTTAAATCTGTGGTCCTCAAATCATTAGTACCTTGGAAATCTTGAATTATCATCACCCCAAATCCACTTTGATAATCTTCAAAATATCGATCATAAGCAAACATAGTGGTGTTATATTTACCATCTATTCGAGGCCATTGAACTCGTTGATGCATCATAATCCTGTTATGATGATCACTTCCCGCAAAAGCAGGGTTCAAATACAAAGCAGAAGCATAAAATTGGGCAAATTGAATGTCCTGACCCACCATTTTTGCTCCTCCACACAATACCAACGCTACAAGTAAAAATTTCCTCATCTATCCAGTTTTTATTATTCAATGTATAAAAGTACCGTTAATCTTGATAAAATCCAAGAAAACTCAATTTCATTTGAAACGATCCTTGATTAATTTACGGTTTTGACTATTTATACGGCGTACATACAATAATGTTCGATAACCAATTATAAAATACATCGCGGCTCATCCCAACTCAATAGTAATTGTATTATTCAAACATCTCTTTCATCATTAATTTTGATTCTTTTTTATTAAAACATCGGTCGTACCTGCATACAACTATCTTCTTAAAACTAAAATTTCTTTACTACCAAAGCATCTAATTTCAATCAAAAAAAAAACACTAAAACAGCCTAAAAATAAGTTAAAATTAACTAAAAAATAAAAACCACAATAACTCCAAACTACATTCTCATTTCTCGTTCACGCACACCCGTTAATTCCTTTTTTCTAAAAACAACACTTTAACACTATATTATCAATACATTTACGATATAGGACAATTCTAGGAGCCACGCATCCAGTACATTATAAATTTTCATTTCCTTTAATTGTCAAACTTAAAGTACCTGCTACATTAACTTGTGAAACGTTAATTTTTCTTGTATATTTCGGGTTATACTGGGCTAATGCGTTTTAAACTATGCACATAACTTGGAATAGATTTATTAATTGAAATTATTGAGCTAATATGGTTATATCATTACAATTTACATTGAAACAATTAAGCAAAAAACATATCACTACTTTGATTGTAGCTTTCATGGTATTTTTCAATGTTAATAATTCCTTTGCTGGTTCTCCACCTTGTGCTACCCTACCTATCGTAGAAGACCCAACTTTAGTTACTGATCAAAATGAGCATCCGTGTCATGATAATGTACCAGTTTTTGTTGTTGATTTAAGAGGAACAGCCGATAGTTTATGGGACACCAGAGACTTTGTGGGGATTGATATGGATGATCCATCCATTGGAGGAATCGATATCTTAGACATTAATAATCCAGTGGACGGACCAGGTGTACGTAGACACGGAGATAAAAATGCCCCTTGTGAAACTTGTTGTAATGCAAACACACAAAACAACGACAACGAATCCTGCTTAGGGATTATTTTATATCTCGATTCAGCGGCCGGAGGGATGGCTCTTGATATTGTAAGCGGTTCAACACCGGGCTCTGGTATTCTTGGATATCGTTTTTCGAATCCGACTAATTCGCCTGCAGATTGTAGTGCGGAATATCCTGCCGACGGATCAGAAATATGTTTAACTGGATCTGGACCCTTTTACCTCTCATTCTGTAAACCAGGAGCTAACCCAAATCATTTTACGATTCGTTCCATTCCTGATCCTGAAATATCTCCAACAGATGTAGTTTCGGAAGCTTGCTCTGGTAAAGTTTGGGGGACAGGTTATGACCCTAACTCAATTCAATGGACAGCCTTAATTCCTGCAGGACCTGATAGTGCAACCATCGCGGACTCTGTAGCCACATGGCTTTTTGATGAATTTGGAAATCCTACTAACGGTGCTCTAATTGACACTTTATTTGTAGAACTACCTCTTTCTATTGCTCTTAACCCTCCTACTTGGCTTCCTGATTCTGTAATATTTCAAATTTGCGGAGAACCATTGGGAGGATGTGACAACATTACTATTTGTGACACTACAATGATTCGATTTGTAAGTAATTTAGAGGTTCTTGTCACCCCTAAGGATCCTGCAATCTGTTTTGGTTCATCATTCGTTACACTCTTTGCAGAAGGTCAAAATGGTGATCCGCCCTACACCTATAATTGGTACAAAGATGGCAATGATTCTATTCCAATTTACACAGGCATAGATCTTGATGACAGCATCGATGTTTATGGAACAGGAGCAGGTGAATATAGGGTGGAAGTATTGGACCAACAGGGTTGTAGTTCCAATCAAGATACAAGTACAGTCATTGTTTATCCTTCTCCAATTGCCATTGATGTAGGAAATGACACCTCTGCCTGTGCGAATGATAGCTGCGTTCAATTAGCCGCTTCTGTTGAAATTGCAGGTGGAATAATTTGGTTAGATGCTCCACTTACAGGAACATTTTCAGTCAATGACTCTACTGATTCTATCGGTACTTTGAATACAACTTATTGTCCTTCTGCGGCAGAAGTTACCGCTGGATCCGTCACACTTATCGCTAGAACAACTGATAATCGAGGTTGTGATGCGGTAGCTGACACTTTGATTATTACATACTCTCCAGAACCAATCGTAGATGCAGGACCTCCGTCAGATACGGTTTGTGCAAATGATCTTACTGTTCAACTAGCTGGTACCTATTCCAACACAACTGGAGCTATTTGGTCAGGTGGAACAGGCATGTTTTCAACATTGGCCCAAGACTCAATCGCTCAATATACCTTGTCTCCTGGAGATACAGTAGGTGGTTCTCTTATGTTGTACTGGACCAGTACTGGTGGATCTACATTATGTAATCCAGCTGTAGATAGCATTGAAATCATCGTTATTCCTTCACCAATTGTTAGTGCCGGACCGGATGACACTACTTGTAACAATAATTACAATGTCATCTTGGCCGCAACGTCTTCTACCGGATCGGGACAATGGTCTAATATGAATGGTGATCATAGTGGATTTACTGACCGTATACTTGCTACAACAATGTATACTCCTACAACGACCGATTCCTCTACAGGTAGTGCCACACTAATTTGGGAATCTACCAATAATGGTTTGTATTGCACCCTGGAAGCGGACACCATGGTTTTGATCATTAATACTGCCGCAACGGCCACAGCTCCTGAAGATTTCAATGTGTGTTTCAACAATCCAGATTTCTCATTAACAGGGACTACTACGCCTACCGGACAATCCGTATTTTGGACAACGAATATGCCGGGTTCATGGCAATCCAATGATTCAAGTAGCTATACAGTTACATATAATCCAGCTGGAATGACATCTAATACAACTTATGATGTTGCCTTCTGTGTTCCCAATCCAGGAGTAGGTTGTATCCAAGAATGTGACTCATTGCTAGTAACTGTAACACCTGAACCATTGGTGGATGCATGTGATGGCTGTGGTCCGCTCGATTATTCTCTACTTTGTGCAGGAAACTGCTTGGCAAATTTAAATGGTGCATTTACGAATCAAGGTGATTTCCCAGGAAGCGGTACAGAATGGAATGTGGTGGTTAATGGTGCTTCTGTTAATGATGTGAACGCTGTAATTACAGACATCACAGATTTGACATCTCAGTACTGTCCTGGTTCAGAAGAAACACCTTCCTTTCCTACTCAGCTTCAACAAGTCTCTCTTATCTTGACACCAACCAATGTAGGAAATTGCTTGGTTGTTCCAGATACGGCAAATATTACGATTGTTACCCTTCCAACTGTGGAAGCTGGTGTAGATCAACAAATATGTGAAAACAACCCTAGCGATTTAGTGATGAATGCCGATAGTAATTATGGAATTACTAGTGAGATTCAAGAGCCAATTTGGACGATTTCTCCTGCAGCAGGTACGTTTACGGATGTTACCGGAATAATTGATGAAACATTAAGTTTCACCAGCACTCCTACTCTTACAGATACGTTTACACTTGAAATTTGCATTTATCGATTGGCATTGTTTGACGCCTGTCCGGTCGTATGCGATAGCATGCAAGTTACAGTGCTACCAAGTCCTACTGCTACCGTTGGAATCGATCAAATAGTTTGCTCAAATAATCCAGATGTAACTTTTACCGGAGATACAACAAGTGGTGGAGCAGGTGGAGCTTTGAGTTTTCAATGGACAAATATATATGGTACACAAGGATCTTTTGGTTCAAGTAATGCCTTAAGTACTACTTACTCCCCAGACGCATCTCAAATTGCCGTAGCGGCAGGTCAAGCATTACCAATACCTCCGGCGGATAGCACTTGGTGTGCAGAATTTAGAGTGTCAGATGTTTCGACATTTTGTTCTTCTGTTGCTGACACCGTTTGTGTTTCAGCTACTCCTGCTCCATTGGTTGATGCAGGTCCGAGTGATACCGTATGTGATAATAATCGCCCCGTAACTTTAAATGGTAGTGTAGGCGATGGAGCCTCTTCTGGAATTTGGTCAGGTGGGACAGGAATTTTCCTTCCAAACTCCACCACGTTAACTGGTGTTGGCTATACACCTACTACCACTGATTCGGTCACCTTAAATCTTTGTTCAACCGATGGTGCAGCTTTGAATAATTGCCTAGAGGTATGTGATTCAATGAAAATTTATGTAACTCCTGCCCCAACAGTAAATGCTGGATTGGATGACACTTCTTGTGTAAATAATCCAAATGTAACATTGGCAGGTTCATATGATCCAGGTGTTTCCGGTGGAGTCGTATGGCGTAACTTTAGTGGGAGTTTTGCTCCGTTAGTAGATAGTACAAACGAAGCTGGACTATATCAACCTAATGCCACGGAATACGGCGTTGGCGGTACAACCATGAGTTTAATTCTATCCACAACTAATTCTGGATTGTGTCTTGAAATTCAGGATACCATGAATATCTATTTCGAGCCATCCCCTATTGTAGATGCAGGAAATACAATTGATGTTTGTACCAATAATCCATGCGGAATTGTAACTGGCTCCGTTGCCAATGCAACCGGAACAACATGGACTACGAACAGACCAGCAGATGTTACGATCGTTGATCCAGATTCATTAAGCACTTCTGTTTGTTGGACCAATGGACAACCTACTCCTGGAGATAGTGTTCGCATGTATCTAACCTCTACTGGCAACGGTAACTGTAATGCTGTCCTCGATTCAACTACGATTTATTATACGCCTAGTCCTACAATTTTCGCAGGACCCGCGGATACTTCTTGTTCAAATAACACCCAACTTTGTTTAGCATCATCAATGACCTTATCTACCACTATGATTTGGTCAAACTTTGATGTAGCCGGATCCTTTATAGGAGGATCCAGTACAAGCGATACGGTTTGTTATACTCCTACTGCTACGGAAATAACAAATGGTTTCGTAGAATTTATTGCTACGACTACAGATACTGGTAATTGTTTGGCTGTTGCCGATACGGTAAGACTTGAAATTTTACAAGCACCAATTATATCCACTACCGTCGCCGATTCAATTTGTACCGACGCATTACCTATGGCCTTAAATGCATCATTGACAACAGATCCTAGAGATGGAATAACCTATGGTTTTTCTTGGGTTGGAAATAATCCGGGCGATGTATTTTCTCCTAACAATGATACAATAAGTACTTTTAATCCAGATCCAACTACTTTAGATACGATACCAGTAGAATATTTTGTAAAGATAAATACTACGGGAGGAGCTTATTGCAATGATGTAAGTGCTACCGATTCATTTATTGTAATGCCTACACCAACTGTAAATGCAGGAGGAGATGTTACAGTATGTACCGATGCTACTACCATCCCTTTATCTCCTACTTCAACACATATAAATGAAGGGACTTGGTCTCTTGGCTCTGGTGCAAATGGAACCTTTACTGGAAACCAATATAACATCGACATTGCAAATGATACAATCGGAGCTGGTCTTGGAGGATCAATTTACCTAGTATATTGTGGTACAGACCCAATCTTTTCAGGTTGTGGAATATACTGTGACAGCATTCAAATTACATTCCAAGGGGCACCCACAGCCATTGTTTCTGCACCCAACACGATTTGTACAAATGATTATCCTGTAACCATTTCGGCAAGTGGGTCTGGAATAGGAGCTTGGACTACTATACAAGGTGTTCAAAGCATCGTTGACGCAAATGCTCAGGTTACTGATATTGTTCCAAGTGCAGCAAACGAAACAGATGGTTTTGTAGAAGTAACTTGGTGTACTAGTGCTATCGGTTCTTGTCCTTCATTCTGTGATCAGGATACGATTTCCATATTGCCTGGACCAATTGTGTTTGCCGGTAATGATACCACCCTTTGTTCAGATATTGCTTGTATAGATTTAAATGGGAGTATTACCAATGCCGGTGGTACAGGTTATTGGAATGTACTATTGGGACAAGTCGTCGGTTCATTTGATTTTGGATTTGGAACGGTAACTCCAAATAGATATTGCATGAGCAATGACAACTACACAGATGGAACTGTATCCTTAGTTCTTTGCAATAATAACCAGACTTTCTGCCCTCAAGAATGTGATACAATGGTTGTTACTTTAACCCCTAATGTTGTTATCGATGCAGGAATTGATCGTACCATTTGTGCAGATCAAGACACTTTACAACTCTTTGGAAATGTAACTACTGCTACTGGTGGAACATGGACTACAACAAGTGGTTGTAACGGTCCATCTGGAGCATTTGACAATGCAAATATTTTAACTCCTGTATATACTTGGTGTGCTGGTGATATTGCTGTACCTGGAACAACAGATTCTGTAAAAGTATATGTAACATCCACTGGAAACGGGCTTTGTGCTCCAACTACAGATTCTATGACCATAACCATTACTCCTGCTCCAACGATTGATGCTGGACCAGACGACACCATTTGTTATGATGAAGGAGTTTATGGATTAAATGGAACTATAACAATTGCATCTCAAGGTGTTTGGACTACCAATTCTGTTAGTGCTCCGCCGGTATTTGATGCGGGAGGAGTATTCACTTCACCTACAGGTTTGATTAATTATTATCCAACTTCGGTGGACAGTAATTTAACATTGGAAATGTATCTGAATACCACCGGAGCTGGACAGTGTAACAATATTGCTGATACCATGTTGCTTACTATTTTACCTACTCCTGTAGTTACAGTGCCAGCAGACACAACTCTTTGTGCAGATGCAGGAAGCTTTACAATCAATGGAGCGACTATGCAAAACTCTACAACTGGGATCTGGACCGAAAACGGACCAGGATCATTCATGGCTGGAACCGAAACCAACTTGAACGGCGCGATTTATCAATTCTCAGGGAATGATACTAACAATATAGTAGTTTTTAAATGGGTTACTACAGATAACGGAACTTGTAATCCAGATTCTGGGACTTTCACGCTTACCATCACGCCTTCTGTGATTGTTCGAGCCGGTCCTGATCAAGCACTCTGTGCTACTGGTGACAGTATATTACTTGCAGGGACAGTACAATACGCAGGCGGTGGAACTTGGTCTACTTTACCAACTGGAGGAACATTTGTTGATGATATAGATTTAGCAACTGATTACATCCGTTCTGCAACTGATTCAACTTCTGGATTTGCTACCGTTATACTAACCAGCCGATTAGAAGGACAATGTGTCCCTCAAACCGATACGATGTTAATCTCTTTTCAAGCGGTTCCTGTTGCATTAGCAGGTCCTGATGATACTGTATGTGCGGACACGTCAGGATATAACTTATTAGGATCAGTGGTAAATGCAACCGGCGGTTATTGGACATCATCAAATGACAGTGGGTTCTTTATGCCTTCGGATACGCATACGTTGTTTGTTCCTTCTGCTAGCGATACCATGCAAATCAATCAACCTCTTACGCTTTGTATACAAACGACCGGTAATGGTTTATGTGCATTGGTTTCGGATTGTATGGATTTAACCATTACTCCGATCCCTGTAATTACTGCACCTGCATTTGATACCGTATGTGCTGATATTGATACCGTTAATTTTAGCGCTTTAGTACAGTTTGCAACAGGTCTAGTTTGGACTACAAACGGACACGGAACCATGGTTGATTCATCACAAAATAATCTTGAATATATTTTAGATCCACAAGACACCTTAATTGGTGACATTCGTTTCTTCGTAACTAGTACTGGTAACGGTCTTTGTAATGCTTATAGTGAGCAATTAGATTTAAATATCTCTCCGGCTCCAGGTATGGAAGCTGGACCAGATCAAACTATTTGTAGAGATGATGCAGATATCGTTTTAACTGGGTCTGTGAATTATGGAAATGGCATTTGGACATCGGACGATATATCGGGTGTCTTTGCTGACAGTTCAGATTTGGGAACCACTTACACACATAATACCGTTAGCCCTACAACTCCTGACACGATCAAGTTAACGTTAACGAATATAAATGTGGGAGCATGTAAAGAGATCCAGGATAGTGTTCAGTTAATCGTAACTCCTATTCCAATCATGGATGCAGGAGGATTTGATACAATATGTGCTGATTCTGGATTCCTTCAACTCTCTGGAACTTTTGCTAATGCAGGCGGAGGCGTTTGGAGCAGCCCTACCGGAGGAACATTTAGTCCGGATAGTATAAGCATTAACTCAACCTATCACTTTGATTCATTGGATTATGTAAATGGATCAGTCACGCTTGATTGGACCTCTACTGATTTTGGTACATGTAATCCTGTAACGGATCAATTAGTCATTACTATTAATCCAGCTCCTACAGTTTATGCAGGACCGGATCAACGAATCTGTGCGGATGCACCGGCAACTACATTGGCAGGAACTATGACCGTAGCTGGAAATTCGATTTGGACAACAGCGGGACAAGGAACAATCGCTTTACCGAACAGCTTAACATCTGATTTCACAGCAGATTCTGCGGGTATTATTGTATTGACATTGACTACTCTAGATAATGGTTTATGTAATGCAGTTTCAGACATAGTAAATATCACCGTGGACCCAGCTCCTTCTATCACAGCAGGACCTGACCAGACCGTATGTAAAACAGATAATTCAGTTACGATGGCTGGTTCCATAACCAATGCAACAGGCATTATCTGGCGCGCATTAGGAACTGGATCTTGGCAAGCAAATGACAGTACATCTATTGCTTCGGTTTATGTACCTAGCACCCTTGATACCGCTGTTGGAACTATTCAAGTTATTGCCTCTACTACTGACTCATTAACTGGTTGTGCTATTTTATCTGATACTATGTCGATTATATTCTCGCCGCTTCCAACAGTGAATGCTGGTTCTGCTACCGCTTGTTTCGATGCAGCAGGAATTGAATTAATCGCCATTCGAACAAATGCCAATGGTGTCCTTTGGTCTACCAATGGAACAGGAGCAGGAAGTGAATTTACTACAACTGCGGCCGACACAACATATTTTACACCAAATATAGCAGATGTCCCTGGAAACATTGAGGTTTACGTACAAACCGTAGGTTCTGGTGGATGTGCAGATGTTTTTGACACAATACAAGTACAAATTAGACCAGATCCAATTGTGGAAGCCGGTCCAACTCAAATTGTTTGTATCGATGAAAACACGATTATAGTTGGAATTGATTCTGACACAACCAATTACACAGGTCAGATGGAATGGATTTCTAGTGGAGGTGGTCCTTTTGCTGATTCTTCTGCTACGCCAACCACTTATACGATATCTGCTGTCGATGCTGTAAGTGATTCTGCTCTTATTTATTGGTGTACAGCAAACAATGGATTATGTCCAACTGTTTGTGATTCATTTATTGCGTACATCACTCCTGCTCCAGAAGTTTATGCGGGAGCTAATATCACTCGATGTGCAGATGAAGACACCGTATGTTTGGCTGGAGACACCGTTAATAGTGTCCCTGGTGGAGTAGCTTGGACAACAAACGGAGATGGTACCTTCGTAGATAGTTCTGCATTAGACCCTTGTTACGTTCCCGGTATTGGAGATGATACCGTTGGTACGGTACTACTCACCGTCGCTACAATCAATAATGGGAGATGTCAAACTTATACCGATGATCGGACATTAATTATTACTCCGGTTCCAACATTTGATCTACCGCCTGCCGATACCTATTGTGCAGATATTGGATCGTACATTGTATCAGCTTCTAACCTTACGGTTGCTACAAGTGGACACTGGACTTATAGTGGCGTCCCTGATTCCGTTAATTCATCGTATGGTGACAGTTCAATTACATTTCAAACGTACTTCTCTCAAGCTGATAGGGATACCGCTAATTTAGAATATATTTTCTGTGCGGATATTGGCAACGGAAGATGTCAGGTATATTGTGACACCTTTAATCTCACATTAACTCCATCTCCAACTTTAGACATAGGAGATTCAGCTTTATGTGCAAGCGATGACAGTGTTCAATTGTCTGCTAATTATACGATTGCAGGTGGAATTGAATGGTCAACCAAAGGTGATGGTACATTTAGTGATTCACTTGCCGATACTACCTATTATTATTTTGGAACAAATGATAAAACAACCCAGTCTGTTTTGGTTATAGCCGAAACTAGAGATGCGGGTACTTGTACCATTATTTATGATACAATCGTCATTAATTATACAGATCCATTTATGTTAACTGCTGGTCCGGATCAAGTTGTTTGTAGTGATACAGGTACGATTACTCTAAATGCCGGTCATAATACAGCGGTAACTTCCGTACTATGGACCACTACTGGCAATGGAAACTTTGTTAATCCAATTACCGAACCCTTTGCTGTTAATGATACGGCTGCAAGTTATACCTTAACACAGGATGATATTGATTCTAGTGGTGTCCAACTAATTCTAACTACTACGGTCGGTTCACTCTGTCCTGAGATTGCAGATACCATGAATGTCAGTATATATCTAGCTCCAGTTGTGTCAGCTTCTGCCACCAATGCTTGTGCTAGTCCTGGAAATGCAGTTAATCTAATCGGAAGTATTGACACCAATGGTGTTACTGGGCATACAGGTACGTGGACTACAGCCGGTGGAGGTATGTTTGATGGCAATACCGTTCCTGCTTCCACAATCCTACCAAATACCGATTATACCCCTGCTGGTGTGGATATAACTACAGAAACATTCTTACTTACATTAACAGCGGATCCATATAGACAGTGTAAAGGATATTTTGACACATTACGTGTCAATTTAATTCCAGTTCCTACGGTAACGACAGTCGATACAGTAATATGTAAAGATGCGGATGACATTACACTAAGAGCCTATACATTCTCTGACACCACAACCAGAGTTACTTGGTCAGGTGGAAATGGAACATTCAGCGTGGGTGATATTGGAGTTGGAATAGATAGTATTTACAAAAGTGATAGTACGTTTATGACCTATACTTTTGACCCTGCGGATACAACAGGTATAGATTCATTAATACTATATGTAACCAATGCTGGAGGATCATGTTCTCCTGTTACGGATAGCATCGTTATACGATTCAATCCTGTACCTACTGTTTTTGCTACTCCTGCTGCACAATGTGCTGTTTTTGACACCTTAAGTTTAGTTGGTACCATTACTAACGCAGGTGGTGGAACTTGGTCACATTCAGGCAGTGGATCATTTGCTTTTGGGAATACTGTATTGATCAATGAATATCAACCCGTTCCTGCAGATACTGTTGGAACAGCTGATTCCGTTGTAATTAAATTATGTACAAGACTAAATGCGGGTTGTAAAACATATTGTGATTCATCCACGATCTACTTCTCTCCTCCTCCTGTAATATTTGCAGGAAATGATACAACGGTTTGTGCAGATGTATTAAGTATTCCGTTAATGAGTGTTTCTGTAGATACAACAGCGTCTGCTGGAGCGGTATGGACAAATTCGATTGGAGGAACGTTTACTCCAAATGATAGCGTG
This sequence comes from Cytophagales bacterium, assembly GCA_965277185.1. GTDB lineage: Bacteria > Bacteroidota > Bacteroidia > Cytophagales > JAHDFW01 > JAHDFW01. The sequence continues at coordinate 56,481 of CBDICC010000009.1, read as the reverse complement.
ATTTTTAATCCAATTTTCAACGTGCCGGATACAATTCGCACTGGCGGAGTTGATACTACTGCAACGTTAATTCTTACAACCTATGGAAGTGGGTTCTGTCCAGAGATATCTGACACAATGGAGATTACCATTACACATCCACCAATTGTTACATCAGCAGATACTATTACGGTTTGCGCAGATACATCTGCTATTCCAATAAGTATCATTACTAACGATGTTCCTGATAGTGTATTTTGGGAAATAATAAGTGGAGCTGGTCACATTACTGATGTGAATGCAGATACTACAACCTATAATTTTGTGCAAGATGATATTGACAGTGGATATGCTATCGTTCGTTATTCTTCTTACGATTTTGCTGGATGTGTACCGGTTGTTGATACTATATATTTGGAAATCACTCCGATTCCTACCGTAGATATTACAGTAGATGAAATTTGTATAGACAACCCTGTTGTAACACTTACAAGTCTTGTTACTCATGACGGAAGCTCGACTCCGGACGACGCGGTATGGACCAGTTCCACCCAAGGAACTGGCGGTTTTACAGATGGATCTGGGAATACTGATTTTTACACATTAGATTCTGCTTCTGGCGATACAGCCTTAGCGACGGTTAAGCTTTTCTTAACCACTACAAACAACGGTTTATGTCAAGCGTATGTGGATAGCGTTATTTTAAATATCATACCTGCTCCATTTGCTAATGCAGGACCTAATCAGGGGATTTGTGGTGATCAAAATACGGTTTGCTTAAATGCAGTTGTTACTACTGATAGTATTCGATGGAGTTCATCTGGTACCGGTACATTTGTAGATTCTTTGAGTGATACAACATGTTATACCTTAAGTTCAGCTGATTCTGCAAATGGTGTCGTACTTACGATTACAACAACCTTTGACAACCGTGGATGTAATCCAGGAGTAGATTCAGTCATCGTTGCAATTACCAATCCTCCTATTGTAAATGCGGGAATACCTGATACAGCGTGTTATGAACAAGCACCGGGCGTACCTGGATTTATCTCTTTAAGTGGATCCATCGATTTTGATATAGCCGGTGCAGGAGTCTTCTGGTCAGGAGGAACAGGGACCTTTGTTAGTCTATCCTCACCTGGTTTAGGAAATACAGATACGATCGTGGAATATTACTTTGATCAAGTTGATTCTTGTGGAGATTTGAGGCTTTATATAACTAGTACAGGAACGGGCAATTGTAATGCTGTTACCGACTCTGTAGATGTTTTTGTCCGATGTGTACCAACCGTAACTGACAATGCGGATACCACGGTATGTGCAGACATAGATAGTGTACAAGTATCCGTTCTAGTTCAAAACGCTACTGGAGTAAGTTGGACAACTAGTGGTCAAGGAATGTTTAGAGATACGAGTTTATTTACTACTCATTACATACCTGATCCACAAGACATAGCAGATAGTTTAATTGTACTTACACCAAGTACTACCGGAACGGAAGAATGTCTTACGTATTCTGAAAGCTTTAATATGTATTTTACAGATGCCCCTACCGTAGACGCTGGACTCCCTCAAAATGTGTGTTCTTGTAATGGAGATAGTATATTCCTAACTACAGCAAATACAACAATTGCTAACGCGTTCGCATGGACGTCGGATGGTGCCGGTACTTTTGTAGATTCTTCTGTGCTTAATGCTACTTATGTGCCTGCTTGTCCAGGTGATTCGTCTATTACCATAAATATGATCTTAACAGCTTCTGATACGGTTACAGGATGTAAAACGTATATTGACACCGTTCAAATTACTTTTGAACCTGCCGTAGTTGTATCAGCTGGTGGACCAACAGATACCGTTTGTGCAGATATTGGAACCATCCAATTGAATGGCTCTGTGCTTGTCGCAACTGGAGGATTATGGAGTACCTTAAATGGAGACCCTAATCAATTTAATCCAATCCCACCTGCTCAAGATTTAGTAATGTACACGCTCACAGATGCCGATACGGCAAGAGGTACTGTTACATTTGTTCTTGAGTCTACCGGCGGAGGAAATTGCTTAACGATCTACGATACAATTGAAGTAATAATCACACCAATTCCGGTTGTCACTGGAGGATTTGACGATACGATTTGTGCTGACGCTGTAATTTATGGCTTAACCGGAGGCGTTACTGTTACTGGAACTGGAGCTTGGACTTCATCAGGAGATGGAACCTGGGCCCCAGATAGTCTCACTCTAATCACGGATTATATACTTGGCACAATAGATGGCACCGTTCTTTCAGGAACAACAAATCTGATCAATTTTGTACTCGTTTCTACTAATAATGGTCATTGTAATCCAGTGCAGGATGTAGTTCAACTTACCGTTACAGAAGTACCAATCGTATTTGCTGGAAATGATCGTTCTATTTGTCAAGACAAGACCTCTATTAGTTTTGTTAGTCCGATTAAGGATTCTTATATTATCGGAGCCACTAGTTCTGGAAATTGGACTTCTGACGGAGATGGAACTTTTGTAGATGCTCTTGGAGCAATCGATACTTCTTTCTCTGGCATGATTGAATATGACTTGGGACCTGACGACCTATTAAGAGGTGATACCAGTGGATTCATCACATTTGTGCTTGAATCAACAAACAATGGAAGTTGTAATCCTGTTTTGGATACAATGATGGTTCAAATTCTTCCAAGACCTACCGTAACAGTTGATAGCACTTTAAATCTGTTAAATGACACCCTTACAATATGTGCAGATCAAGATACAGTTTCATTTATTGGTACTGTAACCAATTCTCCAACCCAGTTATGGTCTGCGACCTCACCTGGTGTTTGCGCACAATGTGGATTTAGTAGAACCGATGCAACTGCATTAAATCCGCTATATACAATTGATTCTACGGATATTAATGTGACAGATCTTATTACGGATTACGTCGGCATAACGTTGGAAACAATCGGAAACTCAAATGGTTGTGATGAAGTAAATGACGCATTGATCTTGGAAATTACACCACGACCAAGAATTGCGATTACGGCTCCAGATACCGTTTGTGCCGATGTAGGTCCAATAAATGTGGAAGGAAGTGTGTTAATTGCTACAGGAGGTATTTGGACGAGCAGTGATTTGACTGGTTCGTTTGGTAATGTTACAAACCTTGTAACTACATATACTCTTGGAACCGACGATATCGGATTCGGACTCGCAACGCTTGTGCTTGAATCAACAGGACATGGTCAATGTAATCAAGTTTTTGAAACGCATAATATAGTTGTAACTCCTAGACCAGCTATCGATGCAGGTCCAGACATGGTAATTTGTGGTGATTTTGGAAACTTTACAATATCTGCAGATTCTGTTAATGACATTGTAAAAGCTGTTCAATGGAGTACAATAGAAGGTAACAATGCTAATTTCAGCAATCGATTTGCCTTACATCCAACATATACTCTAGATCCAAGTGATATTCCAGATCCAACATCCAAAACATCTAATTTCCTTACTTTTATTTTAGAAAGTACGAATGTAGGTGATTGTCAAAATATCTTGGATACCATGATTGTTGAGATCAAACCAACACCAATTGTAACGTTGTCTGCTGGTGACATTTGCGCAGATCTAAATGGATTGGAAGTTAATGCGACCTATTGCAACGCAACTGGAATTATTTGGAGCTCAAATGATGGGATATTTGGTAACGTAGCCGATACTTCTACTCAATTTACTCCAGATGCGTCTGTGAAGCCTGGTACGGCTATTGTAACGGTATGTAGTGATGGGAATGGCGTATGTCAAGCAGTTTGTGATAGTATTGGAATTATCATCACTGATCTTCCTAATCCAGATGCAGGACCAAGTCAATTAATCTGCCGACATGCGGGTACTCAGCTGAATGGAATAGATAGTCTTGGTACAGGAGATGTGCTAACTTGGTATGATGAAAACGGATTAGTTCTTACGACTGGCGCTAGTCATTCAGTAAACACCGTTCCTAATCCAACATTCTTCGCCTTTGGTATTTTGGATGTAAATGGTTGTGAAAGAATTGATACTATGTATGTAGAGGTGATCGATCCTCCTACTCTAGATATGGATAGCTTGTATTGTTTTGACGACAATTTAAGTATCAGTGCGGGGGTTGACGTAAATACGATTCCTGACCCTCCATTCCAAGGTACATGGCAATGGTATTATGAAGGAGCTCCTGCACCAGGACTTTCGACCGATACGGTATATCAGGTAATTCAATCAGGAGTACATTCCGTGCAATGGCTTTCAGGAAGTTGTTTCATTAGTGACACAACACTCGTTGCACCAAGACCAATTGTAGAGGGAATTGACGTATCAATTTGTGAATTTGGCGCTTATAATCTAGAAGCTACTACTGGATTCATTACATATGCTTGGGCAGAAGTTGGAGGTCTTGGTCAAACTGGAAATGGAAATCCATTTAATGCATCTGGGATCGGAAATGATTCTATTGATCAAGTGTTTATCGTAACGATAACGGATAGTTTAGGATGCCAAAATGATGATTCGGTTTATTTGTATGAATTGAATCCTCCAACTTTGGATGTGTTCCCTGATACAACTTGTGATGGTTTTGCAGTTGATTTATATGGAGTACCACAAAACGATACCGTTTTAGGAAATACAGATAGTGCTATTTATACTTGGACCTATGGCGGTAACATCTTGAAGCAAGATTCCACTTGGAGTGGATTTTTAGCTCCTGATTCCGCACATAAATGGACTTCCAGATTGGATTCAGGATGGTATAAGTTAACTTATGGAATTGAGCAATGTATCGTAACTGATTCGGCTTATCTTCCATTCCATGCTTTACCAGAAACATTCGCTCAGGATTCGGCAGTCTTCTGTGCTGAGTCTGATGTATTTGTCACATTGGATGGAGGAACCTCTTCAGGCTCTCCTACCGGACATATTTGGTATGATGAAGATAAGGCTGAACTAGGGATCACATCTCAGTTTATTGATGTAACAGTTGAAATGACTTATTATGTTACCATTATCGATTCGAATGGATGTATGGCAGAGGATTCCGTATTTGTGGAAGAACGTTGTCCACCAAGATGTCATTTGCCTACGGCTTTCTCACCTGACGGTACCGCTTGTGATCCTACGTGTAGTGAAGATGATAACATCATTTGTAATGATAATTGTTTCTATGTTTTCTGTAAGCATCAGAAAGATTTCAAATTAACTATCTTTAATAGATGGGGTGAAATCATCTTCTATTCTGAAAATAAAAATAACGTTTGGGATGGAACATATCTTGGTAAAGACATGCCATCTGGATTATATCCATGGACCATGGAATATAATGCATTGGAAGAAGAATATGATCGACCAAAGTATGTTAGTGGAAAAATTCTTATCATACGTTAATTTTAATCAAATGGTTTTTCCGAATCGAATCAGGAAATCCATTGTATAAATGATTTGATAAAAAAGGCTGGATATTCCAGCCTTTTTTATTTTATTTTTCAAGATTGTTTTTTTTGGTTACTTTTGTTACATGAAACCGTTAATCATAGAACCAAAATCATACCTTCCAAGAATTACTCTTGATAAGACCTATGGAGTTTTTGAGATTTCCGGAAGATCTATTCCTAAAAATCCAGATGACTTTTATTTCCCCGTGTTTGACTGGATTGAAGAATATGTGAAAAATCCAAACGAGAATACGAACTTTGTATTAAATGTGGATTATATGAATACGGCCTCACACAAGTGCCTTGCCATTATTCTTAATAAACTTGATGTTCTGACTAAAAAGGAAGATAGCTATATTAAGGTTTTTTGGAATTATGATTCATCTGATGAAGACATGAAAGAAATGGGGGAAGAATTAGAGGAATGCAATGATATTCCGTTTGAATTCATTCCATTCAAGTCTTAAAAGTTATCGCAGCTGGAATGATTTTGCTTTCGTTCTAAGATAACTTTGCATAAACCATGGATAACCTATAAATCAGGTCATTACTTTCTTACAACCTGCTTAAGATCATTCCTTTTCAATACAGAAAATAAATAATTTTATTTTTCTATTTTCCTCCTAAAATTCGATCTATCAAACTCACTCTGAATGAACCAGACTGTTTGAGATATGACCCATCCCCTTTTTCATTTACTGAAGGAATCGTGGATTGATTTCCATCACGAATCGCACTGTATACTGGTGTTAATATTTCAACACCTGCCTTGTTAAATTCATCTTGAATGTTTTGGTGTAAATCTGAGTAGGTATATTCAAATTCTCCTGGTTGATCTGTATAACAATTAAGCTCGTAATGAACAGCATTGTTTTGAAGACTCTTCTGTAAAACAAATGGTTCGGGTTCACTTACTACCCTCTTGGTATTTTTCCCAGCTGCAATAAGCAACTCGTGTACTTTCGTCCATGGCACGTCGTAGCCAATTGTAACGCTTGTATACAAAATCAAATTTTGTTCCATGCCACTATAATTTACGATGTGACTGGATAGGACCAGTGCATTTGGAATGGTGATTTCTTCATTTTTCAATGTTCGCATTCGTATAACCAACATGGTTCTGCTCATAACATCTCCCACATTATCTCCTATTTTAATTCGATCTCCTATCTTGAATGGTGTCATATACGTTATCACCAATCCTGCTACCAAATTTGATATAGCAGAAGAAGAACCCAAGGAAAACAACACTCCAAGGAAAATAGAAACCCCCTTAAAGGCTCCTGAATCAGAAAAAGGTAAATATGGAAAAATAAATACCAATGAAAATGCATAGACTACAATGCGTAAAATATTAAAAGTTGGACCAACCCATTCCTGATGGAAACCAGCAAATTCGATGTTTCCTTTGTCCATTTCATTTGCAATAAACTTCATTCCTTTCACTAAATATCTAGCAATGAAAACAGCTACGCTAATGAAAAATAAATTAGGTAAATACCCTACAAAACCAAATACCAACGATTTTATGGGGGTTAATATAAACCCTAATATTGCGTCTGCAATTCCTTTGGTCCATGGGAATATTTTAAAAAGTATTGGTAAGGCAAAAGCAATGAGAACTAAGAGTACTGCAATTCGAACTACTTTCACTCCCATTATTAAAATTTGCACCTCTCTTTCTTCATTTAATATTTCTACTTTTTTAATCTTCCAACCTTTAAATCTCTTCCCTTTTTGTTCCTCAATTAAATGATATGCGCGCTGAGCCAATTTGTTTATTCCTTTATACAAAAACAACAACACCAAAATGATGATAGAAGACAATGCCATCTCCAACATAATCTCCAAAATGCTAAAACCCTCAAGTTCTTTTTCCAGTGCCTCCTTAATCTTATCTCGACATAATTCTCCTAATTGGAATGTTTCCGTACGTGCTAATTTCGCATCAGATCGAGTAACCATCATTAATCGGTCTCGACCATGCAAAATTTGAAAATTACCTTCATTATCTTCGTGCAAATGAATTGAATCTAAATTCGCTTTCCCTCCTTCCATTAAGGAAATAATCCTCCGTTGAATCGCTTCAGCACGTTCTTTTTTTGAAAAGGATCCCATCGTAGTATATACAGGAAACAACGAATCTCCTTTTAAAATCACCCAAGAAGAACTAGTCAATGTTTCAGAAGACGAAACATTACCGGTTTCTTGCGCGTTCATCTCTATGGTTAAGATATGAATGCACAAAATCAATATAGAAGCTTTGGTAAAACCCCGCATTAATTTCGGAAGTGTGCTTAATAATTTTTGAATTGGAGAGATTAAGGTGCTCAAAATCATAAACTGAATTTATAGATTGTTTATAATGCTTTAGTTTAAGGAATTGAATGCAAGATATATGAATTCCCTGCGAAACTTAAAAAAAGATGGCCAATTTTATATAGTAGCTTTTTGGATTGAAAAAAGAAGAATCTGCTGTGGTTCAAGCTTTACAAAGAATTATTTCAATAAGCTAATGGCTTAATTTTTGCTTAAAACCGCATGAATTCAAAGCATAACATCACAAATATTTATTTTATCCAAATTACCTAGATCAAATTTATTAACTTCAATTCTACACCTTAATACATCGACATGAAGAAATTAACATTTATAACAACATTATTATTCATATCAACGTGCTCCTGGGCTCAAGATCAATGTGCAGGAGAAATGACCTATTATGAACTTTCCAATGCGATAAAAACTCCTGAAAAAGTAATTAAATTAGACATTGCCATGCAAAAATTGACCAGTATTTCTCCAGATATTGCTCAATTAAAAAACCTTCGTTGTTTGGATTTATCCTTCAATAAAATCGGCACATTACCCGATGAATTTAAGGAATTAGAAAACCTTGAGTATCTAAATCTATCAGGAACCAGATACATGGCAAAACTCCCTGCTGTACTAAAAGAACTTCCAAATCTAAAAGTTCTGGATATTTCAGATCATCCAGAGTGGAAACCCGAAACATTCGAAGAGGCAAAAAAAATGTTACCTAATGTGAAGATCATCATGTAATTACTTTAATGATCTAGAAATCATGATCTCTGTATCCATCTAATTAAATTGGATGTGATCTTTGAAAGGGAATACGTAAAATAAAAGGACCAATGAGTTGTTAACTCATTGGTCCTTTCCTATTCAATTCGTTTGTACGTACGTTAACCTACTAAATCTGAATTTTAACGCATCTTTATTTCATCTTAGCGACTTTGAATATACTCGTCTAATTCTTTTATAGAAGAATCAAAGTCAAATGCTCCGTTTACTTTGAAGTAATTGTTCACATCGTAACAATACTCATAAGCATATTTTGCTACTTCTAACTTACTTGCTTCAAAATCTAATAAACTTACAATTCCTTTTACTTGGTCTGAAGTAGGACAATTCGAGCGAATAATTTGCTTGCACATTGTGACTTTACCTTCATCAAACGATTTCGCTGAAATACTGGATTTTGCAGTACTATAATCACCCCCGTTCATTGGATATTCGCAAATTGAATTTTGTGCTGGCGCCGCAGCATTCGTAGATATATTATTATTGTTATTGTTGGAAGTAGAAGAATGCGTGGTCGTTGTAGTAGTAGTGGTAGTACTTGATTCTGCAGGCATTCCATTCAAGCCCATTTGAACATCTTGCATTCCACCTACATCGTTTATATTTACGTTCATCGACGCCCCTCCTGTTCCATCATTGATATTAACATTCATCGAAAATGAAGGATCCGAATTTCTCATTTCTGTAGGCTGATTTCCTACCGTAGTTGTGGTAGAACTGGTGGTAGTCGTCGTCGTTGTATTATTGTCATTTCCTTGTGGAGCACTTGTGTTGTTCTGTTTTACAGGTTGACTATTTACTACCTCAGCTTGTGGTTGTGCACTTCCTGAAATAGGTTGCTCCCCCATAAACCTTAATACATATTTACCTTTTTTGTTCATTTTAATATTTACCGTTGCCTCCATTCCTGGATTTGGATAAATAGTTTTAGAAATCGTACCATAGGACACATCTTTTAAGGTAATATTAGCTTTGTAAGCAATTCCAGAAGGCAGATCTGTTACCACAACTCTTGTCGCAGGGATTGTATTTTTCTTTGCTCCATTCATCACAAGAGTGAATTCTTCGCCTCCCTCCGCAAAAAATATCACGTTGGAAGATTGGGCATAGGATTCGATCGTACCGAATCCGATTCCAACATAGAATAATATTAGTAGTAATTTTCTCATAGTTCCGTAGTTATGTTTTAGTATAGATTAAATTGAAATTGATAAAACTCATTTGATTATCGAAATTACAAAACACGTGCCAATCCACAATTTATTTTATTCATCTAAACGACTTTGCATGTTGTATTTACGACCGTTCCTTCTTCTAAATCAATAACTTACTAATGATTGAATTTCTTCTGAATATGGTTTCAAAATATCTGATCCATTCAAAAAATCAAGATTAATCAGAAATGAAAATCCAGCCACTTCTCCTCCTATTTTACTAAACAACTCCGCTGCAGCAGCTGCCGTACCGCCTGTTGCTAGTAAATCATCATGAATTAATACTCGTTGCCCTTTTTCAATGGCATCCGTGTGAATTTCTATTTCAGCAAAACCATATTCCAATTCATATTTATGCGAAATCGTTTCATAAGGCAATTTTCCTACTTTTCTCACCGGTACAAATGGTACGCCTAATGCACGTGCGATCTCCACTCCAAATAAGAATCCTCTGGATTCAATACCTGCTACCACATCTATGTTTTGGCTTTTAAAATGTGAAGCGATCTCTTGTACCACTTCTCCGCATAATACGGGTTCTTTTAAAATTGGTGTGATATCCTTAAAAATGATTCCCTCCTTTGGGAAATCTTTAATATCTCTAATACTTGACTTTAATTTCTCTTCAATCGTGGCCATACCAATTCTAATTTTTGTTAATGATTTGAATCATATTAAATTAATAATAATATTAAATCGAATTAACCAATTATTTTAGAAGTGCCCAAACGAAACCGTCAATAGTTGGAACCTAATATTTAATATGAGCTAATAAATCTCCAATACGGTCCCATTTCTCCATCCAAATACGGCACTTAGTCAAGTAAATTCAAGGAACTCAAGCAGAATTTTATTAATTTTGATAGATCACGTTCAAAAGTCAAATAGCATTCTACTTATAGGACCTCTCATACTATTTGGCAATAATTAACGTTTCAAATACCAGTCATGCTAAGAAAACTGATATCTTCATTATTTACGATCTCCTTGTTATTAGGATTAAGTAATTCTGTCCTTGCACAAAGTGACTATAGTTCAGATTTGATGGAGAAACAATCCAAGCGAACTTATAGTGGTGCGATCAAAGCCGATCCAATTAATTTAATTTTCTCGGAATTTGCATTGAGTTATGAGGGTGCTCTAAGTCGACAAAATTCAATTGTAATAATATCGGGGCTTACTTTAGCCAATTCATCAAATATCTATGGAGGTAAAAATGTATTTGGATATAAAACTCAATTTCAATTCAGAAGATATGTAACGGGACCAAATATACTAAACGGGCTTTATTTAGGTCCTTATGCCTACTACAGAAAAATCAAGATTGATCGCTATCGAAGTGTATTGGATCCTACGTGGGGAATTCTAGCAGAAGAACAATTTCGGGGAAATGCATATACGTTGGGAACTGGTGTTTTAGTCGGCTATCAAGCCATTCTTGGAAATACCATTACAATGGATTTCTTTTTAGGAAGTGGTCTTAAATATTCAAAAGACAACGTTGGTGTATCGTACTATTATACCAATTGGGGATATACCAATGAATCCACTGGTGTATTTGGATTTAGAAGTAGCGGGATTTCAGCCTATGGAGGCTTTACATTTGGTATAGTAATCTAAACCTTACTTCTACGACAAAAGAAATAAATTTCTAATAAAACTTGGCTACTGAGTTCATCTCTCCAAGCTTAATTCGTCTTTTTTATGGTAAGAATCACGTTCTGCCAATTATTACCTGGTTTCTATCGCTTGACAATAACAATCTAATTAATTTCCAATAGAAATTTTGGAAAGCCATATTCCAGCAGTTAATCCTAGTCCGCATAAAACCAAGCTAGAAACCAGATATAACGTACCATATCCAGAATGCCCCTCTTTGAACAAGTTAACCATTTCCATTGTAAATGTAGAAAAAGTGGAAAAACCACCACACACACCAATCATTAAAAAGCTTTTTACCGGGAAACTTAGATTTGTCTTCGCCAACACAAAATAGGAAAGGAATCCTAATAAGATACAGCTTATCAAATTTGCTAGAAAGGTACCAAGAAAAAAGTGCTCAAAAAGTGGATTAAACCACTTTGAACAAAGAAAGCGTAATACACTCCCCGTTCCTCCACCTATAAAGACCAGTACCAATTCCTTCATAAATCAAAGATACGTAAAAGCTAAATTAAATATTTATTAATGACGTAGGAAGTTCAATTTTAAACATCCGAATAAACCCAACTTAAATCTATATTCCCGCGAATAAGTGGATTCATTCCATTTGAACTCCTTTTAATAAAAAATATTTCGCAATAATGGACTCTAGGGTTGATTCAAAAAATGTGTTTGGAACTTAACTAGGAATTCAATAATCTTTAGATGAATCACTTTATTCCTAGATTGAAATAATTAACTTTGTGATAATACTAAAATTTGCTTCTTTTGACATCTTTCAATGTCATTCGAACATTAAATTTTAAAAGAGCTAATAATTTCTACAAAATCTAAAATACCTATAAAATGAAACACATTTCAGTTATTGGTGCAGGTACAATGGGGAATGGAATTGCCCATGTTTTTGCTCAATCCGATTTCAATGTTACCTTAATTGATATCTCTCAGGATGCGCTTGATAAGGCATTGTCTACTATTTCCAAAAACCTAGATCGAATGGTTAAAAAGGAAAGAATTACAGAAGACAATAAAGTTTCAACCCTAAACAACATTAAAACATCCACATCTATCGCAGATGGTGTAAAAAGTGCTGATTTGGTTGTTGAAGCAGCTACTGAAAACATTGACCTTAAACTCAAAATATTTAAGGATATTGACGCCAATACTTCTGATGATTGCATTTTAGCGACCAACACATCTTCCATCTCAATCACTAAAATTGCTGCTGTAACTTCAAAAGCGGACAAAGTAATTGGAATGCACTTTATGAATCCTGTACCAGTTATGAAATTGGTAGAAGTGATTCGAGGATTTTCTACTTCGGATGAAGTTACCGAAAAGGTTATGGAAATGTCCAAAACGTTAGGTAAAGTCCCTACTGAAGTAAACGATTACCCAGGATTCATTGCGAATCGAATTTTAATGCCAATGATCAACGAAGCTATCATTAGTTTATATGAAGGTGTTGCAGGTGTGGAAGAAATTGATACGGTAATGAAGCTTGGAATGGCCCATCCTATGGGACCACTTCAATTAGCTGACTTTATTGGATTGGATGTTTGTTTGAGTATTATGAACGTTCTTTACGATGGATTTGGAAATCCAAAATATGCTCCATGTCCACTTTTAGTGAATATGGTACAAGCAGGTCATAAAGGTGTGAAAACCGGATCTGGTTTTTATTCTTGGACGCATGGAACAAAGGAATTAGTTGTTTCAAGTCAATTTAGCAAAAAAGAAAAAGCACTGGCATAAAAAATCAATCTGTGTACAAGCACTTATTTATGTGTATGCACTTGATTTTTGAATTATCATAAATTTCAATAAACCGAAGCAGGTAAAATTAATTCCTGTTTCGGTTTATTCTTTTAAATCAAGATAAGTTAGATTGCTCAAACATGCTCTACTTAATTATTCAGTCGTTCGTTCTTATCGAAAGACCTTAAATATATCTGTTAAAGAGCCATTAAATTACATCCTCGTACATCTGAGTGATCAAAACGTCCAAGTACTTCAAACATTCCGTTTGGATGAATTTTCCCAAGATCTTCCGTTTCAATAAAAGCGCAAGTATCCACATTTGCCAAATCAATCACATTAATTCCTCCTCTCCCTTCGGTTAGATAAGAAAATGGATCATAGGTATCTCGCACTATTATTTTCATCCAAGAAGGTGTTTGAAAGATCCCATTACTTTTTGAATAAGCTTGAGAAAAAAGTTCAGTCATGCCATATTCCGAATGTACTTCATTCACTCTCAATCCCTCTTTAATTAACTGGTGCAATTCACCCCGAACCATTTCCTTTCTTCTCCCCTTCATACCTCCTGTTTCCATTACAATAACTTCTCCCTTTGATTGAACATTGGCCATAGCCAAATCCAAAAGTGCAAAGCTCACCCCTATTACCAATTTAACGCGTTTGGTATCACGCATCAACGCATTCTCAATAGAATTCGTAGTTTGAAATGCCGAAAATTCACTTTTCGACTGATCAATAAAGTATTCGATCATTTTAATTAACGAGGAATTCGGGTTGTCCTGATAATTTGGAAGCATGGCCAAAATCTCAAAATTGGTAATCGATCCATATATTTTTTCAAAGGCCAACAATGCTGCTTTTTGATAAAATAAACTATCAAAAACCAAATGCTTGCTTCGAATCATTCCCGTAGTTCCACTGCTCATAAAAACATCCTCCACCGGACGACTTGTACTAACAATTTTCAAATCAGCATTTTTAAAAAAACGTATAGGAAGAAATGGTATTTGATATACGGATTGTACGTCTTTAACGTTAATAGATAGTAATTCTACATATTGTTTATATACCAAATTATTTTCGAACTGATAATGAAATACATCCAACGTTTTCTTTTCAAAGTTGGAATCATTGATTTCAGAGATATTATTCTTAAATTCGCTAACGAATGACATGTGCTAAACAAATAAACGCTTTTCTTAAGGCCAAATATACGATTCTTTTGTTAGCGATTCCTATCTTGTTTTTTGGTTGTAAACGACCTCCAGATTATCCCGACATACCGGAAATCACATTTGAATCTATTGAATACATTGAGGCGGACGGAATGAATTCCTTTTTTGACACAATAAGATTAGCCGTTTACTTTCAAGATGGAGATGGAGACTTGGGCCTAAATGCGGACCAAATTGATGATCCTTACAATCCTTATAACGTTGAATTAGACATTAATGGTGATTCCATTCGTTTTGGAGATCCAGGAGCTACAAGTTTTAATTTTTACGATTATGAAGTAGTAGGAAGTGATTCATTCAAAGTTGAGCGAAACCCGCACTTTTTTAATTTCCTTGTAGAATTCTATGAAGAAACATCACCAGGTACATTTGAACATAAGGATTATCGAAATTGGTGTATTAATAATAATGTATGTATTCCTTTTCATGGTCGGTTTGAGCCATTATCGGAAGGTTCTAAAACTGAACCCTTAGAAGGAACCATCTCTTATTCAATGCTTTCCTCACAATTTCCTAAAGGAAATGTGAAATTTAAGATTAAGATCTTTGATCGAAGCTTAAACGAAAGTAACACAGTCGAATCTACTATTATCAACATTAAATAATAGTACTCCAATACATTCAAATAATGTACGAAGGTAATTCACGCATCGGATCCGTACAATTCTTCCCTATCACAGAATTTTGGCTTAGGGATTTACTTCTGGTTTTCCAATGAAATCAAATGAATAAAGTCTAAATTTGATACTTAACAATTAACCAATCTAGAATAGATATATGACGACCATCCAGGATGTAATCAATTGTATACATGAAGTAGCTCCTCCCGCTTTGCAAGAATCATATGATAATGCAGGATTAATGGTAGGTAATTCAAGTGTAATCGTTACTGGAATCACATTAACTTTGGATATTACTGAAGAGGTAATAGATGAAGCTATTGAAAATAAGGATAACTTAATTGTAGCACATCATCCAATTATCTTTTCAGGACTTAAAAAACTGAATGGTAAAAATTATGTTGAACGCTGTGTAATCAAAGCAATAAAAAATGACATTGCTCTATTTGCTGCACACACCAACTTAGATAATGTATTAAAAAATGGAGTAAACAGTCGTTTTAGTGACTTGCTGGGACTTAAAAATCAAAAAATTCTAGCGCCTAAAAAACAGCAACTTAAAAAGTTAACAACCTTTATTCCGGTGAACGATACGGAAAAAGTTATGTCTGCGGTACATAAAGCGGGTGCCGGAAATATCGGGAACTATGAAAACTGTAGTTTTCGAGTAACTGGAACAGGTTATTTTACTCCAAATGATCAGGCAAATCCTACCATTGGAGAAAACAATAAGGCCGAAACGGTAGAAGAAAATCGGGTTGAAATGATCTTCCCTACTTATTTGGAAGGAAGTATTCTGAATAAATTAAAAAGCAATCATCCGTATGAAGAAGTTGCTTATTTCCTTCATCCACTGGACAATAGCGCTCAAGATATTGGTTCAGGTATGGTTGGTGAATTAGCCAATCCCATGCCTACACTGGAGTTCCTTCATATGGTCAAAGAGCGGTTTAATTTGAATCTAATAAAGCATACGGCGATTCATAAAGAAACGGTCCAAACCATAGCAGTTTGCGGCGGCGCTGGCAGCTTCTTATTAAGAAATGCGATGTCCGTTCAAGCAGATGTTTTCATTACATCTGATTACAAATATCATGAATTCTTTGATGCCGACGGCCAGATAATTATAGCCGATATTGGACACTTTGAAAGCGAAGTACATACAAAGGAGTTGTTTTATGATATTTTAAGAAAAAAAATTACTAATATTGCACTCAATTTTGCAAAAACCAATACGAATCCGGTAAAATATCTAGTATAACATAAAATTTATGGAAAACACGATTGCTGAAAAACTCGACGCGCTACAAAAGCTGCAAGCTATTGATTCTCAGTTAGATGAAATCAAGACATTGCGAGGAGATCTTCCTGAGGAAATTCAGGATTTGGAAGATGAGATAGTAGGTCTTACAACAAGAGTAGAAAAGCACCAATTAGCCATTGATGATAAAAAAGCTGAAATCACCAACAGGCATAATAATATCAAAGAATCTAAAGCATTGATTGGAAAGTACGAAGAGCAACAAAACAACGTACGAAACAATCGGGAATATGATGCCCTAACGAAGGAAATTGAACTACAAAACCTTGAAATTCAAATTTCTGAAAAGAAAATAAAGCAATTTGACGGAGATATAGTTCAAGTTAATGAATCTTTAGAGCGTGCTACTCATGTAGTAAATGAGCGGCAACAAGATTTAGACAGCAAGAAATCTGAATTATCATCTTTGGAAGAAGAAAGCTTAGAGCAGGAAGAAAAACTAAACAAGAAACGTGAGAAAGCATTAAAATCTGTAGAATCACGATTGGCTTCTGCCTACACTAAATTGAGAGATAATGCTCGAAATGGTTTAGCAGTAGTAAATATTAAACGACATGCTTGTGGTGGTTGTTTCCATACTGTTCCGCCTCAACGACAAGCTGATGTAGCATCTAAGAAAAAAATTATCGTATGCGAAAACTGTGGTAGGATTTTTGTTGATGTGGAAGTAGTTGAAGTGGTAGAAAAGCCAAAACGAAGAACATCCCGTAAAAAGACTGCATAATTCTGTTTGAAAACAGCACAACAAATACGAATACAACGAAAAAGGATGGTTATAAAAAGCCATCCTTTTTTGTTTTTCCTTTTTCTGCTTTTCCTTTTAACTGGCAGACTAGACGCTTTTAGTAAACCTCTCCTATTATCTCCTGACTTAATGGAAATTAAGCAGGCTATTTTCAATTTTGAACATACTAAAGCGCGTACATTACTTAAAACGCAGTTCGAAAGTAACTCCGATCTTCCTGTTTGTACTTATCTTGAGGATTTAAATGACTGTATCGAATTATTTACGGCTTCAGATCAATTAAAATTCGAAGCATACCAGCCACGTCAAAAAGAACGTATCGAGTTACTCAAAAAACTTGAAAACAAATCCCAGAATAAGGATTTCAAAAATTTGTGCGATTTGTTTCGTGCGGAGATTTACTATCACTGGGCAATATTAAAAATCTACTATCAAGAAGAAGGAAAAGGAATCGTCGACTTCAAACGATCTTACGATCTGATTACTTCAAAAAAACTGGAACGGACTCAATGGTCCTCCGATCAAAAATTAAATGGTACCTACGCGATATTGTTAGATCAAGTACCTGATAAATACACCTGGGTTACGGAATTACTAGGATTCCATGGAGACGCACAAATTGGGTTCAAACATATTAATGAATATTTAAATTCCTCTCCCAACGATCTTTTTTGGGAGGAAGCAAAACTAACACGAGATCTATTACAATTAAAATTTCAAGAGGATTCAATAATTGATCCTACGATTAGACTAAAAAACATAAAAGGACTGAGTGAATTTGAGCGCTACGGTCGTGTGTATATGTTGATGAAGCAAAAACAAACTGAAGCTGCATTAAACCTAATTCAACAATCTAAATTTAAAAACAATCTACCTGCCTATTTATACTTCCAAGGAGATATTGCATTAAAGAAAGGCAGGAATAATTCGGCAATCATTTTCTATTTACAATTCTTAAATTCTGTAAAATCAGAACGAAACGTGAAATCAGCATACCTAATGTTGTATTATGCACATTTTCTTGCTGGAGATGAGTTAAAAGCCAATACATACCTTAAAAAGATTTTAAGTGTGGGGAATTCTGTAAGTACGAAAGATCGATATGCTAATTCGTTTGCCGAATTGAATAAAAGACCCAATAAGTATTTATTACAAGCTAGGTTACAGTTTGATGGAGGGTATTTTAAAAAATCATTAAACACGCTCAACCTAATACCTACTAAGTCATCCGCCAATAAACCTGCGTTAATCGCACAAATTACGTATCGTAAAGCTCGTAATCACCATGAATTAGGTAATCTGGACCAAGCCATTGATTTTTACCTAAAAACCATTCAGACTCAAAATTTGATTGCAGATAAGGAAAGTGTATTCTTACTTGCTAAGTCCAGTCTGGAATTGGGAGAAATTTATTTTAAACAGCAAAAACAAGTATTGGCAAAAAAATACCTAGAAAAGGCTATAGCTTATAAAAAACATTATTATGAAGAGGAAATTGAACAAGAATCTATTTCTTTGTTAAAGAAAATAAAATAGGCTAGTTTAAGTTTTTTGTATTTAAGGCGAAGGACCTTTAAGCGTATATCAAGTTGAATAACGATCCATCTACATCCCATCAAACATTACAATTGTTGAATTGGGCAAATAGCCAATTCAAATTTGTCTGCTATACGAATTCCTCCAAAATCATGGATTATCCGGGTAATGGATTTGAACATTATTTGGCACTTTCAAATGGTCCTTCCATTACAAATCTGGAAACATTAAATCAGAAAATACAGGAAAGAACATATCTCTTTGGTCATTTTGGTTATGATTTGAAAAATGAATTGGAAGTCTTATCTAGTAGTAATCCAGATTCCATAGGTTTTGATACCTTACACTTTTTTGAACCTGAAGTATTATATAAAATAACAAACGACCAAATAGAGTGTATTATTGGTTCTCTCCCACCTTCTGCTACGGCATTAAAGGAGCTATTTACTTCGAATCACTCCAAAGTATCCGATTCTATTCCAGAGATTAATTCACGCATCTCTAAATCAGAATATGCGCAATTATTCAATCTTGTTCATGGCCATATTCAAAATGGTGATGTATACGAATTAAATCTATGCATGGAGTACTTTGCTGAAAATGTAGATTTGAATCCAGTAGATACTTTTGAGAAGCTTTATGCTAAATCTCCGATGCCCTTTTCTGCATTTTATAAGATCAATGACAATTACGTATTATGTGCTTCTCCAGAACGATTTCTACAAAAGTCAACTTCAGGCACTCTCTTGTCTCAACCTATGAAGGGAACCAACGCTTCTCTTGATGATCCAGAATTGAATAAAGAACGTCAACAAACTTTACGCAACTCGCCAAAGGAGCAATCTGAAAATATGATGATTGTTGATTTGGTGCGAAATGATCTTGCCAAAAGTTGTATTTCCGGAAGCGTTAAGGTGGACGAATTATTTGGTGTGTACAAAATGAATCACGTAAATCAAATGATCTCTTCCATCACCGGTCAACTTAATCCACACATAAACAACTTAAATTCTATATTAAATGCATTCCCTATGGGAAGCATGACCGGTGCTCCTAAAATAAGAGCTATGGAATTAATTGAGAAATACGAAAAAACGAGACGAGGACTCTACTCTGGTAGTTTAGGATATTTCCACTTGGACGGATCTTTTGACTTTAATGTGGTCATTCGAAGTATACAATATAATAAAAACAGCAAATATTTAAGTTTTCAAGCCGGTGGAGCTATTACCTTTGAGTCGAAAATGGAAGATGAATATCAAGAGTGCTTGTTGAAAGCCGAAGTAATGAAAAACGTATTAAATTCGAATGCAGTATAAAACAAAAATTTTCATAAGTGATGTAACCAACTTAAGTGATGCTCGATATGCAGCAGGAATGTTGGTAGACATGATTGGGTTCCCTATAGATGCTACATTGGAGCGACACCTTGATTTGAATACTTTTGCCGCTATTACTGGTTGGCTTGAAGGAGTTCAGATTGCCGGTGAATTTGGAAATGAATCCGTAGATGTAATCAATGAGATTGCGACAAATCATAATCTTAATTTTGTCTCCCTTCCATCAAGTCGCATAGACGAAGTTTCAGAACTTGATTCCAATGTGATTATTCGAATTGATGTAAAAGATTTGAGTCAAATAACGAGATTAAATGATTCAATTTCATTTATTCATGTGATTGGGAATGAGAAATTCCATTTGAATGATGAAACATCTGCTTTCATTAACACAATCTCTGCTCAAGTTCCTGTATTATTAGGGTGCGGAATTGATATTAACTCGTTAGATCAGATATTATCAACATCTATAGAAGGTATTTCTCTAAAAGGTGGAGAAGAAGAGCGTCCAGGCTTCAAAGATTATGACGAAATCGCAGATTTATTAGAAGCACTAGAAGTTTAGTTTAGATATAGATATGATTGCACATTGTAATTTGCAATAAAATAAAATCTAAGCTAATTCAACGAAATATAAGGGGGAGAGAGGTATATTAACCTTTTTGTTTTTCGGATAAACGTTGCTTCATAAGGAATTTTTCCACTACTACCTCAATCGGTTTAATGAGCAATGCAATCACACCTTTAAGACAGAATCCAACCCAAAAACTTTGAGTTTTAGCTTCAATAATAGGCTCAATCCATCCCTCTGAAATCAGAAAAAGGACCATTGCAAGAACGATTACAATCGTTGCTGCCTTTCTACTTACCGTCATTTTGGTAAGTTCGTCAATTGTATTCTGTAACTGTTTATTGTTGTATTCCAGCTGGGTATTGATCTTATTGATCTCCGCTGTTTTTTCCTGAAGTTTGTCGTGAGTACGATTAAGCTTGTTTTGTAGCCGATCGCTTACTGAGGTGATGATTCGAGCTTCATCCAACAATGTCCCATAGGCTTTGCTTAAGCTCCTATATCTTTCCTGCCATTCATCATGTGAGGCTTCGTCTGTCAACTCAGCAATATCAACAGTATTTTGATGATATGTCTCTTCCTTCTCGTAAAGGTTGCTTATTTTTCTACGCTCTCGAGCCATTAAGTTTAATCATCCTTAAGCTCAATCATTTCAAATGGCAATTCGATGATTTCCTGAAAGTCTTCACCAGATTCCTGCATATCTTCATCATCTTCGTCGTAGTACCATTTTACAACAGTATCGTTCCCCATCTCCTTCAACTTCTCTAACTTACGAAAAATATCAAGTAAACATTTAGAGGAGCTTGTATTAAAGTACTCTAATTTAAAGATGAATTTAGTTTCTACTTTAGGTTCCGTTTGATAATCGTCCAACCATTTCAACACAGGCTTATAAAATTCTACTGAATTCTCAGGAATTGATCTTCCCGAAATTTCAAGCACACCAGATGTGCTATCAAATTTTATTTGCGGTGTTTTATTCGACGAATTTACTACTAGGTTTTCCATGTTTATTGGTATACTATGCAATTGTCAGGCATTAATCATACCTGTTGTTATTCTATTCTATTAAAGAAAATTATTCTACTGAAACTCTAATTTGCAAACTAAAATAAGAGTAGCTGTCATTGACAGGTTGAAAATCATAAATTATTTTCTGACCAGATCTTCTTACGATATCAATCATACCCAAGCCTGCTCCTCCTTTATCCGAAATTTGTTCATTATTCAATACTTCCCTGTAGACATTTTTCAATTGTTCTTTATCCAGTGAATTAATGAATTCAATTTTTTCTCTAAGGGCTTCTACCTTGTCGTTTTCGATAAAATTCCCTGTCATGATAACAAAGAACTCATCTTCTTTTCCTACCATAAGAATGGCCGAATTAGATATTTCATCATCTTTCAGTGGACGATCAAAATGATGATATACATTTTGAAAGCATTCCACTAAAATATTGAATACCTTTTTCTTTACCTTAGGCTTATCAGTCGCTTTGTCAAGCTTGTTTTCAGCAATTTGTAACAAAGAAGAAAGAAGATCTGATGTTATCCCACCCTTAAAGGCAAGCATAACATTATCCTCATTCATTCTGTTAAAATAATCGTAAACCTCAATCATACCGACCTGTTGTAAACTTTGCATAAATAGTGCGAATTATCATACTTATGCAAATTAGTATATTTATTAACTACAAAAAATCTGTTTCTCATTAAAAGCCTTCTTAAATCAAAGGACTGACGCCCAAATGTAAATTATATTTTTCAAACTCCCACATAAAATCTCCGATTTTTACTATTCAACATTGAAAAATCAATATCTTTTTCGTATTTCAAAAAATGTGGACTTCCCTTCTTATTTTACTCCGTGCATTAACTTTTTTAGTACTGGATTCAATAAAATTATTACAATTCCTGATATCAATGGAAAAACAGTCACAATTAAGAAAAAAGTAGACAAATCATATTTCTCTGAAATATCATGACTCATTCCTCCAATAGTCGCTGCCAATTTATTTCCAATAGCAATTGCCAGATACCACATTCCAAACATAAATGCAATCATTCGTGCCGGAACCAACTTACTTACATAAGACAAACCAACCGGTGATGAACATAATTCTCCTAACGTGTGAAATAAGTACGCCAGAATAAGCCAAATCATCCCTACCCTTATCGATCCTGGTTCTGCTCCTTGTGGAATTACATTCGATCCATATGACAATGCAGCGTATCCTAAGCCCATTATTATTAATCCTAATCCAAACTTAACGGCTCCAGATGGATTATATTTACTTTCCCACCATTTAGAGAATATAGATGCGAATGCAATAATAAAAAATGAATTCAAAATACTGAACCAGGAGACAGTTACCTCTACTTGATTATCGATGACCCCCAAGACACTGGTTTTAATAATAGCTGATGCTCGTTTTGTCGATGTATAGTCCATTCGGATTTGAGCCTCCTTGTCTTTATCAAGGTAACGCATTACGCCAAGTTCTTCATGTACTGCTATGGCTTGTCCTATTTTTAACGCATTTTCAGGTTGTATTATGGATGCTTTCCGAGTTTCAACAATATCTGTTGATTTAATTTGTGTGGATTCTGTTACTGCAGGATAGTCAAAAACAAGTTCTTCTGTTTTCTTATCTATTTTCTGTTTGCCTGTTTTTTGATCCATGACCGCTACTTTGGTCACTTTGTATTCGAATTCATACGATTGGGAATTATAATCTTGTACCAACATCCAAATCGCAATAGCCCAAACTCCAACAAAACTTAAAGCTAGCGTAATATTGGATATTGCGATTTTTTTGAATGTTCTTTTTGCCAATAAAAAAACCACCCAACTTATTATTAAGAGTGGTACAATAGTTAGCAATGTATTCACTATATTAAATATAGTTGCTTGTGTACCTTCCAACGTACGATCAGTGAAATCACGGGCAAACAAAACCAATGAATGTGCTCCTTGTTCAAACGCCATCCAAAAGAATACGGTGAAAAATGCCAGAATCACAAATGCAATCATCCGATTTCGGACTATTTTGTCGTATCGAACTATTCGAAGCGTTACAAGAATCAAAAATAAGACTAGACCTATAATTGTAATTACCAACGAACCAGAAATTTGTTCAGCTGGAAATAAAAATTCCTTCGGTAAAATATGTACATCTGCAATTTTAGCCAACGGATCATCAATCAGGTACATTAAGCCAATTGTTGCAGTTATCACAACTAAAATTTTATCTAGTAATGTAAATTTATTTCGCTTCGTCTCCCCTTCTTCCAGTAAGGCTTCATTCGATTGAGCTTCCTTGTCTTTATTAGGAACATCCCCTAATCCACCAAAAATAGGTTTCGCAAGCCAAAACTGCAACGTTCCAAGCAACATGAATATTCCAGCCAATCCAAATCCCCAGGCCCATCCAACTCGTTCGGCAAGGTAACCGCAAAGCATCATCCCAAAGAATGCACCTGCATTTACCCCCATGTAAAATATAGTATACGCACCATCCTTTTTCTCTGGCTTGGTGGCATACATTCCTGATATGATTGAAGTAATATTTGGCTTAAAAAAACCAGTTCCGATTACCAACAAACCTAAGCCAACATATAGAGATAGTTCCGTTTCTAATGCCATTGACGCATGACCTAAGGTCATAATTAATGCTCCAATTACAACGGCCCAACGATATCCGGTAAGCTTGTCTGCAATCATTCCACCAAGAATAGGCGTCAGATACAACAGTCCTGCATAGGTTCCAAATAATGCCGTAGCATTTGTGGTACTCCATTCCCACCCCGGATTTGACCCAATAATGGACATCGTAAGGAAATTCACCAACAAAACACGCATTCCGTAAAATGAGAACCGTTCCCACATTTCAGTAAAAAACAGTACGAATAATCCTGATGGATGTCCTAATACTTTGGAACTAAAATGATCCTCTGGGTTAAATTTTGTCATAACCTTATTTATCTACTTAATTGATTTACTACAGGCGAATTAATTCTTTTACTTCTTTTATTGTAATTATGCCTCCTTATCCGAAATCTCAAATCCTTCCTGTTCTTCGTGGTTAGAACCTTCCATATCTTCGGCACCGTGAGTTAATCGTTTTAATGGTTTTAACATCAAAAGTAAGGCTATGCCGAATATTCCGGTAAATCCAAAAATAAATAAGAATATGTTTAATTCTTTTTCATTTTGAACTTCATCAATTACGAGATTTCCACGAACTCCTCCTTCTTCAGGGAATCCTAAATTTAAAGTTGCATGCAAATTTTCTTTACTGTCAAGTGAACTCGTTTCTTCGTTCATTAACTTTTGACCATCTTCTGGCAAATTAACCATAGCGGTTAATTCTTTTCCATTTGCATCTGTAAATTCCACTTTTGACTCCGACAATATCAAATTCGTGCTTATTACAAAATTTTGTTTCTTATTTATCACACTATCCGCAGCAAATTGTCTTAACTGAGCATCTGTTGCTTTAAATTCTATTTCGAGCGGCTCACTTTGGGCTGCTTCACCTACTGTACCTGCAATTTTATTTCCAAATCCTGTTGCTGCAAAGTATGCTCCCATCATTAAAGATGCATACTTAAGAGGAGCAAGCTTAGAAACGAACGACAAAGCTACTGGTGAGGCGCATAATTCTCCTATTGTGTGTAGTAAATAAGCTCCAATAAGCCAATAAACTCCTGCTTTTCCTCCTGTATCTATCACTTCATTAGCAGCTCCTGCCATAACTAAAAACCCTACACCCATTATTATTGTTCCAATTGCCATTTTAAATAAGGATGAATTTTCCTTCCCTTTTTTAGCCCACCAAACCCAAAATCCAGCTACTAGCGTACCAAATATTATTATAAACAACGGATTAGCTGACTGAAATACACTTGCCTTAATTTCAATACCAAATAAAGATCTGTTAATCTTCTCTAATGTATAGATATTCATCAAACCACCTGCCTGTTCAAATGCTCCCCAAAACACGATTATAATAACAAATGATAATAGCATTACAATCATTCGATCTTTTTCAACTCTGGTAAGAGGTTTAGACGAAGCCGCTTTTGCTTCAGGATCCTCACTTTTCTTCATGAAATCACCCACACCAATCAAATGTTTTTGACCAAGCATATAAACTGCCTGCCCTAACAGCATTCCAATTCCAGCTAATCCAAAACCGTAGTGCCAACCATATACTTCACCAACCGTCCCTACAATTACTCCTGCTAACAATGCTCCTACATTGATTCCTATATAAAAAATTGTAAATCCTGAATCTCTACGAACGTCACCTACCTTATATAATCCACCTACCATTGTAGATATATTTGGTTTTAAACCTCCCACACCTAAAATAATAAGTGCCAAACCTAATATGAATGCCCAATCTTGTTCAACTGCTAAAACTAAATGTCCAGCACATAACAATATACCACCAATTAGGACCGTACGTTTTTGTCCTAACAATTTATCCGCTATTATCCCTCCAGGAATGGACATAACATAAACCAGCATCGTGTACCAGCCATATAACGCAAGTGCGTTCCCTTTCGTCCAACCTAAACCAGGGTTATCACCTGTGGATACACTTACCATATACAATACTAAGATTGCTCGCATTCCATAATAAGAGAAACGCTCCCACATTTCCGTGAAAAACAATACAAACAACCCCATTGGGTGCCCAAATAACTCTTTTCTTTCGATTTCCTGACTCATAACAACTATATAAACTAAATGGTATTTATTAAATTATTCTTTTTCTAACTTCTTTATTGATAACACTATTTAACGAATCAAACAAGAGCATTATTCCATAAGTCCTCCATGTAACTTATCTTCTATTTCCTTTGGCTCCTTTATGTCTTCTGCTCCGTGCGTTAATTTCTTCAATGGTTTCACAAACAATATTAATAATAATCCAAAGAACAGGATCAATGCAAATAACGTAAAGAATACTTGATATTGGTACTTACTTTCCATCTCAATTATTTCCAACTCTGCTAAATAATGTGAACCGTCTCCTTTTATATTATTCGTACTATTTTTCCAATCTACGTCTTTATGAAACTGAAAAAAAGCATGAAACATATTATCTTTCACCCCATTATGATCTTTTAAAAATCCACTGATCAACTCCGTGTTGGTTGAATCAATCATTATAATCTCGGAAAAATCATCCCCTGTTTCAAATGATTTTAACACAATATCTTTTTCTTGGGAAAAATAAATATTGGCATGCAATTCAAATGTTGAATCTGCTGCCAGTGCTTGTTTTGGTAAAATTGAGTGATTATCATGCTCTGAATCCAAATTCACCATAATATGTTCCGGATGGGCACTTTCCCCAATAAAACCTGCAAGTTTGTTCCCTAGTCCTGTTACGGCAAAAAATACTCCCATCATAATGGAAGCATATTTTCTTGGAGCTAGTCGAGTAATAAATGAAAGAGCCACTGGCTGTACACATAGTTCCGCGACCGTTGCAATCAGATAAAAACCAAAGATCCAATACATGCTCGCCTTTCCAAAAGGTGTTTGAGCTGCTTGATAATCCGCTCCTACCATAAATAGGAAACTAAAACTTAACACTACCAATCCTATGATGATCTTGAAAATCGCCGAACTTTCTTTTCGTTTTAATCGTCTTTTAGCCCAAAAAACAGCTACCAAACCTGCAAACCCTATAATAAATAAAGAATTGATTCCTTGAAAAATTCCAGTTGGAATTTCCCAGTTAAACAACATCCGATCAATTTTTTTGTCTGTGTAAATATTGATCAGCCCTCCGGTTTGCTCAAATCCACTATTAAACAATATAATGACCAAAAAGATAACGAAAAGAACCCGAACCCGATTCTTTTCAATTTTGTTCCACTTAGATTGAACTATTAGAAAGTAAGCAACAAAACCTGTTATGATAACTAGAAAAACCCCTAAAAAGCAGCAGAATTCTCAACCATAATAAACCCCGCAACACTAATCCCCATTAACGAAAAAATTAGAGCAACATTATTCTCCATCAATTCAGAAAAGAATTGTCTTACTTCTCTAAAAAAGTCGATTTTTCGTACTTTCTCAACATCCAGTTGATCTCGTTTACTAATTTTTAGATTACCTACTTCCTTTAAATGCTTCTGACCAAGTATGTAACATAATTGTCCTATCAACATTCCAAAACCTGCTAATCCAAATGCAATATGCCATCCGAAATATTTTGTCGCCAACCCAACTAAGAATTGTAGCTAATAGGCTCCTAGATTAATCCCTATATAAAAGATAAAGAATCCGCGTTCTCTTCTTGCATCCAATTCTTTATACAATTCGCCTACCATTGTAGAGATGTTGGGCTTCAACATTCCTACTCCTAATACGATAAACCCAATGGCTACAAAGAATGATGAAGTACTTGGAATAGCCATGATCCAATGTCCCACACATAATAAGGCACCGCCAATCATGACTGAACGCTTGGCTCCTAAAAATCGATCTCTCAATGATTCCACCAGGTATGGACATGAGGTATACAAATGCAGTATACCAGCCATATAATGAAAGAGCTTCATTTTCGGACCATCCTAGTCCTTGTTCTGCAACAGAACTGTATATATAAAGTACCAAGATAGCACGCATCCCGTAAAAGCTAAAACGCTCCCCACATTTCGGTAAGAAAAAGAACAAAGAGTCCTTTCGGATGACCAAATAACGTACGCTCCGTATGTGCCGAATTTCCCATGTAATACTAAACAGCCAAAACTACAATCATTTTTAAATTAAGCAATAAAAAATTAACGCAGATTACATGACCCCCTTTTAGCGGTTTAAATAAATAGCATTATGCGGGCAATACATCCACATTCTAGAAATTAAAGCCAAATTGGTAAGGTTCAAGCAAAAAGATTTGATTATTTTTGTTCCACTATTTGAAAAAAGAGCTTTTAACAAAATAGAAAAGACAATGAAAGAATTTGGGCTAAAATCCAAAGTTGCCGGATTAGAGAGCGTTGGAGTTAACAATGCGAGCGAAGTTTACTGGAATATGACACCTGCTGAACTTACAGAAAGGGCTATTGAAAACAATGAAGGTGTATTAACCGATACTGGAGCACTTATGTGTGACACCGGAAAATTTACAGGACGATCTCCAAAGGATCGCTTCGTAGTGAAAGATGCTAAAACAGCTGATTCTGTTTGGTGGGGGGATGTTAATATTTGAAATTTCGGAAGAAAACTTTGATCGAGTGCATCAGGCAATGATCAAAAATTTGGAAGGAAAGAAATTATATGTTCGTGATGCTTTTGCGGGAGCTCATCCTGATTACAGATTAGATCTTCGAGTTGTAAATACAAAAGCATGGCAAAATTTATTTTGTCATAACATGTTTTTTAAGACCTGAAAAAAGCGAATTAGAAAACTACGTGCCAAATTTCACGATCATTTGTGATCCTGATTTTAAAGCAGATGCTGCTACTATGGGTACACGTCAGGAAAAATTTTGCAATCCTTAATATGTCCAAGAGAATAATTCTTATTGGAGGTACGGGATATGCTGGAGAAATGAAAAAAGGAATTTTCTCCGTATTGAATTATATTCTTCCTCATGAGAAGGACACTCTTTCCATGCACTGCTCTGCCAATATTGGTGAGAAAGGTGATACTGCAATCTTTTTCGGATTGTCAGGAACAGGAAAAACAACTTTATCCGCCGATCCTGATAGAGGATTGATTGGAGATGATGAACATGGATGGACTTCTGAAAATGTTTTCAACTTTGAAGGTGGATGTTATGCTAAAACAATTGACTTAACTAAAGAAAAGGAACCTCAAATTTGGGATGCCATTCGATTTGGTGCCATCGTTGAAAACACTCGTTTTCATGAAGGTTCTCGTACAGTAGATTATGAAAATGTATCCGTAACCGAAAATACTCGAACGGCCTACCCTATTCATCATATTGACAATGCTGTTCAGCCTTCAATAGGAGGTGTTCCTAAAAATATTTATTTCCTAACATGTGATGCATTTGGAGTTTTACCTCCTATTTCCCGTTTATCAACAGGTCAAGCAATGTATCATTTCATTTCAGGCTATACTGCTAAAGTTGCTGGAACTGAAGCTGGAATCACTGAACCTCAAACAACTTTTTCAGCTTGTTTCGGTTCTCCATTTCTACCATTGCACCCAACTAAGTATGCTGAAATGCTTGGAAAGAAAATGCAGGAAGAAAATGTGAACGTTTGGTTGATTAACACTGGATGGTCTGGTGGTGAGTATGGTGTTGGATCTAGAATGAAATTGGGTTATACACGTGCAATGATTACCGCTTCATTAAATGGGTGAACTGGACAATGTGGATTTTGAAACTCACAGTATTTTTGGTGTAGATATGCCAACTACTTGTCCTAATGTACCATCTGAAATTTCTTTCTCCAAGAAACACTTGGTCTGATAAGAGTGCCTACGATGAAAAAGCGAATGATTTGGCCAATCGATTTAATAAAAACTTCGAAGAAGTATTCAGATTTCGCGAATGAAGAGATCATGGCTGGAGCACCAAAATCTACTGAAAAAGTATCTTAATTAACGATAGATACATTAAATCATATTCAATCGATTATTTATTAGTCGATTATTCGAAAAGCCAACTTATTCATAAAATAAGTTGGCTTTTTTTGTGCTTTGCTATTCTTTAACTGAAGTTCGTTTTACTATTGAAAATTCCAATCCGAACGAAACATATATTGGTATTTCCTTATACCACCCTACTCCCGGTGCAAATTTGGGAGATAAATCCGTTATTTCAGAAGTGCTAATCGTAGCTCCTGCTTCTAAATAGGTTCTAAGAATTGAAATTGTGGTCGGTCCAAAGTATTTCTTCATGTGCGGTTGAACAAAAATCCTATCAAATTTTCCATCATATAATATCCCCAACATGATTTTCGTAGTAATCTCCGTCCATTGTAAAAAAAGGTTCGCTCATTTGCTCTACTTCCGATCACATTTACACCAAACAATCCCCATATTAGGTCATATTCTAGCCCCAACATTACGAAACTACCTTTTTGTTGGTACTGATATCCGTCAGTAGCTCTTTTACCATTATAGGAATTAAATCCAATCGATCCAAAAAACATCATTTTTTTCAGTTGCATAGGACATTACCGGTACAAATTGGAAATTTTTAGCATTACCTAATGTTAATACCAACGACTTCGATACATTTAATCCTACATTCAACTTTCCCGATCGCTCCGGGTTACTTACTAAAAAGCCTGGATCCAATTTTGGAAAAGGTAATTGCTGTGCTATCGTTTGCATTGTCGTCACAAAAACAATCAAAGTGATGAGAACTATTCGGGTCAGATCACGCTTGTATATTTCTTTCATTTTCATAAAATCAATCTTCCAATTTGATATATAGATAATCCAATATTGGAGCATCTTCTTCGGACCAAAAAGTTTTGTGTTAATACTCTGTTCCAAATGTACTTTGCACAACGAGAGAATCAACGCTAACTGTCCAATCGCATCTTTTTGAATAGGAAAAGTCAAGTTGATAGTGGATTGTAACCGTATCATATATGGTACCCGTTCGAAACACATAATCTACCCTGTTGGCGTTCAAATTTATTGGTAATTGAATATGACTAGAAAGATTCTCTTGTCGAACCCCATCTTCCAGCCCAAATGATTCGTCAAAAACGGTATCAATTATGTAATCAGCTTGGTTACGATATGAATTTACCAATGAATCAGTAAGGTATAAATGTATAGATGGTTCTTTCTGATGTCCGCATTCATGCCTTTTACATCCTAAAAGCAGAATGAATCCAAAAATGGATGCTACTCCAATTTTAGTTAAAAAAATTATTTTCATACAGAATATCTATTGTTACCTAAATTGTTGAACTAGTCGTTATGCTCGATTTTCAGCAAAGAATGGAATGAATCGTGATCATTCGTCGAGCTCTAATTTAATAACGCTTGAAGTATACAAATAGTTGGAACCCTAAAAATATCAAATAGATTTATTTTTTTGATACACATTAAAACTACCTTTGCTGCATGACAAAAAAAGAGCTTCGAATTGTGTTTATGGGTACGCCTGAATTTGCCGTTCCTTCATTAAAAATATTGGTTGAATCTGGTTATAATGTAGTTGGTGTTGTCACTGCTCCTGATCGTAAGGCTGGAAGAGGACAAAAACTTCGAATGTCTGATGTAAAGGAATATGCAATTCAACTAGATATTCCCATTCTACAACCTACCAATCTCAAAGATCCCGATTTTATAGAAGAATTAACAGGTCTTAAGGCCAACTTACAAATTGTGGTGGCTTTTCGAATGTTACCTGAAATGGTATGGGACATGCCTGAAATAGGTACATTTAACCTACATGGCTCGTTGCTTCCTAATTACAGAGGAGCTGCTCCAATTAATTGGGCAATCATGAATGGTGAAAAGGAAACAGGTGTTACTACCTTTTTTCTCAAACATAAGATTGACACGGGAGATGTTTTGTTTCAAGAACGTGAAGTAATTACAAAGGACGACACGGTTGGAACATTATACGAACGATTAATGCATATTGGAGCCAAGTTAGTATTGCTGACTACTAAGGCAATTGAAACAGATGATTACGATCTTAAACCTCAAAATTTAACTGGAAACGAACGTTCTGCACCTAAGATTTTCAAAGAAACATGTGAAATAAATTGGAATCAAAACGGAGCGTTGATCAACGATTTCATTCGGGGATTATCCCCCTACCCAGTTGCATGGACTACATTAATGGACAAAAGTTTAAAGATTTTTGGCGCTCGTGTGGAACTATCTGACTCAGATGAATCTGTAGGAACAATTGATACAGACTCTAAAACTTATTTGCGATATAAATGCCTTGATGGATGGATCTATCTAAATGAACTTCAGTTAGAAGGAAAAAAACGAATGAAAACGGAGGATTTTCTGCGTGGATTTCAAGTACCATCAAGCATAAATAATTCTTAATTTCTATACTGATCTATTTGAAATGAAAATATCAATCATCGTTGCTGTAGCCAATAACCTGGCCATTGGAAAGAATAATGATCTTCTTTGGCACCTTCCAAAAGACATGAAGTTTTTCAAAGAAACAACGGAAGGACATTGCATCATTACAGGACGCAAAAACTATGAATCCATACCTGAAAAATATCGACCGCTAAGGAATCGTACAAATATTATTGTTACCCGACAGTCTAGTTCCGATTTAGGATACGAACCCAATTCAAATTTGGTGGTATTAGATTCCATCGAAAGTGCAATCGAAAAAGCACGCGCACTTGGTGAATCAGAAGTATTTATAATAGGTGGAGGTGAAATCTATAAGCAAAGCCTTCATTTAGCTGACAGCTTATACATTACTAATGTGGATACCATTTTTGAGGATGCTCACACTTTTTTTCCATCTATTGAGTTGGACCAGTGGGAATTGATTTCAAAAACAGAATACGCATCCGACGAGAAACACAAGTTCAATTTTACTATTAATCAATACACTCGAAAAGCGTAAGGTAGAATTCTTTCGGTTAGCTTTAAATCAAACTAAATATGAATATTAAAAAATTAATTGCCACTCAAAACAAGATATTCTGGATGCTATTTTTAGGCAATGCAGCATTGATTGCCTTGGCAGTGTATTTGATATCTGAACGATACATTAATCCAATTTTGGCCAATGCGAATGGAGAAGCCAATCAAATTGTATTAGTGGTTGTTCCTTTGGTATGTTTTATTTGTGTGGTATCTGCCATAGTGTATTCGAAGCAAAAATTCAAAACTCTGAAAGCAATAGACGCTACAGATATTATCCGTAAATTCGAAGGGTACAACAAAGTTGTGATCGTAAGGTTAATTCTAATCGGAGTTGGTACAACTTTTTGCACAGGCATGTTCCTTTTAGATGGTAATCGTAATTTTCCATTTGTGGTAATTGCAATGATATTATTATTGAGGCTCAACAAACCAACGGACACTAAAATGATCCGGGAACTAGACTTACCTGAAAATGAACTCAACAAATTTTCAAATGAAGAAGAAAATAGTTAATTTAGACTTATGAATCACAAAGAAAATCTATACTATTCCTTAGGGCACCTTGCTTACGCAGTAGCAAAAGCAGATGGCGAAGTACAGCGGGAAGAGCGTGAAATAGTAAATGAAATCGTTTCTTCGGAAATAAAGAAAATTACACCTGAGATTAACATTTCGGAAATCATATTTTCCATACTTCAGGAACAAAAAGAAACGTTGGAAACAACAATTAAAAGAGCAGAGGAAGAATTAGAGCTTAGTAAAGACCACATCACCGATGATGTAAAGAAAGATTTTCTAGATATTCTTTACAAAGTTGCTGCCGCATTTCCGCCTATTGAAAGAGCAGAGGAAACGGTTATTAATCGGGCCAAGGAGATCTTAGACAGATACTAGGTCATTTACATAGAGAATCGTTCATATATATATGTCTGAAGTTTCTCAAAATCAACATTGAATGAATAAAAAGTGGATTAGAACGGACGTGCGAGTAGGTTTAGGTGCGTTAATTTATGTTCTAATTAGTTTAATTAATCCACTCCAGGCACAATATAAGTTTATTCACGCCATAGATTCCTCCAATCTTGCCAGTGTATTCTTTCATAATCCTACCAAATTAGGATACAACCCTGCATCCGAAGAATATTTTGTGATTGGAGATTTTATTGGAAACGATTCCAGCATTTCCAAGGTTCCCTATTTTTATTATGAAATGGAAAGGCCCGGACAAGCCTTTTATTATTACGAAGATCAAGCACCATTTATTATTGGTGGATCCAAAGTATTCGGGTATTGCTTCGATGATAATCAAAATTTATTCTTGGCTGGAGGAAGTAGTGATACAAAAATCATCACACGAATAAATAATAATTACATTCCAGATTGGACGATTAAACACGGTCATCATAATTTTCGAGATATTGGTTATTACGACGGTCACATTTACGCCATAGGACAAGATGAAGATACTTTAGGCGCTCATACTATTTTAGTTTCTAAATTTGACACAAGTGGAAACTACGTCAAAGGAATGAATTTTGGTAATACATTTGGGTTCAATGATGCATCCAAAATGCATGTGGGATCCAGCGAAATTGTAGCTTTTGGTAAAGGAGCGTCTAGTTATGGTTTTTGCATGATGATGATATCCATGGATCACGACTTGGATAATATCAAATATGAAAACGTTGCCTTATCAGGTTCTGATATTTTGTTGGAAGATATGAAACGAGTCATTGATGGTTACATTCTAACAGGATATATAAAAAAATCAAAAAGTGACAGTGCTTTTATTCTTAAAGTAAATGATGATTTCGGAATCGATTATGCTTTTGCATTTAATAACAATGAAGTTATTCCTTTAGCAATGCAAGGTACCGCAATTGAAGTAGATGCCGATGGAAATAGTTACATAGGAGGAAATTTGGTCGATTCCAGTAATTATAAACGTCCATTTGTTATAAAACTGGACGTCAATGGAGAAGTGCTTTGGAGCCGAAACCTGAAAAATTCCAATGATGGAGGTATTGAAACCGTTACAGATATTCTCTTAACCGACAATGAAGATTCCCTAATGATTACCGGAAATTATCGGATCCAGGATACAAATGGCACTTGGCTTGATCCGGCTATTTATGTTCAAAAAATAGAACTTGATAGTGGAAGACAAAGTTGTGGTCAAGACTTTTCTGTCAATCGTAGCCCCCTAAATCTTGTTACATTTGACAGTATCACAACCCAAACCTACTTAGGAATAACCGGATCCTATACATTTGCTCAAACGCTGGATTTCATGTTGCCAAGACCAATTTGTTATACGGCTCCTCCTATTCTTGACACTGGTTCTATTGAAGAAATCTTATCTAATGGCGGTATTTCTATTTCCGTAGATCAGCGCACGTTATATATTCAAAAACAGGAAAACTTAGAAGTTACAAAATCAGAACAAGTTCAATGGTACATTACGGATCTAATGGGTCGTAGACTTAACTATGGCAACACAAGTTGGCAGCAAATTCCAAGTCAACTATCGGTCTCTAATATAAGTGCAGGTATGTATCTTTTTACCATTGCTCAATCAGGCAAACCTTTGCTCACAAAGAAATTTATTATTTCCAGATAAAAGCCTGAATTTTCCTATTTTTGCAGCCATAAAAATGCAACAATGGGTAAAACTAAACCTTCAATACCAAAAGGAACAAGAGATTTTGGACCTTCCGTAGTTCGGAAACGTCAATACATTATCAACATAATAAAAGACGTATTCGAAAAATTCGGATTCGCTCCGCTGGAAACACCTACCATGGAAAATTTGTCAGTATTGACGGGTAAATATGGAGATGAAGGAGATCAATTGTTATTCAAAATACTGAATACGAAAGATTTTCTTAAAAACGCTAATCAGGAAGATTTCGATAAAGGATACAAAGGACTTCTCCCTAAAATCGCTGAAAAGGGACTTCGCTATGATTTGACGGTTCCTTTTGCACGATACGTAGCCATGAATCAAAGCGATATTGCTTTTCCATTTAAAAGATATCAAATTCAACCGGTGTGGCGTTCGGATCGTCCTCAAAGAGGGAGATATCGTGAGTTTTATCAATGCGATGCAGACGTAGTTGGAACGGATTCATTATTATGTGAATCAGAAGTGATTTTGATGATTGATGAAGTCCTTACTACGCTTGGGATTTCCAATTTCACGATCAAATTAAATAATCGAAAGATTCTTGAAGGGATTTGTGAATCGGCAGGAGTAGCAGATCAATTTACCAATGTCGTTGTGGCATTGGATAAACTAGATAAGGTTGGGGATGAAGGTGTAGAAAAAGAACTATTAAACAGAGGGATAAGTGAATCACAAGCCGATTTATTGTTGAAATTGATCAAAATGAACGTTACTGAATTAAAAGAACAATTCAGTAATTCAGAAATAGGATTGACCGGGATTGATGAGGTGGAAGAGGTCTTTTCATACCTCCCATTTTCGGATTCACTATCAACCAATGTGGAATTAGATATTTCGTTGGCACGAGGCCTCTCCTATTATACAGGTTGTATTTTTGAAGTTGTAGTCAACAATGTTTCGATTGGTAGCATCAGTGGAGGCGGAAGATATGATGATCTTACAAGTGGTTTTGGATTAAAAGATGTAAGTGGTGTAGGCTTTTCTTTTGGATTGGATCGAATTTACGATGTATTGGAATCCTTGGAATTGTTTCCGGAATTAGGATCTAGCCCTACGCAGGTATTGATAATAGCTAAGGATGAAGTTGCCTTTTCATATGCGATTCCGGTATTGAAAGAACTCAGAGCTAATAATATCAAAAGCGAGCTATATCCAGACATCGTAAAATTTGGCAAATCCATGAGTTACGCGGATAAAAAGGCCGTTCCATACACCATTGTAATTGGTGATAATGAAATGGAGTCAGGACTTCTTGGCTTAAAAAACATGAAAGATGGAAATCAATCGGATCTTTCAGTGGAAGAAATAATAAAGACATTAGTATCATAAGTATTAAATAGATCGAATGAGCACTCAATCCATTCATGAAATCTCGAATGCCTGGCTAACTTTGGCAGACGTGGAACAAATTGTATTTTCCGAAACGAAAATCGCATTATCTGAATCGGCCAAACAAAAGATCCAGTCGTGTTATACTTATTTGCACGAAACATTAGACAAATCGGATCAGCCTATTTATGGGATCAACACTGGTTTTGGTTCACTCTATAAATTTAAGATTGAAACTGATCAACTCAGTATCTTACAAAGTAATCTGATCAAATCTCACTCATGTGGGACAGGAGATGAAGTACCTCAGGACATTGTACGATTAATGCTTTTCTTAAAAGTTCAATCACTCTCCTATGGACATTCCGGTGTTCAGTTAAAAACGGTGGAACGATTGATTGATTTTTATAATAAAGGAATTTATCCAGTTGTTTATCAGCAAGGTTCGTTAGGAGCCAGTGGAGATTTAGCGCCACTTGCCCATTTATCTCTTCCACTACTTGGAGAAGGAGAAGTTTATTTTCAGGATACTCGATTATCGGGAAAAGAAATCAATAGAATCTGGTCATGGGAACCAATAACTCTTGGAGCGAAAGAAGGATTGGCATTGCTTAATGGGACCCAATTTATGAATGCCTATGGCGTCTACAATTTGATTAAGAGTAAAAACTTGTTAAATTATGCTGATCTTATAGGAGCTCTTTCCTTGGAAGCATTTGATGGAAGAAAAGAACCATTTGATCAATTAATACATCATGTTCGAAATCAAAAGGGGCAAATAAAAACGGCCGAAAACGTTTCTAAAATACTAGAAGGAAGTGAATTAATTGATCGACCTAAGAAGCATGTGCAGGATCCCTACTCCTTTAGATGTATTCCACAGGTACACGGGGCAAGTAAGGATGCTATTCAATATGTGGAGACCACATTTGAAAATGAAATCAATGCTGTTACAGACAATCCTAACATCTTTCCAGAAGAAGATAAAATAATATCAGGAGGAAACTTCCATGGTCAACCTTTGGCTTTAGCTTCCGATCATTTAACCTTGGCAATTTCAGAGATTGCAAGTATTTCGGAACGTAGAACATATCAGCTAATATCTGGTCTACGTGAGTTACCGGACTTTTTAGTATCAAATCCTGGGATTAATAGTGGCTTTATGATTCCACAATATACGGCCGCATCCATCGTTAGTCAAAGTAAGCAATTCTGTACACCTGCATCGGCAGATTCTATTGTATCTTCCAATGGTCAGGAAGATCATGTAAGTATGGGAGCTAATGCCGTTACCAAAACATTTATTGTAGTGCACAATACTGAAAAAGTCCTAGCTATTGAATTATTTAACGCTTCTCAGGCGATTGAATTTCGTCGTCCTGCTAAAACTTCTCCAGTTTTGGAACGTTTAATTTCAGACTTTAGGAGTTTAGTTCCTTTAGTAGAAGATGATCGGATTATGCATTTTGATATCATCGAAGCCGTTAAGTTTTTACAAGATACATCCCCTAATAAATACTTAAACTAAAGTATATTAAGTAACCTTTAAACTGAATTGAATTAATTGATTTGAAGTCCAGAAAGTCATATTTATTATTCCTAACTATATTATTTATAGGACTTCAGCATACGCTCTTTGGACAAAACGCATGTTTCACCCTTGACGTAACACGTGGCTGTGCTCCTCTTACAATTACAGCACATGATTGCTCTGGTGAATCGAATATAGGCTACTTATTTGGCGAAGGACAGTATAGTATATTCGATCCGGACGATTATACTACCGACTCCGTTTATACTTTTGATACTGCTGGTACGTATACCGTTTTTCAATTGGTCCCACCAGGTGGAAATCCTATCGATAGTATTCATGTAGAGGTACTCGAAGCTCCTGCACCATTATTTGATCTATCCTTATGCGCCGATACTTCTGTAAACATATCCATAACTGATATGGCTTATGAGGAGTATTTCATCGAATTTGGCGATGGTCAGTTTGACACATTAGTGTCAGGTCAATTAATTAATCATGGATATGGCTCTCCTGGTTCCGTAACGATTAAAGTAACAGGAAATTATGTTCCTGGAAATTGCGGGTCTTCCGATTCACAAACCGTTGTCTTAATTACCGAACTACTCGTTCCAACGCTAAGCTTAGTCAAAGATGATACAGGATTCTTAAGTCAGATACAACATTCATCACAAAGCAATGTGCTTTATGAAATTCAATCCAGTATATCTGACACCAATGGTTTTACTAAAATAGATTCGTTTTTGGCAACTTCTGTTTTGTCTAATATATCCATCACATCCACCTCAGGAAGTCAAATATGTTATCGAACAAGGGCTTATGATTTATGTGGCAATGAACAATTTTCGAATCCAGTTTGTATTGTCCGGCCCAATGTAGTTGCTAGCAATGATTTCAACACCGTTTCATGGGATCAATATGCTTCTACTTTATTTTCAAACTTTCAACTCTATAAAGATTCCGTACTTTTTGGAACATACAACGCAAACTCATCTTATTCTGAGGTCGATTCTCAAACAATTTGTGGCATTGAAAATTGCTATTACTTAATTACCACGCTTACCAATGGAAACACCGCTGAATCAAATGATTCCTGTGTGTTTGGGGTATCTAGCAAAATACAAGACACATTGGAACTTCAATCTACTTACAATACAGCCAATGAAATTGAGTTTAACTGGAAACAACCAATTGCCCTTTTTCAGCAATTTACTCTTTCAAATTCGAGTGCGGATATTGTGACATCGGCAGATTCTACTATTGCCTTTAATACTACTCATGATTGTTTTACTATTCGGTTCAACGATTTATGTGATAATGTTTCTGAAAACAGTGAAGCAACTTGTCCGATATTGTTAGCAGGAACTGTTGATTTCGAACGACCTAATGAAGTTTCTCTAGAATGGTCTGAGTATGTTGGTTGGACAAATGGAGTTAGTTCCTATGAAATTCAGGTTTTGGATGAAACCAATTCAATTTTGTTAACACGTTTTGCAGGGACAAACACCAATATGTTGGATACAATTGATTACACATTTAATCTTCAAAACTATCGTTATCGAATCAAAGCAATTGAAAATGATGTACAAGGTCGTGTGTCTTATTCCAATATTGAGTCTGTTCAAATTGCCAATAGCTTATTTATTCCTAACACGTTTAGCCCTAATGGAGACGAGCACAACAATGTTTTTTACGTAAGAGCTCGATTTGCAGAATCCATTAAGATAAACATATATGACCGTTGGAATAACATTGCATTTGCTACAACACAGTTAAATGAAGGTTGGGATGGTACTTATCCAGATGGTAATGCTGCTCCTGCTGGTGTTTATACATATTATGTTGAAGTTACAGACCAAAACGGACGTACACAGACACGAAAATGGACCCTTACCTTAATTCGTTAGATCTCTA
This sequence comes from Cytophagales bacterium, assembly GCA_965277185.1. Lineage (GTDB taxonomy): Bacteria > Bacteroidota > Bacteroidia > Cytophagales > JAHDFW01 > JAHDFW01. The sequence continues at coordinate 15,874 of CBDICC010000009.1, read as the reverse complement.
GTTTTAGAAATTTATCGAATCAAATTAACTGGGAGAGGATTTTAAATAAAAGTTACACGGAATAGAATAGTTATTATGTTTGACATGATTAAAATGATGGGCAAGGTTAAAGAGGTCCAAGAAAAAGTAAAAGTTGTACAAGAAGAATTAAAGCATAAAACCGTCATTGGTGAATCGGGTGCTGGAATGGTTAAAGCCACTGCCAATGGTCATCGTAAAATTATCAAAATAGAGATTGACGATGCGTTGAGTGATGTTGAAATGGCTAAAGATTTAATTATCGCTGCTGTGAATCAGGCTATTGAAAAATCTGATGAGATGGCTAAAGAAGCAATTCGTAAAGAAACAGAAGGAATGCTTCCTAATATCCCAGGATTAGATTTGAGTGGATTAGGATTATAAATTTAGAAGTATTTAAATTGAGATGGGAGAATTCAGAATTTGAACTCTTCCATTTCTTTTTGCACAACGAAAACGCTTAAACGTCTTCCACTCTACTGTGCTTTCTTCGAAAGTAATTTCGAATATCAAGAATAAAAGCCATCGAAAGATATACGATGATTGGAGAGCCCAATGCAATAAACGTAGCATAAATAAAGAACAATCGAATCTTACTTATCGATATTCCTAATTTTGCTCCCCACCAGGCACAAACGCCAAAGTAAGTTTCTTCAAGCATAAGTTTTATGTTCCTCATCTTTGAATTATTTACTGTAAGTAAACGTACAAATTTAAACAAAGTTACATTTTATTTACAACATTTCAATTTCTTCAAATAAATTAGAATTAAGTACACTATATATTCAAAGAATAATCATAGTTTTGTACCCCATAGGAAAAGAACCACAAATCTCACTATGGCTAACACCAAATACGTTTTCGTAACCGGAGGAGTAACCTCCTCATTAGGCAAAGGAATAATCTCAGCATCCTTAGCTAAACTACTGCAAGCCAGAGGATATAGGGTTACTATCCAAAAGTTTGATCCATATATCAATATTGATCCGGGAACCTTGAACCCTTACGAGCATGGAGAATGTTTCGTTACCGATGATGGAGCAGAAACAGATCTTGATTTAGGACATTACGAACGTTTTTTAGGAACATCCACCTCTCAAGCTAACAATGTAACTACAGGACGAATTTACAACCATGTAATTACTCAGGAACGTAAGGGTAAGTATTTAGGAAAAACCGTGCAGGTTATTCCACATATTACAGATGAAATTAAACGACGAGTGACCTTATTAGGGGAAAACGACGAATTTGATGTGATCATTACGGAACTAGGTGGATGTGTAGGTGACATTGAATCTCTGCCTTTTGTAGAAGCCGTACGCCAATTACGTTGGGATTTAGGAGCAAATAGAAGCTTGGTAATTCATCTCACACTCGTACCCTATTTGAAAGCTGCTGGTGAATTAAAAACTAAACCAACTCAACATTCTGTTAAGCAATTAAGTGAAGCAGGAGTTCAACCTGACATATTGGTTTGTCGTTGTGAACGTCATTTACCTGGTGATATTAGGCGAAAAATTGCTCAATTTTGCAATGTAAATATCAACTCGGTTATTGAGTCATTGGACGCTGATTCAATTTATGATGTTCCTTTGCTTATGCAAAAGGAAGAATTGGACAAACGAGTAATATCTAAATTAAAATTACCCGCGACGGCTGAGCCCAACTTAACCGCGTGGAAAGGATTTCTAGGGAAGTTAAAAAACCCAACGAAAGAAGTTACGATCGGATTGGTCGGAAAATACGTAGAATTACATGATGCGTACAAATCGATTATTGAAGCATTTATCCATGCAGGGGCAGAGAATGAATGTACTGTAAATATTAAATGGATTCAATCTGATCATTTAAACGAAGAAAACGTATCCAATAATTTAAGCAAATTGGATGGAGTTCTTGTTGCACCTGGATTCGGTGAACGAGGAATTGCAGGAAAAGTGGAAGCCATCCGATTTATTCGTGAGAATGGCATTCCTTTCTTTGGGATTTGTCTTGGTATGCAAATGGCCGTAGTGGAGTTTGCGCAAAATGTATTAAAGCTAAAGGATGCCAACTCCTCGGAAGTAAAAAGTGATTGTCAAAACCCAGTAATTGACATCATGGAAGACCAGAAAGAGGTCACAGAAAAAGGTGGAACTATGCGATTGGGCTCCTACCCTTGTACCCTTCAAAAGGGCACTAAAATATATTCTGCCTATAAAAAACAAAAGATCGACGAGCGTCATCGCCATCGATTTGAGTTTAATAATAAGTACGTTTCAAAGTTTGAAAATGCGGGGATGATTATTTCTGGAGTCAACCCAGAAACAAATCTTGTAGAGACGGTTGAGCTAAAGGATCATCCTTGGTTTGTTGCGGCTCAATTTCATCCTGAACTTAAAAGTACTGTGATAAAGCCTCATCCACTTTTTGTAGGTTTTGTTAAAGCTGCCATTGAATACGCGAAAACCGAATAATTCCCGTTAAAATATCCTTATCTATAGGAATATTATCTTAACTTTGCGCGACTTTTTAAAGACTCATTAATTTAGTACATACGTACAATGGATAAGAATCAAATTACAGGGATTGCAATAATTTCTGCTATATTCTTGGTTTATTTCATCTGGTTTATGCCAGATAAGGATGAAACCAACGCAAATACCGCTGTGAAAACAGAGCAAACGGATAGTAGTTCAACAGCTGCTGCTTCAAACACTAGTGATACGGCTGCAACCACTACTACAACTGGTTTGCAAGACACTACATTAGCTACTGGAATCTCTGATTCATTGCAACAACTAATCTTACAAGATAAGTATGGTATTTTTGCGAATGTAATCACTACGGAAAAAGCAGTACTTCAGCAGATTCAAACTACGAACTTCGATTTGCAATTCTCCAGTAAAGGTGGTCGTCTTGCAAGAGCAGAATTACTTAATTACAAACGATATGATTCGACAGATTTAATTTTGTTCAATGAGCAAAGTCTTAAATCCGGTCTTACATTCGAAACAAGCAATAACAAATCCATTAATTTAAATGATGTGGATTTCGCCGTTAGTAATGTAACGCAAAGCAAAGATTCAGCTCAAGTGTCATTCACAGCTGAATTAATGCCTGGTAAACAAATCGTACGTACTTACTCGATAAGTAACAAAAGTTATCAGGTAAATCAATCCATCAAATTTATTGGCCTAAATCCAGGTATTGATCCATCTTCTATTCAGTGGAACTATAGCCAGGACATGATACGACTGGAAAAAGCAGTTGATCAAAGTAACATGCGCCGATGTTTAATCAATTACAACACTACTGAAGGTGGATTTAATGATATGGGAGCAGCATCTCCTGATTTAGAAGAAGATTCTATTAGCGGTGTAAACTGGATCGCTTTCAAACAATCTTTTTTCACTGTAGGTATAATTCCTAAAAGTCCTATCCCCTCCGTTAATCTAAAAGGAAAGGTAAACGCATCGAATAAAGAAATTATTAAGAACGTAGGGTTTACAGCTGCTCTTCCATTTAATACTTTCACTTCTGAAAATGGATTTCAATTGGCGCACTATATTGGTCCGAATGATTTTGACATTCTGGATGAGGTTGCTCCCGATTTTGAACGTAACGTAGACTTTGGTTGGCCTGTACTAAAAGAAGTTAACCGATATGCAGTTTACCCTTTGTTTAAGTTTTTAGAAAGTTTCATATCTAATTATGGATTGATCATCTTCATCTTAGTTGTGATCATAAAAACAGGATTATTGCCTCTAACCTATCGTTCTCAGGTAGGTATGGCAAAAATGAGGGTGTTAAAACCTGAAATTGATGCTTTGAATAAAAAGCATGAGAATGACAAACAAAAGGCTCAAGTAGAGACGATGGCTTTATACAAGCAATTTGGAGTAAACCCAATGAGCGGTTGTATTCCAATGTTGCTCCAAATGCCAGTGTTGTTTGCCATGTTCCGATTATTTCCAAACTTACTGGAGTTACGTCAAAAACCATTTTTATGGGCAACAGACCTTTCATCCTTTGATGATATCATTTCTTGGACTGGAGGAGACTTCTTCCCTCTAAACTATTTAGATGGACACTTAAGTTTATTCACCTTACTAATGACGGCGGCAACTATTGTCAACACCGTGTTCTCGTCACAAATGACGAATCAAACGCAACCTGGAATGAAAACGATGGGTTACATGATGCCATTGATTTTCTTCTTTGTATTAAACTCTTATGCATCGGGATTAACGTATTATTACTTACTATCTACGCTGTATACAATTGGTCAAACTATTTTAATTCGTCGTTTTGTGGACGAAGACAAGATAAGAGAGAAATTAGACGCCAATCGAATCAAAAACAGTAATGGCAATAAGTCTTCGTTTCAAAACTCCCTTTCTCACGCTATAAAAAAGCAACAGGGAAAGAAAGGAAATAAGAAAAACAATTGATCAATCTGTTGTCATCAACCCCATTATTTTAAGGAGCAATAGCCTCTTAAAATAATGGTTTTAAATGTGTTAGACTTGAATCTCCCCCGTTGATTCTTTTCAATCTATCGTTTGGTATGGTTATTGAAATTATCAAGTATATCAAATGACATTATTCAATTAATGTCTTTATATAAAGCACAAAATTGACAGTAAGAATTTATTTAATAAATAGAACACAATGAAAAAGTTACTTGTATTAACATGTGGATTGAGTTTGATCCTATTTAGTTGTAAGGAATCAAAAAAGACAACTGATTCGACTGCAGATAGTCAACCTAAGACAGAATCAAAAATGTCTCAACCGGTTATCACCTTTGAAAAAAGTCCTTGTTTTGGAACATGTCCAACCTATAAGGCGGAGATTTATGAAAACGGTACTATTGATTTTACAGGAACCCGATTTGTAAAGCTTGTAGGGAATTTCAAAATAAATATTGGCGAAGACTGGGTAAAGGATACCCGCAAAAAAGCGTTCGAAATTGGATTTATGGAAATGGAAGAAAAATATGATGGTAATGTAACCGATCTTCCTAGTACACACACCATGATCAACTATAAAGGGACGTCTAAAAAAGTAACGGCTCGTTATAACATTCCTAATGAATTGAAAGACTTCAATACGTCTATTCACAATGATATAATGGCATTAATTGATAAGAACGCTGAAACCTTAAAGAAAAACCAGGAATTGCGTGAATCTCGTAAAAGAGACATTCAAAAACGCCCTACCAATACCATTGACAGAAACTAGATCACGGGCAATTTTTTGCTTGTAAAAAGGCTATAATTTTTTATATTTGCATAAGTCCTCTTCGGAGGACTTATTTTTATTTTTTGCAAAAATCATTAAGCTTTTCTCAATGGAATTAACATATTACGGTCATGCTTGTTTTCTTGTTGAAATAGGTGGAACAAAATTATTATTTGATCCGTTTATTACTCCAAATGAATTGGCCGCCAATGTGAATGTTAGTCTCATTAAGCCCGATTTCATTTTACTTTCTCACGGTCATGAGGACCACGTAGCAGATGCAGAGTCTATTGCTAAACAAAGTGGAGCAACGTTAATTGCCGTGTTTGAAGTAGCAAGTTGGTTTGAGAATAAAGGCGTTACCGATACAATTGCAATGAACATCGGAGGTAATCTCAATTTAGATTTCGGAAGGGTTAAAATGGTGAATGCCGTACATTCCAATGCTCTTCCCGATGGATCAGATGGAGGTAAAGCTGCTGGATTTGTAATTGAATGTTCCGGAAAAACTTTTTATTTTGCGGGAGACACTGCTCTAACATACGATATGAAATTAATTGGAGCAGAGTTCAACATTGATTTTGCGATCATGCCGATAGGAGATCAATTCACGATGAACATAAATGATGCGGTTCTAGCTGCTGATTTCGTAGAGACATCTACCATTGTAGGAATGCATTTTGACACCTTCCCTCCTATCAAAATTGATCATGACGCCGTACAGTCGATTGCAAAAGCAGGAAATAAAACATTGATTTTGCCGAAAATCGGAGAGAAATTCAGTATTTAGTAGTCACAATACAATACATCAAGGAGGCTACGATTAAAGTAATTAAGAATAAACAGTTGGTATATAAAACCAATGAAGATATGTTAAAACGGGAATGGGAAAGATTATAGCAATAGCGAATCAAAAAGGAGGAGTAGGAAAAACCACCACTTCCATCAATTTAGCAGCCAGTTTAGCGGCTTTGGAATACAAAACTCTTGTAGTTGATGCTGATCCACAGGCTAATGCTACTTCTGGATTGGGCTATGATCCAAATGAAATCGAAAACAGCATTTACGAATGCATGATTGGCAGTTGTACAGTAAATGATGCGGTGTTAAAAACCGATTTAGAATTTTTGGATCTTCTTCCTTCACACATTGATTTGGTAGGTGCGGAAGTTGAAATGATCAATCTGGAAGATCGAGAAATAAAAATGCGACATGCCTTAGAGCATACTACGGAAAAATATGATTTCGTAATTATTGATTGTTCGCCTTCTTTAGGTTTAATCACAGTAAACTCTCTTGTGGCGGCAGATTCCGTATTAATTCCAGTTCAATGTGAATTTTACGCTTTGGAAGGTTTAGGAAAACTGTTAAACACCATTAAGATTATACAGTCCAGATTAAATGAAGAGCTTCAAATTGAAGGATTGCTTTTAACTATGTACGATGTACGACTTCGTCTATCGAATCAAGTGGTAGAAGATGTACAACAACATTTTAAGCAATTGGCTTTTGAAACGATTATACCTCGAAACATTAAGTTAAGCGAATCGCCTAGTTTTGGTAAACCAGCGATCACTCATGATGTAGACAGTAAAGGGGCAAAAAGTTATTTAAACCTTGCCAAGGAATTATTAAAACGAAACGAACTCGTGTAATTTTGATACCCGATTACCGATAACACTTGTTTCCGTAGATTAAATATTTATTTAATTAAAAACGGAATAAACAAAACAGGCTGTATCGGAATGAAAATAGAGATTTAACAATTGGATTAATGATTAAACAGATCCTTTGAGAAATCGAAATTAATTCAACACCTACACAATTCAATTATACCAAACAGAAGTAAAGATGGCTGCAGCTCCAAAAAGAAAAAATGCACTGGGAAAGGGTCTAGGAGCCCTATTACAAGGAGGTGATTTTGATGACGTTAATAACAAGGAACCTAAGGACGTAAGAACCAATACCATTGCCGACATTTTGGTAAGTGATATTGAGACTAATCCTTTTCAGCCAAGAACTGATTTCGATGAGGAAGCATTGAATGAGTTAGCGGAATCCATCAAAGTTCAAGGGATCATTCAACCCGTAACGGTTCGAATGTTATCTAAGAATAAATTTCAACTCATATCTGGAGAGCGTAGAACCCAAGCTTCAAAACTTGCTGGGTTAAAAAAGATTCCTGCTTATATCCGAAAAGCCAATGACCAGCAAATGTTGGAAATGGGATTGATCGAAAACATTCAGCGGGAAGATCTAAATGCCATGGAAATTGCATTTAGTTATCAACGTCTTATTACAGAATGTAAATTAAAACAAGAAGACCTAGGAGAACGTGTAGGAAAGAAAAGAAGTTCTGTAACGAACTACTTGCGCTTATTAAAACTTCCACCAGATATTCAAATTGGAGTACGTGACAATCAAATCTCGTTTGGCCACGCCAGAGCCTTGTTAGGAACTGATAAAATTGAAACGCAAATTTCGCTTTACAATAAGATCGTTAAAGAAGGAATTTCTGTCCGAAAATTGGAAGAATTGGTACGAGATTTCGGTGCGAAGAAAAAAAGCAAGGAGAATAAATCAACTCCACAAAACGATGATATTAAAAAGCTAAGCTCTAATCTTTCTTCTCATTTTGGAACAAAGATCAACGTAAAAGCAACTGACACTGGTAAGGGTGAAATTAAGATTCCATTTGTATCCATTGAGGATTTAAATAGAATCCTGGACATACTCGATTTGAAAAATTAACGTTTCAAGGTGAATTAGATTCAGTTCATGTTGAATTGATGGTTTTACCTTTTAAAGGATGTATCCGAGAAATTAAATGAACTAAAGTGCGATCTACGTTTTTCATACTAATTGCCTGCCTTGTTTTGTTTCAATTTACCTCGTTGGAAAGTTTTGCAAATCAGAATGGTATTGACTCTGTCTCTTCCCCTATTAATGAATTTGTTTTAGTCAAAGATTCCTTAAAGAAAGAAAAACAAAAGTCAGTTCCTTCTAAATCAAAGGAAAAGAAAGAGTCCAAAACAAGCGCGCATGATCCGGGTAAAGCAGGTGTATATTCAGCCATACTCCCTGGGCTAGGTCAAGCTTACAATAAGAAATACTGGAAAATCCCTATTATTTATGCACTAGGTGGATTTACCATTTATACGGCAAGACAGCAACACCTTGATTATAAATTATTTCGTAAAGTAAATCTTTTAAAGAACCTCGGATTTGATATTAGCGGTTATCAAGCTGAATTAACGGCACGCGGCAAGCCCAATACAGGCTTGATTGAGGCATATAGAGACGAAGCTCGAAACTCAAGAGACATCTATTTTCTATATACAGGCGTTGTACATGCTTTGAACATCGTGGATGCGTTGGTTGATGGACATTTAAAGGAATTTGACGTTTCTCCTGATTTATCATTAAAAATTGATCCAGTTCTAATGGTCAATGCAGGACAAACACATCAAGGAATGCGTATTTCGCTTCGTTTTTGATACGGGTTGGATGTTCCGAATTAAAATAATCGAGTCATATCAAAATGTACAACTCCAAACTCACCTCGGCTCAATCCTACTTATCTATCTTATAAAGAATTAATTAATTTAATATAATCGATCTTATGAATATTGCGTTAATTGGATATGGAAAAATGGGTAAAGCAATTGAAGAAATTGCTACTCATAGAGGACATTCCATTTCTTGTAAAGTAAATGATCCTGAGGCTTTGAAGGAATTAACTAATTCAAATTCCGATGTTGCAATTGAGTTTAGTCGACCTGAATCAGGATTTGAAAACATTCAACACTGCTTACAAATTGGGCTACCTATTGTTTCTGGCACCACTGGTTGGCTTGACCGATATGAAGCAATTGTTTCATTAACAAAAAAGGAGAGCGGAAGTTTTTTTTACGCGTCTAATTATAGTGTTGGGGTGAATATTTTCTTTGAGCTAAACAAACATCTAGCTCGAATAATGAATCAATTCGACTCGTACGATGTCCGAATGGAGGAAATTCATCATACTGAAAAGTTAGACGCTCCAAGTGGTACGGCAATTACCTTGGCTGAAGGAATTTTAGAACATCAATCAGTAAAAGGGAAATGGATCAATGAAACAGCGGTTTCGCCTGATCAATTGGAAATTATTTCCAAACGAATCAACAATGTTCCTGGAACGCACACTATAATGCATGATTCAGACGTTGATACCATTGAAATAAAACATACGGCACATAGCAGAACCGGATTTGCTACTGGCGCCGTTTTAGCTGCTGAATTTATACAAAACAAAAAAGGCGTTTATGGAATGAACGACTTACTTAAACTGGCATTTTAGGATAATCTTAATTAAGTAAAAGAAAAATCCTATTTTAGCGGAAATTTAAAATTTAGTCACTTCGTCTCAGAATACTTTATTTTATTATTTGAACAGAAATAATTATTACGACACCACACTCAAAAGATATCTAAATGTCATTTTTATTAACATACTGGGGACTTTCATTATTTATGCTTTGTAATTTATTTGCAGCAGCCAAACTATTTGAAAAAGCTGGAAAAAGCGGTTCTCAGGCATTTATTCCTGGATTAAATTTCAAAACAGCTTTGGAGATTACAGGAAAACCTGTTTGGCAATTAGGTTTATTATTGATTCCTGTGATTAACTTTTTTGTATTTATCCAAATGTTTGTGGATTTGGCAAAATGTTTTGGCAAAACGGGTACCAAGGATCATATTTTCGCTATGTTTTTACCTCCTATATTCTTGTATAGACTTGGCAACGATGCCAGTGCACAATATATCGGTAAAGTTCGTGAGATTCCAAAAGTAAAAAAGAGTGTTGCAAGAGAATGGTCTGATGCCATTTTATTTGCTGTATACGCGGCTTCGATTGTTCGTTGGGCTACTTTTGAGGCGTTTACCATTCCTACTCCATCGATGGAAGGATCGCTTTTAGTAGGTGATTATCTATTTGTTAGTAAACTGCATTATGGAGCTCGTACACCCGGAACTCCACTACAAATTCCATTAACGCATCAAAAAGTTGAGTTTTTAGGAATTAATAAAACATACTCCGACTTAATTCAATTGCCGCAATTTCGTCTTCCAGGTTTTTCGGATGTTCAGCGTTATGATGCGGTTGTATTTAACTGGCCAGCAGATCCCGATCATCCGGTAGATTTGAAAACCAACTACATTAAAAGTTGTGTTGGATTGCCTGGGGAAACGCTCCAAATTGTGGATCAAGTTGTGCAAATTAACGGAGAAGAGGTTGCTTTTCCGGCAAATGCTCAATTTATGCAAACTGTAAAGACTAAGATGGAATTAAGTAATAATTACATGCTTAAAAAACATAATATTCCTTCACATTCACATGCTTCTGGTCCATTATTCTTTTTATCAGATAGTCAGGCGGAACGATTAAAAAAGGATCCGAATATTACATCTGTAGAGCGTTATCGACAAAAATCAAACGATCCTGATTTACGAACTTATCCTTTGGGAGACTCCCCTCTTGATGCCAAATTAATCGGGAATTTAAAAAAGGACTTTTATTGGAACACTGATTTTTATGGTCCATTAACGATTCCAAAAAAAGGAATGACGGTCAAAATTACACCTAAGAATGTTATTTCGTACTATCCAGTTATTCAGCAGTACGAAGGAAATGAATCTGTTGAAATTGGATCGAATGGATTAATGGTAAACGGAACGGCCATTAAAGAATATACATTTAAGCAAGATTATTATTTCATGATGGGTGATAATCGCCATAATTCATTGGATTCACGCTTTTGGGGATTTGTACCCGCAGATCATATCGTTGGAAAGGCCGTATTTATTTGGTTTTCTAAAGGAGAAGAAGGAATTCGTTGGGATCGACTTTTTAATGTAGTAGGATAAATAATTGAATTGAATTGAACTGAATTGAATCACATAAACAGTCCAGTCTTTAAGCAAGAATTCTAGTTTTGAGTTCTAGCTTTTGAACTCTATCTCTTGTTTTTTACTTTCTGATTCTTGATTCAAGAAATTAATTTGTAATGATTTAACCTTATTACCTTATTAATTCTATTGAAATAAGTGTTTTGGGCAGGATGCGGATATAGTAGAGTATAGTAAGTATTACATCTATATAATTATTTCGTACTCAAAAACTTGTAAATCTGCCTGCAAACTGGCAAATCATACGTGGTCAATTTACTACCCTACTTCAAATTCAGAATTAATCGAATGTTCGAATTCCCAAATCTCTAGAATCTCTTCTACTTTCACCGAATAAGGTTCATAAATAGGATTGGTAGACACCAATAATACTTCTCCTTTGACCTTGATGTAATTATAAACCAATTTGAACACGATTCCCTCACTTTTAGTAAGGATTACATGAGGAGTTCCATCCTTGATATGGGTCCAATCATCCACATACTTTCCGGTCACCCAATATCCATCCCGCAAAGGAGGCATAGAATCACCGCTAATCTGAAAGGTTCGAAACGTCCCCGTCTTTCCTAAAAATGGGAGTTGAAATTTCGACAACAACCCTACAAATTGTGGATCAGAATAACCAGCCGTGTATCCCGCTTTTGCCTTTTCAGGAACTACTTCTATGTTTTCATTTTCATCGTCATCAACCGTGATCGCCAGCACCCTAAGATCTTTTCCTGTTGGATCAGAGAGTCGCTCCAACTCCACCAACTTACTCTCAGCATAGGTGCTTAAATCGTCTCGCAGCAGGAGATCCGTGCTTATACCGAAATAGTCACTCAGTTTAACTAGCATATCAAAGTTTGGCTCAGCAACTTCATTTTCATATCCACTCAAAGTAGATCTTGGTACCTCCAGAATAAAAGCGGCTTCATCTTGAGATCTTCCTTTTCGCTTTCTTAAAAACTTTATGTTTGACGCAAAACTCATTGGTATTCAAATTATAACAAGTGACTATGTGATTATAAACTGATCGCAATATGATTATTTTTAAATCATTGTCCAAATGTTTTGAATAAAAAGATTACATTCGCTCATTCATTTTTGCAATATAAAGAGTCAGCTTGAAACCTATTAAACATGGAATTTTGTGTATTTATAAGTGTTTAGCCTAAAATTAAAGCACAATTACTACCTCATTCCAAATTATTAAAAAGGTATTCAATAAAATTTCGATTTGCAGAAATGTTAAAACAAAAGATTCTATGCAAATAATAGTATATTAAATTATATTGCATGTGATTTACTTTACTAAAACAAACGATAATTTCAATGTCAGGACATCAACTTCAGAAATCAAATATTGATTTTCTAAAACAATTGAGAGCCAATAATAACAAGGAGTGGTTTACAGAAAATAAATCCCTTTACGAGCATGAATTGGAAGAAATGCGGTCTTTTTCGGATGATTTGATCAATCAAATGAATCAACTCGACGATATTGAAACTCCTAGTGGAAAAAAGAGCCTTTTTAGAATCTATCGGGACGTACGTTTTTCAAAGGATAAAACGCCTTATAAATCCCATTGGAGTGGTCACATGCGACGTGCGACCAAATGGCTTAGAGGAGGTTATTATTATCACATTGAACCAGGAGGATCTTTTGTTGCCGGTGGATTTTGGGGGCCAAATAAAGATGATTTACTCCATATTCGAAATCAAATTGCAAATGATCCGAATACCTTTCGCTCGATCATCAATGATCCATTGTTTAAGAAAACATTTGGAGAGTTACAAGGTGATCAATTGAAGACGGCTCCAAGAGACTTCCCTAAAGATCATGAAGCTGTTGATTTGCTTCGTTACAAAGGTTTTGTTGTTCGACGTGATTTTAAAGATAAGGAGGTTCTTTCCCCTAACTTTACCAAAGACATCGTTCAAACCTATCAGTACATGCGCCCTTTTCTTAATTACATGAGCGAAATTCTTACCACAGACCTCAATGGGGAAGCACTGGGTTAAAACGAGCCTTGGCTTAGGATTGCTCCTTACTGGGCAGTATTTCTTTTTCACATGGTTCACATCTAGCCCTATTCGAGTAGAAAACATCTATTCTAATGGCATCTATCCTATCATTGGGAAATGCTTGCGTATGCTGTTCGGATGGGTTCCTTTTCCTGTAGGACAACTATTTCTAATAGGTGTTATTTGTGTTTCTACGATCTTCCTTTTGCGATCCTTAATTCGAGTTATTCGAAAACAAATTAAGTGGATTGACCTAGGTAAAAATAGTCTAATAAATGTACTGATTTGCGGTAATGTAATTTACTTTCTCTTCATGTCTGTTTGGGGCATCAACTACAAACGACTTCCACTTTTAACACACTTTCATTTTAAGCAAACCTCCTACTCTGTTTCAGAATTAACGGATTTATGCGAGGTACTCGTTCTTCAATGTAATCAAGTGCGGGCGGGCATAAAAAACCCTCAACTCATAAAACAATCGAATACAGATCTGTTTCAAAGAGCATCGTTCGCCTATAAAAATTATTCGGATCAAGACTCCCTAATTAACTATGCAATTCCATCCACCAAAGCTGTCATGGTATCTAGCTCAATGGCCATTTCTGGTATTAGTGGGATCTACTTTCCGTTTACCGGAGAGGCCAATGTAAACATGGAAGCTCCAATGCACGAGTTGCCTTTTACCATATGCCATGAGATCGGACATCAAATGGGAATTGCTAAAGAAGAAGAGGCTAATTTCATCTCGTTTATGGTTTGTACATCTTCGTCTGATTCCGTATTTCTATACTCCGCATTGCGATCAGCATTGCGATATTCCATGTACACTTTATTAGAAAACGATGACATTGCATTTGATCATATTCGGACAATGTACGGGAAACAAATGAAAGGTGACATCTTAAAAAGTAGAGCTTATTGGGAACAATATCAAGGCCCCATCTCCAACTATTCCGAAGGCATAAACGACCTTTATTTAAAAGCCAACGCTCAGGAAAACGGCGTCGAAAGTTATGATCTTTTTGTCGATTTACTTATTGCTGCTCATAGAAACAAACAGGGGATATTTGAAAATATAAGCTCAAAATAAATTGTACTTTTCTAATAAAACATATTTACCTGTTTGGCTGATTCAATCCCTAAAGATTGCCACTTTCATTTACTATTTCACCTGGCACACATCAACTTGTTTTGGACAAGAACCATCCTATAAAATCATTGGACAAGAGCGGCTGGCTGGAGTAGACATATACAGTATGCTGCAAGACAACAATGATCACATATGGCTTGCTACGAATGAGGGACTTTTAAAATATGATGGCTACGAATACATTTTTATCTCCAATTCAAAACTCATCAACCAATCGCTTTTCGGATTGATAAAAGATCGATCTAACACTATATACGGATTCAATTTAAGCGGGCAAATTGTGCGGATCAGGAATGACTCCATGGACATCTATTATCAGATCCCAGACTCCCTACTTCTTAATGAATACAACATCATCTTAAACGATCATGATCAATTGATGGTCGCAGCTAAAAAGCCCATCCTAATTAAAGCTAAAAACAAAGCGACCACTTATCCTGTCACGCTTGAACCAACTCCAAGTTTCACCTCCATTTCAAAGAACAAACACGGTGAAATTTATTTCGCATCATCTAACTCATACCCATTTTATATTTTCGAAGACTCCGTAAATTATAAGTCATTCGAATACCAATCAGATGAATCAATTTACTTTAGTGTTCTTTATCGAAACAACGAAAATCATGTATTCTTAAACACCCCCTTAAACCTATATTCACTAAAGGACAGTACATTAAAAAAATTCAATTTAAACATTCAAAATAAAGATCAATATCAAGCACACAATCTATACATAACCAAAGACAAATCAATGTGGATTTCACTACGTACACAAGGCTTGCTTGCATTCGATTCTACGGGAAACCCTTTGTTTGGGGGAGAGGTGATTTTCCAGGAACATTACATCTCGTCGGTGCTAGAAGACAGTGAAGGAAACTATTGGTTTGGCACATTAGGGAATGGCATAATCTACTTTAAGAATCCTGACATCATATCGTACGGAAAACAAAATCAAAGTTCGAATCAAATATTCACTAAAGTAACTTTTAATCCTTCCACAGGAAAACTGTACGCTGGCTCAAAAAAGGGAGAAATATATGAATATTGGAATGATCATTCCAATAGTTACAAGCGATTGATTCACAAAAACATCTATAACGGCATTGAAATTCTATATATATTTAATAATCAGATAATAACGTATGACCAAGAAAAGCTTTACTTTATCAATTTAACTGACTTAAAGAAAGAAAATGTAGTGAAAGGACTATTTTCAAGCAGTGTCAAAGACGTTTTCATCAAATCCAAGGATGAGATCCTAATTGCATCAAGAGCCAACTCAACCTTACACAAAAAAGACGGTTCCCAAGTACTTCATTCAGGAAGATCTACCACCATCTCATTTGACAAAACAAATGAGATTTATTGGATGGGAACCGCTAAGGGATTATACCGAATGCAAGGCTCCTCAACTAAAGAAATCACACTGGATAACAAGCGGCTAAATGTGATTAATTTCACACATTCCAATCAAAGAACATTTGCCGCCACCACATCAAAAGGCATTCTAAAAATCGAAGGAAA